>JBIQLG010000005.1:0-200557 GCA_044464485.1 Agreia sp.
CAAGGAGCGCAAGCACCGCATCGAGGACGCCGTCCGCAACGCGAAGGCTGCCGTTGAAGAGGGAATCGTCGCCGGTGGTGGCGTCGCGCTCATCCAGGCCGGCGCGACCGCCTTCGAAGGAAAAGCACTCAAGAGCCTCACGGGCGACGAAGCAACCGGCGCGAACATCGTTCGCGTTGCCGTGGATTCTCCGCTCAAGCAGATCGCACTCAACGCGGGTCTCGAGCCCGGTGTGGTCGCCGAGAAGGTTCGCGGGTTGCCGACCGGTCACGGTCTGAACGCTGCGACGGGCGAGTACGGTGACATGCTGACCGCGGGCATCAACGACCCGGTGAAGGTCACCCGCTCCGCGCTGCAGAACGCGGCGTCGATTGCCGGGCTGTTCCTCACGACCGAGGCCGTTGTCGCCGAGAAGCCGGAGAAGCACCCGCCGGCGCCCATGGGCGACCCGTCAGGCGGCATGGACTTCTAAGTCCTACCCAACCAACGCACGAGTGAGGGCGGCCCCGAGAGGGGCCGCCCTTTCGTGTGGGGGTCGGGACGGGGAGCGCTTTGGGGTCTCCGCCCATGGAGGCCCGCCACACCCGAGACCCCAAAGCGCTCCCCATGCCGACCGTGGCGACTGGCAGCCGACCCGTTTCAGCCCGCGAACATGCGGGCGTTCGCCAGCTCTACTTCTGCGTACTGGCGCCCGGCCTGGCCGAGCGCGTGCCGATGGCTAACTGGAACACCATATTCCCCCTTAGTAGGGTAGACAATTAGTACCACTCTGTGATTTTCTATGGAGGCCCCCAAAGTTGCTTACCCAAATGGCATTTGAGTGAGACAAAGAAATGAAGAAAATATGGAGGCTTCCGAGCCTAGTCTTGCTAGTCGCTGGCGCGGTCGGGATCACGTCAACGGGCGCGGTCGCGAACACGGTTGATCGAACGGATATTGATCCGATCGTCGCAATCAACGCGGTAGCGCCACAAATATTCCAAAACGGCACCGATCCTGTGAAGGTGACCCGCGAGGGTGCCACACTTGGATCCTCGGCTGGGATGTCGATTCACATCCCCAAGGAAGCAACGCAGGGCATCACCCTAACCCGTCAAGGTGAATCACTGACAATTGGGCTGCCACAAGCGGACAAGAGCGAAACTCGCCGGGCAAGCAACGGGTCTGCTTACTACCGAAACTCAGCCGCGTCATCCGTCGTTCCAGTATTTAGGGATGACGGGTCAGTGCAGATCATTTCCGTCAGTGAGACCGCAGCTTCGCCCTCCGAATTCAGCTACGTGTTGCAACCGCCCAACGGCACGAAGATTTTGCCAGGTATTGATGGTGGCTATGTGCTGCAGGATGCGGCAGGGAACTTGACCGGGCTGATCATCGCCCCATGGGCAATCGACGCGAACGGGGCGAAAGTTCCTACCCGCTATGAACTCGCTGGCAACATACTCACGCAGCACATCGACTTCAGCGCACCTGGTATTGAGTTCCCGGTGGTGGCCGATCCGACCATTTACTACTTCTGGTGGGGGTATGGAGTCAAATACACGAAGTCAGAAACAGCGCAGGTGGCCAATGCGGCAAATGACAACGCTTACTACACATATTTGTGCGGAGTCATTCCTTCATACCCGATCATCGCCCTTTGCGCGAGCCTCGCATTCGTCATGTATGCGCAGTACTTTAATGCATTCAATCAGGCGAGGAACGCCGGGAAGTGCGTTCAGGTTAACTACCCTTTCGTTGGGGCACCGATCCCATCGTGGGCATACGTAGTTAATTGTTAGGGGGAAGAAAGTGAATAGATGGAGTAAAAACTTACTGCCCTCTTTAATGGTGACTGTTATAGCCGTAGCCATTGTGTTGGTTGGGCGCTTCGAAGGCCCAATCGTCTGGGCACTTCCGCTCGTCATGTTTGCGGGTTCCTACCTCTCAAATACACTCGTTGGTGATCGGATATGGGCCAAGCGCACGCAAAACGGTGACACTCCTCTACCCCGCCCTAAACGAAAGCCAAAAGGATCTCCACGTCAGTAACTGGAAAGAAAATCTGGTGCACGCGCTGATTATGGCAGTTCTCGCGGTGATGATCGTGATAGTGGCGCCGCTTCGTGGGCCCGTTGCCGGGTGGCTACCGATCACAATGTTTGTCGCGTCCTTCCTCAGCAGCACATTTTTGTGGAACCGAAAGTAGACGGTCTGAGTGAGCTGTTAGGGGAAGAAAGTGAATAGATGGAGTAAAAACTTCCTGCCCTCGTTGAGGGTGGCGCTTATGACTGTAGGCATTGTGCTGGTGGGACGCTTCGAAGGCCTCATTGATGGGTCAAGCACTCGCAAGCCGTGACACTCCTCCTCCGCCCTAGAAGGACTTACCAATGCACGAGTTATGTCAGCGTGCTCTACGGGTACTCAAGGATCTGCAAGTGCGTTTGGTCGCTCGGGTGTGGCGGGCCTCTATGGGCGGAGCGACCAAACTCACTTGCACATCCGACGACGAACTAGCCCGCGAACATGCGGGCATTCGCCAGCTCTACTTCTGCGTACTGGCGCCCGGCCTGGCCGAGCGCGTGCCCGATCGAGGCCAGATTCTGTTCAACGCGTTGCTGCGTCGCCGTCCACTCGCTGACGATCCCTTGAAACGCCATCGCCGCCGGTCCCGTCCACGAGCCCTGCAGGTTGAGGAGCTGAGTTTTGAGGTTCGCTGCTTCGGCTTCGATTCGAGACATCGTGGTGTGAATGGCGCTGTGCGCGCCCAAAACTGCCTCGCTGTCCACGCGGTAACTTGTCATGTTTCCTCCCTGTTGAGCGAGAAGTCTTCCCGCACGCTGAACGCTAGAGGATGAAACGGCGATTCCCTGCGGCGAGTGAGCTCAGTTGGCGGAGGATTCGGCTGTGTAGCCGATGGGGAGGAGAGGCAGTCCGATACGGAATGTTGCGCCACCGCCCGGCGTCTCCATCACGTCAACGGTGCCTTTGTGGGCCGCGATAATTCCGGACACGATGGCGAGGCCGAGTCCGCTGCCGCCTGTCGCACGCGCGCGCGAGGAGTCCGCCCGCCAAAATCGTTGGAAGATCTTGTCCCGGATTTGGGGTGGAATCCCCTCGCCGTGATCGACGATGTCGAGAAGGCCCAGGTTACGTGCCGGATCAACGTGCACGACAAGTTCGAGAGGGCTGCCGGGAGGGGTGAAGCGCTTGGCATTGCCCAGAAGGTTGGTAATCACCTGGCGTATCTTGTTTTCTTCCGCCAGAACAATTGCCGGACCGGCCAACGAAATGGTGTCGCTGTAGCCGGATGTCGCCACGGGCGTCAATGCCCGCGCTCGACGCGACCGGAGGCGCGCGAGAGTCGCTCCCGCGAACGCGATGGGGCCGGTGGATGTCGAAACCTGCTTGCCCGCCGTCAGTTCACGGCGACGGTTGTTGGCGGGAGTGGATTCGGCAGCCGGTGTGTCGTCGACGGTGGGCGACGAGTCCGGTTCGGCAACGATGACCGAGACCGTGCGATCTGGTGAGGACGCCATGGCGTCGAGCGCGGCATCCCGTGCAAGCGGAACCAGGTCAACCGGTGCGAGCTGGAGCGGCTTGGCTTCGTCGAGCCGCGCAAGCTCGAGGAGGTCTTCCACGAGTTCACCCATCCGCACCGCTTCTTTTTCGATTCGTTCCATCGCCTGGCCGACATCATCGGGGGTTTCGAGGGCGCCCATCCGGAACAGCTCCGCATATCCGCGCACCGTCACGAGGGGGGTGCGCAGCTCGTGGCTGGCGTCACCGACGAAACGTCTCATCTGGTCGATGGTTTTCGCCCGGTCCGCGAAGGCGCGGTCGATGCGGTTGAGCATGGTGTTGAGGGAGCGGTTGAGTCGACCGACTTCGGTATTGGGTGTCGCGCCGGGGAGTCGTTGGCTGAAGTCCCCGTTCGCGATGGCCGCGGCCGTGGCCTCCACTTCGCGCAGCGGTGAGAACGTCGCGGTGACGAGGAGTCTCGTGATGACTCCGCCGAGCACGACTACCGAGAGTGCAAAACCGAGAAAGACGGCGGTGTACTGGGAGATGGTCGCGTTGATGTCGCCGAGGCTCGCCCCGACCGCGAGAGTCACGACGGCGCCCGTGTCGGTGTCCTGATATGGGGCAGAAACCACCCGCCACTGGCCAGAGCGATCAGCATTCCACAGCGTCAGCGGTGCGCCGTTGAGGTCTTTCACAATGGAAAGATCGAGTCCGCGAATGACCGGTTGGGCCTGCTTGTCGTTGCGATTTCGGCACAGCAGATCTCCGTCTGTGTCGAGGATGGCGACGAAGTACTGGCTGGGCCCCGCCGCGCGATCGCACGTGTCCTGAATGTCGAGGTCGAATCCGCGCAATTCGATGGCGGTGGCGGAGACTTTGCGGTCCACTTCGCTTACGAGATAATTGCGCAACACGGTCATGGTGCCGATGCCGGCGACGAGCAATCCGACCGTGAGGAGCAGCACGGTGACCGCTGTCGTCTTCGTGCGCAGGGATACCCTGCCCCACCACTGGGTTAGCCGATCATGCATCAGGACTTCAGGCTAACGGCATTCTCCGCAAAATGGGCGAGAGGCCAGTTCCACGGAATTCGTCCCGCGCCGGGAACCGCATCCACGAGCAAGGTCAGACTTTTGCTGCCTTGAGCATGTATCCGAAACCGCGCTTGGTCTGGATGACAGGCTCTTCTGTGTACTGGTCGAGCTTGCGACGGAGGTAGGAGATGTAGGACTCCACGATTCCGGCATCCCCGTTGAAGTCGTACTCCCACACGTGATCGAGAATCTGGGCTTTGGAGAGCACGCGGTTCGGGTTGAGCATGAGGTAGCGAAGCAGCTTGAATTCGGTGGGGCTGAGTTCGACCGGGTTGTCGCCGATCGTCACTTCGTGGGTGTCCTGATCCATGACGAGGTCGCCGGCGCGGATGATGGCATCCTCTTCTTCCGCCATGGTCCTGCGCAGGATGGCTCGGATGCGCGCGACGATTTCGTCAAGGCTGAATGGCTTCGTGACGTAGTCGTCGCCGCCGACCGTGAGTCCGGTGATTTTGTCTTCCGTGTCGTCCTTGGCGGTGAGGAACAGGATGGGGGCGGTATACCCGCTCGCGCGCAGGCGCTTGGTCACGCCGAACCCGTTCATGTCGGGCAGCATGACGTCGAGGATGATGAGGTCGGGTTCTTCTTCAAGAACCGCGGAGATTGCCTGGGCGCCGTTGCCCACAGCGCGCACCGCGAACTTCGCGAAGCGCAGGCTCGTGGTCAGCAGGTCCCGGATGTTGGGCTCGTCATCGACAATGAGAATTTTCGGTCCGTCGCTCATGCGTCTAGTCTCTGCGCGTTTGCTGTGTGAATCCTGAGTGTTTGTCGCTGAAACTCGGGGAGGCCTGCCGGGATCGTCGGGTGCAGAATGAGACTATGAGCGAGAACGAGTTCACACCGACGGGCGAGTCCGTGTGCTGGCTCGAACGCGTGTGCGACGACTGCGGAGCGCTCATCGAAGGCGAATTGCCGGCAACGTGCTGGCGGTGCGGGGCATCCGTCGAGGCGTCATAATGCGCAGTCTTGGTCGGCCTTTGGTGTGACCCGCACGCAACAGCATCCGTTGGTCGGGGTGACGAACTCGACATCGCGCCTGGTTTCGGAGGCGCCTTCTGCGACCCCTTTGAGAAGGGAGACGTTCGCGCCGCAAATGACATCCGAGTGTTTCGCGGCGAGCTTGTCGAAGGGGCAGTTCGTGAGCACCATGCCTCCCTCGCCGTCATCGCGGGGTTCGTAGCCGCAGGAGGAGAGCGCCGCAGCCAGGGAGCCGGCGGCGGCGCCGATTTCGCGACCGGTGCGTTCGGAAATCGTCACCAGCACGGATCGCACCGGCTCACCCGTGCGATCCGACTCGTCAATGGCGGCCGCCATCAGGTTTCCGGCGAGGTCATATCGGCGGGGAGGTATGGAGACAGAAATTTCCCCCTCGACCCGCCGATACAACTTCGATGGCCGACCGGACCCCGGACCGGTCTTGCCACTCAGGCGTTTGAATTCGGTCTTCAGAACGCCTTCGTCAACGAGTCGATCGAGATGGAAGGCCGCGGTGCTGCGCGGCATTCCCAGTGATTCTGCGGCGTCGTCCCTGCTTACGGCGTCGTTGCCGCGGCTCACGAAGTCGAAGAGTGCGCGCCGCTGCGGATCGCTGATAGCGGCAATGGCGGCGATCTGATCCGTTCGCGACTCGTTCATGGAAATATTCTAACTCTAAAAACGTTAAACTTGACAAAAGAATTTTTGCGGGCATACAGTCGGAATACACGCCAGAAGATTGAGGAACAGTCATGTCGGATGTGATCATGCACGAACCCCGGGAATCCCACGTCGCGCCCGCGCTGCACGCGGTAACGCTTCGCGAAGCCGAGAGCCAAAATCGCGCGGAGGCGGCAGTGGCGGAATTGCTCATGGCGCTCGGACGAGACGTGACGAGCGAACATCTCGCCGATACCCCGCGGCGCGTCGCGGCCAGCCTCCTGGAGATGCTCACGCCACGGGATTTCACCATGACGACGTTCCCCAACGATGAGGAATACGACGAACTCGTTCTCGTGCGCGACATCCCGTTCCACTCGCTGTGCGAGCATCACCTGCTGCCGTTTCGCGGTGTCGCCCATATCGGCTACGTACCCGGCGCGAGGCTTGTCGGGTTGTCGAAGCTCGCCCGCGTGGTGCAGAAATTTGCGAGCGACCTCCAGGTGCAGGAGCGCCTGACCAAAGACATCAGCGACTATCTCACAGAAAACCTGTCGCCCAGAGGTGTAGGAGTGGTGTTGGAAGCCGAACACCTGTGCATGACCCTGCGCGGGGCGCAGGCGTCGGGGTCGATGACGACGACGACGTCATTTACGGGAGTGCTCGCGAAAGACAATGCCCTGCGTCGCCAGTTCCGGCTATCCGGCGGCGACGCATTTGTTTGACCTGGAAAGCAAAAGACAGTCACGAAGAGGAGAGAGACATGGCCAGCACGCAGAATTTCATCATCGTCGGTGGGGGACTCGCGGGGGTGTCTGCCGCTGAAGAACTCCGCAAGCAGGGCTTTGAGGGAACCATCCAGCTCATCGGAAAAGAGGCACACGCCCCCTACATCCGGCCGCCGCTGTCCAAGGGATATCTCAACGGTTCGGACGGGCTGGACGCCGTCTACGTGCATCCCAAGGAATGGTACGCGGAGAACAGAATCGACCTGCTCACCGATACCACCGTTTTTGGCGTCAACGCCGCAGCGCACGAAGTCACGGTGTCGGGGGGTAAACCGCTGCACTACGACAAGCTGCTCATTGCGACCGGCTCGTCCCCGCGCATGCTCGCGATCGACGGGGCAGAACTCGGGGGTGTGCATTACCTGCGTACGCTGGATGATTCCCAAGCGCTCCACAAGGAACTCGCCAAGGGCGGCCGCAAACTCGTTCTCGTCGGCTCCGGCTGGATCGGCATGGAGGTCGGTGCAACTGCCCGCACCTTGGGCAATGACGTGACCATCCTCGAGCAGGTTCCGATTCCTCTCGCCAACGCGATCGGCGATGAGCTCGGCATGATGTTCCACGACGTGCACAAAGAGCACGGCGTCGACATGCGGATGTCCGTGGTCGTCGACAAGATCGTCGGCAGCCACGGCAAGGTCTCCGGCGTGCAGTTGAAGGACGGCGAAGTAATTCCGGCCGACCTCGTGCTCATCGGCGTCGGCGCGGTGCCGAATGTCGCGCTCGCGGATGACGCCGGGCTGGTCACGGAGAACGGGATCGTCGTCGACCAGGCGATGCAGTCGAGCGATCCGGACATCTTCGCGGCCGGCGACGTGGCGAACGCGTTCCACCCGCTGGCCAACATGCGTCTGCGCAGCGAGCACTGGGCGAACGCTCTCAACGAGGGGCCGGCGGCCGCGCGCGGAATGCTCGGGCAGAACGAGAGCTTCGAGGACATCCCCTACTTCTACACCGACCAGTACGACGTCGGGATGGAGTACTCGGGTTATGGCCCCATGACCAAGGGCGCGAAGATTGTCTATCGCGGCGATCGCGACAAGCGCGAGTTCATCGCGTTCTGGCTCAAGAACGATCGGGTGGTTGCCGGCATGAACGTGAACGTGTGGGACGTGAACGATCAGGTGCAGCGCATCATCCGCGAGGGCAAGGAGATGGACGAGGCGCGACTGACCGACGAATCCGTGCCGCTCGAAGAGCTCTGACCCCTCACTCCGACGTGACGTCGATCAACAGTGCTCCTTCCCTTCGGGAATGCGGCACAGAGTGAGCGTCCAGTTGTAATAGACCTGGTCGATCGAGCCCGGGTTTTCGGTGATGCAACTGGAGCTGCCTTCGATCGTGAGTGTTTTCTTCGCGGGGTCGAACACGTCGTTGATCGCGGGAACTTTTCCGCCGTGTGAGGACGGTGATGCACAGGACTGCATCGAGGGCGCGACTGGAGGATCACGAGGAATCAGCGGATTGCCGCAACTCTTCCAGAGGTTGGACTCACTCGCCGGTGCTCCCGTAGCGTAAACGTGTCGAGCTTCCGGCATGCTCACCGAGAGTGTGCCGTCATACTTGCGAACCCCGCAGTCGGGGGCTGGGGTGAAGTTGGGGGTGCCGTCGCCCTGGCCGGCGCAGGCGACCGGCGGCCCCTTATACAGCGGAGGTTGCTGACCCGTTGCGGGTTCGAAAAAGGACTTGTCCGTGGTGTAGTGCACGGGAAGATCAAATAGTTCAAGCCCGTTTCCGTTCCCGATGTCGACGCCGGAAAAGGTGCCCTTCAGCGGAAAGAACACGAACGCCTGATCGCCGACATTGGTGTACGGGTTGCTGATCAACGCGGCGGTAATGGCCGCTTTGTCGGATGTGAACGAGACCTTCCCATCCACGGATTGATTGAGAATCGTCGAAGGAGCGCCGCACGTGTTATCGAACTGCTCGTTCCAGGCGCGATGGATCGTCATATCACCCTTCACCGAAGCCTCGAAATTAGCGTCGAGCTTCCAGTCGCGAACGGGAATCGGATCGGAGAACGTGATGAATTTTGTGCGACTGAGCAATTCGGGAATCTGACTCAATCCGAGGCTGCCGACGACATCCAATGCGTCCCAGGGAAGCGCAGCCATGTCGCGCCAGAAGTTTGTCCCCTTGATATCGGACCGTGCCTTCACTTCCACGGTGAGATCTTTAGCCGTCGCTTTGTCGGGGATGAGGTTTTTCTGGGGCGCACCGGAGAGCTTGAATGCGACGACTCCATCACCGTTCGTGATCCCGCTCGTTACCGGGTCGGCACCGCCCTTTCCGTCGCCCACCCGCAGCACGGCAGGGTTGGCCGTCGAAAGGTTGACGTCGATACCGGAAAGTGAGCCTTGAGCACTGTTCGGCATCTCGAACCCGAAAAAGCCTGTAAACAGGTTGAGGCATTCGCTGATCTTCCCCCACGTGGTGGGGTCGAAAGTGTAGGAGATGTTGAGGTTTTGGATCTCGCCGGGTTTCATTTCCTTCGTTCTTACGAGCGGAGCTCTGTCTATCGTGAACGTCGCGCGAAGCGATGAAACTTTGGCGAGAAATGACGTGTACGCGGCGATGAGCCGTGCGTAGCCGATGTAACTCGCGGCCCTGTCAATACCAAGTTTGCTGCCGGTCTCGGCAACTTTCTGTGCTGCGTCGGAGATGAGCTTGAACGTCAGGTCAAACACGAAAGTGGAGAACCCCTTTTGCGCCTGATTGAGGATCTCCTGCGACCATGGATTCTCCTGGTTTTCGCACGGCCGACGCTTGCCGTCGGACTTCAGCGAACTGATGAGCGAGGCTGTGTCGACAGTTGCCCCTTCGGCTCTCGGCGAAGTGGTCCCGGGCTCTCCGGCCGCCCCGGCATCGGCAACGCCTCGAGTCGCAAGTTCGGCACCGAGCCGTCGGAGCAGCAATTCGATCTGCGCCCACGAAAGAGTGACCTGGTCGGGCTCGATCGGATGTGTGCCGTCGACGAACGCGTTGCCAAATGCCCAAAAGACGATACTGAACTCGCGGTCGCGTGCCCCCAGCAATTCACTGAAAAGCGTCGAGGTGAAGTTTGCGTCGTCGAGGCCGGGAATCGCGCCGAGCGTGCCCGCGAGATCCGAAAGCCGCTGCCCACCCGGCGTGGCAGCAAGCACGGAGTGGAGCCGAAGCTCGGCGTCGGTCAGCGGCCAGCCGGTCCCGGTCTTCCCGTTGATGTGAATCGGCTTGCCGTCGGCTCCTGCCACAGCGATGCCCGCCGTGACCAGCAGGGACTCCCACGCTGCGACACCCGCTTTCCCCCCGACCTGCGCGTCCCTGGCGAGCTCCTTGATCGCTTTGATCTGCGCGGCGACTTTGTCCTGATTGGCCTGAGCGGCCTTCCCATACGCGTCCACCGCGGCGTTGTAGGCGTTCATGGCCGCCGAATCGTGAGGGTCTGCGGGAGCGACAGGCAGCGGCGGCAGATCAGGTGACGGCGGTAGCGGTGCGGGCGGCGGGAGAGGCCCGGTGTAGAGACTCGTGTCGTGAACTTCCGGCGAATCCTGGGGCCGGTTGACGCACCCGGTGAGGAGCAGCGCGCTGATGATTCCGAGTGCGAGAAAGCGGTAAAAGTGACGGATTCGAAAAGTCATGCGCCAGCCAGCCCCCCGAAATCGAACTAAAATTCAGATAAAGACTCGCGAATCGTATTCCTATCCTTTTCGTGACGTCAACATATTTGTGCAATTGGTCCTGAATCGGAGACAAGGTGGGCGAAGCGCAGCGGGTTTCGAATTCTGCCCAGAGAGTCATTGGCACGCGAACCTTCGACTTCGATCGCGAGGTCGCCGTCATGGCCGTCATCAATCGCACGCCCGATTCATTCTTCGACAAGGGTGCCACCTACGCGCTCGACAAGGCGGTAGAGGCTTCGCTCAAAGCGGCGAAGGATGGTGCCGACTGGGTCGACATCGGCGGCGTGCCGTTCGGGCGTGGCCCGGTGGTCTCCGTTGAGCAAGAACTGGAACGTGTGGTGCCGGTGGTGGCGGCGATCTCCGCGGCATCCGATGTCGTGATTTCTGTCGATACATTCAACGCGCAGGTGGCGTCAGCTGCGATCGCCGCCGGAGCCGCGGTCATCAACGACACGAGCGGCCTGTTCGATCCGGACATGGCATCCGCCGTCGCCGCGACTGACGCAACGCTCGTACTCACGCACAGCATGTCGCCGCCGCGGGCTGAACCGCCCAAACCCGAATACGTGGATGTCGTGCACGAGGTGATCGCTTTTTTGCGCGACCGAATCGAACGCGCGAAGGCCGCGGGCATCCGCGACGACCGCATCATCGTCGACCCGGGGCATGACCTCAACAAAAATACCTATCACTCGCTGGAATTGACCCGGCGACTGCACGAAATTGCGGCGCTCGGCTACCCGACACTGGCGGCCGTCTCCAACAAGGACTTCATCGGAGAGATGACGGACCGCAAGCAGGGCGAACGTCTTGAGGGTTCCCTCGCCGCCGCCGTGTTCTGCATCCTGGAGGGCGCCCGCATTGTTCGGATGCACGACGTGCCTGCCACGGTAGCTGCCGTGCGGATGGTCGAGGGCATCCTCGGTTGGCGCAAGCCCGCCTGGACGATACACAATATGGGATGAGCTCCTCGACCTCGAACGCGCACATAGACCGGCTGTGGCCGGACGCCTCGCCCGCGCTGAGCGATGAAGAAATCGTCGCGGGTCTGATGTCGGATAGCCCTGTGCTGCGCGTCAACTTCGTCTCGAGCGTGGACGGTGCCGTCACGCACGACGGCCGCTCCGGCGGCCTTTCGGATGATGCCGATAAGCGCCACTTCGAACTGCTTCGCCGCGTGTGCGATGTCGTGCTCGTGGGAGCGGGCACCGTGCGCACGGAAGGTTACGGCGCGATGCGCGTGAGCGAAGAGTCTGCCCGCTGGCGGCTCGCGAACGGGTTGAATGAGCATCCGGTGTTCGCGATCGTGAGCGGGCGTCTCGAGCTCGACCCCGAGTCGGACATTTTCACGGATGCGCCCGTGCGGCCGATCGTGTTCACGACCGAGGAGGGCGCGTCATCCGCTGCCGCATTCGAGAGTGCCGCGGATGTCGTCGTCGCGAACAATTCGGCGGATGCGGCGCCCGATGCCGGGAAAGTACACGGTCCGACGATCGTTGCCGCACTGCATGAGCGCGGGCTGAGGAACGTGCTGTGCGAGGGTGGACCGCACCTGTTCGGCACCCTGCTCGCGGACGGCGTGGTCGATGAGCTGTTCCTCACCATCAACCCGAGCCTCGAGGCGGGCGACGCGATGCGCATCACCGCCGGCGAGCTCACTGAGCCCGCGCAGCTTGCGCTCGCCAGCGTGCTCGCGTCGGACTCGACTCTTCTTCTGAGGTACCGGGTCGGGTGAGCGGCCGGCTCGCGAGACCATGACGGCGTTCGTTCCCCATGAGGGCGAAGTTTCGCGGTCCTTTCGACGACGGTGCCAGCCATGACGGCGTTTGTTCCCCATGACGGCGAACATTCGCCGTCCTGGGGAACAAATGGCCTCCCGGTGTGACGCCGGGGGGCGGGGGGGGCGGCGTGGCAGGGCTAGGCGGCGAGGTTGGTCAGGCGGCGAGAAGGGCGTGCGCGTCGAGGATCGTGTAGCTGTAGCCTTGCTCGGCAAGGAATCGCTGCCGGTTCTGCGCGAAATCCTGATCGACGGTATCGCGCGCGACGAGCGTGTAGAAGTTCGCCGGCAATCCGGATTCCTTCGGGCGCAGCAGCCGGCCGAGCCGTTGCGCTTCCTCCTGCCGTGAGCCGAACGTGCCGGAAACCTGAATCGCAACGGTCGCCTCCGGAAGATCCACGGAGAAGTTCGCGACCTTCGAGACCACCAGCAGTTTCGTCGTTCCGTCGCGGAACTCCTGGTAGAGACGTTCTCGTTCGTCTACGGGAGTTGCGCCGGTCAGTTTCGGCGCGTTCAGGGCATCCGCCAACTCATCGATCTGATCCAGGTACTGGCCGATGACAAGGATGCGTTCGCCGTCGTGCTGTTGCACGAGCTGCCGGACGACGCGAAGTTTGGCCGGCGCGGTCGCCGCGAGCCGGTAGCGGTCCTTGTCGCTGCTTGCGGCGTACTCGAGTCGCTCCTGAGCAGGCAGGTCGATGCGCACTTCGAAACAGGATGCGGGAGAAATAAAGCCCTGCGCCTCGATTTCCTTCCACGGCGCATCGAATCGCTTGGGACCGATGAGACTGAATACGTCGCCTTCGCGGCCGTCCTCCCGCACGAGTGTTGCCGTGAGGCCGAGACGGCGCCGTGCCTGAAGTTCCGCCGTGAGCTTGAACACCGGGGCCGGCAGAAGGTGGACCTCGTCGTAGATGACGAGACCCCAGTCCATCGCGTCCAGCAGCGAAAGATGCGCATATTTGCCTTGCCGCTTCGCCGTGAGGATCTGGTAGGTCGCGATCGTGACGGGTCTGATTTCTTTCACCTGACCGGAGTACTCGCCAATCTCCTCCTCGGTGAGCGAGGTGCGGCGCAGCAGTTCGCTGCGCCACTGCCTGGCAGAGACTGTGTTGGTGACGAGCACGAGAGTCGTGGCGTGAGTCTGGGCCATTGCGCCGGCTCCCACGAGAGTTTTTCCCGCCCCGCACGGCAGTACGACGACGCCCGAACCGCCGTCGAGGAAGCTCGCGATCGCGTGCTCCTGATATGGCCGCAGGCTCCAGTCAGCGGTATCCAGTTGTATCGGATGCGGCGTGCCCGGGGTATATCCCGCGCGATCTTCTGCCGGCCAGCCGAGCTTCACGAGTTCCTGCTTGAGCTGGCCCCGCGCCCATGCCGCGACTCCGAAACGGTGGGGCGCGAGCCGCTCGGTGAGCAGTGGGACCACTTTTTTTGCGCGTGCGATTTCTGCCAGCACAGCCTCATCCGTCGCGTGCAGTTCCAGTTCACCGGTTTCGGATCGTTCGATCACCAGTCGGCCGTAACGTCCCACCGTCTCGCGGATGTCCACGGCAACCGACTGCGGTACCGGGAACTTCGAGAAACGTTCGAGAGTGTGCAGCATTCCCTCGGCGTCGTGGCCGGCCGCGCGGGCATTCCAGAGGCCGAGTCGCGTGATGCGGTAGGTGTGGATATGTTCCGGAGCCCGTTCCAGTTCCGCGAAGACCGCAAGTTCGTGGCGGGAATCCTCGGCCTGGGGGTGCGCTACTTCCAGCAGAACAGTGCGATCGCTTTGCACGATGAGAGGACCGTCAGACATAACGTTCCAGTCTACGGCGCGAAGTTCACGTCGTGATGGCGGAGACGCTGGAGAGCGGGAACGTGCGTTCGATCTCGGAGATCGGATCGCGCGCGCGGAGTCGACCCCCTGCGACGCTTGCCGGTTCGACGCGATAGTCCACGACAGTTCCGTTAGGCATCCGCACGCTCACGGTTACCGTCGCCTTCGAGCGGATCGCCGCGTGCAGTTGCCGGGCGAACCAGGCCTCATCGGCGTCATCCGGTGCGCTCGCCTCCGCTGCCCTCATCGTGCGCAGCAGCGAACGCAAGGGGTCCTGGATCGGGGATGTTGCCACACGTTGCCACGCCCTTCCGGTTGCCCTGCTGCGCAGGGGCGCGGTTCGACCAGGTTCCACGAGTTTGCCGCTCGTGTCTTCCGCCGCCACGGGATAGCGCGCATCCCGAAGAACGGAATAGAGCTGGTCGCGGTCTCGCGGACTGACGAGGCGCCCGTCGCCTGACGGGCGGAGTGCAAGGCCCGCCAAATTTCGGTCAACCAAGACCGTGCGCAACAGCACCGGGTCTTCGGAACGAACGTAACTGACCGCGGATGGCTCCGCCGTGCCCGTGGAAGCCGGGGGCAGCGACCCTGCACGCAACAGTCCGTGTCGTGTCGCGGTTTCCGAAATGAGGTAGTGGAGCGGCTGCGGAACACCCGCCAGTGCGATACTTTCCAGAAATTCGAGCATCGTCGACGCGGTTTCATGACCGCTCACCGCCCGCATGACGCTTTCGCGCGTGAACCGGAACCGCGCCGCGATGGAGTTTCCGTCCGCGTCCGCCATGGCGCGGATGCGGGCATCAAGATCAGGTCTCAGCGGCGCTGTCGCGACCGCGGTGAGGTCATGCTGAAGGTAGATCTTGTCCACCGGTGAGGGGAGCGTCGCCGCGAGGAAGGCGCGTGCGCCGTTTTCGTCGCGGCCGAGGAGCAGCGCGGCGGGTGTGCTGATGATGTGACGGCTCGTCACCCCGAGTGTTTCGGAGTCGCGCAGTCGAATGTGGCGCTCCTCGTCCAGCCAGTCTCGGCCTCCCGGATAGTTCCAGTCGAGCCATCGCGCAAGCCCGTCGCCGTACACGGTGTCGAAACGTTCGCTCAACTGCTTTCGGATGTCGGAACAGTGCCTCGACATCCACGCGCCTGCGACGGTGGCCCACTGTTCCGCGTGGCCGAGCCTCAGCCACGGCGCGTGCGCATCCGTGACGACCAGCAGCGAATCGGTTGAGGCGATGAGATTCGCCACCCGACCGAAATCGACGAGCGACCTCACGACGGCGTCGTCGACATGCGTGAGGGCGGCGAGGCTGCGAATGGCCGGCCTTCCGAGAGTGCCATTGGCCAGGAGCGGCACCGGTTCTCGCTGGATCACATGGATCAGTTCGGTGAGCGCGAGTGTCGCGCTGAAGGCATGCTCGCTCGCGGCACGGTCAGTGGCGGCCCGAACCTCCGGCGAAAGGGTTTCGCCGAGCGGCTCTGCCGCTCCGTCGGCACCGACCGTGCTGGCCGCATCGGCAACATCGGGCAGGCCCAGCTCTGGCCAGCGTTGGAGTTGCGTGCTCACTTCTTTCCATGTTTCCAGGCGCTCGTTCGCACCGTGGATGAGGAACTGCGTTCGAAGTCGATCGAGACTGCTCTGCGACAGTTCGACAGCGCTGTGAAGCTCCTCGAACGACGCAGCGCCACCGGAAAGCCGAGCGAGAGCGCTCAGCGAGGTGCGGTCGAGACGGGTCAGGCACTCCTGCAGGGATGCCGCGCCGAGCAACTCGTCCGCGAGGTCGAAAAAATCGCGGATGCCGGCCGGTGTCATGCGACGAAGCCTCAGGCCGCGGATGAGGTCGTCATCCGATGTCTCGCGCAGGACGGTTGCGAGGCTTCCGGTGCTGACGGGTCTCATTGACACTGATCGTGACGCTAACGCGAGTCTTCTCGCGCGGCACGCGAACGGCGCACCCCGTTCGAGACGAGCAGCGCGATGATGAGCACGAAGGCGACAGGCAGACCGTAGTACTGAACGACGAAGATCACGGGCCAAATGCCGTGGCTGAAGCCGTCGTTAGCACCCGCACCGAGCCAAGTTCCCAGAATCACGGACAGGAAACACACCAGGGCAAGCGCGATCAACACCACGACGGCAATCGCGAGGATTCGTTCGATACGATTGGATTTCACGGGTGGCGGGGTCTTGCGCTCGTTCATGGTCACACCCCAAGGATACGCGGGGCCGGTTTGCCCGTATTCTTGAGGGGTGAGATCGTCGGCATGACATCCGTGCCGCGACCGAGAAAGAGGTAGTGCCATGCCCACCGGCAAGGTCAAATTCTACGATGACGAAAAAGGCTTCGGCTTCATTACGTCCGATGAAGGCCAGGAAGTCTTTCTGCACGCTTCCGCGTTGCCCGCGGGCGTGACGGTGAAGGCTGGAACGAAGCTCGAGTTCGGCATCGCGGATGGCAAACGTGGAGCACAAGCGCTGTCGGTGCGCGTGATCGAAGCGCCGCCGAGCCTCACTCGCATGAATCGTAAACCGGCGGATGACATGGCCGTGATCGTGGAAGACCTCGTGAAGGTTCTCGACGGCATCGGTTCGAACCTCAAGCGCGGGCGCTACCCGGACAACGCGCACTCGCGCAAGATTGCGTCAATGCTGCGCAAGGTGGCGGACGAACTGGATGCGTGAACCAACCGCCGCGGATCTCTCGCGAGCACGTGAGGCTCTTCTGGAAATCACCGCGGCAGAGACGATCGGTGAGCCGGCAGGTTTCCGTGAGGAATCCGACGGGGTCACAACCGTATATTTCGACACCACCATGAAGGGTTACGTCGGGTGGAAGTGGACGGTGAGTCTGGTTCACCTTGACGGCGCTGAGCCGTCGGTGTTGGAAACGGAGCTCACGCCCGCGGAAGGCGCGCTCCTTGCGCCCGAATGGATTCCCTGGTCGGAGCGTCTTGCGGACTACAAAGAATTGCAGGCCGAGCGCGCTCGCGATGGCGCAATGGATGACGGTCCCGACGATGAGCTGGATGACGGGCTCGACGATGATGATGACGATGGTCTCGACGATGAGCTGGATGACGACGCGCTCGATGACGATGACCACGACGATGACGACGATGACAGCGACGATGACGATTTCGATGACGACGGGGCCCTCCTGCACAGCGGCGACCTCGACGGCGTCGACATTGACTCGCTCGACGAGTCGGAAGTTTCTGAAGCCTCAGCGCTGTCGGCGGTGAGTGGTGACAAGTCCGAGAACACCAAGGGCGAGCCCGACGACGCAGGTCCACAGCCACCAGTCAAGGCCCGCCGAGCGCAGCGGTCCAAGAAACAGCAGCAGCACGACGAGGCCGAGTAGCCACAGAACGAGGCCGACGAGCATGGCCTTGCGGTCATCCGTCTTCACTGGTTCGGGGTCGGGGCGACGCTCCGAGTCCTTCAGCCACAGTCGCATTGCTACAGATTACCGGTCGCATTTGCGCGTATGAAGCGCGCGCGGCACTCGCGGGCCGCGTCGCCTGACCGCGTGACCGCGCGGGCGCCGCCCGTGGCGGCGTCGGTGAACCTACGCTTCGCGCTGCTCGTTGAGTCTCGTGAGCGCTTCGGTGATGTCCATCTCCGAGGGCGAAAAAGCCAGAACCCGGTCATCCTTCACCAGGTAGATCCGGTTCGATCGACCGCCACCGGGGAGGAAGGAGCATGCAGCGGGCCCGGCAGCCCCATCCCAGGAGTCCACTTTGGCTGCGATCTCGGCATCACCGCGGCCGAGCAGCCATTCGCGCAGAACTTGTCGCGCGCGAGAGATCTCGTCATTCTCGTTCACAGGTCGACACCCTTCCAGATGCTCGTGCTGCCCGGTGCCCGGGTCGCGAGTTGAGCGTTCCATATTTTCATCGGATACGGGGGCGGCCATGGCTGCAAGCGGCCCAGCTGACCGTCCGCCCACCAGATTCTCCCGCTACCATCCACGAAAGCATTGAACCAATGGCCTCCGGCGGCTCTCGGATCTCTCCCGGCGAGAAGCATATTCGGGCCCGCGTCCCAGTCGACACCGATGATCGCCACGCTGCCCGGCGGCAGCTTTCCGAGTTCGATGCCGATTCGGGAATACGCATGTGCGGTGAATGCGGACGAGTTCGCCTCCATTTCCTCCGGCGTGGTCCCTGGAGTCACCGGCGGATTGGAGAACGCCTTTGGCGACGGAATTTCGAGTGCATCCCACATCTCGTTGAACTCACCTGGGTCACCCGACCCGCCCGTGTCGCCCAGCGCGGGGAGCGTGTTGCGCCCGTGGAAGACATCGGCGAACGAGCGAGCATTCGACCCGCAATTGTTGTGCCAGGTCTCCGACGCGCTCGAGTAGAAGTGGGGGTTCAGATCTTCGATCCACTCGTCGGGATGCCCTGGGCCAGACATTCCCACCGCGTCGGCGAGTTTTCGTCGTATGGCTTCGCCCGGGTCGCGATATCGTCCAGGTTCCGTGTTCGGCGGAATGCTGTATCCCAGTGCCGGATCCGCAGGCGGCCACCCCGCGATGTTCGCCTCCGCAATCGATTGAACGGAACCGCGCACTCCGGCGCCGCCGTGTGCAAGAAAATCCGCGAATCGCTGGGCGTCGTCCCGGACCGCCGACATCGACTCCGTGACCGCGTCAAGGCTCGATTGCAGCTCGAACAATCGGGCGGAGACGCCGTGACCGTCCTCGCCGAGTGCGTTTGCTTGGGCGGCAAGCTGCCGAGCTCTACGCTGCGCGTGGATGAGCACTTGCATCGGCTGTGCGGCTTCGTCGGCGAGGCCGCGAATCGCTGCCGCGAGCTGCTGGAGTTGCGACGTCATCAGGTTTTCGTGCGCTCCGTCGTTCTCCGCAGCTCTTCTTCCCTGCGTTCGGCCTCTCTCGCCTTCGCCTCGAAGTCACGAGCGAGCGCGGTCGCAGCGCGTGATGCCGAGGTGCCGGCAACCGCTGCGGTGCGACTTTGTGACTCTGCGTGTGCGATCGCGTCGCTTATTCGCCGGTCTGTGCCGGTGGCCGACCCGCCTATCGCATCATTGATGGCGCTGCGTACCCGAGTGAAAACGGAACCCAATTCCTCCACATGCGCGACGATGCGTTGGATTTCGCTCGCGAGTGACTCCGCTTGTGCGCTCTGTTGGCGCAATCGGTCGCCCTCGGATGCCACGGCGTCAGATGCTGCTCGCGTACTGCTGTGCAGTCTGCGCCGCGGTCTGGAGCGCCTGTGCCGCCTTTTCCACGGCAGCGGATGCCTCGGTCAGCGCAGACACGACCTTTTGGTCTGCGTTCTGGGCGCTTCCGCCGATGAGAGAGCTCACCTGGTTCACTTGCTGCTTGAACCCCTTCGCAAAATTGCTGAGCTCACCACTGGACTGTTTCGCCTGTTGCGCAATGCCGCTGACGGATTGCTTGAGACCACTGAGCTGCGACGCCATGTCACTCCTCCGAATTGAATATCACTCAGCGTATTGGTGCCACCACGGGGGCGCAACAATGCGCCAGGCGCCGGGCGCGCGCTCAGCAGGAGGGCAGGAGATATTGGCGTCCATCCGGTTGAAGAATTGCCGCGGAGACGTACCCGTTGGCGAGCTTGTACCAGACGTCGGTGGTGCCGAGCGCATCGGAGATTCGCTCGCCCTGAGTGACGCATTCGATGATGACGCTCACGTTGTTCTCCACGCCGCCCGTGCGCGGTGATTTCGTGGTCGGCAGCGACCGAACGTTTGCGCCGGTCGAGGAGACGACGGTGCCGTGCACGGGAGCCTGAGCGGTCGGTGGGGTGGTGTGCGACGGCGTGGGTGATGGCTCCGGTGTATGAACGGGAGTCGTGACCGCAGTGTCTTCGGCCTGCACGGGCTCATTCGAATCCGAATTCTGCGGCGAATCGTCGAATTCGGCTGAGATGTAGTACGAGCTCTGGTTCGCCAGGTTCTGACTCACCACCATGATGCCCCCGACGAGTGCGCACACAGCGACGAATCCCACGGCAACGGTGATGATCTTGCCGCGTCGGGTCGACCAGAACGCAGACGCCGCCGTCATCACGCCGCTTAAGGCGCCCGGCTGTCTCGTCTTCTGGGGCGACGCGGCCCGATGCGGCTCGCGTGGCGTCGTTTCCGATGCCGTTGCGGAGGCTGACGGCGGGGATCCCACCGGGCGCCCACCGGGTGGTGGCGGAGGGGCGGGAGGCGGTGCCCCGGGCGGTGGCGGTGGTTCGGGAACTGGCGGAACGGAACGCGCCGACTCCTTGGATCGCCCAGCAGGTGGCGGTGGTGGTGGAGGCGGCGGCATGCTCACGTCTTGAAGCTAGCAATGACCATTCATTTCTGGCAAGCCCGCCTGCCGCACTGGGGTCGCGAGGGTGACAGAAGTGCCGAGAGACGCGATCCTGAATTGCGGTGGCTCAGAGCGGAGTCTCCACGATATGCTTACGGCGAAGTCACATTCCCGATAGTTTCTCATTTGCCGACGTCGCCACTCTAGGGGTTCCGCATTGTCTTCGAAGCCGTACGACGCCTCCAGAAAGATCTTTTTTGGCGGAACGGACTCCAAAGGCTCTCTCGGCGCGGATGCGCCACCGAATTCGCCCGCACGAACCGCTTCGGGAGGCACGACTCCGGTCATCCCCGTGCCGCCGTGGAAGAAGAACTCCTCGGAGGGCGTGGAGTTCGCCCGGCCCAACCCTCAGGCCGGAGTCGTGGTCGACGTCGGGGAGCTTGAGGCGCGAATCGACCGGAATCTCACCAAGCTCAGGGCCGATGTCGCGGGGCTGAACGAGCGGTTCGCGATGCTGAACGCCATCCTTCCTTCATCGAAGAACACCGCGCTCACCGAAAGCGCGTCGACGCTCAACACCGAGCGTGCTCGCATCGAAGCCAAGATCGCGGAATTGGAGGGAGCGAGCGATGAGCGCCACCGCGCGGCAATGGCAAGTGCGAACCAGGACGTTGATCGTCTCGCGGCCGCGCTCGCTCCCTTTGGCGCCGGAACCGGCTGGAACGCGGATAATTGGGAGGATCTGGCCGCTACGGTAACGGTCTCCGATCACTTCCGCGTGGGCGGCGTACTTCACGGCGGACAGGAGTTTCCCGCCCTTGCCCCCCTCGCTCCCGGCGCCGGCTGGTACATAGAAGGTGATGCGGCAGCCGGTCAGGCACTGCTCTTCTCCACGGTGCTGAGAATTGTGGCGACGGCACCGGTGACGAATCTCGCCATTGAGACTTTCGACCCGAAGATGTCCGCCGCGCTCGGTCCGCTCGCCCCACTGAGAAACATTCATGGTGGAGCGTTCCCCCCGCCGCAGACCCAAAGCGATGCCTTCTCCCGTCGCGTCGAGGCGATCACGGCTCAGGCATCCCTCAATGCCGAGCGCGTTGTCTCCGGCGGGGCGCGGTCTCTCACCGAGCTGTGGCGAGGTCAGAGCTCACCAGAGGGAACATTGAACGTCATCGCGGTGCTGGACTATCCGTACGGCATCGACGAATCGGCACAGCGAGCTCTCGTGAAACTCGCGGCGCTCGGTCCGGCTGCCGGCGCGATCGTGATCGTTCAGGATTCCGGCTCCTCCCCGGCGACCGATCGCGTTCTCCAGAGCGACCTGAAACACGAGCTGCTGCGTGTTCGCACCGATGGGCGCACGGTTTCCGCAGAGGGTTTTCCGCAGCACGTCGTCGCCACGTGCGATGACCTGCCCTCCAGTGATGTCGTGAGCACGATTCTTCGCGCCGTGAAGGACAGGGCGCAGCAGAGCGTTCACACGGTCCTCCCGCTCGAGGAACTGCTGGGCGACGAGATCCAGGCACCGTGGCAGCACTCGGCGATCCACGCGCTTGAGGCCACGATCGGTCGATCCGGCAAGGAAGACCTCGAGCTCGTTCTGGGCACCTCGACCCCGCCGCACGCTTTCGCGCTCATCGGCGGTGCGACGGGTACCGGCAAGTCGAATCTGCTCCTGGCGATCATCTATTCGCTCGCGCTCAAATACAGCCCGAGCCAATTGGGGATGTATCTGCTCGACTTCAAACAAGGGCTCGAATTCACGCAGTTCGATGCGAACCCGGACGGCACGGGCTGGCTGCCGCACGTGAGAATTCTCAGCCTTGAATCCGATCAGCAATTCGGCACCGCGGTGCTGGAGGATGTCGTGGCCGAAATCGGTCGGCGGGCCGGCCTGTTCAAGGATGCCGGGGACTACAAGAGCTACGACCAGTACGTCGCCGGAACGGGAGCGAGTCTCGAGCGCCTTCTCATCGTCATCGATGAGTTTCAGGTGCTGTTCGAGGAGCAGACAGACGCGACAGACTATGCGGTCTCCTTGCTCGAAACGATCATCCGACAGGCGAGGGCCTTCGGCGTGCACCTGATCCTGGCTTCTCAAACGACGAGCGGAATCGCGGGTCTGGCGCGAAAAGGCGACTCGATTTACGGCCAGATCGCGGTTCGAATCTCGCTCAAGAACAACGTTGCGGAGTCACGTGCGATTCTGTCCAACGACAACACGGCGGCGACAACTCTTGCCGGCAGGGGCGAGGTGATTCTCAACCGGGACTTCGGCATGAATCCGGACCTGTCCAATCAGCGGGGTTTCGTCGCATTCGTGCGCCCAGATGCCTTCAGAAAAATCCAGCAGCAATTGTGGGATCGTTCCCACGGTGTTCGACCGCTCGTGTTTTTCGGCCGACAGCCGGCACAGTGGGACCTCGAAGAATTGCGCCGGCTGCAACCCGGCAGAGAAACACTCGACTTGTGGGTGGGTCGCCCCATCACGACGGATCGCAGCCCGGCGACTGTGTCTCTGGCTCGGGAGGTCGATCAGACGATCGCCATCCTGGGCCCGGACCGGGAACGGAATCCGGTGCTGCCCGGTCTCATCACGAGCATGATCGTTTCTGCAGCGCACCTGCTCGGACCGGGTGACGAGATTGTGGTTCTCAACGGTTACGGCGACTCCGCGCCCGACTGGCTCTACCCCGCCATCGACCATGTCGAGCGTTGCGGTCTCGGCATCCGAGTAGTCGCCGCACGCGCTGCCGCGGGGGTGCTTCGCGATGAGCTGGCGCTACGAACCCGAGACTCTGCGGGTCGCGTTTTCGTGGTATCGCTTGCCACGCAGCGAATTCCCGACCTGGATGTGGAGTCGGGAGTCGACGACACCGCGGCACCGCTCGCCCCTGACGGGGCCGATTCGGATGGCGGACTGCTGCGGATGAACCTTCCCGCCGGCGAGCGCAACCGGATGTCCGCCGACCCGACGGTTCGAAGCGGCCGGCAGGCGCTGCAGCTGCTCGCGACAGAGGGCGGACTCCGCGGCGTCAATCTCGTTGCGGCGTGGAACAACGTCAATGGAATCAAGGCGGACCTCGGCTTCGACCATGCGGGAGTGCACACCTACCTCACGGTGGGACTCGGAGGCGAGGATCTCAAAGCCGTCACGGGCGAATACCAGCCCCGGGTGCCCGGGTGGCCGCGAGTCGGCGTCGTGGACCGCAATTCGAGCGCCGGTGTTTGGGCCGTCGTGCCGTTCAGCACGTGGGACAGGGAGTTGCAACAGCGTGCGGAGGCGGCAGAGTGAGCAAGTACGAGGAGTATTGTGCCGCGATTCAACTCGTGACCGATGGGCCGGGAACGCACGAGCGGGAGCGCGAGGCGATCGCGGCCGAGGGACGAGACGAACTCGACGCGGCTCTGCGGCGCGACCGCGAGGTGCAAGCGCGATGGTCGGACTGCGATCGCGGGAGTCGCGAGGTGGGCATGCGCATCCGCAAGCTTTCCGACTTCGTGGGCGCGACTCAGGACGCGTATGCGCCCCCTGCCGCACCGTGGTACCTTGACCGGATTGAGTCAGAGCTCGCCGCGATGGAGAAGGATGTGCAGCAACTCGAATCCGCAATGGACTGGGTGAATCGTGCGCGGCGACAGGTCAGCGCTGAACTGGGCAAGATTCAGTAGGAAGATGCATGGTGGACTCTGACGGAATTCTGAGGCGACGCAAACGCCTGGGCGGCACGACGAGGATGGATCTATCCACGTCGGCGCCGGCGAAGCGTGCGGTCGTCGACCCCACGATCGCGGCTCAACGCCGATTCACCCGACCGCACGAAATCCAGGAGGCGCTGAAGCAACTGGACTCGACGACCGATCCGATCGCGCGCAAGGAAATCGCCGACTGGATTGAGGAGGTGTACGAAGCGTACGGCGCGCGTGACGTCGTGGGCCTTTTCGGCCACTGCTACCTCGGAGACGGGCACATCGACCACGCCGTCGGACTCACCGGTGAGATCGTCACGCACTTCTATCCGAATGACACCGTACCGGCGATGTACGAAAGCGCGCGTCCGCTCGCGCGCACGGAACAATACGCGTACATCGAGATTTATGCCGATGGCATGGTCCTTCCGATCAGGCCAGACGGATCCGCAGCAATTTGACCCGATAGAGCAAACAGACAGCAAGGAACGTTATGGCAGACAGCATCAGTATTGATTTTGGCCCGGTGATTCGGGAAATCAATCGAGTTTCGACACAGGTCGATCGAGTCGCCGTCGAGGTGGGTGGGGTGCGAGCCGATCTGACCAACACGACCGAACAGCTCATGGAGCTCAAAGAGGCCTTCGACAGTTTCATTGGTGAGGCACGCAGAACCGCCAACATCCAGCGAGCCGAAACCAAGCTCTCGGGTCTCAAGGATGATCTCGACCGGGCATTCGGTCATTACGCGGTCGTGCGCCGGACCTCGATCGGTATTCTTCAGGCCTTTGACGTGGGCAATGTGAGCAATAAGACCGTCACGCAAGTGGGTGAGGAGCTCATGATCCAGACGCCGCGATACTGGCTCGCGCCGGCAATCGTGGCCCTGGCCGCGTGGTCGAAGGGCGATAAGCACATCGCGGAAATCTCGGTTCAGGAAGCCTTCAACCGCGACAAGCGCAAGACTTCTCTGTTCTTTGCTCTCGTGCTTCGCCGGATGGGCCGCACGGAGGGTTCGGTGCGCTGGCTGCGCCACTATCTGACGGGCATCGATGCCACTCAGCTCGGCCGGGAATTCTCGGTGATTTTCGAAGCCGTGGCACAGGGTGCTTTCGGCCCGCAGGGCGACGAGATCGTTTCGGCGAGAATGAGAGAATGGCACAAGATCCTTCGCTCTGACGCGGAGCTCATGGACAGTCAGGTCGATCGCTGGAAGCAGTTCGTGCAGACGAGGGGCGGGCGTCTCGGCGACGAGGAGTATCCGTTGCTGCGTCGTTTCTCGCCCGACTTCGCTGAGGTCAAATATCTGCTGGAGTCCGCCGATTCGGTACCGGCCGCGATCGAGGAGTTCGAGGCCACCCGCGAGAAGACCCAGGTGCAGCAGACGCGCGTGGAAGACCTCCTTGACGACATTCTCGAAATGCTCGTCACGGAATACGACGAGGAAGAACTGCCGCTTCGGCGTGACATCGCCTATCAGGAGGCGATCGTCGAGGAACAGGGCGACCTTGATCGGGCCCGCGACCTCGCGGAGACGAATTTCGAGTCGCTCGAGCAGACGATTGACTGCGTCACGCTGCAGACCGCCATTGCCATGCATCCGGAGCCGCTGGGAGTCTCGACCAAGGCGCAGCAGATCGCCATCGGGGCGAGTCGCGTCGAAATCGAAAGCGGGATCAGCCGCTTTCTCACCGAGTATCGAACGCGTATCCTGCCGTCCGTGCGCGTTCGCTTCGACGGCAATCACAACGGATACGCGTCGACCTTCGGGTTCGGCAGCTGGGAAACCAACACTCTCGTTCCGGAGGAACGCGCCATCCAGAGCCTCGAAGCCGAATGGGCGAGCACCTTCGAGTCGTACATGGAGCGAGTACGACTTCGAATCGGTCCGTTCATCACGGGCGCTGTCATCGTGGGTGTGGTCTTCCTTCTCTCGCTCCTCGCGACCTGGTGGGTGTTCGCCGGAATCGTCGCCGTCGCCGGGGGCGGAACAGTCGCACTCCTCTGGTACCGGAAGTCCCAGAAAGCCGCAGCGGCGCTTGCTCATCTTGAGTCGGTGCGAGACAAAGCGGTCGAGGACTCCGTGATGCTGTTGCGAGGAACCATCGCAGAATACGTGGATGCCGGAATGGCGTTCAGCGAACTGGACAATCAGGAGCCCGAGTTACTCAAAGTCGTGCGCACCTGGCCCGTGGGCAACCCGCCCGAGAAAGAAGGAGTGCCGGCATGATCGACTATGAGGAAGCGATCGCCCGATACAACGCGGTTCTCGCGGAGCTGGCGAGTGCCAACGCGCTGGCGGCGGAGGACCCCGAAGACACGGAGCTGGCCGCCGCGGCGCAGGAACTCTATGATCAAGCCCAAGTCGCTTACGCGGATGTTCTCGCCGGGTACGGTGGAGACGGCGCGACCGAGCCGACAGCGTCATCCGAGGCTTCTGATCCGCAGAGTGCCGAGGATCACGAAGCGCAGGGGGACCCTGCGGCAGCGACGGCGCGAGCCGCGGTTGCGGACGCGTCCGTTGTGCCTGCCGAATCGATGACGGCACCCGCCTCCGCTGAGGAGTACGACCTCGGAGACTTTGGCAAGCCCGCGACGGTCGCCGCGCCCGCCTTCGGTCAGGAGGCCCCAGAGGGAGTGTTTGTGCTCACTCGAAAGCCCGTGGCAACCCGTTTCGTCCCCTCCGAGACGCCGATCGAGGAACTCACGCCGATCTCGCGAAGCATACTTCCGATGCGAGAAAAGGGCCAGAAATCCGCGCTCAGCCGCGAGCGAAACATCGCTGGAGGACTGCCGGAGTGGTCACCGATCCCGCCAGGTGAAGTGCTCACCGTGAAGCGTGCGGGATCGAAGAAGTCCTGATGGCCTTTGGTGCATTCGGGGTGGGCGGCCTCTCGTCGGAGCAGGGCCCCTATGCTGCGTGGGCGACCCGACTCGCAGCATGGTCGGCCGATCCGTCCACGTCTCTCGATGAACTGCCGTCGCTCGACGAGCACACCTTCGACCGGAACACCTACAACCGATTCAACGCCAAGCTTTCTGAGGCTCTCCAGGCCTTCATGGATCAATGGTCGGATCATTTCGTACTCGCGTTCGGGCGCGCTCAGGGCACGCACGAACTCGCAGTCTCACTCGTGCAGCTTCGCAATTCCCTCAAGCCCAGGCTCGTGCTCGCCCGCCACCCAGGATTGCCGCAAGCGGTGCGGGAGGCGCTCGAATCCGGGCTTGCGAAGGATCTCGCGAACATCCAGGAGCAGATTGAAACCAGTGTTCGGCAGAGCTCATCGCGAGGCAGCGTCGATCTCGGCGGGATCGATCTCTTGCTGTCTGTGGTTCACGAGAATTCCATGGTGGCGCTTCTCACGATGAGTGTCGGTGATGCTGACGTGCCGGCATCGCCTCCGGCCGCGGCTGCGGCAGCGCCGCCTCCACCCCCCACCGCACGAAAGCTGTTTATTCCCCATCCGTAATCCGTCCCGATGAATCCCTCTAAGAAACGAATGACAACCAATGCCTGACTTTTCCGAAACCCGCGATCTGGTGCGCAATTACGTCATGGCGCGCGTTCCACTCATCGTCGTTCGCTCCATCGAGCGCACGAGGAGTGTCAAACTTCTCAGTTCGATCGCGGACGAAGTGCGGCAAATGCCGTTTTACATTCACACGCGTACTGAGGGCCTCAAGCAACTGTCCAACGGGCAGGTGGTCTCTGAGGACAAGTCACTCGCGATGGCTCTTGACAATGCGGCCGAGAAATTCAAACTCGTTGATTTTGCCAACTTCATCTTCACCGATGTCGATGACGTCGAGGATGAGTCGCCGACGAGCAGGCATCTTGCCGAGATCGCGAGACTCGCGGAGGGACGTTCGGGAACGATCATCATCATCAGTGAGAAACCGGTCTGGACCGGTCTCGGCAGGCTCGGTATGAGTGCGACCCTCGACCTGCCCACCGCGGACGAGCTCTTTTTCACCCTCAACGAGCAGATCGAAATGTATCGCGGGCAGGTCGAGATCGAATGGCAGCGTGAAGAGGTACGGCAGGCGGCGGACATTCTCGCGGGTGTCACGGAGACGGAGGCGCTGAACGTGATCACGACGATCCTTGCCAAGCGTCGCCTGGACATTTCGGACCTGCCCAAGCTCTCCGAGTACAAGGACCGGATTTTCGGCGATCTCGCCGGACTGGAACGCGTGCGACTGAAGGACTCGTACAAGATCGGCGGGCTCAAGAGCCTGCGGGAGTGGCTCGGCAAGCGTGCGGACCTGATAACCGCGGACTTCACGGGCACGGACCTTCGGCCGCCGAAAGGAATTCTCCTGGTGGGTGTTCCCGGATGCGGCAAATCCTTGTCGGCGAAGGCGATTTCCGTGGAATGGCAGCTTCCGCTGTACCGACTCGATATGTCGTCCATTCTGGGCATGTACGTCGGCCAGTCCGAAAGCAGGCTCAAAGAGGCCCTGGAGACCGCGGACCGGGTGGCGCCCTGCATCCTGTGGATCGACGAAATCGAAAAAGCACTCGCCTCCGGCGGCGGTGGCGACGGCGGAATCACGCGCAGGCTGGTCGGCCAGTTCTTGTATTGGCTTCAGGAGTCGACCTCGCGCGTCTTCATGGTGGCGACCGCCAACGACATTTCCGCGCTACCGCCGGAGCTCACGCGCAAAGGCCGGTTCGATGAGATATTTTTCGTCGACCTGCCGGACCGCGCCGACCGCGAAGAGATCTTGCGCATGTACTTCACGTCCAAGACCAAGTACGACCTTCCGCCGGATCTCGCCACGCGGCTCGTCGAAGCGACGGAGGGATTCTCCGGCGCGGAGATCGACGCGGTCGTCAATGACATCGCCACCACGATGTTCAGCAACCACCAGACCTCGATGTATCCGGATGAAACGGTGTTCGCATTCTTTGAAAACACCATGCCGTTTTCGCGGTCGAATCCGGAAGACCTCGCTGCGATCCGCGCGTGGGGTGAAAGCCGCGCAATTCCTGCGGGAACCCCTCCGCAACAGACGGCCTCGGCGAAGGTTGGTTCCGGGCGTCGGATCGTGGTGCTGTAGCCAGGCAGACCGTCGGGCGCGTGGGGTCCGCGGAGCAGGCCGGGTACTACCGAGCCGCCACCACGTATTCGATGCAGGCGACGAGCGCGCGCACATCATCCGGGTCGATCGCGGTGAATGTCGCGATGCGCAGTTGGTTGCGGCCGAGTTTGCGGTACGGCTCGGTATCGACGATGCCGTTCGCGCGCAGGGCTTTCGCGACGGCTGCGGCATCCACGGCGTCGTCGAAGTCGATTGTGACGACCACTTGCGAGCGGTGTTCGGGGTTTGCAACGAACGGATGCGCGTACTCGGTGCGCTCCGCCCAGTCATAGAGCACGTTCGAGGATTCGCGAGTGCGGGCATCCGCCCAGGCGAGGCCGCCGTTGCGGTTGATCCAGTCGATCTGATTCTCCATGAGCAGGAGGGTGGCGAGCGCGGGAGTATTGAGGGTCTGGTTCAGGCGCGAATTGTCGACCGCGTTCTTGAGGCTCAGAAACTCGGGGATGTAGCGGTCGCTCGCGGCGATCGTCTCGACGCGTTCGAGGGCGGCAGGGGAGAACAGGGCGAACCAGAGTCCGCCGTCGGAGGCGAAGTTCTTCTGCGGGGCGAAGTAGTAGACGTCAGTCTCACGTGCGTCGAAGGCGATTCCGCCTGCGGCACTCGTGGCGTCGATGACAGTTAATGCGTCATCGTCTCCAAGCACTCGCCGCACGGGTGTCATGACACCGGTGGAGGTTTCGTTGTGCGGCCACGCATACACGTCGATACCCGCGGCGGGGGAGGGGTCGCTGCGGCTGCCGGGATCAGCCGCGCGGACATCCGGTGCGTCAAGCCACGGTGGGGCGGCGGCTTTGGCGAACTTTCCGCCGAACTCGCCAAACACGAGGTTTTGGCTGCGCTGCCGGATGAGGCCGAAGGTGGCGGCGTCCCAGAATGCGGTGGATCCGCCGTTGCCGAGAACGACTTCGTAGCCGTCCGGCACGCCGAACAGGTCGGCAAGGCCGCCGCGCACGCGGCCGACGAGGTCTTTCACGGGTTTCTGGCGGTGGGAGGTGCCGAGGAGCGCGGCGTCGGCCCCGGTGAGGTGCGCTAGCTGTTCGGTTCGCACCTTGGAGGGGCCGCAACCGAATCGCCCGTCGGCGGGCAGCAGGTTGGTGGGAATTGTCAGCTCCGGCATGCTAGCAATCCTAGGCGGGGAGGCGGTGGCGTTCGGGCGCGCGGAGAGTGGTTAGGCTAACCTTTACGAATTGTTGCGGGAGGAGGCACGCGTGGCCGATCTGATCGATACCACCGAAATGTACCTCCGCACGATTTATGAGCTTGAGGAAGAGAACATCGTTCCCCTGCGGGCGCGCATCAGCGAGCGGTTGGGGCATTCCGGCCCGACGGTGTCGCAGACGGTTGCGCGCATGGAGCGCGACGGGCTTGTCGTCGTTGAGGATGACCGGCACCTTCGGCTCACCGCGCTGGGTCGCGAAAAGGCTGTGACGGTGATGCGGCGGCACCGACTTGCCGAGCGGCTGCTTGCGGACGTCATCGGCCTCGACTGGACGCTCGTGCACGAGGAAGCCTGCCGCTGGGAGCACGTCATGAGTGAGCAGGTGGAGCGCAGACTTCTCGAACTTATGGACCACCCCACCCATTCGCCCTACGGCAACCCGATTCCGGGGCTGGACGATCTTGGCGAACGCACGCCGGCGAGCAAGTTCACTGATGGCGTCATGAACCTTGTCGAGCTCGTGCGTGGCACAGGGGCGCCGGTCGCGGGCGTTATCCGGCGCATGGGTGAACCGGTGCAGTACGAACCTGAGCTTCTGGAGCAGTTGCAGGGCGCGGGGCTCGTGCCAGGGGCATCCGCAAATTTTTCCGCACTCGGGGACTACGTCCTCGCGAGCGTGGACGGGGCCGAAGGCGAGGGGCTGGAACTGCCCGTAGAGGTTGCGCAGCACATTTACGTGGGGACTGCGTCCTTCACCAGTTGAATTGCCGCTCCCTTCGAGTTGCCCCCTCGGGCCCGACGCGGGGTGACCGAACGGCCGTCTCCCCCCTCAGGAGGCCGAGGGCCGTTTCCCGCTCCCTGAGGAGACCGAACGGCCGTCTCCCGCTCCCTGAGGAGACCGAAGGCCGTCTCGAAGGGATGTAGCCCCGATGTTGTCTCGAAACCGACTCGATACCCGCCAATCCAGCCCTCGCGCCCGATCCTGCGTTACTCTGAATCGTTCCTGTTGTTCTGCGAAAAGCTCGGGAGAGTCTGATGATGAGTGGTCGCACCATCCAAACCGTGGATGAGCGCGCCCTCTTTTTCATACGGCGTTTTTCGATACGGACGAGCAGCGGATACGCCTGTCAGCGCATCCTGAACGACTGAGCACTGCTGCGCGATGCGGCGGTGCTTTTTTGTTCTCCTCACTCCCTTTCGTTGAACCACAGGGTGGGTCGAATTCCTGCAAGCCGTGCGGGACCCTTCGAAAGGATGATCATGCGCACTCTGGTGCTGAATGCGGGCTTCGAGCCGCTGGCTGTCGTGTCGTTCAAGCGAGCGCTCGTGCTGGTGTTGAACGAGAAGGCGACCATTTTGTCGGCGGATGACGAGCATCCGGTGTTCACGGTGTTCGGCGCGTACGAACGTCCGTCGGTGATTCTGCTCACCCGGTATGTGAAGATTCCGAGCGGCCGGTCGGTGCCCGTGAGTCGACGGGGTGTGCTGAGGCGCGACGGCTCGCGCTGCGCGTATTGCGGCGGTTCAGCATCCACGATCGACCACGTGCTGCCGCGCTCGCGGGGCGGTAAGGAGACGTGGGAGAACCTGGTCGCCTGCTGCCTCAAGTGCAACAACGCGAAGGGCGACCGTACGCCGTCGGAGATGCACTGGTCGCTGCGGGTGCGCCCCCAGCCGCCGCACGGCACCGGGTGGATGGTGCGCGGCGTGGAACGCGCCGAACCCGAGTGGGAAGAGTTCCTGGCTCCCGTCGCTGCGTAGCCGTGTCCGTAGCTCTCGGGACTTTGCCTCGGAGCGCTCCCGGTCTTGTGACGCATTCGGGTATACACAACTGCCTCGAGTACGCGGGCAATTCGCTCGCTTAGACACGGAATCCTGCGCAAATGACCCTTGATATATCGCGAGCTTTCTTCTATTTTGTGGGGTGATGCGGCGGCGGCGGCGCCGGCATCCGTGCGGATGAGCCTGAGTGATGCCGCTCCGACGTGTGTCGGAACGTAGTGAGGCATGGGCGGCGAGGAGACATCGAATGTCCGAAACACCCGACAACAACGTGAACGAGAGCGCCCCGACGCCACCGGTTCCCCGTCCCAAGCGCAGCCCGCTGACCATCATTGCGGTCTCCGTCGTAGCGCTGCTCGTGCTGGGCGGTGCCGCGTTCGCCGCGGTGACGATTATCGGCCAGCAGCAACAGCTCAGCCACCTCACGCAGTTGGAGGCGGACCGTATGGATGCGTCCTCAGCCGCGTCGGCGTCTGCGAGTGCTGCCGCGGAAGCCGCAGCGCGGGCAGCGGCAGTGCCGGGACTCACCGAGTCGATCGCGAGCGGCGAGACTGCATACACCGACTCCGAAGGGCACGTGAGCGATGAGTCTTTGCGCACCACACTTCGGTCCGCTTTGGATGCTGGTGCCGCCGCGCTTGCCGACCCCAGTTCGACGGGGGCCGAGCTTGAGGCGGCGAAGGCGGCGATCGACAGCGCCGTCGCGGCGGTGGTCGCCGCGCACGTCGCGAACTGGAACGACATCAACGGCACGTGGTGCTTGGACCCTGGCAACTGCCGCACGATCACCAATAACAAGAGCAGTTACGGCGACGAATACGTGCAAGACGGACCGCCGGATGCCAACGGGTGCTTGTGGGGGTACACCGGCCCACCTGGCGAGGCGCACAACGCCAGCGTCACGTATTGCCCCAAAGGTGCAACGTTCGTTGATAGAGAAGCAGGCTGCACTATGCCGGAGGACGTGACGCGTGACCGCCTCTACGTCCGGCAGGACTGCGGTGTCCCTTACTACCGAAGCTGACTGGGGCTCCCCAGGGTTCGGCCGGTCGAGCGATGCCGCAGTGCGGACACCATCGGAGGCCAGTCTGCGAAACATTTTCGCTAAACTCGACACGCCAGCCTCTGTAGCTCAATGGAAGAGCAGTTCCGTCCTAAGGAAAGGGTTGGGGGTTCGACTCCCTCCAGGGGCACCTTTGTGATGAGTCGCGACATCGTTGATAGATGACTCGAGGCTTCGTGCCGCTAATTCGAGCGAACCTCGCCACTGGTACCAGAACTTGAAGTGGCCTTGGTACTCATTCCCGAGCCGCAGGGGGTGTTGAGTATTACACCAACGTAGTGTCACGGGAACTGAAAGGGTCGCCAATGACAACAACCACTCACAAGGACGCGTCCTCAACGACGAAGAAGCCGTCCCACGGAAAGCTTGCACCGAATGCGATCGGAACACTTTCGGTCGTTTTCATGGTCGTCGCAACCGCTGCACCGATCACGGCTATGTCCGGAAATACCCCTTACATCATCGGCTATGGCGTGGGAGAGAATGCGCCAGCGGTCTTTCTGGTCGTCACCATCATCCTCACGATATTTTCGATCGGGTATGTTCGCCTGGCGCGCCACATCACGACAACGGGAGCGTTTTATGGATTCGTCTCTCACGGGTTGGGGCGGCTTCCCGGGCTCGGCAGTGGGGTGCTCGCGCTCTTCGCCTACCTGATCTTCGAGGTCGCGATCGCCGGCGCGTTCGCGTACTTTGCGGACTCGGGTCTTGCGACTCTCGGGTTCCAGATCGACTGGATTTGGCTCGCGCTCGGTGTCATGGTCGTCAACACGATCCTCGCCTACTTCAAAATCAACATTGGCGCTGCAGTGCTGGGTGTGTTCCTCATCCTCGAGATCCTCATCCTCGGTTTACATGCCGGAGGCGGCCTTGCTCATCCGGGGCCCGACGGTTACATGTTCTCCAGCCTGAACCCCCTCAACGCGTTTACCGCGATCTCGGGCGGATCGGTTGGTCTTGCATTCTTCCTCGGATTCTGGTCGTGGGTCGGCTTCGAGTCGACAGCTATCTACGGCGAAGAGTCGCGCAATCCGCGTCGCACCGTGCCGCTGGCCACCTACATTTCGGTCATCGGCATCGGTCTCTTCTACACGCTGGTCACGTGGGCGACGGTGGTGACAAACGGCAAAGATCGCGCACTGGAACTCACCCAGGGCGATGTGGCAGTTGATGTGTTCGTCGAGCCGATCACGAACAACATCGGATCCTGGGCGGCGACGGCGTTCTTCGTCCTCATGGTCACCGGTTCCTTCGCGTGCTCCCTGGCATTCCACAACAGTGCCTCGAGGTACCTGTACGCGCTCGGTCGAGACAACGTCGCGCGATTCATGCGGCCCCTCGGCAAGACGCACCACAGCCATCAGTCGCCGTACGTTGCGTCGTTCACTCAGACGATCATCGCCGCGATCATTGTCATCATCCTGTACCTGACCGGCATTTCCGCGTACGACACGTTCGTGCTCATCGGGCTCATGGGAACGCTGTCGATTCTGGTCGTGCAGGTGCTGGCAAGTGTCTCGGTGGTGGGGTACTTCTCGAAGAACCACACGGATGAGAGACACTGGTTCACCACCGTCACGGCCCCGATCATCAGCGCCATTGCGATGGTCGGCGTGATCGGACTGCTGATCATGAATCAGGCGGATGCCGTGGGCGGCACGGCGGCGGCGTCATGGCTGTTCCCGCTCATTCCGTGGATTGTCGGAATTCTGTTCATCCTCGCGCTCGTGTGGGGTGCCTATCTGCGAAGCTCCGATACGGAGACATACAACAAGCTCGGACGCATGGTGCTTGACGAGACCATCTCCGAACCGGTTGTTACGCCCAAGGAGTAGCGCGGCCGGCCACACCGCGGGTCAGATCGAGAAGGAGTGCACCGAGACCGTGCACTCCTTCTCCTTTGTCGTGACGAGAGTGGCGCGCGTGCGGGCCTGCGAGCAGGGGGGCATCCGCGGAAGAAGAACCGCGTCTCGGCAACTCAGTGGCAGCAGGAGTCGGCGTCGGAGGCGCCGTGCCCGTGGTGCTCGTCGACCGCGCTGAGTCGGCAGAAGCACGAGGCCATCACCGGAACATCCGCAACGGCGACCGCGAACTTGAGCTGATTCGCGACGATATCGGCCTCCGCGGTGCGCCCGAGCAGCGTGAGACACTCGTGGTAACCGTGAAGCGCCCACACGTTGCCCGGGTGCTGCTGCGCGCGCGGCAGCGTGGCATCGAAACCGAGGTCCGCCGCGTAAACCGCGGCCGCTTCCTCAACCCGCCCCTGCTCAAGGAGCAGGGCGCCGTATGCGTGGCGGGTCGGCTGCATCCAGCCCCACGGCTCGTCGTAAGGGAGGGAGTCGTCAAGTTCGATGGAGCGCTCCAGGTGACGGAACGCTTCGTCGAGGTTTCCCTTGCGGTACTCCAGCTCGCCGTCGAGCATCGACGACGCCACCTGAAGAATGTCGATGCACGTGTTGTTGAACAGCGTGCGGCTTTCCGGAACCTTCGTGAGCGCCTCGCGGAACAGCGCGCGCTCGTCCTGAGCCTCATCCACCCGGCCCATCGAAGCGAATGCGACGCCGCGAGCGTAGTGCTGCATGGCGATGGTCACGCAGTACAGTTCGGGGTCGCCTGCGGGAAAGGGCAGGTCGATGATGTCCTGCCAACGACCAAAACGGATGAACACGTGCACCCGCATCGCGAGAAATCCTTCCACCCAATCGGCCATCGGCGGCGACGTGACCTTGAGCAGCTCCTCGGGGATGGAAGCTTCCAACATTTCGGCAGTCTCCAGTGCGATGGCGGATTGACCGGAGAACATCGCCGCATAGATCCGGAAATGGTAATTGTGCGAGCGATACAGCGTGTAGAAGTTCATGGCACCCTCGCGACGGAGGAATTTCTCGTCCGCGCGAATCGCATCCGTATTGGCATCGATCGCGCGCCGGTAGTCGCCGACGAGAATGTCCAGGTGGCTCGGCATGTGCAACATGTGTCCGGCATCGGGAACGAGCTTGCGCAGATGGTCGGCGATGGTGAGCGCGGCCTCGGGAGTAAACGACATTTCCATGAGGTGGATGTAGAAATGCAGGAGACCCGGATGTTCCCGGCCGCCCGGCAGCTCGAGAGCGCGATCGAATACGTCTCTAATTTCCAGGGCGCGAGAGCCTTCCGCGGGTTCACCGGTGCGCTGATCCCACAATTGCCACGGTGTGAGGTTCATGAGCGACTCGCCATACAGTGTCGCGACGTCAAGGTCATCCGGGTAGAGGGCATACACCTTGCCCATAGCGTGCGCATAGTCCAGGTCGGATGCGGGGGAGAGTTCGGCGGATGTCGTTGCGCCGTAACGCATGGACAGCGCGTCGATGAGCGCCCGTTCACTGTCGGTTGCGGAATCTGCGAGCGACCGCGCCTTAGCGATCTCGCGGTGGGTCACTTCAACCGAGGCCTCGAGCTCTTCCCCGTCGAACATCTCCCAGGCCTTGTTGTAGTTGGGTCCCATGGCGTAGGCGACGCCCCAGTGGGCCATGGCAAACGAGTCATCGAATTCGATGGCACGCTCAAAGCAGGCAATGGCTTCTTCGTGGTTGAAAGAGTAGGCCCAGATTAGTCCGCGATCGAACCACAACTGGGCATCTGCACTCGATGTGCTCACCGCCCGGTGATAGCGCCCGAGATCGTAGTAGGCGTCAGTGCTGTCGGCAACGGGGCGGGTTCCAGTCATCGTTGTCGTCCTCTCTGAATCAGTTTTCGCGGCGGCCGCGCAGAAAGCGGCTCACATTACGCACATTCCACTACAGCGTGTCACCTCGGGACCACGTGCAGGTAGCACCAGATCACACCGTGGTTGTAGGGCCAGACCCCGCTCCTTTAGGAAGCGCTTCGACGCCGTTCGCGATTGATCACGTGAATGAGCGCCTGTAGGCCTGGTCCGATCGACTCGATGGGGATCGCCGCGTAGCCGACACGAATGAATCTTTGCCTTTCCGGATGCCCGTCAGCGAAGCAGGGAGCGCCCGATTCGATCAGCACGCCTTGCCGCGCCGCCATGTTCACGACCTTGTCGGCCATGACGCCATCGGGGAGCGGAACCCACATGCTCGTTCCCCCCGTCGGCGGATGGAAGTAGTCGCCGACGGCGTGGCTGAGCATTTTGGACATGAGCGTCCATTTGTCGCGCAGCGCAGAGCGCTGCTTGCGGAGCGCGCGCTGGTAGTCCCCCGTGGCGATCATGAGGGCGAGGGCTCGTTGGATTTGCCCAGGGGGATGACGCAGCGTGTAGCGACGCTCTTTGCGCATCCGTTCAATGAGGGGCGGGGCCGCCACAACGTACCCGACACGAAGTCCAGGCGCGAGAAACTTTGAGAAGCTGCCGATGTACACGACGCGCTCACTGTCGGTTGCGCGAAGCGCCGGTGCAGGGCGTCCCACGTACCGCAATTCCGCGTCGTAGTCGTCCTCCAGGATCAAGGAATCATTACGGTGCACTGCCGCGAGCAAGGCATCCCGCCGAGACTTGCTGAGACTCACATTTGTGGGAAACTGATGGCTCGGCGTCACTGAGATGAGTCGCGCATCATCGGGAATCAGGTCGACGCGCAATCCCTCCTCATCCACGTCGACCGGATGCAGCTCGGCACCCGAGTTCGCGAGAATGTGCGCGGTGTCGGGGTAGCCGGGATTCTCGACGACCACTTTGTCGTGCGGCCACAGCAGCGATCGTGTGGCCAAAAACAGTCCGTTTTGAGCGCCGAGCGTGACGAGAATTTCTTCCGGCGCCGCGTGAATTCCACGAGACGCGAGAACACTGGTTCGCAATTGCTCCACGAGCAGCGGGTCATCCTCCGAGCCCCCGTCGCGAAGGCTCATGTGGACATGCGGATATTCCATCGAGGTGCGAAGTGCACGATTCCACGCGGTAATCGGGAAGTCTGTTCGGGACACCTGACCGTAGATAAAGGGGTACGGGTAGGCGTGCCACTCGTAATCCTTCTTGATTTCGGCCAGAGAAGTATCCAACCGCGGCCGCAAGTGCCTTTCCCAGTTGAGCGCAGTCCCTCCGCTAGCGACCGCGTCGGGCTCGAGTGGTTCGTTGAAGATTTCCGTGTTGACGCGGTAGCCGACCCTTTCCTCGCTCTCGATCAAACCTTCGGCAACCATCTCCTGATACGCCAAATTGACGGTGTTGCGAGAAATACCCAATTCGAGCGCGAGCGCTCGCGAGGACGGCAGGGGCACGTGGCGGAACTGGCCCTCCCTGATCGCTCGGGCAATCGCGTTTCGTACCTGCTTGTAGAGCGGATCAGGCGAATCCGGGGGAAGTATCAGTGTCAATGAATTCCCTCGGTTTCTCGTCGAGCCGCACGCATCCCCACCGAGTGTTCTTCGCGTGACGCGCGTGGTTTGGTGCCTCCGATTCTAGACAGGCTGGACCTGTCTACTGGGTGTCCGCTGGGCCTACACCGCACCAGAACATCGATTTAGAGTCGGCACGAGATTCGGTTCTGAACAGACATGAGTAAGGAGAACCCCTCGATGAAGGTCGCAGAGAATTTCATTTCCGGCGTGCGAGTGGCGAGCGCATCGAAGGAGGGCCATCCGGTGTGGAACCCGGCGACGGGTGAGCAGATTGGCAGGACTCCGTCGTCCACGACATCCGAGGTGGAGGCGGCGATCGGCTCCGCGGCGGCAGCGATGGACGAGTGGGGCCCTCTGTCGCTTGCCACTCGTCAGCAGCTTATGTTCTCGATCCGGCAGAAGCTCATCGACCACACGGAGGAGCTCGCACAGCTGATTACTCTCGAAAACGGCAAAACGATCGAAGATTCCCGAATGGAACTGCGTCGCGGTCTCGAGGCCATCGAGTTCTCGTGCGGCATCCCCCACCTGCTCAAGGGCGAACACTCCAGCACGGTGGCCAACGGCATCGATGTTCACTCGCTTCGCCAGCCACTCGGCGTGGTCGCGTGCATCACGCCGTTCAACTTTCCGGTCATGGTGCCGCTGTGGATGCTCGCCAATGCTCTCGCCTGCGGAAACACTGCGGTGTTGAAGCCGAGCGACAAAACACCGTCGTCGTCGCTGCGGATGGTCGAACTGCTGCACGAAGCCGGGCTGCCGGCGGGTGTGCTCAACCTCGTGCAGGGCGACAAAACGGCGGTGGATGTTCTGCTCACGCATCCGGATGTCGCCGCCGTGAGCTTCATCGGCTCCACCCCGGTCGCCAAGATTGTCTACGAAACTGCGGCAGCCAACGGCAAGCGCGTGCAGGCGCTGGGGGGTGCGAAGAATCACCTCGTCGTGCTTCCGGATGCGGACATGGATGCCGCGGCTAGCGCCGTCGTCGCTTCGGCGTTCGGCGCGGCGGGGGAGCGCTGCATGGCGGTATCCGTCATGGTCGCCGTCGGTGATGCCGCTGACAAACTCCTTCCTCGCGTCGCAAAGCTCATCGAAGGGCTCAACATCGGTGACGGGGCCTCCGGCGGAAGAGATCTCGGTCCGCTCGTCACCGGCGACCACCGCGACCGGGTGGCCGGTTATCTTGACAAGGGCGTGGATGAAGGGGCGAGCCTGTTCGTTGACGGCCGCGAGGATGATCTGAGCAAGGGCCCTGGCTTCTTCCTGACGCCAAGCGTGATCGATCATGTGACCCGAGAAATGTCGGTGTACCGGGAGGAAATCTTTGGGCCGGTGTTGAGCGTACTTCGCGTGGACTCTTTGGGTGAAGCACTCACGCTCGTCAATGAGCACGCGTTCGGGAACGGCGCGGTGGTGTTCACCGAGAGCGGGGCGAGTGCCCGGGAGTTCGAGCTGAAATGCAATGCCGGCATGGTGGGCGTGAATGTTCCTATCCCGACACCGGTTGGCTGGTTCTCGTTCGGTGGCTGGAAGTCGAGCCTGTTCGGGGATTCGCACATGTATGGCCCTGACGGCATCCGATTCTTCACCCGTCAAAAGGTGGTCACGAGCCGCTGGTTCCAGCCGGACGAAAGCACGGCGGGGGTCTTCCCGTTCCACATGGGCACCGTCGCATGACCAGCGGTACGGCTTCGACGTCGGTGGGCTCGCTCGAACATCTCGTTCCGCACTTCACGCGAAGCGCGGCATGGTCGAGTTCGAGCGTCCCCATCATCGTGCGGGGCGAGGGATGCTTCGTCTTTGACGAAAAGGATGACCGGTACCTCGATGGCTTATCCGGCTTATTTTGCGTGAACATGGGCCACGGCCGGCCCGATGTGGCGCGGGCGGGAGCGGAGCAGCTTCAACGCCTGGCCTACTGGACGAACTGGGCAGCTGCGCACCCGGCAGCGATCGAGGCGGCGGAGCTGATCGCATCCCTCGCGCAGGCAGAGTTGAACTCCGTCTTTTTCGTGAACTCCGGCTCGGAGGCGGTGGAGGCGGCGATCAAGCTCGCGCGTCAGTACCATCGCGAGCGGGGCGCCACCGGCAAGACGAAGATCATCGCGCGCGATATGGCCTACCACGGTACGACTATTGGCGCACTTTCGGTCACCGGGATTCCGCGCATCCGGGAACCATTCATGCCGCTGCTTTCCGGAGTACGCCACTTTCCCAATACCCTCGGCGAACAGATTCCGGAAGGCGGGACGGCTGCGGACTTGCCGAGCCTTCGCGCGCTCAACACCATCATCGAGGAAGAAGGCGCAGACACGATCGCGGTGCTGTTTGCCGAGCCCGTGCAAAACTCACGTGGGGCGCTCGTGCCGCCCGACGGCTATTGGCGGGAGTTGCAGGCCATCTGCAATCGACACGACATTTTGCTCGTGGCCGATGAGGTCATCACGGCATTCGGTCGGGTGGGCAGCTGGTTCGCAAGCGCTGACTATGGTGCGATCCCCGACATGATCACGTTCGCAAAAGGTGCCACGTCGGGTTATGCCCCGCTTGGCGGCGTCATCGTTCGCGATGAGGTCATGAATGGGGTGCGTGGCGGCGCAGCCGGCAGCTTCATTCACGGGGCGACGTGGGGCGGGCATCCGGTGGCCACCGCGATCGCCGTCGCAAATATCACGGCGATGCGGGAGGAGAAAGTCCTCGACAACGTGAACGCGTTGGAGGGTCGAATCAAGGAGGGGCTGGATCGTACGCTTCGCGCCCACTCGTGCGTTCGCGAGTGGCGGGGCTCTGGCTTCTTCTACGCGATGGAGTTCACGGGAAATCGCGAAACCGGTCGTGAGCTGACCGAGCAGGAAAGCATATCCATCCTCCGGGAAGTGATGCCGGCGTCGCTCAGTCGATCGCGCGTGATCACCCGACCGGATGACCGCGGTGCGACGATGCTCACCATCGCCCCGCCTCTGGTTTCCGACGAAGACGTTCTGGATGAACTGCTCGACTCGGTTGAGGCGGTTGCGCTGGAGGTTGAGACGTTTCTGACGGGAGCCTGAGAGGCCCTGTCACCCTGAACGATTTCCTATTGTGAGGTCGACGAATCTGCTTTGGTCGCGATCGAGCGCCAGCAGCACTTTCTCACCGTGCGCCGACTGGAGCGCCGTCGCGGATGCTTTCGAGATTCCCGCCGAAACCGCGTACGGTGGAAGAAACGAGGATTTTTCTAAAAAGGAGTGAACCGCATGGCTGTTGACACCCCCGCGCTCTTCCGCAAAAAAGCCCTGCTGGCGGCGCTCGCCGCAGCATCCGTGCTCTTCCTGAGCACCGCGTGCGCGCCGGATGTGAAGTTCGGGCAGGGTGCCGGAGGGGCGGGATCCGGTTCCTCGAGCGGCGCAGACGGCGACGTCAAAGACGGTAAAGACGGCACCGGGGGCAAAGACGCCGACGGCAAGGACGGGAAGGACTCGGCCAGCGGTACTCTCACCGGCAAGGATTGCCTGCCCGGCAACTGGCTTGCCGACAACAAGGTTTTCGAAGGATTCATGAACTCGGTATCCGGGAGCGTGTCCGTCACGACGACCGGTCACGTCGTCCTCACCCTCAATCCCGACGGGAGCACGCAGACTACCTACGACCACTGGAACCACAACATGAAGGTGAACGGCGGCACATCCGTCGTCGAGCGGCATGGTATCGACAAGGGAACCTATTCCGTGTCCAACGGCCGGATGACGATGACCGACACTTCGATCGGGTCGGTGACGACCATGACCGTGAACGCCGGCGGTCAGACGATCACGCATGCAGTGGAGCCCGAACCATCCGTCTTCAGCCAAGGCACGTTCACGTGCAGCGGCGACAGGCTGGACGTCACGGTTGACGGCTACACCGCGGTTATGCATCGCGAACACTAGAGGTCGTGTCGAGTTCCTGGCGGGAACCCCGTACGGTGGAAAAACTGAGAAATTATCTAGAAATGGAGTGATGTGCATGCGTTTCGCCGCCCCGGCCCCATCGACGAGGGGAACACTCTCCGCACTTGCAGTGGCGTCGGTGCTGCTTCTCGTCACCGGATGCTCGATGGGAGCCTCATCCGGCGAACGTGACGCGGGTGACTCCGGCACAGATGCCCCGGCCCATTCGGGCACCAACAATTCGACGTCAGCCGAAGCGCAGCGCGCACAGGAATGTGTCGTCGGCAACTGGTGGTTCTTCGAGGGCCAGGATGTCGATGATTTCATGACCGCGACAACGCTGGGAGCGTTCTCTGTGGCGACAACGGGTTTCGCGATTCTGTCTGTGCATCCCGACGGAAGCACCGTGACCACTTATGACCACTGGGTGAAGGACATCATGCTCGAAAGCGCGAAGTCGACGGTGGAGCGCCACGGCATCGACCAGGGCACCTACACCGTGGATAGCACGGGGACCATGACCGTCACCGACGACACGATCGGCTCTGTCACGACGTGGGTCACCGAAACCGGCGGGCAGACCATTGAGGCAACCGGAGACCCCGAACCGTCCATTTTCAGCCGGGGGGACTTCACCTGCAGCAATGAGGAGCTGGAGATCAACGTAGACGGTTCCACGACAGTTCTCTTCCGCGAACACTAAACTGTCGACGAAAGTCGGGAGCGATAATGGCGGATAATTCGGTGCCAGTCATCGAAGAACTCACGGAAGAGCAGTGCTGGAAACTGCTGGAGAAGGATGGTGTCGGCCGCCTCGCGACCGCCACCGTCGATCGCTCACGTGGTGACGTCACACCCGATATTTTCCCCATCAACTTCCACGTGTTCGAGCAGCGCATCCTGTTCCGCACCGCGCCCGGCAGCAAACTCATCGACCTCACCGCCCAGCCCACGGTCGCGTTCCAGACGGACGGCCGGCGCGGCAAGCATCACTGGAGCGTCGTGGCCCGCGGCACCGCGCGCCGCATGATGTTCGACAGCGACATCCAGGAGTCTGGCATCCTCGACCTGCACTCCACGCTCCCCACAGAGAAGTGGAACTACGTGCGCATCGAAGTGGACACGATCACCGGCATCCGGTTTCGCGGGGTGTGAGGCAGCCGGCCGTGCGCACCGCGTTGCGTGTATTGGGCACGCTCGTTCTCGCTGCCGCGGTATGCACGATCGCCTGGTTTGCCACCGATCTGCTTGCGGGAACCGCTCTCGTCGATCGCGCCGCCACGTGTGTGCCCGACCACTGCTTTTGCGAGCACGCGGCCGGATTCCCTGAACAACTCGCGAACTCCGTCAGTTCCTTCGCGTTCGTGCTCCTCGGCGCGTGGGTGGTGCTCACGCGCCGTTCCGGCGTACGCGCGACAGCCGGGCCGGGCAACCGCCAACATGCCACGCGCGAGGACACCCTCATCCCGATCTTGGGAATCACGATGATCTTCATCGGCGTCTCGAGCTTCTTCTACCACGCGACGCTCTCGTACTTCGGGCAGTTTCTCGACATCTTTTCCATGTACACCTTCGGGCTGCTCCTCTTCTTCGGCGCGCTGTATCGGGCCGGGCACGTGCGCGGGCGCTACGCGCTGGCCGGCTTCGTCGCAGCGAGCATCGTGTTCGGGCTGCTGCAGTTCGCCTACCCGGATACCCGCCGCATCCTGTTCGCGGCACTCCTGCTGCCGGGCATCATCCTCGAACTCACGCCGTGGGTCACCGGGTACAGCCCGCGATCGCGGCGCGTGTGGGCGATGTGGGCGGGTCTCGCCGTGATGCTCGTGGCGTACGGCATCTGGCTGCTCGACCAAATGCCAGCATTCTGCGACCCCGGTTCACTCCTGCAGGGGCACGCAATCTGGCACGCGCTCAGTGCAGTCGCGGCGTTCCTCGTGTTCTTCCACTACCGAAACACCGTGCACGGGACAGTGCCGCGGAGGTGATCCTCTTCGGCCCGCGGCCGGACGCGATTGCCCGCGAACGCCGGCGCTCGGCTCTACCGCCCGAACGGCAGCTCCATCGGCATGAGAGTCGGCCGTTTCGGCTCGCGGCCATCACCGGAGGATCTGCCGGTAAGTCGCCTGCCGATCCATGGCAGCACGTAGCCGCGCCAGTACGCAACAGTGCCTGGTCGTTGAAGCTCCGGGATTTCGTCACCCCAGTCGGGCACCGGAACGCCAAGCGCACGCAGAATATTTCCGGCTACTCGACGATGCCCGAGCGCATTCAAGTGCAGCTTGTCGACCGACCAGTAGCGCAGGTTCGTGAGTTCGGCATCCGCCCAGTTGTCGACGAATGTGACCTGATCAGATTTCGGCACGCGAGCGCGCACGGCAACCGCGAGTTGCTCGCCCCGGACCTCGATACGTGCCCCGAGCGGAATATGATTCGTGGGGTTTCCGCCGCTCAGCAGTAACACGTGGATGCCTGCGGCCATCGCCTTCTCGGCAGCACCGGCCAATTTGTCGGCCACGGACTCCACCGAAACTTTCGGCCGCATGATGTCGTTGCCGCCGCCGTTGAGACTGAGGAGGTCGGGCTTCAGCGCGATGGCAGCATCCAGCTGCTCGTCAAGGATCGGGCCAAGCAGGCGGCCCCGGATGGCCAGATTCGCGTAACCGAACGTCGAGTCGTCAGATCCCGACGCGGCAAGCGCACTGGCCAGGCCCAGCGCGACGAGATCCGCCCACCCGCGAACACCGCCATCCGCAAGGTCATCACCCACACCCTCGGTGAAACTGTCGCCGATTGCGGCGTAGCTGCGAAACTGCATTCCTCAAGTCCACCACATTCGGCGAGGGTCACAGCGCATCGACATTTGAAAACGCCGAGGCCGAACGGTCGCACCCCCACGCTTCGGTGGGTTCTCGTTCACATGATCGAGGAATACGCTCGCCACAACGGTCACGCAGATCTGCTGCGCGAATCCGTCGACGGCCAAACGGGCGAGTAGTCGGCGACGAATCACCCCTCGCCATACTCGCCGGCAATAAAACGGGAGCATGATGGAGTGCGCGCAAGTGACATCAACGACGGGAGACAGAAGTGAGCAATGAGGCAGCAGTGCACGGCAGGAGACGTCAATGAGCGGCGAACGGGTACTGGTCACGGGTGGAAGCGGTTTCGTGGGGGTGCACTGCATCCTCGCGTTGCTGAACGCCGGGTATCGGGTGCGCACGACCGTGCGCTCGCTCGATCGTGACCACGAGGTGCGCGCAATGCTCGCCACGGGTGGTGCTGCACTGAGCGGGAAGCGAGGAGAGGCGCTCGAGTTCCGGGTGGCCGATCTGATGAGCGACGCAGGCTGGGCGGATGCGGCGGCAGACTGCACGTACGTGCTGCACGTTGCCTCCCCGTTCCCCGGCACGCAGCCGAAAGACGAGAACGACCTCATCCGTCCGGCACGCGAGGGCGCGCTGCGGGTACTGACGGCGGCGCGGGATGCCGGCGTGAAGCGTGTCGTGCTCACGTCATCCTTTGCCGCCATCGGGTATGGGACGAAACAACTCACGCGACCGTACACGGAGGAAGACTGGACCGACCCCGCGGGGCCGGTGAGCGCGTACGTGAAATCCAAGACGCTCGCGGAGCGAGCAGCCTGGGATTTCATCGAACACGAGGGTGGCGCCATGGAACTCGCGGTCGTGAACCCGGTGGCGATTCTCGGCCCAGTACTCGGCAAAGACCTTTCCACGTCCGTCGAGCTCGTGCGCAGGCTTCTCACGGGTGCGACTCCCGGGCTGCCGAAAGTGACGTTCGGGTTCGTGGATGTGCGCGATGTCGCGGACCTGCACGTTCGCGCGATGACGAATCCGGATGCCGCGGGAGAGCGTTTCCTCGCCGTTTCCGACGCGGTGCTCACGGTGCCCGAGATGGCGGCGATTCTGCGCGAGCGACTGGGGGATGCCGCACGCAAGATTCCGAGGAGGATACTGCCCAACTGGATGGTGCGGGCGGCCGCGCTGTTCGACCCCTCGCTTCGCGAAATCTCCACGAGGCTCAACAATCACCGGCAAGTGTCGAACGCCAAGGCGAAGAAAGTTCTTGGATGGGAGCCGCACTCTAACGGTGACCTCCTTGAGGCCACGGCCCGCAGCCTCATGGAGCTCGGAATCGTGGACCTCTAGTCATCGCACATCGCGGCAACTGGTGCCGACGGCCGAGAAAGCTTAAGCTCGTTCCGGCACGAACAACTCAATATCGCCACATGAGTCGGAGCGGGAGAGTCCCGCAAGGGCGCCGTAGATGCAATTCCTCCCCAGGAAACTTTCAGGCCACCGCACCGCCCCGACCAGGCAACTCTGGAAACGGTCGTCAAGGCCTGCCTATGGTGCAAAGCGACAAACTCTCGCCGAGTTTTCGCTGAATCTCTCGGGTCAACAGACAGAGCGGGGAGGATCCATCCAACTTCTGCGCGAACAAAGGAGTTCCCCGTGATCAACCGCAGCACTTTAGTGAGCAGCCCATGGCGATAAGCGCCTTCGAACTGTTCAAGATCGGCATCGGCCCATCCAGTTCTCACACGGTCGGCCCGATGCGCGCCGCCGCGATGTTTGCTGAGGAGGTCAGAGAACTCGGTGTGCTCGACCGCGTCGTCGGGCTCAGGGTTGAGCTGTACGGTTCGCTCGCGGCGACCGGTAAAGGCCACGGCACGTTCCTGGCCGTACTGCTGGGCCTTGAAGGTAACCTTCCCGACCAGATAATGCCGGATGTCGTGGACGCTCGTGCCGCCGAACTGGATGCCATGGGAATCGTGCGCGTCGCTGGCGTCGCCGACGTTCCGTTCCGCGAAACCGACATCGTGCTGAGCCCCCGCACGGTGCTCGAGCGGCACACGAACGGCGTGACGTTCGAGGTGCTGGATGCCGCGGGAGCTTCCCTCCACAAAGCCACGTTCTTCTCGATCGGCGGCGGTTTCGTCGTGCGGGAAGGCGACGACGAAACGAACTCGAACGAGCGCCCGGTGGAGTTCCCGTTCGAGACCGCGGCCGAACTGCTCGCGCACTGCCGCGTGAACGATCTGACCTTCAGCGGCGTCATGCTGCGCAACGAGCTGGCCGTCTACACGGAATCCGAGGTGCGCGAGAAGCTGCTCGGCATTCGCGACGCCATGGAGGCGTGCGTGGAGTCGGCCATCGCGCGCCCAGGCATCCTGCCCGGGGGGCTCAACGTGCGCAGGCGCTCGCCGGGCTGGTACGAACGGCTCGTGAAAGAGGACCCTGATCGCTCTCCGGGATTCTGGCAGGAGTGGGTGAATTTCGTCGCGCTCGCCGTCAACGAGGAGAACGCCTCGGGTGGCCGAATCGTCACGGCGCCCACCAACGGCGCGGCCGGCATCATCCCGGCGGTTCTGTACTACGCCACCCGTTACGGAATGCCGGATGCCACGCAGGCTGAGCGCGACGACGCGACGGTGCGCTTCCTGCTCGCCGCGGCATCCGTCGGTGTGCTGTACAAGAAGGGCGCGTCGATCTCCGGGGCGGAGATGGGCTGCCAGGGCGAAGTGGGGTCCGCGTCTTCCATGGCGGCCGCGGGGCTCGCCGAGGTGCTCGGGGGCACGATCGACCAGGTTGAGAACGCGGCGGAAATCGCGATGGAGCACAATCTCGGCCTCACGTGCGACCCCATCGGCGGTCTCGTGCAGATCCCGTGCATCGAGCGCAATGCGATCGCGGCGAGCAAAGCCATCAACGCCGCGAAGATGGCGCTGTGGGGTGACGGCGAACACCATGTGTCACTGGACGAGGTCATCGCGACCATGAAGGCCACGGGTCTCGACATGCACTCGAAGTACAAGGAAACCTCGCTCGGCGGCCTCGCCGTCAACGTCGTCGAATGCTGAGAAATTCGGGGCATGTGCGTAGCCTGAGCTAATCCGGGGAAAAGTCTGTGAACCCCGTTCGGGGGGCACGAGACCCCGACACACTGGAGGCATGAGAAAATCACGCATTGCCGGTGCGCTCATCGCCGCCGCCGCAGTCCTTCTTCTCAGCGGATGCGTGCGGTTTCAGGCCCACCTCACCGTCACGCCCGAAAACTTGCTTAACGGCGACATCGTCGTCGCATCCGTCGTGGGCGACGGGGACAACGCGAAGTCCGAAGCAAACGACCGGGCCAAGGGCATCGAAGCGCAACTCTTACCGAACCTGAGCGGCGCGGACGGCGTCACGCGCACACCGTATGACAGCGACGGTTACGTGGGATCCAAGTTTTCACTCCACAACACTCCGCTCAGCGCAGTCAACAGCAGCGGCGACAAGGGTTCGCTGGAGCTGGGGCGCGTGGGCGACACTTTTGTCTTCGACGGCAAAGTCGACTTCACGCCCGGCAGTGACCAAAAACAGGCGAAGGATGGCGACAAGTCGAACATCGAAGTCGCCATCAGCTTCCCTGGCACCGTGAGCGAGCACAACGGAAAACTGGACGGTACGCGCGTGTCCTGGAACACCACGTACGAAGGCAGTCTCAACATGCACGCGGTCGCGAGCGCGGAGCCTTCCGGACCGCCCGTCTGGTTGTGGATCGTGATCGGTATTGGAATTCTCGCGATCATTGCGGTGATCGTGATTGCGGTCGTCGGGTCGCAGCGTCGGAGAGTCGCTTCGCCGAACGTGACGGTCGACGACTCGCTCACGTAAGAAACTCCGCTGGCCAGAGTTAGCGGCGCACCTTGCCGCTCAGCCCCGCGATCATCGCGAGGATCGAGGGCTTGAACGCCACCCAACCGATGGCCATGAGCACGAGCGACCCCATGAACAGACCGAAGCCCCACCAGCTTTCGTCGTTGCGCACGGCGTACATGTGGTTGAGGTTGTTGAGTGCGCCCGTCGTCAGCACCAGGAACACGTGAACGGCGATGAACGCGACGAAGTAGACCATGAGCGGAAAGTGCAGCAACCTCGCGAGGTTCACCGGGAACACGCGCTCGAGGGGCTTCCACCGTGCGGCAAGGCCCGGCGTCATCCGCAATCCCGTGAGTACGGAGAGCGGCGCCGCAATGAATACGGTCACAAAGTAGGCGAGCACCTGCAGCGCGTTGTAGTTGACCCAACCCATCTCCATCGGCCAGTTCAGCGACGCGTACTGCAATCCGGCCGAAATCGCGTTGGGGAAGATATCCCAGTGAACGGGGATGATGCGCGCCCACTGGCCGCTGGCAAAGAGCAGCACATACAACACGACGCCGTTGAGCACCCACAACACGTTCAGGCTGATGTGAAACCACTGATGGATGCTGATGCGCTGTGGTTCACGCTTCGTGCGGAGCAGCCCCGTGTTGTTACGCACCCAGAATGCTGCGGGCCTTTTGGTTGTGCGAATCTGAATTCCGGACTTGATCACGAACAGGATGAAAAACGAGTTGAAGAAGTGCTGCCAGGCGAGCCACGCGGGGAAACCCTCGGGAGTTCCGGCGGGCAGTTCGCTTCGCCCCGGGTAGGTGGTCATGAACGACTGCACCTCGGGCAGGCTCCGCAGCCACATTGCCACACCGACGATGATCGCCGCCACAACGAGCACCACCGGAATGATCCATACCAGCCGAAACCAGCGACTCTCGCGGAAAGTGGCAGCCGTCATCAGTTCTTCCTTGCCTTGACCGCCTCCATAAATTGCGGCACAACCGTAAACAGGTCTCCTACGATACCGAAATCGGCGATGTCGAAAATCGGCGAATTCTCGTCCTTGTTGATGGCGACGATCGTCTTGGAACTCTGCATACCGGCCAGGTGCTGAATCGCGCCCGAAATTCCGACGGCGATGTACAGGTTCGGGGATACGGTCGTTCCCGTCTGCCCCACCTGCATATTGTGTTCGCAGTATCCGGCGTCGACTGCCGCGCGTGACGCACCCACCGCGGCGCCGAGCGAGTCGGCGAGTTCTTCGACGAGAGCGAACTTCTCCCTGGAGCCGAGTCCGCGCCCGCCGGAGACGACGATATTCGCGGCTTTCAGGCTCGGCCGCTCGGATGCCGCGGCCTCGGCGTGGCGGGCGGTCACCGTGGTCGTGGGTGCCGTGTCGCCCGAAATGTCGAGCTCGACGACGGTTGCGGATGCCTCTTTCGCCTCGCCGTCCACCGAGTTGGAGCGAAGCGAAACCACGGGAATGCCCTTCGCGGCGCTGGCCGTGACGGTGAACGCTCCGCCGAACGCGGATTGCGTGACCACGCCATCCGACTCGAGGCCGAGGACATCGCTCAGGTAGGCACCGCCGATACGCACGGCAAGTCGCGCTCCCGCCTCCCGCGAGTCGGGGCTCGAGCCCACGATGACGGCGGAAGGTTTCGCTGTCTCTGCCGCGGCGGCGAGTGCCGCAACCTGCGGGGTGACCAGGAGAGAGTCGACGTCGGCCGACTCTGCGGCATACACGGTCGCGGCACCGAGTTTGCCGAGGCTCGCGGACAGCGCTTGCGCCTCGCCGGGTTTCGCGACAACGACCGCTGCGGGTTCGCCGAGAATGGCGGCGGCAGCCAGAAGCTCGCGCGTGGAGTCTGCGGGTTTTCCGTCGGACAGTTCGATGAGAACGAGTACCTGAGTCATGTCGGTTCTCCTTAGATCAATTTCGCCGAAGCGAGGAAGTCGGCGAGTTGCTGGCCCGCGGTGCCGTCATCCTTGATGACCGTGCCGCCTTCCCGAGGCGGCTTGGGCGTCACAGTGTCGACCACGGACCACGAGTTTGCGCCGCCCGCCTCGCCTGCGTCGATACCGAGGTCGGCGAGGGTGAGTGTTTCCACGGGCTTCTTCTTGGCGGCCATGATGCCCTTGAAGTTCGGGAACCGTGCGTCTGCGATCTGCTCGGTGACCGAGGCGAGCGCGGGAAGGGCCGCGGAGATCTCGACGTGGCCGTCTTCGGTCATCCGTTCGCCGGAGACCGTGCCGTCACTCACGCTCAGCGTGCGCAGGAAGGTTGCCTGCGCGAAGCCCAGCCGCTCGGCGAGCATCGCGGGAACCGCGGCGGTTCGACCGTCTGTCGATTCGTTGCCGGCGATGACAAGGTCGAAGCCGCGGGAGCCGAGCGCGGCAGCGAGCGCCGCCGAGGTCTGGAGGGCATCTGACCCTTCGAGGTTGTCATCGATGATGTGGATGCCCGAGTCCGCGCCCATCGCGAGCGCTTTGCGCACGGCATCGAGCGCATTCTTGGGCCCCATCGTGACGGCAGTGACGTCGCCGCCGGAAGCTTCCCTGGTCTGCAGCGCGATCTCGACTGCCTTCTCATTGATTTCGTCGATCACGACGTCGCCGCTGCGATCGACCCGTTTGGTTTCAGGATCAATGCGCCGGTCGCTCCACGTGTCGGGAACTTCTTTCACGAGCACTGCGATTTTCATCATGCCTACCATTCCACCACTGTTTGTCCCGTCAACAACATTCTGTTGGATGCAGGCCACAACGATATAGTTGGATGTCCAACTATTTTGTGCGAAGTCGGAAAAACCTGCCCTGCGCACCGACGACGAGAGGTTCACCGTGTACCCCATCAGCGACGATCAGCAGTCACTCATCGACATGGTTCGCAGCTTTGCCGCGGAGTCTCTGGCCCCCCACGCGTCGGAGTGGGACGAAACGCATCACTTTCCCCTCGATGTCCTCCGGAAGGCCGGCGAGCTGGGAATGGGTGCAATGTATTCGCGCGAAGAATTCGGCGGGTCGGGCCTCAGCAGGGCGGACGCCGTCCTGATTTTCGAAGAACTCGCCAAAGGTGACACGACGATTGCCGCCTACATTTCCATCCACAACATGGTCGCGTGGATGATCGACACCTATGGCTCCGATGCGCAGCGGGAGGAGTGGCTGCCCAAGCTCGCGACCATGGAGCACCTCGGCAGTTATTGCCTCACCGAGCCCGGCGCCGGATCCGATGCCGCAGCGCTCAGTACTCGGGCGGTTCGCGACGGAGACGACTACGTCATCAACGGAACCAAACAGTTCATTTCCGGTGCCGGCGCATCCGCCATCTACGTCGTCATGGTTCGCACCGCAGACACCGGAAGCGACGGGGTGACGGCAGTGCTCGTACCCGACGGCACTCCCGGCCTGAGTTTCGGTCCGCTCGAGAAGAAGATGGGTTGGCACGCCCAACCCACGCGCCAGGTCATCTTCGAGGATGTGCGCGTTCCCGTGAGCAATCGACTTGCCGAAGAAGGCGACGGCTTCGGCATCGCCATGAACGGACTCAATGGGGGCCGTCTCAACATCGGAGCGTGTTCGATCGGCGGCGGTCAGGCAGCATTCGATCAGGCCGTCAGCTACGTGACGAGCCGAGAAGCCTTTGGCAAGCCGCTTGCCGCGCAGCAGTCCATCCTCTTCACGCTTGCCGACATGGACACTCAGCTTGAGGCGGCGCGCACGCTGCTCGCCCGCGCGGCGGTGGCACTCGATAGCGGAGCTGCTGACAAGGTCAGACTCTGCGCCATGGCCAAGCGCGTGGCGACGGATGCCGGATTCTCGGTGGCCAACAGTGCTCTGCAAATGCACGGGGGCTACGGTTATCTCACGGAGTACGGACTGGAGCGGATTGTGCGCGACCTGCGCGTGCATCAGATTCTGGAGGGAACGAACGAGATTATGCAGCTTATTGTGGGCCGCAGCGCGCTGAAGAGCTGAGCCCACACTGCCGACGTTTTTCGACCGAGCAGTTTTGCCACATCGCCGGAGGGGTAATGCAACAATCGGACACTGAGGTCCTCGTAGAACGCCGCGGCGCTCTCGGGCATCTCATGCTCAATCGCCCGGGAGCGATGAACGCCCTCACGCGCCGCATGGTGAACACGATCTCCAAGGCATTGGATGAGTGGGAGCGGGATGACGCGGTGCAGACGGTGCTCATCACCGGTGCGGGGGAGCGCGGACTGTGTGCGGGCGGAGACATTGTGGGCATCTACCATGACGCGCTGGCAGGCGGAGAGGCGACGAGAAAGTTTTGGCGCGACGAGTACCACCTGAATGCTCGCATCGCACGCTACTCGAAACCGTACGTCGCGTTCATGGATGGTGTTGTTCTCGGCGGTGGAATCGGTATTTCCGCTCACGCCTCGGTGCGGGTGGTCACGGAACGCACCCGATTCGGGATGCCCGAAGTGGGAATCGGCTTCGCACCGGACGTCGGGGGCACCTGGCTTCTCTCGCGCGCTCCGGGTGAGCTTGGCACGCATCTGGCACTCACGGGAGGGATGGGGTCTGGCGCGGATGCGATCGCCCTCGGCCTCGCGGATCACTTTGTGCCCGCAGACTGGCTGCCCACCCTTGCGACGGCCCTGGAGAAGGTCCCCGCGCACGACGCGATCGCGACGGTGGCGACCACACCGCCGGCTCCCGCGCTGTTCGCCCAGCAAAAGTGGATCGACGAGTGTTACGCAGGCAATGACGCCGCCGTGATTGTCGAGCGTCTTGCCACTTCCCCAGCTCCGGAAGCGCGAGCGGTTGCGTCCATCATTCTCGCCAAATCTCCCACGGGCGTGAGCGTGACGCTGGAAGCCTTGCGCCGCGCACGGCAGCTCGACTGCCTCGAAGAAGTCCTGAACCAGGACTGGAGGGTTTCCCTTACCTTTCTTGAGGGAAGAGAACTGATCGAAGGAATTCGCGCTCAGGTCATCGACAAGGACCGCAAGCCCCGCTGGTCGCCCGAGAGTCTCGGCGAAGTGGAGCGCGCGACAGTTGAAACCTACTTCGCATCTCGCGGAGCAGGAGAACTCGGGCTCACCGCCCCCGCACGACAGGAGTAAAACATGAGCAAAGTAGCCTTCATCGGACTCGGTCACATGGGCGGCCCGATGGCCGCGAACCTCGTCACGGCAGGTCACGAAGTGCACGGTTTCGATCTCGCTCCCGCCGCACTGGACGCCGCACGCGCCCACGGCGTGGCGATCGCCGAAAGCGGTGCCGCTGCCGCAGCGGACGCCGACATCGTCATCACCATGCTGTTGCACGGCCAACAAGTGCTGGACGTCTACAACGGTGGGCTGCTTGCCGCAGCGAAGCCGGGAACACTGTTCATCGATTCCTCGACGATCGACGTCGACAGCGCGCGGGCCGCGCGCGACCTTGCCATCGCCGCCGGACGTCGCGGCATGGACGCACCCGTGTCGGGGGGAGTGATGGGCGCCGAGGCAGGCACCCTCACCTTCATGGTCGGCGGAGAGGATGCGGACTTCGCCGAGGCGGAACCCCTGCTCTCGGTCATGGGCGGGCGAGTGGTGCACTGCGGCGGCTCGGGTGCCGGGCAGGCCGCAAAAATCTGCAACAACATGATTCTCGGCGTCTCCATGATCGCCGTGAGCGAGGCGTTCGTGCTCGGCGAGAAGCTGGGCCTCAGCAACCAGGCCATGTTCGACGTGTCGTCCGCCGCATCCGGCCAGTGCTGGGCGCTCACCACGAACTGCCCCGTACCCGGCCCCGTGCCGAACAGTCCCGCCAACCGCGACTATCAGCCGGGATTCGCAGGGCAGCTCATGGCGAAAGATCTCGGACTGGCGCTCGCAGCGCTGAAGTCCACGGGAACGGACGCGCCCATGGGAACACTGGCCGCGGACCTCTACCGTCACTTCGCCGACGAAGGCGGAGCAGGGCTCGACTTCTCGGCGATTATCAACACCATTCGCGAGAAGTCGGGGAGTGCATCATGACCGAGTGGAAGACCATCATCGTTGAGCGCCGCGACCGCGTGGGGCTCATCACGCTGAACCGACCGAACGCGCTCAACGCGCTCAACCTCGAACTCATGACCGAGCTCGTGGCGGCCGCATCCGACCTCGATGCCGACGTGAGCATCGGCGCGATAGTGCTGGCGGGCTCCGACAAGGCTTTTGCGGCCGGCGCCGACATCAAGGAAATGGTCGAGAAGGACTACCAGGAGATGTACGCGAGCGACTGGTTCGAAGGCTGGAGTCGATTCACCGCGGTGCGCACGCCGATCATCGCGGCGGTTTCCGGTTTCGCCCTGGGCGGCGGATGCGAACTCGTCATGATGTGCGACATCGTGATCGCCGGCGAGGGGGCGAAATTCGGCCAGCCGGAAATCAAACTCGGAGTGATCCCCGGCATGGGCGGCTCTCAGCGGCTCACCAGGGCGATCGGCAAAGCAAAGGCGATGGAGCTGATCCTCACCGGGCGCACGATGGGCGCAGAGGAAGCCGAGCGCGCAGGACTCGTGTCCAGAGTCGTGCCGGCCGATTCGGTGCTGGATGAAGCCATGGCGGTCGGCGTTACGATTGGATCGATGTCTCTTCCCATCGCGATGATGGCGAAGGAGGTCGTGAACGCGGCGTACGAAACAATGCTCGACAACGGCATCCGTTTTGAACGACGCGTTTTCCACGCGGCCTTTGCGACAGAGGACCAAAAAGAAGGTATGAACGCTTTCGTCGAGAAGCGCGATCCTCAATTCAAGAATCGATAGGAACACGATGGCTAAGGATGTGGCGCTGGCGGGCGCCGTCGATACTCGCACGACCTTCACGGGGCCCGACCAGCCGATGTGGATCAACGGCGAACAGGTCGAGTCGACCACCGGTGAATGGCGCGAGGTTTTGAATCCGTCGCGCAGGGGCGCCGTCATCACGCGGGTGCCAGCCGCAGGTACCGAAGATGTGAACCGTGCGGTCGCCGCGGCGAAGGCCGCGTTTCCTGGCTGGCGCTCCACGCACTTCACCGAGCGCGCGCGAGCCCTGAACCTCATCGCCGACGAGATCGAAACGCGGGCCGATGACTTCTCGCGGCTCACGTCACTGGACACCGGCAACGCGCTGCGCACGCAGGCGAAGCCGGAAACCGCCTCCCTCGTGTCCCTGTTCCGTTACTTCGCGGGAGTTGCCGGCGAAGTCAAAGGGGTCACCCTGCCCGCGGGCGACAACCAGCTCCAGTACACGCGTCGGGAGCCGCTCGGCGTTGTTGCGGCGATCCTGCCGTGGAATTCGCCCCTCATGATTGCGGGCTTCAAGGTGCCGGCGGCGCTCGCTGCAGGCAACACCGTTGTGCTCAAGGCGGCGGATGACGCGCCGCTGACGATCCTGCTGCTTGCGGCAGTGTGCAACAAATATCTGCCGAAGGGAGTGCTCAACGCGCTCACCGGACGCGGCAGCCTCATCGGTTCCGCCCTCGCAGACCACCCGGATGTCGACAAGGTCTCCTTCACGGGTTCGACCGAGGTGGGCAGAACCGTCGCAAAGCAGGCCGGGCAGCGACTCGCCCACATGTCGCTCGAGCTCGGCGGGAAGAATCCGAACATCGTCTTCCCCGACGGCGTCGACGACCAGCTTCTCGACGGACTGCTTCTCGCGAGTCGTTTCACGCGTCAAGGCCAAAGCTGTACCGCGGGTTCGCGGCTGTTTCTGCACGAAGACATCTATGACGAAGTGCTCGGCTCACTCGTCGACAAACTGGGCAGCCTCGTCGTCGGCGACCCGCTGGATGAGGCGTCGGACATGGGCGCCGTCATCAACCAGAAGCAATTCGATGCGATTAACGAGTACATGGTCGAAGGACGCGAGAGCAAGGACATGTCGGTGGCGCTCGGCGGTACGGCGCCGACATCCGGCCCGCTTTCCGAAGGGTTTTACCACGTTCCGACCATTTTCTCCGGAGGCAGGAACGAGTTCAGGCTCGCGCGCGAAGAAATCTTCGGACCCGTGCTGGTCGCGATTCCGTGGAAGACCGTGGATGAGGTCGTCGCCATGGCGAATGACTCGCACTACGGTCTCGCGGCCTTCGTGTGGAGCCACAATCTCGACAACGCGTTGGGCACCGCGCATCGGCTCGAAGCCGGCTGGGTACAGGTGAATCAGGGCGGCGGACAGGTAGTCGGGCAGTCCTACGGCGGCTACAAGCAGTCCGGTCTTGGCCGAGAGGCCTCGGTGGAGGGCATGCTCGAGGGGTTCACCCAGATTAAGCAGGTCAACGTGCGGTTGCGGTCATAACCATGTCGGCTGAGCCTGCATTGCCTCTGACCGGTGTTTCCGTTCTCGACCTGACGCGGGCTCTTGCGGGACCGTATGCGACCGCGTTGCTGTCTGACCTCGGCGCGACCATCACCAAGGTCGAATCCGTGAACGGTGGAGACTCCACCCGCGGATGGCCGCCTTTCGAGGGTGACCACAGTCTGTATTTCGACTCGACCAACCGCGGCAAGTCATCCATTGCGCTGGATTTCTACAGCGAAGAAGGGCAGGCCCTGCTCAAGCGGATGGTGCTGGCCTCCGACGTCGTGATCGAGAACTTTCGTCCCGGCGTGATGGCAGATCTCGGGCTCGACCCCGCGAAACTCCTCGAAGAGAAGCCGAGTCTCGTAGTCGCCTCGGTGAGTGGATTCGGCCAGACCGGTCCGCTCAGCCAGACCGCGGGCCTCGACCAGGTGGCGCAAGGCATGTCGGGCCTCATGTCGGTCACGGGCAAGGATGCCGACAACCTCTACCGAGTCGGCGTACCTGTGATCGATATTTTTTCGGGGCTGTTCACGGCGATCGGCATCCTCGCCTCCCTGTTCGACCGGGAGCGCACCGGCACGGGCCACCGGGTGTCCACGTCCCTCCTCGAGGCGGCTCTGGCCATTTCGGTGTTTCAGGGGCAGCGGTTCCTGAGCACCGGCGTTGTGCCGGAGCCGCAGGGCAATGATCATCCCGTGCTCGCGCCGTACGGCGTGTTCGCCACGAAGGACATCCCGATCATCATCGCCGTCGGGAATGAAAAGCAATGGCGCGACCTGTGCCGGCTCGTGGGCAACGAAGCTCTCGCCGACCATCCGCAACTGGCGACGGGAAAGCTCCGCACCGAGCATCGCGGAGAATTGAAGACCCAGCTGGAGTCGCTGCTGGCGTCGCGCCCGGGAACCGAATGGGTGGAACTGTTCAGAGACGCGCGCATCCCCACGGGCCCAATCTACAACTTCGGCCAGGTGTTCGACGATCCGCAGGTAAAACACCTGGACATGGTGCAGGAGCTCACGCGGGCGGATGGCAGCATTCTGCCTCTGCTGCGCGGGCCCCTCTCGCTGGACGGCGCCGCCCTCGGCATCCGCAAAGCGCCGCCCGCACTCGGCGAAAATACGCTCGAGATTCTGGAAACGCTCGGGCTTACCGCCGAGCAAATCCACAGCCTTCTGGACGCCGGTGTCGTCGCTGCGCGCGAGACGGGTGAATAGGCGATGGTGACCGAGGAGAGCCGCGCGCCGGGCACAGGAACGCTTCGACTCGCGACTGCGGGCCCCGTCGCGACGATCACGATCGACAGTCCTGGCAAGCGCAATGCCCTCTCCGCGGCCATGTGGGCGCAGTTTCCACCCATGCTCGAGGAGCTCGCCGCCGACGCCGCTATCGCGATCCTCGTTGTTCGTGGTGCCGGAAACGACTTCTCCGCGGGTGCAGACATCGCCGATCTCGACGCCATCCTCACGGGCGCCTCCGACGGCGGCGTGATGACGGAGGCGGAAAATGCTCTGGCCGCGTTTCCGGGGCCCACGATTGCCGTGATCGACGGTTATTGCGTGGGCGGCGGCTGGGAGATCGCCGGTGCGTGCGATGTGCGCGTGTGCTCAGACCGGTCGACTTTCGGCATCACGCCGTCGCGCCTCGGCATCGTCTATCCGCGCTCGGGTCTCGAACGCATCGTGTCGATTGCCGGTCCCGCTGTCGCCAAGCACTTGCTGTTCACCGGGGAACTCATCGACGCAACGCAAAGCCTCGCCTGGGGCCTTGTCACCAAGGTCCTCCCGTCCACGGGGTTTTGGGATGCGGCAGGCGAATTCGTTCAGGTGCTGGCCGATCGCTCCCAATATTCGATTCAGGCGATGAAAGAGATCGTTGGCGCGCTGGCAGGCTATGGCTCTTTTCGGGATGCGGATGTCGACGCGGCGGTCGCGCGCTGGCTTTCGATGCCGTCCGAAGACCGCGCCATCGGGGTCGAGGCATTCCTCAACAAGCGGAAACCCGCGTTCACCTGGGGACGCATCAGGCCACAGTCGTCTCCATAACGAGCACGGGGGCGCCTTCGGCATCCTTCAGAGACAGGTGCGCGTGGATGCCCTTGAGGTCGCCGAGGTTTTTTGCGTGCGTGCCTCCGCAGTCGATTCGGGCCTCGCCCTGATCAAGCTGGCACACCCAGTAGCGTCGGTCCGTGAGGCGATCGCCGCTGCGCTCGATGCTCACGGGCGCTTTTTCAGCGACCCATTGTGTGAGCGACGCGTTTACGGCGTCCTCGATGAGTGCGAGGTCCTGCTCGAGCCCTTCCGCAGTAAAACCCTTCTTGCGCAACGACTTTCCCAGCCGATAGGTGTCTCGTGAGCCGAATTCGCGGATGCGCGAGGTGTCATTTGCGTGGGCGTCGAAGTTGGGGGCACCGAGAGCATCGGCAGAGACCTCCTTTGACCAGCGGTCGGCAAGCGCCGCGTTGAGGGCGAGAGAGGCGAGATGGCACGCGGTGTGGCCGATCGACAACGCCTTGCGGTACTTCTCGTCGACGCTCACCGTTACGACAATTCCTTCCGGCGGAGGCGTGGTCACCAGGTGTGCGACGACGAAAACCCAGCCTTCTGTGCCCTTGCGCACAGGGATGTCGGCGCCGATGTACAGCGCGTCGCCATCCGTTGCCGCGACGACGCAATCGATGACGGCAGCCTGACCGCCATCGTTCCATTGCAGCGTCGCCCGATCAGAGGGTTGATCCGGCCACGCCGCATCGACGGGGTGACACGGTGTCACATCCAGGATGACCGCAAACAAATCAGTGGACACGCCCTCCCTGCGTGACTCAGGTTGAACATGAAGAACGGTACCCGTTGAACTCGTCACCCCGGCGGGATAGCTGACGACAGTGCTCTCACGGGGAAGCGTCATAGCGTGAGAATCTCCTTCACCGAGTGTTCCAGTGAATCAATCGTGTGTTGCGCCGCGGCGATCCGCTCGGCGCCGGTGCCCTCTGTGCTCGAGGCGTCAAGGTACACCTTCACCTTCGGTTCCGTTCCGCTGGGGCGCACAATGATGCGCGCGCCGTCCGCGAGGTAGATGCGAAGGATGTCGCTGGGCGGGAAATTCGCGACGCCTTCTTCGAAATCGTCCACCGACTGCACGTCGACGCCTCCGAGCTGCAGGGGAGGGTTCGAACGCAGGCGGCCCATGATCTGGCGAATGTCGGAGACATCCTCCACGCGGACCGACATCTGGAGCGACGCAAACGCGCCGAACTTCGTCGCGAATTCGGTTTCGAGTTCGTCGAAGGTGAGGCCGTGTTCTGCAAGCTCCGAAAACATCGAGAGGAACACGAGCGCAGCAGAAATACCGTCCTTGTCGCGCACCTTGTGCGGATCGACAAGATAACCGAGCGCCTCCTCGTAGCCGAACGCGAGATCGGGCACTCGCGACACCCACTTGAATCCCGTGAGGGTCTCGACATATTCGAGGTTGTAATGCCTCGCCACCGCGGACAGCGCCGGCGAGCTCACGAGAGATGCGGCGAGCGTGCCCGTGACGCTGGAGGCCACGTCTCCGCCCAGCGCCGCCACGGCTTCACCCTCGTGGCGGAGCTTTCTGGCGGCACGCCAACCGAGCAGCCAGCCGACTTCATTGCCCGTGAGTCTGCGCCAACCTCCCGCGCCATCCGGAACCGCCACCGCGAGGCGATCCGCGTCAGGGTCATTCGCAATGATGAGGTCGACGCCCGCTTCCGTAGCGGTGCGGAACGAAAGATCGAGCGCGCCAGGCTCTTCGGGGTTCGGGAAGGCGACCGTCGGGAACGCCGCATCCGGCTCGATCTGTTCCGGGACGACAACGGGTGTGCCGAAACCGGCGTCCGCGAAGACGCGGCTGGCGGTCTCCCACCCGACGCCGTGCATCGCCGTGTAGACGAATCGCGGCGCTCTCCTCGGCTTCGGCACGAGGGCCACCGATTGTCGGATGTATTCATCGAGCACGCTTTCGTCTGCCGTCTCGTACTCAGTGCTGCGCGGAAGGTTCTGAACGCTGAAGCTCGACGCGACGTGCAAAATCTGTTTCTCGATCTCGGCGTCGGCGGGCGGAACGATCTGGGATCCGGCGTCAGAGCCACCCAAATACACTTTGTATCCGTTGTCGTTCGGAGGGTTGTGGCTCGCTGTCACCATGACGCCCGCGCTCATTCCAAGGTGACGAACAGCGAAGGCGAGCACGGGAGTGGGAAGAAGCCGGGGAAGAATGATGGCGCGAACTCCGGCGCCCGCCATCAGTTCCGCCGTGTCGGTGGCAAACACCTTGGAGTTTTTGCGCCCGTCATAGCCGATCACGACGCTTGGCGAGTTCTCTTGTGACAGCAGGTACGCAGCGAAACCTGCCGCTGCCTGGCTCACAAGAACCCGGTTCATGCGGTTCGGCCCCGCCGCGAGAGCACCGCGCAGTCCGGCCGTGCCGAATTCGAGGCGAAAGTCGAAACGCGCATGCAACTCGGAGATCGCGCGCTCGTCGCCCGCCTCTGCGTCGGCGATGAGGGCATCGAGCTCGGTGCGTGTTTCCTCATCGGGATCCTGATCGCGCCAGGCTTTCGCTTCGTCGATGATTTTCGCGTCGATGTCGCTCATTACAGTGCCTCCACGATCTTTGCGAGCAGAGCGCTGATGACGGGTTCGGCCGCTTTGCCCGCATCAATTACCTCGGCATGGTTGAGCGGCGACTTCTGGATGCCGGCGGCGAGATTGGTGATGAGCGACATCCCGAACACCTCCATGCCGCTCTGGCGCGCGGCAATCGCCTCGAGCGCGGTCGACATACCGACGATGTGGCCACCGATGGCTTTCGCCATGCGCACTTCTGCCGGCGTCTCGTAATTGGGGCCGCGGAACTGGCAATACACGCCGTCGTCGAGGCTCGGGTCTATCTCGCGGGCGATCGCCCGAATTCGAGAGGAGTACAGGTCGGTGAGGTCGACGAACGTCGCCCCCTCGAGTGGCGAGGTCGCCGTGAGGTTGATGTGGTCGCTGATGAGCACGGGCGTCCCCGGTGACCAGGTTTCCTTTATTCCGCCGGCGCCGTTGGTGAGAATCATGATCTTGGCGCCGGTTGCCGCCGCAGTTCTCACGCTGTGCACAACCTGCCGAACGCCATGCCCCTCGTAGTAGTGCGTGCGAGCGCCGATCACGAGTGCACGTTTTCCGCTCGGCAACGCGACGGAGCGCAGCGTGCCGACGTGGCCGTCCAACGCCGGTTTGCTGAATCCGATGATGTCCGTCGCGGGAATCGTCGCGGTCGTTTCGCCGATGAGGTCTGCCGCTTTCGCCCACCCGCTGCCGAGAGTCAGCGCGATGTCGTGATGCTCCACTCCGGTCTGTTCGGCTATCTGGCGCGCCGCCTGTCTGGCCACCTCGAACGGGTCTGCCGGCTCATCCAGCGGGTGTGCGTGATTCGTCATGAACTCCACTCTAATTCGCTCTTCGTGCATTCTTCATCGGGAAACTGGGGAGAAGCCGTGCCTCAGAACTACGGGAGAATAGTCACATGACGTACAAGTTCGAGCGGCGACAGCGAATCGCGATCATCGGCGGCGGCCCAGGCGGCTACGAGGCTGCGTTGACGGGCGCACAGTTGGGTGCCGAGGTCACGCTCGTCGAGCGCACGGGCGTCGGCGGATCCGCTGTTCTCACGGATGTCGTCCCCTCCAAGACGCTCATCGCCACGGCAGAGGCGGCCACCGCGATTGTGGAAGCCGGGGACCTCGGCGTGCAATTCTTCGCGCGAGCGGATGGCAAGTCGGTGAGACCGCAGGTGGCGGTCAATCTGGCGGCCGTCAACAAGCGGCTGCTCGGTCTCGCGCAGAAGCAGTCCGACGACATGAAGGCGACTCTCATCGACGCAGGCGTGAAGATCATTCACGGTGACGGAAGGCTCGACGGGGCGCACAGTGTTGTGGTCTCGACCGGTGCCGGCGCGAAGCGAACGGATTTCGAAACCGTGGAGGCGGACACCATCGTTGTCTCGGTGGGGGCGAGCCCTCGCGTACTTGCGAGCGCAAAACCGGACGGCGAACGCATCCTCACCTGGACGCAGCTGTATTCGCTCGACACGGTGCCCGAGCACCTGATCGTGGTGGGCTCCGGCGTGACCGGAGCGGAGTTCGCCTCCGCCTACACGGCGCTGGGCGCGAAAGTCACGCTCATTTCAAGCCGCGACAACGTGTTGCCGGGCGAAGACGTCGATGCCGCCCGCGTCATCGAGACGGTGTTCAAGCGAAACGGGATGACGGTGCTGCCCAAGTCGCGCGCCGAAACCGTCACGCGCACCGCGGACGGAGTCGTGGCGACTCTCGGCGACGGGCGCACCGTGGAGGGCAGCCACTGCCTCATGGCGGTGGGTTCGATCCCCAACACGAAGGGAATCGGTTTGGAGGAGGCGGGGGTGCAACTCACTGAGTCTGGCCACATCCGCGTGAATCGCGTCGCACGCACATCCATGCCGTCGATCTACGCGGCGGGCGACTGTTCAGACTTTTTGCCGCTCGCGTCCGTTGCCTCGATGCAGGGACGCACTGCGGTGTTTCACGCGATGGGCGACATCGTGAATCCGGTGGAGCTTCGCAACGTGACGTCGAACATTTTCACGCAGCCGGAAATTGCCACCGTGGGCTGGTCGCAGAAGCAAATCGAGGACGGGGTGGTGCCCGGGCGAATCTACAAGCTCCCGCTCTCCCAAAACCCGCGCGCGAAGATGCTGGGCATTCGCGACGGTTTCGTGAAGCTCGTCGCGAGCGTGAGTTCGGGAACCGTCATCGGCGGTGTTGTCGTGTCTCCGAAGGCGTCCGAACTGATTCTTCCGATCGCTCTCGCTATCGAACATCGGCTCACGGTGGACGAGCTTGCCGAAGCGTTCAGCGTCTACCCGTCGCTCTCCGGCAGCATCACGGATGCCGCACGCGCGATGCACATCGTGCGCTGATCGGTCGCCGTTTCCCCAACCCTGTGGCAGCGCAACCGGCAGGCAGCGGCAACTAGTCGACGATGTTCAACAACACGTGACCGGAGGACACGGTCGTACCGGCGGTGGCGTTGATATCCGAAATCACACCGTCCTTGTGCGCGGCAATGGGCTGCTCCATCTTCATGGCCTCGAGCACGAGTACGAGGTCTCCTTTGACCACTCGGTCGCCTTCCGCTACGGCGAGCTTGACGACGGTGGCCTGCATGGGCGCCTTGACCGAGTCGCCCGTCGAGGTCGCGACAACGCTTGTCGCGTTGCGGCGCGGCGGCAGAGCATCCGTTGCCGTGGCGGCTGCGGCACCCAGCATCCGGGTGGGAAGCGACACCTCGATGCGCTTGCCGCCCACCTCGACGACCACGTTGTGACGCGGTACCGGTGGAGCGGCATCCGGAAGAGAACCGCTCCACGGTTCGATGTCATTGTCGAAGTCGGTTTCAATCCACCGCGTGTACACGGAAAACGGCTCGGAGGTGAACGCCGGGTCGCGCACGATCTTGCGGTGGAACGGAAGCACGGTGGGCAAACCTGCGACCTCGAATTCGTCGAGCGCGCGGCGTGAGCGCTCCAGGGCATCCTCGCGGCTCGTGCCTGTCACGACGAGTTTGGCGAGAAGAGAATCGAAGGCGCCTCCGATCACATCGCCTGTGGTGACGCCGCTGTCGACGCGCACGCCGGGTCCGCCGGGGAATCGCAGCACGTTCACCGGTCCCGGTGTCGGCATGAAGTTCAGCCCCGGATCTTCGCCGTTGATGCGGAACTCGAACGAGTGGCCCTGCGGCGCGGGATCGTCGTAATCGATGGTTTCGCCTTCAGCGACTCGAAACTGTTCACGCACGAGGTCGATGCCCGTGACTTCCTCGGAAACGGGATGCTCCACCTGAAGCCGTGTGTTCACCTCGAGAAACGAAATCGTGCCGTCGGAGGCGACCAGGAATTCGCACGTACCCGCGCCCACGTATCCGACTTCTCGCAGGATCGCCTTCGACGAGGAGTACAGCTGGGCGACCTGATCGTCACTGAGAAAGGGTGCCGGTGCCTCCTCGACGAGCTTCTGATGGCGACGCTGCAGGGAGCAGTCTCGCGTGGAAATGACGACGACGTTGCCCGCGAAATCCGCGAGGCACTGGGTTTCGACGTGGCGCGGCTTATCGAGATACTTCTCCACGAAGCACTCGCCGCGGCCGAACGCGGCAACCGCTTCGCGCGTTGCGGACTCAAAAAGTTCGGGAACTTCCTCACGTGTTCGCGCCACTTTGAGTCCGCGTCCGCCTCCGCCGAACGCGGCTTTGATCGCTACGGGCAGGCCGAACTGGTCGACGAATTCGAGCACTTCAGTGGCATCCTTCACCGGGTTCAGCGTTCCCGGTGCGAGCGGAGCGCCCACCTTTTCCGCGATGTGGCGCGCGGAAACCTTGTCGCCGAGTTGTTCGATTGCGGCAGGCGACGGGCCGATCCAGATGAGTCCGGCGTCCAACACGGCCTGAGCGAACTGCGCGTTCTCGGCAAGGAATCCGTAGCCGGGATGCACGGCATCCGCCCCGGAGCGCCGAGCGATTGACAGCAATTTGTCGATGACGAGATAGGTCTCCGCGCTTGTGGTTCCTTCGAGGGCGTAAGCCTCGTCAGCGAGTTTCACATGTCGCGCGTCTCGGTCCTGATCTGCGTACACGGCGACCGAACCGATGCCGCCGTCCTTTGCGGCCCGAATGACGCGAACAGCAATCTCGCCGCGATTGGCGATAAGAACCTTGGTGATACGGCGCATAGTTGTTTAGCCTATTGCCGTTTCGGCATCGGATATTGGTCGTGATGGACAAAATGACCGAATCTTATTGTGATCTCACCACAACTGCGGGTCCGCAACGGTTTAGTCCCACTGCGTGATGTCGTGCCACTCGACGCCGAAATCTCTCAGAAGCTCACGTAAAACAGACAGCGACAGTCCGACGACCGTGTGCGGGTCGCCGTCAACGGAGGTGATGAAGGGGGCACCGAGAGAATCGATGGTGAAGGCACCCGCAACCTCGAGCGGCTCGCCCGTGGCGATGTAGGCATCGATCTCTGCATCAGAAATATTGTCCGCGAACGTCACCGTTGCGCTGGAGACAGCGCCCTTCTCTGACGGCCCCGTCTCCTTGCGGCAGTCGATGAGCCAGTGTCCCGAGTGCAACACACCCGTTCTGCCGCGCTGCATATGCCAGCGCTCGCGGGCTACGGCGGCGGTGTGAGGTTTTCCATACACCACGTTGTCGAGCTCGAAGACGGAGTCGCCACCCAACACGAAACCATCGATGTCGTCATCGATCACCGCCTGAGCCTTGAGCCGCGCGAGCAGCATGACCATGTCCTTCGGAGCGAGTTGCCCGTTATGCGAAAGCTCGCTGGCAACGGCAGCTTCCTCATCGACGTGCGGCGCGACAACGAAGGGTTCGATGCCGGCGGAGCGAAGGGTGGCAAGCCGTGCCGGCGAAGTTGATGCGAGGTAAAGGCGCAAACCCGCTCCTATGCTGTGATGATGGGCGACAACGTGGGCACGAAGATCGAATTGGAGATTTCCAACGTAGCCCACGGCGGTGTCATGGTGTCGCGCCACAAAGGACGCGTCGTCTTCGTTTCGGACGCGATTCCCGGGGAAACGGTCACGGCGATCATCACCGACGATTCGAAGCAGAAATTTTGGCGAGCGGATGCCGTCGACGTTCTCGTCGCATCCGAACACCGGCAACCGCACGTGTGGTCGGCCGCGTCGATCGAGCGGCCACCCGCCGAACGCGCGGGCGGCGCGGAGTTCGGCCACATTGCCCTCTCCCATCAGCGCGAGTTGAAGCGGCGCGTGCTGGAGGACGCACTGGACCGGATGGCGAAGATCACTCGGGGTGTGGTGGTGGAAGAGCTGCCGGGTGCAGCTGACGGCACGGGTTGGCGCACGCGCGTGCGGCTGCACGTTGCCGAGGATGGCGCGGTGGGCCCGTTCGCCGCTCGCTCGCACCGTGTCGTGCACGTCCGCGATCTTCCGCTCGCCACGCGGGCCGTGTCCGGAGCCGCTCCTCTCGGGTCGCGCGTACAGCGCACTGCCGGCTCGCACATCGACATCGTGGGCACGTCGACGGGCGATGTGCTCGTGCTCACGGAGAATGCACGCGGCAGAGCCGTTGTCGAGCGCGTGGGGGATCGCGAATTTCAGCTGGACGCTCGCGGATTCTGGCAGGTGCACGAGCACGCGGCGCTTGCGCTCACGACCGCGGTACAGGGCGCGATCGACCCGAACCGGTTTGACGCGTCCGCCCCCAATCTGGATCTTTACGGTGGCGTCGGGTTGTTCGCCGCCGCCGTGGCGGATCGTTTTGACCCGCGCACCTCGATCACGTCGGTGGAGAGCGACGCGCGGGCCACGGGCTTCGCTGCGACAAACCTCGCGGCGTGCGTGGGGGCCGTGGTCCGCACTGCGCGAGTCGATCGTTTTCTCTCCTCGCTCGGCTCCGACCGGCAGCGTTACCGATCGGCGACGGTGATTCTCGACCCGCCACGCTCCGGTGCGGGCACAGGAGTTATTCGTCAGCTCGCCGCACTTCGGCCGGCGCAATTGGTGTATGTCGCCTGCGATCCGGTGGCGCTTGCCCGGGATACCGCGCTGCTGATCGCCGCGGATTATCACCTGACCTCGGTTCGCGCGTTTGACTTTTTCCCCAACACGCATCACCTTGAGGCCGTCGCGCACTTCGTGCGGAACTGACTACCAGCTTCCGCCTCCGCCTCCACCGCCGCCTCCACCGCCGCCTCCACCGCCACCCGATCCTCCGCTCGAACCGGGAGTCGACGAGAAGGAGGAGGTGGCCATGCTCGTGAAGCTGCTCACTGCCGAGCCGATCGAGGACACCGCCGCGACGGTGCTCGACATGCTCCCCGCGGAGAACCCGGCAGAACCGACGTACCAGTCGGTGGTCGGCTGCACCTTGCCTTCTGCGACCAGTTCTGCGAAGACCTTCGACCAGCGTTCGGCCTCACCAAACGCCATGGCCCACGGCATGTAACGGCTGAACACGTCTTCGCCCTCTTCAAAGCGGATCTGGTTCGCCTCCGCCGTCGCGATGTACTCCTTGAAGCCGGCGAGTTTCACGTAGACGGCGTGCCCCAGTGCGCTTCGGCGTGCTGCTTTGGAGGCGAATTTCAGCGTCGTGAAGGATCCGCCGAGCAGACCGATCGAGGTCAGAGTGCCTATTCCGTCGAAGAACGACGAGATGAAGAAACCTCCGAAGCCCAGGAGCATTCCCCACGTGATAATCGGATGTGTCGCATTGACTTTGTCGAGGAAATACCGTTGCGTCTCGATCCACGTGTCGAGGGATTTACCGATGGCACGCATGTTGGATGCGAACGTGTTGGTGAGCGCAGACAGCGTCACGCTCGAACGGAATGCATCAAACAGGCTGCCGAGAAGCAGAGCCTCATGCGGGTAAAGCTCGGCGGCATCCGGCCCCCCGGGTCGCGAAGCCGCCTTCTTGGCCGCCGCACGTTCGGGCGTGGACGTGAGTCGATAGTCTTTGGCTTTGCGGCGATTACCTCCCTCCACCTCTTCAATGCGCAGATATCCCCGCACCGCGAGGTCGATGAGGGTAACCGTGATGTCGGAGTTTTTTCGCTTCTTGTTGAGCAGCGTTCCCGCGGCCCCGACGGGGAAAGACTTCGGCGGCTGGTATTGCACGACGATGGTTTCGTCGTGAGGCGCGGTGCCGATCTCTGCGGTTGCCGGATTGTCCGGGATCTCACCGGGTGTCACACCCATGAACTTTCGATCGCGACGTCTGGCCACGACGAGCAGCTGGAACGCGAGCGGAATTCCGGCGAGCAGCGCGAGACCGCTTCCCCAGTGCAGCGGATTCCAGAACGGGTCCGGCCCGTCGTTGGAGCCACCCAGCACCGGTGGACTCCCTGCGGGAAGACTCGGTTCCAGAATGGGTTCGACGGAGGGGAATGTACCGTCCTTCCAGGCGACGTCGATCGTGAGGCCCTGACGGCTCGTCAGTTCGTTGGCGCCGAATGTCGCCGTGGAACCATTCTTTTGTGCGGACGCGCAGTGATCCTGGGTGCCGTCGAAACCGGCATAGCACGTGACCCAGTCGACGGGTGCCGGCGAGTCTACCGTGACCGTTGTTTTCAGAATTGACGGGTCCCAGTAACTTCCCGTCGCGTTCCAGTAGAACTCGTCGGCGTAACTTCCATCGGGCTGCGCCGCGCGGTTCACGGCACCTTCGATGTCATACGAGATGACGTAGGTTTGCTTTCCGCTCACGTGGGCATTCTTGTTTCCCACCCGAATCCGGAGATCGTTGGCAAGGGCTGTGGAGTACAGCGCGCTTGCGCCGCTCGGGCTCGAGACCGAGATGTTGCTGTACCGGTAGACGCGATCCGTGCCAGGCGTCTCCGTGGAAAATCGCGACGCGAGGTACCGGTCTATACCGTGCCGGTCATCCGATCCCGCGAAGTCATAGTCGATGGTTTCCGTGACGTGCACTGTGCCGTCTCGATCCAGGACGTAGTGGATGTCGAAGTGATCGATTGTCTCTGGGCCGGTGTTCCCGAAAGAGGTGGAACAACCGGTCAGCACGAGAAGAAGCGCACCCACCGCGACCGCAGCGTTCAGGACTCGAGAATTCATGTGGTGACTCTATCGGCTGTGCAGGCCATATGGGGCTTAGGCTGGGATGAAAACCGGGAGGACATCACCATCATGCAACTCACGGCAGAGAATGAAAATGCAACGCACGTGTCGCACACGGGAGTGCGCGTCGGCGTCGTCGACGACCACGAGTCCGTGCGACTCGGACTGAAAGCAGCCTTCATCGATGCGGGTTTCGACTTCATTCTTGAAGCCCCTTCCGTGACGGACTTCGTGGGCCAACTCGCGGGCCGGGAGTGCGACGTGGTGGTTCTGGACCTCTCGCTGGGAGACGGCTCGACGGTCACCGAAAACGTGAAGGCCGTTCAGGCGCTCGGCTGCGCCGTGCTCGTGCACAGCATCGCCGACCGGGTCGCGCTCGTGCGCGAGGCGCTGGCCGCCGGAGCGGCCGGCGTGATCCCCAAGTCGTCGGCGACCAAGACGGTGTTGACTGCCGCGGCCACGGTTGCGCGCGGGGAAGTGCTGAACAATCTTGAATGGGCTACCGCAATCGACGCAGACCGCGACTTTTCCAAGGCGCAACTGGGGCGCCGCGAGCGCGAAATTCTCCACCTGTATGCCTCGGGGCTTCCGCTCAAGCTGGCGGCAGAAAAGCTTGGAATTGGCTACGCCACCGCGCGCGAGTATCTGGATCGCATCCGTGTGAAGTACGTGGAAGTCGGACGACCCGCACCCACGAAGGTCGATCTCCTTCGGCGAGCCGTGGAAGACGGCATTCTTCCGGGTCTTGACCCGGACAGCGTCGATGACGACTGAGCGCGCTTCCGCCCCAGCGCGGGTGCAGCGGCGGCCGATCAGCCGTTCGCAAATGGAAGTTGTGGCATCCCGATCCGTCGCCTTTTTTGGTCTGTTGTTCGGAGCGCAAACTTTCCCTGTCATGCTCGGCCAGGCGAGCCAGCTTCACACCGCATGGTTCTGGGCATACAACGTCATCATTTTCGGTGGATTGCTCGCGAGCGTCGGAGCATCCATGCTCCGCAGGTTTGTGCGCGCCGTCAATATTTGGATTGCGCTGGGCTTTTTGGTGAGCATGGTTACCTGGCCGGTCGGGTTCATCGCCGATACCGAGGTTCCGGGCGAGCGGCCATGGCTCTGGTTCATTTGCACGGTGGCGACCGCTGCGGCGGCGATCGCTTTTTCCACGTGGGTGGCCACCGTGTATCTCGTCGTCGCGCCGTCGATCTACGGGCTGATCAGGCTAACGCCTTCTGGCGGATCGGCCCCCTGGGATCTCGCGGCGCTCGATACCGTGTACGCGATCCTCCTCGGTGGCGCAGTGCTCGTCATCATTACTATGTTGCGCGATGCCGCTGCCACAGTGGATGCCGCGCAGGCCACCGCTTTGGCCCGCTACTCTCGCGCCGTTCGTCAACACGCCACGGAAGTCGAGCGCGTTCAAGTCGACTCGATAGTGCACGACAGTGTGCTCACCACGCTGATTTCGGCCGCACGGGCGTTTTCGCCGGAGGCGATGGCCCTTTCTCGAACGATGGCCGAAAACGCGATTGGTCACTTGAGGGCGGCCGCGCAGACGTCGCCGGACGATGACGCGATGGTGGGGGTCGAGGAGCTTGCGGAGCGGATCACGGACACCGCTGCCACGCTCTCGGGGCCGTTTCGTTCGAGAATCATGGGGATCGGAGCGTGGGCGATCTCGGTCAGCACCGCGGAGGCGCTGTATTCGGCGGCCGTGCAGGCGATGGTCAACAGCCTGCAGCACGCCGGCCCGCCGGGCACCGTCGATCGCTGGATTCGCATTTCGGGGCTGGGAACCGATGGCATCGAGATCGAAGTGGGGGACAACGGCAGTGGCTTTTCGATGGACGATGTGCCGACCGAGCGACTGGGATTGCGCGTTTCCATCATCGAGCGGGTGGCCAATGCCGGCGGATGCGCGACGATCGTCTCCGGCCCTGGCGAGGGCACGGTCGTGAGCATCCGCTGGCCGGATGCGATAGACGGGGATGACGAAGCGGATGGTGAGTCGGCACTGTGATCACTATTCCGCGGTACATCATCGTCGCGCTTGCGGCCGTGTTTTCCGGATACCACGTGCTTCTTGCGGTGTATTCGATCGGTGCCGCGCGCGACGTCATGCCCTACGTCGTCGCGATGGCGCTGTACGCCATGGCCACCGTGTGGAGCCTGTGGCCGACCAAAACCCTGCGGATGCCGTTCCTCATGGCTCTGGCGAACACTGTCGTGTGCATCGCGCTGCCGCTGCTGGTCACATCCCAATTGGATGTGCGAACGGTCGGCTCGAACTATTCGACATGGTATCCCGCCGCGATCGGCACGCTCATGGTGATCACGTCCACGCGAAAGCAGCACCTGCTGGCGTGGCTCGGGGTGTTGTCGCTTGCGGTGCAGACCACTGTGTGGGCCGGGCCAGGAGCGCTGGGAACTCTCGGGGTCATCGGAAGCGTCGTTTGGGTGGCCGTTTCCCACGTGCTGTCGCATTCGCTTGCCCGAATCGCCAAGGATGCCCAGCAGTACGTCGTCGCTGAGCGCGCCGCGACCGAGTGGCAGGCGGCCCAGGATGCCCATCTGTTCGAGCGGCAATTCCGCCTGCGCCAAACCAACCGCATGGCGCTTCCGATGCTGCGCCAGATCGTGGCGCGCGAGGGTGATCTCTCGGAGTCGCAGCGCCAGGAGTGCATTTACCTCGAGGCCGCGATTCGGGACGAGATCCGCGGTCGCAAACTTCTCAACGACAGGGTACGGGAGCAAGTGATGAAGGCGCGCCGCCGCGGCGCCATCGTGACGCTCCTCGATGAGGGCGGTATCGACGAACTGCCCGAAGCGGATCTCGAACGAGTTCTTAACGCTCTTGCGGACGCCGTGAAGTCCTCGCGGACGGATCGCGTTATTGCGAGAACCGTGCCGGAAGGTTCCGACGTCGCCGTTACCGTCGTCGGCCTCAGCTCGTCGGATGGTGGCGACGCAAGCGCCCTCGGCAAGGTTGACGAAGATGCAGACGACGACCGCGTGGATCTGTGGCTGGAGATTCCGCGGGAGCGTGAACGGCAGCCGGGGGACGCGTAACTCCTCGGGGTACACACTCGCTGAGCTGCGCGGCCACGCTGAACTGGGCGCGCGCAGCGTCGGCACACACGAAAGGAAGGACCGGAGAGATTTCTCCGGCCCTTCTCTAAACTTCGAGTCAGGGCGATAACCCGAATATCGCCCTGACTCGCCCCCAAACAGTTAGCCCGCTTACCCTAGTCGGCTAACAGTTTGTGGTGTTGCTCTTAGGAGAGGAACACCTAGCACTTTCTATTCTGGGGTGGTCTTACGATAACGCATAGTCGTCATTTTGGGGGACAATCGGGGGACATTTTTCACGGTTTACCCAGCGACTTCCCTGATATACCAGCGATGTGGTTGCGCGGGTCGCGCGTGCACGGGGTACGCAACGCAATTTTCCTGTGTCAAAGCAAGATTTATGCAGCAAACTCGCCGAAAATGCAGTCCGCTGCTCACTAATTTCACCGGGTCGTGCGGTCGCTTGGTGGTTCCACGCGCCAACCCCCAATTCGGGGTCTTTTCAGGAAAAACTGCTCCATCGGGTGACTCCCGGAACAATCGGGGTACGAATGGGGCGCTGGCTGAGCACCCAGCCGTCTGCGCTGCTGTGCATTCTCCGCACGCGCGTGCCGCTGTGCTCCGCTGCCATGGCCTCGAGAACGGACACCACGGCGGCCAGTTCTTCGCTCGTCGGATTCCCTCTGACTACCCGAATGTCGTCGTTGTCGGTCACAGCGGGATGTTTCCGTGCTTCTTCGGCGGCACAGAGGCACGCTTGGTTCGCAGCGCGCGAAGCGCCTTGATGACGGTGACGCGGGTTGCCGCAGGCTCGATAATGCCATCCAGTTCACCGCGCTCCGCGGCGAGGAACGGACTTGCGACGTTATAGGTGTACTCATTGGCAAGGCGCGTGCGCACCTCGGCGACATCCTCACCGTTGGCCTCGGCATCCTTGATTTCACCGCGGTACAGGATGTTGACGGCGCCCTGCCCGCCCATCACCGCGATCTCGGCCGTCGGCCACGCATAGTTGAGATCCGCACCCAATTGCTTCGAGCCCATGACGATGTACGCGCCACCGTACGCTTTGCGCGTGATGACGGTCACGAGCGGGACCGTCGCCTCCGCATACGCGTAGAGAAGCTTGGCTCCGCGTCGAATCACTCCCGTCCACTCCTGATCCGTGCCGGGCAGATAGCCGGGCACATCCACGAGCGTCAGAATCGGAATCGAAAACGCGTCACAAAAGCGAACGAATCGGCTTGCCTTTTCACCGGCCTCGATGTTCAGAGTGCCCGCCATGGCGTTCGGCTGGTTCGCGATCACGCCGACGGAACGGCCTTCGACTCGACCGAAACCCACGACGATGTTGGGTGCGAACAGCGGCTGCGTTTCCAGAAAGTCGCCGTTGTCCACGACGTGCTCGATCACGGTTTTGACGTCATACGGTTGGTTCGGCGAATCGGGAATGAGGGTGTTGAGCTTTCGGTCGTCATCCGAGATCTCGAGCTCGACGTCGCTCTCGTAGGACGGCAGATCCGCCAGATTGTTGTCGGGCAGGTATGACAGCAGCGTACGCGCATAGTCCAGCGCGTCATCCTCGTCGCTCGCTAGGTAGTGGGCGACACCGGACTTCTGATTGTGGGTGAGGGCTCCACCGAGTTCCTCCATGCCCACGTCTTCGCCCGTGACGGTCTTGATGACGTCAGGGCCGGTAACGAACATCTGGCTGGTTTTGTCGACCATGATGACGAAGTCGGTGAGCGCGGGGGAGTACACGGCGCCACCCGCTGCGGGACCCATGATGATCGAGATCTGCGGGATGACACCGGAGGCCCTGGTGTTGAGCCGGAAAATCTCACCGTACTTGCCGAGCGCGACCACGCCCTCCTGGATGCGCGCGCCCCCGGAATCCAGCATCCCGATGATGGGAACACCGACCTTCATGGCGTGTTCCATGACCTTGATGATCTTTTCGCCAGCGACTTCTCCGAGCGAGCCGCCGAAGATCGTGAAGTCCTGCGCATAGACCGCGACCTGGCGGCCGTGGATTGTTCCCGTACCCGTCACGACGGAATCTCCGTACGGCCGGGAGGCGTCCATGCCGAACGCGTGGGTGCGGTGGCGAACGAACTCGTCGAGTTCGACGAACGAACCGTGATCCAGCAACTGTTCAATGCGCTCGCGGGCCGTCTTCTTGCCGCGCTTGTGCTGCTTCTCGATGGCGGCTTCGCCGCTGGCCGTCACCGCTTCGTGGTAGCGGCGTTTCAAATCGGCGAGCTTGCCCGCAGTGGTGAAAAGGTCTGGTTCGTTAGTCGAGTCAGTCACGCTGTCACTTTACCGCTCGTGCCGCCATGAACCGCTCAAGTTCGAGTCGGGTGGGACCGGTCGCCGGCCCGGAGACCGTGACGGAGTATGCGGCGGCAGCATTTGCCCGCAACGCAGACCGGTTCAGATCAAGACCCGCCATGAGCGACGCGATGAAGGATCCGACGTGTGTGTCACCGGCGCCATTCGAGTCGATCGCCTCGACGGCAAACCCCGGAATGCGCTTCGGTTGCCCACCGGGTTCGGCTACCACGCACCCGTCTGCGCCGCATCGCACGAGAACTCCGCAGCCGAACTTCGTGAGCTCCGCTGCGGCCGCAGCGGCATCGTGTCTTCCCGTCAGTGCGTGAGCTTCGCGGGTGTTCGCGCTCCACCAGGTCGTTCGGGGGAGAACGACGTCGAGCGTCTCCCTCGATATCTGCGAGACGAGCGGCCCCGGGTCGGTGACGACCACGGTCTCGCGAGGCAGTTGCGCGAGCCATTCGCACACCGCGGTGCGCTGAGGCTCCGCCAGCAGCGCGTAACCGGAAATGTAGATGACATCGTCGGTCTGCGGTATCACCGTCGCGAGACTGTCTGCGGTGAGCAGAGCCTCGGCGCCCGGCACCGTGATGAACGTCCGTTCGGTGCTGGCATCCGTGATGGCGATGTCCCACCCCGTGTCAGCGTCGCGCACCGGCTCATGGCAGACCTCGATGGCTTCCCTCGCCATCGCAGCGCGCACCTGGTCGCCGAATGGCCCTGTTCCGTGCGCGCCGGCGTACGCGCAGGCCACGCCGAGCCTGCGGGCGGCGACCATGACATTGAACCCGGCCCCGCCCGTGCGCAACGACCCTTGGCGGGCGATGGTGTCCCCGCCGGGCTCGGGGAAGGCCTCGACCGCGACGGTCACGTCTACTATGGCGTTCGCGACGCAGATGAGCCTCACGGCGCGCGACCCCCGCGAAGCGCAAGAAGCTTTTGCGCGGTGCCATCAAGGTCCAGGGAATTCGCCTTCCGGATGACGTCGACCGCTTCCGCGGGAAAGCCCTGCATACCGTGGATGCTTCCCGACATCGCGCCGACCATGGCGGCGATCGTGTCGCTGTCGCCGCCTTGCGCTGCGGCGGCCAGGCAGGCTTCCCACGGTGAATCGCCGAGGGCGGCAAGGATGCCGAATGCGGCGGGCACCGACTCCTGCGTCGCGAGACTCGTGCCAATGATTTGCCGGATGCGTGCGAGCGACGCGGGGACATCCGCAGCATCCGCCAACGATACGGCCAGCTCGATGCGAGCGGGAACGCTTGCTCCGGCGACCCAGGATCCGCGCACCTCGCCGAGTCGCGCGGCGGAGAGGGCGGCGCCGATGGCGTCATCGAGCGCGGCACCGTCAAGCCCGGCGCTGATCGCCGCCGCAACGGCACTGGCTCCAGCGATGGCGATTCCCGTGTTGTGCGTCACCGAGCTTGCCTCCTCGACGCGATCGACAAGCCGCTCCAGGTCGTGTGAATCGACGACGATCCCCACCGGCGCCACGCGCATGGCGGCCCCGTTCGTGGTTCCGTGCCGGCCCGCTTCCGAGACCGGCACTCCGGAAACCACCGCTGCGACGGCGGACCTCGTGGACGGACCGAGCAGATCAAGGGAACCGCGCGCCTTCATGTCGGCCTCCCACGCGACGAGCGCGTGCGCGAAGGTCATGGCATCGACGTGACCGTGCCCGTCGATCAATGCGGCGGCCATGAGCAGCGCCTGTTCGGTGTCGTCGGTGACGGAGCCCGCGGGCATACTGGCAGCGATCGGATGCTCGGCCGAGGCGGGCTCGAAGCCGCGCAGCACGCCAAACTGCTGCGCCACGTGCTCCGGTGAGAGCAACTGCGTCGGCATGCCGAGTGCGTCGCCGATCGCGAGTCCGTACAGTACGGCGTTCGCGCGATCGATCTGATCCGTCATGACAGGATACTGCCGGCAGCTAGTGGAGCGTCTCTATAACTTCTGACACCGTGGTGATCTCAATGAGCGGTGCGTACAGCGACATCGTGTCGAGCGCACGCTGGTGATCCGCCTCGCTGAGGCCCGCGCACGCGTCGGAGGCAATGCGCACGTGAACTCCCGCGTCCGCCGCACCGAGGGCCGTGGAGAGCACGCAGCAGTCCGTTGACACCCCCGCGAGAACCAGTTCTCGGCTTCCGCCGATTGCGGCTTCGAATTCCGCGCCCCACTTTCCGAATGTGGGCAGGTCGATGACAGTGCGATCGCCGGTATCGAATGCCGGCGCCATGTCATCGAGGTGGCCGGCGTTGATGGCGAACGGCCAGAGTTCGTAGTACGGAATCCACGCGCCTTCAGGCTCCTTCGGAGCAATGAACCGCGTGTATACGACGTTTTCACCAAAAGCCTCGATGAGCTTCAGGACGGCCGGTGTTATCTCGTCGAACCCGGGGGTGCGCCATCCGCTGCTCGGGTCGCCGAAGATCACCTGCATGTCGATGACGGCCAGCCACGGGGTGTCCCCCGTGACTGGCCCAACGGTGGCAGTCATCAGTGCACTGACTCTGATGCGGTAGCGGTAGCCGAGGTGCTCTCCTGGCGACGCACGTGCGTGCGGCTGAAGAGGAGCACACCGAGGTAGCCGATGACGAGTGCGGCGAGGACGCCGAGGTTGGCGAACGCCCAGTCGCCGCCGCGGCCGCCGAGTCCCAGACCATCCAGCAGGTAGCCCTGCCACTGCATCCAGTCGAGGCTGCTGACGACGAGTCCCCAGCCGACAGCGGTCCCGACGACGAGGGTGATGATCGCAACCCAGTTGACGGCACCGTAACGGCCCTTCGAGCTGAACAGATCTGCGTCGGAGTAGTCCTTGCGGCGCAGCGTCATGTCCGCGAGGAAGATACCGCACCAGGCCGCGATCGGAACGCCGAGGGTGATCAGGAACGCCTGGAACGGGCCGATGAAGTCGCCCGCGATGAACACCATGTAGATGGTTCCGATGATCATGATGATGCCGTCGACGAGCGCGGCGACCCAGCGCGGCATCCGGAATCCGATGCTCAGAAGCGCAAGGCCCGAGGAATAAATGTCGAGCACCGCGCCGCCGATGAGGCCGAGCACGGCAACAATCGCAAAGGGAATGAGGAACCAAACGGGCAGGATCTCCGCGAGCGCGCCGATCGGGTCGTTGCCGATCGCGTCACTGAGCGCCTTGGACGAGCCGGCGAGAAGCAGACCGAAGATCACGAGGATGATGGGCGCGAGAGCGGAACCGAATGTGGTCCATCCGACAACGCCCTTGCTCGACGAGTTGCGGGGCAGGTAGCGCGAGTAATCCGCGGCTGCCTGCACCCAGCCAAGACCGAAGCCCGTCATCATGAAGACGAAACCGCCGATGATGTTCTCGATGCCGCCACCGGGCATTGCCGCGACCGCAGCGAAGTCGATGTGGTTGAACACGAGGGCGATGTAGACGATCGTGAGCAGCCCCGTGACGATGGTGATGACGGTCTGCATTCTCATGATGAGCGTGAACCCGAAGATTCCGCCGATGATGATGAGAGCGACAATCACCACCAGAGCGATGATGGTCGTGGCAACACCGGTATCGACTCCCAGAGTTCCCAGCACCGTGGTCGTGGCGAGCACGGCGAGCGTGGCGAGCACGGTTTCCCAACCCACGGTGATCAGCCACGCGATGAGAGAGGGCAGCTTGTTTCCCTGCACGCCGAACGGCGCACGGCTCAGTGTCAGCGTGGGCGCGGATCCGCGCTTGCCGGCGAGGGAAATGAATCCGCAAAACAGGAAGGAAATGATGATTCCGACTATCGCGATACCGGTGGCCTGCCAGAACGAGACGCCGAAGCCGAAGAGGAATGAGCCGTAGCTCACGGCAAAAATTGACACGTTGGCCGCGAACCACGGCCAGAACAGGGAACGCGGTGCACCCTTGCGTTCGCTTTCATCGATCGGATTGAGGGCATTGGTTTCAATGCTCAGGGCGCTCGGGACAGGGGTTTCGGTGGTGGCGCTCACTTCAGGGGCTCCTCGATTGAGTGACGGGGGAAAGTTCTGGCGCGATTTTGTTGCTGGCTCATAGGGTAGCGGTTCCGCTGGTCGTGCGTCCACGAACTCCCACACCCCGGCGACGGGCCGTAATCTTGAGGCATGGATTTGCCCCTTTCGCTGGATGTCGCCGCGCGGCTCATCGTGCTCGAGGAAGCGGGCTCGACGAACGACGAGCTGGCAACGCGCGCCGCCGCCGAGAATCTGGACGAGTTCACGGTCGTAGCCACCCTGCGCCAGACCTCCGGCCGTGGCCGCCTGGGGCGCGCGTGGCAGGCACCCGCGGGTACCGCGCTGGCCGCATCGGTGCTCCTGCGACCGAGGGCCGCGCTGGGACGCGAATACTACGGTTGGATTCCGCTTGTGGCCGGGCTCGCGATGTGTCGTTCCATCGCGAGGGTCGTCCCCAACCGCGAGGTGGCGCTGAAATGGCCGAACGATGTGCTCATCGACGGCAACAAGGCGTGCGGCATTCTGAGCGAAGCGCTCGCGGATGGCAGCGTCGTCGTGGGCAGCGGCGTAAACCTCACCATTCCGGCGGATGCCCTTCCCGTTCCCACCGCAACGTCGCTGCTCGTGGCGGGCGCCATCGCACCCGCGGAAGAACTCGCGGACCTCGTGCTGTCCGGCTACCTTACCGAGCTCGAACGGCTGTGGGGTGATGCGCCTGCGGGGGAGGCTGCCGACTGGTCCGGAGGGATCCATGCGGCGGTGAGCGAGGTGTGCGCCACGCTCGGTCAGCGCGTGCGCGTCACGTTCCCCGACGGAACAGAGCTCCTGGGAACCGCAGAATCCATTGACGACACGGGAAGACTGAATGTCCTGCCGAAACCGGGTGGCCGCATTGAGGCTGTCGCCGCGGGAGACGTGACGCATCTGCGGTATGAATAAGTAATGTCATCGACGGGCCAGGGCGCAACACCGCGGGAGACGGAACGTCTCGTGGCGAACCTGCGCTCTCACGGCCGCCGCCTGTTTCTGCCCACGATCGTTCTGATCGGCGCGACGGGAGCGATGACGTACTTCTACGGCCAGTTCGATGAGGACTGGCAGAACAACGCGGTTCTCGCGGGAGGCATCGTCGTCATCCTGCTGTTGTGGCTGCTTCCGCTGCTCGGCTGGCTCGGGAGGCGCTACACGATAACCACGCGTCGAATCGTGTTGCGCCGAGGGTTCTTCGTGCGCGTGCGTCAGGAGCTCCTGCACAGCCGGGGGTACGACATCACCGTGCGCAAGAACGCGCTGCAGAGCATGTTCGGAAGCGGGGACGTCCACATCAATACCGGTTTGGAGCATCCGGTCATTTTGCGCGACGTGCCCAACGCTGATCTGGTTCAGGGCGCGCTGCACGACCTCATGGAACGTAGCATCAATCCGATTGCGGCGAGACGGCAGGCTGCGGCGTCAGTCCCGCCGGATGAGACGATCGTGTGGGGTGAGCGCTAGAGGGCGCACCGCTCCTGGCCTGATCGCGGCGCGGACGGAACACCCACACGCGGTACAGCCAAAATCGAAATGCCGTGCCGAGCGCGAGGCCGATGACATTAGACGAGATATTGTCCGCGAGCAGGGAGGTGTAGCCGAGCACGTAGTGCGACACCCACAGGCACGCGAGCCCGATGAGCATTCCGCCGATGCTCACGAGAGCGAACTCGATTCCTTCCCGCACGGCACGCGGCCTGCGGTGCGGCCCGAACGTCCAGTACCGGTTGCCCAGCCAGTTCACGATGATGGCGAGCGACGTGGAGGCAACCTTGGCGAGCACGGGTCCTTCGTGGATCGACTCCGGCGAGAGCACCGTCGTGCGCAGCAGGTTGAACACCGCGATATCCACGACGAAACCGATACCGCCCACCATGCCAAACCGCAGCAGTTGCGCGATGAGGGTTTTCATTTATCCTCCACGAGGGGCCGCGCGGATGCGCGAAGATGGTGAGTGGCGGTTTGAATTGTAGCTGCATAAGCCAACACCCTTGCTGAGAAGACGGAACGGAGCACATTCATGAAGGTCGGAGTCATCGGCGGCGGACAACTGGCGCGCATGATGATTCCCGCAGCCGTCAACCTTGGCCTCGACCTGCGCGTGCTCGCGGAAGCCGAGGGGATGTCGGCCACTCTGGCGGCGACGCGCATCGGCGATTTCCGAGATGTCGACGTGGTGATTGATTTCTGCGCGGGACTGGATGTCGTCACGTTCGACCACGAACACGTGCCGCAATCCGTTCTGCGCGCGCTCGTCGATGCCGGGGTGTCCGTGCGACCAGGACCGGATGCGCTGCTCTACGCGCAGGACAAGCTCCTCATGCGCGCAAAACTCGATGAACTGGGCATGCCCATCCCCGTGTGGGCTGCCGTGGAGAACTCCGCGCAACTGGGCGACTTTCTGGCGGACAACGGCGGCGCCGCGGTCGTCAAGACCGCGCGCGGCGGTTACGACGGCAAGGGTGTCCGCGTCGTACGGGCAGCGCATGACGTCGATGACTGGTTCGCGACCCTTGCGGAAGATGCCAACGGCGGCGCGCTTCTCGCCGAGGAGCTCGTTTCGTTTCGTCGCGAGCTTGCGCAATCCGTCGCGCGAACGCCGTCCGGCCAGGTCACGGCGTGGCCGCTCGTGGAAAGCATTCAGCGCGACGGAGTCTGCGCGGAGGTGATTGCGCCGGCGCCGTCATCCGCGGGAAAGCTCGGCAGCGTGGCGAGTGACATCGCGATGGGTATCGCGGAGGGTCTCGGCGTCACGGGCGTGATGGCGGTGGAACTCTTCGAGACGACGGATGACCGCATTCTCGTGAACGAACTCGCGATGCGCCCGCACAATTCCGGGCACTGGAGCATCGACGGCTCGACGACGAGCCAGTTCGAACAGCACCTGCGGGCGGTGCTGGATCTTCCGCTTGGCCCGACAGGAACACTCGCGCCCTGGTCCGTCATGGTGAACGTGCTCGGCGGCCCCAAGAAAGGGTCAATGGCCGATCGCTATCCGACTGTGTTGCGCGATTACCCCATGACAAAGGTGCACAATTACGGCAAAACTCCCCGCCCCGGCCGAAAGATCGGCCACGTTACCGCCACGGGCGAGGACCTCGACGCGGTAGCGTTTGAAGCGCGTGCCGCAGCGGCCTGCTTCAGCGAGTGATTTAGCATGGAGTCCATGCCGGAACCTTTAGTTGCGGTCGTCATGGGCTCAGATTCCGACTGGTCGGTCATGAGCGAGGCGGCAGCCGTCCTCAGCGAATTCGGCGTGCCCTCGGAGGTGGAGGTGCTCTCCGCGCACCGCACCCCGGAGAGAATGATCGCGTGGGGCAAGGCGGCGGCCGGCCGCGGACTGCGGTGCATCATTGCCGGCGCGGGCGGGGCAGCGCACCTGCCGGGCATGCTGGCCTCCGTCACGACGCTGCCCGTCGTGGGGGTTCCCGTCCCGCTGGCGAGACTCGACGGACTGGATTCCCTGCTGTCGATAGTGCAAATGCCCTCGGGTGTGCCCGTGGCCACGGTGTCGATCGGCGGCGCGCGGAACGCGGGGCTGCTGGCCGTTCGCATGCTGGCAGCGGATGACGCCGACCTCACGGCAAAGCTCGCCGATTTCGCCCGCGGGCTGGAGAGCTCTGTCGCCGCGAAGAATGCGGCGCTCAAGTCCACGCTGTGAGCGCGACAATTTCGATCCGGCATCCGGACACCGCGTCGCCGGACATGATGACGCGCCGCGCGTGGTGGCTCGTCGTCCTCAATGTGCTGATTCCGGGGTCCGCGCAATTGATCGCGGGGCAGCGCCGAGTTGGCAAGGTGGGCGTGACGGCGACGTTCGTGCTGTGGGGGGCCATCGTGCTCAGCCTGCTGTTGCTGTGGCTGTGGCCGGTAGCGCTGTACACGATGGCGGCGAGCCCCGTCGTGCTCTTCATCGTGCAGTGGCTTCTGGTCGCGTATGCGCTGCTATGGATCGTGCTCACTCTCGACACACTGAGGCTCGTGCGTCTCGTGAAAGCCCGTCCCCGCGCGCGTGTGGCGCTCGCGGTCGTGGCGATAGTCGGTGTTGTCGCGAGCTCGGGCGCGGTCGCGTACGGTTCCGGGCTCGCGGGTTCCGCGCGCTCAGCCATCACGGCCGTGTTTTCTCACGGCGACTACACGCCGCCCATCGACGGCAGGTACAACATCCTGCTTCTCGGGGGAGACGCCGGCCCCGATCGCGAGGGATTGCGACCCGACAGCATCGCCGTGGCGAGCGTCGATGCGCAGACCGGGGCAGCCGTCATGATCGGCATTCCGCGCAACATGGAGCAGACGAAGTTCGTGAAGGGTTCGCCCCTGTATCAGCTGTTCCCGAACGGATACGACTGCGGCGACGACTGCCTCATCAGCTATCTCTACACCGAGGCCGAGAACCATCCGGATTTGTATCCGGATGCGGTGAAGGAGGGCAGCAATCCCGGCATCGAGGCGATGCGAGACGTGGTGGAGGGCGTCACCGGTCTGACCATGCAGTACTTCGTGCTCATCGACATGCAGGGTTTCTCCGACCTCATCGATGCTCTCGGCGGAATCACCGTCGACGTTCCGGAGGACACCCCGCTGGGCGCTTCCGAGCCGGGAGCCGAACCGTTCGCCGTCGTGCACGCCGGCGAACAGCATCTCGACGGTTTTACCGCGCTGTGGTATTCGCGCACGAGATACCAGACCACGGATTACGCGCGCATGCAGCGGCAGCGAGATGTCGAGGAGGCGATTCTGCGCCAGTTCACGCCCGCCAACGTCCTGAGCAAGTTCGACGCCGTGGCAAAGGCAGGGTCGCAGGTGGTTGTCACCAACATTCCTTCCGTCATGCTCGGTTTCTTCGTCGACCTCGCATCGAAATCGCGCAAGCTGCCGATAACGCGACTCGACCTGGTTCCGCCGGAGTTTGATCCCGCATATCCCGACTACAACAAAATCAGCGCGGCGATAGCGGCGGCGCTCGCACCGCCGTCACCGACGCCGACGCCCAAAAAATAGCAGGTGTTTCGCGCGCGGACTATAAATCGGCGTGCAGCTGCCACACCTTCTGGGCGGAATCGCGCCAGCTGAACGCGCCCGCGCGATCGATGCCGGCAAAGCGCAGGCGTTGCGCGAGCGACGGATCGTTGACGACCGAGGAGATTGCAGCAGCGAGTCTGCCGGGGTAGCCGTCGGCATCCGCCCTCTCCACGGAAATGCCGGCATCCGCCGCCACTTCCAGCACGGCGGGATCGTCGGAGTGCACGACCGGCGTGCCGAAGTGAAACGCTTCGATGACCGGCAAACCAAACCCCTCGGAGATGCTGGGAAACACAAACACCTTCGCGCGGTCGAGCACGACGGCGAGGTCGGCGTCGGCGAGGAAGCCGAGCGTGCGCACTCTGCCCTTCTGGAGTCCGGCCTCCTGCGCGAGGGACTCGACGCTGACGCCCTCCCAGGAGTCGGGGCCGACGATGAGGAGCGGCAAGTCTGTCGACTCGGGGTGGCCGAGCGAATGGATGAGCTCCGTGAGACCCTTTCTCGGCTTGAGCGAGCCAACGCTCAGCAGGTAGCGCTCGGGCAGCTTCATGCGCTCGGCGCGAGCGTCGGCGTCCACGGGAACCTGAAGCTTCGAGCTCACGGCGCCTCCGATCACGCGGATGCGCTCGCCGAAATCAAACCGCTCACCCAGCTGCGTTGCGACGGCGTGACTGGGAACGACCACCGAGTCGGCGAAACGAAAGGCGCGCCGTGTGAGTGCCCTCTGCCAGGCGACCTGACGCTTGCTCAGGATGTCGGGGTTCGTCCACGCCGCGGCGTCGTGAATCGTCACGACCATCTGGTCGGCTTCGTGGTGCAGGCGATCGTGCCTGCCGAGCGGCGCGAGCAAACTGGTGGAATGAAGCATCCCCTTGCCCTTGATGCTGCCGAGGCCCATGCCCCAGAGGGCCTGGCGGGCGCGAGGGGGCAGTTTCCCCTGCACGATTCCCGCGATGCCCGGCAGGAGCATGTCGAGCTTCTCGCGGTGCTCGCGGCTGATCGAGGAAACGATTCCCGCCACGTCGCAACCGGCCGGCGCCACGCGGATAAGTTCCCGCGTGAGTTCCTCGGTGTAGCGGCCGATCCCGTGGTGCTCCGCAGAGACAATGGGGTCGACAATCACGCTGAGGGTCGTCATGCGAGCTCCAGCACTCCGCTTTCGGCAGCTGCGGCGAGCGCGAGGCGCCACTCGCGGATGGGTGCGATGCCCGCGCGAGCCCAGCGTTCGTGCCCGAGCACCGAATAGGAGGGGCGGCGGGCCGGTCTCACGAACGCGGCGCTGGAGGTGGGCAGCACGCGGTCCGGATCGAGGCCCGCGTGACGGAAGATTTCCTTCGTGAAGTCGAACCAGGTCGTTGTGCCGCCGCTCGTCGCGTGGTACACGCCGGGCGGGCAGTCGCGGTCGAGAAGCTGCGTGATCTGGCGAGCAACATCCATTGTCCAGGTTGGCTGGCCGAACTGGTCGTTCACGACACTCACTGTCTCGTGGTTCGCGGCCAGCCGCAACATCGTTTTCGCGAAATTCGGGCCGTGTGCGCCGTAAGTCCATGCGGTGCGGACGATGAAGGTGCCGCCGGGATTGAGTTCGAGCGCGAGCCGTTCGCCCTCGGCTTTCGACCTGCCGTACGCGGACACCGGGTTGCGCGGGGCGTCCTCCGGATACGGCGTGTTCGCGGTGCCGTCGAAGACGTAGTCGGTGGAGACCTGCACGAATCGTGCGCCGTGCCGCGCCGCGGCTCTGGCCAGGTTCGCCGCGCCCGACGCGTTCACCGCAAACGCGTCGTCCTCGTGCGTTTCGGCGTCGTCCACTTTCGTGTACGCCGCGCAATTGATCACGACATCGTGCCCTGCAACGGCCGCCTCCACCGCTGCGGGATCAGTGATGTCCAGTTCCGCACGCGCGCACGCCGTCACGGAACGCCCGGACAGCACGAGCCGAAGATCGTGCGCGAGCATTCCGCCCGCACCGGTGATCAGGTATTTCATTGCTACTGGCCTTGCTCCTGATATCGGGCTTCCGTCGCATCTTTCTGCGGTGCCCACCATCGCTCATTGTCGCGGTACCACTGAATAGTGGCCTCCAGTCCAGCTTCGAAGTCGGCAAACTGGGGTTTCCAACCAAGCTCTGTGCGAAGTTTCGTATAGTCGATCGCGTAACGAAGGTCATGTCCCGGGCGGTCGGTGACATGATCGTAGTCGTCTTTCGGGCGCCCCAGAAGTGAGAGGATCATTTCCACGACGCTCTTGTTGTTCTTTTCCCCATCGGCGCCAATCAAGTAAGTGTCGCCGATTTTGCCTTTTTCAAGAATGGTCAAAACGGCAGAAGAGTGGTCGTCGGCGTGGATCCAGTCGCGCACATTTTCACCCGCACCGTAGAGTTTGGGGCGCTCCCCGCGCAGCACGTTAGTGATTTGCCGCGGAATGAACTTTTCGACGTGTTGGTACGGTCCGTAATTGTTGGAGCAATTGGAAATGGTGGCGCGTACACCGAACGATCTCACCCATGCACGGACCAAAAGGTCACTTCCCGCTTTGGTAGATGAATAAGGACTTGACGGGCTGTAAGGAGTCTGCTCGGTGAAACGACCAGGGTCGTCCAGTTCGAGGTCGCCGTACACTTCGTCGGTGGAGATGTGGTGAAAGCGGATGTCGTGTTTGCGCGCTGCCTCAAGCAGCGTGAATGTCCCCACGATGTTGGAGTCGAGGAACGGCCGCGGGTCATCCAATGAGTTGTCATTGTGGCTTTCCGCCGCGTAGTGCACGACAGCGTCGTGTTTCGCGAATAGTTCGTTGACGAGAGCGGCGTCGCAGATGTCGCCCTTGACGAAAGTGAATCGGTCTTCGGGCAGAGCATCCAGGGAGGCGATATTTCCGGCGTATGTGAGTTTGTCGATCACAGTGACCGTGTGGTCGGTCTCGGTAAGAACGTGGTGCACGAAATTTGAACCGATAAATCCGGCACCACCGGTGACGAGAAGTTTCATGTTCGCCCTTCCTGTCTGCGGATTCGTCGTCCGATGATAACTGAGCGAATCGAGAGCCCCATGCCTAGAAGGCCGCGCAGAGGTGCCAACAGTATTCCTGGGTATTTTTTCGCAAGAAAGCGTTTCGCACTACGGTGGTGTGCATCGATCATTTTGGCGGATTCGCTTGACGTTGAGTGCGCGCCAAAATGAGTGACAATTGCAGACGGCTCATAAACGTTTCGGTACCCGAGTTTGCTAAGACGAAACCCCAGGTCTACGTCTTCAAAGTACATAAAAAACTCCGTATCGAATCCGTTGATTTGATCGAACGCACTTCGGCGAACGAGTAGGCACGCGCCTGAGAGCCAGCCGGCATCCCTGCGCATAATGTGTGACAAAGAGTTACTTCGATAGCGACGACTCCATGGATTTTGCGGCCACAGATTTGAAAACATGGCGTGTCCGATTCCGGTTCGAAGTGAGGGAATTGACCGCGCCGACGGATAGATTGTCCCATCCGAGTTGAGGATCGCTGGACCGACCGAGCCCACGCGTTCGTCGGACTCACCCACGGCTGCCAGCACGTCTAACGCACCAGAGGACAAAATGACGTCGGGATTGCAAATTAGAACCCATGACACACTCAAAGGTAGCGATCGAACTGCAGCGTTCATGGCGGATCCGTATCCGTCGTTGGATGGCATCGGAAGGTAAGTTGCGCCGCTTTCTATCGCCAGCTTTTGGACTACGCTTCGAGGCTGAGGTAAATTGTCGGCAACCACGATGATGACCGCGTGTGCGGTGGCGCGGGGAATGGATTCAAGAAATCCCGCAACTACATCATCGGATCCATAAGAGACTGTGGCAACACCAAGCCATGGTACGGCAGGGATTTCGTCATGAGCAGTCATAGGATGCCAATTCTAGTTCTAGGCTAGATTGTTCCCTGGCCGCGATGGCCTGGACCAGTGAGGTTAGATGAACTATTTCAAGGAAGTTCTTGCTTCCCGCGAACTTCTCCTCAACCTCACGATGCGTGAAATCAAGGGCAAGTATAAGCGTACCGTTTTTGGTCAGTTGTGGTCGCTTGCTAACCCGCTGGCGCTCATGCTTATTTACACGTTCGTTTTCTCGCTTATTTTCCGCATCCAACCTGAACCAGGAAGTCCGAGCGGTCTAAATGTATTTGCGCTCTGGTTGCTTTGTGGTCTTCTGCCATACACCTTCTTGGCGAACGTTATCAATCAGGGCCTTGGTTCGCTCGTAGCCAATGCGGGACTCATTCAGAAAGTGGCATTCAGCCGCATAGTTCTTCCGCTCTCTCAAGTCGCATCAGCTGGCTACAACTGGTTGTTTGAAATGACAGTGCTACTCATTGCGCTGACGCTTGTTGGAGGTTTCGTACTACCTTGGATTCCACTGGTACTCGTCGCAATGCTCTTGCTTGCCGTTTTTGGTGCAGGTCTAGCTCTCATGCTTTCCGTAGCGAATGTCTATTTTCGGGACACGCAATATTTCTTAACGATCATCCTCCAACTGTGGATGTATCTGACGCCGATTATCTACCCGGTCAGCTTGGTCGAAAGTGCTTCAAAGGACTTTGGCGGATTGTTTGGCACACCAATTACAATCGCTCGCATTTACGACCTCAATCCCTTGGTTCATTTCGTAAACGTGTTCCGACAATTGATGTATGACAACCGATGGCCTGACTGGCAGGAGTGGCTAATCTGTGTCGCGTGGGCCATGACTATTTTGGTAGTCGGGCTGGTTGTGTTCCGTCGTAATGAGAAGAGTTTGGCGGAAGCACTATGAAGGACGTCGCTGTACGAATAGATCACGTCAGCAAGAGTTTTAGGATGTACCACGAGCGAAATCAGACGATTAAGTCTGCGATCATGCGAGGTCGAACATCCGTTCACGAAGATTTTTGGGCATTGAAAGACGTGACATTCGATGTTCCCTCCGGATCGACGTTTGGCCTAATCGGGAGTAACGGTTCGGGCAAGTCCACCCTTCTCAAGTGTCTGGCAAAAATCTATTGGCCCACTTTGGGTACGATCCACCATGATGGCAAGCTTGCCGCAATGCTTGAAGTGGGTTCTGGATTCCATTCGGAACTTTCCGGACGGGAAAACGTGTATTTAAACGGTTCAATTTTGGGAATGTCAAAGAAGGAGATCACGGCGAAGTTTGACGAGATTGTCAATTTTTCCGGTGTCGAGAAATTTATAGATCAACCGGTCAAGAATTATTCGTCCGGAATGTATGTTCGACTCGGGTTCGCAATCGCGATCAATGTCGACCCAGACATTCTTATAGTCGACGAGGTTCTTGCAGTTGGCGACGCTGAGTTTCAGGAGAAGTGTTTTCTCAAGTTCAGAGATTTTAAGAATGCGGGGAAAACCGTCATCCTAGTGAGCCACTCGATGGGTACAGTTCAGGAACTTTGCGATCAAGCTGCGTGGTTGGAAAAAGGTGAGCTCAGAGTGGCGGGCGCGGCCGAGTCGACTATCAAAGCGTATTTGGATTCGCTTTCGCCGTCGGAATGAGGCGTCACTTGTTTGGAGGCCGTACTCAAACTGCGCAGATAGTATTGAGGGCGTGAAAATAGAGTCGCTGGGCATTCATGGTGCATATGTTGTCACGCCCGTTCAGCGCAAAGATGATCGCGGAACTTTCTTCGAGTGGTATCGACATGATCTCCTGGAGCTTGCGGTGGGTCACTCCCTAGATTTGCGACAGGCGAATTCCTCGATTTCGAAGCGGGGTGTAGTGCGCGGAATACACTTTGCCGATATCCCTCCCGGTCAATCAAAGTACGTGACCGTAACACAGGGCGCTGTGCTGGATTTCGCGATAGACATCCGTGTTGGTTCCCCAACATTCGGACAGTGGGACTCAGTAGTTCTCGACACGGTCGATCGCCGCGCGATTTACCTAAGCGAGGGTTTAGGGCACGCATTTGTTTCTTTGACTGAAGGGGCTGCTGTCAGCTATTTAGTTAGCGACACGTATAACCCAAATCGCGAACATGCCATTAATCCAATTGACCCAGAAATCGGCCTAATTTTTCCTGAGAACGCAGGCGACCTTTTGCTGTCGTCAAAAGACAAAGCTGCACCATCATTGGCCGAAGCGGCTGCGCAGGGTTTGTTGCCGAGTTGGGACAATGCGCAAACGTTATACGAATCATTGAGCACAAAAGGTCTGTAATGCGCGGAATAATTCTTGCCGGTGGTTCGGGCACGAGGCTTTGGCCCATCACCCGGGGCATTTCCAAACAGCTGATGCCGATTTATGACAAGCCGATGATCTATTACCCGCTTTCGACGTTGATGATGGCGGGAATCAGAGAAATTTTGATTATTACTACACCGGAGGATGGTGCGCAGTTCCAACGCCTACTAGGGGACGGTGCGCATCTCGGTATTTCTCTCGAATTTGCCAATCAACCAAAGCCAGAAGGTTTGGCCCAGGCGTTTCTCATAGGCGAAAGATTTGTGGGCGATGAGAGCGTAGCCCTCGTGTTGGGCGACAATATATTTCATGGCGTCGGACTTGGGTCGAATCTGCGCAAGAATTCAGATGTAGACGGAGCGCTGATCTTCGGCTATAAAGTTGCGAACCCGCGAGCATACGGGGTAGTCGAGTTCGATTCACATGGCGTGGCAGTATCAATCGAGGAAAAGCCGGTTCGTCCCAAGAGCCAGTTTGCTGTCCCGGGTCTCTACTTTTATGACAACTCGGTTATTGAGATTGCAAAGTCAATTTCTCCGAGCGCTCGGGGAGAGTTGGAAATCTCTTCTGTCAATGAACATTACCTGCGTGACGGAAAGCTGCATGTTCAGTTACTTGATCGCGGCACGGCATGGCTGGACACCGGGACAGTCGAGTCGATGGTTCAGGCTACCGAGTTTGTGCGTGTTGTCGAGCATCGGCAGGGTTACAAAATAGGTTGCATTGAGGAAGTCGCTTGGCGCGCAGGTTGGATCAGCGATTCGCAACTTCTCCAGTTGGCGTCGCCACTGGCTAAAAGTGGCTACGGGGATTATCTTGCAAGACTGGTCCAAACCGATCGCACTAGCCTTTAATGGGCCTCGTGAGCGCATGTCAAGTTAGTCCATAAGTTCATCCACAAGGCGAGAAAAAGTGGACCAACCATGTTGTGTGGCCGCGAAGTCGTAGGCGGAATGGATAAGTTCTCTGCGGAGCTCCACCGACTCCAAGAGACGTCGAATGGCCGTGATAAATCCGTCGGTGTCATCGGGCCCGTCGACAAGAAGACCTGTCTCGTTGTCGCGAATGATATCCGTAACCCCACCCACTGCGGTCGCAATCACAGGTAAGCCGACGAGCATCGATTGCACAATAACAAGAGGCAGCCCTTCTGACTCCGAAGTCAGGAGCATTGCGTGAAATTCATGAGTGGGAAGCGCTACCAAACCACCTTGATACGGACCATCATATTTCACACCTGCAGCCGACAGTTCTTTCATCAAGGCGGGCCCAGCACCAGATAACACTTTTTGACCATATATGTGTATCTCTACTGGCATTTCATTTTTGCGGAGACTCATCGCAATCGAAACTAGCGAGTCAGGCCTCTTTTCCACGTCAATTCGGTGAGGCCATAGCAGCTTGAACGGATTTGCGGCGCTGAAAAATCTATTGTTATAAGAACGTGTGCTGATGCGAAGTTCGGGGATCGGGCTTAACGCGGGCTGATGATGGATTCTTACCTTCGAATCGTCGAGTGCGAGCGTGGTTTTGATCAAATCTGCTGTGACGCTGTTGTCCGTAATGATTCCTTGGACATTATCGAGAAATTCTCGTCGGCTGTCATCGGTTATCGGGTTCGTGGGATAGCCAGCACCAATTCGGTCGAAAGCAAATAGTGTTGGAAAGATGCGAGTAATTGAGCCGAGTTGGCTCCCATACAATTGCAAAGAATTGGTTATGTCAAAACAGTTGACTGACACCACCAACTCCGGTCTCACAAGAGTCAGCAGTTGGGCCAAAAGTCTGCGCTGCAGGTCGGGAGAAAGTGCACGGAAGGTTTCTGGCACTTGGACGAAATTGACGTTTCCTGGAATCAAATGCCTCAGAGTATGCGATGGAGTGTATGTCGCGAGGATTGACACATTTCGGGAAAAGCGTTCGGTTTCAGCAAGGGAATTTGCATAGTTCAAAGAGACGAGGTCCGCCCCACCGACTCCAACCCAGGGTACTGCAATTAGTGCGGCGGACGTGCCAGAAAGTTGTCGAGTCAGAGAAGCGAGTAGGGTCGCATATTCGTCATTCTTGGGCGACCATTCTGGGAGCCGCCCAAATCCCGCCGCGGTCCAAGACAAGGCTGGCTCTAACGTGGTCGCATCCCTCAAGGCAGTGAGAATGCTCGCGGGAAGTGAAGGCGAAGGTCTCTCAAAGCGACGACTGATTCGATGTGCTCGCGCAAAAAGAGCTTCTTTCGTCGATTGTTGGAGCCTCCGTGTGACAACACGAATCATTGGTCGCGCGATTCGGTAGCTTTCGCGAGCGATGCGTCTGACATGTTGACGTGCATCAAACTTGCCCGAGGAAGCGATGTGAGTTTCATGGGCGACAGGAGGGAGTGCTGCGGCCAGTCGTTCGAGGTCGAAAAAGGGTAGGAGTGAGCGATGATGCCTGTTATTCACCCCGCCAGTCTCTCGAACTCGATAGAAAAAAACTGTCTCTGGCACTGGAATGTGGCGGATGGCCGCGCTAGCAGTTTCGATGTTCCAGAGCCAGTCTTCGGGGCCCCAGCCTTCTGACGGGTGTGTTGCTGGATAGGGGAATTCGAGATAAACAGTTCGCCTAGACACGGAAGAGGATGGCCACAGATTGTGGCGAATTAGATCGAGGTAATCGATGACATCGCTAGATGCTACATGCCACACCAGTGTGCGCGCGCCAAAACTCACGACTTGTGCCGGATGAGCAATCGCCACCGAAGTTAAAGAGGAAAGAAGTCTGATGGCGTTGATCAAGTAGTTTTTGGAAACGAGGTCATCGCCATCACAAAATGCAATGTATTCGCCAGACGCGATTTTGGCTGCAGAATTACGACTCGATCCAACGTCCCCATGCGCAACCCGCAATATCTGCACCGGAACTGAAATTTCAGCCGAATCTTGCCAATAGGCCGCCTCGCGCAGGGTGTCTTCAGTTGGGTTGTCGAGCGTAATGATGAGATCGCAGCTGACGGAGTTGTTTACAAGCTCCTGCAATGCCGCTGCCACGCTACGCATGGTCGGCCTCAAGAGACGCCCTTCCGCGTGAGCCGTGACGACTACCGAAAGCATGATCTCCGTCGAGTCATCATCGATCAACTGTTTCTCAACCTTCACTGATTATCCTCGTGTTGTCGGTTTCCATTGCTCTCGTCGTGATGACAGGACAAGTGGTGCCTAGCATTTAATCCAGCTTGCGGTCACTTCGAGTCCAATATCTTCGATCACCGAGCTTTTCGTCGTCGGCAGAGCTGTAGTAGGAGGAACGAGCCTCTACTTGCGAAATTTGGGAAAGCTCCCAAATTTTCGGAAGGTCGCGAACAAGCATCGATTGTGCTGTCGAAATACATCGCCAGTAAACGTCTCGGACTTCGTCCTTTGCTGGGTCGATCGGAAAGGAATCTTGAGCGAGAATGTGCCCCTCGTCAATTCCGGGCGTTATGAGATGCAAGGTAACGCCGTGATTGGTTTCATTATTTTTCAGAGCCCAGTTGATTGGGCGAACCCCACGGTACTTGGGGAGAAGACTATTGTGTACGTTGAGCAAAATCCGAAAGCGTTCTATATGGCGTTGACGGAATATTTGATCGAAGTATACAGATATGCCAAGGTCAGTTTTGCTTATCGGGAGTTCATCGAGTCTGTTGGTAGGACTTACCTTGATCCCTTGCTCCCTGGCCCAATTGCCGAAGGATAGGTCACCGGAAAGTTCGTGCGTCGAAGTAACTACGAATGGGATGCGATAGGAGTTTCTGATTAACTCTTCTGCTGCCGTTATCGCGGCACGGCCCTTACCAAAGACAATTGCAGTTCTTTCATCGCTCGTCACAAATCCACCTTACGGCCCTTCGAGGACTCCAATATGCAGGCCTAAATACTTGGGCATGTAATCTTGGGAAAGCCGAAATTTTGCTCACCTCGGCTTTCACTTTAGTAATGATGATCACGGGATAATGAACGAATCGAGATCCCTCACGAATGGACAGAGTATGAAACCACGTTTAGTTAACGTTCCTCGGATTGTTGATTCACTTGGTTCCATTGGCGTTGTCGAAGGTCCCGAACTCCTACCGTTTGACATCAAGCGGTTCTATTTTATTCGCGACGTGCCTGCGGGAGCATCCCGAGGTTCGCATGCTCATAAGACCCTTCGACAATTATTGGTCGCCGTGAGTGGATCGATGGTCGTTGAACTTGATGACGGTTGCGAAACCGCACGATTTGTTTTGAGCGGGCCCGATGTTGGTCTGTTAGTACCTCCAGGCTACTGGCGGACGATTCGTGAATTCGCGCCGGGGAGTGTTTTGGCAGTGTTGGCATCGAGTGAGTATCAAGAAGAGGACTACATCCGAAGCTATGATGATTTTCTTGCGTGGGGTCATCGTGACTGAGGTGCCGTTCTTCGATTTAAGACGAGCGACTATAAGTCGGAGGGATAGCCTTCACAGAATTTTCGACGCAACTCTTGAAAGCGGATATTTTGTGGGCGGCGCTGCTGTCCTTGAATTTGAAAGAGAATTCGCGCGTTACATTGGTGTCCAAGAGTGTGTAGGGGTCGGAAACGGATTGGATGCACTCCGTATTGGGATGGAAGCACTAGGCATTGGGCCCGGAGATGAAGTAATTGTTCCTGGGTTTACGTTTTTTGCTACATGGCTTGCGGTTCTTCAAGCCGGGGGAATCCCAGTACCGGTGGACGTAGGTGAAGACACAGCGGCGCTGACTGCATCGTCCGTTGCTCCCGCGATTACGAAGCGAACTAAGGCATTGATTGTCGTTCACTTGTACGGCATCCCAGCGGACTTTACGGGACTGCGAAGTTTGGCGGATGATGCGGGAATCTACCTCATCGAAGATGCCGCCCAATGCCACGGCGCGAGTTCGGAAGGGCGTCTTGCAGGTTCGATAGGGGACTTTGCGGCTTTCTCCTTCTACCCGACGAAGAATCTTGGTGCGCTTGGCGATGGCGGAGCAATAACGACTAATTCAGGTTCGCTGGCGTCAAAAGCTCGAAGCAAGCGATCTTATGGCCAGGGTGCCAACAAATATGACCATATCGATACTGGTTGGAATTCTCGTCTTGACAGCCTGCAGGCCTCCTTTCTCGCGAACGATCTCCCCAACCTCGATTTTTTGAATTCACGGCGGCGTGTCATCGCATCCATATACCTCGATGCATTAGGCGGCGGGTCACAAGCCGTGGTAGGAACTACCAACCACGCAGAAAGCGTGTGGCACCATTTCGTGTTGCGCACCGTTAATCGAGACGACGCCCGAAGATTCTTTACAAGTCGGGGGATCGGAACGGATATTCATTACCCGTATTACTTTGGCAATGTGGCACCATTGAATGCTTACAGCGAATCGGTACACCTTCCGAACTCGAAGTTGATGAGCGAGCAGGTGTTGAGTTTGCCGATTAGCCCGTGGCTTACCGATCTAGAAATAGAAAAGGTGGCGAGTGCGCTGACTTCGCTGCCTCGAGAGCTTCTAGTCTCTTGCTAACTTGCGGTTCGCACACTCGGCGTCCTCGAGGTGCTCTGGAATGGCATTGCCTAGCCCACCGGAGCGGCGAATTTATCCCCATAGCGGCTCCTAATTCGAGAAAGACCAAATGGCCCGAGGATCGTTTTCGTAGCTTGCCTTACGCAAGGATCTTGTGAGGCCCTGCTTGCCGACTCCATTACTTTCCGGAGGGCTCGAATATCACCCAACTCAATTAATTGAATGGCTATATTCACAAGCCGTTGAGAAATTACGGAGTCATTCATCTCGTTTATTCCGATACGGCGCGCGAGAATGGCGGCTTCGCTAGCCAAAAGTGATACTCGACGGCCAGAATGGCGAGTAAGGCTAGAGTTGACGACTCTGTAATTCGCGACAATTTTTGGCAGGTGTGCAATGGAATACTTGACAGAAAGTCGAAGCCACAATTCATAGTCTTCAAATGACAAAGACTCGTCATACCCGCCAACTTCACGAACAAGCTTTGTACGCATCATCACGCCTGGTGCAGGAATGACATTCTCAATAAGCAGATGATGAAGCAACATTGGCTGCATAACTTCACCCGTCAAATGTCCGAGCCGCTTGGCGAAATCGTGGTTCGCCAAGGTTACGCCACCCGCATCAGTTTCCCTGATGTCGCCAACTATGAGTGCGGTAGTCTCGTCTTCGAGGTCAAACGCACGTGACTGTACTTCAATTCGATCCTTCTCGACCCAGTCATCCGCCGATACGTGGATAAAGTAATCTGCGTCAACTAGGGCGAGCGCTTCATTGAGAGACGCACACAAGCCCAGATTGCGTTCGTGCCTGATAAACTCGTACTCCTTTTTGTTCGTCGAAAGCCACCACTGAATTACGTTTGCAGAATCATCTGTTGAGAAGTCATCGACGACAATTACTCGATGAGGCGAACGAGTCTGTGCGGCAATCGAATCAAGACACTGTTCAACGTATGCTTGGTGATTGTAACTTGTGACGATCACCGCCGTCTTGGGATCATTCGAGCCGAACCTCATCGTGCTAGTCATGGACTTCGGCCTTCCGAATCATCCTCAAATAATAGCGAACAAGAGGATTAGGTGAGTGCGGCGGTGCCGTTGGTGACGGTGATGGTTCCGCCTTGGAATGTTTGAGTGTAGTTGACGCCGGCAGGGTTGGAAGGGTCTCCAGTGGGGTAGCCGAGGATGCCCGCATCACGACCCCAGTTGGCCCAAAAGTTGAGAACTTCGGTGCGTAAGGCGTGGGCACCGGTGGCGGGACTGGATACCAACCATCCACCGTCGAATGCTTGGTAGCAGCCACCCTTGGTCAGGGTGCACAGTTGTGAGGTTGTTTGGTTGCCTAACCAGGGGCTGTTGATTCGTGCGTTGAACCAGGGGTCGGTGGCGGAGGTGAGTGCGGCGGTGCCGTTGGTGACGGTGATGGTTCCGCCTTGGAATGTTTGAGTGTAGTTGACGCCGGCAGGGTTGGAAGGGTCTCCAGTGGGGTAGCCGAGGATGCCCGCATCACGACCCCAGTTGGCCCAAAGTGAAAACGCCTCTGGCCAGAGCGCGCGTACTCCGCCTATGGAACTCGTGACGATTGTCCCGCCCTCGAATTTTTGAAAGCAGCCACCGCCGGCAAGTCCGCAATTTTGTCCAGAGGTTGGATAACCTAGAAAACCGTTTTCGTTACCGTAATACCACCACACCCCTCTGGTGGAGAGCGGGACATCAACCAACGGCGTTGACTCACTTTTGACCATCCACCCTCCTTCGAAGAGCTGGTAGCAGCCGCCGTTGACTAGCCCGCACGTCTCATCGGAGGTGGGGTAACCGAGGTAACCGTTTTCGTTGCCGAGTGACCACCAAAGGCCGCGATTCATATTGGTGACAACGATCTGCGGTGTCGTATCACTTGCTACAATCCAGCCCCCGCGGAACACCTGATAACATCCGCCGCGTACCAGGCCGCACGTGTACGGACCCGTGGCGAAGCCGAGAGTTCCCGCTGATCCGCCGTGAGCCTGATAGGTGTCAAGGAACGCGGCCCCAACTTGTTGGCCGCGCACTGAACCGAACCAGGCGACATAGTAGTTGTAAAAGTTCCTGTTTCCATACGAAGAACAGGCGTCACCAGTGCCACTGCCAGCATTCAGCGCTGCGGCATTGGGGGTGTATGGGGTGTAAATATATAAGGCGTGCGTGGCCTGATTCTGAATATAGATCGGTAAAGTTCCGCAGTTTCTGTTCGGGTTGTAAAGAACGGCCGTCGTCTTACCTACGGGATAGCGCAAGTCGTACCGAGTGTCCCATGAGGTCCCCGCTCCCGTCCCGGGAGGCTGCGTATATCTCTTAAGGAGGTAGGCGCCGTAATGCAACTGATTGAACAGGCCATAGTAATCGCTGTCGCATGCAGCAGTGTCCGGGCATCCTGCCCCCATCGCGGCCTGGTAGCTCCATACGCTGGGTGCGGATTTGGTTACTAATCCTTGCTCTTTTTGCAGAGTGACAAGTAGGACTTTGGGGCTGACACCGCATGTTTGTGCCACCCTTGCGATGATTTGAGCGGCAGACTCGTTCGCGCGGCCTTCGTAGCGCTGACACATTGGAGTTGCTTCGATGGTGCGGGTGGACTCGTGGTAATCCTTTAGGCACGTGTATCCTGGCGTACATTCGTTCACTTTTGAATTGAGAAATAGTTGAATCTGAGCTTCTGTCATGGCGTTTCCGTCCCAAAAGAGGGAATCGTCAATGATATTGCCAGCGTCAAAACCAGAGCTGTTTGCAGCATAGGCGTCACGCGCTGTGGACAACGAAATAAGCTGAATGGCGGACGCAACGATGAGAACGCCGCACACCGATGCGACAATCCGCCACAGACCAGCAAAGCCCCCGGTGCTCATTCCACCAGAGTAACTTGCGTGCGCAGTTCCGTCGAGGACGCGCTGGGTGGTTCACAATCCGAAAAGTTGGCCATAGTTCGCTGTTGCCGTCAAGAGATCCACTTTCGGCTCAAATTGCCACTGGGCCCGTGCGAGTGCAATGTCGGCGACGCTAAAAGATCTGGTAAAGCCAGCGGGGACCCTCGTGACCTTGCTCTGAGGAAATAATGCCAGAAGTGACCGGTTACTTGTGCCGATTCCGGTTCCAACATTCACTACGCTCTGCGAGGAGATTGAATAATCGACGGCGAATTTAAAGGCCCGAGCGACGTCGAAAACATGAACATAATCCCTCACGAACTGGTCTGTGTCGAAGACGCGAGGGGGGTCACCGGCTCTCATTGCAAGTCGATTGACGAGGGACGTTTTCAGCCCCGGGCCGAAGACGTTGAAAAGGCGCAGGGAGATTGCGGACATAGTGCTGCTGGCGGTGATTTCGTGCAATGCGTGCTCGGAGCGCAACTTCATTTCCGCATATGCCGAATCCGGTTGCACCGCGTCGTTTTCGCGGCGAGCCGATTCATGAGCTGTACCGTAGACCGCGGCGCTAGATGCAAAAACTAGGCGACGCACATTCTGCTCTTGACACTGATTCGCAAAGTCACGAAGAGTGTTGACACCAGAAGCAACATATTCAGCGACATTCGATGAATTATCGTTATCGGGTCGTGCCAGATACACTGCGACTTCCGGCCGCTCTCGGGCTAGCAAGGTTTGGGTTTGGCGACTACTAGATACATCACATTGTTCCGAACTCTCGTCGCCCGACCGTGACAAGCGGGTGACACTGTGCCTCGAAGCGGCTAATTCACTCGCCACTGCGCGCCCAATCGGGCCCGAAGCGCCAACCACCACGATTTTCGCCATTATTGCAAGGCAGAAAATCCGAAACGGTGGAGTTCTTCTTTGAGGGCTTCGTCGCTCATGCTGTAATTGCGCGTTTTCGTGAGCAACTGCTCAACCCATTCGAGAACTGCGCCCGGCTCGTGACCAAACTTCTCTCGCACAACGAAAATCTTTGAGTGTGTAGTCTTGTCTACTCCACTTCTCGGATAGCTTAATTCCTCGAACATTTTTTCTCCGGGCCGGAGGCCAATGATATCGATGCCGAGCGTGGGGCCCACTGCGTCGATGAGGCCTTTAGCCAGATCATAAATCCGAATTGGCTCGCCCATATCGAGTACGAAAAGTTCCCCTTGAGCACCGCGGCTGGCGGTTTGGATGACGAGTTGGCTTGCCTCATCAATCGTCATGAAATAACGAGTTACATTCCGATCGGTGACGGTAAGGTTCTTGCCTTCCTTCAATTGGCGACGGAATGTTTGCATCACGCTGCCTTCGCTTTCAAGAACGTTGCCGAACCTCACTCCGGTCAATTGTGTCGCGTGAGTGCCACTCGCGAGATCCTGAAGCAGGAGCTCACCGATGCGCTTGGTTGCCCCCATAACATTTGTGGGGTTCACCGCTTTGTCGGTGGACACGTACACGACCCTTTTCACACCGGAATTCACGGCATGGCGAAGAACGTTTAGCGTTCCCCAAACGTTGTTGTTGAATGCTTCCACGGCGTTGTCTTGCATTAGGGGAACGTGTTTGTAGGCCGCCACGTGAAACACAATATCCGGGTGATGCGACTTCATAAGTTGCTCAATGCGTTTCTCTGATTGCACGTCGCCAATTTCCAGCTGCGAGTTTGGCGTCGCTCCAAGAGCTTGTCCTAGCCGAAACATTCCGCTCTCCGCGCGATCGACGCAAACGACCAACTCCGGCTCGAGGAATAATAGCTGCGCGACCAGCCGGGATCCAATGGAGCCCGCTGCTCCCGTTACCATGACACGTTTACCAGCGATGACTTTGCGGGCATCGTACATATCATGCTTCACCGGAGCACGACCAACCATGTCGAGAACGTCTATGTCGGTAAGATCAGAGACCGAAACATGTTCACGAGAAACAATTCGGTAGGTTCTCGGGATCAAAGCTAATTCGACGTCAACAGGCGCGACATCAGTCACGAATTTGCGTAAGACGTCGGCTGACGCAGTAGGGATGGCGAAATAGACAAAGTCAATAGCCTCCCGTTCACAGACTTCTGCAACGTCCGACAATGTGCCAATTACATCGGGATCAGTGATTGCATCATCAAGGAACCCCACAACCGTGTCACCGGATGCTCTGGCATCAGCTGCGAGACTCGAACCCGCAGTGCCTTTTCCCGCGATGAGCACTCGTTTTACGCGATGAGCGCTAGGTCGACTGTTGGACATTGTCTTCCGTTTCCTTTTCCGGGGGCCGGTCCACGGTGAAATTCAGCGCGGATGGGGTCTGATTCCACCCTAGTTTCTTGCCGCGGCGCCCGAAGCAAAGATTTACCGGCGCAAGGTCGCTTTTGCGTCTAACTACGGCGGTTGCGCCACGCTCTAGGAAGATTACCGCTAGTCTCGCCCTGTGGTTGGGAATGGACTTGCCGGGATGCTCGGCATCATGTTGCAGATCGCTTGTTTCGTGTTGATCACGGCCCATAGTTCGCGTAGACGCGGATTCTCTCTTGGCATGGTGCACGCAGGCATCATCGCGGTTTACGGATATGCACTGATAGTGGCTTTCCTCGCGCTCTTCGCTATTCCCTGGCAGGTGACGAATGTGCTGCTGGCACTTGTGGTGTTGACGATTTTTTCACTGCGACGAGTTCGAAAAGCGACTTCGAAGGGTTTCAACGCTTTTCGCGCGCGCGTTTCACGCATCTGGGGGTCTTTTCTCGTCATTGGAGTGTTGCTAGGCATTCAGATTGGCGTAACTGGCGTTGAAGCGGACCTGTCGATTGACGGCCAGCTTTATCATGGCCCCGCCCTCGCCAACATCGTTCAGTCTGGAAGCCTGTGGGGATGGACTGCCTCGAATCAATACGTGTATTACTCGGATCTCAGTGTTGCGGGCGGCGTGAACCTCGCGACGTTCGCCGGCGATGCACGGTTCGATAACGCGCTTCAGGTACCTCATTTAGTGTTGCTAGTACTATTGATCAACTGGGCGTTATCACTTAAGTTCACATCGTCGTTTGCTCGAATATCGTTCGCGGCACTGATCGTGTCGGCACCAGTGATTTGGCTCCAACCTCGCATTCTGTACGTTGACCTCGCTTATGGCGTAGCCGTTCTGGGCTGTATCTTTTTTGCGACGCTGGTCCAAGAGTTTCGCAAATTAGACATTCTTGTGGCTGGTGTGGCATTGGCAGCAGTTTTCGCTACCAAACCGACGGGAATCCTCACTGGGATCTTCCTTTTGGTCGTGCTCGTTTGCGTGTTGATTCTTCGCTCACGAAAAATGGCGCAGGCACGAAAGGTCATCCCTGTAATTTTGCTCGGACTTGGCGCACCGCTAGTGATGGCGATGTCTTTTTACTTTCGAAATTTGGTCCAATTTGCTAACCCGGTCTACCCGGTGCAGGTGCGGCTCGGACCTTTAGTTTTGCCCGGAATTCTCGACTTAAGCGTTTTTGCTTCGGGTGAACGCGGAAATGGTCTCGTAGATCCCAGCCGCATTGCCAGTTATTTCCACAGCGTGGGATTTGGCATGTTGCACGGTGTGACGAAATTGGATTACGACCCCAGAATCGGTGGGTTTGGGATGGTACCAACTTTTCTCTTGATGCTCACCTTGGCTCTTGTGGTTGTGCAGTTGTTGTCGCGCAATCGCGCACGTGGTGTTGCTACCAAGCAGTTGGCAATGTGGAAGGTTCAGGTGGGAATTGTCTCAATGGCAGTCGTAATTCTTCTTGTACAGCCCGCCACCTTCGATGCCCGCTATACCATCGGGCCCACTGTGGCATTGTTTGTCGCGGTCCTTTTGACATCGTTGGCGGCATTGACAGCCGTTGTTCAATTGAGTGCTGGCGGAGTGGCATTGTTGCTGGCATTCGGTCAGATCACTTGGACTGAATACAAAATGTACCCGGGCGTTAGGGTCGCACAGGAAATATTGCAGGGGCCTGAGGCATGGCAGCCAAACGCACCGGGCAATCCTCGCGGTCGCGGGCCGCAAACTGCCTGGTTGCCGAGCAATTCAGAAAAATGCTTCGTAATCGCGCTACAGACCAATGGTGGAGTAACCCAAAGTGGAATGACGGAAAGGTCGTACCTCGGCACTTTTTCTTATGGACTTTATGGCGACGGCCTTTGCAATCAAGTGCTACCAATCACAGTTGCTAATGGCGATGATTCCCCTGAAGTTGATTCGGAGGTTCGCAGAGCCGACTATCTCATCGTTTATCAACAGGATGTTGGCTATTGGGAAAAGGAGTTCTCAGAGTTGGAAACGTGTCTGCGACCAGTGGACTCGGTGGAACCAAGCGAAAACTACCCACAGCCGGCTGTCGTCCTTCGCAATACGTGCAGTTGATTGCCGCCTCGGGCTAATGAGCGCAAGCCTTTACTTTGAACTCGCACGCAAGCGGGTCAGTGTTGAAGTCATGGCGAATGAACAATAGGGGCATTCAAACCGTGCGCCCTGACGAGATTCCGGCGCTTACGGGCCTCAGAGCAATTGGTGCAGGTTGGGTAGTACCATTCCATTTCAACCTACGATCTACCCAGCATGGCCCCCGTTTCGATTCATTGGGCCGGTATCGAGTATGGGTGCACTCGGTGTCCTCGTCTTCTTCATCCTTCGGGTTACATCATCTGGCGTAACTACGGGTCGAATCTTTGCTCAAACTGCGAGCCATAGCGCAGTTTTTCTGGCGGCGATTTGCGCGATTGTCGCCTGTGAGTGCCACCACACAATTACTAGCGGTTCCGCTGGTGTGGTGGGCAATCGTCAAGCAGGACTGCTGGGGCGCCAGTAACCGACGGGTTTTCCGTTGGCGGATGGTTTCAAAGCGCCTTTATGGTTTATGGATTAACGAGCCCGTAACCGTCGTATCCGTGGGATCAGCCCTCATGGACACTGACCGCAGAGATGGTGGCGTATGTCGCTTTCGCCGCTCTTCTCGTGGTGATTCTCTTCACGCGTGCCCGCCAATTCTGTTTCCGGTCGCTGTGGATTGTTGTTGCCTTTGGCATGACCTTTGTTATTGCGGTAGAGCCGTGGACATTCCCCTGTCGTTGGCTCGTTGACATGGATCTGCGGTTCGTTGTAGGAGTGATCTTGCGTCTCGCCGAACTTCCACTGTCTCGGCTGAGATTTGAGGCGACGGTGGTGCAGGTCACGGCGCCGGCCGCGATCGTGCTTGCCTGCTACGCGGGGTTAACCCACACCATCACCGTTTTGCTCGCCGCATGGGTGTGGTCATTAACTGTGCCCAGTGGACTCGGTGTGTGGTTATTTTCGCTGGGCACCTCCCAAATTGCCGATTTTTCGTCGTACTCCCTTTAAATGCTGCATTGGGTACTGTTCGGCCATGGGAATGTATTCATTTACTATTTTCGCTCATTCGAGAGTCGTATAGTCCGTTGTTTACCGGCGTGATACTTGGAGTGGTCTCTGTCGCCTCGTGATTGACGTGGAGGTACTTTGAGACACCCGCGAGGAAAGTGCTCAACCGGGGATTTGCGCGTGAATGGCCACTTAGGGTTGCGGATTCACATCGTGAGAGTGTTGCCCCTCAGGTTGCAGTTGACGATAAAGCTTGAGGTATGCCTCTTCTGGCTTAGGGGAGAGGTACACGTTTTCTAGGGTTGCCCGAGCTTTCCTAAGATCATATTTACCCTCAAGAGCCTTCAAGACGCAGCGCGCGAAATCAGCGGCGTCGCCGATCTCAAAGATCTCACCAAACCCGGTTGACTGAACGATCGTGCGAACTCCCGGAAGATTTGACGCGACGACAGGAGTTCCCGCTGAGAGTGCCTCGACCTGCACTATGCCAAATGCTTCAAATGAATTTGTCGACGGCAACGCGAAGACATCTAAGGAGGCGTAGAAGTCAGCGATTTGCTCATCGCGAAGAAAACCGAGCGCACGAATGCGACCCGCCGCGGAAAGGCGGTCGAACTTTTCGCGATCAAAGCTTGCTTTCTCAGTTAAGCCCACGGTGGGCCCCGCCAGCAACAAACAAACATTGTCGGGCAGAAGTTCGAGCGCAGAGATTATGACATCGATTCCTTTTTCGGAGGTGGGCCTGCCAAGGAATCCAATGTATTTTTTTCCCGATTCCGCAAATGTGGGCGAGCCACCGTGGCGATCCGTGCTGGTCGCAGGAATAGCTACACCGCCGTTTTCTGCCATCACCCGCGCAAGTCGCGAGTGGACGGCGTAATCGGTGCTCGACGCAACAGTGAACTTTGCCCGTCGGATGAAGGCACTTTGTGAGAGATCCAGGGCTCGCGCAATAAGACTTCCCAGTCCGCCCGTGAGGGGAGCGTCGCACTGGAATGTCGCGATGAGTCGCCACTCCGGCCCAAGTATCCACGCCAGCAAAAATGACTCGGGATAGGGCATGTGAGCGTGGGCGATTCCCGCACGGTTCCGCATTCCCCACATCGCAGAAATGAGAGATAAAGAAAATACGCCGCGGCCCAAAGAAAACGAATGACGGTAAGAGTGGACTGTCACTCCATTCAAGCTGGAAATTCCGACCTTCGTGTTGGTAGATACGCAATGGACGTGGACGTCGTAGCCATGTTGGCTAGCGAATTCTGCTAGATCTGCCGCCATATTGGTGAGGCCACTCACATGAGGTTTGTAGTACTGCAAGAAGACGTCAATGCGCTGAACGGAATCGCGACTGGGCTGGAGGGTACTTGTAGCAAGTGGGTCGGTGCTTGTCGGGTGTCGGAAAACCCAATTTCGCGAAAGCAGGTATGAAAGGACGACAAGGACCGCCGTGATTCCGACCTGGGAAGGAAAAGCGAAGAGGCCAGCGATATCGACGGCCAAGAAAAGGAGCGCGGAATTCGTGACGGCAGTAGCGAGATTGAGCGCTAGAAACCTTGCAAATTCACTGTGCCAATGGTTTCGTGACCGCCAAACTAGAAGTCTTTGCCAGATGAAGCCGTTCACTATACCCAAAAAGGCAGATATCCAGTAGACAGCCTGAACTCCAATTGTTGCTGAATAGAGGCGATCCAGAAGCCAGAATACGAAAAGCGTAAATCCGACATTGAGTGCACCGATGCCGAGATACCTGATCTTCTGCCATGAGTCTGCGCTCACTGCTTAGCTCGCCAACGCGTAAATCTGTTCCACAAAGGACTGAATTGTTGTGGAGGCGGCAATAAAGAGGAGCGCGATTAAAATTGCGGAGATGAGGCTCGCAGGGTTTCTTAATGCAAAGACGATCGGATCGTCGTGAACCACTCCTCGACCAGCTTGAAGCCAGATGTTCCCTATCCAATAGAACATTGCCGGGATCACCAGCCAGAGGAGGTCTCGAGAGGGGTAGAGCGCCGCCACGGCATCGCTTTGCAAATAAATTGCTAAGAGCAGCAGCACCGCCATTCCACTGCTGACGCCGAGCGTGAGCACGACAGTTGTGTCTACCGCTCTATAGCCTCGTCCAGGCAGGTGCTCGTCGGGGTGTTGGGCGGTGTGTCGGTTCAACTCTGAATACCGCTTGACCAGCGCCAGCGAGATGAATAGGAATAACGTCACGCTCGTGAACCAGAACGACAGCGCAATGCTTGCCACAACTGCTCCCGCGAGAATCCGAATCATGTAAAGCAGTGCGAGCAAGATCACGTCGATGAGCGGCACGCGTTTAAGCCAAAAGCTGTAGATGATCGTCAATGCAGCGTAAAGGAGCAGTACCAATGCAAAACGTATGTCGATAGCAAAGGCGCCAACAATTGCCGCTACCGCCAGCACCGTGCTCACCAGGAACGCGTGCATCGGCAAAATATTTCCGGCCGCGATGGGTCGGAATGCCTTTCTTGCATGTTGTCGGTCTGACGGCAGGTCGATCAGGTCGTTGAGTAGGTACACAGCCGAGGCCATGAGGCTAAACACAACAAAGCCAGCCGCAACATGGAGGAGGGTTCCGAAATCTTCAAACTCATGTGCGGCGATCAAAGGAAGAAACAGCAAAAGGTTCTTGACGCTTTGGTGTAATCGCAGCTCCCTCACCCACGACCACCACGATGGTGGGGAGTCTTCTCGGAGCACCTGCGAGAACTCAGTATTGCGGGCCCACGATGGCAGTTTTTGATCGATTCGTTTCGACGTCACGAGGTAGGCATTGTTGGCCATTTTCCATACGGCGCGATCCTGGGCTGAGTTGCCAAGGTAGTCAAACCCTTGCGCACCGAAATCACCTACGAGAACCTGAGCTTTACGCGCGCCAGTGAGGTTTGTGTGGCCATCGCTAGCAAAGACTCCATCCAGAATTGGGTATCTCACCGCCATGGCTTTGGCCACACTGTGGTCGGCGCCGGTCGCAAGGTAAATAGTGCGACCTTCGCCATGCGCTGTTTCCAGAAAAGAGAGGACTTTTTCGTTGATGGGCAGAAGGCTTACATCAATATTTGACCTCGTCGCCAAATAGTGCTTTAGGCCTGCTCGATCGTTCTTGAGTGCTCGCCACACGACACCCACAAGGAGCCGCGGTCGGCGCAACGCGGCCGCGAGGGACTCGTGCAGTGAGTCTGTTCGCAGCAACGACCCGTCGAGGTCAACGACAAGGGGCGGCCTCAGTTTCAATTCCAACCACTCTTTCTTTCGCGAATCGCTTTAGGCCTCTGGGAAACCCTTCTGATTACTCAGCAGCAGACGCATTCGGGCCCTCGTGCGCCGCTATCTACCGTAGTGTTACCATTCGCGAGAATAGTCGCAATCCGTCGTCGGGGAACCCTCTACGTATCAGTTCTAGACTAAGTTGACTGTTATCGAGGTGTCACTCTTGGCATTGTGGCAGTGGGGAACTTTTCATGGGCGTTGAGCGAGGTAACTCAATCGTCGTCCAGACATTACTCTCAACCACAGCAACTACGCGGTTTGATCGCTGGTACTCTGCTGTGCTCGACGCGCTTGGCGCTGCTGTCAGCGCGGGGGTTGTCAGCTCATGGCGTGTCGCTGTAGGCGGACAGCTGGCGCAGAATCCGCTCGGAGTGGATGTTCTCGCACGATGTGAGGAACAGGCACAGGGTGTCGGCGGGCAGTTCACGTATGCTGCACTTCGCCCAGAATTGGGCTCTATCGAGGCTCACGCGCAGCTCTTGGGTGACGCCGACGAGGATTTCCTATTAGTTCTTGATTGCGACGCGATTATTCTCGCGAGCACAATAAGCCGGCTTATAAGTTCGCTGGATGGTGAGTGTTCCGCTGCCCGAGCACGGTGTCTTCCGGTCAATGATGATGGTGAATTGACAACCTTCGAACGTCGGGAAAACAAGCTGGACTACTGCGTCATTCATTCGCTCGGCGCGATGCGCGCTCGCGGTGCCGGCCATAACCAAACTGAGCGTGGCGGACTGACATTGGAGACTCACACGTGGCAACGGAAATGCGAGTCAAAATTCGCGCCTCACGCGGCGGTATTCCGTGATCACGAAGTGCTTCGGAAGTCTGAGGTACGGCGAATAGCTGATATTCCGGCGGGCCCAGGCACCGGCTCCCTTTTAGAAGAGCTTTTCGCAAACACTGGGCTTGAGGTCGTCGAGAATATCGTCGCTCAGGGGTTGACCACGCCGGGCGATGAGCCTCTACTGTCTGTGGTGATGAGAACGCAGGTTCGTCGGCCCGAAGCTCTTCGAGATGCCCTTCTCTGTCTCTCTGGACAAACAGATGGTCGCTTCGAAGTCCTCGTCGTCATCCACGACGGTGATTCTGGAGAAGCTGGTCTTATCGTTGCTGACCAACCCGCGTGGCTGAGGTCGCGAGTTCGCGTCATCGCGGCATCGGGAGGAACCCGAGCGCATCCGCTTAACGTAGGAATTTCTGCGGCCCAAGGTTCGCATGTTGCGTTTCTCGACGATGATGATGTGGTGTATTCACACTGGGTGGAGAGTTTCCTCAATGGCGCAGATCGTTTCCCTCGACGTCTCCTACGCGCGAACGCTGGAGTGCAACGAGTTGAAGCTATAGAGTGGCCAGATTCCCTTCCAGGGCACCGCAGTGACAGCGCCGTGAGCACACCGTACCCAGTGTCATTCGACTTCGTCGACCACATCCAGGTAAATATGACTCCGTTTATGGCCTTTGCGTTTCCCCGTCAATTCTTCACAGTGTTTGGAAACGCTGACGAAACCTTGGAAGTTTGTGAAGATTGGGATCTCGTATTAAGGGCCGCACGCGTGCTGGGGGTAGCAAACCTCCCGGCAGTGACCGCGGTGTATCACCGGTGGAACACAGGTGACGACTCGTACTCGGTGCATGACCAACAGTCATGGGATCGAGATATGGCTCGGGTGAGGAAGAAGCTCAATTCTTTACCGTTACTCTTCCCCCCGGGTGCAGCGGAAGAGATGGCAGATTTCTCTGAGCTGCGCACCGCGCAGACGGAGCTCTCCGCTATCCTCAAGAGTTCAAGTTGGCGCGTGACCGCGCCGCTTCGACGCGTAAAAGGATGGGCTGGCAGGCTGCGGGGGCAAACAGATCGCAATCAGTCGGGAACAGGTGAGTGACCGCCGCACAAAATTCGCTTGCTAAGCTATTTTCGTTACTGGCGCCGAAAGGAACCGATGGTCGATTCTCGTTCGGGAGTAGTTTCCGTGGTTCTTGTCAACTTCCGGGGCGCCAGCGACACGCTTGAGGCCATTGACCATTTGGGCAAGCTCGATTGGCCGAAAGAGCAACTTGAGATTGTTGTGGTCGAGAATGCTTCGGGAGATGGAAGTGCCGAGCGAATACGAAGCGCTGCGCCGCACGTCAAGCTTGTCGTGTCTAAAACGAATGACGGCTTTGCAGGAGGGTGCAACAAGGGCGTAGCGGCATCCAGTGGAGAGTTCATCGCGCTTCTCAACAATGACGCGAAGCCGGATGCCGAATGGGTACGTGCCGCGGTTGAGAAATTTGCGGAATCCGAGGACATCGGTGCGGTCGCCAGCCGTGTGCTCGACTGGGACGGCAAACTTGTCGACTACATCGGGTCCGCTATGACCTGGTACGGAATGGGATACAAGCCGTTCACGTCGGAACCAGTTCCTAGGAACCCAGAAGTGCCTGGTGATGTACTGTTCGGAACCGGCTCAGCCATGTTTGTGCGCCGCGAAGTTTTCGACGCGCTCAGTGGTTTTGACGAGCGCTACTTTATGTTCTTCGAAGATGTCGACTTTGGCTGGCGTCTTAACCTTCGGGGATGGCGCTTTGCTTATGAACCCAAGTCGCTCGCGTACCACAAGCACCATGCATCAATGGATGCATTCGGCTCCCACAAAGAAACCTACTTGTTGGAACGCAATGCGCTCTACACCTTGTACAAGAATCTAGGTGAGGAAACGCTGTTAGAAGCGTTGCCTGCAGCAATCGCCCTCAGCATTCGGCGTGCGATTACTCGAAGCGACCTAGATTCGGCGTCATTTGACCTGCGAAAACCAGGCGGAGATCTGGAATCGTCGATGGAGGTTTCTAAACAAGCGATCGCAGCGATGTATGCGATCGACCAGTTCGCCGAAAATTTACCCGGACTATGCACAGAGCGTAGAAAAATTCAGTCGACGCGAACCGTATCTGACAGCATGCTGTGGCGCCTATTCGGTCAGGTTGACGCACCAATCAATCACGAAAAACAGTACCTCCGAGGGTACGAAAACCTTGTCGCTGCGTTTGAAGTGACTGAGCCACCGACAAACACGAGAGTGGTCATTGTCACGGGTGACCCTATCGGCAAGAAACTGGCGGGGCCGGCCATTCGTGCCTGGAGTATGGCGGAGTTGCTTTCACACTACAACGACGTCACTCTCGTGACGCTCACCGGCGCAGAGGCCATTGACGCCCCCTTCCAAGTCGTGCATGTTCGCCCCGGTGACGATTCCTCATTCTCCAAACTCGAGCAGTGGGCGGACGTGATCGTGTTCCAAGGGCACGCGATGGCCGTATTCGACTCGCTCCGCACCAGCAAGAAGATCCTCGTCGTGGATATTTACGACCCCATGCATCTCGAGCAGCTTGAACAGGGCCGTGAATTGCCGGCGGAGCAGTGGAAACGCCAGGTCGCTGATGCCACGGATGTGCTCAATGAGCAGCTGGAACGCGGCGACTTCTTTCTGTGCGCCTCCGAGCGCCAGAAAATGTTCTGGCTGGGGCAGCTTGCCGCTCTTGGGCGCATTAACCCAGATACATACGAGGGGGATCCCGATCTCGGCAATCTGATCAGCATTGCTCCGTTCGGCCTGTCCTCCACACCACCCGAGCACCAGCACGATGTGCTTAAAGGAGTTCACCCTGGGATCGACCGCGACGACAAACTTCTACTGTGGAGTGGTGGTCTCTACAACTGGTTTGACCCCACGACGCTGATACGTGCGGTCGCGCGGGTGTCTGAAACACGAAAAAACGTGCGGCTCTTCTTCCAGGGGACCAAGCACCCCCACCCTGGGGTGCCAGAAATGCGGATTGTGGCCGAGTCACGTGAACTTGCCCGAGAATTAGACGTCCTCGACTCCGTTGTCTTCTTCAATGAATCCTGGGTCGATTACGATGAACGGCAAAATTATTTGACGGAAGCCGACGCAGGCGTCAGCACCCACCACTCGCACATTGAAACCACTTTCTCTTTTCGAACGCGCATTCTGGATTACCTCTGGGCGGAACTGCCCATGGTGGTCACCGAGGGCGATCATTTCGCAGAACTTGTCGCGCAGGAGGCACTGGGCATCGTTGTTCCTGCACGAGACGTTGAGAAGCTGACTGAGGCGCTCGATCGGGTGCTCTTCGACGAAGCATTCATTGCTCAAGCGAAAGCAAACATTCGCCGTGTTCGAGAGCTCTACTACTGGGATGTAACGTTGGCGCCTTTGGTGAACTTCGTCGCCAACGCACAACATGCCAAAGATCAGCGGGGTATCGCTGCGAGGCAAAGTATCGCTGAGGCCGCCAGACGGCGTCGACGTCGCCAAACGGGGCTCAGACACGATGTAGGGCGCGTCTTGTTCTACTTGAAGAATGGTGGCGCTGGAGTGGTGTTCGACAAGGTGCGACGACGACTGCGACGCCCCTAGTGAACAGGCGCCCTCGCATCTCCGTGGCTCTCTGCACGCACAATGGTGCCAACTTTATCGAAGAACAGCTGCTCAGCATTCTTTCTCAGACGACGCTTCCCGATGAAGTCGTCGTGAGTGATGATGCTTCGACGGATGACACGGTCGACCGTGTAACGGCCGTGTGGGCAAAGCAGCCTAAGAGTGCCGACCTGCCTGAGTTGCGGGTATTGCGCAACACCAATGCGTTGGGCGTCACGAAAAACTTTGAACAAGCACTACTGGCATGCCGCGGCGACGTTATTGCGCTCAGCGACCAGGATGACCGCTGGCACGAGAACAGAATTGACCGATCAATAAACCATCTGGAGGGTGACGAGCGTCTTCTTTTTATGCACACCGACGCAACTCTCGTCGATGAACACGGCGCATCCCTCCAGCTGGCGCTCAGCGAGGGCCTCGGAATCAGCAGAGTCGAGCGCGCGGAGCTGGAAGGGGGGAATGGTTACCGCACACTTCTTCGCAGAAATCTGGCGACTGGTGCCACCAGCATGATCCGTCGAGACCTACTTGAGCTGACAACACCATTTCCGGCGCATTGGATTCATGATGAGTGGCTGGCAATTATCGCGGCGGCCGTGGGCGGTCACAGCTACCTGCCCGAACAACTGATCGACTATCGCCAGCATCCCACCAACCAAATTGGCGTAATGAAACTGAACATGGCCGGTAAATTGGGCCGACTCATGGAGACTCGTGGTGATCGCTACAACTTTCTGTTGGCTCGTGCAAGTGAACTCGCATCAGGGCTCCATGGGCTGGGTGACGCCGTTACATTCCAGGTTAGGGAGCAGGCGAGGAGCAAACTTGCTCACCACGAGATGCGCGCGACTATTCCGGGCCCGCGTTGGAAGCGAATCGTGCCGGTGATGCGAGAGATGATGACCGGGCGCTACTTCCGCTACAGTCGAGGGTTCGCAGATGCTGTGCGAGATTTGGTACAGCCATTCTGAACTCTCACTCCTGCCAACCGGCCATCAAGCGATTGCTACGATGACCGTATGGACTCGTCGAGTGGTAGCAGCCTCGTGGTGATGCCCGCTTACAACGAAGAAGAGTCCGTCGGAAACGTTGTGCGGGAAGTGCGCGAAAAGGTGCCTGATATTGCGATTTTGGTTGTAGACGACGGGTCCACGGACTGTACCGCTGACGTCGCTCGCGATGCGGGCGCAATGGTCGCCAGTCTTCCGTTTAATCTCGGTGTCGGTGGTGCAATGCGGGTGGGATTTCGATTCGCGGCCGACAAGGGTTACTCTAACGTCATCCAGATCGATGCGGATGGCCAGCATGATCCTGCAGGTGTTTCCGAGTTGGTGAATGGGTTGGACTCCGCTGACTTGGTACTGGGTGCTCGGTTTGCCGGTGCGGGCAGCTATAGGGTGAGTGGTCCGCGCCAGTGGGCCATGGTGGCCTTAGCCACGATATTGAGTCGCGCAGCGAAAACGACGCTCACAGATACGACATCTGGCTTTCGTGCATCTGGACCACGCGCGGTTGCGCTTTTTGCCGAACACTATCCGGCCGAATATCTCGGCGACACTATCGAGGCGCTGGTAATCGCATCCAGATCTGGTCTGGTCATCCGGCAGGTTCCGGTAGCAATGCGCTCCCGAGCCGGTGGTGTCCCATCGCACAATCCGTTCAAGGCGACGGTGTATCTGGGCCGCGTTTTGCTCGCTCTGGTTTTCGCTTTCATCCGCCCGCCATCCAGCTACCGCATCAAGGAAACATCATGAGTCTCCAAAGCTACATTTTTGGAATTGCTGCCGCAGTACTTGTGCTTGTCGTAGTGATTGAGCTCTTGCGTCGAGGTCGGCTGCGAGAGAGGCATGCCATCTGGTGGCTCATTGCCGGCACACTGGCGCTCATTGCGGGGATTTTTCCGAGCACGCTTTTGTGGGCGGCCTCGCTTGTTGGCATCGTGGTGCCCATTAATTTGGTGTTCTTCGTGAGCGTTGCCATCCTGTTTCTCGTGTGTCTGCAACACAGCGCGGAACTGACAAAACTTGAAGCCAAAACACGAACTCTCGCTGAAAGTGTCGCGATCATTGAGCTTGAATTACGTGAGTATAAGACCCGGTACCCTGAGCAGGACTAGATCGACTGTGCATTATGGAACGTCGATGGTCGTCGTAGCCTCACGACGTTTGTCATTGCGTACCGCATACAGGTGAATGGCGTAGAGGGAAACGAGCGCAAAAATTCCGAGCGTGCCGTTAAGTAGGATCATCGCTGGAATGTCGGGCAGCAAAGCCAACGCACCCGGCCATTGGATGGCAGCAGCAATCAACAGGACCACGAGTCCTGCTTTCGACGAAATTGACGTGATCCGAACGAGAACCGCTTGCGTCATCGCCCAGGGCAACCACATAAGGGCAAGTGTTGGGAGAAATCCAACGGTGAGTTCGTACCCGCGGCCAAACAATAATCCGACGATCGGACCACCAGCGAAGAGGAGGATGAGGAAGATCATTACGCCGCCGACAAATGTGACAGCGAGCGTTAGGTTGACTCCTAGTTTAGTAAGCGCGTGATTCTTTCGCCCACTTACAAACCGCGGGAGCAGGTAGAGCGAGAGCATCGCCGGCAAAATGAGCGTTGTCTTCACCAGTATCGCTGCTGCAGCGAATGATCCCGCGACGATTTCCGACGCGCCCATCCTGACTAGGATGACGTCGACGTTTGTCAGCCAGGCAAACGCAATCGTCAACACCAACACGACAGAGCTGCTCATGGAGAACGGCCGGTGGCGGGGGTCGACCCTAAGGTGTCTAGCCTGGAAGCTGGAGCCTGCGGTTGCGGCAATGACAGTGAAAAGAAACATCACGAGGATACCGACTGCTTGGTACCCAAGAGAAATCACGACAAAGGCGAGCCCCAGTTGCATCAATTGGGCACCGGTCGACCACCATACGACTGAACGTGCGTCACCGGCACCTTGCAGCAGGCCTTGCGCTCGTGCGAAGAGAAAGTATGGAACTATTGTCGCGGCAGCAATGATCAGCGCGACGGGTTTCGACTCAATCGACGTAGCCAGCCACGGAGAGGCCAACAGCACACCAACCGTGCAAGCGCCGCCGAGCGCTATGGCCTCGATGCTGAAGCTGTCGAGAAATCGTGTGCGCTTTTGTAGTGCTGTTTCTGGTTTCGAAAGAAATTCTGCGGTCGCTACAGCTACGGAATTTCTCAGCGCGGAACTACCAATCGCGGCAATATTAATGAGCGCAAGAAATGCAGCGAGCAGACCGAATGCTTCCGGTCCGAGGCCCCTCGTTGCCACCACTTGGAACCCGGCGGAGGCGACAATTCCGAGAGCGCTTGCGACGCTGATTTCGACGAGCGCCCTGCCGTGCTGTGAAAGGAGACCCGTCTGCTTCCAGCGGGTCATTTCTCCGCCGACCCTTGGGCTCCATTAGCTCCGCTCGCGTCAGCTGGCATATCCGCGACTTACTAGGTCGTCAACGATGATGTCCGCAGGTGAGAATTCGGGTCGGGCAGGTTGTCTCCGGTAATCCTGATGATTGGCGAGGAAGGCAGAAAGCCGATCCATGCGCCACTCTGAGAGAAGAATGTTTTCACCAAGGCCTTCCCATTGCTCGGTGGCCATTCTGTGAATGAGTGTCGGCGTACCAAGTAGCGCGGCCTCGGCCTGAATCCCACCCGAATCAGTGACGATGAACTCTGCTCCCCGAAGTGTCGACACGAACTCTTCGTGGCTCAACTTGCCTTCGATCAGGATTTTCGAGGTGTCGGCCTTGGGCAAAATGTCGGCGAGGGTCTCTTTCGCATATTCGTCGACAAAGAATCGGATCGGGTACGGACTTTGAGCAGCAAGCGTTGCGAGGGTCTCTTCAACCAAGCTCGGATTACCGAGGAATTCGAAACGGTGGAGTAGTGAGACCGCATACTTCTCGGCCGAGTCTGGAAGGGCATCTGTTTGGTCAAGCACGGCATCGATCGCAGTATTTCCGTGAGTGAACACGACATTTCTATGAGACCCGAGGTTCGTGGTTGCTTCTTCTGACGGAGTGTAATGAATGTCGGCAAGCCGGCCAACAATCCGCCGGTCCAGTTCTTCCGGGAATGGATGCCTCCAATTTCCAGAGCGTAAACCTGCCTCAACGTGAGCGCAGTCCACCTTCAATCGTCGAGCGATCCATGCCCCGACGACACTCGTCATGGTGTCGCCATGGACCACGATCACGCTATTAGCGGGAAGAGACTTGCGAAGTGAAGACCTGTTCCTTCGTATCCACCCAAGAATCTTGATGAGCCAGTGCACGGCGTCTCGCGAGCTTCTCAGAGGCTCCCCATTTCGTCCGTCCACGATGATCTTGGTCGGTTCATGCATCCCCAACTGCGGCAGGATGCGGGTAAGCGCGTCGGTGTGCTGGCGAGTGACCCAACTCTCGTAGTCGATGCCTCGTACGTCAAGCCTTCGTGCGACCGGTGCCAGTTTGATCGCCTCCGCGGTCGTCCCGAAAATGAAGACGATCAACCTTGCACCTGGTCTTTCTGCACGTGCTGTGCTGCGAACGAAGCGCGGTGCACCCAGAGACCGCGAATCAGCCCGGCCCAGAACACCCCGCCAAAGGGAACGATGAAAATAAGGTACGACAATACGGCCTTACAGGGGCAACGTCGTAGCACCGCAACGACGGCGGGTACAAGTAATGCCAAAATTCCGAGAACGACGATAACTACGAAAGCGTTCCAAATTCCAGCGATGGCCAGAAGAAAAAGGGTGGTCACCGTCACGGGAGGTACAACACCGAGAAGAATCAAGAGAGAATTTCGCACCATCCCGGTACCCGCATAGCTATCGACGAAGAGCGTTCCGCGATTGTTGCCGTGTGTCAAGAACTCGGACACCTGTGACCGCGGCCGGTAGGTTGCCCAAAAGTGTGGATCTATCCGGATCGGGGAATGCCCCGCAACGAAGCGCAGAATTTTCGTATCGTCAGAGACGAGGTGGGCATTGTTGCTCGGCCACGCGTTGACGCATGCTTCACGAAACAACGAGGCAGGAAGGTAAAGAAAACCTGTCCCCTTAGGTACTCTGTCGAAGTTGTCCAAGGTGATGGTCATCGGTCGAGGGTTCGCCAGGTACTCTGACCAGAATACGTAAGTGGGGACCTGCCAAAAATGTCCGACAAGTGGAGCGGTGGTATCAACGTCCACGTGGCCATTCCAAACCAGAATCTCAGGGTGCTTTGCAGAGGACTCTTTGAGAAATCGCAACGAATCGTGTCCGATGAGAACGCGAGAATCGAGCAAAAGGAGATTTTTGCGCGAAGCTTTCTGAGATCCTGCCCAGCGAGCAAGAAATCTGCCCTCATTTTTTTGAGTGATGACCTGGAGCGGCACTGGGTAAGTGTTAGCGGCCGCCATCACAATATCGGCGGTATCGTCAGTGGAACCATCATCGACGACAATGACTTCTGCATCCCATCCAGATGTGGAGAGCGCGGTAGCAAGTGCGTCAAGAGTCGAAGGAAGCCACTGAGCGGAATTAAACGAGGCGATAACGACCGAGATGCCTCCAGCAACGTCGTTGCGGGCCTCTGTACTCACGTCTTGGCCACTCCCATCGTTTGCTGATGTGCTCCATCAATGCTAGACGGTGCTTTCGTCTCAGGTGACGGAGTGCGCCGCCATCGACTTGAAATGAAATATGGTTATTCGTGGCTGCCGGAGCGCGGCAGCCCGCAGGTGAATGGTGGATACATGACATCAGGTCGAGTTCGCGGCATCACGATTCTCACCGCGGTGGCTGTGCCGGTGATGCTGATCGTCGCCCTTCTGAGCTGGGCGCTTGCATCTCCAGTGGGCGCCAGCCCGGATGACGACTACCACATGACGAGTATCTGGTGCGGTGGTGGAACTGACGAACTGTGTAAGCCGGGCCTCGCCGATGGGGAGATGCTCATCCCGAAGGACCTGCTCACGAACTGTTACGCATTCCATCCAGAGAATAGTGGCGCATGCTCGCGCACTGCTTCCAGCGAACTCGTCAACTCGTCGCGCGGTAACTTCGCCGGTGGATATCCGCCGGTTTTTTACGCGGTCTTGAGTATTTTCGCTAGCTCCGCTATCGACAGTTCCATTCTTCTCATGCGCGGGTTCAACGCATTACTTTTTGTCTCCGTCGTCTCGCTGCTGTTCTTTCTGCTGCCACGAAAGCTTCGAGCACCCTACGCCTGGGGGACTGCCATCACTCTCGTGCCGCTAGGGATGTTCATCGTCCCCAGTGTCAATCCAAGTAGTTGGGCAGTTCTTTCCGCGGCAACTTTGTGGGCGTCTCTCGTGGCGTATTTCACCGCAAAGGATCGAAAGAAGCAGGTGTCCTTCGGTGTGATCGCATCCTTCGCGGTATTAGTCGGCGCGGGGGCGCGGAGCGATGCTGCCGTCTATGCATGCCTGGCCATGGTGGTGGCGGTCATTCTTACGGCAGAGCGAAGCAGACGCTATGCAATCAAGGCGATCCTTCCCGTGATCCTCGCCGTAATGGCCATCATCTTCTTTTTTATGGCGGGCCAAAGTTCGGTTGTCAGTCTTGATACCAGCCCGGACAATGGATCCGTCGATTCTGTGACTCTTGCGCTCGCAAACCTAGTACTTCTGCCCGAACTTTGGACAGGTGCCCTGGGTACGACGGGGCTCGGATGGTTGGACACAGCAATGCCGGGCCTCGTGTGGGTTTCCACGCTGGCCGTATTCTTCGCGTTCGTTTTTTGGGGACTGCAACGGATGGGTGCGCGGAAGGCTCTCGCGCTGGGGCTCGTCTTCGCCAGCTTAGTCATCATCCCCCTGTACGTTTTGGTCAAAGATCAGGTCATGGTCGGGGCCGGCGTGCAACCTCGGTACATTTACCCGTTGCTCATTATTCTCGCGGGCGTCGCACTATGGAGACTGAAAGGTAGGAACCTTCAGCTCACTCGTTTTCAGCTATCCGTGGTTACAATCTTGCTCACCGTGGCAAACTCGGTTGCGCTGCACACGAATATCCGTCGTTACGTGACCGGGATAGACGGGACGGGTGCCAATCTGAACAGAAATATCGAGTGGTGGTGGCAACTCCCGCTTTCTCCGATGGCTGTGTGGATTGCTGGTTCCATCGCGTTCGGCATCGCAATGCTCGGGTTGGCTTTCTATTCGTTTCCGGATACCCCATTAGCGGTGCGGCCCAAAGTCAAGCTGGCATCGACCCCCAATGGAATCAGATGATGACGCAGACAGATATCCAAATGCAGAGCCAAAAATATTGGTCTCGATCTGCCAGCGTTCTCCTCATATTTGTCGGGCTTATGCTCGCGCTGGTCTCGTTCGGTGTCGTCATCAGTATGGGCACCGTGCCGTGGCATGGTGCGCGCGACGCAGAATTGTCGGCAACTTACGATACATATCGGGAGACCGGTGTCCTTCTCATTAAACCAACGGGATCGGGCTCTTACGGCGCCCAAGCCCCCGCACCCGGTCCATTATCCGCAGCCACGTGGGATGACGATCCCGGTGCCTACATCGTGGCTAGCCTGCTCAGCCATATTACTCATTCCGATTCCCCGTATCCTGGGCTCGCCCTGGCCCAGGGATTACTCATTGCTCTACCCTTGCTGTGGCTTCCAACTGCCGTTGCCCGTACTTTCAAGAGCGCCAGAGCTGGCTATGCATTGATTTTTCTTCCCCCAGTGGTGTGGATCATCAATCATGGTGCCGTCTTCGTCGGAACGGAGTATGGTCTTTCGGATTCATCGAGTCCGATGCGCGTCTATGCCGTCTATGGACTCGCGGCGTCCTTGGCATTCCTCTCACTGTCGCTTCTACTTTTGCTGAGTACGTTTCGGTTGAAGTGGAGTGCACTTATCGCTTTGTCCGTGCTCTTTGGCGTGCTTGCCGGCTTTGGGAACCTTTTGCGGTCCTACTCCGGAATTGGTGTTGCCGTATGCGTGGGGGTGTTGTGGTGGCTTAGATCGACACGACGTTGGCGCACGGTGGTCGGCGTGCTCGGCAGCACAGCGACAGTCGTTCTCGCTGTGCTAGTGCAAACCGGTGTTATGGCCGTCATCAATACTGCGCGCGTCGAGGCAACAGGGCAGACTTTGCAGCAGCTCCCAGATGCGCACGCGCTTTGGCATTCCATGTATATGGGCCTCTCGTACCCAGAGCCAATTACCGGGCTACCATCCAGATTTGGAGTGACGTGGTCTGACGAGTATGGCTGGGAGAAAGCTCGAGAAGTCGACCCAGACGTGGTAATCGCCAGCGCTCACTACGACGCAATTCTCAAGGATCTTTACTGGGAAAAAGTGGCATCTGATCCCTGGGGCGCGGTGAAGCTATACGCACAAAAAACAATGTATGTCGCTGGACATTTCAGTGGGATGATTGCGTTTATCTTTGCGGGGTTTGGTTTGGCGCTGCTGCGCAAGGGGCCGCATCGGAAGCCGGTCGTGATCGGGTTACTGATCTCAGTGCCCATGCTTTTTCTTGGGCTTGCGCCTCCCATACTGGTAATGCCACTTCTCTATTACTACTCGGAGTTATCTGCCGCCCTCGGATTGCTTTCGGTTATCGCGTTGGGTTCACTCGTCTGGTCACTGTCGACGTTTCCCGCTGTTCTTCTGGGCGCTGAACGCGATCGACTAATAACCCGGAAGTCGGTCGCACCATCGGAGATCCAAGCAACATCATCCACGACACCCGTAAGTGTTGTCGTCATGGATTGGCGCGATCGGAACACGCTCGAGAGAACTCATGAAGCTCTGGGGACATTGTTGTCGCCGGGTAGTGAGCTGATTATCGTGAGAGTTGCCCCGCTAGAGGCAGAAATTCATCCGGCAACTTGTCTAGAAGACGACGCAGCCCACTCGTATCGTCAGATTGTTCTCAAATCGTCTGCCGGTGTAGGGGACCAACTGAGGGCAGGAGTGCTCGCCAGCCGGGGTGACCGAGTTCTTCTCCTTGTCGATAGTGCTTTCGTCACTGAAAAGACAGTGAGGGACATCACTCACCCCAGCAGTGAACCTCTCGCTATTGGCGAAGTTCTCGCCCCTGAACGGGCAGATCGAGGTTTCCGATACTGGTTGGTCAGGTTCTTCCGCGAAGCGCTTCTTCCGCCTGGAACAACGGATTCCCCGGTGATGGTCTGGGCGAATGGTGAATGGATCAGATTGTTCGCACAATTCTCTCGCGAAAACGGCCAACTGTGGACTACCGAGTTGGTCGTGGCTGCGGGACAACAAGGTATCGAAACTGTGACAGTTCCGCTGCCGGCTCCCCGCGATGGAGAACCCGATTCGCCTTTGGAGCCTGTTTTAGGCGTTTTTCGCTCGCTTTCCGGATTCGCGAGAGTGGCTCTCCATAAGGATGAGTATGCTTTCGATTCGGCTGCGAGGAGCGGAAGCGCTAGTGGAACGAGCGCGCACCTTCGCGATTGAGCTTGAGGGACAGATCAGCGAGGGTTCGCGCCATCCCCACGACGAGCGGAGTCTTTGTAACCCGGTCGAGATCTGCCCATACGAGTGATTTCAGGCGGAGATCACGCCCTTGGAGCCCTGCGTTAGATGAGGCACCCATGATGATGAGCGGTCGTTTTCCTGCCACTTGCCTGAACTCGCCGATGACACTGCCGATTGTGACCGAACGGCCGGAGACAAAAAGTTTACGAATTGTCTGGCCACGCGGGGTCATTTGCCGGAGGCGTTCGCAAGATGAAGCGATGAGCCTCGCACAGTCCTCGACAAACAAATAGTCTCGTCGAGTGTCGAGAGGAACAAAGATCGATGTGGGCTGCCCAAGCAAATTTGACTGGCACAGCACCGAAATCAGCCCCTGACCTTTGGTCAAGCTCTGTCCCGGTCCATAGAGGTTGGAAATGCGTCCGATAAGAACGGGTACGCCGGTCTGTTTCGCAAATTCTTCGAGGCGTTGCTCTGCTTTCAGCTTGAGGGTTCCATACTCACCCAGTGGTTTCACTTCAGAGCTCTCATCGAAAGGCGCACCCGTTGAACCTCCGTACACAGCGCCGGCAGAAGATGCAAAGAACAGCGAGCCACGAGCAAGGATGCTTTGTGGTTGAGCGACGATGAGGTCGAGAAACCGACTGAATACGTTGAATTCCGCGCCGAGACGGCCCCGTTCAGTCGAGGTGACACCAGAACCTGCACACCAGATGATTTGCCAGCAACCATCCCCCGCCGATGTGAGCAGGTGAATTAATCCCGCATTCAAGTCTGAGAGAACAGTTGGCAACTCCCACCGGATACTCTGCGAATCGACGATCTGCCAAGGGGTCATTCGACTTAATGTTCGAACGACGGTGGAACCTAGCATTCCGCCGCCGCCAACGACCCAGATCTTATGTGTCATTGTGCTGGCTTATCGTTTCGCCGACCCAGTGGGCCGTCATCAGGGTCGCTGACGATGAGATAGAGGGGTTTACCCATTGCCATGTTCACCGATATGCCAATGTATTCCGCGATGATCCCCAGCGCCAGAAGGATTGCACCGGTGGAAAACAACGTCACGGTGATGGTGGAAGTGTATCCGAGGGGAAATTCAGAACCAGAGAGTCGCTCTATTACAAAATAGATTCCCAGAGCGAAACCTGACAGTGCCAGGGCGATCCCGAGAAGCGAAACCAACCGAAGGGCTTTAGTGCCACTTGTCAGGACGAGACGCCAAAAGTGGCTGAGCAGTTTCCTCGTCGAATATCCTGAAGTTCGCCCGCTTTCACCTCGGAGTTCGACGCTGGCAGTTGCGACTCTTGATGCGATCCAACTCAACGCGACATCGAGATAGACCCCGGCCCCGGCGTAGGCGGCGACAGCACGGCCGACTTCCCCTAGCATGAGTCGAAAGCTCTGGAAGTCTGTAACGGATTGTCCCGAAGAAAGAGCGGATACCATTCGCTTGGCTACGCGTGAGGCCGAGTTTCGTATTAGCCCGTGCGGTGCGGGATTGCTCGGTTTGGCATAAACCAGTGTCGCTTGAGCAGCGAGTGCTGTGTCCAGCAAAATGCCGATATCTGCGGGGTTATGCTGGCCGTCTTCATCGAGTGTCACGATCCACTCCGAACCACTGGATGCCATTCCGGCCATCGTGGCAGAATGCTGGCCGAAATTGCGACTCAGCCACACTGCCTTCACAAACGGATAGGTGGACTCCAGCTCACGAATTACAGTGGCAGAGTTATCCGGACCATGATCGAAAACCAGGAGAACTTCGCTCACGAACATGGCCGTCCCGGAAGGAGAATACGTCGTCGACGTCAATGGTTCAATCTCCCGCAGAAGCGGCCCCAATGTTGTCTCGCCCTTGAAAACAGGGATCACGACCGAAACCGTGTGTGGGTGCACGGCGCGAGCGTCATCATGGTCAGTCATCGAAGTGCAGCCTGTCTTTCAGTCTAATTTTTCGCCCTCCCGCAACGGTGAGCCGTGGTGAGCGGTGACGCCTTGGGTGAGGCAAGATTATCGGAATGGGTGCGCACAGTACATTTTGTCGTGCCGGGTGCAGTCACTTGGTGAGCGACGAGACAAATTTGTTGAGGAGCTAAGTGCAGTCGATTCGGCATATCGCAGGCGTGATCGTGGCAGATCAACGTGCTCGCTTTCTTGTTATAGGCGGGATCAACACCGTCGTTGGCTATGGCCTCTATGTCGTTCTCGATCTTTTTGTCTTTCACAACATTCCATTCGGCTACATCCTGAGCCTCCTGATCTCCTACACCGTCGCGATTGTGCTTGCCTTCGTACTGTATCGACGATTTGTTTTCAAGGTCACGGGGCATGTTTGGAGTGATTTCGCCAAATTCGTCACCGTCTATTTGGCTGCTATCGCGGTCAACTTCTTCGCGTTGCCAATCCTGATAGAGCTCGTTGGGCTGAATTCCTTGCTGGCTCAGGCTCTGGTCCTCGTGGTGACGACATTGATGAGTTTTTTTGGTCATCGAGGGTTTTCTTTCCGACGAAAGAATGCGAACGCGTGAAACGGGCTGTCAACCTGCCGCACAGGCGTGCAGCGGAGGAAATCTCAGTCGACGCCTGGTCGTTTGGCTGTCACCATGTCGATGACTTTGTGCGAAGGTAAGACACTCGCCCGTTCGACGGCCGGATCCAGGACACCGTCGATCACATCCAGAAAGCGTTCGAACTGTGTGACGAGAGGTTCCTGACTTGTCACCATCTCCGGAATTTCGATGACGGTCTGCTGCCTGTAGCCGCGACCCTGCCCATCGGCCGAGTTCTCGGAAATATGATGATACACGGTCACATCCCTGCGAAGCAGGTCGAGCTCTATCAGGCGGTCTGCCTGATATATGGACATCTGGCGAATCTTCCGCTGGCCGACTCGACTGGCAGAAACGTGAGCGAGTGCACCACCGGAAAACTCCAGAACAGTCTCCGCGACGTCTTCCGCGTTGGCTTCAGAGTCGGGATGAAAGAATCCGAGGTTGGCATGGACGTTTTGCGGTTCTCCCCTCATGAGCTGGATCGCCAAATCGACGTCATGAACCAAGAGATCCCAGGCCACTCCTGTTCGAATCCGGGAGGCATACGGCGAGTGGCGTGAAGCGGTGATATGAAAGGGCGCGTCTATCATCGTGAGCGCCGTCATGATGGCCGGGTTGTAGCGTTCAAGCAGACCACACATGAAAGGCAAGTTGATCCTGTCGGCGGCAGCAAGAATTGCTTGGGTATGGAGGAGGTTATCCGCTACGGGTTTCTCTACGAGTAGAGGTGTTTCCTGGTCGATGACCTGCATCGCCAGTGGGAAATGGGCTTCGGTGGCAGCGGCGATTACAACGCCGTCAATTCCGTCAAGCGTCGGAAGCTCGGGCGCCCATGCCGTTCCCAATTGAGCTGCGGCCGCGCGGCCCACTTTTTCGCGGGGATCGACGAGAACTGCTAGCTTCGCGCGGAGTGACTGACTGATAACGCGTGCATGGTTGCTTCCCATGACACCTGCCCCTACGAGTGCCACACGCAAGAGAGCCACCGCTATGCCACCGCCAGGGTGGAAACCGTATCAATAATGAAGGAGATTTCGTCATCGTTTAACCATTGGTGGACAGGCAGCGAGAGGACTTGTGAGGCGACTCGCGCAGCGACAGGTGTCTCGGTCAGGTTAACGCGCGGGTTGTTTCGGTATGCGTCGTAGTCGCCGATGAGCTTCGGATAGTAAATGCCAGTGCCAACCCCAGCTTCATGTAGCTTTGCGGCAAATTCGTCACGGGAGAGCGCGGAGTCTTCGGTGATCCGGACAGTGTACTGGTGCCACACGTGACTTCTGCCTGGTAATTCACGCGGAACGATTATCCCAGGGACGTTTTCGAGCCCCGCGTTGAGAGTTGCGGCATGGGATTTACGGGCTGAAACCGTGGCATCATATCGATTGAGCTGCGGAATCGCCAAGGCCGCCTGCAGGTCGGTAAGACGGTAATTGTGACCGGCTACTTCATAAACGTAGCGCTCTCTCATCCCCTGGTTCCGAAGGATGCGAAGTCGGTCGGCAACTTGGTCATCATTCGTTGTGACCACACCGCCCTCGCCTGTCGTCAGATTCTTTGTCGCATAAAACGAAAACGTACCGATACCAAACGAGCCAGCACACGCATCGTGATATCTCGCAAAGTGAGACTGCGCAGCATCCTCAATAATCGTGAGATTGTGGTTGCCCGCGATGGTGACTAGTGGATCCATGTCGGCCATCTGCCCGTAGAGGTGAACGGGCATGAGCGCTTTGGTTCTTTGGGTAATTTTCTGAGCTACCGCGTCCGGGTCGAGGTTGAAATCTTCGCTTCGAATATCGGCGAATGTGACTGACGCTCCTGCCTCGAGAATGGCATTCACTGTCGCAACGAAAGTGAACGGAGTCGTGACCACCTCGTCGTCGGGTTGAAGGTCCAGGACCTCCAGCGCTGCGACGAGAGCGGTGGTGCCATTGTTGACAGCCACTGCATGCTTCACGCCGGCCATCTCAGCGAAGCGATCTTCCAAACGTTTCACCACTTGGCCTTGTGCGATAGATCCAGAACGCAGGACGCTGAGGACAAGTTCTTCTTCTTCGGTGCCGAACTTTACTGATGTGATCGGAATCATGAAACCTCAAAAGTCGCTTCCGGACGGTAAGGAAAAACGTGCAACTATAACGTACCGCGTGTTTTCACCCATCCTGCGATCACAAAGGGGTTCTCAAGCGAACGAGGGAACGAGGGAAGGAGGGAAGGTGGCAAACACAGTTCATTCAACCGCGATCATTTCAGGCGAGGTTAGATTAGGGAATGGCAATACAATTGGGCCTTTCGTTACGATCACTGGCCCGGTGACGATGGGAGACGACAACTGGATTGGCACCGGCGTGGTGATCGGTGCACCACCGGAGGTGCGCACTGCTGTACATGGCCAAGGGTTCGACGGACCGAACGGCAATGGCGTCATTATTGGTAACCGCAATATTCTTCGGGAACACGTGCAGGTGCACCAAGGCTGGCAAAGGCAGACGATGCTTGGCAATGACATCATGGTGATGAATCAAAGCTATGTAGCGCACGATTGCCTAGTCGGAGACGGCGTTACATTAGCGTCCAGCGTCCTCTTGGCCGGCAACGTCGAGGTCGGCGCACGAGCCAATTGCGGAATGGGAGTTGTTGTCCATCAGGGGCGAAAAATTGGCAGTGGATCGATGGTGGGAATGGGATCGATTGTCACAAGAGATATTCTTCCTTTGGCTAAGGCCTTCGGGAATCCTGCAAAGTTGCACGGTGCGAATGTGATTGGTATGGAGCGAGCGGGGCTTCCAGCATCAGTCATCGATCGAGTGAACCGTTGCTACGCCGATGACGTCAACATTGATTTTGATGAGCTTCGCGATGAGGGTCAGCTTATGGTTTACTTCGCAGGGTGGAGAACCAGAAAATGAAACGCGCCCTCATCACCGGCATCACCGGCCAGGACGGCATGTACCTGGGCGAGCTGCTCGACCACAAAGGCTACGAGGTCTTCGGCCTCGTGCGGGGTCAGAACAACCCAAAGGTCGCGGCAGTTCAGGAAGCCCTGCCCCACGCGAAGCTGCTGTTCGGCGACCTCACCGACCTCGGCTCGCTACTGCGCGTGATGGAGGTCGCGCAACCCGACGAGGTTTACAACCTGGGGGCGATCTCGTTCGTGGCCCACTCCTGGGAGAACGCGGGAATGACGGCGGATGTCACGGGCAAGGGCGTGCTGAACATGCTCGAAGCCACGCGCATCCATGCCGGCTCCGACCCCGGCAGTATCCGGTTTTATCAGGCGTCGAGTTCGGAGATGTTCGGCAAGGTGCAGGAAGTACCACAGCGCGAAACGACCCTTTTGTGGCCGCGGTCGCCCTACGGAGTCGCCAAAGTGTTCGGCCACTACATGACCATCAACTACCGCGAATCGTACGGGATGCATGCGTCCAGCGGCATCCTCTTCAATCACGAATCACCGCGCCGAGGCATCGAATTCGTGACGCGCAAGGTGACGACCGCTGTCGCACGGATTTCGCTCGGCAAGCAGGACGGCCTCACCATGGGTAACCTCGACGCGAGCCGCGACTGGGGTTACGCGGGCGACTACGTGGACGCCATGTGGCGCATGCTACAGCATCCGACCGCCGACGACTACGTCATCGCCACGGGCGTGACCCACACCATCCGCGACCTTCTGGACGTGGCGTTCGCACGAATCGGCATCGACGACTGGGCGAACTACGTGACTTATGACAGGCAATACGAGCGGCCAGCGGAGGTCGACCTTCTCATCGGCGATGCGAGCAAAGCCAAAGAGGTGCTCGGCTGGGAGCCTACGGTTCATTTCGAGCAACTCATCAACATGATGGTGGATGCCGACATCGCGGCGCAAAGGGCGATCGGCTGAGATGGCGGTCGCGTTCATCACGGGGGTGACAGGTCAGGACGGCACCTACCTTGCTCGCTCTCTCACCTCCGACGGAGTCGACGTTCACGGACTGGTTCGCCCGGGTTCCACTTCAGCGGTGGAACCGGGTGTTACGGTGCACACCGCGGATGTGCGGGACGCCGATTCGCTCGGCGACATCATTGCTCGACTTCAGCCGGACGAGTTTTACCATCTTGCCGGTCAGACCTCCGTGGGGGCATCGTGGAAGGACCCCGTGGGCACCGTGCAGACCACGGGTGAACCGGTCGCGACGATTCTCGCCGCTCTCGCCTCAGGGAGCCCGCACACGCGATTCGTGAACGCGTCCAGCAGCGAGATTTTTGGGGATGCACCGCCGCCGCAAAACGAAGCGAGCCCCGTTTCGCCGCTTTCTCCGTACGGCGCGGCGAAAGCGCTCGGGCACTTCCTCACCGCCAGTTTTCGCGCGCGCGGCCTGCACGCCTCATCCATGATTTTGTACAACCACGAATCCCCGTTGCGAAGCGAGCGTTTCGTCACGGGCAAGATCGCCGCATCAGTGGCGCGCATCCACGAAGGTCACCAGCGGGAACTGCTCCTCGGCGACCTCAGCGTGGAGAGGGACTGGGGCTGGGCGCCGGACTACGTCGACGCGATGAGGCGAGCAGCGTCGCAGGATGAACCGGGCGATTTCGTCATCGGCACAGGCATATCGCACAGCATCCGTGATTTCGTCGACGCGGCATTCGCGGTGATCGGCGTGACGGAGTGGGAGTCGCTGGTAAAAACGGAGGCCAAGTTTGTGCGGCCGGCCGACCCGGCCGTGCAGCGCGCCGACAGCAGCAAAGCTCGCACCGTGCTGGGTTGGGAGCCCACGCGAGACTTTGCTGACGTCGTTCGAGCGATGGTCGAACACCATCTCGAGGCGTTGCGAGGCTAGATCGCCCCTCGAGTTCCGCTTCATCACCCGGGTTGCGTCGGTCTAGGGACGCTCATGCGGCAGCACCGGCTTCTCGGGTGCCGCCGTGAACGCCTGCCGCCAGCTCAACTCCCTGCTGGCCTTGACCGTGCAGACCACGAGGGTGAGCCACCCGAATTCGATGAGCAGCGAGCTCTCCGCGAGGGATGTCGTGATCAGGGCGAGCAACACGAGGGCGGGCCACGCGAAAACAACGCTGCGGCGGGCGATGGCCAACAGCCAGGAACGCACGAATGCGAGCAACACCAGAACGATGAGCGCCGCGAGTCCCACGATTCCCAACTGGAACCACACGTCGAAGTAGGCGTTCGCTGCCGAGGTCGGCTCACCTCCGGGCAGGTGTTGAAACGAGAGGAAGGGCGCGAGTTCGTTCCGCCACGCACCGATCCAGCCCCACCCCTCCAGGGAGTGGAGGGACACGAGATCCACGACGCGGTGCCACAGATCCAAACGGTAGCTGAGGTCCCGCGTGGCGTCGAGGATGCCGATGATCGGCCCGCGAAGCACCCACGCCGCCACGAGAGCGGCAGCGCTGAGCGCGAGCAAACCGAATTGCCACCAGGGTCTGCGCTCGGCAGGTATCCTGCGCAGCACGAACATAGCCAATGCGGCGAGGCCGATAATCGCCGCGGCGCCGATCGCCACGGGGGACTGGGAAAGCAGGAGGCACACGGCCGCAAGAACTATCGAACTGGTGCCCACGAACCGTGTGACGGACTGCGTGCGAAGCTCGGTGGCAAACGTGATGAGCGCGATGATCGCGGCGATTCCCAGCTGGTTTCGCGTCCCGAGCAGCCCCTGGATCGGCCCGAGATGGTCGAGATTCCCGAGGATGCCCAGAAACCGGATGGGCGCGTCGATGAGCACGCCCGCGAAGATTTCCAGCGCGAGAGAGGCGAGCAGCACCGCACGGAACGCATCGCCGAATCCGCGCACGATCTGGATGGTGTCGCGGAGCAGAGCGACGGCGACGCCCAGCACGGTGAAGCACAGCAGGTACACGAGGCCGCCGAGAGTTGCCCACTGGTAGTTGCTCCACAGCAGGGAGGCGCACGCCCATCCGACAAAAATCATGAGCGAAATCGGCAGGAGCCCGTACCACTCGAATTCGCCGCGCTTGGCGAAGAGCACGACCGTCCAGAGCACCAGGAGCGCACCGAGAACGCCGAACAGCCCCGCCCAGCCCATGGTTTGCCGAAGTGCGAACGCGAGCACGGACGCTCCGATGGTGGCCGTCGTGAGCGCGGTGATGAATCGCGCCGACGAGAGAAACGCGATGAAGACGTCGAAGCGCTGACCCGTTTTCACAGCAATTCGCGCCGCTTCGTTTTGACGGCAATGATGAGGAGGAAAGCGAACCCGTACTCGGTGATGAGCCGACTCTCTGCCATCGACTGCACGATCAACGCGACGAGCACGAGCAACGGCAAAAGCGTGAGCGCCGTGTGGTTGAGCGGGGCGTTCGGTGCCTTCTGCGGCCGGTCCACGGCGTGTTGCCACGCCTTCACAAGCACCACGGCTACGAGCGCCATGAAGATCACGAGCCCGACGAGTCCCAGCTGGAAGGTCACATCCACCCATGTGTTGTGGGCCTGCAGTTGCAAAACCTTCGAGCGGTAAACGAGGTGGTCGAAGGGGTCGGCCCAGGGCATCCAGTAGCTGACCCAGCCCCAACCCAAGGCCGGCCGTTGCTCCGCGAGCGTGAGCACTTTGTTCCAGATTTCGATGCGTCCCGTGAGATCCGGGCTCTTGCCGAGAAGTTCGAAGAGGCGTGCTCGCACGAGGAATCCCGCGACGACCGCCGCCGCGACGACCACGAGGCTGAGCGTGTAGACGACAACGCGTCCGCGTCCGGTCCGCGCCCGTCGAACGAGCAGCGCGATCACGAGCGTCACGAGCACGCCGGCGGCCGCCACGGTCACGGTCGCCGACTTGGTCAGGAGGATGCTCCCAGCGGCCAGCGCGATCCACACCGAACCCCACCCGCGGCTCGCCTTGCGCGAGGCGACCTGGATGCCGAACACGATGAGCGCGAGCAGAGCGAGAAAACCGAGACTGTTCGAATTGCCGAGGATGCCCTGAATTCGACCGCCATCGAACACGTCGAACAGTTCGTTGCGCGACCACATGAGCATGCCCGGCAACTTCGTGTACGAGTCGTAGTCGACGCCGGGTTGGCCGAAGAGAGGCAGCACGCGATCGCGGATGACGACGGAGACGAAAAGCTCGAACAGCAGCGAGGCGGCGATGACGAACCGCAGCACGATCCCCAGCGCGCGCAACAGTTCCGCCCAGGTGAACGTGATGGCGAGCGCCACGGCATTGATGACGATGATCCACGTCGTGAACAGGCCGAGAGCGGTGGCACCCGGGTAGTGGGACCAGAAAATCGACACGGTCGCGAGCGCGAGGAAGGCCAGCAGCGGCAGCGGCATCCCCGCCACGCTCCAGCGCGAGCGCTGCCGCCACAGCATCCACCCGGAAACCAGCGTGATGGCGATCGTGACAATGCCGAACGTCCACCAGCCGACCGTGAAGCGCACGGCGTCGCCGGCGAGCAGCATGAAGAGTGCGAGAGAGGGGAACGCGACGCGAAATCGGGAACTCTCCAGCATGGTGGCAAGCCTATTTGCTCTGCGAGCTCGAACCTAGTTGGTAGCGTGAAGGCTGCACATCGATCGTCGGAGGGAGCCGCGTGTTCGTTTCGATCGCCAATACGCCGCGCGACTACGCGTGGGGCTCGACATCCGCGATGGCCGAACTGCTCGGCACGACGCCGTCCGGGCGGCCGGAGGCGGAACTGTGGTTGGGCGCCCATGCGGGCTCGCCGTCGCGCATTGCGCATCCGGATGCCCCGGCGGGCTCGTCGACGCTGGCCGAGTGGATCGAGGTCGACCCTGCTGCCGCGCTCGGTGACCGTGAGCGTCTTCCCTTTCTCATGAAAGTGCTCGCCGCCGCGAGCCCGCTTTCGTTGCAGGCACATCCGAGTGCCGAGCAGGCGAAGGAGGGGTTTGCGCGCGAAAACGCGCTCGGCATCCCGCTCGACGCGCCCCACCGCAATTACCGGGACGAGTTCCCGAAACCCGAGGTGATTGTCGCGGTGAGCGACACGTTCGAGGCACTGTGCGGGTTCAGGCCGGTTGCGGAGGCGGAGCACGTGCTGACGTCTCTCGGACTCGGGGAGCCGGCCCACAGGCTCGATGACCTGCCGGGACTGTTCGAGTGGCTGATGCGCGGCGGGGCGCATATCCAGGCGCTCCTCACTGGCCTAATGGAGCGCGTGACCGATGCCGCCTCGGCAGCTGAAGAGGGCCCCGGTCTCGGGCGGCGCGGCGCGGATGTCGTCGCCGACGCTCTCGACACCGTGCGGCGGCTCAGCCGGGCGCAGCCGGGCGATCCGGGAATCCTCTGCGCGCTGCTGCTCAATCGCGTGACCCTGCGCGCAGGGGAGGCGCTGTACCTGCCCGCAGGCAACATTCACGCCTACCTCGAGGGAGTGGGGATCGAAGTCATGAGCGCGTCGGACAACGTGCTGCGTGGCGGGCTCACCCCCAAGCACGTGGACGTCGACGAGCTGGTGCGCGTGCTGGACTTCACACCCGGCCCGCCGCCGTGGCTTCGGCCAGAACGGCACTCCGCCGGTGTCGAACTGTACCGCCCGGACGTCGACGACTTCGTTCTGGCAAAGGTGACCGGTGCAGGCGAGATTCCGCTGCACGGACCCGCCATCGCGTTGTGCATTCGAGGAACTTCGAGACTTGCTGGTTCGTTCGATTCCGCGGAACTCTCTCGAGGCGAGAGCGTGTACATCAGCCCCGACGAGGCACGCGTGTCGTTCACCGGCAGCGGAGAGGTCTTCCTCGCCACCGTGCCATAGGCCCGCAGGGAACCTCGCCGAACGGGCGCGGTGCCGTGCGGGGCGCGAAGGCGATTACCCTTGCTTCATGACGTGGCTTGTCACCGGCGGTGCCGGTTACATTGGTTCGCACGTTGCCGCCGCGCTTCAGGCCGCGGGAATGCGTGTCGTTGTGCTCGACAACCTCTCCACGGGTCGCGCGGAGTTCGTGCCGCCCGGCGTCGAGTTGGTGCGGGCGGACATCCTCGACACTGACGCGGTGTCCGCGGCACTGACGCAGCACGCGGTGAGCGGGGTCATCCACGTGGCCGGTTTCAAATACGCGGGCGTGTCCGTCGAAAAGCCGCTTCACACGTTCGAGCAGAACGTGACCGGAATGGCGAATCTCCTTGAGGCCATGAGAGCCCGCGAGGTGAAGCAGCTGGTGTTTTCCTCGAGCGCGTCGGTCTACGGCACGCCGGATGTCGAACTCGTCACCGAGAGCACGCCCACGGCGCCAGAATCGCCCTACGGGGAGTCGAAACTGATCGGAGAGTGGCTGAGCGCTGACATGGAGCGCGCGCACGGCCTGGCCCATACGAGCCTTCGCTATTTCAATGTTGTGGGCTCAGGGCTTCCGTACGTGTACGACGTGAGCCCGCACAATCTGTTTCCGCTCGTCTTCGACGCGCTGCTGGCCGGAAAGACGCCGAAGGTCAACGGTGACGACTACCCGACGCCGGATGGCACGTGCGTGCGGGACTACGTTCACGTCTCGGATGTCGCTGCCGCACACGTGGGCGCAGCCCGCCGACTCGAGGTCGGTTCGGCTCTGCAGCCCGCATACAACCTCGGCAGCGGTGCGGGTTCGTCCGTGGGCGAGATCATGCGCGCCATGGCGGAGGTGACGGGAATCGCCTTCACGCCGACCGTCGGGCCGCGTCGGCCTGGAGACCCTGCACGCATCGTCGGTTCGGGCGTTCTCGCGCAGCGAGATCTGGATTGGCAGATGCGGCATTTGCTGTCAGACATGGTGAAAAGCGCGTGGATGGCGCGCCGTGAACATTCAAGTTGAGATAGAAGGTTTACCATTTGCGACTTGACCTCGACGAACTACACGGGTGTAATTAGCGTAAGCAACTCGCGCAGTGCGGGCGAGGCGAACCGGGGAGGATATGCTATGGCGCTGTCAGACCATCGCAACGGTGTTCCCGATAACTGGTTCGTCGATCCGGTGCTGCTGGGAGTTCCCGGTGTTCGCCAGCCGGTCGGCGAAGAAGACAACGCACTCGCGTGGCAGTCGGATGCGCTGTGCGCCCAAACCGATCCGGAGGCCTTCTTTCCCGAGAAGGGCGGCTCCACGCGCGACGCAAAGAAAATCTGCGCCAGCTGCGAGGTGCGCGCGCAGTGCCTCGAATATGCCCTCCAGAATGATGAGCGTTTCGGCATTTGGGGCGGACTCTCCGAGAGGGAACGGCGCAAGCTGCGCAAGCAAGCGTAGTTTGTTGTAAATGCAGCCAAGGGTCTTCGCGATTCTCGTCGCCCATGCGGGAGTCGAAAATCTCGAACCGACCCTCCGAGCGCTCGCGGCCCAGTCGAGGCAACCCGACGCCGTCGTTTCCGTCAGCGTCGGCGCGGATGACGGCCGCGAGGCGCTGCTGTCCGCGGCGGGCGCCAGCCACGTTCTTTCGGCGCGCGCGGGAACATCCTTCGGCGACGCGGTGAATCTTGCCATGCAATTTCTTCCCGCCCAGGAAGCCGGCTCCGAATGGATCTGGCTGCTCGGCGGCGACACCGCGCCCGATGCCGATGCGCTCGAACAACTCCTCGGTGCGGTGGAAATCGCACCGTCTGTCGTCGTGGCCGGGCCCAAACTCATGGATGCGGCGGAGACATCCACCTTCAGCTCGTTCGGTGAGACCATCAGCTCGTTCGGCGCATCCGTCTCGCTCGTGGGCCGGGAACTCGATCAGGCGCAGCATGACACCGCAGATGACGTCCTGGGCGTCGCGGCGGCAGGAATGTTCGTTCGCCGCTCGCTCTGGACGAAGCTCGGCGGATTCGATCCGGGGCTGCCCAACGTTGACGCCTCGCTCGACTTCTGCATTCGCGCGCGGCTGGCCGGCCACCGCGTAATCCTCGTGCCGCGCGCGCGGGTCGCATGTGCCGGCGGCCCTGAGCTGTTCGGCCGCGCCTCGTCCTCGGCGAGCCGCAGTTTCCGTCTCGCGCGCGCAGCCCAGCTGCATCGGCGGCTTGTCTACTCCCCGGGGTGGGCGCTCGCATTCCACTGGCTCTCCCTGGTTCCGCTGGCCATCATCCGCTCCGTGGGCGACCTCATCGGCAAAAAGCCGGGCGCGGTCGGCGGCGAGATCAGTGCCGCGGTGTCGACGGCATTCTCGGGAGGCATCGGCGTCGCTCGGCGCAATCTGCGCCGAAACCGGGTGCTCGGCTGGGCCGCTATCGCCCCGCTGCGCATGCCAGTCTCTGAGGTGCGCGAGCGCAGGTTGCAGGCGCGCGAGGCGACGCTCATCGACGCGGATGCTTCCTCCTCGAAGGCGTTCGCCCGGAGCGATTCGCGAGCCGGCTTCGTGGCCCACGGCGGACTGTGGGTCGTTCTCATCGTCGCGCTCATCGGCCTCCTCGCGTACGGCTCGATTTCGGGGGCGGCGGCGCTGAGCGGCGGCGGGCTCCGTCCGCTGCATGAGTCTGTCGGCCAATTGTGGTCCAACATCGGTCTCGGCTGGCGCGAGATCGGCGCGGGAACGTTCGGTGCGGCCGATCCGTTTGCTGCGGTGCTGGCGATCCTGGGCACGCTCACCTGGTGGTCGCCGAGCTGGTCGATCATTCTGCTGTACTTCCTTGCGCTGCCCCTCGCCGCACTCGGTGCGTGGTTTGCGGCGCGGCGGTTCAGTCGCGGCGTGTGGATGCCGACGCTCGCCGCGATCCTGTGGGCGTTTTCACCGCCGCTTCTCGACGCGCTCGGCGGCGGTCACCTCGGCGCGCTCATTGCGCACCTGCTCCTGCCGTGGCTCGTGATGACCGCTGTGGATTCCACGCGCTCCTGGGCGGCAGGAGCCGGAGCCGCCATCATGTTCGCGGCCGTGGCCGCGGGAGCGCCGTCGCTCGTGCCGGCTCTTCTGATCCTGTTCGTGGTGCTCCTCGTCTCACGCCCCACGCGCATTCACCGCGTCATCGGAATTCCGGTTCCCGCGCTCGTGCTGTTCGCACCGCTCATCGTGCAGCAGGTGCTCCGAGGCAACCCGCTCGGCCTCCTCGCCGACCCGGGTGTTCCCGTCGCCCACGGCGCCGCTTCCGGCTGGCAGCTCGCGCTCGCGGATGCCACGGGTACGCTTCACGGCTGGCCCATGATCCTGGATGGCCTCGGCGATTCCACGGTCGGGGCACCAGGGCTCTCCGGAGCAATCCTCGTGAGTATTTTGCTTGCGCCCGTGGGGATCCTCGCGATTCTGTCGCTCTTTCTGCCGGGCACCGTGCGCGCGCTGCCCGCCCTCGCGATAGCCCTCCTCGGCTACCTCACTGCGGTGATGTCCGCGCACGTTCACGTGGGGGCCGTTGGGGCTCAGCCGGTGACGGTGTGGGCCGGTGCCGGAGTGAGCCTGTGGTGGCTCGGGATGATCGCGGCGGCTGTTTTTGCGCTGGAGGGTCTTGGGCGCGCGCGGGGTCCGGTATCCGTCGTCGCGGCACTGACCGTAATGGCGCTTTCCATCCCCCTGCTGGGTGCGATGTTCATCGGCACGTCGCTCGTCCACCCCTCGAACGGACGCATTCTGCCCGCGCTCGTGAGCGCACAGGCGACGTCGTCACCGGATGTCGGGACGCTCGTCATCACCTCGCAAGGGGATGCCGGAATCGCCGTTCGGGTGGAGCGCGGCCTCGGTGCGACGCTGGATGACCAGTCGACCCTCGTGAGCACCAAGCTGGCCCCGACTTCCGTCGACAAGCGGCTCGCGGTTCTCGCGGGAAACCTCGCCACGCGAAGCGGGTTCGACTACGCGAGTGAATTGAGCGACCTCGGTATCTCGTTCATCGTCGTTCCGGACAGCACGCCGGCAGACCACACCCACCTCCAGACGGTGCGCGCACTCAACGCCAACGAGGTCATCTCGCCCGTGGGAACCACGGCGAACGGATTGCTCTGGCGATTTGACGGCGAGACGACGCCGCCCGGTCACCACATCAGCGCGCTGCAGTCCACTCTCGGCACCTGGTATCTGGTGGCTCTCGGCGTCGTGTTCGGCGTGAGCGCGCTTCTGGCCATCCCGGTGGGTGGACGCCCGCGCAAACCGCGACCGGCGGCGCGGGAAGAGGAACCGGCGGGAACCTTCATCGAGGACGACCATGGTTGAGCCCGACCGCACAGACCCCGAATCTGCATCCGTGCCGGGCGCGGAAGACAGCAGTCCCGCTGTGTCGCGGCCGGGCCTGGCGCGCGCGCTCGCGCGGGCGGGGGGCCGCGGAGCCGTGGGCATCATCGGAATCGGCATTGCCGTCGCCACGATCGCCGCGGCCACGCTCATTCCCGCTCCGCAGCTGGGGGAAGGTGCGCAGTCGATGCTCGTGACGCCGGTTGCCGCGCCGCAGCAGCGGATCTGTCCTGGCCCGGTGCTGCAATTGGGCGATGACACGGGTCAGGACGCGACGACCGCGATATCGATCGGCCGCGCCGACGTCACCCGCGACGCGACCGTGGGATCCCCGCAGCTCGAAAACATGGACGCGACCGAAAACGCAACCAATACGCCGTCGCAGCGCCTCGTGCTGGCGCCTCCTGAGCCGGATGCGGAACCGGGGATTCTCGCCGGCAGTCAGTCCCAAAGGGTGGACAGCGCGGATGACGTCGGGTTCGCCGCGAGCGAGTGCGTGAAGGCAGCGACAGAGAGCTGGCTCGTCGGCGGATCCACCATCACCGGCAGAACAACCCTCCTCTCGCTCAACAACCCCAGCAAGGTCAACTCGACCGTGAACGTGACCATTTACTCGGAGAGCGGCCTCGTGAGCGCAACGGGCACCGAGGGGATCGTGGTCCCGCCGGGCGGTCGGCGCGTGTTCTCCCTCGCCGCGTTCGCACCCGGAATCACCAGCCCGGTCGTGCGCGTCGAGAGCATCGGCGGCCAGATCGCGGCATCCATGCAGCAGTCCATCGTGCGGACGCTGACGCCCGGAGGCATCGACGTGTTCACGGCGACGACATCCCCAGAAGCGTTCACGGTGATCCCCGGAATCGTGACAATGGGCCAGCGCGACGTGGCCAGAGTGAGTGGCCAGCCCGGCTACGCAGACCTCACGGGAGCCCTGCGGGTGTTCGTCCCCGGCAAGGGAAACAACTCCATCACGGTGACCGCGATCCCCGAGGATGGCAGCGGGCCGGGAACCTCATCGAACTTCACCGTGCAGAGGGGAGTGGTCACGGACCTGCCCCTGGGCGACTTCGACGACGGAACCTGGACGCTCACGGTGGCAAGCGAGAATCCGGCGGTCGTTGCCGCGCGCACCTCCACGGTGACCCTCGACGGGGCGCCCTCGGATGCAGCTGCCGGATCGGGCGACGGAGCTGACTCGGCTGCGCCGAGCGTTACCGCAACAGACTTCGCGTGGTTTGTGGGTGCACCCGAAATCGAGTCCCGCAGCCTCGTGAGCGTGGCGCCGGGACCGAACCCCGTGCTCCACCTCGTCAATTCGGGATCCAGCGATGCGTCCGTGACCATCGATGGCGAGAAGGGCGCCGGGACGACGGTGACGATACCGGCCGGTGAGGCTCGCGCCGTTCCCGTGGCGGCCGCCACGAGCTACAACCTCGGCGGATTCGCGTCGCTCCGCGTGGCGGTGAGCTACCGAGGCGACGCCGCGCTCGCGGGCTTCGTCGTGAGTCCTCCGGATCGCAGCGCACTTCCGGTGAGGGTTTACCACCAGTTCGGTTAGTGCCGAAAACGCTCCGGCGCCAGATCCCACGGATCTTTGCCGAGCAACTCGGCAACGGCGTGAAACACGCAACTCTCGATGAGCATCCTCCGGTGCAGGTCGTCGTTGCGGTGCAATCGGGCAAGCCGTTCGATGGGCAGCCGATACAGCACGATGAGGTGCTCGGCATGATGCGTGTCCCAGCGCTTCAGCCTGCCGGAACCGGAAGCATCCGCGGGCATTGCGGCAATTTCCACCCGCATGCCCGAGAGCTCCGTCGGCCACAGTTCCTTGAGGTACTCCGCGGTGGCCGCGACGGTCGCCTCGAAGATCGTGTTGCGCGTGCGCAGCAGCGGCAGCCGGGGCCCGGTGACCGACGCACGGATGCCACGCCCGTGGCGATCGCGCCAACCCGCGCGAGACACCCGCCGCGCGGTGCCCCTCCTGCCATAAGCCATGGCTTCATTCTACGGACGCCGCAATCGGAACCGGCCCCGGCGGGTTCGCGGAAAGCGGGCAGGCCGGTCGCTAAGGTGGAATCACCATGGACGATCGGGTGTGCAGCAAAGTTGCGTGTGGCCGCGTCGCGGTGTCGACTCTGACCTACGTGTATGCGGACTCGATGGCCGTGCTCGGTCCGCTGAGCGCCAGGCCGGAACCGCACACCTACGATCTGTGCGCCGAGCACTCCGAGCGACTCTCGGTGCCGCGCGGTTGGCAGGTTTTGCGTCACGTAGCATTGGGGAATGAGTTCTCAGCCTGATCTGGATGCCTTCGTCAAAACCTATGACGTTCGCGGATTGGTGGGCTCCCAGCTCACCGACGAGGTGGTCACTGCAATCGGCGCGGGGTTCGCAGACGAGATTGATGCGGCGGGTCGGGATGTCGTCGTCGGCCACGACATGCGCGATTCCTCGCCCGGATTCGCCAAGGCGTTTGCCGAGGGGGTGATGGCGCGAGGCGGCAACGTCGTCGCCATCGGCCTGTGCTCCACCGACGAAAGCTATTTTGCCTCGGGAAGCATGGATGCGCCCGCCGCCATGTTCACCGCGAGCCACAACCCGGCCACCTACAACGGCATCAAGCTGAGCAGGGCGGGAGCGCGGGGTATCAGCCTCGACACGGGCCTTGCCGCCATTCGCGATCGCGCGAAAGCGTACTTGAGTTCGGGCATCCCTCAGCACGCGACCAGGGGTTCCTTTCGAGAGACGGATGTGCTCGCCGACTACGCGGCGTATCTGCGCAGTCTCGTGGACCTTTCGGGCATCCGGCCGTTGCGCATCGTCGTGGATGCGGGAAACGGCATGGGCGGATTGACGGTGCCCGCGGTGCTCGGCACCGCCGCGGGACTGGCGCCGCTTCCGCTGGAGATCATTCCCTTGTATTTCGAGCTTGACGGCACGTTCCCCAATCACGAGGCGAATCCGCTGGAGCCGGCAAACCTGGTAGACCTGCAGCGCGCCGTCGTCGAACACGGTGCCGATCTGGGCCTCGCATTCGACGGCGACGCGGATCGCTGTTTCGTGGTCGACGAGAACGGCGCGCCCATGAACCCGTCGGCCGTCGCCGCAGTCGTCGCGCTTCGCGAGATCCAGCGCGTGGCCGCGCACGGCGACGCGGGCGAGATCTACGTCATCCACAACCTGATCACGTCGAGAATTGTCGCGGAGACCATTCGTGACGCCGGCGCCATCCCGGTGCGGACGAGGGTCGGGCATTCGCTCATCAAGGACGAAATGGCCGCAACCGGGGCCGTGTTCGGCGGGGAGCACTCCGCCCACTACTATTTCCGTGATTTCTGGGGCGCGGACAACGGCATGCTCGCCGCGATGCACATCCTGGCAGAGTTCGGACACCAGGACGCCCCCCTCTCGCACATGGCATCCGCATACACGCCGTATGCCTCCAGCGGCGAAGTGAACTCCGTCGTGACGGATGTCCCTGCCGCCTATGCGCGCATCGTCGACACCTACTCCGAGTGCGACTTCGATGAGCTCGACGGGCTCACGGTCAGCGGGATCGCTGACGACGGATTCTGGTGGTTCAACGTTCGCCCCTCCAACACGGAGCCGCTGCTGAGACTCAACGTCGAGGCCCAGACGCCGAACACGATGGAGCTTGTTCGGGATCGCGTGCTCTCTCTCCTCCGCGGCTGAGCCGCAAACGCTGGAAGAATGTCATCATGACCACCTCCACCGCTCTCGCCTTCAAAGTTGCCGACATCGGCCTCGCCGATGCCGGGCGCCACCAAATCCGCCTCGCCGAGAACGAGATGCCGGGGCTCATGGCGCTGCGCGAAGAATTCGGCGAATCGAAGCCGCTGACCGGGGCGCGCATTGCGGGCAGCCTGCACATGACGGTGCAGACGGCCGTGCTCATCGAAACGCTCGTGGCGCTGGGAGCGCAGGTTCGGTGGGCGAGTTGCAACATCTTTTCGACCCAGGACGATGCGGCAGCAGCGGTAGCGGTCGGCCCGACCGGAAGCGCGCAGGCTCCGGCGGGCGTGCCCATTTTTGCCTGGAAGGGGGAAACCCTCGACGAGTACTGGTGGTGCACCTCGCAGATCTTCGACTGGAGCGCCGAGGCCGCGGCGGCCGGTGAAGGATGGACCGGTCCGAACCTCATTCTCGACGACGGAGGAGACGCCACGCTTCTCGTGCACAAGGGCAGGGAGTACGAACTCGCCGGATCGGTTCCGAGCGCCTCGGCAGACGACAGCCACGAAGGGAGGGTGATCCTCAAGACGCTGCGCGAATCCATGGCACACAATCCGCACCGCTGGACGACGATCGCCGCAGACATCCTCGGCGCGAGCGAAGAGACCACCACGGGAGTTCACCGCCTCTACGAGCTGGAGAGGAATCAGGAGCTGCTGTTCCCCGCGATCAACGTCAACGATTCGGTGACCAAGTCCAAGTTCGACAACCGGTACGGCATCCGGCATTCGCTGCCCGACGGGCTCAACCGCGCCACCGATGTGCTGATCGGCGGCAAAGTCGTCTTCGTCGTCGGATACGGGGATGTCGGCAAAGGCGCGGCAGAGGCGCTCCGCGGCCAGGGTGCGCGCGTGATCGTGGGGGAGATCGACCCGATCAACGCGCTTCAGGCGGCCATGGACGGCTTCCGGGTGGCACGACTGGAGAGCGTGATCTCCGAGGTCGACATCGTGATCACCGCGACGGGCAACCAGAACGTCGTCACCGTGGATCAGCTGCTCGAGCTCAAGCACCTGTGCATCGTGGCCAACGTGGGCCACTTCGATGACGAAATCGATATCGCGGGGCTGGAGGCCCTCGCCGGCGCGGAGAAGGTGCAGATCAAGCCGCAAGTGCACGAGTGGCGGTTGCCGAACGGACGAAGCATTCTCATCCTTTCCGAAGGCAGACTCATGAACCTCGGCAATGCGACGGGACACCCCTCGTTCGTCATGAGCAATTCGTTCACGAATCAGGTGCTCGCCCAGCTGGAACTGTTTTCGGGCGACTACCCGCGGGGCGTGCACGTTCTGCCCAAGCTCCTGGATGAGAAGGTGGCGAGACTGCACCTTGCCGCGCTCGGCGTCGAACTCACGACGCTCACGGCGGCGCAGTCGGCGTACCTGGGTGTGCCGGTGGAGGGGCCGTACAAACCGGAGCACTATCGCTATTGAGTGCGGCGGCTCACGTGAGGCGCGGCCGTCGCGCGACTACCTTTCCGGAAACTCCCGCGGCGTTCGCGTCAGCGCTGGCGTGAGAGCCGCCAGTCGCGCTTTCTCCTGCGTGAGGGAAGCGAACTCCCGGTCCCGTCGGACCGCGGCGATGGCGGCGAGAAAGAGTTCAGGCTCGGTCTGGGGAATCGGCGAAACGTAGGGGCGCGCTTCGAGGGAAAGCTCGTGCGCCACGGCAACCCGCGATTGCGGCGTGTAGCCGCTCGCCGAAGCGAGAAATTGGGAGATGCGCCGCGCGAGGGCATCCGGCATTTTGGCGACATCCGCGGTGCGGACCCAGTCTTCAAGCGAGTCGGGCACCCCGAAGACCGGCGGCGAGTACTTGCTGATTCGCTCATGCTGGCTGTACGTGCCGGCGATGAGGTCGCCCAACCGCTTCGCGCGCGGATTCAACAGCGCCACGAGTGCGGCGAAACCGCCGAAGGTGAAGAAGATTTCGAGCACCCCCACGAGTGCCCGCGTGAACGCGTGCCGGAAGCCGATCGCGCCGCCATCGTCGCGAACAATCCGCGCCCCCACCGCGAGCTTGCCCAGTGAGCGCCCCCTGCTCAGCAATTCCACGAACGTGGGGATGACCACAATGCACACGACGAGGGCCACAATCACAATTGCGCGCATGAGCGCGGGCGGAATCATCCCGCTGATGGCCGGAGTCGAAATGATGAGGATGAATCCGATCCACAGCCCGAGGTACAGCAGGAAATCGATGACAGCGCCCGCGCCGCGCAGCACGAAACCGGTGGGCCGCACATCCAGAGCGACGGCCTCGCCGGTCATGAGTTCATCGTCGGGCACGACAGAATATTCAGAACCGGGAAGCACCGTCGACGACATGTCTAGTATTTAAGCAGATGGACCTCGACGCCTACTCCGCCGCCCACCGCGATGAATGGGACGAGCTTGCCCGATTGGGTTCGCGCCGCACCCTCAGCGGACCGGAATCCGATGCGCTCATCGATCGCTACCAGTCCGGTGCCACCGAACTTTCTGCCATCAAGTCGACGTCGGGCAGCACGATTCAGGGTGATCGGCTCTCGCTCGCGCTTTCGCGCGCACGGCTGAAATTTACCGGCAGCGGCAGGAACGTGCTGAGCCGGATTCCGGAATTCTTTGTCATTCAGTTGCCTGCCGCGCTCTACCGGATCCGATGGCTGACGCTCGCCGTCACCGCGGCGACTGCCATTGTTGCGGTGCTCTACGCCGCGTGGGCCCTCACGACACCCGGGGTGCTGCAGCAAACGTTCGGGTCTGATGCTGAACAGCAGAAGTATGTCAACGAACAATTTGTCAATTACTACTCGGAGAATACGCCGGGAACGTTCACGGCCTTCGTATGGACCAATAACGCGTGGATCGCGGCCCAGTGCATCGCGTTCGGAATCATCGGCGTGTACTCGCCGTACCTGTTGTTCATGAATGGGCAGAGCATTGGGCTCGCGGGCGCGGTCATGGCCGCTCACGGCAAGGCGGACGTGTTTTTTCTGAACATTGCGCCGCACGGTCAGCTTGAGTTGTATTCGGTGTTCTCGGCGGGTGCGGCGGGCCTCATGATCTTTTGGGCCTGGATCGCGCCGGGGCACAGAACTCGCGTGCAGGCGCTCGCCGAGGATGGCCGCGCGCTCATGACCGTGACGATCGGTCTCGCTTTGTCGCTCTTCGTTTCCGGTGTCATCGAGGGTGTGGTCACGCGGCAGCCCTGGCCGTGGCCGGTAAAAATCGGGATCGGCTCGCTGGCGCTCGCCGCGTTCCTCACGTACCAGTGGGTTGTCGGCCGCAGGGCGTTCCGGTCGGGGGCGACCGGCGATGTGGATGAGTTCGAGGCGGGAGCGCGCAAGATCGTCGCCGGCTGAAACTCTCTTATTTTGAGTTATTCACGATAACGGGATATGGTTGAGCGATGGACTCACCGGTTGCGCACGAAATTCGCGACGCGGGCCTCCGAGTAACCGAGGGTCGCGTGGCCATACTCGACACGCTGCAAAACCGACCCCACACCGACGCAGAATCACTGCACCGGGTGCTCAAGGGAAGCATTCCGCGGCTGTCGGTGCAGTCCGTCCACAACGTTTTACATGACCTCACCGCTGCGGGACTCCTGCGCAGGATCGAACCCGCTGGATCCCCTGCACGGTACGAGCGCCGCACGGGCGACAATCACCACCACCTCGTGTGCATCGTGTGCGGCGACATCGTCGATGTCGATTGCGCCGTCGGGCACGCGCCGTGCCTTGAGCCGTCCGACGCCGCAGGTTTTTCCGTTGACAACGCAGAAGTCACCTACTGGGGTACGTGCCCGAAGTGCCTCCAGGAAGCCGACGCAACCGATACCCACCAGCCGAATGACAAGAAACCGGAGAAATGATGACGAACGACACCACCGCCACGCGGGCTACAACCACACAAACGGGAGCCCCCGTCGCGAGCGACGAGCACTCCCTCACCGCCGGCCCCAACGGGGCCACGGTGCTCCACGACCGCTATCTCGTGGAGAAACTCGCTGCGTTCCACCGCGAGCGTGTACCGGAGCGCAACCCGCACGCGAAGGGCGGGGGAGCATTCGGCGAGCTCGTCATCACCGAGGACGTATCCCAGTACACGCGTGCCGCGGTGTTCCAGAAGGGCACCAAGACCGAGATGCTCGCCCGTTTCTCCTCCGTTGCCGGCGAGCAGGGCTCTCCCGACACCTGGCGCGACGTGCGCGGATTCGCGCTCAAGTTCTACACGACCGAAGGCAACTACGACATCGTCGGGAACAACACCCCCGTGTTCTTCATCCGCGACGGAATCAAGTTCCCCGACTTCATCCACTCGCAAAAGCGCCTCGGCTCCTCCGGATTGCGGGACGCCGACATGCAGTGGGACTTCTGGTCGCTCTCGCCGGAATCCGCCCACCAGGTGACCTACCTCATGGGAGACCGCGGACTTCCACGCTCGTGGCGCCACATGAACGGCTACGGATCGCACACCTACCAGTGGATCAACGCCGCAGGAGAGCGCTTTTGGGTCAAGTACCACTTCCTCTCCCGGCAGGGCGTCGAAGCGATGAGCAACGAAGAAGCCGAAAAGCTCGCCGGTTCGGATGCCGACTACTACCGCCGCGACCTGTTCGAGTCCATCGCTGCCGGTGATAACCCGGTGTGGGACGTGTACGTGCAGGTCATCCCGTACGAGGAAGGCAAGACGTACCGGTTCAACCCGTTCGACCTCACGAAGACCATGCCCAAGGCGGACTACCCGCGCATCAAGGTGGGCCACTTCACGCTGAACCGCAACCCGGAGAACTTCTTCGCCGACATCGAGCAGGCGGCGTTCTCGCCGTCGAACCTCGTGCCGGGCGTCGACATCAGCCCGGACAAGATGCTCATGGCGCGCGTCTTCTCCTACCCGGATGCCCAGCGCTACCGCATCGGCACGAACTACAACCAGTTGCCGGTGAACGCGCCGCGCACACAGGTGAACACGTACGGCCACGAGGGCAACATGCGCTTCCATGCCGCCCCCGCGGGTGCCCCGACCTACGCACCGAACTCGTTCGGCGGACCCGCCGCCGACCCGCAACGGGCGAGTGAAGGCGGCTGGGAATCGGATGGCGCACTCATCCGCGCCGCCGCAACCCTTCGTTCGGACGACGACGACTTCGGTCAGGCCGGCACGCTGTACCGCGAGGTGTTCGACGACGCCGGACGGGCGCGTTTCCTCGAGACGATCACCGGCGGAGTGGGCGCGGTCAGAAATGACGACATCCGCGAACGCGCCGTCCAATACTGGACAAACGTTGACGCGACCCTCGGTGCCGCACTCCGCGCGAACCTGAAGATGTAACGGCTGCAGCCGCCCCGCGGCTTGCTGCACTGTCGCTCAAAGCCTCCCCGCGGCTTTGAGGGCAATGTACCGATCGGCGAGGGCCGGTGGCAGTTCGGCGGGGGAGCCGGTGACGACATCCCCGCCGAGCTGCCGGATGGCGGCGGCGACGCGCGACTGGTCGAGCAGCGCGCGTTCGGCGGCCGCGGCCAGGTACACGTCCTCGCGGCGGTCGCGCACGCGCGAGGCGGAGAGCACATCCGGGTCCACGACAGAAGACACCACGACCGTGTGCCGCCGCGTGAGCTGAGGCAACACTGCCAGCAGCCCTCTCGACGCCCCAGGAGACTCGATGGATGTGGCGATGACGACCAGCGCGCGCTGACTTGTTACCGAACGCACGAGGCCGGGCAGGGCGCCCCAGTCGGGCTCGATGAGTTCCGGATCAACGGGGGCCATTGCGTCGACCATGCGGGAAAGCAGGTCGGGCCCGCTCGCGCCCTGGACGCGCGCGCGAATCCGGCGGTCGAAAATGAGCAGGTCGACGCGGTCGCCGGCCCGCGTGGCGAGCGCGGCGAGCAGGAGCGCGGACTCGAACGCCGTGTCAATGCGCGGCTCTCCCGCGATCCGCGCGGCGGAAAGACGGCCGCTGTCGATGACGATCACGACGCGGCGGTCCCGCTCGGGTCTCCAGGTGCGCACCATGAGCTTGTGGCTGCCGTGCGGGTCATGTCGACGCGCGGTGGCTCTCCAGTCGATCGAGCGCACGTCGTCGCCGCGCACGTACTCGCGCAGACTGTCGAATTCGGTGCCCTGACCGCGGATGAGCACACTGGTGCGTCCATCCAGCTCGCGCAGCTTCGCGAGTCGTGATGGCAAGTGCTTCCGCGACGCGAACGGCGGCAGAACGCGGATGGCGCTCGGGGCACTGATCGTTGCCTGGCGGGCGGCGAGATGCAGGGGCCCGAATGACCTGATCGTCACGTGCACGGCTCTTCGCTCCCCGCGCCGCACGGGAGTCAGCCGCGTGCGAATCGCCCTGCGTTCACCCGAGCGAATCGAAATCCGCGCGCGCGTGGGAAACGAACCCGCCGACGGCTGCCACGCATCACGCACGATCCCGTGGATCGTGCGTGCCCCTGTGTTCTCGATCGTGAGGGTCGTCACCACGGTCTCGCCGAGACGCACGCGCACGGGCACCTCACGCGAAAGCCGCACGCGTCGGGGTGAGCCCGCGATGAAAACATCCGCGATCGCGAGCGCCACGGCGATCGCGAGCCAATACGCCACCCATGCGGGGTCGTTCGTGAGCACGATCGGCACCACCCCTGCCGTGAGGAGCGCAATGAACCATCCCGAGATCACCATGAGGCGCGCACGTTAAATCGGCACCTGCACCTGCTGCATCACCGAGCGCAGAATGGTGTCCGCCGAGACGCCCTCGAGCTCGGCCTCAGGTCGCAACTGGATGCGGTGCCGCCACACGGGCAGAGCCATGGCCTGCACGTGGTCCGGCGTCACACCCGTCGAACCGGTGAGCCACGCCCACGCGCGTGCCGCCGCCAGGAGAGCGTTCGCGCCGCGAGGGCTCACCCCCAGCTTCACGGAGGGGCTGTATCTCGTGCCTCTCGCGAGGTCCACGATGTAGCCGATGACATCCGCGCTCACGGTCACCGTCGCGACGTCCGCGCGTGCCGCGGCGAGCTGCGCAGCGTCCAGAACCGGCGTCACTCCCGCTGCGGCGAGCTCGCGAGGGTTGAAACCATCCGCGCTGCGCTGGAGGATGTCCAGCTCATCCTCGCGCTCCGGCAGGTCGAGAACGAGCTTCAACAAAAAGCGATCCAGCTGGGCTTCCGGTAGCTGATATGTGCCCTCGTATTCGATCGGGTTCATGGTCGCGGCGACCATGAACGGATCCGGCAGCGGCCGCGTCTCGCCGTCCACGGACACCTGGCGCTCTTCCATCGCTTCCAGAAGCGCAGACTGGGTTTTGGGCGGCGTGCGGTTGATTTCATCCGCCAACAGGATGTTCGTGAACACGGGCCCGGCGCGAAACTCGAATTCGCCCGCCTTCGCGTCATACACCAGCGAACCCGTCACATCGCCCGGCATGAGGTCCGGCGTGAACTGGATTCGCTTCGTGTCGAGATTGAGGGCTGCGCTGAGGGTGCGCACCAGAAGAGTTTTCGCCACTCCGGGCACCCCCTCGAGCACGACATGACCACCCGCGAGCAGCGCGATCATGAGCCCCGTGACCGCACCATCCTGGCCCACAACGGCTTTGCCCACCTCGGTGCGCACGCGCGCGAATTGTGCTCGAAGTTCGTCGGTCATCGGCTCAGCCCTTCGGTTTTGTGGTGTTTGTCGTGTCTATTGTTGCGGATGCGGGCCGAGTGGCTTTGGCCGTCGACGCTTCAAGTTCGAGAAGCTCGTCCGAGAGCCGAAGGAGATCCTTCGCATTCCCCGGAACATCGTCGCGAACGATGCGGGCAATCTCCGCGCTCTGCCGACCCGTCACGCGCGCGACATTCCGGATGACGTCGTCCACGGTGGCCACGAGCGGCAAACCGCAATATGCACCCAGCCTGTCGATGGTCCCCATGCGCAACGCATCGAGCGCGTGCAGTTCTGCAGCCGATTTCTCGTACAGCCGCGCGCGTCCGTGCATCGTCTCGCTTGCGCGCACCGTCACAGGGAGGGACTCGACTACGAGCGGTCCGAACCGGCGGCCCCGCCAGAATCCGGCCGCGACGGTGGTCAGAATGAGCAACGCCATGACGGCGCTCACCCATGCCGGAGTCAACTCGGCGATGGTGGCACCGCCCGCCGACGCATCGGCGATGGTGGGCATCATCCACACGAGGTTGGGTGTTTCGCCCAGCAAGCCGAGGGCAAGGGCTGCGTTGCCGTGCAGCGGGAGCGATTCGTTGGTGAACGCTTCGCGAGTGCCGACGACGGTGACGCGGCTGTCGGCGTGCGCAATGTCGACGAGGGAGTGGATGTCGTCACCGCTGTCGAGGCAGGCGACGGCGTCGGGGTCCGAGCCGATAAGTCGGTAACCCGAACCCGAGCCGGTGACGGATGCGGCGCGTTGCACCGGGGGAAGCGCGCAATCAGCCGTGAGCGTCCCGTCGACGTTGCCGGCGAGCGCGACGTCGGGAGCGAGGACGTCGAGCTGGTCGAAGCTCGGTGTCATGACGATGAGGCGCGCCGCGATGCGCTCGAGCTCGCGCAGATTGTCCGCGTCGAGGTATCCGCCGTCGTCGACCAGAAAGATCGTGGTGTTCGCGGCACCGAAATTCTCAGCACTTGCGGCGTCGCGCGTCGCGCTCATCCCGGATGTTGCGGTGACGGTGACGCCCTGTTGGCGAAGCACCTGAGCAAGCGCTTTGCTGCCGCCGGGGCTCGCATCGGTCGGCGACAGCGACACGGTCGCACCCTGTCCCGCGCCTCGCACCACCATCACGAGCAGCGCCACGACCACGAGCGCTGCTCCGGCAATGATCCAGTAGCGAATCGCGCGGCTTTTTTTGCGGATGGTCGGGGTGATGACGGTCGATTCGAGCTCGTGTCGTGCCGTGAGCGTCATTGCGCGCTCGCCGCGGGTGTTCGCTCGTCCACAGTGGCGCGGGCGTTCCGCAGCTCACTTTCCAGCTGTGCGAGCGCGGAGTAATCCTCTTCGGTACCCGTTTTGCCCAGGTAGCGCACGTCATCGAACACGCGGGCGCTCGCCGTTAACCGCTGCGCGTGGCGGGGGAAAACCGCACCGGCTCTGGTTGCGAAACCGCGCGCCGTCGTTCCGGGGTCTGTGGACACCAGCACCCGCTCCGTGAGCACGCGGGCGAGCGCCCTGAATCGCTCCTCGATTGCGAGATTCCAGTCTCCGCGAGCTGCCGCGGCATCCGCGCTGCGACGAAGCGACTCCGAGTCCCGATCCTCGTCCGCGCCGAACAGCGACCCGACGAGGGTGCTCCGCCGATTCAGGCGCGGCATTCCAAAGATGAAGAAGGCGGAGATGAGGATGCCGGCGACGACCACGATCAGAATGATGAGCAACACGGTTCCCCACCCGCCGCCGCCGGCAAAGTGCAGCGAATTCAGCCAGTCCCACACGGCTTTGCTCAGCAGATCCCACAAGGTTGGCCGCGCGGCCTGATACTCGGGTTTGGAAAGCTCCTCGATGATCCACTGCCGCGCCTGGTCCCCGTCCGGGTCAACGGGAACGTCGGCCAGGAGTCCCAGCGCAGGTGCGGCAATGATCATGCGAAGACGTACCCGGCCGAAGGCCCAGGGGGTTCTTCACGAAGATACGGATTCTCGTCCGCCCCTGCACCCGTGTGCCGCGCCTCGACGAATCGCGTGAGTTCGAGATCGAGGCCTTCTTTTCGCATCCGCAAATCCAGGTAAATGAGCGCCGTCGTCGCGGTCGAAATGATGGAGGTGATCGCGCTGATCACGATGGAGACCACGATTTGAAGAATGTAGATCCCCACCATCGCGATGATCAGGAACGTCGAGTTGGTCCCGTTCGGGTCGAGGAGCCCCACCAGCAGTGGAGCGGCGATGGAGAACGGGATGAGAGCAACGTTCGTCGCGACGCCGAGAATGATGGAGACGAGGGCCTGGATGCCGAAAACCTTCCAAAAGCTGCCGTTGGTCAGCGCCCACGACCTCGCCACCGCCGCGCTGAGTTTCACTCGTTCGAGCATGAGCGCGCTGGGGACGAGACACAGCTTCGTGCCGAGCCAGACACCGAGCACCACGAGCGCGAGCACGCCGAGTATGCCGACGAGGATGCCGATGCCGATCCCGATGGCGCCCATCGTGACGATAAGCAGAACGATGACGAGCGTGACGAGCCCGATGGCGATGAGCAGGGCGCCCGCGAGGATGGCGGCCCAGCCGATGAGCGCCCACCGCCTCCCCCTGGTGAACGCCCAGAGCTTGCGCAGCGTGAGTTTCTCGCCGAGTGACCCCCTGGCGACTTCGATGACGATGATGCCCTGAAGGAGCGCCTGCGCGATGACCCCCAGAAAAACGGTCGCGAGAGTGGCCACTACCCCGAGTCCCACGGTTCCCGCGATGATCGCTGTCTGATCGCCGGAACTCGCGAAGCCGAGGCGCATGAGCGAGGCAACGAGAAATCCGCCGATGAACAGGAGCGACGCGACCATCGTCACGGACTGGAGCAGCACTGCGGCGCCGAACGTGGGGCGCGGGTTTCGGCGCAAAACCCGGAACGCGGCACCGAGCAGAGTTCCGAGGTCCAGCGGTCGAAGCGGGATGAGTCCCGGCTTGGGCGGCGGCGTCCAGCCTCCCGGCTGCGGAACCGACGGCGGCGACGCGGAAGCGGCGGGGGCATACGGGGAGGATTCCGGCGGAGCGGGCGGCGGAATGGGAACTCCGGTCGCGGCCGGCGGTTCCGTGCCGGGCTGTCCGGCCGCCGGCTGTCGAGCCCCGGACGACGATGTGCCGGGTGCCTGCCAGTTCTGATCGTCCGTCATGAATCACTCATAGAAGTAGCGGTCCCTCATGCTCTGTTTTCCAGTACCCGCCGCGAAAAAATCGGGCCCCACCGCATTATCGTTTCACACTCGACTACTCTTGTGCGAGAGCATCACGAAAGCCCGTGAGATTCTCCGGTATGAAGAAAAGCAGGAACAATGACCGCACGAATCCTCGTCGTTGACGATGACACCGCGCTCGCGGAAATGATTGGCATTGTGTTGCGCAGCGAAGGGTTCGAGCCCGTATTTTGCGCTGACGGCGCCGAAGCGCTGTCCATTTTTCAGGCGAGCAGACCCGATCTGGTGTTGCTGGACCTTATGCTTCCCGGCAAGAGCGGGATCGAGGTGTGCGCGGAAATTCGCGTCGAATCCGGCGTCCCCATCATCATGCTCACCGCGAAGTCGGACACGACGGATGTGGTCCACGGTTTGGAGAGCGGCGCAGATGATTACGTGGTCAAACCGTTCAACCCCAAAGAGCTCGTCGCCCGAATCAAGACGCGGCTGAGACCGGCGACGGTCGGGAGCTCAGACATCCTGCGGGTCGGGGACCTCACCCTGGACGTCGCCGGTCACGAGGTGCGGCGCGGCGAGGAACGCATCAACCTGACGCCGCTGGAATTCGAGTTGCTTCTTGCCCTCGCGTCGCGGCCGCAGCAGGTGTTCACTCGGGAAATGCTGCTCGAACAGGTGTGGGGTTATCACTACAAAGCGGACACGCGGCTCGTGAACGTGCACGTGCAACGGCTGCGGGCGAAGATCGAGGACGATCCCGATAACCCGAAGATCGTGATGACGGTGCGCGGGGTCGGTTATCGTGCCGGTGCAACCGGTTAGGTTCGCCCCGAGCTTTCCGACACCGTCCTTTCGGATGCCGGACTGGCGGTCGATCCCGTCCAGGGTTCTGCGTTTCTGGCGCGCGAACCTCCAGTTCCGCACGGTCGCGATCACGGTGATTCTTTCCGGTGTTGCGGTGGCGATTCTGGGCACGTACATGTCGATCAGCATTGGAAGCAACCTCTTCGACTCGCGCCTCGATCAGGTGCTCGCGGAATCCAGCCGCGCGACGGTGAGGGCTCAGGAGGTGTTCGACAGCGATATCGCCACGACCGACCCTTCGCGCACAGACCTGGAGAGCCTGAGCAACACGACGCTCAGCAACATCCGGTCGACGACGACGAGCCCCGGCGGCCTCGGTGTCGCGCTGTACCGCTCGCCGGGACAGGATCAAACACCCGTGACCCTGCAGCCCTCGAAGAGCAGATCCTTTCCGGATGAGGTGATTTCGCCTGAATTGCGGAATGCGGTCGAGAAGGTGGGGGACACGCAGCGGGTGTGGTGGCAGTCCGTCGCTCTGGAGGATGGCCGTCCCGGTCTCGCGGTGGGGTCGCTGCTGAATGTACCGGGCGCGGGCGAGTACGAGCTCTACCTCGTCTACGACTTCGGCGATGTGCAGCAGACACTCTCGTTCGTGCAGCAAACGCTGATCCTCGGCGGACTCGCGCTGGTCATCCTCATCGGTGCCGTCACGTTCGTCGTCGTGCGGCTCGTCGTCGGGCCGGTGCGTGTCGCGGCAGAGGTGAGCCAAAAAGTGGCGGCGGGTCAACTGGATCAGCGCATGCCCGAAAAAGGCGAAGACGACATCGCCACCCTCGCACATTCGTTCAATGAGATGGCCGACAGCCTTCAGGAACAGATCACAAAACTGGGCGAACTTTCCCGTGTGCAGCAACGGTTCGTCGCGGATGTCTCGCACGAGTTGCGCACGCCCCTCACCACCATCCGCCTCGCCGGAGACGTGTTGTACGACCAGAGGCAGACCTTCCCGCCCGCGACGGCCCGCACCGCGGAACTGCTGCATACTCAGGTGCAGCGATTCGAAGTTCTTTTGGCCGATCTGCTGGAAGTGAGCAGGTTCGACGCCGGCGCGGTCGAACTCGACATTGAACAGACCAATCTGGTGCGGCTGGTCGAGGACTCCGTCGAAGGGATGCGCCCGGTGGCCGAGGAACACGGTTCGAGCGTGCGATTCGTCCCGGTCGGCGGGTACTTCGACGTGGATGTCGACCCGCGTCGCATTCGCAGAATTCTGCGCAACCTGCTGGGCAACGCCATCGAACACGGAGAAGGCAAACCCATCGTCGTGTCGATCGACAGCAACGAGGACGCTGTCGCGCTCGCGGTACGGGATCACGGCATCGGAATCGACACCGAGGATCTCTCGAGAGTGTTCGATCGGTTCTGGCGGGCGGACCCGTCCCGCAAGCGGACTATCGGCGGAACGGGACTTGGCCTGGCAATCTCTCTGGAGGATGCATCGCTGCATCGTGGTTATCTGGATGTGTGGTCGGAGCCGGGCAACGGAACGTGCTTCAGGCTCACGTTGCCACGCAGTCTGGAGCGCAGCATCCGCGTGTCGCCTCTGGAGCTTCCACCCGCAGAAGCGCTCGAGCAACTGGAGGTGAGCGATGAAAGCAATGGCACGGTTCTCTAAATTGATGACGCGGGCGCTCGCTGCGTCGGTGGCAGCGCTCATCGCCGTTGCTCTGGCCGGGTGCGGCGGGATTCCCACCTCGGGCGGGGTGCACGCGGGCGACCCGTTCACGGATGAACCCTCCGGCGACTTCGTCTTCAATCCGCTCGGTCCCGCCGCCGGCGCGGATCAGCGATCCATTCTCGAGGGATTCATCGCGGCATTCACCGGCCCGCAAAACGACTACGGGGTTGCTCGCCAATTTCTCAGTTCAGAGTTCAAAAAGGAGTGGGACCCGCGCAAGAGCGTGCTCATTCGCACGGGACTGCCCGTCACCAGCAGCGTGGATGGCACCACCATGCAGTACTCCTTCACGAGCGTCGCGCAGCTCGACGCGTTCGGCGCGTATTCGGCAGTGGGTTCCGCGACCCAGACCCTGCAGTTTCACTTCGTGAAGGAAGACGGTCAGTGGCGCATCGACCAGGCGCCCGCGGGAATCGTGTTGCCGATGAGCACGTTCCTCACCATCTTCTCCAAACACGCGCTCTATTTTTACGACCTCAGCCTTCGCTATCTCGTGCCAGACGAACGCTGGTTTCCGGGAGGTACGACAGCCAACCGAATAGTGACCGCATTGCTCGCCGGGCCGCCGGATTGGCTGAAGGGCGCCGTGGTGTCCCAGTTCCCGGATGGCACGCAGCTGAGTCCGGGTACCACCGTGTCCGTGGATTCCACCGTCGCGCAGGTGGACCTCACCGCGGAAGCCGCGGGTGCGGACGGGCCGCAGCGCCAGCGAATGCAGCTGCAGCTCTCGGAGAGCCTCGCCTCGGTGCCGGGAATTGCGAGCGTCGAAATTTCCGTGGCGGACTCCATCCTCGCCATCAAGCCGATCGGATCCGGCGGACCCTCGAGCCAGCGCCCGGTCGATTCCCGGCCGCTCGTGCTGGCCGATGGTGCGTTTGGCTTCCTCGCCGGCGGGGAGATTAGCCCGATTCCCCAGCTCAGCGACAAGATTGCCGCTCTGGCCCCGACGGCAATTGCCATGGGCCAGGATGCTCAGTCCGCCGCGGTGCTCGCCGCTGACGGCGTGCACATCGTGCGCGTCAATGCGAAGCAATCGCCGCTCATCGATGATCGTTCCGGGTTGATAGCGCCCGCCGTGGATGATTTCGGATACGTGTGGACTGTGCCTGCGGACTCGCCGAATTCCGTGCTGGCGATCGGACAGGACGGCACCGCGCATCCGGTGGCCACGTCTCTGCCCTCGGGGTCGCACATCGTGTCTCTACAAATTGCACAGGACAATGTGCGAGTGGCGATTCTCCTGCAGACGACATCCGGTGCGCGGCTCATCGTTGCGGCAATCTCGAGGGATGGCACCCAGGACTATGTGCCGGTCAGCATCAACGCGCCCGTTCTGGATTCGCCCATCGACGACGATACCGCGGTGGACGCCGCGTGGATTGACCAGTTCTCCGTTGCCACGTTGACGCATTCCGGTACGACCTCGAACGTCAATTCCTTCGAAGTCGGCGGCCAGCGCACGTCGCTCGGACGCCCGGAGTCTGCCGTGGCAATCGCCGGGGGAAATGGCCGCACGGGCTTGCGGGTGCTCGGGTCGGATCACCACCTCCAATCACCTCGTGGCAGCAGCTGGCAGGCATCGACGACGAAAGTCGATGTGTTGGCGACGCAGCGCTAACTCTTCCCGCACACCGCGCGCGCGTTCGCCAGGTGAACAGCCGGCCGGATTTCCCTGTCGAGGGGCGCCTTGCCGCTCCAGGCTTGATACGTGCTGGATCTGGTTCGCGAGGCTGCCCTCGATGCGATGTCGCTGCTCTTTCCCGTCACGTGCGCGGGCTGCGACGCGCCAGACCGGGCCCTGTGCTCAGCGTGCGCAGCGCTCCTCGGCGACCCTCGTCTTCCGCTGGCGCTGGAGCAACACCTCGTTCAGGGTCTGCGCGTGGTGAGCGCAGTGCCGTATGAAGCACCGTTTCGATCCATGATTCTGGCATTCAAAGAGGGCGGCAGAACCGATCTGGCACGCGCGCTCTCGGTGCCGTTGCGCATCGCCGTGGAACGCATGGCGCGCTCGGCCGCCGGTCGGGTGGAGCTGTGCGTCATTCCTGCCTCGCCGCGCGCACGACGACGACGGGGCTACCACCCGGTAGAGCTTCTCACTCGAGCTGCGGGGTTTCGAACCTCGCGGGTGCTCCAGCACGTCTCCGCGACGCAGAATCAAAAAGCGCTCGATCGCGCTCAGCGGGCCGTCAATCTTCGCGGCTCGCTTCGCGCGGTTCCCGCCGCGGGACGAACCTTCCTTCTCGTGGATGACGTCGTCACCACGGGAGAGACCCTCCTCGAGGCTGTGAGGGCTCTGCGCGAGGCAGGTGCGACGGTGTGCGGCGCGGCAACCCTCGCGTTCACGCCGCGTCGGAACGGCATTCTCGGCGCACACTCTGCGCGCACGCGTGACATCCACAGGGTGGAAGGATACGGTGGCTAAAAGAGGCGCACACACACCGCCTGGTTTCGCTGGGCGGCCTGCGTCGCAGAAGACTGGGAGGATGTCATGGAAGTTTCCATCAACGGTCTGGGGCTCGGAATCACGGACAGATTTCGCGACTACGCCACGGAGAAGTCTGACAAAGTTTCCCACCTCGCCGATAAGGCGCTCGCGTTCGAAGTAAAGGTGTCGCGTCACAACGAGAAGAACGGCACGGCGGGCGACGACAAGGTGGAGTTGACTCTGATCGGGCCCGGACCACTCGTGCGGGCGGAGGCCATCGGTGCGGACAAGTACGCCGCCTTCGATCTCGCATTCGACAAGTTGATGGAACGCCTGCGCCGGGCAAAAGATCGAACCAAACTCCACAAGAGCGGCCGCCGCCGCCCCGTTTCCCTGCGGGAGGCCAGCGCCGACGGCTTCAAGGTCGTCGATATCACGCCGGCGGATCCGGAGGTTCTGGATCGCGTGGCCACCGGGTCTGTACCCGTCGTCACCCAGCAGGAGGAGGAAGAGGACTGGAGCCCGGTCGTCATCCGTAAAAAGGTGTTCCCGGCGACGCCGATGACCGTGGATGACGCGCTCTACCGCATGGAACTCGTGGGGCACGACTTCTACCTGTTCATCGATGCCGAGACGGATCGGCCGAGCGTCGTGTACCGGCGAAAAGGATGGGACTACGGGGTCATCGGCCTTGATGTCGAGCAGCGTGAGGAACTGGGAAAGCGCCGCCAGCGTCGGTGAGAAATGCGCGGCACCCGGCATGCGCGGGTTAGGCTGTGTTGTTGACTGAACGGCAGCGCGAGCGTGCCGAAAACAGCTCAGAGACCTTAATGGGAGTGATCCGTGGCCAATGTTCTTGAACGAGTTCTCCGCGTAGGGGAGGGGCGAACCCTTCGTCGCCTGGAACGCTACGCGCACGCCATCAACGAACTCGAGGATGACTTCAAGGAGCTCACCGACGACGAGCTGAGGAACGAAACCCACGAGTTGCGTGAACGCTACTCCTCGGGTGAAACGCTCGACGACCTGCTTCCGGAAGCCTTCGCTGCGGTGCGCGAGGCGTCGAGACGCACTCTGGGGATGAGGCCGTTCGACGTGCAGCTCATGGGTGGCGCCGCACTTCATCTGGGCAACATTGCCGAGATGAAAACTGGTGAAGGAAAGACGCTCGTCGCAACAATGCCCGCCTATCTCAATGCGATAGCGTCGCGCGGCGTGCACGTCATCACGGTGAACGACTACCTCGCCAGCTACCAGTCCGAGCTGATGGGGCGCGTGTTTCGGGCCCTCGGGATGACCACCGGTTGCATCATTTCCGGCCAGACCCCTGCCGTGCGGCGCGAACAGTACGAGGCGGACATCACCTACGGTACGAACAACGAGTTCGGCTTCGATTACCTTCGCGACAACATGGCGTGGACGGCATCCGACATGGTGCAGCGCGGCCACCACTTCGCGATAGTGGATGAAGTCGACTCGATCCTTATCGACGAGGCTCGAACGCCTCTCATTATTTCCGGCCCGTCCTCCGGCGAGGCGAACCGCTGGTTCAACGAGTTTGCTCAGGTGGCCAAGCGGCTCGTTCCCGACGTCGATTTCGAGGTCGATGAGAAGAAGCGCACCGTGGGCGTGCTGGAACCGGGCATTGAAAAGGTCGAAGACTATCTCGGAATCGACAACCTCTACGAGTCGGCGAACACCCCGCTCATCTCCTTCCTGAACAATGCCATCAAGGCGGTCGCGCTCTTCAAGCGCGACAAGGACTACGTCGTGATGAACGGTGAGGTGCTCATCGTGGACGAGCACACCGGCCGTATTCTCGTGGGTCGCCGCTACAACGAGGGAATCCACCAGGCCATCGAGGCCAAGGAGGGCGTCGCGGTCAAGGCGGAAAACCAGACGCTCGCGACGGTCACCCTTCAGAACTATTTCCGGCTGTACAAGAAGCTCGCCGGCATGACCGGTACCGCGGAAACCGAGGCCGCCGAGTTCATGAGCACCTACAAGCTCGGTGTGGTGGCCATCCCCACGAACAAGCCCATGATCCGGATGGACAAGTCCGATCTCGTGTACAAGAACGAGCAGGCGAAGTTCGGACAGGTGGTTGAGGACATCGCGCGCCGCCACCAGAGCGGTCAGCCGGTTCTCGTGGGTACCACGAGCGTGGAGAAGAGCGAATACCTTTCCAAGTTGCTCGCCAAGAAGGGCATCAAGCACGAGGTGCTGAACGCGAAAAACCATGCTCGCGAAGCGGCGATCGTCGCTCAGGCAGGTCGATTGGGGTCGGTCACCGTCGCCACGAACATGGCCGGCCGCGGTACCGACGTCATGCTGGGTGGAAACGCCGAGTTCCTTGCGGTAGCGGAAATGAACGCCAGGGGACTCAGTCCCGCGGAAACGCCCGAAGAGTACGAGGCGGAGTGGGATGCCGTCTACGAGAAGGTGAAGAAGGCAGTCGAAATTGAAGCCGCGAAAGTGGTGGAGGTTGGCGGACTCTACGTGCTCGGTACCGAGCGGCACGAGTCCCGCCGCATCGACAACCAGTTGCGCGGACGCTCCGGTCGTCAGGGTGACCCCGGAGAGAGCCGCTTCTACCTTTCGCTCACCGACGATTTGATGCGCCTGTTCAACTCTGCCGCTGCGGAGTCGCTCATGGGCAGGGGCAATGTTCCCGATGACCTCGCGATCGAGTCCAAAGTGGTGAGCCGCGCAATCCGCAGCGCGCAAAGTCAGGTGGAGGCCCGCAACGCGGAGATCCGCAAGAACGTCCTCAAATACGATGATGTCCTCAACCGTCAGCGCGAGGCGATCTACGGCGATCGTCGCCACATTCTGGAGGGCGATGACCTCCAGGACCGCGTGGCTCGCTTTCTCGAGGATGTCATCAACGAGATCATCGACGACCATACGGGTGAGGGCCATTCGGACGACTGGAATCTGGAGTCGCTGTGGCGCGAGCTGAAGACCATTTACCCCATTTCGATCACGATCGATGAGCTCTTCACGGAGGCGGGTTCCCGTGGTCGGGTGACGCGCCAGTTCCTCGGTGAAGAAATTCTGTCGGATGCGAAACTTGCCTACGAGCGTCGCACGAAGGAACTCGGCGAACCCGCGATGCGCGAGTTGGAGCGCCGCGTCGTGCTGTCGGTCATCGATCGCCGTTGGCGCGACCACCTGTACGAGATGGACTATTTGAAGGACGGCATCGGTTTGCGTGCGATGGCACAGCGCGATCCGCTCGTGGAATACCAGCGCGAAGGGTTCTCGCTGTTCCAGAACATGATGGGTCAGATTCGCGAAGAATCCATCGCGTTCCTGTTCAATCTCGAGGTGGAGGTCACCTCGGGCGGCAATGCCACCGCATCGTTGCCGAACGTCGAGGCCAAGGGTCTTGAACCCGGCACGCAGTCGAACGAGCGGCTCAGCTACTCTGCTCCGTCAGACAGCGGTGGTGTGGAGGTTCGCAACCAGCGCGGCCAGCTCGAGCAGGCGGCGACGGCGAAGGCGCAGCAGGCGGCTGCTGCGCAGGCGGGCGCTGCGTTCGGCGGGCAGAACCAGCAGCCGGGCCAGAATCAGCAGCCCGGGCAGGGCGGTGGCCAGCGCGGTGCGTTCGGTCAGCGTCAGGACGGGCCGCAGCCGGGACAGCCGGCGCCCATGAACCGGGCTGAGCGTCGCGCGCAGGAGAAGAACAAGCGCCACTGATGCGGAGAGGGACCGGCTAGAGTCCCCTGCCGCTCATTCGCTACAGTACATTGATGGCGGTCGCGCGCCAGCGGCTGTCGAGCCCCTCGAGTCGGATTGCGACGGCACGGACCCGAGCCCTTCCGCGCACGATCACGACGGATTCGACAATCCCGTCGCGCGGTTCGCAGAGGGAGACTGTTCCGATCGTGAACGCGGGACGCACGGCGGGCGCGCCCTTTGCCTGCCGTGCTCGCGCGGAAAGAACCACCCGCTTGAGCAGGTGTCGATAGACGTCATCGGTGACCCAGCGCGAGATCTGTTCCAAATCCCGAGCTCCCGCGAGTATTTCGATGACGCATCGGGTCAGGTTTTCCAGAAGCGGTGTGGGACCGGGAAGCTCTGAACGGGATGAAGGCTGATGCGAAAAGAAGTCATCGGCGTTCAGCGAGCGGCTGACAGCTCGAGATCGAGTGGGTCGAACAGCACGTCGTTCCAGGGGGAGTGGAACAGCATTACTCATCGTGGCTCCGAACATAACGGTGGGCATGGTGATGATGGGTCCGGTGCTGTCTACCCGCTTCGGGGGGACATACCCGGGAATACTAAAGCAGGTTCAGACGAGCCTGTCTACCACGAATCTCATCCTGTGGATAACGTCGCCGCGAAGTCGGATGCCCTAGCTAGCGTCACAGCATGCGATGGAACAACCTGTTCGATGACCTCGAAAGCCAACTTGACCACGAGTTAAACGCCGACGAGGTCGATGTGCGTGCCGAGGAAGAACGCCTGAGAATAGGCCGGTTGTCCCTGCGCGATCGACTGCATTCGCTTCTCGACAGCAACGGCGGTGGTGAGGTCGTCATTCGGCTCGAAGTTGGTGGTGTCACCTGGCGCGTGAGGCCGCAGAGCCTGGGTCGCGACTGGCTGGCCGGCATGATCGTAGAGGAAACATTTCGTAACACCCAGGTCATCGTGCCGCTCCGCGCGATCACAAGTCTGATTCTTGACCGCACTCAGTTAACGGCGAGTCTCGCTGCGCCGACTCGGGATGCGCGATCCAGCATTTCCGCGCGTCTTGGCCTTTCCTTCGTGCTGAGAGATCTGTGCCGCCGACGTTGTTCGATAGACCTTGAGCTTGTCGGCGGACAAGTGCATGGCACGATCGATCGTGTGGGCCGTGACCATCTGGATGTCGCTATTCACGAGGCCGGGTCACCGCGACGCGAAACTCACGTTGCACACTATCGAACGGTTCCCTTTGATCAGCTTCTGTTGCTCCGGCTGTAGGTGTCGCCGAGCGCAAAATCGGTCACGTTCGCATAGTCGGACTGATTCCACAGTCCTGCGCGTCGCGCTTCCTCGTAACGCGCTTCAATGTAGGACTCGAGGACATCCTTTTCGATGCGCCACTGCCCTCGATGACCGATACGAATGGCGGGGAGCTCGCCGGAACGAACTATCGCGTACGCCTGGCTTACGGAGATATTGAGAATTTCCGCGGTGTCGGTGACGGTGAGAAATCGCGCAATGGTGCCGCGAGGGCTGGCATCGGTCATGTCTCGATTATCGGCGGGAAAGGGCGCCAACGGCGGCCCTGTGGATAACTTCTGACGGCCAGTCGGGTCGAACAGCACGATGAGATCTGAAACGTTCGTGGTCCAGTGGAGGAGAAGATTATGTCCGGCTCGCGGCAGACGGTGCGCCCTCAGCGCTCACCGCGATCCTGGTGGTTCGACCCGAGACTGGCAATCGGCGTGGTGCTCGTCATCGGCTCGGTGGTCGGTGTCTACGCGGTAGTTTCGTCCTCGACGCAGTCCGAAACCATCTTTGCCGCCTCGTCGACCCTCCACGCGGGTGAGCGAGTGTACAGCGACGACCTCGTCGCGACTTCCGTCCAACTGGGGAGCACTGCTGAGCGGTATCTGAAGGTCGACGATGTTCCTGCAGAGGGCGTACTTGTCACGCGGTCGGTGTCGGCGGGCGAGCTGGTTCCCGTCTCCGCCGTGGGGCGAGCATCGAGCGTGAAATTTGCCTCCGTGGTTGTCTCCGCAACAAGCGCACTTTCTGGCTCGATCGAGCCCGGCACAGTTGTCGACGTATGGTCCGCCGCCATGACGGACGACCATCGGTTTGGGCCGCCCGCCGTTCTCGTCGGCTCCGCAACCGTCGTGCGCGTCATTGAAGCTCACGGACTCATCGCGGATCGCCAGGCTACATCCGTGGAACTTCTCGTACCGCGTGATCGCATTGCGCGGGTGCTTCAGGCCACGGCGGACGGCGATGCCGTATCTCTGGTTCCGGTGAGCGTCCCGGTGACGAGGTAGCCGTGCGTTTGGTCGGTGTTTGCCTCTCGGGTGCGCTCGAGCGCAGAATCGTTGCCGAGCTTGAAAGCGGCGGGGATCAGCTCGTCGCGCGCGCGCGTTCGTGCGACGAACTGGCGTCGGACATCACCGGCGGAAAAGTTCGCTTCCTCGTGGTCGGCGCGACCCAAACCCAACTTTCGTCACACCTGCTCTCGCTCTGCGACGTGGCGGGCGTTCGCGTGGTTGCGCTCGCTTCCCATGATCGGGAGCGTCGGTTTGCATCCGATCTCGGACTGTGCGAGGTACTGGATGCGACAGCCAGTTGGCAGGAAATCGAAGCGGTCTTCGATGGGGGTCCCGAGTTCCTTTCGTCAGACCCGCCTGCCTCCGAACCGCGTCGCGGCGAAGTCATTGCCGTTTGGGGCCCGGCAGGTGCTCCCGGACGCACGACGGTCGCCATCGCCATCGCCGCGGAACTTGCAGCAGAGGGGCACTCGGTCGTACTCGCGGATGCGGACACGCACAGCGGCGCCGTCGCGCCGTCGCTGGGACTGCTCGACGAAGCTCCCGGCTTCGCCGCCGCGTGCCGATTGGCGGCGGCCGACAGCTTGACCGCTCAGGAACTGGAGCGCGTGAGCGGTCGGTACGCTTCCCCACACGGAAGCTTTTGGGTGCTCACGGGGATCGGGCGATCGCATCGGTGGCCGGAGCTTTCTGGTGACCGTGTTGGCGCGACGCTGTCGGCGTGCCGAGAGTGGGTTGACTATACCGTCGTGGACACGGGGTTCAGTCTGGAAAATGACGAGGAAATTTCCAGCGATGTGTTCGCGCCGCAGCGTAACGCAGCCACGATCACCGCGTTGCGGGAAGCTGATCGGGTGGTTGCGGTGGGCGCGGGCGACCCGGTGAGCCTCTCTCATTTCCTTCGAGCCCACGTGGATCTGCTGGAGATCGTCGAGGCGGAACGAGTCCTCACCGTGGTCAATCGGATTCGCAGCAGCGTGATCGGTGCAAATCCGTCGGCCCAAGTCGAGCAAACGCTTCGGCGGTTCGGCGGAATCACCGCAACCGCGCTGGTTCCGCATGATCAAAGTGCGCTGGATGCGGCAATTCTCTCCGGAAAGACTCTCCTCGATGTTGCGGCCAAGTCCGGTCCCCGAGTTGCGTTGCGTGAGTTTGCAACGACTCACCTGCTTCCCGAGCGAGCGGCCGCGGCAAAGAGCCGAACCCTGCGAACGAGACTCGATGCCCTCGCGGCTCGGCCACCTCGAGAGAGCCGGCGGTCGTCTGCTTAGTCTTCGACCGGAATGACCTCTACCTTCTCGTCGCGGCCCACAATCACAAGAACATGGCGAGAGTCGATGCCGTCGAGGGCCGCGGGCACGTGCACGTGCATGTCCGATTTCTCGGATGCCGCGGTGTGAACGGTGGGTTCGCCAGCCACGGCATCCGTGCGGCGCAGCACCGTGACGCGTGCGCCCGTGGCGTCGCGAATCGCCTCGACCGTTTCGGAGCTCTCACCCGACATGACCAGCGTCACTCGCTCGATACGTCGCACCGGCTCGACGTCGGCAGTGCGAGAGCGGTCTCCCCGCCACAGAGCAAAGTGATACGCCGCGACCAGAACGGTGGCGAACAGCAAGCCGAGCGCCTGACGGGAGTGCTCGAGGAACGAACCGCTCTCCGAACTCGCCAGCACGAAGGAGAAGAACTGGAAACCGATGACAAGAAGCGTGATGAGTGCAACCAGAGCGCTCAGTCCGAAAATGACCACGAGATACACGCGCCTGCCGGGCGTGGCGGCTCGCTGCGGGGCGAGTCCTGGCCGCCACAACGCCCACCACAGTGTTCCGCCGACGACGAGTGCGCTCACACCGCCCAGAAGCACATTGCGAGTACCGTCGCCGAGAAGAGCCTGAGTGAGCGTCGCCAGCAACGCGTTCACCGTCACCCCCACTCCCGTCGCGACGATCGCGAGGGCCACCGCGGAGCTCACGAGTCTCGCCGCGGAACCGACGACCGGGGGTTGCACGGCGACAACGCGAGCGTGGTACACGTAGCTGAGCGCTCCGAACGCGGCGCTCGCGAGCGCGATGCCGAGTGGTTCCAGTACCACCGCGAGCGGATCCGGCGACTGCGTCACCAGTTCCAGAACCGTGGCGAGCGTGAGCGTGGCGCCGAAACCGAAAAGCGCCAGCGAGGCGAACCCGGCAATGTACACGAGAAGCACGTGCGCGAATCCGGTGGACTGGTTTCGCACGCCGGCTCGGTACCAGTGCCACCACCACACAACGGCGCCGCCGATCGCCCACACGAGCGATTGCGCCACCGGCTGCCACGCCGCGCCGCCGACGACCGTCACAGAACTCATCGCGTCTACGCTCGCATCGATGAGGTTGGCGAGGGCAAATGTTCCCCCACCGACGGCAAACGTGAGAGCGATCAAGGACGCGATGGCCGGCGCAACCCCCTTCAACCGCGTCGGGTGTTTGGTCGGGTGTCGCCACATCCAGTAGTGCCACGACCAGATGAGGCCCCACACGAGCGGCAGCGCGATCCCCGAGAGGGTCGAGCCGCCATCGAAGAGCCCCGCAATCCACGAGAACAGCCCGATGCTGAACGTGAGGAATGCGATAGTCGACATGATCACGAGATAGAGGGGCCACGTGATGGAGGTGCGATCGAGGCGGATGGTGCGCGGCCGCCAGGTCAGCCACCACAGAACGGCGGCGAGCGGGGTCCCAATGAGGGCAAAAGCTAGCGACTGCGCAAGACCGAAGTTGTCGTTGTCATATCCGATAGCGCCTGAGTCGAGTAATCGTTCGAGCAGGCCCGTCACGCCGGTTGCGGCAATTGTGACTGTGGCGATCAGCAGCAAATAGGTGATCACCCGACGAATCGTGTGTGCGGTCATTGTCCCGATCCCAGGTTGTAGCACACCATGAACTCCCACGGTGCAGAATCAATTCTCCACGATGCGTTCTCTCGAATCAGCGAGAAGGAATCGTCGGAACTGTAACGGGAACCGCCCATCAACCCACCCCCACTTCCCTGAGTGATGGACACGCGAACTACCGCCGTGTTGGCGCTCACGGTTGCCGAAACGATGGTGAGCCGAACATCGCGCAGGATGCCGGGATCCGCCCGTTCGCAATTGTCGCGGATCTCCGCGGTCAACAGTGCGGCCGCTGCTGCTCGATCGCCGTCGACAACCGCCGTGGCGTACGACTGGACCACCCCCTGCGGCGTTGCGGGATCCAGCGCGGGGGGTGCGCCCCTGGTAAACACCACGACGAGTGCCAGTGCGACGACGGCAGCAATGATCGCAACGATCACGAGAAGGGTTCGATCCGGGGTAGTGCGAGTTGGCTGCATGAGGGAAGCCTGACGGATTGCGGGCACTTAAGCTAGTTGCGTGTCGACACTTTCTGATCTCGTGCACGAGCACGGCGTGGGCTCCGATGCCGACATCGATTGGCTCCACCTCCTGGTCAACGAATTCCAGCTCCTCGCCGATCTCGCCTTCGCCGACATCGTGCTCTGGGTGCCCACGCGCGAGGGCAGCTTCGTGGCGGTAACTCAGTCGAGGCCCTCGTCCGCTGCGACACTGTTCTACCGCGACTTTGTGGGCCGCCAGGTCAAGCCGGAGTGGAGTGGACTGGTCACCGCGGCGTTCGAGTCGGCGATGATCACCGACTCCACAACGCCGGACTGGTACGAGGAGACACCCACGCGCGTGCGCGCGGTGCCGGTGCGCAGAAGAGTGGACGCCGTCAAGACCGAACTGAGCGAGCATCCGATCGCCGTGCTCACGCTGCACACCAATTTGAGTGAAGCGCGCACGCCGAGCCGGCAGGAGCTCACGTTCAATGAGCGTGCGGGTGACCTCTGCACGATGATCAGCAGCGGCGACTTTCCCGATCCTGGCACGCCAACCGGTCCGCGCCGGGGAGCACCTCGCGCATCCGACGGTCTTCTGACACTGGATGCCGACGGCATCGTCACCTTCGCAAGCCCAAATGGGCTGTCGGCATTCAATCGCATGGGCTTTCTCGGCGAACTCGAGGGCGAGTCGCTCGCGGAGGTCACCTCGGCGCTCATCGAGGACTCCCACGCGGTGGATGAATCGCTGCCGCTCGTCGTCACCGGGCGCGCTCCGTGGCGCACCGATGTTGAGGCTCGCGGCGTCTCCGTGTCGTTGCGCGCGATTCCGCTGAAGAAACGCGGAGAGCGCATCGGCGCGATTGTGCTCAGTCGCGACGTCACGGAGTTGCGCCACCAGGAGCAGGAGCTCCTCACGAAGGATGCCACCATCCGTGAGATTCATCACCGCGTGAAGAACAACCTTCAGACGGTCGCTTCCCTGTTGCGAATCCAGGCGAGGCGCTCACACTCGGATGAAGCCAGGGATGCCTTGAATCACGCTATGCGGCGAGTTGGCGCGATCGCCGTGGTTCATGACACGCTCAGCGAAGGGCTGAGTCAGAATGTCGACTTCGATGTCGTCTTCGAGCGGGTGCTGCTCCTGATCGCGGAGGTCGCGTCGTCGCATCAGTCCAAGGTGCATCCGATGTTTACGGGGAGTTTCGGCGAACTGCCGAGCGCGTACGCCACACCGCTCGCGCTCGCGCTCACCGAACTCGTCACCAACGCGGTCGAGCACGGTCTGGCCGGGCGAGATGGCGAAGTGGAGATCAACGCTCAGCGCTCGAATACCACTCTCAGCGTGAAGGTCCGTGACAACGGAATCGGATTGGGCGAGGGCAAGGTGGGCACGGGGCTCGGCACGCAAATTGTGCGCACCCTCATCCAGGGTGAACTCGGAGGGACCATCGACTGGCATACGGTCATGGGAAGCGGGACCGAAGTCACCATCGACGTCCCGTTGACCTGGTTGAACAAGGGCACGCACTGACTGCGTGCTGCCGGAGGTCAGGAAGCGCGGCGAGCGCGAGCGGCGCGGCGCTTGAGCGCGCGGCGCTCGTCTTCGCTGAGACCGCCCCAGACGCCGGAGTCCTGGTTGGTCTCGAGCGCGTACTGCAGGCACATTTCGCTCACGGTGCAGCGAGCGCAGACCGCTTTCGCCTTCTCGATCTGGTCGACGGCCGGACCCGTGTTGCCGACCGGAAAGAACAGTTCGGGGTCGGCTGTGAGGCAAGCAGCTTTGTCGCGCCAGTCCATGGTGATGTGCTCCTTCTTGTGTACGCGTGACTGCACAGCTCAGGCACCCGGGAGTCGGGTGAGAACGATGCTGGGGATGTGCCCACGCCACTGTGAGCTTCAAATCAACCTCAACTAGACTCTCATACCGGTTGGGGCAAATCAATAGGTTCGGATGGGATATCGCTGTGAATGACGACAAATTTTCGCGTGTCGTTTCCGCTGCGCCGCTACCGAGAACGCTCGTCGCACTGGCGGCGCTGATCTTCGTCGAATCCGCAATCCTCGCCGTCGTGGCCGGTTTTCTCGTATACGAGCTTTTCACGGAAGTGCCCACCTCGCTCGCGAGCGCGATCGGCATGCTCGTACTCGTGATCGCCGCTGCCGCGTGGCTCGTTGCGATCGGGATGGGCGCAGTGCATGCCCGCCCGTGGGTTCGTGCTGCCGCGCTCACCTGGCAAGTGCTTCAGCTCGCGGTAGCGGTCGGAAGTTTTCAGGGCCTGTTCGCGCGCGACGACATCGGTTGGTTTTTGCTGGTTCCGGCCCTTGCGGTGATTGCGTTGCTGTTCACCCGATCCGTGATGTCGGCAACGGCACGAACGGAGGACGGCGATCGCTCGCCCGAAGACTAGCCTGCGAGTCCCAATCGTTTGCGCAGCATCGCCACGTGCCCCGTGGCTTTCACGTTGTAGAGGGCGAGTTCGACCTTGCCGTCCTGATCAATCACGAACGTGGAGCGAAGCGTGCCGGTGACGGGTTTTCCGTAGAGCGATTTTTCGCCCCACGCACCGTAAGCCTTGTGAACTTCCAGGCCCGGGTCGCTGAGCAGCGGGAACGTGAGGTGTTCATCGTCCCTGAACTTCACGAGGGCAGGCAGGTCGTCCTTGGAGATTCCGAGTACCTGATATCCGGCGGCGGCAAGCGGATTCAGACTGTCGCGGAAATCGCATGCCTCCGTGGTGCATCCGGGGGTGGACGCCGCCGGATAGAAGTACACGATCACCTTCTTGCCGCGAAAGTCCTCGAGTGACACCTCTCGGCCATCCTGATCGCGCAGCGAAAATGCCGGCGCGCTCTGGCCCGGCGTGAGCGTGACTGAATCCGACATGGTGTCTCCTTGAGTGCTTCGCGAGGCCAACTTTCCGGGCCTTCGCTCTCATGCTAACCTTGTTCGTCGGCTCAGGTTTATCTCGAGCGCGAGCACCTCTAGCTCAATTGGCAGAGCAACTGACTCTTAATCAGTGGGTTCCGGGTTCAAGTCCCGGGGGGTGTACCAAAAGCGGCATGTCCTCTTGTCAGATACAGTGTGCGTTTTCTTCCCAGATGTCCGCAGGCATAGCGTTCATTCCCAGTTCACGCTGGTGATACGCCGTGTTGATTGCGGGTGGGCGGTGAGATGCGGGAGCACCTTCCACGCACCCGCCTGAGCGCGAAGGTTTGCGAGAAGTTCAGGCGAGCGTTCCTAAGTGCAGTCGCGAGTTTGGCAGAGAGATGAACCGTAACCGCGTCAGCGCTCGACCCGGTGCATGATGTGCACGGGGATGAAGATGCCCGCGGCTACGGCGAGAATCCCTCCACCGAATGTCACGAGCCCCAGGTTTTCGGGAACGTCGAAGGCGATGCCCATGAGGTAGAGACCGAGGGCGAAGAGCGCGAAAGAAATCACGAAACCGAAAGCGTTCATGCTTCCATCCTAGGATGCCTACGGCTTTTTCGGGGCGCTCTTACCGGTGGGCCGGGACGGCGTCTTCGGCGTGCGGGGAACGCTCGGCTGCGGTTTTGCCGGCGCCTTGCGCGGTGCGGGCGCTTTCGCGGCGCTCTTGGGCGCAGGCGGTGACGTCCTGGACGCCGGTTGTGCAGGGGCCGGTGCCGCGGTTGCGGCAGACTCGGCACGTGTCGCAGACGCTGACGCAGCGGGCGCCGACGTAGCTGGCGCTGACGGCGCAGGCGTTGACTTCGCAGCCGGTGTCGATCTTGCCGCCGGTGCTGATGTCGCCGCGGGTGTCGATTTTGCCGCAGCGTTCGCGCGGGTCGACGAACCTGCGGCCGGTGTGGCGGCGGCAGGCGAGGCATCCGACGCGGCCGGTGCCGTCACGGGGCGCGCAGGTTCGTTTTTCGCAATGTAGATTTGCGCCGCTCGAGTGCCGATGAGCAGGAAGCGCACGAGCAGGAAAATCACCCCGACGGCGACCATGAAGCACAACAGCCAGATGACGAAGAAGAACATTCCGCCGATCATGGCCAGGAAACCATTACCGAAACCCCAACCGAACATCCCTATTCCTCCAACTCGTCAATGTCGTTTTCCTTCAGCACCGTGCCAACGGCGACGGCGACGGTGAGTGCCCAAACAACCCACATGATGGCAAGACGCCAGTCGCGCGGACCTTTTCGCGTTGCCTGTACGGTGCTCCATCCGCCAAAAATGGCACTGAGCATGGTGCCGCTGAAAATGAATTTACGCACGCGTCCACGCTATCGTGTCCGCTCGCACGGGTTCCATTCACAGATGTAATACACAGGCACGATCTAGCCTGAATCCATGACTCGACTCTTTGCCGATCGCGCCGATGCGGGGCGTGCGCTTGGCGCCCTCCTGCCGGCCGAGGATGCGGGCAACGCGATTGTGCTCGGACTGCCGCGGGGAGGGCTCCCGGTGGCTGCGGTCATCGCGAAGACGCTTGACGCCCCGCTGGATGTGATCGTCGTACGCAAAGTCGGCGTGCCGGGTCAACCCGAGTTTGCGATGGGCGCGATCGCCTCCGTCGCCGGGTCGGTCGTGACCGTGCGCAACGAGGCTGCATTCTCATCAATGGGGCCGGATGCGAACCAACGATTCGACGAGGTCTCCGCGCGCGAACTCGTGGAGCTTCGGCGGCGGGGCGAGCTGTACCGGGCGGGCCTCCCGCCGCTCGACGTCCGCGACAGGGATGTGATCCTCGTCGACGACGGCATTGCGACGGGGGCGACCATGCGTGCGGCGATCTCTGCCCTCGAACCTGCGGGCGCCGCATCCGTGACTGTTGCCGTGCCGGTTGCGCCGGCAGATGTACTCGAAGAGTTCCGAGCGCTCGTGGATCGCGTCGTGTGTGTTGCGGTGCCGGACCCGTTTTGGGCTGTGGGGCAGGCGTATGCGGACTTCACGCAAACGACGGATGACGAGGTGCGACGGCTGCTGGACCGCTGAGTCGGCGACATCCGGTTGACTGAGAATCCGCTGTCAAACTGACCGATCGGACAGTTTCTGACCGATCGGTCAGATAGCGTGGAACCATGTCCACGAGTGCCGAAGACTTGCGCGTGATCGCGCTCAACGAATTTGCGACCGCGGGGTACACCGCGACGTCGCTGCACCGCGTCGCCGAGCTCGCAGGTCTGTCCAAATCCAGTGTGCTGTATCACTACGAATCCAAGGATGCACTCCTCAATGCCGCAGTTCAGCCGGCGATCGCCGCGCTGTGCGACATCGTGTGCACGCTGGAAACACTTCCGCGAACCAGGAAGGCACGCACGAAGTTCGTCGAACAGTTCGTCGACTTCCTGCTCGACCACACTCCGGAAGTCAATCTCTTCATCAACCAGGGGCCCTCGCTGGTCGATGTTCCGGTCATCGACACCGCCAACGAGTCGGTCGTCCGACTCGCGCAATATTTTCGCTCGACCGCATCCACGACCGAGGACTGGATGCGATTCGGGGTCGCTTTGGGCGGTGCGGCGTACTTGCTCGCGGCTCAGCGCAACATGGGCTTCGAGTCCGCGCCCCGCGAAGAAATCCGAACCGGACTGGTGAATATTCTCAGCGACCTGCTCGCGCCCGTACCCGTGTCAACCTCGCAGGAGAAATAGCGTGGCAACTCTCTTATACCGGCTCGGCCGGTTCGCATACCGCAGGCCGTGGCGCGTCATCGCCGTGTGGCTCGTGCTCTTCGTCGGAATTCTCGGCGGAGGGTTTGCGCTGGGCGGTCAATCCCAGGAGTCGTTCGTTATCCCGGGAACGGAATCGCAAAACGCGCTCGACCGTCTGGAAGCCGTGTTCCCGGAAGTGGCTGGTGCGAGCGCGGAAGCGGTGTACGTCGCACCCCACGATTCGAGCGTGAGTTCTGCCGCATACAAAGCGGCGATCGAACGCATGGCGACCGAGATGAAGGATGTCTCTGGCATCAACTCCGTCACCACGCCATTCGACGAATACGCGGGCAAGCAACTCAGCGACAGCGGTTCGATGGCCATCACGCGCATCCAGTTCGACAAGGCGTCGTCTGAGGTGAGCGACGCGACGCTCGCGGCACTCAAAGACACCGCGCAGGTGGCAGAGAACGCCGGGTTACGCGTGGAGTTCGGCGGCCAGGTGTTTCAGGACACGACGTTTGGCATCACCGTGACCGAGGTGTTCGGCGTCGTCTTCGCCGCCATCGTGCTCATCGTGACTTTCGGTTCGCTCCTTGCAGCCGGAATGCCGCTGCTGACGGCTCTGCTCGGAGTCGGCATCGTCATCGGCGGCATCACTGCCGCTTCGGCATTCACCACAATTTCCAGTTCCGCGCCATTGCTGGCGCTCATGATCGGTCTGGCGGTAGGGATTGACTACACTCTGTTCATTCTTTCGCGCCACCGAAATCAATTGGCGCACGGCGAGGAACCGGAAAGCTCCGCCGCGATCGCGGTCGGCACTGCGGGAAGCGCGGTACTGTTCGCCGGCGTCACCGTCATCATCGCGCTATTGGGTCTGCTCGTCGTGGGGATTCCGTTCTTGAGCGTGATGGGCATCGGCGCGGCTTTCGCGGTGCTGGTGGCGATCGGCGTGGCGACGACATTGCTCCCCGCGATTCTCGGTTTGGCCGGTAGTCGGCTCCGCCCTCGTGCCGGGTCGCGCGCAGAGCGACGTGCGCTGGATCACGCCCCGGAATCGAAAGCCGAGTCAACCGCGGCGGCGGACGGCCCCGATGTGCACGATGCCGCCACGGACAAAGGCGAACCTCGCCGGGTGCCGGGCCGCAGCATGGGGCTCAGATGGGTGAGTCTCGTCGTGAAGCATCCGCTGATTGCCGCTGTCGCCGTTGTCGGAATATTGGGAACCATTGCAATACCGGCCATGGGCCTTCAATTGAGCCTGCCCGACGGCGGGTCTGAGCCGACGCATTCCACGCAGCGCGAGGCGTATGACCTCGTCACAGAAGGCTTCGGCGCGGGCTTCAACGGTCCGCTCATCGTCGCGGTCGACATCACGCAAACGACCGACATCATGAACGACCTTGACGGGGTGAGCAACGAACTCCGCAAGCTTGACGGCGTGGAGTGGGTGAGTCAGGGACTACCGGATGCGGGACTCGACACCGCGATCATTCAGGTGGTTCCCTCGAGCGCACCGGACGCCGAAGCAACCAAAGCACTCGTGCAGTCCATCCGCGATCTCGCCCCCACGATCCGGGAAGAATACAACACTTCCATTTTCGTCACGGGAACCACTGCGGTGGGCATCGACATTTCCAATCGACTCGCCGGAGCCCTCGTTCCGTTCGGTCTCATCGTGGTGGGGCTTTCCATCGTTCTGCTCATGATGGTGTTCCGCTCTGTGCTCGTCCCCGTCAAGGCGGCACTCGGCTTTTTGCTTTCCGTCGTCGCCGCGTTCGGTGTGACCGTCGCCGTGTTCCAGTGGGGCTGGTTCGGCGACATTATCGGACTCGATTCCACGGGGCCGATTCTGAGCTTTATGCCGATCATTTTGATGGCGGTGCTGTTCGGTCTCGCGATGGATTATGAAGTGTTTCTGGTTTCCGGAATGCGCGAAGAATTCGTCAAACACGGCGCTCCACGCGCCGCCATCACGAGAGGGTTTGCGAACGCCGCCCGCGTCGTCACTGCGGCAGCGCTCATCATGTTCTTCGTGTTCTTCGCGTTCGTACCCGAGGGATCCGGCATGATCAAGCCCATAGCGCTGGGGCTCGCCGCAGGCATCGCGTTCGACGCGTTCCTGGTCCGCATGACTCTAGGCCCCGCGCTCATGGCGCTCATGGGCAAAGCCGCCTGGTGGATGCCCGGATGGCTCGCACGGCTGCTGCCCAACATGGACATTGAGGGCGAGAAGCTGCGTCATCATCTGGATGCGGTGGCCTGGACGCACGCCCAGGACGGCCAGGCGATCACGGCGGAGGATCTGGTCGTCGGTATCGGCGAACATCGGCTCGGTCCCGTGAATTTTTCCGTGCCTGCCGGCGGTGTGCTGCAGGTGAGCGGAGACGATCTTGATCGCAGGGTCCTGGTTGCGGCGCTTGCGGGCCGCCTCGACACCGTGTCCGGTCGCGCGCAGGTCGCCGGCCACCCTCTGCCCTCGGAACGCGGCAGCGTCGCACGGCGGGTGACCATGATCGACGTCGCGAGCCTCGGCCGCAGCGAATCGGATCCCACCTATCGCGAACTGCTCGAGGAGCGTCTTCGGGTCACGTTGCCGTGGTACCGCGCATGGCGCGGGCGCTCCATTGCCGCACGCTGGCTGCGCGAGACCAACGACCGGCTGGCGAAACTCGAGGGCGAAGAGGATGGTGCGACATCCGAAATTCGGATAGCGCAGAGCTCGGTCTTGAGCCAGCTTCGGTCCAGTGATCGCGCCATTGCTCTCGTCAGCATCGCACTTGCGGAAAAGCCGGAGGCCATTGTCGTGGAGCTTTCCGACTCGCTGCCATCGTCTGCAGATTTGCGACGTTTTCTCGCGGCAGTGGATGCCATGACGCCCGAGCGCACGACGCTCGTATTCGGCACAGCATCCGACGCCGACTCCTTCAGCGACACTTTCGGCGTGCGGCACGGTCTGCACATCCGACTCGATCAACTCTCATTGCTCGATGTGCATGGCACGCGGCGCAACACGGTACGACACACGGGCCGATCGGGCCCGTCGGAAGGTGAATTCGAATGACCACTCACGCATCGCGTTCGACTGTTCCCACCCGCAGATCCACGTGGCTTCGCCGCATCGGTATTGGCGCCGTCGTGCTTGTTCCTCTGGCATTTGCAGGGCTGTTCGTTGGTGCGCTGTCCAAGGCAGACACGTCGCTCGATCGCATCCCCGCCGCGATAGTCAACAACGATTCGATCGTGTACACGACGAATGATGACGGATCGAAGTCTCCCGTCTTCGCGGGTCGGCAACTGGTCACCGAGCTCACCGGTGACACGGGCGGCGTTGACTGGAGTGTCACCAACGAAGCAGACGCGAAGAAGGCGCTCGCGGCGGGTAGCGTGTACGCAATCCTCACGATCCCCAAAGACTTTTCGCCGTCCATACTCTCGCTGTCCACACCCGATGCCACTCGCGCCGACCTTGCGATCACCACGGATGACGCGCACAGCTATCTCACCGGCGCTGTCGCCAAATCGGTGGGCGAGGCAATGGCCTCCACGTTCGGAAACGAAGTAACCGCCCAGTACATTTCGGGAATGTACACGAGCATCGGCAAGCTCGGTTCCTCGCTCGACGAAGCGGCGACCGGCGCAGATTCCCTTTCCTCCGGGGCCGGCAGCCTGAGCGAAGGCCTCGCGTCGCTGACGAGCGGAGTGGTCGCCGCGCAAAACGGAGCACACGGTCTCTCCAGCGGCGTCGACAGCTACACCCGCGGAGTGGACGGCCTCAGCGCCGGGCTTTCGCAATTGAACTCCGGAGCGTCGGGTCTGAGCGCCGTGAGCCAGGGGGTCGGCTCGTTCACCGGCTCCATTTCCGCGCTCGCGCAGGCGCTCGCCGCGGCCAATGCAAGCCTGCAGGCGAACCCGAGCGACGCGGCCGCGCGCGCAAGCGTGAATGCGCTTTCTGCTCAATTGTCAACCGCGGCGGCGGGCGGCACCACTCTCACCGCCCAGACCTCTGCTGCGATCACTTCGATTCAGGGCGGCATCTCCGACAGTGCGGCGGGTGCTCGACAGCTTGCGGCCGGTTCGTCCTCGCTGCGGGACGGCGCGCACTCGCTTGAGTCCGGTCTCGCCAGTCTGAAACAGGGCGCGGCCTCGGCATCCTCTGGGGCTGGCGAACTCGCCTCCGGCGCGAGCAGCCTGGCAAGCGGGCTCTCCAGCGGTGCGGCGATGGTTCCCAAAACCGATGAAGCTACCGCGACCGCCAATGCGAAGGTTGCCGCGAACCCGGTCTCGGTGACGCTGACTCGCGACAACGAAGTGGCCGGAGTTGGTCAGGGAATTTCCGCGTTCTTCGTTCCCCTGGGGCTGTGGATCGGCGCTCTCGCGGTGTTTTTGGTCCTTGCTCCCGTGACCCGCCGGGCGCTCGCGTCCACGGCGGGCAACACGCGCATCGTGCTGCACACCCTGGTTCGCGCGTCAACGGTCACCGCGTTGCAGGCGCTGCTGCTGGTGGCTCTCCTGCACCTCGTCGTGGGCGTCGCGTGGTCCGCGCTTCCCGCCACCCTCGGCTTTTCCCTGCTGATGGCGTTCGCGTTCACCGCATTCCACTACCTGCTGACGATAGGACTTGGCCGGGGAGGCCTCGTCGTTTCCCTGTTCGTTCTCGCGGTGCAGGTGACGGCGACTGGCGGGCTGTATCCGGTGCAACTCCTCGCCGCACCCTTCCAGTGGGTGAGTCCGCTCCTGCCGCTCACCTACGGCGTTGCCGGCATGCAGGGCATTATTGCCGGTGGCGCGTCTGGTCCCGTTATGGGCGCCGTCGCAGTGTTGGCGCTTTTTGGCGCCGCCAGCGGGGTGGTTGCGCTCCTTGCCGTGCGCCGCACTCGCCGGGCGCGATCGCTCGAGTTCATTCCCGTGGCACTTCCTCGTACCCGATCCGCTCGACTGCGGCGCCCGAAACCGCCTATGGGGTTGAGCGCAGCGCGCTGAGTGCACGACGGCCAACTCGGCGAAACGCGCCGACCGCTGCCGCCGGGGTCGGGTACCAACCGAAAGCTCGACGCGGCGCGACGTGCAACTTGTCCTGCGCGAAGGCAAGGGTCTCTTTCAACAGCTCGAGACGTTCCTGCTCGGATTTCGCCTTCCGAGTGTTGACCTCCGCGACGACCGAGCCATCCCAACCTTGCCGCGCCAGGAGTTCAAGCACTTCTGCCACCGGTTCGCTCCCGTGACCGGGCAGCAAATGCTCGTCAAAAATCTTTCCCTCGTCCATGGATCCTGAACCGTCGCACAAGTGAACGTGCCGCAGTCGGTTTCCCATCTCGAGAGCGAGTTCCATCGAGTCACGACCTGACAGCGAGGCGTGGGAGAAATCCAGCGTCATGAAATCACAGTCCATGAGCGTCGGGTCAGCACCGGGAGCATAGGCCTTGAGGTTCTTGCCGGCGATCTTCCACGGGAACATGTTTTCAACAGCGATTTCGACGTTGTAGGCGCGCGAGGTCTCTCTCACGATGCGCAGAAAGTCCTTGGCGTATTGCGCTTGCCAGCGGAACGGCGGATGCACCACGACGGTCGGCGCGCCAACCGACTGCGCCAGCTCGGCCGCCCGCTCCAGCTTGACCCGGGGGTCGCGGCCCCACACGAAGTGGGTGAGGAGCAGCACAGGGGCATGTATCGAGAGAATCGGGAGCTCGTAACGCTCGGACAGTTCCAGTAGCGCTTCGGGATCCTGCGTTACCTCGTCATTGGTGACCATAACTTCGACACCGTCAAAGCCCGCGAGCCGAGCGAGCCGAAAGGCGTGCTCTGGTGGCAGCGGGTACACCGCCGACGTGCTCATTCCGATGTGAATCATGAGCCTTCAGTCTAAGCATGCTTTCTGAATGTCGCTGGCGTGCATCCCGTCCGTTCGGAGGGAACCTGAAGTTGCTGCAGATACCGTTGCACGGGAGCCGAGTCAGGTGAGAGGCGGCCACGGCGAGAGATCGCCCCGCTGGTAACCTTGATTCCGCGCTCACCGAAAAATTCGCGTCAGCGCAAGAGGAAGCAGGATCGTGACGTTAACAGCCGCGGGATCAGGTTCTGCCGAGAGAAGATTCGACTTTCTGGTCATGTCCAATCGGCTTCCCGTCGACAGCGTTGTCGGGTCGGACGGACGTCAAACCTGGACTCGATCGCCTGGCGGACTCGTCGCCGCGCTGGAGCCGGTCATGCACCGCCACGATGGAGCGTGGATTGGATGGCCGGGGGAACCCGACATCGAACTGGATCCGTTCGACGCCGATGGCATGCGGTTGATTCCGCTATCGCTGTCGCGCCGGGAAGTTGTGGAATATTACGAGGGTTTCTCCAACGGAACGCTCTGGCCGCTCTATCATGACGTCATCGCCGCGCCATCTTTTCGCCGCGAATGGTGGGATGCCTACCAAAGCGTGAACGCGAGGTTCGCCAAATGCGCGGCGGAGGTTGCGTCCGAAGGCGCGGTGGTCTGGGTGCAGGACTATCAGCTTCAGCTGGTGCCCAAGATCCTGCGGGAATTGCGACCCGACCTGACTATCGGCTTCTTCGATCACATTCCGTTCCCGCCATATGGTTTGTTCTCGCAACTTCCCTGGCGAACCCAGGTGATCGAAGGATTACTCGGTGCGGATGTCGTGGGTTTTCAGCGTGATGCCGACGCGAGCAATTTTGCCCAGTCGGTTCGACGGCTCAAGGGATACCCGACGACGGGCGCCCGCATCGAGGTCCCGCTCGTTGACGAGACGCCGGGCGTGCGCGTCTATGCGCCGATCAAGCGGGGGTTCGCGTCCCGCACCGTCATCGCGCGGAAGTTTCCTATTTCCATCGATGCGGAAATTTATCGGGTGGCGGCTCAGGATCCTGAGATTCAGGCGCGAGCCAGACAAATTCGCGCGGATCTGGGAAACCCGGAAAAGATTATCCTCGGCGTCGATCGCCTCGATTACACGAAGGGCATCCGCCATCGCCTCGACGCGTATGGTGAACTTCTCGCTGAACGGAGAGTCAATCCGGAGAAGTCAATTCTTGTTCAGGTGGCCAGCCCGAGTCGCGAGAGAGTGCAGAGCTACATCGATCTGAGGGACGAAATTGAACTCACCGTGGGGCGCATCAACGGGGAATTTTCGGAGATCGGCCACCAGGCGGTCAGCTACCACCATCACAGTTACCCGCGTGAAGAAATGGTGGCGCTCTATCTCGCTGCAGACGTCATGCTCGTCACGGCGCTTCGCGACGGAATGAATCTGGTCGCCAAGGAATACGTCGCGTCCCGCTTTAACGACGACGGCGTGCTCGTGCTCTCGGAGTTCGCGGGCGCTTCGGATGAATTGACGCGGGCGGTCATGGTGAACCCGCACGATATCGAGGGGCTCAAAGACGGCATCCTGCGAGCACTGGAAATGCCGCAGCAGGAACAGCGCTCGCGAATGCGGTTTCTTCGCAAGAAAGTTTTCGACAACGACGTGGAGAAGTGGTCTCAGGAGTTCCTCGACGTGCTCGCGGAGCATCGGCAGCCGAATCGGCCGACGGCGTTATGAGTTCGCTGAGCCCCGACCTTCAATTCGCGATCTCCTCGGTCGCCGCGGTAGAAACGTTGCTCGTCGCCGTCGACTTTGATGGAACGCTCGCGCCCCTTGTGGATGACCCGGCCGATTCTCGAATGCTCCCCGCGGCACGCGCCGCGCTCCTCGACCTTGCCGATGTGACGGCCACTCACGCTGCCGTCATTTCGGGCCGCGCGCTCGAGGTGCTGGACGAACTCACCGGGTTGCCGGCATCCGTCACTCTCGTCGGTTCGCACGGCTCGGAGTTCAGAATCGACGGTGTCATCGAATTGCCGGAATTGAGCGAACCGGATCGCACGCGCGTGGAGGAAATCTGCGCGGTCGTGGACTCCGTGAGCGCCAAATTTCGTGGGGCACTTTTTGAGCGCAAACCTGCCGGAGCCGGACTGCACACGCGGCGATCGTCGCGCTCGGACGCCGAGGAAGCAGAAGCGCTCGCGCTGCGTCTCGTGACGGAACTCGACGCGCGCGGCGACGTCGCGAGTGCGCACCGGCCTACCGTCATCCGGCGGGGCAAGGACATTCTGGAGTTTTCGCTCGGAGAGGCAGACAAGGGCGAATCGCTGCGGAGACTGCGCGGCGAGCTGGGTGCCGATGCCATCGTGTTCCTGGGTGACGACGTGACGGACGAAGACGGGTTCGAGGCGCTCCTGCCGGATGATGTGGGGGTGAAGGTCGGGACCGGCCCGTCGCTCGCGCGGTACCGGGTGAGCGATCCGGGCGAAGCGGCAAACGTGTTGGAAGCACTCCGGGACGCACGACGCGAACACGCGGTCGGAGCCAACCGGGCGGTCAACCCCGAGTAGCGTGCTGCCGCGCGCGGAATAGTAGGACAACCAAGTACCGAAGACTGTCCCGTTACGGACGTTCTAGAGTGGTGGCATGCCTGAGCACGACATGAAACCCCGTTCACGAGTGGTCACCGATGGTATCGAGGCCATGACCTCGCGCGGAATGCTGCGCGCCGTGGGAATGGGCGATGCGGATTGGGACAAACCCCAGATTGGCATCGCAAGCTCGTGGAACGAGATCACGCCCTGCAACCTGAGCCTCGATCGCCTCGCGCAGGCGTCCAAGGAGGGCGTGCACTCCGGTGGCGGATACCCGCTGGAATTCGGCACCATCTCGGTCTCCGACGGGATATCGATGGGTCATGAGGGCATGCATTTTTCGCTCGTCAGCCGAGAGGTGATTGCGGACTCCGTCGAAACGGTCATGATGGCGGAACGACTCGACGGGTCGGTGTTGCTTGCCGGATGCGACAAGTCGCTTCCCGGAATGCTCATGGCGGCCGCTCGCCTCGACCTCGCCTCGGTTTTCCTCTACGCCGGTTCGACCGCACCCGGGTGGGTGAAGCTCGAGGACGGCACGGAAAAAGACGTCACGATTATCGACTCCTTCGAAGCCGTAGGTGCCGTGAAGGCGGGAAAGATGTCGGCGATTGACGCGCACCGCATCGAGTGCGCCATTGTGCCGGGTGAGGGTGCCTGCGGAGGCATGTACACCGCGAACACCATGGCGAGCGTCGCCGAGGCGCTCGGCATGAGCCTGCCGGGTTCCGCCGCGCCGCCCGCCGCGGACCGTCGCCGTGACTACTTCGCGCATCGCAGTGGGGAGGCGGTCGTGAACATGCTGCGCCTGGGCATTACGGCGCGCGACATCCTCACAAAAAAGGCATTCGAGAACGCCATTGCGGTCGCCATGGCGTTCGGCGGCTCCACAAACGTGGTGCTGCACCTGCTCGCCATCGCGCGCGAAGCGGATGTCGAACTCACGCTCGCGGACTTCAACCGCATCGGAGACAAGACCCCGCACATCGGCGACCTGAAGCCCTTCGGCAGGTACGTCATGAACGACGTCGATCGCCATGGCGGCGTGCCGGTCGTCATGAAAGCGCTGCTGGACGCCGGCCTCCTCCACGGCGACGCGCTCACGGTCACCGGCAAGACCCTCGCGGAGAATCTTGAGGAGCTCAATCCGCTGCCGCTCGACGGCGACGTCATTCGTACTCTCGATAACCCCATCCACGCCACCGGCGGCATCACGATTCTCCACGGAACCTTCGCTCCCGACGGCGCCGTCGTCAAAACCGCCGGGTTCGATCTTGACGTGTTCGAGGGGCCCGCGCGCGTGTTCGAGCGCGAGCGTGCCGCCATGGACGCGCTCACGGACGGCAACATCAACAAGGGCGACGTCATCGTCATCCGGTATGAGGGACCCAAGGGCGGCCCCGGAATGCGCGAAATGCTCGCGATCACCGCCGCGATCAAGGGCGCTGGCCTCGGGAAAGATGTATTACTCTTGACGGACGGCAGATTCTCAGGCGGCACAACCGGCCTGTGCGTTGGCCACATAGCTCCCGAAGCGGTGGATGCAGGACCCATCGCCTTCGTGCGCGATGGTGATCTGATACGGGTCGATATCGCAGCTCGCTCGCTCGACTTACTTGTCGATCCGGCAGAGCTCGAAGCTCGCCGCACCGGCTGGGCTCCGCTTCCCCCGCGCTACACCCGTGGCGTTCTCGCTAAATACTCGAAGCTCGTGCACTCCGCCGCGGAGGGTGCGATTACCGGGTAATCGCGCGAAAGCGCCCGAAACTTATCACCGGACGACCACAAAGGAAACCAAGCTCATGCCCACGGAATCCAAAACCGTGCCACACCCCGCAAAGCCTGACGCTTCGCTCGTGCCGAGCAAGAAGGGCACCGTACCGTCACCCAAGCCGGAGATTCTCACCGGATCGGGTGCAATTCTTCGGTCGCTGGAAAAGCTCGGTGTTACCGAAGTTTTCGGACTTCCGGGCGGAGCCATCATGCCTTTCTATGACGAGCTCATGTCATCAACCTCAATTCGGCACATTCTGGTTCGCCACGAGCAGGGTGCGGGGCACGCCGCAGAAGGCTACGCATCCTCGTCCGGAAAGCTCGGCGTCGCCATTGCGACAAGCGGTCCCGGCGCGACCAACCTCGTGACCGCGATCGCCGATGCGCACATGGATTCTGTTCCTCTGCTCGCGATAACCGGCCAGGTTTTTTCCACATCGATGGGCACGGATGCTTTTCAAGAGGTCGACATCGTCGGGATCGCCATGCCGATCACGAAACACTCGTTCCTCGTCACTCGTCCGGAAGACATTCCGGGAACGATCGCAGCCGCCCACCTCATTGCGACAACCGGCAGGCCAGGCCCCGTGCTCGTGGATGTGACGAAGGACGCTCAGCAGAACAGCGCGCCCTTCATCTGGCCGCCCAAAATCGACCTGCCGGGCTACCGGCCCGTGACGAAGGCTCACGGCAAACAGGTGGTTGCCGCCGCGAAGTTGATCGCAGAAGCCAAGCGACCGGTTTTCTATGTGGGTGGGGGCGTCATCCGCGCGAGGGCATCCCAAGAGCTGGAGGCTCTCGCGACGCTCACCGGCGTGCCCGTGGTCACGACGCTCATGGCGCGCGGCGCCTTTCCCGACTCCAATCCGCAGCACCTGGGAATGCCGGGAATGCACGGCACGGTGCCCGCGGTGCTCGCGCTGCAGGAAGCCGACGTTCTTGTGGCCATCGGCGCCCGGTTCGATGATCGCGTCACGGGCAAGCCGAGTGAATTCGCCCCCGACGCCACCGTCGTGCACATCGACGTGGATCCCGCCGAGATCTCGAAAATCCGGATTGCGGATGTTCCCATCGTCGGAGACGCGAAGGACGTCATCGTCGACCTCGCCGCCGCATACTCGGACGCCGTGAAGAAGGTCACACCCGACATCACGCAGTGGTGGACGCGGCTCAATGAACTGCGGACGAGGTTCCCCCTCGGCTACGCGGAGCCCGAAGACGGGTTGCTCTCGCCGCAGTACGTCATCGAACGAATCGGCGCCATCACCGGCCCCGAAGCCATTTATGCGGCCGGCGTCGGACAGCATCAAATGTGGGCTGCCCAGTTCATCAAGTATGAGCGGCCGAACGCGTGGCTCAACTCGGGCGGCGCGGGGACCATGGGGTACGGCGTGCCCGCGGCCATGGGGGCAAAAGTGGCGAACCCCGATCGCACCGTGTGGGCGATCGACGGCGACGGTTGTTTCCAGATGACCAATCAGGAGCTCGCCACCTGCACCATCAACAACATCCCGATCAAGGTTGCGATCATCAACAACTCGAGTCTCGGGATGGTGCGCCAGTGGCAGACGCTGTTCTACAACGGACGCCATTCGTTCACCGACCTGAACACCGGACACGACACGGTCATGATTCCGGACTTCGTCAAGCTCGCCGAGGCGTACGGTGCGCTCGGCATCCGCGTCACGAAGAAGGAGGAAGTGGATGCCGCGATCAAACTCGCCAACGAGACGAATGACCGACCCGTCGTGCTCGATTTCATCGTGAGCGCGGATGCGATGGTGTGGCCGATGGTGCCGCAGGGTGTCGGAAACTCCAGCGTGCAGTACGCGCGCGAGAAGGCGCCCGAATGGGAAGAGGAGTAGCCATGAGCCACGTGCTTTCCATGCTCGTCGAAGACAAACCCGGCCTGCTCACGCGTGTCGCCGGCCTGTTTGCGCGGCGCGGTTTCAACATCGAGTCACTTGCGGTGGGCAAGAGCGAGATCGAAGGTCTTTCGCGCATCACGGTGGTCGTGGATGTTGAGCAGGGGCCGCTCGAGCAGGTCACCAAACAGCTCAACAAGCTCGTGAACGTGATCAAGATCGTCGAGCTCGATCCGACGCAGACGGTGGAGCGGGAGCACCTGCTCATCAAAGTGAAGGTCGACAACACCACAAGAAGCCAAATTCTGGAAGCGACGAATCTGTTTCGTGCGCGCATCGTCGATGTTTCGACCGATGCTCTCGTGATCGAAGTGACCGGCGACACCGCCAAAACCCAGGCGCTGCTGCGCGTGCTTGAGCCGTATGGAATTAAAGAGATTGCACAATCCGGACTTCTGGCTATCGGCCGAGGGTCAAAGAGCATTACTGATCGAGTTCACAAAAACTAAAGGAGCATCAACATGGCCGAAATCTTTTACGACAACGACGCCGATCTGTCCATCATTCAGGGCCGCAAGGTGGCCGTTATCGGTTACGGTTCGCAGGGTCACGCGCACGCGCAGAACCTTCGCGACTCGGGTGCCGAGGTCGTGATCGGTCTGAAGCCCGACTCCAAATCGAAAGCGAAGGCGGAAGAGGCAGGCTTCACGGTGCTCACCGCGGCGGAGGCCGCAAAGTGGGCGGATGTCGTCGTCATCCTGGCCCCCGACCAGCACCAGCGCGGCCTCTACGCCGCCGATATCAAGGACAACCTCTCGAAGGGCGACGCGCTCGTCTTCGGACACGGGTTCAACATCCGGTTCGGCTACATCGAAGCGCCGGAGGGCGTGGATGTCATCATGGTCGCGCCGAAAGGCCCTGGCCACGTCGTGCGCCGCGAGTTCGAGGCGGGTCGCGGGGTTCCCGTGATCGTCGCGGTCGAAAACGATGCGACGGGCAAGGCATGGCCGCTCGTGCTCAGCTACGCGAAGGCGATCGGCGGTTTGCGCGCGGGTGGCATCAAGACGACGTTCACAGAGGAGACGGAAACAGATCTGTTCGGCGAGCAGTCCGTGCTGTGCGGGGGTGTTTCCCAGCTCGTGCAATATGGGTTTGAAACGCTCACCGAGGCGGGTTATCAGCCGGAGGTTGCATATTTCGAGGTTTTGCACGAGCTCAAGCTCATCGTCGACCTCATGAACGAGGGCGGCATCGCGAAGCAGCGTTGGAGCGTTTCTGACACGGCTGAGTACGGCGACTACGTTTCGGGCCCGCGCGTGATCGACGAACACGTGAAAGAGAACATGAAGGGCGTGCTCGCCGACATCCAGTCCGGTGCCTTCGCCGAGCGGTTCATCGCCGATCAGGATGCTGGTGCACCCGAGTTCAACGCGCTGCGCAAGAAGGGCGAAGGTCACCCGATCGAGGCCACGGGTCGCGAACTGCGCAAGCTTTTCGCCTGGGCGCAGAAGGACGACGACTACACCGAGGGAACTGCAGCACGGTGACGCCCTACCGCCGCACGCTCCCCGCGCCCGAAACAGTCTCCGCGCTGCAGAAGTAACGGCCGCGGGCTGAGGGTTTCTGGCGCGCCGAGGTCAGCATGCTGGGCACCTTCACCACAATACGCGTCCGCCCGTCTCTGGGAGTTTCTGCAGATCCGGAGTCCGGATCGGCATCAACTCGGTCCGAGGATGCCGGAACTCCTTAGAATGATTCAGTCACGAGCACGATAGGGTTTCGACATGGACGCGGATCCGGACGAGGAAGCTCTGAGGTGGTCAGGGGAGACCGACCCGACCCATGTCGCTGCGCCCGTGCCCCCGAAACCGGCACTCAGTGCGGCGACCACCGCAGGCGGGGAACGTGCGCCGCTGCATCCGGTCGCTCTTATCGTGTTCGGTGTTCTTGCCGGGGTGTACCTTCTTTACGCTGTCGGCTGGGTGATCATCGGGTTTACGGGTGGCGTTCCGGTACAGGGCGTCTTTTTCAGCATCATGTATCAAGTCGGGGAGGCATTGGCCATCGCGAGTCCGTTCCTGTGGGCTGGCGCAGTGTGGCTCCGCGTGAAGCGGCCCGCGTTGCGCATGCTGTGGCTGTTCGTGGGCGTCGTGGTTCTCGCGCCCTGGCCCTTCATCATCGGTGGACTGGGGTCATGATGGCGCAGAAGAAGGCGAAGCCGACAGAGCAGTCGGGAGTGTCCGCCGGCTCCGAGCCAGCGGTCTCGCCCGCCGGTTCCGCAATCGAGGCCAGGGGAGATGCATCCACGAAGACACCCTGGTTTCGCTTCACGGTCATGATTCTGCTCGGCATCGTCTATGCGTGGGACCTTTTCACGGCACTTTCGAACCTGGTCGGAGTCTCCAGCGATGTGGCGCGCGTCAACGAGGTCCGCGCGGCCAATAACTTTTCGCTCATCGACACCCCGTGGGTCGCGCTCATTGTGAACCTGCTTCTGCCTCTTATCGTGTACGGGCTTGCGCTGTGGATATCGCGTCGCAGAAGTGTCGGAATCCTCGCCATGATGCTCTTTGCCGGACTCGGTGTTGTTGCGGCGCTGAGTCTGAGTATCGCGGCATATGTTCGCGCGATCCTGCCGTTCTGAGTTCGGCGCCGTTGCACTCAGGAAAAAACCGCGCCGATGACGAGAAGCGCGATGAGCACCACCTGGCCCATCGTTCGCGGTACGAGCGGGAAGGCGGCGCTCCCGAACCGCTCGGGATGCGCCGCGGCGTACACGTTCGCCGGAAACACCGCGACGAGAAACACGATGAGGCACACGCTGGCCGCGACGACGGTCGGGGGAAACAGCAGGCCGAGCCCGCCGACGATCTCACAGACGCCTGTGGCACGCACAAGGTTGCGCGGATTGGCGATGCCGCCCCAGCGCAGAGCGGGCGGGATCATCGCCGCCATCGTGCGCTGGACTCGCGGCAGGAAGTGGGTGACTCCCATCCCGGCAAACACGATGGCGAGCACGACACGCAACACGATCCCGATGACGCCGAGCGCAACGATTCCCATCCCACTATTCTGCAACCAGTAGAGTAGTCAACAATTCAGCGCCTCATGGTCGCGGCGCACACTGCCCCTTGCCGCAATCAAAGGAATTCCGTCGTGCCGAAACCCGTCGTACTCATCGCTGAAGAACTTTCCCCCGCCACGGTTGACGCGCTGGGGGCGGATGTCGACATCCGCACCGTGGACGGCACGGACCGCGCCGCGTTGCTGGCCGCGCTGCCGGCGGCGAACGCCATCCTCATCCGATCGGGAACGCAGATGGACGCCGAGGCAATCGCTGCCGGCCGAATTCTCAAGGTCATTGCTCGTGCGGGCGTTGGGCTCGACAACGTCGACGTGAAGACCGCGACGGAGGCAGGCGTCATGGTCGTGAACGCCCCGACATCGAATATCGTCTCGGCAGCGGAGCTTGCCATCGGGCATTTGCTTTCTCTCGCGCGCTTCATTCCCGACGCGAACGCGTCCGCGAAGGCGGGGGAGTGGAAGCGGTCGGCGTTTACGGGAACCGAGCTGTTTGAAAAGACGGTCGGCATCATCGGCCTCGGCCGGATTGGAACGCTTGTCGCACAGCGTCTTGCCGCGTTCGACGCGACGATCATCGCGTACGACCCCTACGTGACTCCGGTGCGCGCTCAACAGCTCGGGGTTCAGCTCGCAAGCCTTGACGAGGTCATGGAGCGCTCCGATTTCATCACTATCCACATTCCGCGCACGCCCGAAACGACCGGACTTATCGGCACAGACCAGTTTGCGAAAGCAAAACCCACGCTGCGCATCGTCAACTGCAGCCGCGGCGGGATCATCGATGAAGCAGCGCTCGTGGAGGCTCTGTCGTCACGCCGCATCGCCGGTGCCGGTCTCGACGTGTTCGTGAACGAACCGCCGAAGGGGTCGCCGCTGTTGGAGCTGGACAACATCATCCTCACGCCGCACCTTGGCGCATCCACCGACGAAGCCCAGGAGAAGGCGGGTGTTTCGGTGGCGCGCTCGGTACGGCTGGCGCTGGAAGGCGAGCTCGTGCCGGATGCGGTGAACGTCGCGGGAGGAATCATCGACCAGAGCGTGCGCCCCGGCATCCCGCTCATGGAGAAACTCGGCCAGGTGTTCGGTGGAATGGCCGACGGCCCCGTGACGAATATCGACGTCGAGGTTCGCGGTGAAATCGTCGAATTCGACGTGAAGGTCCTCAAGCTCGCAGCGCTCAAGGGGTATTTTGCCAACATCGTGAGCGAGTCCGTTTCTTATGTCAACGCGCCGCTGCTCGCCGAACAGCGCGGGATCCCGGTGCGGTTGATCACGGATGCCGTGAGCGACGAATATCGCAACCTGCTTACGATTCGCGGCGGCCTCGCCGACGGCACAGAGGTCTCGGTGTCTGGCACGCTCACCGGCCCCAAGCAGGTGGAGAAGATTGTCGAGATCAACGGGTACGACGTGGAGGTGCCGCTCGCCGATCACCTTGTCGTCATGGTGTACACGGACCGGCCAGGCATCGTGGCGATTTTTGGTCGCGAGTTCGGCGACGCGGGCATCAACATCGCCGGCATGCAAATCAGTCGCAAAGTTGCGGGCGGCCAGGCGCTCAGTGTACTCACGGTCGATTCCCCGGCGCCAGAGGAACTGCTCGAGGCGGTGCGGACCGCGATCGATGCGAAGCTCCTGCGCGAGATCAACATCACCGAGTAACGCGGTGGGCCAAAAAAACGGTCCGGCGGAAAACTCCACCGGACCGTTCGCTCACTCGTGCGTGTTGAGTCACACGAGAGGATCAATGTTGTTGCCGTCTGAACGAGTCTCATGCTGCGTGACCCGTTCACCGGATCCATCGACGTGGCGCACGGTTTCAATGCTCGAGCGCTTACGCAGGACAAGGATGAGCGAGATGATGAATACGACGACACCCGCGCCCATCAGAATGTATCCGATGAGGTCCAGATCGACCCACGCGTTCTCCAGATTAACCGCGAACGCAAGGATGGCACCGATCACGAAGAGTGCAATTCCGCTTCCAATTCCCATGTTCTCAATTCCTTTCACTGAGAAACCCACCTTCCCGTTGCGACATGTGGTTGACCTGCATGTAGCCTGAGTGCTACCTGAGCGGGCTTCGCAGATAGGCTCTGTCTAGTGACGACACTTCTCCGCAGAATCGCCGCAGTAGCCGCCTCGGTTTTTCTCGCACTCCCGTTGGCGCTGTCGGTAAGCGGAACGGCCGTGTTGCCCGCGGGAACTCAGGATTTCACGTTCGACTCCTACTCCGCCGACTACTACCTCGCCCGCGACGATCAGGGTCATTCGACGTTGAAAACGGTGGAAACGTTCGTGGCGCTGTTTCCCCAATTCGACCAGAACCGGGGAATAATTCGCGCCATCCCCAACGATTATGACGGCGTACTTTTGCACACTGCCGTGCACTCCGTCGTGGACGAAAATGGAAACGACGTGCCGTACGACGTCACCGTCAACGGCGGGTTCACGGAGCTTGCGCTGGGAACCGACGAGTTCGTGCACGGCCGCACCACCTACACGATCACCTACACGCAGCAGAATGTGGTGCGTGCCTTCACCGACACCCAGGACGACGAGTTCTATTGGGACACCAACGGGACTGGATTTGGCCAGCCCTTCGGATCGGTCTCGGCACGCGTGCACGTCGACCCCGCCCTCACCGAATACCTCACCGGCGACACGGCCTGTTATTACGGAGAACAGGGGGCAACAGACAAATGCGAGATCGCACACACCCCACAACCTGATGGCGACGTCTTCAGCGCGAAGGTCGTGAACCTGTTCCCGCATGAAAACCTGACGGTAGTGGTCGCGTTCACACTGGGAACTTTCGTTCAGGTCCCCCCGGAAGATGCCAACGACTTCCCGATTTCGGGAGCTCTCGCACCGCCGCCGTGGTGGGCAACCTTCGGAGGAATCGCGATCGCCGTCCTTGCCGTTCTCGGGTCGGCATTCACTGTCGTGTGGAGGTTCGTCACGCCGAAGGCGTCCACGGGGCGCGGCATCATCATCCCCCAGTACACGGTGCCCAAAGACATCAACCTCCTGGAGGCAGGAGAAATTGTCGGTCGCAACTGGACCGCGATCCCGGCCCAGATCGTGAGCTTTGCCGTGCGAGGCAAACTCCGAATTCTGGATTACCCGGTGACGGGAGGCGGCGCGCAATTCACGCTGCAACTTCTCGACCCCACAGGCGTTGACGATGAGGAACTCGCGCTCATGAGCGCGCTCTTCGGGCACGGAACCCTTTCGGATGCCGCTGCACTACGGCGACAGGCCGGCCTGTTCCGTGACAGCCAGCTTGAGCAACTCGTCGACGCCGATTCGGTGAAGGGTGGTCTGGTTCCCGGTTCCGTGTGCGAAGTCGGAGTCATCAATGATCGGGTTGCCCGTGCCGTCGGGAGGGTCACATCAGGGGTTCGCGCACGCGTGCTTGATCGCGGGTTCAAGCACAAGCGTTCGTCACTCGCGGGATTACTCATCGCACTCGGCATGTTCCTGCTCATTTTCGTCGCCGTGGGTCTCGTCGTGCTTTCTGCCGCATTCCTCTCGTTCAGCGGTTGGGCTTTCGGTGCCGCCTTCCTCGCGTTCTTCGCCGTGTTCGTTACGGTGGGCTTCGCGTGGCGCCCGCCCGCACTCACCGAATCGGGGGCCGAGAAGCGAGATTACCTGCTGGGGATGCGCGACTATCTGAAGTTGGCCGAAGCGGAACGATTCGCGATGCTGCAGAGTCCTGAGGGAGCAGAGCGCGTGCGGCTCGAGGGTTTGGATCCGGCGAATCCCGCAGAAAAGGTGAAGCTCTACGAGAAACTCCTGCCGTTTGCCGTGCTCTGGGGCGTGGAAAAGGAGTGGGCGAAGGAGCTCACCATCAGTTACGGCGACACCGCTCCCGATTGGTTCATCTCCACGCGAAGTTTTGACTCCGCGTCATTCTCGAACGCGTTGAGCACACTCGCGTCCACCTCGGTGGCGCGATCCACCCCGTCGTCGTCGGGCTCGTCATGGTCGAGCAGCGGGGGTGGCAGTTTCTCGGGCGGTTCCGGCGGCGGCGGATTCTCCGGTGGTGGCGGCGGCGGAGGTGGCGGCGGGGGTCGCTGAACAAAAAGCACTCAACGAGAGGGCTGCATCCCGGCGCGGTACGCTGGAACTCCAGTATTTCTCGGAGGATTCATGTCGCGCACGCTCGACCTCGCCGTGATCGCCGGCGACGGGATCGGACCCGAAGTGACAGCGGAGGCTCTCGCCGTGCTGCGCGCTGTCCTGGAGCCGGATGTCGCGGTCATCACAACGGAATATCCGTTCGGTGCTGCCCACTACATCCGAACGGGAATCATTCTCGGCGGGGATGATCTTTCGGCGCTGAAGCAGCATGACGCGATCCTCCTGGGCGCTGTCGGCGGGGACCCTCGCGACGAAAGGCTCGCGGGCGGCATCATCGAGCGCGGGCTCTTGTTGAAACTTCGATTCGCTTTCGACCACTACGTGAACCTCCGGCCCACCGTGATTCTGCCCGGTGTGCAGAGCCCGCTTCGGGAGCCCGGCGACGTGGATTTCGTTGTCGTAAGGGAAGGCACCGAGGGGCCTTACGTGGGAACCGGCGGCAGCATCCGCACGGGTACTCCGCACGAAGTTGCGAGCGAAGTGAGCGTCAACACGGCATACGGAGTCGAGCGCGTCGTGCGCTTCGCATTCGATCAGGCGGAACGACGGCGCAAGAAGCTCACGCTCGTGCACAAAACGAACGTGTTGAGCTATGCGGGATCGCTGTGGCAGCGCACGGTCGACATCGTGGCCGCCGAGCATCCGGATGTCGAGGTCGGCTACCAGCACGTCGACGCGGCGACGATTCACCTCGTCACAAATCCGAGTAGATTTGACGTGATCGTCACCGACAACCTCTTTGGCGACATCATCACCGACCTGGCCGGCGCAATCAGCGGCGGCATCGGTTTGGCGGCATCCGGCAACATCAATCCGGAGGGCGTCTACCCCAGCATGTTCGAGCCGGTTCACGGTTCCGCACCGGACATCGCGGGACACGGCATTGCGGACCCTACCGCGGCGATCCTGTCCGTAGCGCTTCTGCTTGACCAGCAGGGTTTCGCGGACGCTGCCGCTCGAGTGACTGCGGCGGTCACCGAGGACCTCGCCACGCGTGCCGGGCCCGGCCGAAGCACGAGCGACATCGGTGCCGCGATCACCGCACGACTGAGAAACAAGTGAACGACATTGACGAAGGATCAACCATGACTCATCTCGCTGACGCGCAAGTCCTCACGGGCCTTGACTGGGACGTCACGCGCAATCTGGTTGCAAAGAACCCGCAGGAGCGCGCCGAGATTCTGGCGAATCCGGGTTTCGGCATCCACTTCACCGATCACATGGTGGACATTTGCTGGTCGGAGACTGGCGGATGGCATCGTCCCCGTGTGCAGCCGTATGGGCCGATCGCCCTGGATCCGGCGGCGGCCGTGCTCCACTACGGGCAGGAAATCTTCGAGGGGATGAAAGCGTATCGCCACGAAGACGGTTCGATCTGGACGTTCCGACCTGAGGCGAATGCGGCGCGGTTGCAGCGCTCGGCGAAGCGACTTGCGCTACCCGAGCTGCCGAGCGAGTACTTCCTTGACGCGCTCAAGCAACTCATCGCCGTCGACGGGGACTGGGTTCCTTCTGCGCCGGAGACGAGCCTGTACCTGCGGCCGTTCATGTTCGCGAAGGAAGCATTCCTCGGCGTGCGACCGGCACACAAGGTGGCGTTCTATGTCATTGGCAGCCCGGCCGGCGCGTACTTCCACGGCGGAATCGCGCCCGTGTCGATCTGGCTGTCCACGAACTACGCTCGGGCCGGAAAGGGCGGGACGGGTGCCGCGAAGACGGGCGGCAACTACGCCTCGTCGCTCATCGCGCAAGCTGAAGCATCCGAGCAGGGGTGCGCACAGGTCATGTTCCTGGACTCTGCCGAAGGCAAATACCTGGAAGAACTCGGGGGGATGAACATCGTGCTCGTCTACAAGGACGGCACGCTCGTCACCCCAAAATCGGAGAGCATTCTGGAGGGGATCACGCGCGACTCGATTCTGCAGCTCGCTCGAGACCGGGGACACACGGTGGAGAGCCGCCGCGTCACGATCGATGAGTGGCGCGAGGGTGCGGCATCCGGGGACATCGTGGAGGTTTTCGCCTGCGGTACCGCCGCGGTCGTCACTCCCATCGCGCAATTGAAGGCCGCGGACTTCACTATCGGTTCGGAAGATGCCGCGGCAGGCGAACTCACGATGTCGCTGCGTCACGAGCTCACTGACATCCAGTACGGCAGAAGCGAGGATCGGCACGGCTGGATGACGAGGCTCAGCAAGTGAAGATCGCGCGGTTCAGTGTAAAAAACGAGGACCCGCGATTCGGGATCGTGGACGACGATGAGCTGGTTGTTCTCTCGGGCGACCCCATGTTCGCCGGTTTTGGCACGACGGGGGAGCGGATCGCGTTCGCTGATGCAAAGCTTCTCGCACCCGTCATCCCCCGTTCGAAGGTCGTGTGCGTGGGCATGAACTACGCGGCCCACAAGGCGGAATTGCACGCCGACACCCCGAACAATCCGCTGATCTTTCTGAAGCCGAACACGGCCGTGATCGGCCCGGGGGACGACATCCAGATTCCCCCCGTGGACGGCCGTATTGTGCACGAGGGGGAGCTCGCCATTGTCGTCGGCAGGATCGCCAAGCTCGTGAACGCCGCCGACTGGGAAGACTATGTGTTCGGCTACACCATTGCGAACGACATTTCCGCACGCGACGTCATGTTTGCGGATGGGCAGTGGGCGAGGGCGAAAGGTTACGACACATTCTGCCCGTTGGGGCCCTGGATCGAAACGGAGCTCGACCCCGAGAATCTCGAAATCCAAACGTTCGTGGATGGCGAGCCGCGCCGCCACGGAAACACCGCGGACATGCTCTACAAGATTCCCGAGATCATCGAGTTCGCCTCGAGCGTGTGGACGCTCTTACCCGGTGACGTCATCTGCACGGGGACGCCCGCTGGCCTCGGTGGCTTCACGGATGGCCAGACGGTCGACATCACGATCGAGGGCATTGGTACTCTGAGCAATCCCGCGCGCAATCGCTAGCGTTCTGCGGGCGCCCGCCGGCTACCGCCGCACACTACACATCGTGCCCGGTTGCCGATCTGGGTGAGCAGGCTTCATGGCAACGTCTCGCCTAGAATTGCAGCGATGACTGCCACCCGCAAACCCGCCACATTTTCGACCGCGACCGGAGCCGACGTCCGCGTGCGCTTCTGCCCGTCGCCGACCGGCACTCCGCATGTCGGCCTCATCCGCACCGCATTGTTCAACTGGGCGTATGCCCGTCACACCGGTGGAAAGCTCATTTTTCGTATCGAAGATACGGATGCCGCCCGCGACAGCGAGGAAAGCTACGAGCAACTGCTCGACGGCCTCTCCTGGCTGAAGATCGACTGGGACGAGGGTGAAGGCATCGGCGGTCCACACGGACCGTACCGGCAGTCGCAGCGTGATGACATCTATGCGGAGGTCATCGACAAGTTGCGTGCCTCGGGGCACCTGTACGAAAGTTTCGCAACCGGGGAGGAGATTGAGGCGCGCAACATCGCGAACGGCCGAGACCCCAAACAGGGCTACGACAACTTCGAACGCGAGCTCACCGAGGAGAAGCGCGCCGCGTATCGCGCGGAGGGTCGTGAGCCGGCGCTTCGACTTCGCGTGCCCGATACCGACCTCAGTTTCACCGACCTCGTGCGCGGTGACATCACGTTCCCGGCCGGCAGTTTCACCGACTTTGTTGTGGTGCGCCCCAACGGTAAGCCCCTCTACACCTTCGTGAATCCGGTAGACGACGCGCTCATGGGCGTCACTCACGTGCTGCGCGGCGAAGACCTGCTCTCCAGTACGCCGCGGCAGATCGCGCTGTATCACGCCCTCATCGAGATCGGCCTCGCGAGTGCGATCCCGCGGTTCGGCCACCTCCCGTATGTCATGGGCGAAGGCAACAAGAAGCTCTCCAAGAGGGATCCCGAATCGAGCCTGTTCCACCACCGCGAGCGCGGGTTCATCCCCGAGGGACTCATCAACTATCTCGCCCTGCTCGGTTGGTCGCTCGCGCCGGACCGCGACGTGTTCTCCCTTGACGAGATGGTATCCGCGTTCGATGTGGCGAACGTCAACCCGAACCCGGCTCGGTTTGACGTGAAAAAGGCGGAGTCGATCAACGGCGACCACATCCGCATGCTCGGGGTGGACGACTTTGCCGACCGGATGCTTCCGTACCTGGGCGATTTGGTCCAGTCCGATGCGCAGCGGGACCTGCTGCGCCGCGCCGCGCCGCTCGTTCAGGAGCGGATGCAGTTGCTCGGCGAAGCGCCGGCGCTCCTTGCATTCCTGTTCACCGGCGACGATGAACTCGAATTCGAGTCGGATGCCCTGCCGGGCGAGGAGGGTCCGGGCGTCCTCGCCGCGTCGACTCGCGCACTCAGCGGCCTCACCGAGTGGACCGTTCCGGCGATCGAGGCGGCGTTGCGTGCCGCCCTCATCGACGGGTTGGAGCTCAAGCCGCGGCTCGCGTTCGGCCCGCTGCGCACGGCAATCTCCGGGCGCCGGATCAGCCCTCCGCTGTTCGAATCGATGGAACTGCTCGGCAGGGACTCGACGCTCGCGCGAATCGCAAGGCTCGCGGACCGCTTGTAATAACGGCGGCGCCCGTTCCCTGAGGAGCCGCCGCAGGAGGCGTCGTCCGTTCCCTGGGGAGCCGCCGCGGGTGCCGTCGATCCGTTCCCTGAGGAGCCGCCAGAGGCGGCGTCTCGAAGGGAACCAACCCGCCGCTACCGAGCGTCGCTGTTCTCCGCGACGGCGACCGCGATCTCGTTCTTCCACGGGTCGTCGAAGGTGAGGGTGCGGCCGTCATCGCGGATGGTGATCCTCTCGGCAGCGAGGCGTTCGCGCAGAGCGCCGAGGTCATCCGGTGTCGGCAGCTCGATCGCGACCTCGCCGAGCCCGAGTGCGGGGGAGCGGTCCCGTGCGCCGCGGCTCTGCCACGTGTTCATCCCCAGGTGGTGGTGGTATCCGCCCGCCGCGACGAACAGCGCCTGCGAACCGAATTCGGCCGTCACCTCGAAGCCGAGGATGCCCGAATAAAACTTTCGTGCCGTCGGGATGTCGCCGACCTTCAGGTGCACATGCCCGACACTGGCAGTGGAGAGGGTTCGTGCGCCTGTGACATCCGTGAGGTGGGTTTGAAGGAACACATTCGGGTCGAGGTAGCGGGTGTCCATAGCGACCCGGGATCCGTCCCACCGCCACGTGCTGCGCGGCCGGTCCCAGTACAGTTCGACGCCGTTGCCCTCCGGGTCATCGAAGTACAGGGCTTCGGACACGAGGTGGTCTGCGCTCCCCGTGAAGGCACGAGGGTACTTCGTTGCCACCGAGTGGAGAGCTCTGGCGAGGTCTGCCTGGGTTTCGAAAAGCAGCGCCGTGTGGAAGAGGCCCGCGGATCCCTCGGCGGCGTGCTTGAGCAGCGGCGAGTGTTCGAGGATGACCGACGGCTCGCCCGATCCGAGAACCACGCGGTCGCCAGTCTGGGAAAGCACCGCGAGTCCGACGCCATCCCGGTAGAACGCCGTCATGGCGTCCAGATCGGCAACCTTCAACGTGACCGCGCCGACACTGGTGCCTGCGCTAATCACATCATCCTTTGTCATTGCGTTTTTCCTCCTGGGTGTACCTCACTTAGCGGACGATTCCGAAGCCGCCCGACCAGTTGATCTTCTCACCGACGGCGAGGGTCAACTGGAGAAATCCGAGTGCCTCGAGTTCGTGGGCACGTCGAAGGGATCCAGCATCCATAGTGGCTACGCCTCCGGCCTCGACGAGGGCGGCAAGGTTGGACTTGGCGTCCGAGTCATCGCCGGCAATCTGCACCGTTGTTTGCAGGGATCCGATCTCTTTGGAGCCGAGAGTTGCGGCGAAGTTGGTGTTGAACGCCTTGAGCACCTTTGAGTTTGGGAGTTTGTCCGCGATCACTGCCGCCGCAGAACTTCCGGCAGGGACCGTGAGCGAATCGAAGGTCTCGAAGTTGAGTGGGTTGGTGATGTCAACGACGGTCTTGCCTGAAAGCTGGTCACCGTACTGATCGAGGACAGCCGCGACTGCCGGGTACGGTACGGCGAGGATGACGGTGTTTCCGGATACTGTGTCGGTGGTCTCGGACCGCCCAATGTAGTCAACAGTCGCCCCACCGCCAGCGAGGACACCGCCGATCGCGGTGGCCATGGTTCCGGTTCCGATGATTGTGACTGTCTTCATGCGACGTTCTCCTTGAGATTGCGGTGATCGTGACAAGCATTAATTACTTGTAGATACAAGTAACATACGACACTTTACTTGTAGATACAACTTCTTGGGTAGAATCGGCTCATGACACACGATGTGACTGAACCGCGGTGGCTATCCAGCGAGGAGCTCGAGGCCTGGGTGCGCTTTGTGGCCGTGATGCAACTCTTTCCACCCGCCCTCGACGCGCAGCTCGAGCGGGACGCCGACCTTACCCATTTCGAGTACTTCACTCTCGCGATGCTCTCCGAAGCGCCGGATCGCACTCTCAGAATGACTGCGCTTGCCCGACGCACGAACGCCACGCTGGCCCGGCTGTCCAGGGTGGTCTCGAACCTGGAGGAAAATGGATTCGCGCAGCGGATGCCGTGCCCTGAGGACCGGCGGGCCACCAACGTTTCGCTTACTGAGACCGGGTGGGAAAAAGTTGTGGCCACTGCCCCAGGGCATGTGAACCTGGTGCGGAGCGTCGTCATCGATTCGATCACGGCGGAAGAAGTGGCGCAGCTCTCAACGATTTCGGCAAAGCTTCTGGGCAAGCTTGACCCGGAGGGCAGGATGGCGGCGACCGCAACCTGACGCTCCAGCCGGCCACCTCCGAAGGGCGTTCGGGTACGCTAAAGTAGACAGTCGGCCCGAGTTCTGCTCGGAACCGGTGGGGTATGGTGTAATTGGCAACACGGAAGATTCTGATTCTTTTGTTCTTGGTTCGAGTCCAGGTACCCCAGCAAAGTTTGAGCTAAATGTCGATGCTCTCGCCGGGTTCCAGCGGAAAGAATTCGCCATCCCCTTCTTCGGTGGAGAATTTGATGCGGGCGTTGGCCATTGCTTTTCCCGCCGCCGACAACACCATTTCGTGCACGGGAAAACTGCGACGAGGCGCGACTTCGGTGACGTAATCCATAACCTCGCTGATCTTCAGCCACGGAGCGCCGGCGGGGGCGGCAAGGGTACCCACGGCAACGCCCTTCGGGACGGTGAACGAATCACCCGCATAGTAGAGCTCGTCGTTGACGAGAACGCCCACGTTGTCGACGATCGGAATCGACGAGTGGATGACCGCGTGCTGACCGCCGAAAAAGCGCAGAGTGAAGGGGTCTGCCGTGACCGTGTCGCCGCCGCCCACGATTTCCACCGTGAAATCCGCCGCAGCCTGTGCCACGCCCGGTGGTCCAAAGATTCGCGCGCGCGGATTACGGTCGAGAATGCGCTCCAACTGGTCAGAGGTCCAGTGGTCCGCGTGTTCGTGGGTGATGACTATCGCCACGACATCGCTCGTTCCCACGAGAAGCGGCGTGAAGGATCCCGGATCGATGATGAGCTTCTTGCCTGCTTCTTCGACGATGACACACGCATGTTCCAGCTTGGTGACCTTCATGGTGCCAGCTTAAACCCGCAGCACCTGGCGGTAAATCATCCCGTCTACGCGAAAAAGTGCGCATGGACCGACATAATCATGGGATGACGACCACGAAGCCGCCGCGCGTCGTTGTCGCAATTAATCCGGAAGCTTCCTTCGGTCACAGCCGTGCGGTGGGCCCAGCCGTCGTTCACACGTTGCGGGCTGCCGGCTACGAGGTCACGAGTCTCACCGAACCGGATTTCGAACAGTTGGGTGCTGCGGCGCGCGCCGCGATCGCCAGCACGCCTCACGCCTTCGTGGTCGTGGGTGGCGACGGCATGGTCAATCTCGGCGTGAATCTGGTGGGTGGAACGAGCGTGCCTCTGGGAATCGTGCCCTCCGGCACGGGAAACGACATGGCGCGCGGCCTCGGAATTCCGATCGGCAATACGGAAGGCGCCATCGAGAAGCTGCTGGACGCGTTGAGGCTTCCGCCGCGCACCATCGATGCGGGTACCGTGACCGCAGCAGACGGTTCCCGTTTATGGTTCGCGGGGATCCTTTCGGCCGGCTTCGACGCCATCGTCAACGAGCGGGCGAACCGGATGCGGTGGCCCCGGGGCCGCCAGCGATACAACCTGGCGCTCCTTCGCGAGCTCGCCCTGCTGAAACCGATCAAATATCACCTCACTGTAGACGGACACGAGTCAGAACATCAGGCGGTGCTCATCGCAGTGGCAAACAATGTGTCCCTTGGCGGAGGTATGAAGATCACTCCGGATGCCCAACTCGACGACGGTTTGCTCGATGTTTTTGTCGTGCAGCCGCTGTCGCGAACCGCATTCCTGCGCATCTTCCCGCGTGTGTTCAAAGGCACCCACGTTACGGATCACCGCGTGTCTATTCAGCGTGCGCGCTGCGTCCGGATCGATGCGGAGAACATTGTCGCCTACGCGGACGGCGAACGTGTCGGCTCTCTGCCGCTCACCATCGAGGTTCGGCCTGGCGCACTCACGGTGCTGGCCTAGGCGTTTCCTGCGCTTACCTCACGGCGAGGGCGTCGTCGTCGGTGTTGGGCTCGGCGGCGTGTAGTCCTGATCCGGATCGGTGACTACGCAGGAGAACAATTGGTCGGAATTCTTTTTGTCGGTTTCGGGGAATACGAGAAATTCCTGCTTCGGCTTTGTCGTGCTCTTCACCGACTTCTTGAACTCCTCGAAGGTACCCGCGCACTTTGCCGAAACCGCGTTCTGCAGGGAGCCCGCCGAGGTGATATCCGTCGCCGTGAGGGAGCCCTGAGCCAGCACAAAATACTGGTGTTTTTCGCTGCACGGCATGACCGTCACCTTTTCGACGACGTGCCCGTCGGTGGAATTGAAGGTGAAGCAGTCCTTGTCCTTCAGATCCTGAGCGGAAATGGTCGCGCGCTCGGTCACGTGACCTTTGCTGTCCCTCGTTGGACCAGAGTTTATGAGCGAGCACCCGCCGAGAGCCAAAATGACGATGGTGATCACGGGCAACAACTTCGTGCGCATATATACGTTCCTAGCGAAATAGCTTTCGTCGTTTTTGTCGGCCTGCTACGGTATGGCATACTCTATGAGTCCGTCCGCTTCGGCCCCATCGTATAGCGGCCTAGTACGCCGCCCTCTCACGGCGGTAACGCGGGTTCGAATCCCGCTGGGGT
>JBIQLG010000006.1:0-190753 GCA_044464485.1 Agreia sp.
CGCGAATTGCAATTCTCCGTAAAAAGGCACAGAGCGAAAGGCTCCAGGTCCCCGACGACATCCTCGAGTACATGGCGTCCAAGGTTTCCTCAAACATCCGTGAACTCGAGGGAACGCTCATCCGCGTTACCGCGTTTTCCAGCCTCAACAAAACGCCCGTCGATCTGTCGCTTGTTCAGACGGTTCTCAAGGATCTCATCACGCTCGACGAAGACAACGTGATCGCTCCGGTCGACATCATCAACCACACCGCGGACTACTTCAAACTCACCATCGACGACCTGTACGGATCTTCCCGCTCTCAGGCAGTAGCCACCGCGAGGCAGATCGCGATGTACCTGTGTCGAGAACTTACCAATCTGTCGCTGCCCAAGATCGGCCAGCTTTTCGGCAACCGGGATCACACGACCGTGATGTACGCAAACAAGAAGATCAGCGAACTCATGAAGGAGCGGCGATCCATCTACAACCAGGTGACGGAACTCACGAGCCGAATCAAACAAAACCACCGCTACAGCAAGAGTTGATCGCCCCAGATGTCAACATGTGGATAACTTGTGTATAACTGTGCGGATGCGTGTGTAGAAAACGGTACAGCTTGTGAATTCGGTGTCGACCCTGATGTCGTGTTTGAGAAGGCCGTCCCCAATCCGGACCGTGCTGTACACATCTCACACCGTTGTAGTTCCCCACGAATGTCGACACCGCACAGAGATCTTCACAGTTCCCACAGCGGTTAATGTCATTAGTTCTTTAAAGAAGGATATTTTGGGTTGATAACCCTAAAGCGCTTCACGTGTGGGCATGTGCCAGTATTAAGGCCCAGACCGCCGTTGGATAGACAGAGGTAACCATGAAGTTCCAAGTCAATCGTGACGTCTTCAGCGAAGCCGTATCTTTTGCGGTGAAACTGCTCCCGCAGAGGACGACGCTTCCCATCTTGAGCGGTGTTCTGCTCGACGCAACCGGGGACAGCATTTCCCTCTCGTCGTTCGACTATGAGGTTTCGACGCAAACCACCATCACGGCAGAGGTCGAAGAGGGCGGCCGTGTTCTGGTCTCGGGAAGACTCCTCGCCGATATCGCGAGTCGATTGCCGAACGCTCCCGTGAACGTGAGTACCGACGGTTCGAAGATTCTCGTCTCGTGCGGGTCTGCCCACTTCACACTCCTGAGCATGCCGGTCGAAGAGTATCCGACGCTGCCGACCGTGTCTGCCCAGACGGGCCTCTTGCCTGGCGATGCATTTGCGACCGCGGTTTCTCAGGTTGCCGTCGCCGCCAGCCGGGATGACGTCACACCCGTGATTACGGGTGTTCAGCTGGAGGTGGGCGACAACAGCTTGAGTCTCGTCGCGACCGACCGATATCGTGTGGCGATCCGCGAAATCGACTGGGAGTCCTCCGCTGCACAGGGTGGCGAGCCCTTGACGGCGCTTGTTCCGGCGCGAACTCTCATGGAAATCGGCAAGACCTTTGGTCACAGTTCCAACATTTCTGTTTCCATCACCAGCTCCGATGAACGCGAGCTGATAGCGTTCAGCGCCGACAAGAAGACCGTCACCTCGCTGCTCATCAAGGGCAACTTCCCGCCAGTTCGACGCCTGTTCCCGGACTCTGCCGAAAATTATGCTGTCGTCAACACGGCAGACCTCATGGAAGCGGTTCGGCGTGTTTCTCTCGTCCTTGAACGCGAAGCAGCGCTGCGATTCACCTTTACCATCGACGGGGTGACTCTGGAAGCGATCGGTTCAGAGCAAGCTCAGGCATCCGAGACGATTGACGGGCACCTGAATGGCGAAGACACCGTCGTGTCGCTCAAACCGCAGTTTCTCCTGGATGGTCTGGGTGCGGTGCACTCTGAGTTTGTCCGGATATCGTTCACCAAGACGGACAACCCGAATAAGCCGGGCCCCGTGCTCATCACGAGCCAGTCATCCAAGGATCAGGCCGGCGCCGATAATTTCAAATATCTCCTGCAGCCGAACCTCCTGCTGCGCTGATCACGAATTCTCAAGGAGGTAGAGAAGAGGTTCTGTCATGCACATCGGATTGGTTGGTCTGGGCAGGATGGGGAGCAATATGCGAACCAGGCTCAAAGATCACGACATCGATGTCACGGGCTTTGACAAGAATCCTGACATCACCGATGTTCCTGACCTCGCAACCCTCGTCAGTCACATTCCCTCTCCACGCATCGTGTGGGTTATGGTGCCGGCAGGCGAGATTACCCACTCGGTTATCAAGGAGCTCGTCGGCTTGATGGAGTCAGGCGACCTCATCATCGATGGCGGAAATTCGCGTTTCACCGAGGATGAGCGGCATGCCGTCCTCGCCCACAAGAACGGGATCGGTTTCATGGATGCCGGTGTTTCCGGCGGCGTGTGGGGTTTGAAAAATGGGTACGGTCTCATGGTTGGCGGCTCTGACGAACACGTTGAGCGTGCCATGCCGATTTTTGACGCGCTGCGGCCGGAGGGACCTCGCGCGGAAGGATTCGTTCACGTCGGTCCGGTCGGTGCAGGGCACTACGCCAAGATGGTGCACAACGGGATCGAGTACGGACTCATGCAGTCGTTCGCCGAGGGGTACGAACTCCTTGATAAGCGAGAAGATCTCATAAAAGACGTGACGGGAACCTTCAAGGCGTGGCAACGAGGAACGGTCGTGAGGTCGTGGCTGCTGGAGCTTCTCGTGCGAGCACTCGAGCAGGACCCCGATTTTGACGAGATCGAAGGATATGTCGACGACTCGGGCGAAGGTCGGTGGACACTCGAGGAGGCGATCGACAATGCCGTTCCCATGCCCGCGATTTCGGCATCCATTTTCGCTCGCTTCGTTTCCCGGCAGGGCGACGAGTCTCCCGCGATGAAGGCGGTCGCCGCACTGCGACACCAGTTTGGCGGGCACGCAGTCAAGAAGACAGACTGACGTCATGCAGCGTATCGCTCCGCGTTTGTCGCCGTGATAGTTTCCCGACTCGGGCTCACCGACTTTCGGAACTACCGCTCGGTGGATCTGGAGCTGCATCCTGGCGCAAACCTGTTCGTCGGAAACAACGGGCAAGGGAAAACAAACTTGGTAGAATCCATCGTCTACCTAAGCACACTTTCGTCGCATCGCGTATCCAGCGAACAGGCAATGGTTCGCCAGGGAACAGACGCGGCCATCATCCGGGCGCGAATCACCCATGAGGACAAAGTGGTTCTGCTCGAGGTCCAGCTCAATCGGGTCGGCCCAAATCGCGCACTCGTAAACCGGAATCAGATCAAGCTCCGAGAGATTCCCCGCTACCTCCACTCGGTTCTTTTCGCTCCCGAGGATCTCGCACTAGTTCGGGGTGAGCCAGCCGGGCGCCGAAAATTCTTGGATGAACTGCTCGTGGTGCGGTTTCCACGATTTTCCGGAGTCATCGCCGACTATGACAGGGTATTGCGTCAACGAAATACCCTCCTCAAAACAGCCCGAACGTCCGGGGTGCGCGGAAGCGCTCTCTCCACGCTCGAGGTGTGGGACGACCGGCTGATCGCACTGGGATCCGACATCATCGCTGCGCGCTCGCAACTCGTGGGTGACCTTCGCCCTCTGCTTTCCGACGCCTACATCTCCGTGGCCGGCGAGGACCACCATGCCGAACTCGCCAATCGCTTGAGTATTCTGTCTGGCGATCCCGACACGGAATCCGAAGATCAGGATGTCCGCGATGTGATCACCGTGGACGACGCGGCGACCAGTTTCCGCGATGCGCTCGACCGGCTTCGCCGGAGCGAACTGGACCGCGGAATCACGCTTGCGGGTCCACATCGCGACGATCTCGTTCTCACTCTCAACACCCTGCCGGCGCGAGGATATGCCAGTCACGGTGAGTCGTGGTCGTTCGCACTCGCACTCAAGCTCGCCTCGGCAACTCTGCTCAAATCGGAGTCCAGCGCGGGCGACCCCGTCCTGATTCTCGACGACGTCTTCGCCGAGCTCGACGAATCCCGCCGCGACCGGTTAGGGCATGCTGTCGAGAATTTCGAGCAGGTCCTCATCACCGCTGCTGTGCTCCGTGACGTCCCGCCGCAACTCGCCGTAAACACCGTGCATATTGAACGCGGGATCATCATTGACCCGCACGACACACCAGACCGCGAACAACATCGAAACAGCGAGTAGGGTGGTCGACAATGAGCCGCACCAGCCCCTCTCGCGACGAACACATCGCCGTCTTCGAGCGCTTCAGACGAGTGTTCGGCGACAGAACTGCCACCAGCGCGGATGCCCGTAAGCGATCCCGACGCGAACCAGGTACGAGTTCCCCTTTCGGTGCCGGCCGAGACCCGCAGGGCATCGCCGAGGTCATGGACGCGCTCACAAGTCGACTCGGGTGGAATTCACCGCTGGCTCAGTCCGAATTGCTCGCCTCCTGGACGGAACTCGTGGGGGAAGAAACTGCCCAGCATTCGACACCTGCGAGCATTGAGGAAGGAAAGTTGACCGTATCGTGCGACTCGACCGCGTGGGCCACTCAGCTGCGTGTTATGCGAACTCAAATCCTCACGCGCATTACGCAGCAGTTTCCGGACGCGGGAATTGACAGCATCCGATTCGACGGGCCGGGTGTCCCTTCGTGGAAAAGGGGTCCCAGATCAATTCCAGGCCGTGGCCCACGGGATACTTACGGGTAAAAGGCCAAAATTAGTCCCCCACCCGAAAATAAGTCCCCAGTCGACCGAATTCGAGTTTTCACGCGCGCTCCTTTGATAGAATCGAATGGTCGTCGAGGCAGCTACTGGTCCAGGAGCGGAGCCCGAAGAAATCACCAGGCAGGAGTTCGATACATTCATGTCAGAAAAGCCCAGGGACTCCGAGCCTGAAGATTCGTACGGCGCAGACCAGATCCAGGTTCTCGAGGGTCTCGAGGCGGTACGCAAACGCCCGGGCATGTACATCGGTTCCACAGGTCCACGTGGACTTCACCATCTCGTCTATGAGGTAGTCGACAACTCCGTCGATGAAGCGCTCGCAGGCCACTGCGATCAGATCACGGTCATCATGCGCAAAGACGGAGGCATCCGCGTCGTCGATAACGGTCGAGGAATTCCCGTTGCGATGAACAAGCAGGAGAACAAGTCCACGGTCGAGGTCGTTTTGACAATTCTGCATGCCGGCGGAAAGTTCGGCGGCGGCGGATACGCGGTGTCCGGTGGATTGCACGGAGTCGGCGTGTCCGTGGTGAATGCGCTCTCCAGCAAACTGGAAGTCGAAATTCACCGCAAGGGTCGCGCGTGGCGTCAGGAATATCGTCACGGCGTCCCTCAGGCGCCGCTCAAGGAAGAAGAAGCGGTCGAGGGAACGGGCACCATCATCACGTTCTGGCCGAGCGCCGACACGTTCGAAACTGTCGAGTTCGATTTCGAAACACTGAGGGCTCGTTTTCAGCAGGTTGCGTTCCTCAACAAGGGGCTGTCGATCACGCTCGTGGACGAACGTGACCTCGAGGGAACGGGTGAGGCAGTCGAACTCACGTATCTTTACGAGAACGGTCTCGTCGATTACGTGGAGTACCTCAACTCGGCGAAGAAGGTCGAGACAATTCACGACGAAATCATTTCCTTCGAGTCGGAAGACACCGAACGCAAGATCTCGGTCGAAGTGGCCATGCAGTGGACGACGTCGTATCAGGAGAGCGTCCACACCTACGCGAACACGATCAACACCCACGAGGGTGGAACGCACGAAGAAGGATTCCGCGCGGCACTGACGACACTCGTGAACAAGTACGCTCGCGAGAAGGGCATCCTGAAGGAGAAGGATGAGAACCTCACGGGTGACGACATCCGCGAGGGACTGACCGCCGTAATTTCTGTGAAGCTCGCCGAACCTCAGTTTGAAGGTCAGACGAAAACCAAACTCGGCAACACCGAGGCCAAGAGCTTTGTGCAGCGCATCACGGGCGAGCAATTGAACGACTGGTTTGACCGAAACCCGAGCCAGGCGAAAGACATCATTCGCAAATCGCTGCAGGCCGCCGCTGCGCGGCTCGCTGCACGGAAAGCCAGGGAGCAGACCCGACGGAAGGGGCTCCTGGAGTCCGGCGGAATGCCCGGAAAGCTGCGCGACTGCTCGAGCAACGATCCGAGCATTTCCGAAATTTTCATCGTGGAGGGCGACTCGGCCGGCGGCTCGGCCGTTCAGGGTCGAAATCCGGAAACACAGGCGATTCTCCCTCTGCGCGGAAAAATCCTCAACGTGGAGAAGGCCAGACTCGATCGAGCGCTCCAAAACAATGAAGTGCAGGCGATGATCACGGCGTTCGGCGCGGGCATCGGCGAAGACTTCGACGCGGAGAAGGCGCGCTATCACAAGATCGTGCTGATGGCGGATGCCGATGTCGACGGCCAGCACATCACGACGCTGCTGCTCACGCTGCTGTTTCGCTACATGCGGCCGCTCATCGAACTTGGCTACGTCTACTTGGCGCAGCCACCGCTGTACCGCCTAAAGTGGAGCAACTCGCCTCACGAGTACGTGTACTCGGATCGCGAGCGCGACGCGCTCCTGGAGCACGGGCTGGCCGCGGGCAAGCGGATCCCGAAAGAAAACGGAATTCAGCGCTACAAGGGCCTCGGCGAGATGGATTACAAGGAACTGTGGGAAACCACGATGGATCCGGCTACCCGCACACTGCTTCAGGTCACGCTCGACGATGCGCTCGCCGCAGATGAGATTTTTTCCACGCTCATGGGTGACGATGTCGAATCGCGCCGGAGCTTCATCCAGAGGAACGCGAAAGACGTTCGCTTCCTTGATATTTGATCGCCGGACGATTCGAGAACTGAGATTACATGGCTGACGACACGCAAAATCCCGACGAACCCGGTGCCGAAGAACACGAAATTCCTGGTGTGGAAATAGATCTCGCGCACGACAAGATTCAACAAGTCGACCTGCAGCTGGAGATGCAGCGCAGTTACCTCGACTACGCGATGAGCGTGATCGTCGGGCGCGCGCTTCCCGACGTTCGCGACGGACTCAAACCCGTCCACCGCAGAGTGATTTACGCAATGTACGACGGTGGATACCGCCCGGACAAGGGGTTCTCGAAGTGCACACGCGTCATCGGCGACGTCATGGGTCAGTTCCACCCGCACGGTGACAGTTCTGTTTACGACGCTCTCGTTCGACTGGTGCAGCCCTGGAGCCTGCGGTATCCGCTCGCTCTGGGTCAGGGCAACTTCGGTTCTCCTGGAAACGACGGAGCGGCAGCGCACCGGTACACAGAAACCAAGATGGCGCCGCTCGCGCTGGAGATGGTCCGTGACATCGAAGAAGAGACCGTCGACTTTCAGGATAACTACGACGGCCGGACTCAGGAGCCGACGGTCCTGCCGAGCCGATTCCCCAACCTGCTTGTCAACGGTTCCGTGGGGATTGCGGTGGGAATGGCTACCAACATTCCTCCGCACAACCTCCGCGAGGTCGGGGCGGGAGCCCTCTGGCATCTTGCTCATCCGGAGGCAAGCCAGGAAGAACTCGTTGCCGCGCTTCTGGAACGCATCAAGGGACCCGACTTCCCGACCGGTGCGCAAATTCTCGGGGTCAAAGGCATCCAGGATGCTTACCGTACCGGGCGCGGATCCATCACGATGCGGGCCGTTATCAATGTCGAAGAGCTGCAGGGCCGGCAGTGCCTCGTTGTCACGGAGCTTCCGTATCAGGTGAATCCGGACAACCTGGCGCTGAAGATTGCCGAACTCGTCAAAGAGGGAAAAATTTCGGGGATCGCCGATATCCGGGACGAAACGTCGGGCCGCACGGGGCAGCGCCTGGTCATCGTGCTCAAGCGGGACGCGGTAGCCAAGGTCGTGCTCAACAACCTTTACAAGCACACGCAGTTGCAGGAAAATTTCGGCGCCAACATGCTGGCGATCGTCGACGGCATTCCGCGCACGCTTCCCATCGACAGCTTCATCACGCTCTGGGTGGAGCATCAGATTGAGGTCATCGTCCGCCGCACGGAATTCCGCCTCAACAAGGCTGAAGCGGATGCCCACATTTTGCGCGGGTACCTGAAGGCCCTCGACGCTCTCGACGAGGTCATTGCGTTGATTCGCCGTTCGCCCACGGTGGAGGAAGCGCGTGAAGGACTCATCGAGCTTCTCGGCGTTGACGAATTGCAGGCGAACGCGATCCTGAACCTGCAGCTGCGACGCCTGGCCGCGCTTGAGCGACAGAAAATACAGGATCAGGCCGCGGAACTTGAGCGACTGATCCTCGAATATCAGGACATCCTGGCGAAACCGCAGCGGCAGCGCGACATCGTGAGCGAGGAACTCACGGAAATCATTGACAAGTTCGGTGATGACAGGCGCACCGAGATACTTTACGGTTTCGACGGCGACATGAATGTCGAAGATCTCATTCCCGAGGAAGAGATGGTGGTCACGGTCACGCGAGACGGTTACGTCAAGCGCACGCGCAGCGATCATTACCGCAGCCAGCATCGCGGCGGCAAGGGTGTGAAGGGTGCGCAATTGCGCGCGGATGATGTCGTCGAGCATTTCTTCGTCACGACAACGCACCACTGGCTTTTGTTCTTCACGAACAAGGGGCGGGTGTATCGAGCGAAGACTTACGAATTGCAGGAGGCGGGCCGCGATGCGAAGGGCCAGCACGTTGCGAACCTTCTGGCCATGCAACCCGATGAAGAGATCGCGCAAATTCTCGACATTACCGACTACGCGGAAGCCACCTACCTGGTGCTTGCCACCCGCAACGGCCTCGTGAAGAAGACACTGCTCACCGAGTACGACACCAACCGCAGCGGTGGGATCATCGCGATCAATCTGCGCGACGAAGACGAACTCGTCTCGGCAATGCTCGTCGAGGAGACCTCCGATGTCCTCATGGTGTCTCGCAAGGGGATGTCGATCCGGTTCCGTGCGGATGACACGGCGCTTCGTCCGATGGGGCGTGCGACAAGCGGCGTGATCGGAATGAACTTCCGGAGCGATGACTGGCTGCTGGCGGCCTCGGTGGTCTCGGAGGACGGATTCGTGTTCGTAGTCACGGAGGGCGGATTTGCCAAACGTACCGACGTGGACCAGTACCGGGTGCAAAATCGCGGAGGACTCGGCATCAAAGTTGCGAAGCTTCAGGAAGCACGGGGAGACCTCGTCGGTGCCCTCATTGTGGACGAAGACGACGAGGTTCTTGTGGTTCTTTCCAGCGGCAAGGTGGTACGCTCTGCCGTGGCTGAAGTACCGGCCAAGGGTCGTGACACCATGGGCGTCGTATTTGCCAGGTTCGCGGACGACGACAAAATCATCGCGATTGCGAAGAATAGTGAACGTAACCTGGCGGGCCAGGCCGACGAGGAAAGTGAAGCTTCACTGACCGACGATGCGGCCTCTACCGACCAGGCAGGGAAGGACCACACCGTTAATGAGTAGCGTCGCAGAGAAGCTCCAGCGCAAGTCGCAGCGAGCAACGGCTGTCAAGCAGGTTCGATTGAAGCTTGTCTACATCGATTTCTGGTCTGCAGTGAAGCTGTCGTTTTTAATCTCCCTCTGCATAGCGATTGTGCAGATCGTCGCGACGTTCCTGCTGTGGATGGTGCTGAATTCCACGGGCATTTTCACCCAGCTCACCAACATCCTCGTCGACATTCTCGGGGATCCGACCTTTAGCGTGCTCGACAGCTTTTCTCTTGCGAAGGTGATGCTGTTCACGGGAATTGTAGCTGTGCTCAGCCTCATCATCGGGACGGCATTAGGTGCGATCGCGGCCCTCATTTACAACTTGAGCGTGAAGCTGACCGGCGGATTACTTGTCGGTTTCACCAATAACTAAACGGATTACACGATACGAGGGTGGGTGCGATAATCTCGTATCTGCCTTACTCGGGGATATAGCTCAGGCGGTTAGAGCGCTTCGCTGATAACGAAGAGGTCCCAGGTTCAAGTCCTGGTATCCCCACTCGACGATAAGGGGCCTTAGCTCAATTGGTAGAGCGCCTGCTTTGCAAGCAGGAGGTCAGGGGTTCGATTCCCCTAGGCTCCACCAGGTGCGTTCGTGTTCCGACCGCTCGGGATGCGACATCCGTAGGGTGCGGAAATGTCGGCCCCCCGCTCAAAAAACTCAGCTCTCGGCGAGGGCATCGGGCTCGTCGCTCACCCAGAGCTCGTCGTCGGCACGAAGCGTTTGCCATGCCGCATAGGCGATCCCTGCAGCGGCCACAATTCCCACGCCGATCAAAATGTATCGACCTGGCCCGCCGCTGGACTTTGCCGGAACAACGGACTTCGAACTCGAGCGCGCCACACGACCCAGGGCCTGGCGAACCTGCGGGCTCTTGGCGACTTCGAGAGCGGCAAGCGCGGTACCCAGCGCAGAGGACATGGCGGGCAGGATGTCGCGCGACACCTTTTCTCGTGTGGTCCCCGCGAAGTGCCGACCGGCATCGAGTCCCGACTCTACGCCGGGGCGAATACGGGACTCGTACACGTCCCGAACCCGAGGCGCGACTTCTTCGCGCGTGACATGCGCGAGCTGCCGGCGAGCTTCCTTCACCACTTTCGTGGCGTGGTCCAGTACTTCCTTTTGGTCATCCCAGAGGTCCGAAGCACCGCGCTTGAGTCGCTTGAGTTCTCGTTGCCGTTTACGTGACAGTTTCATCGGTAACCTCCGTCGTGTGGTGGTCGGATACGCACTCTATCCTCCCATGGGCCATGGTTGCAGCAAACACTGTCACGCTGAACGAACGCTGACCGCCCCCTGAGTTCGCAGGTCCCGCAGGCGTGCACTCCCGCGGTGTGAAAGAATTGCGGAATGCCTTCACACACGCACGTTGCCACACTGCACACCAACCTCGGTGACATCAAAATCAACCTTCTCCCCAACCATGCTCCGAAGACTGTCGCGAACTTTGTTGGACTCGCCACGGGAACAATCGAGTGGACTGATCCGGCCACGAACGAAAAGACGAACCGCCCACTGTATGACGGCGTGATCTTCCACCGCATCATCGACGACTTCATGATTCAGGGCGGGGATCCGCTCGGTCAGGGGATCGGCGGCCCCGGCTACCAGTTCGACGACGAGATTCACCCCGAATTGAATTTCAATGAACCGTATGTGCTCGCGATGGCGAACGCCGGCAAGCAAATGGGCCGCGGCACGAACGGCTCGCAGTTTTTCATCACGACCGTTCCCACGCCCTGGCTTCAGGGAAAGCACACCATTTTCGGCGTCGTCGAGGGTGAAGAATCGCGCAGCACTGTCAAGAAGATCGAATCGGTCAAGAAGGATGGTCGCGATCGGCCCATCGAGCCTGTCGTGATCGAAAGCGTGACGATCGACGAGCTCTGAAGGTGACGGAGGAATCGACGAAATCTTCGGATACGTGTTATCGGCATCCGAAGCGCCAAAGTTTTATTCTGTGCCAGCGCTGTGGCAGGACGATTTGTCCTGAGTGTCAGACCCCCGCAGCCGTTGGTTTCCACTGCCCGGAATGCATGAAGGAAGCGAGACAGACCGCGCCGCGGCGAGCACCTGCCGCGGTGCGCGCATTTCGGGTGGGCAGTTCCACGCCGGTCGTCACCTATTCCATCATTGCGCTGTGCGTGCTCATTTACATCACACAGTTGGTGAGCAATGGCGTCGTGACCGACGCTCTCTTTTACCATCCGTTCCTGACGGAAACGCAGCCGTGGCGAATGGTCACGTCGCTGTTTTTGCACTCGCCGTCGTCGTATCTCCACATCCTGTTCAACATGTTTTCGTTGTTCGTGATCGGACCGCCGCTCGAGCATGCTCTTGGTCGCTGGCGTTTTCTCGCGCTATATCTGCTGAGCGGCCTGGGCGGCTCGGTCGCGGTTCTGCTGCTGGCGCCCACGACGGGCGTTCTCGGTGCCTCTGGCGCGATTTTCGGCCTGCTCGGCGCTTTCTTCATCATTCAGCGGCGACTCGGCGGCAGGAACGTTTCGATCATCGTGGTGATCGTCATCAACCTGGTCCTGGGGTTCATCATTCCGAACGTGGCGTGGCAAGCGCACGTGGGCGGACTTGTGGTGGGCGCCGCTGTCGCCTTTGCACTGCTGAAGACGCGGTCCTCCACTCAGCGAACCCGTCAATTGCTGCTGTTGGGGGCAGTACTGGCTGCCCTGATTGTCGTGACGATAGTGGGTGTTGCTCTGCTGCACAGCCGGTTCGCCTGAGCGTTACCCACAGGCTTATCCACAGTGGGGATAATTACATGACTGTAATTGTTCAGACCATCCAGCGGCGTTGTCTATGAGCGCCAACGCGTGGTCATGAGGAATCCGACGAAGAGGATTCCGAAACCCACCAAGATGTTGCCGTCCTTGAGAGACGCGATCGGCAGAGTGCTCTGGCTCACGTAGTACACAATGATCCAGGCAAGACCCAGCAGCATGAGCCCGAACATGATCGGCTTGAACCAGACCGCATTGGGAGCGTCGTCTCCTGAACGGTGTTCCTGCGGCGGGTTACTCTTCGCATTGCTTCGTGCCATGCCCGAATTCTATCCCGAAAGCGCGCGGTGCTCGCCGCGCGAAGGCCGCCGCCCCTGATTCATTAGACTCAAAACTATGCCAGAACCCTCGACGGTCACCCGAAGGACCGTCACGCAGCAGCGTCGTCGCCAACGCCGACGGCTGAGCGTCGTGGGTGTTATCGGAGAGCTTTTCATCACCGCCGGCGTGCTCGTCTTTCTCTTTCTTGGCTGGCAGCTGTGGCTCAACGACATCATTGTGGGCGACGAGCAGAACCAGGCTGCCGCTGATCTGGCCAAGTCGTGGGACTCGGGGGACTTCTCGCTCAATCGCGAACCCACGAAAACCGATTACGGCACTCCGGCAATCACCGCGGCGCCCGAAGCGAACGCCACTTTCGCCGTGATGTACGCACCGCGCTTCGGCAGCGATTGGGCCCGCGAGGTGGCAGAAGGAATCGGCGTTCATGACGTGCTGAACACACGCCGCATCGGACACTACCCACAAACACAGCTGCCCGGACAGCTTGGCAACGTCGCCCTCGCGGCCCACCGACTCACCTACGGTGCGCCGTTCCGCGATATCGACCAATTGCGGCTCGGCGACAAGCTGTACCTCAAAACGAAAGACGGTTACTACACCTACAGTTTCCGCAACCTCGAATACGTGAGCCCTCACGGTGTCGGAGTGCTGGAGCCCGTGCCGCAGCATCCGGGAGTGAGCGCGACGGATCGCATCCTCACGATCATGAGCTGCAATCCGAAGTTCTCGGTTGCTGAACGGTTGGTGGCATACGCGGTCTTTGATTCGTGGCAACCCATTTCTGCAGGGCCCCCCGCCGAGATTGCCGCACTCGTGAATGCGAAAGGTTGATCGATGTACGGAATGCTGTGGCGCGTGCTTCCCGGTCCGGCGTGGCTGAAGATCGTGGAACTTCTGGTTCTGCTGGCTGTGGTGCTGTTGTGCCTGGTGGAGTGGGTATTCCCCTGGGTCAATTCGCTGCTCCCCACACAGGAAGTGACGGTCAACGGATGACGTCGATCTTGGTCGTAGACAACTACGACAGTTTTGTGTACACGCTGAACTCCTATCTGCTGCAGTTGGGCGCGCGTACCACCGTCGTGCGCAACGATGATTTCGACGAAGCGGATGCCGCCCGGCACGCCGCGAAGTTTGACGGCGTCCTGCTCTCGCCGGGGCCGGGGACCCCGGCAAACGCTGGCGTGTCCATCCCGCTTGTGCATGCCGCCCTGTCATCGGGTCAGCCGCTGCTGGGCGTGTGTCTCGGGCACCAGGCGATTGCGGAAGCGCTTTCGGCGACGGTGACGATCGCCGAGGAACTCATGCATGGTAAGACCTCGGTGATCACGCATGACGGGAGCGAGCTTTATGAGGATGTGCCGCAGCCGTTCACGGCGACGCGGTATCACTCGCTGGCCATTGTGGACTCCACCGTGCCTGCCGAACTGACCGTGACATCGCGCACTCAGGGTGGCGTGATCATGGGAGTGCAGCATGCGAGCGCCCCCGTGTACGGCGTGCAATTCCACCCCGAGTCGGTGCTGACAGAAGGCGGTTACCACCTTCTCGCAAACTGGCTCACCGTTGCCGGTCTCACCACTGCGAAGGACGCTGCAGCGGGCCTCAACCCCCTGGTGAACCTGAACTAACTGCCCGTGCAGTAGGTGAGGGTGATCGACGACTTCTGCGGGTGAACACCCGGAGCCAGCGACTGAGCGGTGACGACATTTCCGCTGCAGCTGCCATCCGGGTTCAACGCGATATTGACGCCGAGAGGCAGCAGTTCGCGGTTCGCATCGGAAATCGGTTTCCCGACGACCTTCGGGATCTCAATGAGACCATCGGAGATCAAGAGATCAACCGTGGTGCCCTTGCGTACGGTTGTTCCGCCATCCGGGCTCGTGCCCATGACAATTCCATTGGGAACGGATGTCGAGTGCGCGGTCGTGGTTTTACCGTAAGTCAAACCCGCGCTCGTGAGCGCGCTGATCGCTGCCTCCTCGGTCATGTTGGTGACGATCGGAATCGCGATGAGCGTCTGTCCCGTGGAAACCCATACCTTGACCGTGAACTTTTTCGCGACCTTCGTGCCGGGAGGCGGGTCCATGCGGGTGATGGTTCCGGCGGGTGCGGTCTCGCTCGGTTCTCCGGAGCGGCTGGGAATCAACTGGAGATCCGTCAGCTTTTGGGCACCCGCCTCATACGTCATTCCGACCACGTTGGGAACGTGAACTGCGACATCCACCGCGATCTTGGTGGGCTGCAGGTTGAGAACCCAGAACATTACCCCGGCGAGGATGACCGCCATGACCGTGACGCCGGCCCAGATCCAGGCAACCGGGGGCCGCGACTGGGTGCGCACGACACGGTCGTCCGACGAGTTGGCGAGCTGTCGGAGCGTCGCTTCGGAGCCGGCACGCGCGGCGGGATTGGTTCCGAAGAGCGTCGCGTTGAAATCGTCCTTGGGGATTTTCTTGACCGGAACTTCGCCGGCCGCCGCGGCCTCCAGGGCACTGCGGAACTCTGCAGCGGACTGGTATCTGGCGAACTTGTCCTTTTCGAGCGAGTGCAGCACCACGGCATCCATGGCCGGAGAAACCTTGGGATTGAGCGAACTCGGGCGAGCCGGCGCCTCGCTGATGTGCTGGTACGCAACGGCGACGGGCCGGTCGCCGTAAAACGGTGGCTTGCCGGTGAGGACTTCGAAGAGCACGACGCCCGTGGAGTACAGATCGGTGCGGGCGTCCACCGTTTCGCCGCGCGCCTGCTCCGGCGAAAAGTACTGCGCGGTACCCAGAACAGTGCTGGTGTCCGCCACCGTCGCCGAATTGTCGGAGACCGCTCTGGCGATTCCGAAATCCATCACCTTCACCTGGCCGTTTTGAGTGACCATGATGTTTCCCGGCTTGACGTCACGGTGAACGAGAAGCGCGCGATGGCTGTACTCCAGCGCCGTAAGCACCTGCGAAATGATCCGTGCCGCCTCGGCGGGGTCGAGCGGGCCGTCAGCGATGATGTCCTTCAGGAGTCTGCCGTCGACGAACTCCATGACAATGAACGGAACCTGCGTTTCAAACCCGTTCGCATCGCGAACGGTCTCTTCACCTGCGTCGAATACGCGAACGATCGTGGGGTGCGCCATTCTGGCGGCCTTTTGAGCTTCTTCGCGAAAGAGGAGGCGAAACTTGGGATCGTTGGCGAGGGAGGGCTTGAGAAGTTTGATGGCCACTTTTCGACCGAGACGGGTGTCGATTCCCGAGTGCACGTCTGCCATTCCGCCGTGGCCGAGAAGTGCACCGATCTGGTACCTGCCAGCGAGCAGGCGAGTACCTTCAGTCACGTGTCTGTCTCCCGGGTGCAGCGGTGATGTTTAGTCAGTGTACCCGCAAGTCTATGACCGCTCACGGTACGGAGAGCACCAAAACGTCGGAAGGCGGCGAGGCCGTCCCGGAGCAGGATGCCGTGTACGAGACCTTCGTGTCGCCCGGGTCGCCCCGCAGCGTGATCGTCGCGGTCGTCGTTCCTGCGGGAACCGGGTTGGTGCTGGTGACCGTACCGTTTTCAATGGCGATGCTGTAGTGATCCAGCGTCGTCGGCGACGGGCAGCCAAACGTCGGCCACGAAATCGTCACCGACTGGGAGGCCGTGTACGGTCCCGCCGGTGAAGCGCTGAGCGCGCCCGGTTTCGACGGTGCGGGAATGGGCGAATAAATCTTGACGTTGATCGTCGTGCCCTTTCGCACGTTGCCGGCGGGGCTTATCGCGTACACGGTGAGTTCGTCTGCTTTCGTCGGAGCTTGAACTCCCTGCGTCACGTCGTAGGACAGCCCCAGTTTGTCCAGCGCGTCTTCGACCTCGGACTGCGTCATGCCCTTGAACTGGGAAATATTGATGTTCACCAAATCCGGCGTCGGCGAGGGCTTCGGCGTCGGGGTGGTCGGCCTTGGGTTTGGTGTAACCGAATTGGTGGGCGCAGTGGACGGGCCGATGGAGGAGTTCGGCACGACGAGCAACGTCACGATGGCACCAATGAGGACTACCAGAAGAATCGCGATGAGCGCGATCAGCGGCCAGGTCCACGGGTTGCGGCGTCGCGATTCCGTGGGGGGTACGCCGATACCCTGCGCGTCAACGGAGGGGAGCACTTGCGTGGCGGTGACTGCACCGGCGGCGGTGGCGCCGAAAGCGGTGCCGAAGGAAGCATCGCCGAGCACGCTGGGCACCGCGGTCGCAGCGGCGCCGACGTCTCCTCTCCGTAGTGCCTGCGCCGCGCGGGCGAGGTGTGCGGCAGAGGCAGGGCGATCTGCGGGATTCTTGGCAATACAGGAGTAGACGAGGTTGCGGACCGGCTCGGAGACCGTCGACGGCAGATCCGGTGCCGTGTCATTGATCTGCGCCATGGCGATCGCCACTTGCGACTCGCCCGTGAACGGGCGTCGGCCCGCCAGCGCCTCGTACGCCACGATGCCGAGTGAATAAATGTCGGTTGTGGGAGATGCTGGATGCCCGCTCGCCTGCTCTGGTGACAGGTATTGAACCGTCCCCATCACCTGACCTGTGGCCGTGAGCGGCACCTGATCGGCAATGCGGGCGATCCCGAAATCGGTGATCTTCACGCGACCGTCTGGCGTGATGAGCAGGTTTCCCGGTTTGATGTCCCGGTGAACGAGGCCGGCAGCGTGTGCAGCATGCAGCGCGGAAGCGGTTTGCGCGACGATGTCCAGAACGCGATCAGTGGAGAGCACTCGCTCGCGTTCCAGAATCGTGGACAGCGCTTCGCCGGGCACGAGTTCCATGACGAGGTAGGCGCTGCCCTCTTCTTCGCCGTAGTCGAAGACGTTCGCAATGCTTTCGTGGTTGACGAGAGCAGCGTGTCGCGCCTCGGCGCGGAATCGTTCGAGGAAGCCCGGGTCGCCCAGATACTCGTCCTTGAGAATCTTGATGGCGACCGTGCGGCCGATCACGAGATCCGTGGCCTGCCACACCTCGCCCATCCCACCGATCGCAATGCGGTTGGAAAGCTGGTACCGCCCCCCAAATGTGAGGCCGCTTGTCGGTCTCATTTGTTCAGCACCGCCTCCATAACCTGCCTCGCGATTGGTGCAGCAATCGCGTTTCCGTAACTCGTGCCGCCGTCTTCGATGACCACCGCTATCGCGACTTTCGGGTTTTGCGCCGGGGCGAACCCGGTGAACCACAGCGTAAATGGTTCGCCAACGCCATTTTCGGCTGTTCCGGTTTTGCCGCCGACATCGATCCCCCTAATTCTGCCATTGCTTGCAGCGCCGTTGTTGACGTTGTTGATCATCATGGTGGTGATCGTGGCCGCCGTTTCCCGGGAAAGGGGAGCGAAGAGGACAGCGGGTTGAAAATCTGAGATGACCGTGAGGTCCGGCGCGATGATGGAGTGCACGAGCGTGGGCTGCATGACGTTTCCGCCGTTCGCTATTCCTGCCGAAATCATGGCAATTTGCAGTGGCGTGACGCGCACATTGGCTTGCCCGAAGGAGGAAAGCATGAGCTGCGGGGCATCCAGCGAATCCGGGATGGTGCTGGGGGTGACCGCCATCGGAATGTCAACCTCTGATCCGAAGCCGTAACGCTGTGCGTACTTGCGCAGCTCATCCTGACCGAGCGCCGCACCCAGCTCCGCGAACGGGATGTTGCAGCTCAGCCGCAACGCGTCGGCGATGCTCACGGTTTCGCCGGGTCCGCACGGGCCATCATCCGAATTGGTGATGACGGAAGTACTAAGCGGAAGTTGCAGAGTCGCCGGGTTCGGGAACGTGCTTTGAGGCGTGAATTTGCCGCTGTCCAGGGCGGCCGAAGTGACGACGAGTTTGAAAACGCTACCCGGGTGGTAAAGGTTTCCGCCGATCGCGCGGTTGAAAAGTGGGTTGTGCGGGTCGTTGAGCAGCTCGTTGTATGCGGAAATGACATCCGCAGAGTTGTGCGAAGCCAGTCGGTTCGGGTCGTATGAGGGCTTGGACACCATGGCAAGAATCGCGCCCGTCGACGGGTCGAGAGCGACGATGGCGCCCGTGTGGTCGCCGAGTGCATCCCAGGCGGCCTGTTGCACGGCGGGATCGATAGTCAGTTCGACCGCTGCCCCTTTGGGATTTTGACCCGTGAGGATGGCGTTCACTTTCGCGAGGAACTGGTCGTTCGCCGTGCCGCTCAGGTAGTCGTTGAGCTCGCCTTCGATACCGCTTGTGCCCTGATTGAGCGTGAAATAACCGGTGATGGGCGCGTAGAGTTCTGGTTTCGTGTAGACGCGCTGGAACCGGTTCTTGTCGTCCACCGGTTCCGACTCGGCGATGGGTTCGCCCGCGACGAGAATCGGGCCACGCTCGGCGGAGTAACTTTCGTAGAGCGTGCGTGCGTTGTGCGGGTTATCGCGAAGATTGTCGGCCTGAAATACGGAAATGGTGGTGGTCGAGCAGAACAGCGCGACGAACATGATGAGGATGACGGCGCTGACGCGTTTAAGTTCGCGGTTCACGGACCGATCACCAGCCTCGGCTGATTTCGCACCGAATCGGAGAGGCGAAGCAGCAGCGCGACGATGATCCAGTTCGCCACGAGCGAGGACCCGCCGGCGGCAAGGAACGGCGTGGTCAGCCCGGTCAATGGAATAACCCGCGTGACGCCTCCCACGACGATGAACACCTGCAGGGCGATCACGAACGAGAGCCCGACCCCGAGCAGGCGACCGAAGTCATCCTGCCCGGCAAAGCCGATTCTCATGCCCCGCGAAACCAGGATCAGGTAGAGAGCGAAAATCGCGAAGAGTCCCGCGAGGCCCAGTTCTTCTCCGAGGCTCGCGATAATGTAGTCGCTTTGCGCCAGGGGAACGATTTGCGGCCAGCCTTTGCCGAACCCTGATCCGATGAGTCCGCCATGGGCGAGCCCGAAAAGGCCCTGCACCAACTGGTAGCTGCCGCCGACCGCGTTGTAGACATCCGGATTGAACGCGTCCAGCCAACCGTGGAATCGGGCACCGACGTAACTGAACAGTTGACTTGCGGCAATGGCGCCTCCGACGAACAGCACCAGGCCGAGGACGACCCAACTCAGCCGCGCGGTCGTGACGTAGATCATGACGAGAAAAAGCCCGAAATACAGGAGCGATGTTCCCAGGTCGCGTTGCACGATGAGAACGACCATCGCCGCCACCCAAATCACCAGAATCGGACCGAGGTCGCGCGCTCGCGGGAACTTCATGCCGAGAAATTTTGTTCCGACGAGGGAAAGACTGTCTCTCGCCTGCACCAGATATCCGGCGAAGAAGATCGCTAACGCGATTTTTGCCAACTCGCCGGGCTGGAAGGAAAAGATGCCCAAACGAATCCAGAGTCTGGCGCCAAACTGCTCATAGCCGATGACGGGCAGCATCGGCAAAATGAGCAGAATGATTCCGGAGAACATCGCGATGTATCGATAACGCTGAAGCACCCGTGGGTTGCGGATGGTGATGACCACGGCCATGGCGATGACGAGCGCAATGGCCGTCCACGCGATTTGACGCACACCGTCGGCATCCCAGCCGGAGAGCTTTTCGGCGATATCCAGCCGATAGATCTCTGCAATACCAAGGCCGTTCAACAGAGTCGCCACCGGCAAGAGGAAAGGGTCTGCTTCCGGTGCGACAAAACGTAGCGCGATGTGCATGGCGATCGCGAGTGCGGCGAGTGCGCCGCCGAGCCAGATGATCTCCGGATGGATTTCCCCGAGAGCACCCAACTGAACCAGCACGATGGCCGCGCCATTCAATGCGAAGGCGACGACAAGCAGAAACAGTTCCAGGTTGCGCGCTTTCGCTGGAACGTGAACGCGAAGCCGCAGCGGCGGTTCGTTGGGGTCGCGGGTGCCGTCCGAATCGGGCGAGGCCGCGGTGACTTCTTTCGTGACCTCAGCCATCGCTCGTATCGGACAATCGTTTGATGATCGCGCGTGCGTCCGCCAGGTCTTTCGCGCTGATCGTGGCCATGACGGTGGAGCGGGTGTAGGGGTTCAAGTCGACGAGCTTAATGCTCGTCTGCTGGTAAACACTGTGAAGTGAAATGGGACCGAGATCCTGCTGCACGCCCTGATAGATCGCCACCGTCTCACCGTTCGCGCCGACGTAATAGTGCGACTGCGTCCACCGGTAGGCAAACAGAAGCGCGACGAAAATGGCTGCGATGATGAGCACGACGCCCGCAAGCCAGGTGATGCGCCTGCGGATCGCGCGCCGCTTGTCCTCGAGAATGAGCTCGTCCAGGTACTCTTCGGACTCCGGCTCGAAGTGGCTGTCTTCGTGCTGCGTCGACTTGAGCGGATGCAACAGCAGGGTCGGCAATCTCAGCGCCCGCTTGGCGCTTTCCGCCTCGTAGGTGAGCGGCATGGCTGCGGACCCCACGGTGAGCGGTGGAGTAGAGGATGACTCCGAGTTGTTGCCGATGTCGACGAGCACAATGGTGACGTTGTCGGGCGCACCCTGGTCGAGGGTCTCGCGCACGAGGCGGTTGCAGGCATCCCTGGGTCCGGGGAACGCCGCGAGCGTGGCCGCGATTTTGTCATCCGAAACGAAGCTGCTCAGCCCGTCGGAACAAATGAGCCAGCGGTCACCCGGTTGCGTGTCGAGAATGGCGGTGTCGATTTCGGGTGAGGAGTCGATATCACCGAGAACACGCATGAGTACGTGGCGGCGTGGGTGCACGGCGGCCTCATCCTGCGTGATGCGACCGCTGTCCACGAGCCGTTGCACGAACGTGTGGTCGGCGCTGACCTGATTGAGTGTTCCATCCCGATACAGGTAGATGCGCGAGTCCCCGATGTGGGCGAGCACCATCTTGTCACCCACCCGAACCAGGGCGCTCACGGTGGTACCCATGCCGGTGAGTTCCGCGTGATCGAAAACTGTTTCGGCGAGCACCGTGTTGGCGGCGAGGAGCGCGTTTTCGAGTGCAAATTCTGCTTCCTGCGCAGACGAGTAGAGGACATCCGCCTCGATCACGCGTTTGAGAGCGATCGCGGAAGCCACATCCCCTCCAGCGTGGCCGCCCATGCCGTCCGCGACCAGAAAAAGATGGCGACCGGCGTATCCGGAATCCTGATTGTTCGCGCGAAGCTTGCCCACGTGCGAGACGGCGGCGCTCTTGCCTGTTGTCGCCATGGGTTACCGCCGCAACTCGAAGCTCGTCGTACCGATTCTGATGGGTGTGTTGAAGGGTACGGGCGTCGGCACGGTCACGCGCTCGTTATTAAGGAACGTGCCGTTAGTGGAGTCGAGGTCCTGGATCGCCCAGTCTGTTCCCCAGGGAAAGAGGCGCGCGTGATGCGTGGATGTGTAGTCGTCGCGAATGACGAGGCCGCTTTCTGCGGAGCGCCCGATGGTGATGGGGTCGCCGGTGAGCGGTATTTCGAGTCCCTCTTTTGCGCCCGACGTGATGACAAGACGGCGTGCGGTCTCAAGCTTCGCGATCTCTTTCTTGGGACCGGCTTTTGTGGACGTGCGCGGCGACGGTGTCGGTGATGCCGAGGGAGCGGCATCCGCGGGCAATCGTTTGACGCGCTGCCCGAAGAGGTCGGATCGCAATGCATACACGATGGCGAAGATGAACGCCCACAGCAGGAGCAAAAACCCGAACCGCAGGGCGAGAAGCGTAAGTTCACTCACCAGCCGTCACCGCCGGCATCGTGGCGTTCGGGTCGGAGGTCACCGAACTTGTCGTCGGATGCTGATTGGGCGAGCACTCGGAACACGATACGGGTTCTTCCGATGGAAATCACGGAATCGGCGGGCAGAACGGCCTTGGTCACGGGCACGCCGTTCAACGACGATCCGTTGGTCGACCCGAGATCGTTGACCTGCGCCCGCTTGCCGTCCCAGAGGACTTCTACGTGTTTGCGCGAGATTCCGCTGTCGTCCACGGTGATATCTGCCTCGGCACCCCTCCCGATGATGGTGTGCGATTTCGTGATCGGATAACGTTTTCCATCGATTTCCAGAACCGGGTTCCACGAGACGTCGCCCTTGACGCTCGATGACTCCACCTGAACGATGCCTTCGGAGAGCGTCGGGTCCTCCACGAGCCGGATGCTGATACCCCCCGCAAACTGGTAGTGCTGCGCTGTGGCGTGGGTTTGCACCAGCTGGGTCAGCTCGTCGATCAGCGTGGGGCCGATCCCCGTCATGCGCGCATGATCCCCGGGCGCCAGATGCACGGTGAACTTGTTGGGAACGAGAATGCGTTCGCGCGAGACGACGGCGGCTTTCGTGTCGAGCTCGCGGCGAAGGGCGGCGGTGATCTCGACCGGTTGGAGGCCGCTCTTGAAGGTCTTGGCGAAAGCGCCGCTGACGACACGCTCAAGTCCTTTTTCAAAACTGTCCAAGAGGCCCAAGGGTATCCCTCCTCACTGTGTCGATGTTAGCCGTTGAGGATCGGCATCCGGACTCAACAGCGCGAAAATAAGGCTCGGGAACGACTGCGAGGAGCGCGCACGGGCCCTGCGCTGTGATAATCTCACTACGCTGCGCGGGTGGCGGAATTGGTAGACGCGCTGGCTTCAGGTGCCAGTACTCGCAAGGGTGTGGGGGTTCAAGTCCCCCCTCGCGCACAATTTTGATGAGTCGCGACATGGGCGACAGGTGAGTCGCGACATGGGCGTCATTTTGGTTCGCGGTTGTTGGGGTTGAGTTTGTTGCGCCAGTAATGGCGGGTTGTGTCGATGAGCGTGCGAATTCAGTGGGGCCGATATGTGGCGCTCGGAGCGATCGCCGCGCCGCTTACCGTCATCGGCTCGGTCGCAGCGCTCGTTCTCATCAGCGGGGCAGAATGGTAGGGCGAGGTAACCGCACGTCGGGTGGAATCGCCGCCATAACGGGCTGAGAGGGATGCAATGTCGAAAGTGATGATTGTCGTTGGAAGTGTTCGACCCGGACGAATCGGGCTGCCGATCGCCGAGTGGGTTCGCGGCGTCGTGTCCGCCGACGACCGGTTCGACATCGACTGGGCTGACTTGAAAGAACTCGCCCTTCCCTTCATGGATGAGCCGCAGCATCCGAAACTTCGCGAATACACGCAACAGCACACTCTCGAGTGGAGCGCACGCGTCGCGGGAGCGGATGCCTTCATCTTCGTGTCCCCCGAATACAACTTCAGCTATGCGCCGAGCCTGAAAAACGCGCTCGACTATCTCCATCACGAGTGGTGGCGCAAACCCCTCGGACATGTCAGTTATGGGGGTATCTCCGGTGGTACGCGAGGAGTAACGGCACTGCGTCCGGTCGAAGTCTGTGTCGGACTCGTACCGACCGGAGCGAACGTTGAAATTCCGTGGGCCGCAAAGCAGATCGACGATGGAGGGGTTTTCGTCCCGCTCGAGTCGCAGGAAAGAGTGCTCGCGGCACTGCTGGACGAGCTCGTGACTCTCGATGGTGCATTACGCACACTCCGTGTGCAGAACTGAACGACGTCTTCCTTCATCCCGACCAGCCAACATTCCGTCCCCGGTGTAATATGGATACCCCATAAGGGTATAGGAGTTTGGAATGGTCGGATATGTCGACGACAAAAAGGAGCTGCTGCTTCGACTGCGGAGGGCAGAGGGTCAGGTTCGCGGCATCCATCGGATGATCGAAGAAGACACCTACTGCATCGACGTGCTCACTCAGGTTTCCGCCGTGACCAAAGCACTTCAAAATGTGGCGCTCTCACTTTTGGAAGATCACCTCTCGCACTGCGTTGCTGAGGCCGCGAAGGAAGGCGGCCCCGTTGCCGACGAAAAAATGAACGAAGCCACAGCGGCAATTGCCAGGCTCGTTCGCTCCTAACCCGCCGGAGGCGTCGCCGCCGCGAACACATCACCACGAAGGAAACACACATGAACAACACAACGCAAACCTTTGACGTCACGGGAATGACGTGCGCACACTGCGTCGCGAGCGTGAGCGAAGAGCTCCGCGAACTGGACGGCGTCGGTGATGTAAAAGTGGAATTGAACTCTGGAGGCGCGTCCGTGGTGACCGTCACGAGTGACCGGGAACTTGACCGCAACGAGGTTCAGGCCGCGATCAAGGAAGCAGGATACGAACTGGTGGCGTCCATCCCGTGACTACCCATGCTCCCGTGAGTCCTCCGGCCGTGCGCGAAGACACGCGGACAGACGCCGAACAACACAGGGATCTTCATCTGGAAATCGGTGGAATGACGTGCGCGTCGTGCGCGAATCGAGTGGAGCGAAAGCTGAACAAGCTGCCCGGCGTGACGGCTTCCGTCAACTACGCAACCGAGAAGGCACTCATCAGTGCGCCTCGTGATACGGATGTGGCCACGCTCATTTCCGCCGTGGAGGCCGCAGGGTACACCGCGGCCGCGCCTGTCCCGCCGAAAGAAGACGCGGGTGCCCGGTCCGGGGAGCGCCCGAAAGGTGATGAAGGGGCAGAGACCACCGCGCTGCGACACCGACTTTTCGTTTCCGCGATCCTCGCCACGCCTGTTGTCGTCCTCTCCATGATCCCGGCCATCCAATTCACCCACTGGCAATGGCTCGCCCTCACGCTTGCGGCACCGGTGGCGGTGTGGGGTGCGTGGCCGTTTCACCGCGCGGCGTGGGTGAACATTCGCCACGGCGGAACCACCATGGACACGCTCGTGAGCGTTGGAGTGCTCGCCGCCCTTGGCTGGTCGCTGTATGCGCTGTTCTTTGGCGAGGCGGGCATGCCGGGGATGACCATGTCCTTTCACTTCATCACCGAACCCGGTTCGGGTGCAGACGAGATCTATCTCGAGGTCGCCGCTGCAGTTACCGTCTTCCTGCTCACCGGACGCTACCTGGAGGCGAGAGCCAAGCGCGCATCCGGGGCGGCCCTTCGCGAACTTCTCGAACTCGGCGCCAAGGATGCCGTGAAACTGGATGCCGGTAAAGAGATTCGCGTTCCCATCAACGACCTCCGCGTCGGCGACAGATTTGTCGTGCGACCAGGTGAAAAGATCGCCACCGACGGTCTCGTGGTGGAAGGTTCGTCTGCGGTGGATGCGAGCCTGCTCACGGGAGAATCGAACCCCGTTGAGGTCACGGAAGGCGACCGTGTGGTGGGTGCGACGGTGAACGTCGCGGGTCTGCTTGTCGTGGAAGTCACGCGCGTCGGCGCCGACACCGAACTCGCGCGCATGGGCCGACTCGTTGAGGAGGCCCAGACCGGTAAGGCGCAGGTTCAGCGTCTTGCGGATCGCGTCTCTGCGGTCTTCGTTCCGATAGTTTTCGGTCTGGCCATCGTCACTCTGGTGGGCTGGCTGCTGCTCGGTGCCAGTGTCGTGATGGCGTTCACCGCGGCCGTGGCCACCCTCATCATCGCGTGCCCGTGCGCGCTGGGACTGGCGACGCCCACGGCACTGCTTGTGGGCACCGGGCGCGGCTCACAGTTGGGCATTCTCATCAGCGGACCTCAGGTTCTCGAGCAGACTCGGCGCGTCGACACGATCGTCCTCGACAAAACGGGGACGGTGACGACAGGGAGCATGGCGTTCTCGCACGTGACGGTGGCGGAAGGAGAGCGCGAGAATGAGGTTCTTGCGATGGCGGCGGCCGTCGAGCAAGGATCCGAACACCCCACAGGGGTCGCAATTGTCACCGGCGCCGAAGATCGCGGACTTCAACTCGCAAAAGTCGACGCCTTCATGGCAGACGCCGGAAGTGGCGTGCGCGGCATGGTGGAAGGCCGTCTCGTACTCGTCGGTCGGATGTCATGGCTCGCGGAAGAATGGTCGTCGCCCACTCCACCAGAGCTGGCCCGGCTTGCCGCCTCCGAAGAGGCAGGCGGTGCCTCCGTCGTTGCGATCGCGTGGGATGGCGCCGTACGCGGGATCGCCACCGTGGCCGATTCCGTCAAGCACACGAGCGCCGCGGCGATTGAGCGATTCCGCGACATGAGGCTCAACCCGATCCTGCTCACCGGAGACAACGAAGGAGCGGCGGCATCCGTCGCTCGAACCGTCGGGATCAGCGATGTACGCGCAGGGGTGAGCCCGCAGGGGAAGTTGACGGTCATTCGGGAACTGCAGGCGGCGGGTCGCGTTGTGGCGATGGTCGGCGACGGCGTCAATGATGCCGCGGCGCTCGCGGCCGCCGACCTCGGGATTGCGATGGGCTCCGGTACCGATGTGGCGATGGCCGCGAGTGACATCACGGTGGTGCGGGGCGACCTGAACGGAGTGGTCGATGCGATCCGCCTGGCGAAGCGCACCCTCGCGGTCATCAAGGGCAACCTGTTCTGGGCGTTCGCCTACAACATTGCCGCGATTCCACTCGCGATGGCGGGGCTGTTGAACCCGTTGATCGCGGGAGCCGCCATGGCATTCTCTTCCGTGTTCGTGGTGACGAACAGCCTGCGGCTTCGGAGGTTCCGCAGCGTCGTCTAGTCGTCCTCCTCGCGGACGGTTGCGTTTCGTCCACGCAGGCGATCCAGTTCGCGGCGGTCACGCTTGGTGGGTCGACCGGCCCCGCGATCCCGTCGCGGGACGATCGGCATGGCTTCCCTCGGCGGCGGGGGCGGAGTGAGATCGGTGAAGCACAGCGCGGCTTCCGAGGCGGAGACGCGCTTCACGATGAGTTTCTGAACGGTGAGGATGCGATCAAACCCCTGAATCCGGATGCGCACCTCGTCCCCCGCTCGCACAGGTTGTGCCGCCTTCGCCCTGTCCCCGCCAACGCGAACGTGACCCGCGCGGCATGCGGCGGTCGCGGCGGATCGCGTCCGAAAAACTCGCACCGCCCACAGCCAGGCATCCACGCGCACCGAATCCGACATGCATCGAGCCTAGACGCGGGCCGACTTCACTTCTTCGATCACCTCCGTGCTGTCGCACCAACGGGAAGGAGAGAGTAGTCGGAATGTCCGGCACACAGTGTGTACGACAATGTCGAACTTTGCTCTATGCTCGTGGCGTGGCTAGACAGATCCAGTCCATTGAAAGGGCAGCGGCCATCTTGAAGCTCCTGTCCAGCGGACAGCGACGTCTTGGTGTTGTCGAGCTCGCCCAATATATGGGGCTGCCCAAGGGCACTGTCCACGGCATTCTGGTCACTCTCACCCACATCGGCTTCGTTGAACAGGACCGGACAACGGGAAAATACCAACTGGGTGCAACGGTGCTCCGTCTGGGCAACAGCTATCTTGACGGAAATGAACTGCGGAATATTTCCATCAACTGGGCGGATGCGTTGGCCGCGCGTAGTCGCGAGGCGGTCCAGATTGCGTCGCGGCACGATGGCGGGGCCCTCATCGTCCACCATGTGTTCCGCCCCGATGACAGTCTGCAGAGCCTGGAGGTCGGTGCGGTTCTGCCGCTTCATTCAAGCGCGCTCGGGAAGGTGTTGCTCGCCTTCGACCCTGAAGAGCTCGACGATGTGCTTTCCCTTCCCCTGGAGCGAACCGCTTCGCGAACGACAGTGAGCACGCGTGATCTTGAGATCGAACTGGGAGACATCAGGGCCGGTCGCTGGGCCGGCGAGGTCAACGAGTTTGTCGATGGACAGGCGGCCATCGCTGCGCCGATCCTCGATGACCGGGATTTCGTGGTCGGATCGATAGGCATTCGTGGCGCGGTCGAGCGCCTCTGCGAACCAGATCTGACTCTGAGAAAGGGACTCGTGAGCTTCGTTCTTGACGCCGCGACGGCAATTTCCCGAGAGTTGACAACTTCGGGCCAGGAACCCTCTTGACATCCCGGTGCGTTTTACCATAGTGTCCTGATCGTTCGACATTGTCGAACGCGAGTTTGGCATCGGGGAAACTCGAACTGCCTCAACGCAGAGGGAGCGACGTGGGAAACGAGCGATACATCGCCGCCATCGACCAGGGAACCACTTCGAGCAGGTGCATAGTTTTCGATGCGCGCGGGGGAATCGTCTCCGTTGCGCAGAAGGAGCACAAACAAATCTTTCCCCAACCGGGCTGGGTCGAGCACGATGCGGTGGAAATCTGGAAAAACGTGCAGGAGGTCGTACAGGGCGCGATTTCCGATGCGAAACTCGGAGTCGCAGACATCGCATCCATGGGGATCACCAATCAGCGTGAAACCACGGTTGTCTGGGACAAATCGACGGGTGAACCCGTGTTCAATGCGATCGTCTGGCAGGACACGCGAACGGCGGACCTTGTGCGTGAGCTCGGGTCGCCGGTCGGTCCCGAGCGATTCCGCGAACGTACGGGGCTGCCCTTGGCAACCTACTTCTCCGGTCCGAAGCTGTTGTGGTTGCTCGAGAACGTCGAGGGACTCCGCGAGCGCGCGGAGCGTGGTGAAGTGCTTTTCGGCACCATGGACACCTGGCTCATTTGGAATCTCACCGGTGGCGTGGACGGCGGTCGGCACGTCACCGACGTCACCAATGCGAGCCGAACAATCCTGATGAATCTCCGCGACCTGAACTGGGACGAAACAATCCTTCAGCGGATGAATATCCCGGCGGCCGTGCTGCCAGAGATCGTCTCCTCGTCGGAGGTTTACGGCATGGCGACCGGTGCTCTCGCAGGAGTACCTGTGGCCGGCGCACTGGGTGACCAGCACGCTGCCCTGTTTGGTCAGACTGCATTCGCAAAAGGCGATGTCAAGAGCACTTACGGCACCGGGAGCTTTCTTCTGCTGAACACGGGCGATGAGCCTGTTCAGTCGAAGCACGGCCTTCTCAGCACCGTTGCCTACAAAATCGGCGATGCGCCCGCCGTCTACGCGCTGGAGGGGTCGATCGCGGTAACGGGAGCGCTGGTCCAATGGCTACGCGATCGGCTGGGCATCATCTCCAAGGCCAGTGAAATAGAGACGCTCGCGGCGACGGTCGAAGACAACGGCGGATGCTATTTCGTCCCCGCATTTTCTGGCCTTTTCGCACCCTACTGGCGAAGTGACGCGCGCGGTGTAATTGCGGGACTCACGGGCTACATCACGAAGGCTCACATTGCGCGCGCTGTTTTGGAGGCATCCGCCTGGCAGACCCGGGAAGTCGTCGACGCCATGCAGGCAGATACCGGTATCGCCATGACGGAGTTGAAGGTTGACGGCGGGATGACCGCCAACAACCTGCTCATGCAGATTCTCGCCGACGCGCTCGACCTCACGGTGATTCGACCCATGGTCGCAGAGACGACGTGTCTGGGCGCCGCGTACGCTGCCGGCCTTGCGGTCGGTTTCTGGGAAAGCGTCGACGAGCTCAAGGCCAACTGGCATCGCGGAGCGCAGTGGGAGCCGGTCGTCGACCCCTCCCGTCGTGCTCGAGAGTACCGCCAATGGAAGAAGGCTGTTCAACGAACTCTCAACTGGGTTGAGGGCGAGGGGGTAAATGAACCCAGCCATTGACCTTGTGTGTGCTGTCTACACGCAGTGATGCACCTCAATTTTCATTGACTTTCAGTATCAATATTTTTCACCCTCAACTAAGGAGCACAGAATAATGAAAGGTCGTTTTGTCAAGACAAACGCTTTCTGGCTAGTCATGTCGCTCGTGATCTGTCTCGTCTCTGCACTGGGCGCTTCCTTCGTCCAGTCGAGCGGTGGCACCGTCACGATCAAGGACATGCGCTGGGAGACAGCAACCGGCTCGGAGATGAGCGCGCTGCTGTTCAAGCCGAACACGGCTACGGCGGAGAACCCGGCCCCGGGGATCATCGTTAGCCACGGTTGGTTCAATAATCGGGAAATGCAGGACCTCAACTACGTGGAGCTGTCGCGTCGAGGTTTCGTCGTGATCTCCATCGACATGCAGGGTCACGGAAATTCTGAATCGGTGTCTCAGGAAAAGCTGCTGCAAAACGGAATCGGCATGTACAACGCAGTGAAGCTCCTGGCCACACTGCCATACGTGGATGCCTCCAAGATAGGTGTCACCGGCCACTCCAACGGCGGGTGGGCTTCCAACCTCTCAACAATTCAGGACAACGCAGCGGACAAGCCTCTGATCAAGTCTGTCTATCTTGTCTCGAAAGATGCTGACTATGCGGACCCGGAAACAAAGGAGTACTTCAACGAGTACGGGAACCGCGACGTCGGAATTTTCCAGACGCAGTATGACGAGTTCTTCTTCCGCACCTACAGCGACAAGGGTGCCACTGCACCGCGCGACTTCATGAAGACCGACAACGCTCAGTCGTTCCTCCACTTCGGTGCGGCACCGGCTGACTTTGACGGGACACGGGTTGCGGGCAAGGTCTACAAGGAGAACATCGACGGCCGTGAAGCCATGAGGGTGATCAACAGTCATCCGATGATCCACCCGTGGGCGACCTTCTCCTCGACCGAGGCGCACGATCTCGTGACGTTCTTTGACGAGTCACTGGGGGCGCCCCACATGATCGACGCAGGCAATCAGGTCTGGCAGTGGAAGGAATTCTTCAATGCGATTGGGCTTATCGGGTTCGCAATGTTCCTGATCGCCTTCGCTAAGGCCCTTCTGGGTGTGCGTGCGTTTGCCGGGCTGAAGGTAGCGGAAAAGGTAGCGGTCAACCCATCGACTCGAACGGGACTCATCTGGTTCTGGGCGAGCATGTTCGGGTTCGCAATTATCTCGGCCTGGAGCTATGTGGCTCTGTCGAAGGTTGCCGGCGCAATCATGCCACCGTTCTTCCCGCAGTCTCCTCCGTTCTTTATTGGTCTCTGGGCCGCAATCAACGGACTCGTTGCCGTCATCTACATGGTGTTCTACTACTTCTTCTACGGAAAGAAACAGGGTAGAACTGCAAGCCTTGTTGGACTGCTGCCCGGATGGCGGAAATTCGGGCTCAGCGTTCTGCTGAGCGCAATCGTCGTCACCGCGGCTTTCGGAATCGTCTTCGTTCTGGACTACTTCCTGAAGACTGACTTCCGTTTGTGGGTTCTCGCGGTGAAGGCATTTGGACCGGACAAGATCGGAATTGCATGGCTGTACCTGCCGTTCTTCCTGATCTACTTCGTTGCGAACTCGGTCCTGCTCAGCAGCTTCACGAGCTTCACCCTGCGCGGGAAGGAGTGGATCACCACGGCGCTGCTCGTGCTGTTCAACGCACTTGGCCCCATCGTCCTGGTCATCTGGCAGTACACGACGTTCTTCAGCACGGGGAACCTTGTTGACGGATTCGGCGGAATTTACAGCATTTGGCTGTTCCCCGTGATCGTCATCCTCGCTGTGGCGGCTGTTATTTCGCGAAAGATCTACCGCGCGACCAACAACCCATACATCGGAGGATTCATCTCCGCAGCAGTTGTGACGATGATCAGCGTGTCGAACACTCTCACGATGGGCTAATCCGTCTGGGATGATCACCAAAGGCGGTGTCCGAGGGCTGAAACGCTCTCGGACATCGCCACCGTTTTCTGCACCGGAGAAGAAGAATGTCATCCACCAGTTTGAGCCCCGCGTCAAGAGCCCTGGCGATCCAGCGCATGGAGCGGGAAGAGTTCGATATTCTCGTCATCGGCGGGGGCGTAGTCGGGGCCGGCATTGCGCTGGATGCTGCGAGTCGCGGGCTTTCAGTGGCGATTGTCGAGGAGCGCGACTGGGCGTCCGGAACGTCCAGTCGCTCGAGCAAACTTATCCACGGCGGATTGCGCTATCTGGAAATGCTCGACTTTCGTCTCGTGTTTGAAGCGCTCGCGGAGCGGGGCCGATTGCTGCATACCATCGCACCGCATCTGGTTCGGCCCGTGACTTTTCTGTACCCGCTTCAGCGCCGCATTTGGGAGCGCCTGTACGTTGGTGCAGGAATTCTTCTGTATGACTTCCTCGCGCTCGTGAGCGGTACGCGCCGCGGGTTGTCGTGGCACAAGCACCTCACGAAGTCGGGCGCCAGGCGGGAGCTGCCCGCGCTCGCGGAGGATGCGCTGATTGGCGCGATTCGATATTCGGATGCGCAAGTCGACGATGCTCGTCACACCATGACCGTTGTACGCACCGCGGCGGGACTGGGTGCGGCCGCAGCGAACCGTATGCGAGTCGTCAGTCTGAGTCAGGACGGCGGAAGCGTCACGGGTGCGACAGTCATCGATCGGGAAACGGGGGCCAAACTGCACGTGCGTGCGACGCGCACCATCGTTGCCGGCGGTGTGTGGACCGATCAGCTAGAGGCTTTGGGAAGCACCGATTCCAGCATGGCGGTGACCGCGTCAAAGGGTGCGCACATCGTCGTGGAACGGCACCGAATTCCCGGCTCCAGCGGAATCCTGCTGCGTACAGAAAAAAGCGTGCTCTTTGTTATCCCCTGGGGAGAACACTGGATTATCGGCACAACGGATACCGAGTGGACGCTCGGCAAAGCACATCCTTCCGTGAGCGCGCATGATGTCAACTATCTTTTGGACCACATCAATGGGGTGTTGGACAAAAAGCTGACGGTGAACCATGTTCAAGGCGTCTATGCGGGGTTGCGGCCCCTCGTAAGCGGTAATTCGACGCACACCACGCGACTTTCCCGAGAGCACCACATAGATCAGCCACTGGATGGTCTCACGGTAATCGCAGGAGGAAAATACACGACTTACCGGGTGATGGCGAAGGACGCCGTGAACGCCGCAGTGAAAGGCCTGCGAAAAAATACGCCACGCTCGAAGACGGCTCAGTTGCCTCTGGACGGCGCGAGAGGCTACCAGTCTTTATGGAATTCGCGGGAAGAGCTGGCGCGGGATCATTCGCTCCCGGTCTCGCGCATCGAGGCGCTACTTCAGAGATATGGAGCAAACATCACGGACATCCTTGCCTTGATGTCCACCAGGCCTGAACTCGCTCAAACGTTGCCCAGCAATGACGAACATCTCGCTGCCGAAGTCGTCTATGCGGTGACGCATGAGGGTGCGCTTCACCTCGATGACATACTCACACGGCGCACGAGGCTTTCCATCGAGTCATGGGACCGCGGTACCGAGTCTGCGCGTCGTGCGGCAGAGCTCGCAGCGCCGCTCCTGGACTGGTCCCGGGATGACGTGGAGACAGAAATTCGCGTGTATCTTGCGCGCGTCGACGCTGAGCGAGCGGCGCAACTTGAGCCGGACGATGTTTCTTCGGAAATCGTGCGCTTGAGCGCCCCCGAGATAGTGTGACGTTCTTCGGGAAGAGTCTTGGTATTCGTGCCGTGCGGCGGCCGTGCAAGGTGCGCGCGATCCAGATTTGAGCGCGACAGCCACGAGTTACGGCAGAAGCAGTCTCCTCAACTCAGCGCTGTTGTCTGCTGAGGCGATCGCGCCATTCTTTTCCTCGGGCGAACCGTAGCCCCAGGTGACGAAGATCGACGGGATCTTGTTCGCCTGTGCGCCGTCCATGTCGTAGAAGCGATCCCCTACCATCACGGGGTGGCTGACATCGACATTGATCATACGGAACCGCGTGAGAGCTTCGGCGATGATATCCGCTTTGGCGCTTCGGATCTCATCGATTGACGATCCGGAAATCACCCGAAAATACTGCGTTACGTTGCCATGATCGAGGATCAGAGAGGACGCGAATTCTGGCTTCGAGGTGGCGAGTGCCAGTGGAATTCCTGCGGTGTGGATCTCTCGAAGCAAGCGAGCGATCCCCGGATACAGGGGAACGTCACTGCCGCCGTGCGACAGGTAGTGCTCGCGGTAAATGGCGAGCGCCTGAGCGGACTCGACCTCATCCATCCCCGCAAGATCGCGAAACGAATCCAGGATCGGAGGTCCGACCCACAATCGCAATTCCTCCGCCGAGGGCACGGGCTTACCGAGCTTCTCGAACATGTAACCGAGGGATGCGGTAATTCCTGGTGCGGAGTCGGCGATCGTTCCATCCAGATCGAACAGTATGCAACTCCAGGAACGTTTCACGACGTCAACACTACTTTCCTCATCCGTTTGCTCGGGAATGTCAGAACAGCCGCAGGTGGCTGTCGTCGAGCCCGCGCATCGCATCGTAGTCGAGAGTGACGCAGCGGATGCCGCGATCCGTGGCGAGGGTGCGTGCCTGCGGCTTGATCTCCTGCGCCGCGAACACGCCGCTGACCGGTGCGAGCAAAGGATCGCGATTCATGAGGTCAAGGTACCTAGTGAGCTGCTCGACGCCGTCAATGTCGCCACGGCGCTTGATCTCGACGGCGACGCTGCGGCCCTCGGCGTCAGTGGCAAGAATGTCAACGGGTCCGATGGCGGTCATGTACTCGCGGCGAACGAGACGAAACCCGTCACCGAGGAGGTCGATCTGTTCCGCCAGCAGTCTCTGAAGGTCTGCCTCGACCCCGTCTTTTTGCAAACCGGGGTCGACACCGAGCTCGTGGGAGCTGTCGTGCAGTATTTCGTGAATAGAAATCACGAGGAGGTCGGCTGTCTTCGCCTGGCTGACCTTCCACAGCTCGACGACTCCGGCCTCGGACTGCTCGGGCTCCGGGTCGAGAATCGTGAGCGTGCATGGTGGGCTCATCCAGTTGAGAGGTTTGTAGGAGAGCGAGTCCGAGTGAACGAGTACGCTCCCATCACTCTTGAGCACGAGCAGCCGGGTGGCCAGGGGCAGGTGCGCGCTCAGGCGACCCGCATAGTCGACGGAACAGCGGGCAATGACGAGACGCACGACTTTGAGGTTAGTCGACACCTGTCGTCTTTGTGGACTGCAGCGTATGGTGGAGGGTCAATCCAACATCAAGGAGGAATTGTGGCTTCAGTTGCACGTGTAACCACTCTCAGCGTGAGTTCGGACAAGTCATTTGACGACGCCATCAAGGCGGGCATCGACCGAGCGAACAAGACCCTCCGCGGGGTTTCCGGTGCGTGGGTCAAGGAACAGAAGGTCGAAGTTTCCGGCGGAAACATCACGACCTGGCGCGTCGTGCTCGAAGTGACGTTCGTTCTCGATGACTAATTTGTGCTGCGTTCGCGGGCGGCGTGTGATGCGAAGCCCGCGATCGCGATAAGCACGAAGACGAGCAGCAGCGCCCTGAGAAGTCCGAAGTGCTCGCCGAGGAAACCGATGGCCGGCGGTCCGACGAGGAACGCGAAATAGCCGACCATGGCGACGACGCTGACGCGCGCCGCCGCCGTGCGAGGATCGTCGGCGGCAGCGGACATTCCCATCGGGAAGCCGAGCGCTGATCCCAAACCCCACAGCACAACACCCGCTACGGCAACCCACAGCACCGGAACCAGTATGAAGACCAGCAGCCCGATGCCGGCGAGTGCCGCGGAAGCGCGCAGCACGGGAACGCGGCCGTAACGATCCAGAAAACGCGGCCCTGCCAGCCGTCCCACCGTCATCGCGGCAACAAAGAGACCCAGTATCACCGCGCCTGCCGCCTTGTCCACGCCATGACCCTCGACGGATGCGAGCGACAACCAATCGTTCGCCGAGCCTTCCGCGAAAGCCATCCCGAGCACTATTACGCCGATGAGCAGCGTCTGCGGGTCGCGCCATGCGACAAAGCGCTGTGGCGGTGGCGGATCAGTCTCGTTGCCGGCGTCAGCCTCGTGAGGGGCGTCACGCGCCTGGGTGGCGAGTGCCCCCATCGTTCCGAACGCAAACATCGCAACCGAAATGATCAGAAAGTGCGCGGCGAGCGACAGGTGAATGAGTTCGGCAAGAGCGCCCAGTCCCGCACCGATCATGGTGCCGAAACTAAAGAACGCATGGAAAACGGGCATGAGCGTTCGCCCGAGAATCCGCTCGTTGGCGGCGCCCGAGAGATTCATGGCGACATCGCACGTTCCCATGCCGAACCCGAGAACGGCAAGGCTTACGAACACCAGCCAGAATGTCCAACCGACCGTCACCGCGATTCCCGCCGTTGACAGTCCCACCGGCATGACGATCATGCAACGTGCGATGACCGTTCGCGTGCCGAAGTACTCGACGAGATGACGGGACACGACCAGGCCGAGGATCGATCCGATCGCCATCCCCAGAATGAGGAGTCCCATTTCCCCGGTGGAGATATCGAGGGCCTGCTTCACGGCGGGTGTTCGTGCCATCCAGCTGGCCAAACCAATGCCACACATGCCGAACACGATAAACACGCCGTTTCGCCAGCGGATGTCCTGACGTGGTGCGTGAGGAGTGCGTGCGGTGAGCTGCGGCATGATTCGCCAATTCTAAGAGCGCATTGGCCAGCCTCAGGACCGCGGTGGCAGCGACGTGGGCGACGGAATCTTCTCGCGGGCGGTCTTCGACCACGCCGTCGAACCGCGCAGGTGGCGCCACAGACTGCGCACGAGTACGGGGAACAGAATCCACGAATAGATCAGGTACGGAAGCGACAACACAATGGCCAGGACGGTCCCGCCTACCCCGCGCCCCCGGTGCAACAGGGCAATAAACCCCGGGAGGAACCCCAGAGAAAGAAAGAACAGAAGCACGGGAACGGATGCGGGAACGAATGGCACGTCGCGAAAGAAATTGAGCACTATCGCCGCGACGAGCCCGATACCGGTGAGCAACTGGAGAAGCGGAGTGAGCAGGTAGTACACCAGATCGCACGACGCGAAGAAACCGACGCGCGCACCACGAACTCCTCGCAGAAGAGGCAATGCCTGCCACGCACCCTGGGCCCACCGAGTGCGTTGACGGTAGAGCCCTCGAAGGGAGTGGAGGCCCTGCTGGTTGATCGTCACCGAGTTCTCCTGCGCGCAGCGCCATCCGTTTTGAATCAGGCGCACACCGAGGTCCTGATCTTCCGTGAGCCGGTCTCGCCACGGGCCGATGTCATCGGAGACATCCGCGAGTGCGCTTAGCCGGTTGAACTGGCCATTGCCTCCCATATTTGCGGTACCCCACCAGGTGCGACCCTGCTGAAAGAGCGTGCCGAAGATGGAGAACTCGACGTCCTGCGCCCATGTGAGGTATCCGCCCCTGTTGTAGATACGCACGAGCGTCTGGACGCCGCCGATCTTTCGCGAAGAAAAGTGGCGGCCGACCGCGGCCGGCGCGTGAGGGTCGAGGCGCCCGTCGGCGTCAATGACGCCGACAATGACCCGTTCGTGCGACCATTCCGAGTATCGGGGTTGCTCCAAAATGTCGTGCAAAAGATAGCGGTAAGCATCATTGAGCGCAGCGGCCTTGCCGCGCCGGGCGTTGGGCAGATCGCGCGTCAGAGTGTGCAGGTCAGGATCCGACATTGCCGCCAGAATGGCGCCCGTATCGTCATCCGAACCGTCATTGACCACAAGAATGACGCGGTTAGTCGCTTCCGTCGCCTGAAGACGGTTGACCGCATCGGCGATGGTGATTTCCTCATTGAGGGCGGCAACCATGAAAACCCAGAGGTAGTCGGATTCGTCGAACGGCCGCGCAGGATCCTGATGCATCCGGCGGCGCTGACGTGCGGCGTTAGTGGCGAGCACAGTCGCAGAGAGAACGGACGAGACGCCGATCCCCAGAACGATCCAGAACAGGATTTGGACGGCAACCGGCAGGCCTTGGAAGAAGTTCCACCACGGGTAGTCGGAAGGCACGTCAACCGCCGAGAGTGCGATCAGTGTCCGGATTCTCCAGGAAGTCGATCGGGTCGACCACAAAGCCCGCTGCGCGCAGCACCTCTACGCGTTCGAAGCCGTTGCCGTACGGCGCCGGGCCGGGAGTGCCGAACGCAATGTACGCGCTCGCGGCAACGATGCGGTTGGATGCCTTTCCGTCGCCGTAGGGATTGGGCCTCGAACTCATGCGCTCGTGCAGCTCGGGGTTGTCCATGAGTCCGCTCACGGCGGCGACAATTCTGGCGGTGTCGGTCCCGACGAGTTCGAGCGTCCCCCCGTCGACGCCTTCCTGTCGTTCCGTGGTCTCCCGCACGACAATGACCGGTGTGTGCAGCGAGGGCGCCTCTTCCTGGATGCCACCGGAATCCGTGATCGCAAGGTACGCGCGCTGGAGGAGGCGCGCGAACGCGGGGTACTTCATCGGTGCGACAAGACTCACGTTGTCGAGGTGCTCGAGCAGGGTTCGAAGCGCGGACTGCACTCGCGGGTTCGGGTGCAGCGGCACGACGAACCGCGCATCCGGATATCGATCCGCCAGTTCGGCAACGGCCTTCCCGATGCGGCTCAGACCTGCACCCCAGTTTTCGCGCCGATGAGCTGTGACGACGATTACCCGGCGCGAATCATCGTGCTCCAGATCGTCGAGGGCGGCGTCGCCGTAGGGGGCGTTGAGACTCGCTGCCCACTGCAGTGCGTCGATAGCGGTGTTGCCGCAGACGAAGATGCGTCCGTACGGCACGCCCTCCCGCACCAGGTTGGCTTTGTTGCGAAATGTCGGAGCAAAGTGGAAGGTTGCGAGCCTCGACACCAGCTGACGATTTGCTTCTTCAGGAAACGGGGACAGCGTGTCTGACGTGCGCAGCCCCGCTTCGACATGCGCGATGGGGATGCGCAAGTGGAAGGCCGCGAGCGCGGCGGCCGCAGCAGTCGTCGTGTCCCCGTGAACAAAACAGGCAACGGGAAAGTTTCGCGGGCGCGGCGAGAACCTGTCCCCTTCCTCCGGCGGGCGGCCGTAGCTTTCGAAACAGAAGTCTTCCAGTTTCGTCATGACCGATGCGAACAGCTCGTTGAGCGTGTTTCCGGGAACGGCCGCACCGAGGTCAACATCGGGCGTCAATCCCGCGAGGCCAAGTACCTCGCGCACAAGTTCCGAATGCTGACCGGAGGAGACGACGACCGGCTCAATCATGTGGCTTTCGCGAAACGCCAGAATCAAGGGTAGCAGCTTGATGGCTTCGGGCCGTGTTCCGATCACGATAAGCACTTTGCGCTTCACCGGCTCCATGTTTCCCCCTCATGAAGGTGTCCCAACTTCTCCCACGCTACCCCCGAAGGTGATTCGTGTGGCGGAATGCCATTCATAGATAGGCGAGTTTGCTCTTAGGCTGAATGGATGACTGACTCAACGCCTCTCAACTCGGGAATTCGCACCGAGGAACTCGATCCCGCAATCCGGCCGCAGGATGACCTCTATCGCCACGTCAATGGCAAATGGATTGCCCGCACCGAAATCCCTGCCGACAAGGCGAGGTACGGTTCGTTCTATTTGCTGGCTGAAGAGGCCGAGAAGGCCGTTCGCGACATAATCGAGGAGGCTCGTACGGCCCAACCGGGAACCGAAGAACGCAAATTTGGGGACCTCTACTCGAGTTTTATGGACGAAGCACGGGCAGAAGAACTCGGTGGCACCCCCCTCACTCCCATGTTTGCCGAGATCGACACGGTGAATTCCATCGACGGTGTACTGGAGCAGCTGGGAAGGCTTGAACGCACGGGCATTACCGGCTTCGCGCAGTTGTTCGTCGACAATGATCCCGGACGCCCCGACCGCTACCTCGTGTTCGTGGAACAGGGCGGACTTGGCCTTCCCGACGAATCGTATTACCGGGAAGAAAAGTTCGACGACGTTCGACGCCAATACCTTCCCTTCCTTGAGCGGATGTTCACGCTCGCGGGACTCGATGACGCGGGAGCACGCGCCCGCCGCGTATTCGCGCTGGAATCGGATATCGCCGCTCACCACTGGGACAACGTCGCCAGCAGGGACAGCGAAAAAACCTACAACCTGCGCACGTGGGCGGATGTCGGCGGACCGGACCTTTCCGGCTGGCTCAAGGAACTCGATCCGCCACAGGGTGCGTTTGCCGAAGTCGTGGTCAGACAACCCAGCTTTCTCGATGGCCTGAAGGGGCTCTTCGTTTCAGAGCGCCTGGAGGACTGGACCGACTGGATGCGCTGGCAGGTCATCCGCTCCTCGGCGGCGTACCTTTCCAGCGATTTTGTGAACGCCAATTTCGATTTTTACGGCAAAACACTCACCGGGACACCCGAGTTGCGCGCCAGATGGAAGCGCGGAGTGTCTTTCGTCGAGGGAATGATGGGCGAAGCCGTTGGTCGCACGTACGTTTCCCGCCATTTTCCGCCGGCCGCCAAGTTGGCCATGGACGTGCTCGTGGCGAACCTCATCGAGGCCTATCGGCAAAGTATCAACGGTCTGTCCTGGATGACGAAGGAAACCCAGGCGCGTGCGCTCGACAAACTCGACAAATTCACGCCGAAAATCGGATTCCCGGTGAAGTGGCGCGATTATTCGACTCTCGAGACGAGCGCTATCGATCTCATCGGAAATCTGAGGGCTGGCAGTGAGTTCGAGTTCCAGCGGGAGCTCGGCAAGATAGGCAAGCCGCTCGACCGCGACGAGTGGTTCATGACACCGCAGACCATCAACGCCTACTACAACCCGGGGTTCAACGAGATCGTGTTCCCGGCGGCGATCTTGCAATACCCCTTCTTCGACGAGACGCGGGATGCCGCGGCCAACTACGGTGCGATCGGTGCGGTCATCGGGCACGAGATCGGCCACGGTTTCGACGACCAGGGCTCCAAGTACGACGGCGACGGCCGGCTCACCGACTGGTGGACCGCCGACGACCGCGCGGCCTTCGAGAAGCTCACCGGCTCCCTCATCGAGCAGTACAACGCGCTCGCCCCGCGGCAGGTGCCGGAGCACCACGTGAACGGCGCGCTCACGATCGGCGAGAACATCGGCGACCTCGGCGGGTTGGGCATCGCGTGGAAGGCATACCTGATTTCGCTGGAGGGCGAAGAGCCGCCCGTGATCGACGGGATGTCCGGCGCGGAGCGTTTCCTGTTGTCGTGGGCGCAATCGTGGCAGCTGAAAGCTCGAGACGAAGAGGTCATCCGACTCCTCGCCATTGATCCGCATTCGCCGAATGAGTTCCGTTGCAATCAGATTGTTCGTAATCTGGATATGTTTTATGAGACCTTTGGAGTGACCGAAGCGGATGCGCTTTGGCTTAGCCCCGACGAACGCGTGACCATTTGGTAGCACCCATTCAAGATCAGGTTCGGCGCGAGCGGGTTCGATCGAAACGAGAACCACGCCATCGCGGAGCTGATGGAGCAAAGAGCTTCACCAGCACCTTCACCGCGCTCGGAACTCTGGGATACGGGGGGGCGCAGGTTTCAGCCAGCGTTCTTGACCTGAGCACCGGTCTGGTTTTGTGCTCGATCGACGACAGGATTGCGCTCCCGACGGCAAGCATCGGCAAGGTGCTCCTCCTGATCGAAGTATCAGCGAGACTCACGGCACGTGAATTTTCCGGGTACGGAATCCTCGACAAGTCTCCGCGAGACGCGATCGCCGAATCCGGGCTCTGGCAGCATCTCCAGGCCCCCTCGCTTCCCGTCGCTGATCTGGGTGCCCTGGTGGGTGCCACGAGCGACAACCTCGCCACCAACGTGCTCCTGCGGCAGGTGGGTCTCGACGCGGTTCGTGCGCGCACCGAATCTCTCGGGCTTGCCAGAACGGCGCTTCTGGACCTCGTCCGAAACTCCAGAGGGCCGGATGATGCGCCGCAGCTCTCGGTCGGGTCGGCGGCAGAGCTCAGTTGGCTTTTCGGGGCGCTGTATCGGGGGCAGGTGGTGGACGAGGTGACGAGCCGACGCGTTATCGGCTGGCTCTCGCTCAACACTGATCTTTCGATGGTTGCGACCGCCTTCGGGCTGGACCCTCTCTCGCATCGCGAACCGGATCACGGCATCCAGTTGGTCAATAAGACGGGAACGGATGTCGGCGTCCGAAGCGAGGTCGGGATTCTTCAGGGACCGCGTGGTGCCGTCTCGTATTGCGTCACCGTGCAATTCGACGATCACTCCCTCGCGCAGCGCCTTCGTGTGCTGGATGCGATGCGCACTGTGGGGCTCGACATCCTCGAATTTGTGAATTAACTCGCAATTTGCCCGGAATCGCCCTTGTGCCTCGAACGGGGGAGGTGTACCGTAATGGGCGCACCTGAGTAATTCGGCACCCGAAGCCCGAAATACTGACCCCCGACAGTGTGCAAGTAAGAAGGTGATTACCCGACGCCATTTCGGCCACCCCCGGCCGCATCGCTGAGCTTCGCGCTCCACGACTTACCCCCGACTCGATATGTCTTCTGAATGACATTCGCTTCGTCGTTGTTGAGCCCGCTGCGCAGCCGACGATGCAACAACACCCGAAAGCAGTAATTGCTTGTTGTTTATCTGAAGGAGTACCCCTTGCGTATCAAAATTCTTGCCGTGCTCTGCGCACTGGCCGTCGCGCTCGGAATGGTCGCGATCGCTTCTGCGACTGCGAGCGCGCACCAAGGCAACATTGTCGCCACAACTGTCTGCAACACGACGACCGGAAACTATGACGTGACCTACACGCTTTCCTGGTCGAATGTTCCCAGCGGTGTTCATGCGGTCATGAGTTCTCGTACGGGAACCACGACCTTTTCGAACGGATGGGATTACAACACCTTCTCCGACTGGGTATCGCGAGGCAATAGCACGGGCGCTCAGGGTTCAATTCAGTGGGTCGAGTCTTTGCCGGGAAACACCGTCGGCAACGGGCCCTGGGTATACGCATACACGGATTGGTCTAATGGCTACTCTCAGAACCGCAAGCACGATACGCGCGCCGAGGGTTTGAAAGGCGACTGTGCGACGCTGGCGACTGCGACTGTAAGCTTCACGACTCCCACATGCGACACGGCGCAGGCGGTCATCCTGGACACGCCCACCAATGCGGTGTGGGGCCAGATCAAGTATGGCGTTGACGGAGCAACCGGCAACAAGACGTACGATGTCACGGCGACCGCGACCGGAAAGTCCAGGTTCGCGGATGGAACGACTACCAAGCAGTTCCAGGGAACGTTGCTTCCCGCCACCGGCAATTGCCCACCGGGCCTTGCCGTTGCTATTTACATCTATCCGCTCATCGACTCAAGCAAGCCTGCTTCCTGGAACAACTCCGGCATGCAGACGTTGATCGGGCACCGGCTCGCGAGTTCCACGCACGACTGGTACACCGCCCTTCCCACTCTGCCCAGCTACGTCTGCGGCACCGGATGGGGCGTTCAGCAGGACATTGCGCAACTCTCGAGCACGTTCACTCTCGACAGCTTCCCGCCGGTGGTGGATCGCCGGAGCAACATCGGTGTTCTGGGATGGCCGCCGATCCTCGCGGCGCAGCACCAATCGCTGAGCGCGTTGGTGACGTCGATTCCCGCGTGCGCGCCGCCGGTTGCCCCCACAGTGAAGAATTCTTCGCAAACATGTAACACGGATGGAACGTCATCGACGGCTGCGGGTACTGTCACTTTCGCTGCTGGCGAGTGGAAATGGTTCGACTCCAGCAACAATGAAGTGAGCGGCACCAAGAACTACATGGCTGGCGACTACACGTTCACCGCGAAGGCGAATTCGGGTTACGCATTCGACAACGCGGGGACCACGACGCTGACCTTCAAGGTGACTGTCGGGCTCGACAAAGCCGCAGGTCCGTGTCTGATTCTCGTTACCCCGGTGCAGCCGAGGACGACGTCGACGGATGTGTGTGGCACGGCGAATGACACCCTGACGGTGGATTCCTCGATGGTCGGCGTGACGTACACGGTGACCTGGAACCAGGCACACACGAAGGCAACGGTCACGGCTTCGGTTTCGGACGCGACGAAGTACTTCTTCGCGAAGGGTGCGACCACGTCGTGGGATTACACGTTCACGAACGACGCCTGCCCTGTGGAAATCACTCCGGTGCAACCGAAGACGACGTCGACGGATGTGTGTGGAACGGCGAATGACACCCTGACGGTGGATTCCTCGATGGTCGGCGTGACGTACACGGTGACCTGGAACCAGGCACACACGAAGGCAACGGTCACGGCTTCGGTTTCGGACGCGACGAAGTACTTCTTCGCGAAGGGTGCGACCACGTCGTGGGATTACACGTTCACGAACGACGCCTGCCCTGTGGAAATCACTCCGGTGCAACCGAAGACGACGTCGACGGATGTGTGTGGAACGGCGAATGACACCCTGACGGTGGATTCCTCGATGGTCGGCGTGACGTACACGGTGACCTGGAGCAAGGATCACCTCACCGCGACAGTGACGGCCGATGTTACCGACACGTCGAAGTACTTCTTCGCGAAGGGTGCGACCACGTCGTGGGATTACACGTTCACCGACAGTGCGTGCGTCAAGCTCACGCCGCTGACGCCCGGTGCCATCGATCCGACGTGCCCCGGCGACCCGCAGGCGCACGGCGGCTACATCCTGCTGGACTTGAAACCAGGTCTGCACTACTCGATCGACGGAGTTCCGACCACGACAGCTCAGAACCCGGAGGTGCCAGGTCACTACACGATTTCCGTGACGGTCGACCCTCAGTACGAGCTTCAGGGTCCATCCTCGTGGATCCTGGAAGTAGCGCCGCCGACGGGTTGCCTTCCCACGCATGCCTTGTACACCCCCACGGCAAGCATGAAGAACCTCACCTGCAGTGGAGGCGGTTCTTACACGCTCGGTGACACGCAGGGTGCGTTCCGCTGGTTCGTCAACGGTTCTGCGGTTCCCACGAGTGCAGGAAATTACGTGGTGAAGGATGCCGAGACGGTCAACGTTAAGGCAGAACTGATCGATCCGGTCGCGGATGGATGGGAATTCGGAGCCAAGACGTCGTGGACCTTCCAGTTCACTCACGCTCTGGACTGTCTGCCGACCCTGGCCTTCACGGGAAGCAATGGCGGTGCAGCCGGCCTGCTCCTCGCAGGAGGATTCCTCCTGATCGGTGGTGCGATCATCGCGCTGGAACGGCGGTTCCGCCCCCACACGAAGTAGCGCCAGCGCAATAAAGTTCAGGTGCCCCGCACTCTTGCTTCGGGTGGGGAGGCGGGGCACCTGTCCCTCGCGTGGTATCGCGTTCCTGTGAGGAGCCTGATCAATCGGTGGTTCACCGCCGGTACGCTAGATATGTTCGACACGTCGTCGAAATCTCGAGCGAACGGAGAGAAGATGCGAGGCAAGCTTGTTCTGCTGGTCGGAATCGGCATCGGATACGTGCTCGGTGCGCGCGCTGGCCGTGAACGTTACGAAGAGATAAAAAGGGCCGTGGGCAGGTTTTGGAATGACCCCCGCGTCACGAAGCAGGTACACAACGTCGAACAATTCGCTAAAGACAAGGCCCCTGAAGTAGTTGACTTCATCGGCGACCAGGCGAAGAAAGTTATCCAGCGCTCACCGTCGGGCAGTGCGAAGCCTGCCGCGACAACCAAGAAGGCGTCGAGCACGAAGGCTACGTCATCCGCATCGACGAAGTCGAAGTAGTCGGAGAAACGCAGTGAGTGACAAAAACGCCGCAGGTGCCAGTCGGCGATCTCTCTTCAGTTTGATCATGAGCCTTCCCACGCTCGTCATCGAGCTGGTCAAGAGCGAGCTGGAACAACTGAAGAATGAACTCCTTCGAAAGCTGAAACATGCGGGAATCGGTATAGGTTTCTTCGCCGCAGCCGCCGTGTTCGCATTCTTTGCCGCCGGCGTGCTCACTGCAGCGGCCATTCTCGGCCTTGCCGTTGTCTTGCCAGCCTGGCTTTCTGCGCTCATCGTGGCCGCGCTGCTCCTCGTCGTTGTGTTCGTATTCGTGCTCCTGGGCATAAGCCAATTGAAAAAGAGCAACCCTGAGCCTACGGAGACAATCTCCAGCGTGAAGCGCGACGTGCGCGCCATCAAAGGAACGACGAAGCGAGGTGCACCGTGAGCAATCCTGCAGAGCGAAGCGCAATTGCGCGTTCGGAACTGGAAAGTACGCTGGACGCGATTGAAGACAAACTCAACGTGCCGAAGCAGCTGGGCATCCTGCGCGACCGGGCTCGCGAGTCCTGGGAACGCAACCCCGTTCCCTGGGTAATTGGAGCAACCGCAGCGGTGATTGTGGTCGGCGGACTCATTGCCTGGGCGGTGCTCACCGACGACTGAGCGTTCTATCCCCCGCTTTTGGCGCTGAACGTTCAAAGGGGGAGGATAGTCCTCATGACTTTCAGTCCTCCGGATGTGGCATGACCGGGACTCGTCGCAGACCGCTCGAAGGTTGGCGAGTGCTCGTTCCCCGTGGCGGTGAATGGGGAAACGGTATCGCGGCCATTTTGCGGAAAAACGGCGCAACGCCGGTCATAGCGCCGCTGATCAACTTCGCGAGCACGAAGGATGTTGACGGACTCGCACACAGTCTGGCGCGGTTAGAGGCCGGAGAATTCGAATGGTTGGTGGTGACCAGTTCGACGACGGTGGATGTTCTCTCCGGTCATTCCGTTCGGGTGCCTCGAGGCACCCGAATCGCCGCGATCGGTGAAACGACGGCGTCCGCATTGACTCTCGCCGGATACTCCGTGGACTTTGTTCCCGAACGAGACAACTCCGCCCGTGGTCTGATCAAGGCGTGGTCGTCCGCTCCGCCCGTGGGAAACATACTCGTGCCGCACTCCGAGGATTTCGATGACACTCTCGCGAACGGGGTTGCGTCACTTGGTCTCAGCGCCGAGTTCGTGACCGCATACCGTACTATCGGTGTTCCCGTGCCTCCGGAGGTAGCGGCGTCGGTGTCCTCGGGGGAGATCCGCGGCATCCTCATCACCTCGGGCAGCGTCGCGCGCCAGATTCAACTTCAGCTCGCACCGATACCGAAGTCCTCCGTCGTGGTGGCGATCGGGCCGCGAACCGCTTTTGACGCGCGCGAGGCGGGCATCACGGTCGACGTGATAGCCGAATCCAGAACGCGCGAATCACTTGTGGAGGCACTGATCGAGCGCGCACTCAAATAACCGACATCGGGGCGTGGAACGCGAAGGCACTCAACAGAAACACAATCCCCAGCAAGGGTGCAGCCCCCTGAATCAGCACGGCTTGCCATTTTCGCCGGTCGGTGATGAGGAGCACGACGCTCGCGAGCACCATGGACGCGAGTGACACCAGCAACACCCATTTTCCGGCGACCGGGTTACCCCAACCTAAAAGTAGGAGACCAACGACGGCGGCGAGTGCGAGAAACAGATTGTAGAAGCCCTGATTGAAGGCCATGGCCTCCATCAGGTCCGCATCCCGCTGCGACTTCACTCCGAATCGACGCCATGTCGAGGGCTTCGCCCAGAGCACGCTCTCCAGCGCAAAAATGAACACATGGATGGCCACGGCGATGAGGGCAAGGCCAACGGCGAACACCTGCAAGGTAATAAGCATGAGCGTTAGTGTGGCACGGTACGTCCGCATATTCCATTACCCCAAGGGAGAGGCCGAGGATGCCGAACACAACTATTTCCACTACATGTTGCATAGTCGGTGGAGGCCCCGCGGGAATCATGCTCGGACTTTTGCTTGCGAGAGCTGGCGTGGACACCGTGGTGCTGGAGAAGCACGCGGACTTTTTCCGTGATTTTCGCGGTGACACGATTCACCCCTCCACCATCGACCTGATCGATCAGTTGGGGTATCGCAAAGAATTTGACGCCATTCACCAAAGCCACATTCGCACGCTTGACGTCGTCATCAACGGCAACAGGCTCACCCCGGTTGACTTCTCGCACCTCCACGGAAAAAACAAGTACATCGCGCTCATGCCTCAATGGGATTTTCTCTCGCTCATGGCGGAGGAGGGCGCGAAGTATCCGCAGTTCCACCTCATGATGGGTGCCGACGCGACGGGCATTCTGCGTGACGGGAGCCGCGTCTCGGGAGTCACGGCGACAACGGCTGACGGCCCTGTGGAGATTACGGCGACTCTGACCGTGGCGGCAGATGGCAGGGACTCTACCGTGCGCGACGCGGCGGGCATACTTCCCCAAGACTACGGCGTTGCGGTGGACGTGCTGTGGTTCCGTTTGCCTCGAACGACAATTGACCCGCCCGACACTCTCGCGTATCTGGATGCCGAATCGATGCTCATCACGATCCCGCGAGAGGATTATTATCAGGCCGGAATGTTGATTCCCAAAGGCGGGTATCCAGCGGTCCAGGAGGAGGGCATCTCGGCCTTTCAGGAACGAATTGTGCGCGCAGCACCTTTTCTTGCCGAGGTGACTGATTCGCTGGACAACTGGTCGCAGGTGAAACTTCTCACCGTGCAGGTCAATCGCCTTTCCCAGTGGTGGCAGGAAGGGCTGCTGTGCCTCGGCGATGCCGCGCACGCAATGTCCCCGGCTTTCGGAGTCGGAGTGAACTACGCGATTCAGGATGCCGTCGCCGCCGCCAATATTCTCGTCAACGACCTGCGGCGCGGAGTAGCGCCCGCGGCGAGCCTCGCGAAGGTTCAGAAACGTCGATTTCGGCCGGTAGCGCGAATGCAGCCGATTCAGTTGCGACTGCACAAGGTGATTGCAAAGCCGGGCGGCGGTGCCTTCCTGTCCAATCCCATGCGCTGGTGGCAGCGAGCACTTGCCGCCGTGGTGCTGCCGCTATTAAGGCGGATCACCGCCAGAATCGTCGGCAGGGGCTTCCGCCCTGAGCAGATCGGCCCGGAACTGGATCCCGGTGATGGTGCAGTCAGTCGAGCGAACTAGCCGAAGAGCGCACGCACTTCGTTGTAGCGAGCATCCGGAACGGTCTTGAGCGACCCGAGGGCGGACTCAAACGGTACGTCGATAATGTCGGTCCCTTTGAGCGCACACATGTAGCCCCACTTCGCGTCGGCCACCATGTGAAGCGCGCTCCAGCCCAGTCGGGTCGCCAGGACCCGATCGAACGCGGTCGGAGTGCCGCCGCGCTGAATGTGGCCGAGAGTCGTGGCTCGGGTTTCAATTCCGGTCGTTGCCTCAATGAGCGGTGCAATGACTTCTCCGATCCCGCCGAGGCGTGGCCGCCCGAAGGTATCCAGACCACGCTCGCTGTGCACGTCGGACATGGTGTCCAACAAAAAACCCTCCGCAACGACCACGAGCGGAGCCCGTCCACGCTCGAAGGCGTGACTCACCCAACCGCAGATCTCCTCGATGGAGAGCTTGTGTTCGGGAATGAGGATCGCATGCGCACCCGCTGCGACACCGGAGTGCAGGGCGATCCAACCGACGTGGCGGCCCATCACCTCAGCAACCATGCACCGATGGTGCGAATCGCCGGTGGTGCGCAGCCGGTCCATCGCCTCGGTGGCAATCTGAACCGCGGTGTCGAATCCGAACGTGTAGTCGGTGGCGTCGAGATCGTTGTCGACCGTCTTGGGAACGCCGACGATGGGAAATCCGAGGTCGGAGAGGCGCTTGGCCGCGGCAAGTGTGCCTTCGCCGCCGATGACGATGAGCGCCTCCATCGAGTGGCGATCCATCACTTCGCGCAGTCGTTCCGGACCGCCGTAGTCGAAGGGGTTCGTTCGCGAGGTACCAAGAATGGTGCCACCCTGTTTGCTGATACCCGTGACGTGCTGCCGTTCGAGCGGAAAGATGTCTTCGTCCATAAGACCTTTCCAGCCGTTTCGCACGCCGAGGAAATTCAGACTGAGTGATCGAGTTCCGCTGAAAACGATTGCGCGAATGACTGCGTTCAATCCTGGCGCGTCGCCGCCGCTGGTGAGAATTCCGATTGCCATCCCACCAGTCTGGCGCACGTTGGGAACGGCAGAGTGCAGCTAGTCGCTCTGGTCCGTCTGACGCGTTTCACCGAGGTCGTCGCTCTCCACGTCGGCGTCGGGGTCGGTGTCGCTCGCGGAATATGTGGAGGGTCCTGCTCCCGGCTCGCCGTCCGCATTCGCAAGCCGACGATTCAGCTCTTCAGAGTGCTTCTTGGCATCGCCGGCATGTTCGGGATCCCATCCGGCGGGACCACCCTGATTGGCGAACGGATCGAAGTCAGCCATGCGTGACTCCTTTCGCTCGTCCGTGCCGAACTCTGCGGCCGTGCATGGAGTTTAACCGGGCGTTGGGCCGAAGGTAAAGAGCCCGCGCGGGTCCCACACCTTCTTGAGCGCATTCAGGCGTTCGAAAGTTTTGGCTGGCCACGCGCTCGCGAAGTGTTCGTTCGACTGGAAGCGGCCTGCGAAGTTCACATTCGTTTCGGATGACACCCAGGGGGCGATCGCCGAGAGCAGACCGTCCGCGGCAGCCGGAATCACTGTGTCAAACAGCGCCGGATCGGGCACGCCAATGAAATAGCACGAGAATCGTCCACCTCTTCCGCCTGCCGCGGATCCCTCGGGAACATCGACGGCGGCGCGTCCACCGAGGTGTCGTATTTCCGTGATCATGAGGGGACTCTGTGTTCCCGCGCCCATGTGGGCGAGAAGGGCGGTGGCCAGATCCTGGTCGACCGACGACAACAGAACCCCGCCGTCCCACGCGGGCAGAGGATCGGTCGGATCGCTGTGAATGACACCCATCATCGAGGTCGGCAGCGTATCGATCGCCCCCATCAATGCCGGGGCTAAGCCGCGAAGGGGCGCGGCACGCCGTGCACCTTCATCGGCGTCGCCGGGGAACGCGAATCGCAGCGCGATGACGTGGTGCCCGCGCAGGGGCTCCGGCACGGTCTCAAACTCCGGAAAGCGTATGCTGGCCACCGAGGTCGTCACGTCGGCGGGCGCCGTCGCGGTCCAGTCGATCCATCCGCGGAGGACCGTTTCGATGTGTTCCGCGTCGAAAATGAGGGACCCGGCGTAAATGAACGGCAGGTCGACAAGTTCGATACACATTTCGGTGACGACACCGAACCCGCCCTTGCCGCCGCGCAATGCCCAGAACAGGTCGGGATTCTCCTCGGCGCTCGCGCTCACCGCCTCACCGTCGCGCGTCACAATGCGAAACGAGCGAGTGTAATCAGAGGTGTAGCCGTGGCTGCGAGCGAGAGGTCCGATGCCGCCTCCCAGCGTGAGTCCGACGGCTCCCACATCCGGGGATGACCCAGTAATCGCGGTGAGCCCGAGGGGAGCGGCGGCAGACTGGACCGCTTCCCATTTGAGCCCGGCTCCGATCGTTGCGATGCGGGTTGCGGGGTCAATGGAGAGCTCCCTGAGGCGTTTTGTCACAATGAGCAGCCCGTCGTTGACAGATACGGCCGGGCCGTGCCCTGTCGCGAGAACTCGAACCGGCAAACCGTGACGTGCGGCAAACCGAACTGCCTCCACCACATCCGCTTCGCGTGTCACGCCGACGGCGGCCACGGGCGCGAATCGGGTCGCGAGATTGAATCCGCTCACCTCATCGGCAAAGCCTTCATCCGTGGGGGCGAGCACCGGTCCTGAGACGAGTCCGCGCAGTTCTTCGAGGTCGATTTGAGGATTCACGTTTCGACATTAGACCTGTCGGGCAATTGCCGGAAAGACCTGTGGCAAGACTCGCCCGTTTCGTGCTCTCAGGCGGATTCGAGCACTGCCATTGCGGCATTGTGGCCGCCAAGACCGCTCACGGCGCCACCCCGTTGAGCGCCTGAACCGCACATCAGCACGTTGCTCCAGGGAGTGGAGACGCCCCAGCGCTGCGCGGGGGTTTCCAGTGGTGCATCGTCTTCCAGAAACGGCCAGGCGAGCGGTCCGTGGAAAATGTTGCCGCCGGGCATCCCAAGAGCGTGTTCAAGGTCGAGCGTCGTTTTCGTTTCGATGCAGGGCGCTCCGTCGGCATCCGCCATGAGCACGTCTTCTATGGGTTCGGCGAGCACCGAATTGAGCGAGGCGAGCACGGCGTTCTGGAGACGAACGCGCATGTCGTCGTTGTTCTCCCGCGTGAGCAGGCGGTCGGGAACGTGCAACGCAAAGACGGTGAGGGTATGGGCTCCCGACGCCTGCAGTGCAGGCGAAAGGATGCTCGGGTCAGCGAGGGAGTGGCAATAAATTTCTGCAGGAACGGGATCGGGAATCCTGCCGGCCGCAGCCGAATCGAACGCGGTCTGCAGCTGGCTGTAGAGCTCATTGATGTGGAACGTTCCGCCGAAGGCGGCAGAGGGGTCAACCGACGTGTCGTGAAGCCGCGGCAGCCGCGAGAGCATGAGGTTCACTTTCACCTGTGCGCCCTCCGGGCGTATGCCGCCTTCAGAAGTGTTGCCCTCCACAAGTCGCTGCAGGTTGTAGGGCGCAACGTTGGCAAGCACCGTGGATGCGGCCACGGTTTGTTCCCGATCGTCGGCGATGAATGTCACGTGACCGTCTGGTGAGATGCCGGTCACTTCCGCACCGCTAACGAGTTCTGCGCCCGCGCGCTGGGCAGAATTGGCCAGAGCGGACGTGACAGCCCCCATCCCCCCGACGGGAACATCCCAGTCGCCCGTGCCGTTGCCGATCACGTGGTAGAGGAAGCAGCGATTTGCGGCGAGTGTCGGATCATGCGCTTCGGCGAACGTTCCGATGAGGGCGTCCGTGAGCACGACGCCGCGCACCAGATCGCTCGAAAATGTTGACTCGATGACGTGGCCAATCGGATTCTCGACGAAGGAAGACCAGAGCGTGTCGTCATCCACAAGCCTGCGCGCCTCTGATCGCCTCAGCAACGGCTCGCAGACCGTGGGAAACAATGCACGGGCGAGTTGCGCGGTATCCGAGTAGAACTCCGACCAGCGCACGGCATCCTGTGCAGCGCCGATTGACGCGAATGATCGCGCGGTTGCGCCAGCGTCGGAATTGTCGACGAGGAGCCCACTCCTGCCGCCAGGCTCGGGCGTGAACGAAGAGTAGCGCCGTCTCACGAGTTGCACGTCGAGACCCAGTTCGGAAATGATCCGCTTCGGCAGAAGACTGACGAGGTAGGAGTATCGCGAAAGCCGCGCATCCACGCCGCGGAAAGCTTCAGCGGATACCGCGGCCCCGCCCACGTGCTCCAACCGTTCGAGCACGGTGACCGAGCGGCCCGCCTGGGCGAGATAGGCCGCAGCCACAAGTGCGTTGTGGCCGCCGCCGACGATCACGATGTCTTGCTGTTGACGCATTCTCCGAGCCTAATCATTCGTCACCCACAACTCGGTGAAACCTCAGCTTCGGACTCAGGATCGCTCAGTATTGTTATCAGATGACTCTGCGCGGCAACCCTCCTCTCGCAGATTTTGAGGGCATCGCCGACGAAGCCATAGCGACGGTCGAGCGATGGCGAAACGTGACCGATGTGGTGATTCCTGCGGATGAGGCCAGACTCAATCGAGTGCTCCACGATGCGAGCGGCGGTCGGTACGTTCTGGACTTCATCGACGGCGTTCTCGGACCCGAAGACCTGAGGGTGGCGGCGCGAAACCTCGATCGAGTCTCCCGTGCGCTTCCCGTCACGGCAAACTGGGTCGAAGGCATCGGCACGCAGTTCGCCGGCGGTTTCGCGCCACTCGTTCCTTCCGCGATGGTTCCGATGGCGCGGGAGAGCTTTCTGCGCCTGGTTGGGCACCTGTTTCTTCGCGGGGACTCTCTCTCCATCGACAAACAACTCGGCGTGCTGTCGCAGCCCGGGGGGATTCGCCCCACGATTGTTCCGCTGACGGCTACGGCAAGCGGCGCCCGCGAAATCCATCGCCAGGTTTCCGACATCCACGACCTCCTGCACCGGGAAGCCGTTGAGACGGTTCTGGTGCGTCCGTCGGCGTTCGTGGGCAGGCCGCGGCTTGTGAACTTGGACGCAGAAGTGAATTCCGCAGTTGACGCGGTGTGCCCGCTCGCGGAAACTGCGGCACAGTCACCGAAGCCCAAGCTCATCATCCTGGACGTCACGACATTTGATGAACTGGAGCTTTCCCTCAGAGTTTTCGAACGCGTCATCGCACGCTACCCGAACCTCGATTTCGGAATTTCCTTGCCCGCGAGTTTGCCGGATTCGTTGCCCGCGCTGGATCGAATCATGGGCACAGCGCGAGCACGGCGGGCGGCGGGCGGCGCAGAGATCACTGTGCGGTTCACGCGAGGCGAGTTCCTTCGCGACGAACGCGAGCGGGCGAGTCTCCACGGGTGGAAAGCGGCACCGTTCTCCCGTCGCCTGGAAACCGATGCACAGTATTTGCGACTGCTTGACCGCGCCCTGGCCGCTCATCGCAACTCCGGCATCCGGGTAATTTCCGCAACCCACAATCTGTTCACGGTGGCGTTCGCGTGGCGGCTGGCGCGCGCAAGGGGCGTTGAACGGCGTCTCGAACACGAATTCATGCTCGGCGTGACGACACAGCAGCGAGAAGTGGTCAAGCGTGATGTCGGCGGAGTGCGTCTCTTCACCCCGATCGTGCAACCGGGTCATCAACCCCAGGTTGTCCCGTACTTGACGCAGCGAGTGGAAGACTTCACGCAGTCGGAAGGATACCTTGAGTCTTCCGTTCGCCTGAGCGGGACCGAGTGTTTTGTGCACGAACGCGAGAAGTTCCGTGCTGCCGTCGACATCTCGCAGGTGGAACCGGTGCGAACGCACCGCACGCAGAACCTAGTGAGAACGGAAGTGGCGGACTTCTCTCTCGAGCAGACGCGCCAGTGGGCGCACGCGATGTATGAGAGTGCGAAGGATTCGGCGTCGGGTGAGGCCCGCCTCGCGCGATCGATGATCTCGACAGAGGCCGAGCGCGAATCGCTCGTGGCAGAGGCACTTCGGCACGGCGCTTCCTGGGGCGAGCGCCGCGGTTCGACTCGCGCGACCGTTTTGGAAAGCGTGGCGGAGATCTTCTCCGAGTGGAGGGGTCTTCTCGTAGAAATGGTCATCAGCGAGTGCGGAATGACGGTCGAGGAGGCGGATGTAGAGGTGACCGTCGCGATTGCCCTCGCCCACCGCGCAGCGGAGGGTGCCCGTGAGGTAGACGACATCCACGGTGCCGTCTTCCGGCCTCCGCGGCTGGTCGTCGTGGTGTCGAGTAGGTCGGCGCCGATTACGGATCTGGCGCAAAGCGTGCTCAGCGCTCTTGCCGCGGGAGGCTCCGTCATCCTCAAGACGGCACCGGAAACGCGGCGAGCTTCCGCGGTTTTCGTTGACACGCTTGTCGCGGGTGGCCTGCCGGAGGGGCTCGTGACGATTCTGGACGATGAGGGTGAGTTGGCCGAGTCTCTCATCTCCGACCCGCGCGTGGATCATGTGCTGCACTCGGGAAGTCGGCACGTTGCCAAGCTCTTTCACTCGTGGCGAGCAGAAACTCGTCTTTCCTCAACGACGGGCGGGCGCAACTCCAGCATCGTCACCCCGAGCGCGGACCTTGAAGCGGCAGTGTCACACATTGTGGAAAGCGCGATGGGCGTCGCCGGGCAACTTCCCCTCTCGACCGGGTGCGTTATTCTGGTCGGCTCGGTGGCGACATCCGCCCGGTTTCTCGGCAGACTGACCGATGCAATTTCTTCGATTTCGGTGACCGTTGCCCCCACGGAGGGGTCAGCGCTTTCGGCGCTCGCGCGGTCGGCAGATGCTCAACAACGGGCTGCACTCGAAACGCTCGGTGATGGTGAACGCTGGCGGGTTCAACCGCGCCAGCTGGATACTCGCGGGAGGATTTGGACCGCCGGTCTGCGCGATGGGGTGGAGCCAGACTCGCCCTTCCACCGGGCAGAACAACGCGTTCCCGTCCTGGGGATCATGCGTGCCGACACTTTGGAGCACGCGATCGAACTGCAGAATTCGCTGGGATTCGGGCTCTCCGCAGCGCTGTACTCCCGCGACGCCGACGAGATCGATGTGTGGAGGAACTCCGTTGAGGCGGGATTGACAGCGGTGAATACCCCCGTCACGTCGATTGTGCGCGCGCTTGCCCCGGTGGAGGGTTGGAATCGCGCGAGGTTCGGCACGGTGAGCCCCGGCAGCAAGGATGCGGTGATCGCGCTCGGATCATGGAGTGACGTGGAGACCGAAACGGGCGCGACCGTCACCCTCGACGGCATGAGCGAACCGGTGGCCCAGGTGATCACTGCCGCCCAGGCGAGCATGTCGTTCGCCGAATTCGACCATGTGCGCGCCGGCGCGCGCAGCGACGAAGAGGCGTGGGTCAACACCTATGCGCCCACGGACATCCTGCACAGCGAGTTTGAGCGAATCGAGCTGCGCTACCTTCCCGTTCCGGTCACTATTCGCGTGAGCGAAGGCGCGTCCACAGTCGACTTCGTTCGCGTTCTGGTTGCCGCGACTCGTGCCGGCGCGGCGGTGGTGGTGAGCTCCGCGGTGCCGCTCCACTCCGACCTCATCGAGTTGTTCCGACTTCCCGACTCGCCTGTCGGCGTTGCGGAAGTGCTCGTTGAGTCCGATGCCCGGTGGCGTGCGCGCGTGCAAGCAGGCGAGATCGTGACGTCCCGCATCCGACTCATTGGGGGTGATCCGGTGATCTTGGCGCGCGTTCTGCACGATCGGCCGGGTATCGCAGTGCACTCTTCGCCTGTGACGACGAGCGGGCGGGTCGAGCTGCTGCCCTTCCTGCGGGGACAGTCGACGTGCGCTCGCGTGCAGCCGATAGCGTAGATGGCATGGAGCATCCTGAGCACACGACTCACGGTGTTGGTCCGTGGCAGGGGGAACTCCCCACCGACGATCACTTCGATCCGGAGCTGCTGGAGCGCGGTGATTCGCGCAACGTCATCGACCGTTACCGATACTGGAAAATGGACGCGATAGTCGCGGATCTGGATCAGCATCGGCACCCGTTCCACGTCGCGATCGAGAATTGGCAGCACGACATGAACATCGGTTCCATCGTGCGCAGTGCGAACGCCTTTGCGGCAGATACGGTGCACATCATCGGACGGCGCCGCTGGAACAAACGCGGGGCGATGGTGACGGACCGCTACCAGCACGTGCTGCAGCATCCGGATGTCGAAACGTTCGTGCAGTGGTCACGCGCGCACGGCCTTCCGATCATTGGCATCGACAACATTCTGGGGAGCGTCATCATGGAGACGTTCGCGTTTCCCGAACGCTGCGTTCTGCTTTTCGGTCAGGAGGGGCCGGGATTGACGCCGGAAGCCATCGGGGCCGCAGACGCGGTCGTGGAGATCAGCCAGTTCGGCAGCACGCGCAGCATCAACGCGTCTGCGGCAGCTGCCGTGACCATGCACGCGTGGATCATGCAACATGTGTCGTTTGCCACCTGACGGCCGATAGACTGGGGTGTAATCCCCACCAATCGAAAGGGATGTTTGCCATGCCCGCGATAGTCCTTGTCGGAGCCCAATGGGGCGATGAAGGAAAGGGCAAGGCCACCGACTTGCTCGGCGACCGGATTGACTATGTCGTCAAATTCAATGGCGGTAACAATGCGGGTCACACGGTCGTGGTAGGCAAAGAGAAGTACGCTCTGCACCTGTTGCCGTCCGGAATTCTCACCGACGGCGTGGTTCCGGTCATCGCGAACGGGGTGGTCATCGACATCGCCGTGCTGTTCGAGGAACTTGACGGTCTTGCGGCCCGTGGGGTCGATGTTTCCAAGCTGCGTGTGAGTGCGAACGCCCACATCATCACGTCGTATCACCGAACGCTCGACAAGGTGACGGAGCGATTCCTCGGCAAACGGCAGATCGGCACGACCGGACGAGGAATCGGGCCCGCGTACGCGGACAAGATCAACCGGGTGGGCATCCGCATTCAGGATCTGTTCGACGAGAACATCCTGCGGCAAAAGGTCGAGGGCGCACTGGATCAGAAAAACCAGCTGCTCGTCAAGGTGTACAACCGTCGCGCCATCACCGTCGATGAAGTCGTGGATGAGCTCCTTTCGTATGCTGACCGCCTGCGGCCCATGGTTGCCGACACGGCACTGGAACTCAATCGCGCGCTCGATGAGGGCAAGATAGTGCTGTTCGAGGGCGGCCAGGCCACCATGCTGGATGTCGACCACGGCACGTACCCGTTCGTGACCTCCTCGAATGCGACGAGCGGCGGCGCTGCAACGGGATCTGGCGTGGCACCCAATCGTTTCGATCGTGTTATCGGCGTCATCAAGGCGTACACGACACGAGTTGGTGCAGGGCCATTTCCGACCGAACTGTTCGACGAGTGGGGCGACTTTCTTACGGAAAAGGGTGCCGAGTTCGGGACAACGACCGGGCGAAAGCGGCGTACCGGCTGGTATGACGCTCCCATGGCGCGGTTCGCGTCGCGCATCAACGGCATCACCGATTTTGTGCTCACCAAGCTGGACGTGCTGAGCGGCATCGAGAGCATCCCCGTGTGCGTGGCATACGACGTCGACGGTGTGCGGATGGACGAGATGCCGGTGTCGCAAACCGACTTTCACCACGCGGTGCCGATTTACGAGAACTTTCCCGGCTGGACGGAAGACATCACCGGCGTGCGCTCATTTGACGATCTTCCGGAGAATGCGCGCGATTATGTTCTCGCGCTGGAGAAGATGAGCGGATCGCGTATCTCTGCGATAGGTGTCGGGCCGGCCAGGGATGCGATCGTCGTGAGGCACGACCTCGTCGGCTAGACCAGCAATGCGAGAGATCAGTGCGTGTACCAGACCACCGCGATCCAGATGCCGAAGAAGACCGAGAGCAACCACAACGGAACGAGAACGGCATAGTCGATCGGCGCGAGTCGTTCCCGCGGCTCGACAACTTTCGGCCGCTGCCACGCAAACGACACCGAGCCGATCGACGTGCCGTCAAGATGGCTGGTGCCCGCGACCGCTGCGGAGAGGTTGCCCGGTTGGCGCCACCATGCGATGAGGGGTGCGGCGCCCATGAGGAAGAACACGACGCCCGTTCCCATTCCGGTCAGCTCCCATCCGTACATGGTTAATCCGGCCAGGATGAAGTTCAGAGACAAGCCGATGAAGAGAACCGGCCAGGCGAAGAGGCTGAGCGACGCGCCGAGTCCGCGCGCCACAAAAACACTGATGGCGACAGCGGCGAGTCCCATGTAGATGCTCACCGGCAAGAAGAACGTCGTGCCGTCGGGGCAGTGAGTTTCGATTTCGTACGGTCCCCCTTCCGCGCAAAATCCCCCCACCCCCATGACAGCACTCATGGAGAGATACAGCAGGGTGAAAGACATGGTGTAGGCGGCCCACGAAACGGCCATGGCGACGTAGCGAAGCATCAGCGGCACAGGAGAATTACACCACGCTGAAACCTCCTTAATGAAGCAATTCTTTGCAAGAAAAATGCAAGAATCGATGCGTGCCAGCACACCGACCCGAGCCCGCGACGCTTGTCGGCGACTTCATCCGGCTCGAACCCCTCGAGGATGCGCATCTTCCCGGCTTATTCGAGGCCATCGCGCACCGCTCGGTTTTCGAGTTCGGTTTCGGGGGTGGCCTCGCGGCCCTGCCCGAGTCGCTTGACGAGTTTCGCGCTTGGGCCGCTGAACGCAACTCGCCGGCGAACAATCCATTCGCGGTCATTCTTATCGGGGGACCGCGCGATGGCACGATAGTGGGCACGACGACACTGGGCGACTTCGACCCCTACCGCGAAGCGACCCACATCGGCTGGACCGGATACGACCCGCGCGTGTGGGGGACGGCGGTCAATCCCGAGGCCAAACTTCTCCTTCTTCAGCACGCGTTCGACTCCGGGTTCGGCCGCGTGAAGATCCAGACGGATGTGCTCAACCTGCACTCGCGCGCCGCGATCGCCAAACTCGGCGCGACCTTCGAAGGCGTCGTGCGTCGAGAGCAACCGAGGGCGGACGGCACCTGGAGGGACACCGCAATGTATTCGGTCATCGTCGACGAGTGGCCGGAGGTGCGGTCCGGGCTCGAGGAGCGCCTTGCAGACTTCGAGGGTCGGCCTGTGCTGTTCCGCACGCCGCAATCGTCGGATCGACATGGCGCGTAAGCGCGTTGTAAGGGCCGCGTGAGCGTTCTGTAAGTGGTGTGCCTCAGCATTGCTGACGTACCTCACACAGAAAGGACATCTCATGTCCACAGGTTCAGATTGGGCTGTCGAAGCTCACGGACTCGTCAAGACCTTCGGCGACAACCGCGCCGTCGACGGCGTTGATCTCGCCGTGCGCACGGGAACGGTGTACGGCGTGCTCGGGCCGAACGGCGCTGGCAAGACCACGACCATCAGCATGCTCGCCACCCTGCTTCGCCCCGATGGCGGCACCGCGAGCATCTTCGGCCACGATGTGGTCAAAGAGGCGCAAGTCGTGCGCCAACTCCTCGGCGTGACTGCGCAGTTCGCGTCGGTCGATGAACGCCTCAGCGCCACCGAGAATCTCGTGATCTTCGCCCGCCTCCTCGGGCTGGGCAGGGCCGAGGCGAAACGCAAGAGCGCTGAACTCCTCGAAGAATTCGGGTTGGCGGAGGCCGCTAAACGGCCGATCTCGAAGTTTTCGGGCGGCATGCGCCGCCGCCTCGATCTCGCAGCGAGTCTCATCGCGCAACCCCCGCTCATCTTCCTCGATGAGCCCACGACGGGTCTCGACCCGCGCACGCGAGCACAAATGTGGGACACCATCCGCCGTCTCGTCGCCACCGGATCCACGGTGCTGCTCACGACACAGTACCTCGACGAGGCCGACCAGCTCGCCGACCGCATTGCCGTGATCGACCTCGGCAAAGTGGTGGCGGAAGGCACCGCCGACGAGCTCAAGGCATCCGTCGGCGAGTCTTCGCTCCAACTGCGACTTGCAGATCCGACTGATCTGGAGGATGCTCGGCGCGCGATCACGAGCGTGCTCGGAGTCGAGTCCGTCGTCTCACCTGAAGCGGGTCGCGTCACGGCGCCGATGCGCGATCCGGATCTCGTCACCGACCTGTTCATCACCTTCCGCGAGGCGGGCATCCGCCTCACCGAGATGTCGGTGCAGAAACCAACTCTCGACGAAGTGTTCCTCGCGCTGACCGGCCACGGCGTCGCCGACGAGAACGCCTCGGACCCAGCCTCAACCTCGAGCACGACTCCAGAAGCAGAAAGGGTCAACTCATGACCACAGCAACCATCACCCCCGGCAGAAGTAGGGAGCTTCACAACTACGTGAGCTTCGGCCAGTCGGTCGCCAATTCGTTCACTATGGCCTACCGCGGACTGCTGAAAATCAAGCGCACGCCCGAGCAACTCATTGACGTCACGGTGCAGCCGATCATCTTCACCCTCATGTTCACGTACATCTTCGGCGGGGCGATCTCCGGCAACATCGCCGCATATCTGCCGATCATCATCCCCGGCATCCTTGCCCAAACCGTCATCACGACCTCCGTGGTCACGGGAGTGCAATTGCGCGAAGACATGGACAAGGGCGTGTTCGACCGGTTCAAGTCGATGCCGATCGCGAGGATTTCGCCGCTCGCCGGTGCCCTCCTCGCCGACACCGTGCGTTACCTCATCGCGACGACGCTCACGTTCGTCATGGGCTTCATCATGGGGTGGCGGCCGGGAGGCGGTATTCAGGGAGTAATCCTCGCGGGCCTCCTGGTCATCGTGTGCGCGTGGGCCCTCAGCTGGATTTTCGCGTTCTTCGGTGTGATCGCGCGGAGCGCCTCGAGTGTGCAGGGGATTTCGTTCCTCATCCTGTTCCCGCTGACGTTCCTCTCGAATGCCTTCGTGCCGGTGGACACGATGCCCGCGTGGCTGCAGGGATTCGTGAACGCCAACCCCGTGTCGCACCTGATTACCGCGGTTCGCGAGCTGACCAATAACGGGGCGGTCACCGGCGACCTCTGGCTCGCGCTGCTCGGCTCCGCGGTCGTCGTCGCGATCTTCGCACCGCTCACCGTGCGCGCCTACATGCGCAAGGCGTAGCGGCCGCGCGGCTTGCTATCGCGCGGAGACCAATCCGCGCACCTCGGCGGAGGTCAGGAGCTCGCAGGCGAGGTCGAGGGCATCCATGGGTGAAAGTCCCGCGACGGATGCCCTCGCCTCGTCGACTGCGGCCGCCCCCTGCGTCGAGATGGCGATGTCCGTGAGCCGGTTCCGGTTGAGCGAAGGCAAGTCCTGCCTGCCGCCCATCGCTTCTCCGAGGAACAGCAGGCGCAGGCCGATTTCGCGCGCGGCGGCGGAGGCGACGCGACGGGGAGAGAGAATCCAGGTGGAGAGACCGACGACCGCGGTACCCGCGACAGGCATGTCGGTAATCACCTGCATGACTCGACGCGTGGCCAGCAATTTGCTACGGATGCGGCGCGCAAGCCCGTCGATATACAACTGCTCCGTCGAGTCCGTGAAGACGTAAGCGCAAAGGCAACCGGTCGTGGCGATGGTGTTCCAGGGCGCCATTCGTCCGCGGGAATAGTGAAAAGCGTTGACGGCATTTCGGTAAAATTCCCGACCTTGCTCGGCCCGGCCCTCGCCCAGCGCAATCTCGGCGAGACCCGCCCAGCCGATCGAGCGCAAATCGAGGTAGTCGAAGCCGAGGGCCTGGTCGCCCTCGGCGACGAAAGCGTCGAAAGTAGCGCGGGCCGCATCCGGTGTGGTCGGCAATTGATTCAGCGCGATCAGCCAGCTGAGCTGCTGCAGGTCGCCGTTCGCCTGAAGTGCGCTAAGCCCTTGCCGCGACTTTTCGGCCCACTCAAGGGCCCGCACCGTGTCACCCTGCTGACTGTGCAAGTTTGCGAGACCCTGTGCTGCCGTCGATTGGAGCCACACGTCTCCGAGCGGCCCCGCCACCTCGAAAGCGCGTCGCGAAGAGGCAATGGCGTTCTCGAGCTCACCGGCGTTCTCGTGCAGCTGGGCCACGATCAGTGAGCTCAGCGCCACCAGCCCCTCGTCGGTGGATTTCTGGTACCGATCGAGCAATGCCATGGCCTTCGGCGGATCGGAGACGGCCAGAATGAGTTCGGCGATGACGTCAATCCGCGGAATGCTGGCAGGCCCGAGTTCTTTGACGGTACGCAAGCGTCCGCGGCCGACGATGCCCGTACGAGCGTCCCCGAACATGATGCTGACCGACACAATCGCGAACGTGGTAATCGCGGCCGTCAGGTGGGAGGCATCCGGAACGTAATGTTTCGTCGCGCGCAGAATCGCCTTGCCGAAACCGGCGACATCCGAGTGCCCACCGCGCATGGACCAGTGATACGCGAGGGCCGCGAACACCGTGACGACGGCGTCAGCATTTTCGTCAGCGAGAGCCTCGCGAAGCACGGCAACGAGGTTGTCCTGTTCGCTCGCGACGATCTGGAAAGCACGCACCTGGTCCATGCTTTCCAGTTGCGGCAACATGCGCGCGCAAAACGCGTGAGCCCATGCCGCCATCGCGGCGCGAACCCGTGCGTCTTCGCCGGCATCGACGAGGGCCACTTCTCCGAATTCGCGCACCGTCTCCAGCATTCGGTAGCGCAGGAGCCCAGGCACGCGCGTTTCCGTCGCCGCGACGAGAGACTGATTCACGAGTCCATCGAGGGCGTCGGTGATGTCGGCATTGTCGTCGTCTGCGCCCACAATCAGGGCGGCATCCGCGCTGAACCCGTCGGGAAATCGGGAGAGTCGGCGAAGCAGTTTGCGCTCATCCTCGTTGAGGAGGTTCCAGCTCCAGTCGATGACCGCCATGAGCGTGCGGTGCCGCTCCGGCGCCGTGCGTTCTCCGCTCGTGAGCAGCGTGAAACGGTGAGATAAACGCCGCTCAATCTCCTCGACCGACATGGATCGCACGCGCGCGGCGGCAAGTTCGATAGCGAGCGGCAGGCCGTCGAGCCGGGTGCACAGGCGCGCGATGATGTCCACGGGCAGCGAGACGCTGGGGCGGGCGGCTTCTGCCCGTTCCATGAACAACCTGATGGCGGGGCCCGATTGCCCGTTGTCGTCGCCGCTCGCGAGAGAGTCGAGCTGGTAGACGCTTTCTCCGCTGATGGCGAGCGGAGAGCGGCTCGTCGCGAGGATGCGAACATTTGTCGTTGAGGCGAGGATGTCGCCGATCCACGCCGCCGCGGCATCCACAATGTGTTCGCAGTTGTCGACGATGAGGAGGGTCTGGCGCTCTCCCAGCACGGACAGGATGCGTTCGCGAACGTCGAGGCGCACGCCGGGGTCTGATAGTGCGCGGCCGCTTCCGTTCACTTCTCGGATGCCGAGCGTCGAACCGAGCGCGAGTGTGACGTCGTCCCCGGAACGCACGCTGGCCAGTTCGACGACCACGACCGCGGGGGTCGTTTCCGAGGCGCGCTGCCCCAGCTCCAGTGCGAGCCTCGTCTTCCCTAGTCCGCCGATTCCGAGAATCGTCGTCAGTCGGGAGGAGTTCATGAGTTCTTCGAGCGCCGCCAGGTCTCGTTCGCGGCCGAGCAATTGATTCGGCGCCGTGCGCAGCCCGATCCGCACTCGCGCAACACGTACGGGTGTCTCATCGGAAGGGGCCGCATCGTTCTGACGAACGGCTGGGTCGTCTTCCCGCAGCAAAGCGGCGTTCACCTGTACGAGCTTCTCGGATGGAGAGGTACCGAGTTCGTCGCGCAGCAGAGCGCGGTACCGCGCGAAGGCCGCAATCGCATCCTTTCGCCGCCCCGCAGCCGCGAGCGCACGAAGGAGCAGGAGTTGCAGCCCCTCGTCGAGTGGCAACGCGGCCGCGAGGCCCTCAACTTCGCCAACGACGTCGGCAGCGCGGCCGAGCTCGATCATGCTCTCTGCACGAAGGTGCCGCAACTCGGCACGGAGAGGATCTGCCCGGGCGCGAAGGTCGGCTGCGAGATCGGCGTTCACATCGGAGCCCGGTTCGCCACGCCAGAGACTCAGTCCGGCCGTCGCCTGCGCCGCCACGTCCGTGTGATTCCCTTTCGACGCGGATGTCCTGGCAGCATCCCGATAGTGAATCGCCCGATCGAGGTCTGTCCCCTCGGCCCCCGCAACGAGCGCATATCCGCCATTCCGGGACTCGATGAGCCCGTGGGCGCACTCCGAGCGGACTCGCGAGACAAGCGTCTGGAGCGCGGCCTTAGCTTGTCGCGGCGGGTCATCCCCCCAGAGGTCGTCGATGAGCGCGGTCGCCGAGCGGGGCGCGCTCTTCGCCAGAGCGAGTGACGCAACGAAATTCTTGCCAAGTGTTCCGGATGGTTCGACGAGTGATCCGTCTGTTCCCTCAACGAGCACAGGGCCGAGCACGGCGACGCGGATGCCTGCGTTCGAGGACGATGCCATTCCATCGATTTTAGCGACCCGCGACGGCGGATCTTCGCACGTGTCTATGCCGTCGTCCGTAACCTGTAGTGTCAGCTTGTGAGCGAAGCAACGACCGGCGTGCGCCGTTACAACGTGCCCATTCAGTTCATTCTGATGGGCATCGCGTGGGGGTCAAGCTTCCTGTTCATGAAAGTCGCTCTCGACGGCGTCTCGTACACGCAAATCGCGTGGTCGAGGGAGATTCTCGGCGCCCTCACGCTCGGGGCAGTGATGCTCATCGGACGTCACAAGCTGCCTCGCGAGCCCGTTGTCTATCTGCACTTCCTCGTCATCGCTGCCACCAACTGCGTGCTTCCGCACTTGCTGTTCGCGTGGGCGGAGCAGCACATTTCCTCAGGGCTTGCCGCCATCTACAACTCGTTGACTCCCATCGCCACCGCCCTCCTCGTGGCGCTGGTGTACCGGGTCGAAGTGCTTCGACCTGGGCAAATCATGGGAGTGCTGCTGGGCATCGTCGGCGTCATCGTCATCATCGCCCCGTGGCAGTTCACCGACATCAGTGCGGACCTGTGGGGCCAGCTCGCGTGTCTCACCGCGGCCATCCTTTACGGAGTCGCCACCGGATATCTGCGAAAATTCGTGAGCCATCGACCGATCAGCGGTACGACGGTTGCGTTCCTGAATGTCGGAACGGCCGGCATGGTCATGCTTTTTCTCACGCCCGTGCTCGCGATCGGGCCCGTGAGTCTCTCGCTTCCGGTCGTGGGGAGCCTCGTGCTGCTGGGCGCGTTCGGGACGGGAATCGCGTACATCTGGAATATCGGCGTACTGCGGGCCTGGGGCGCCACCAACGCATCAACCGTCACGTATCTGATTCCGGTGGTCGCCGTCGCTCTGGGCTTCCTGGTTCTGGGCGAAACCCTCTCCTGGCACGAGCCCGTTGGCGCTGCTCTCGTGCTCATCGGCATTCTGTTCACGCAGGAACGCATTCGAGTGGGCAGACGATCGAGGCTCGTGGGGCAGTAACCTCGAATCATGCCTCACGATCACGCTGCCTCTGACGACGAAGCAACCGCTACCGACTCCTCGAATCCGGATGACACCGCTGGCGCCGACGAGGCCGAAGTGCGGCGAGAGCTCGATGGCCTACGACTGAGCATCGACAACATTGACGCGGCGCTCATCCACCTTCTCGCGGAGCGGTTCCGGTTCACCCAGAAGGTCGGCAGGCTTAAGGCGGCGCGCGGTCTTCCCGCTTCTGATCCCGCGCGTGAGAAATCTCAGATCGCCCGGCTGCAGGCTCTCGCGCTGGAGAGCCATCTCGATCCGGCGTTCGCCGAAAAGTGGTTCAACTTCGTGGTGGCCGAGGTCATTCACCACCACGAGCAGATCGCCTCGACGGGCACCATCGAGACTCAGCCGTAGTGGCAGGCTGGGATCCCCGCAACCTACCCTCACAAGCGGGCAAGACATTCGTCGTCACCGGCGGCAGCAGCGGAATCGGTTACTTCGCCGCGGAGCAACTGGCCTGCGCGGGCGCACGGGTCATCCTCGCCGCGCGATCGGAGGCGAAAGCGGATGCCGCGGCGAGCTCCATCCGAAGCCGCACCCCGGATGCCGAGGTCGGGTTCGTGAAGCTGGATCTGGGCTCGCTCGACTCGGTGCGCGCCGCGGCCGCGGAGCTCAACCGGCTCGACCGCATCGACGGACTTCTGGAGAACGCCGCTGTGATCCTGGCGGGCAGGAAGCGACGCGTCACCGCGGACGGCCACGAACTCACGTTCGGGACGAACCACCTCGGACACTTCGCCCTCACCGCGCTCGTCTACCCGACGCTTGCGAAGACGCCGGGCAGCCGCATCGTCACGATGGGCAGCGGCTCCGCACGGATCGTGACTCTTCGCGCTGACGATCTGCAGAGCGAGAAACGCTACTCCTCGTTCTCGAGCTACGCGCTGTCGAAGCACGCGACGCAAGCGTTCGGTTTCGAGCTGGACCGTCGGTTGCGGGCGGCCGGAAGCCCGGTGACCGCGCTCGTCGCGCATCCTGGCGGCGCGCAGGACGGCCTCACTCCGTTCCGCGCCGGCGTGAACGAGCCGTCGGTGGCGCAACGGTTTCTCGCAGGGCTTTCCTTCGTTGCGGGAGGGAGTAAAGAGGCGGCAGCGTGGCCACTTGTGCGAGCGACGACCGATCCGGATGCCGTGGGCGGCCAGTACTGGGGGCGCACGACGCCCATCTTCGGCCGGCCGGTGCTCAACACCCCGGTCGCATCGAGCCACTCCGCCCAGTTCGGCGAAGGGCTGTGGTCGCTCTCCGAGAACTGGACCGGCATCCCGTTCCCCGTGTGACGCTAGTGCTTCAGGAAAACGCGGCAGGAAGCGTAGCCGTGTGCACTTCCCGCAACTCGGCAATGTCGACCGTGAACAGGTCCTGTACCTCGAGCGCTGGCGACAGTTTGTCGGTCACGCCGATGCGGAGCACCGGGTAGCCGCGGCCCTCGCACAGGCCCTGGAATTTCACGTCGTCCTCGCGCGGCACGCTCACGATCACGCGGCCCGTCGACTCACTGAACAGTGCCGTTGCGACGTCAACGCCGTCCCGTTCCATGAGTTCGGTAAGCCACACGCGAGCACCGACCCCGAAGCGCAGCACGCTTTCGGCAAGTGCTTGGGCGAGGCCGCCATCGGAGAGGTCGTGGGCTGAGGCGATGAGCGACTCGCGGGCCCCCGCGGCCAAAAGCGCGGCAAGCTTCTTCTCCCGCGCGAGGTCGACGGCCGGCGGCCTGCCGCCCAGGTGATTGTGGATCGTGCCCGCCCACGCCGAACCGTCGAGTTCCTCGGATGTCGTCCCGAGCAGGTAGATGTTGTTGCCCTCGTCCTGCCAGCCGCTCGGCACCCGTCGGGCCACGTCATCGATCACACCGAGCACCGCGACGACCGGGGTGGGGTGGATGGGCGCGTCGCCGGTCTGGTTGTAGAAGCTCACGTTGCCGCCCGTGACCGGGATCTCGAGTTCCATGCATCCGTCGGCGAGCCCCTCGACCGCGCGGGAGAACTGCCACATGACCTCGGGGTTCTCGGGCGAACCGAAGTTCAGGCAGTCGGAGACGGCGGCGGGCACCGCGCCGGTGACGGCGACGTTGCGGTACGCCTCCGCGAGGGCGAGACGCGCGCCCTCGTACGGGTCGAGCTGCGCGTAACGCCCGTTGGCATCCGCGGCGATCGCGAAACCGAGGCCGCTGGATTCGTCGACGCGGATCATGCCGCCGTCGTCGGGGAAGCTGAGCGCCGTGTTGCCGCCGACGTAGCGGTCGTACTGGTCGGTGATCCATGCCTTCGACGCGAGGTTCGGGGAGCCGAGCAATTGAAGAAACTGCTCCCGCAGCTCAGCGGGCTCGCTCGAGCGCGGCAGCGCGGATGCCGAGTCAGCCTGCAGCGCATCGATCCAGTTGGGGTAGGCAACGGGCCGCTCATACACAGGACCATCGATCGCGACGGTGCGCGGCTCGACGTTGACGATTTCTTCCCCGCGCCAGTCGATGATGAGCCGACCCGTGTCGGTGACCTCGCCGAGTACACTCGTCTCCACATCCCATTTCGCCGTAACCGCAAGGAACGCGTCGAGCTTGTCGGGGTGCACGATCGCCATCATGCGCTCCTGGCTCTCCGACATGAGGATCTCTTCGGCCGTAAGAGTCGGGTCGCGCAATAGGACCCGGTCGAGTTCGATGAACATCCCGCCGTCGCCGTTGCTCGCCAGCTCGCTCGTCGCGCAGCTGATGCCGGCGGCGCCGAGATCCTGGATGCCCTCCACGAGTTCGCCCGCGAACAACTCGAGGCAGCACTCGATGAGCACCTTCTCGGCGAACGGGTCGCCCACTTGCACGGCGGGCCGCTTCGTCGGGCCACCCTCGGAGAAGGTGTCAGACGCGAGGATGGAGGCCCCGCCAATCCCGTCGCCACCGGTGCGCGCCCCGAACAGCACGACCTTGTTGCCGACGCCGCGCGCGTTCGCGAGGTGCAGGTCCTCGTGACGGAGCACCCCGACGGCGAGCGCGTTGACGAGCGGGTTGTCCTGGTAGCAGGAGTCGAAGTACGTCTCCCCGCCGATGTTCGGCAGTCCGAGGCAGTTGCCGTAGAAACTGATCCCGCCGACGACGCCGTGCACGACGCGCGCCGTATCCGGGTGGTCAATCGCACCGAAGCGAAGCTGGTCCATGACCGCGACGGGCCGCGCCCCCATCGAGATGACGTCGCGCACGATCCCGCCGACCCCGGTCGCGGCGCCCTGAAACGGTTCGATGAACGACGGATGATTGTGGCTCTCGACCTTGAACGTCACCGCCCAGCCTTCGCCGATATCCACAACGCCCGCATTTTCGCCCATGCCGACCATGAGCTTCTCGCGCATCTTCGGCGTGACTTTCTCGCCGAACTGGCGGAGGTAGATTTTGGAGCTCTTGTAGGAGCAGTGCTCGCTCCACATGACCGAGTACATCGCGAGTTCGCCGCTCGTGGGGCGGCGACCGAGGAGCTCGCGAATTCTCGCGTACTCGTCTGCTTTCAGCCCGAGCGCCCCGAATGGCTGCTCGCGATCCGGGGTCGAGGCCGCGTTCGCGACCGTGTCGACGACGGGGGAAAGAGCGGTCTCAGGCACGCGCCGGGAACTCCTTGGTTCGAAGGGAGGCAGACGGCTCAACTCTACCCGGTGCATGACCGCCGGGCTGGTGTCAGCGGTGGCGGGCGAAGAGCAGATCCCGCAGTCAGCCGTGGCGCGCGGTGAGGACGATCGAACCCAGGTTGTCCCGGTACCGGTGGAATGTCTTCCAGATCGTGGCGAGTCGCGGAAGCACGCTTGGGTGCGCAAGGCTGCGCCCGAGGAATGCGGCCGTGCCGAGGACCCCTTCGTCGGAGAGAAACGTGGGGATGTCCAGCAGGACGAGCTTTCCGGTTTCCTCCGACGTGACCTCGAATCCGTGGGTTTCCACAAGCGCTCGCCACTCGTCGCGGGTGAGAGGGCGGGCAAGAACATGCAGCACTTTCGTGAGCACGGTCTCAATCTCGTCCTTCGCGGATTCCGTGAGCGAGGTCGGTGTAAGCAGCAGTTCGTGGATGCCGTAGCGTCCCCCTGGCCGCAGCAGCCGCACCGCTTCGGCGACGGTCGCGGTCTTGCGCTTGGCCGGTTCCAGGGTAAGGAGCGCTTCGCCGTAAATGACGCTCGCGGAATTGTCATCCAAACCCGTCCGGTGCGTCGGCGTCACGATGCAGTACTGGTTCGGTTCGCTCAACACTTTCTGCACCCGTGCCCGCTCCGCTTTCCCCCGCTCGATCGCCGTGTACGAGCGCGGATGTGCGGCGAGAGTGTGTTGCGTTGTGACGCCGAGGCCGGGCCACATGTCAATGACATCGTCCTCGCTGGTGATCGCGAGGGCGTCGAGCATTCGCAGCGACGGTGCAAGCCCGCCTGGGCGCATGACCTTTTTGCCGAGTCGTCCGAGCATCCAGTGAGCGGGCATTTTCGCGAGCGGCACGCTTCCGCCGAGTTTCGGCGTTTCAGACTCGGTGCCGCTGACTGCGCGTTCAGAGGCAATGCCGTCCTGGGCGGGTGGAGATTCGGGGGCGTTCTTGGTCATTTAAGTAAGCTTAGGCTTGCCTTACCGAAGTTCGCACCTCCTGCGCGAGTTCGGTGAAAACTGCGAGTCTTTCGCCGTCATAGGCTGCCGCCTTCACGGCATCCTCCAGTCGTTCGCACTGGCTGAGAATTGCCTCGTGGTGTCGGTGCTTGTCGGTGTTGAGCGCTACCTCGCGCAACAGCAGGAAGAGCCGAGAGACGACATCCGGATCCGAAGCCCCGTAAATGCGAGGTTGTTCGACCGCCAGATTCAGCAGCGATTCGAAGCGGTGCGGTCTCACGATGAGGCGAATGTTGCCGTCGTCATCGAGGAGCGCAGCGGGCTGGGTCGGTAGTTTGGCAATCTGACCGAGTACTGCAGAAATGTGGCTGAGTGCATGCACTGCAGTGGTGGGATCGTTGACACTGGGCGACAGGGCTCTGATGGTGATGTCGACGAGCTGTCGCAGTCCGAAACCGATGTCCTGACTGGATGTGCGTTCGTATCCGGTCGCATATGCGGAGCGCACGGTGTGCTCGAAGGACTCGAGATTGAAGTCGTCCGGAAGGTCACCCGACCGTGGCCACCAGGTGAGGATGGGAACGCCCGCAATGACGCTCGTGCCGATGCTGTGTTCCTCCTCGATCACAAGATCCAGTTCCGTGGCGATTGAGACCACTCTGCTACGCGAGGTCGACGTGAGGAATCCCGAATGGACGGCATTCACTACATTGACGGTGGCTGGCCGGATGTCGGGAGGAAGTTCTTCAGGACCGTCCTCTGTGGTCGAGCGCACGAGATCGATGGTGCGCCGGGTCTCCCGGTGCACGTTGCGGAGCATCGTCTCGACGCGGAGCTGCTTGGCGAGGTGGGCGAGAAACACTGTGAGCATGATGATGCTCGTAAGGGTGAGCAGTATGCACAACGTGATCGAGATGCTCGGTACCGCCGCCGCTGTCTCGTCTGTGCTGTTTTGAACGCTCCTCAGCACCATCAGAGAGAACGTGAAGGTGCCGAGAAATGTGGCGAGGGTCGCGTGCACCGTCCGATCCCGGGCGAACAGTCTGAGCAGCCGGGGGGATGCCTGATTGCTCGCCAATTGAAGGGCAACGACAGTGAGGGAGAAGGTCAGCGACGTCGCCGTGATGAGTGAACCGGCAATCGTGGAAAGCACGGCGCGTGCACTGTCCGGACCGCCGTTGAAGAGCACGGCGACGACCGGCTCGGGCAGTGAGTCGTCGATCCGGGCGTCGAGGATGGGAAGCAGCACGCCCACGATCACTGCGGCAACCACGGTGACAACGGGGACTGGCCACAGTCGCGTGTCGAAAGCCTCGCGAATGAGAGCCCATCTGCGTCGGATGCTCGCAATTCGACGATTTTCTGCCCGCGAACCGTCCGGGTAATAGCGCAGTGCTGGAGTGCGAGAACGCGAGCCGGTCATGAGGTTCAAGGCTAACCCCGAAAGACCAAAAAGGCGCACCACTACCCTGGCTCGTTAGGCTGAAAGGGTTGTCAAGGGAAGGTGCAGCCTGATGTTCGACTGGGACACGTGGTGGGGAACGCTTCTCGCCCTGGGGATTGTCGCCCTCGTTCTCATAGTGTTTGCCGTGGTTTTGTGGGCCGTGAACGCCACTGCAGGAAAGCGAAGTTCGTGGCTGCGTGAGGTGATCTCCGGACTCAGGCCGCACGCCCTCCTGCTGCTCCTGATTATCGGATGCTGGATCGCCGCTGGGCTGACGGCGCCCGCCGATTACCCATGGTGGCCGACGCTGTCGCGCGCATTTTTCATCGCTTCCGTGATTGCGGGAGCAATCTTCCTGGGAGGGTTTGCCTCCTTCGGGTTTGCGCGCCTCTTGGGGCGGTTTCCGGAGACGCAGCAGTCGTTGCCGGAAATCCGGCGAATGCGAACGCAGCTCAAGCTCATCCGGCGACTCGTCAATGTGCTCATCGGCGTCATCGCGGTCGGCGTCGTGCTGTTCTCGTTCCCTGAGGTGCGCACAGTGGGAACGAGCGTGCTGGCGTCGGCGGGTATTCTCAGCCTCATCGCCGGGCTCGCGGCTCAGTCGACGCTCGGTAACCTCGTTGCCGGAATTCAGCTCGTGTTCAGCGACGCGATTCGCGTGGGTGACGTGGTCGTCGTGGAGGACGAGTGGGGCTCTATCGGCGAAATCACGCTTACCTATGTGGTTCTCTACATTTGGGACGAGCGACGCCTCATCCTTCCCGCGACCTATTTCACGACCCAGCCATTCACAAACTGGACCCGGAAGAGCGACCTGATCAAGGGCACGGTCTATCTGGATGTCGATTGGCGCGTACCGATCCCGGAGCTGCGTGCGAAGTTCATGGAGATCGTCACCAATTCAGACACGTGGGATCGGCGCGGAGCCAACATGGTCGTCTACGACGCCACGGGCGGCCACGTGACCGTCAGATTCACGGTGTCGTCGAAGGATTCGGACGACATTTGGGATTTGCGGTGTCACGTGCGGGAGGAGCTCGTCATTTGGCTGCAAACCAATTATCCCGATGCGTTGCCGGTCACTCGCGTGCTGATGCCGCCAGCGGGTGAGAGTTAGCGGTTCCAGCCACCGGGTGGACCGATGATGAGCAGGATCGTGACGATCGCCACGACGGCTATCGCAAACACGGCCACGAGAGCGCGCGGGTGGTTGAGGAACCAGCGAAGTACACGATCGATCCAGGTGTGATCGCGCGGATCGTCGGTTGCCTCTGTGCGCCATCCGCCCTCGAGCTTGTCGTTCTTTTCCAGCCAGCGATCGAACGGGATCGTCGCGTAGGGAACGATCGCGGTAATGACGGCCCCCACGATAAGTTTGATCGGCCAGCGCTGGTTCACGCCGACGAGAACCGCGGTTGCGGCGTAGGTCACGAACACCAGTCCGTGCAGCGAACCGCCGATGAGCACGCCGAGGTTTCCCGCGTCGAACACATACTTGAGCAGCATGCCCGCGATGAGGAGAGTCCACGTCACCGCCTCGGCGATCGCAACCACGCGATAGAAGGAGCGCGGCGTTACCTGCCCTGTGGGCGTGACGACGTCTGAAGGAACGGGATTAGTAAGCTTGCTGACCATTCCTCTATCGTGCCATACTTTTGCGCTACGCGGATTCCGCCGCCCTCAAGTCCTTGCGCAGAATCTTGCCGGAACTCGATTTCGGGATGGCATTCGTGAACTGCACTTGACGCACTTTCTTGTACGGGGCGACATGCTCCGCCACAAACGCCATCACTGCGCCCTCGTCGAGTTCGGCACCCTCTTGAAGGACGACGAAAGCCTTGGGGATCTCTTCACCTTCGTCATTCTGCACGCCGATGACCGCGGCATCCGCAATCGATGGATGCGTGAGCAACAGGGCCTCGAGCTCGGCGGGCGCAATTTGATAGCCGTGGTATTTGATGAGCTCCTTGAGCCGGTCAATGACCGTGACCACTCCCTCCCAGTTGGCCGTTGCGATGTCGCCCGTGTGTAAAAATCCATCCTCCGTCATGATCTGACGGGTAGCTTCGTCATTGTTCAGGTATCCGAGCATCACATTCGGACCGCGGCAGAGCAACTCTCCCGGCGCGCTTTCCCCTTCGGCGGGAAGCTCGATGTCCTCGCCGGTCGCGGGGTCGATGAGCCGGCAGTCAATGTTGGGAATGGTGAAACCGACGGAACTGAGCGGCAGGTCGGGCCGGTCGTTCGGGATGGCATGGCTCACCGGACTCAACTCCGTCATGCCGTATCCCTGAATCATCCGTACACCCAGTCGGTCCGCGACAGCCTGTGCGAGCTGCCCGTCGAGCGGTGCCGCGCCGCTGAACACCGTGTGCACGCTGGAAAGGTCGTATTGGTCGACGAGCGGATGCTTGGCGAGCGCCACGGCAACAGGCGGCGCGATGAAAATGTTGCTGCACTTGTGGTCCTGCATTACGCGCAGGAACTCCACAAAGTCGAATCTGGGCATGGTGACGAGAGTGGCCCGTTGACGCACCGCGAGATTAAGGAGCACGGTCATCCCGTAAATGTGAAAAAACGGAAGAAAAGCAAGAACGCGGTCGCCTTCGCCCACGACGATGACCTGCCGGGATTGCTCGACATTGGCCACGAGGTTGCGGTGGCTGATCATGACGCCTTTGGGCAGACCGGTGGTGCCTGAAGAATACGGGAGCGCGGCAATGTGCGTGGCGGGATCGAAACTCACTTTCGGCGGTGCCGCCTTTTCGGTAAGCAGGTCGCGAAGGTTCGTATGCCCTTCTGCGCCATCAAGCACGATGAAGTGATCGTCGGCGATTCCGGCGGCAACAGCGCCGGCCTTGGCGCCGGCGAGCAGGGGCGAAACCGTGATGAACCACGTCGCCTCCGAGTCTTTGAGTTGTTTTGCAATGTCGTCTTCGGTGGCGAGTGAGTTGATGGTTGTGACCGTCGCACCTGCCCGCAGGATTCCGTGAAACACGACCGCGAAGGCGGGGGAGTTCGGGCAGAGCAGTGCGACGACCGTGTCGGTATCGACACCGCGCGCAGCAAGGGCACCGGCGACGCCGTCGATCTGAGTGATCAACTCGCGGTACGTCGTTTCTGCTCCGGTTGATCCGTCGATGAGGGCGATGGTGTTGAGTTCGTGGTCGCTCAGACCGGTAAACAGATAGTCGTAGATGCTGACGTTCGGGATCTCAACGTCGGGGTAAGGACTGCGGAACACGCTCTATCTCCTTTGATAAATGAGTGTTTTGCACTTTACCCCTGTGGCGGCATCCTGTCTCGGGCCAACGGGCGACCAACCGGATTCTGCCAGCACTCACGCGCCCCCGGCTATCGTGGTTCGATGGGATACGACAACGCGAACCACGAGTCGCCAGAGGCGGGTGCACGACTGACGGCCGCGCAAATTTTCGCGGTCGTATACGCAACGGGGGAAGACGAACTCAAGCGGTCCTCCGCTGGTCTGGCGCTGTCGGGTATTGCCGCCGGACTCGGCATGGGCCTCACGGGGCTCGGCGCCGCCGCCATTCTTGCCGCGATCGGACCGGACGCCCCCGCTGCGCATCTGTTTGCCGCACTGCTGTACCCGATCGGGTTCATCGTGGTGGTGATGGGGCGCGCGCAGCTCTTTACCGAAAACACGCTTTTTCCGGTGGTCGTGGTGCTCGCCACCAGGCGGCATCTCTTATACACGCTACGTCTCTGGGCGATCGTCTTCGTCGCGAACGTCGCCGGAGCGATGCTCTTCGCGCTCTTGGCCATGAAGACACCGGCGCTCGATTCGGGCCTGCGGGAGGCGCTCAGCATCCTCGGCGAGCAAACCGCGGGCAATGCTGACTTCACGCAGATCTTCTTTTCCGGCATCATCGGCGGCTGGATCATCGCCCTCATGGCCTGGCTCGTCTCCGCCGCGCGCTCCAGCATGGGTCAAATACTCATCGTTTACCTCACGACCTTCGTAGTCGGCGCAGCGGGACTCGCGCACTGCATCGCCGGCAGCGGCGAGGCGCTGTCTGCGATGCTCGATGGTCGCATCACGGTGGGCGAATACTGTCTCTGGCTGGCGGCGGCGGCTCTCGGCAACATCGTTGGCGGGGTTCTCATTGTGAGCCTGCTCAACTATGGCCAGGTGATGGGGTCTGGTCGTGATCTCGAGCGGGCGTCGCAAACCCTTGACGAGGTGGTGCAGGATGCGGCGGACCGCCGTGAAAACGGGGGCGACGAGAGTGAAGGCACAAAGAAGACCGATCCGAAAAAGAAGGACGCGGCAACGCGCAAGCGTAAGAGGCGGGAGTGACCAGCGGGCCGACGGTCGTCTGGTTTCGAGATGATCTCCGTGTCGCTGACAACCCCGCGCTCAGTTTCGCGGTGGAGCGTGGCGAGCCGGTCGCTGCCGTGTTCGTGCTCGATGAGGTTTCGCCGGGCATCCGTGCCCTGGGCGGCGCATCGAAGTGGTGGCTGCAGGAGAGTCTCAGCGCACTGAGGCGCAGTCTCGCCGCGCTCGGCATTCCGCTCATTCTGCGTTCCGGGCCGGCTGCCGACGTCATCCGCGGCGTGGTTTCCGAACTGCACGCCACGGCGGTGACGTGGAACCGACGATACGGTGCGGCGGAGATCGCGGTCGATGCGAAAGCAAAGAGCGAGCTTCGATCCCGGGGGGTGCGCGTCGAGAGTTTCGCGGCATCACTCCTCTTCGAACCATGGACCATCACGACGGGCACGGGCTCCCCGTATTCGGTGTTCACGCCCTTTTGGCACGCGTGCGCTCGCGCGAACGAACCACGGTATCCGATACCGACCCCGCCGGCGATTTCTGGCGACGCGGCTCGCGGGTTACGGACGGCAGAGTCCGAAGCGCTCGAATCGTGGTCACTTCGGCCGCAACGCCCGGATTGGTCGCAAGGACTGCGCGAGACGTGGACTCCCGGCGAAGTCGCTGCCCACGCACGGCTCCAGGATTTTCTCGCCGACGGACTCGACGACTATGCGGCAGGCCGAGACACGCCGGCGGACGCAGCGACATCCCGGTTGTCTCCGCACCTTCGGTGGGGCGAGATCAGCCCGCACCACGTCTGGCATGCGGTGGCGGCGGTTCGTCCGGGACTGTCGCCGGAGGCGCGCGCGAGTGCGCAGCGGTTTCTCACCGAACTCGGCTGGCGGGAGTTCGCGTGGCACGTGTACTTCCACTTTCCCGAACTCGCGACATCGAATTGGCGCGCTGAATACGATCGGTTTCCGTGGCCGCGCGTCGATCCACGCGCTCTGAATGCATGGCAAACCGGCCGAACCGGCATCCCTCTCGTGGATGCCGGCATGCGCGAACTGTGGCACACCGGCACGATGCACAATCGCGTCCGCATGGTCGTCGCATCCTTTCTCACTAAGAACCTGCTGATCGACTGGCGCGAGGGCGAAGCGTGGTTCTGGGACACTCTCGTCGACGTGGATGCCGCAAGCAATCCGTTCAATTGGCAATGGGTCGCGGGCTCCGGGGCGGATGCGGCACCGTACTTTCGCGTCTTCAATCCTGAACTGCAAGCGAAAAAGTTCGACCCGCACTCGACGTACATTCGCGCTCACGTGCCCGAGCTGGACACCGAAAAGTACCCGCCGCCGATCGTGGATCTCGCCGAGTCTCGCCGCGCAGCTCTCGCCGCTCACCGCACCATGAAGCAGCGCGCACAGAGCGCCGCGACGGTGACGTAGCGCACTTCGCTCACAGGCGCGACCAACGCGAACCGCCTACGCTGGACTATGAGCAAAACGGATTCCGACTCCCAGTTGCTTCGCCTCGGCGTGATCGCGACCTCCCGCAAGCCTGATGAGCGACGACTGCCGATCCATCCGGCGCACGTCGAGCGCATCGACGCAGACCTTCGCGACAACATGATTCTCGAGCGCGGATACGGCCTGCGCTTCGGGGTTTCGGATGAGGAACTCGCCCCACTGGTCGGCGCGATGGCAGAGCGGGCAGAGATTTTCGACGCCGCCGACATTGTCCTCCTGCCCAAGCCGCAAGCCTCGGATGTCGCTGATCTTCGTGACAGCCAGGTGATGTGGGGTTGGCCTCACTGCGTACAGGACCGCGAGATCACGCAACTCGCGATCGACAAAAGGCTCACGCTCATTGCCTGGGAAGCCATGAACCACTGGCAATCCGATGGCGGATTCGGCCTTCACGTATTTCACAAGAACAACGAGCTCGCAGGATACTGTTCGGTCATCCACGCGCTGGAACTCTGCGGCTCCACGGGGGACTACGGCCGCAGATTGAGCGCCGTCGTGATCGGATTCGGCGCGACCGCGCGCGGTGCCGTGACCGCGCTCAACGCCCACGGCATCCACGACGTCCGCGTGCTGACCAATCGGGAGATTGCCGCCGTCGGTTCACCCATCCCCTCGGTGGACATCATCCAGTTCGAACACAGCGATGTCGAGCCGTTTGAGAGCACCGTGAACACGGACGACGGCCCAGTGAACCTCGCCCCGTATCTTGCAGAAAACGACATTGTCGTGAATTGCACTCTTCAGGACCCCAACTCGCCGCTCACCTACCTGACGGTCGACGATCTCGACGCGTTCCGGCCGGGCAGCCTCATCATCGACGTGTCCGTGGATGAGGGGATGGGTTTCAGTTGGGCGCGCCCCACCTCGTTTGCGGATCCCATGTTCACCGTGGGGGGGTTCGACGAACTACTACGCCGTCGATCACAGCCCCTCGCTGTTATGGAATTCGACAACGTGGGAGATCAGTGAGGCGCTCATGCCGTTCCTGCGCACCGTCATGGAAGGTCCGACGTCGTGGGCCGCGTCTGACACCATCGATCGGGCCATCGAAATTGAGGATGGTCGCGTTCGCAACGAGGCGATTCTTACTTTTTAGGGTCGCGCGGGCGAGTACCCGCATTCGGTCGCGGTCGCCTGAATCCGGCGAAGCCTTCGAGCCTGCTGTGTCGCCCGTGTAGTCCACACTGATATCTATGCTGACTGCGAAACGGGAGCTGGCCGCGCTTCGGCTGGCGGCCCAGCGGATCTCTTCCAGTGAGTTCACGAAACCGGCCGAGGTTGTGCGCTGGATGCTGGGCATGCAGGCGCAGGATCTGCCGGGAGCGCGGTGGTCGATCGGGCTCCGCCTGCCGGGGTCCACGGAGCGCGACGTGGAAACGGCGCTCGCCCGCGGCGACATCGTGCGGTCGTGGCCCATGCGCGGCACTCTGCACCTCGTCGCACCCGAGGATCTCGGTTGGCTGTTAGACGTGTGCGCACCCCGGCAGGCGACCGCCGCAGCGAAACGACGGCGGGACCTTGGCATCACGGATGCCGACCTGTCGAAGGCGGCGGACGTTGCGAGCGAGGCCATGTCTGGCGGCAGGTGTGTTCGCCGGGATGTCCTGCTGACGCTGTGGCAGCGAGCGGGAATCTCCACCAATGGTCAGCGTGCATACCATCTACTCTGGAACCTTGGGCAGAGAAAGCATGTTGTCTTTGGTCCGCCCGAGGGCAAGCATCCGACTTTCGCGCTATTCCAAGAGTGGGTTAAAGCACCTCGTGTCCTCGATCGGGATGAGGCGCTCGCCGAGTTCGCTTCGCGCTACTTCGCGAGCCACGGCCCGGCAACCGAGCGCGACTTAGCGTGGTGGGCGGGCATCACCCTCGGCGACGCGCGCAGAGGAGTTGCCGCGGCGAGCGGACTGCAGGATCGCGACTTCGACGGAACGGCCCACCATTTTGCGGAAGGGTTGACGCCGGCCGGCCCCGGCATCCACGCGCTCCCGGGCTTCGACGAGTATGTCCTCGGATACCAGGATCGCTCACCCGTTTTAGCACCGGAGTTTGCCGACCGAATCGTGCCAGGGAACAACGGAATGTTCCTCCCGACGATCGTCGCGGACGGTCAGGTTGTGGGCACCTGGAAGCGAACGGATGCCGCGAAAGTCTCGCGAATCGAGAGCGTCGAGTTCGCGGCGCTCGCCAAAAAATCTCGCGCCGGGTTCGAACGGGCGATCGCCCGGTACGGCCGTTTCGTCGGCAAGGACGTCGACTTCAGCGGCTGAGCGACCCCTGGCGTCAGCGCGCGTCGAGCAAATTCTGCGCGAAGAACGCCGCCAACTCGTCGGTAGCGGCCAGCGGCAACACGTGCGCGACGTACTGGTCGGGCCGCACGATGACGACGGCACCTCCGCGCGCAATCTCGCGCGCGTCGAAGATGTCCTCGCCGGGCAGAACCGCGTAGACCTTCTCCCAGTCGGTCAGCCCGAACGGTCCCGTCTTCGGCATGAAGGTCGACGGTACCCGCATGATGTCGACATCCTCGAACCGCTGCTGATAGATCACCTTCACGTCGAAAACGCTGTCGATATCCGTGCCTTCCGGGGTGTGGCGCGCAAGAGGCGACTCTGAGGCGGTGGACAACCAGTTCGCCCAATCCGTGACCGCGGATGCCTCTCCCGCAGCGGGCGAATCCGCGAACGCATAAATGCGCCAGCGCCCGTCCGCCCTTGCGTGGTGGCCGAGGTGCATCGTGTTGCCGTCGGCGACGCGCACCACTTGCGCCGACTTGAAGCGCTTGCCGATCGGGAATCCTGCGGCGAGCGCCTGGTGATCGGGACCTCCGACGATCATCGACGGCGTGTATTGCGTCATGAAACCGGACGGGAAATCCGAGGTCTTCAAGTAGTAGTCCGCGAGCTCGCCGGGGTCTGAGATCTCCTCGGGCTTGCGCGCCATGAGGCTCGACCATTCGCGGTCGAAATCGATAAGTTGCTGCGCGACCGGCTGCCGTTCGGCTGAATATGTCGCAAGGAGCGACTCCGGGCTGAGACCCGAAAGCACGTGCCCGAGCTTCCAGCCGAGATTGAAACCGTCCTGCATCGACACGTTCATGCCCTGACCGGCTTTCGCGCTGTGCGTGTGGCACGCGTCTCCGGTGAGGAACACGCGCGGCGTGCGGTGCTCTTCCCCCGCGGCCACGTCATCGAATTTGTCGGTCACGCGGTGCCCTACTTCGTACACGCTGTGCCACGCCACGTTCTTCACATCCAGCGTGTACGGGTGCAGGATGTCGTTCGCCTTGGCGATGATGGCCTCCACGGGGGTGTTGCGCACGCGGTGCTGGTCATCCGCAGCCACCTCACCCAGGTCGATGTACATGCGGCACAAGTAGCCGCCCTCGCGCGGGATGTGCAGGATGTTGCCGGCTTCCGAGTTGATGGCGCACTTGATGCGCCAGTCGGGAAAGTCAGTGTTCACGAGCACATCCATGACGCCCCACGCGTGCTGCGCGTGACTGCCAACGTGTTTGCGCCCGATCGAGTCGCGCACGAGGCTGCGCGCCCCGTCGCAACCCACTGCATACTTTGCGCGAATGACACGCTCGCGTCCGGCATCCGCGCCCGTCGTGTATTTCACGGTCACTGCGACCGGATAGTCGCTGTCGTCGTCGATCGTCAGGCCCGCGAATTCCACGCCGTAGTCCGGCCGGATCCTGGCTGGCCCGTGCAACGCGGCTTCGGCAAAGTAGTCGAGCACTCTGGCCTGGTTCACGATGAGGTGCGGGAATTCGCCGATGTGCTGCGCGTAGTCCTCCGTACGGGACGTGCGGATGATGTTTGCCGGGTTTTCGGGGTCGGGGCTCCAGAAGTTCATGTGGGCGATGTTGTACGCCTCGGCGATGATCTGGGGTGCGAAGCCGAACGCCTGAAACGTTTCGACGCTTCGCGGCTGGATGCCGTCGGCCTGGCCGAGGACAAGTCGACCCTCGCGGCGCTCGATGATGCGCGTGGTCACTTGCGGAAACTGCGACATTTGCGCGGCGAGCAGCATCCCGGCCGGGCCGCTGCCGACGATCAGAACATCGACTTCGTCGGGAAGTTCCTTCGGACGGTCGATTCCCGTGCCGGCAGCGGGGAGCAGGCGCGGCTCTGCCGACACATAACCGTGGTGGTGGAACTGCATGGAACTCCTCGATGCTCGCCGTCGTGCAGCGTGGGGCTGCTGATCCCGCCGTTCGCAGGCAGAATTCTCACTATTGACACTAGTAGCGAGCTTTGTTTCGTGACCACTGCGTCCAAACCACGTGGCGCAGTTCAGGACGCTTGGATGCTTTCGCACGTTCGACGGGCAGAAGTGTCCCGCCGGCAGCTGCGGCAGCGACGAACGCGTACGCTGTTGCTCGTGCCGACATCACGTCTCCATCGCGTCGCAGTTCTCGTGCTCGAGGGCGCAAAACCGCTGGATGTCGGCATCCCGGCGCAAGTGTTCACGACGCGCGCAAGCATGCCGTACGAGGTTCGCGTGTGCGGGGCGAAGCCTGGTTTAGTGCGAGGCGGGGACGGGCTCTCCTACGATGTCGCCGACGGGCTCGAAGCACTCGACTGGGCGGAGCTCGTCTTCATCCCGGGTTACCGGTTCCCTGACCGGGACGAGCCGCCACCAGAAGTCGTGGATGCCCTGATCGCCGCCCACGCTCGCGGTGCTCGTCTCGCGGCGATCTCGACGGGCGCATTCGCGCTCGCGGCTACCGGACTCCTCGATGGCAAGCGCGCGACGACGCACTGGCACTACGCACGGGCGTTCGCCGCGAAATATCCGCTCGTGCGCGTGGACGAGGACGTGCTCTTCGTCGACGAGGGCGACGTGCTGACCTCCGCGGGGGCGGCATCCGGACTCGACCTGTGCCTGCACATTCTTCGCGCGGACCTCGGGGTTGCCGCATCCAATCACGCGGCGCGCCGACTGATCGCTGCGCCCTATCGCAGCGGAGGGCAGGCCCAGTATGTGCAGCGCGACATTCGTGATCCGCTCGGCGAACGCTTCGCCGAAACGCGCGAGTGGGCCCTGCGCCATCTGGGGGAGAAGCTCACCCTCGACTCTCTTGCCGAACACGCCGCCGTTTCGCCGCGGACGTTCTCTCGGCGATTTGTCGATGACACGGGCTACACGCCGCTGCACTGGGTCATGCGCGCACGGATCGATGCGGCACGCGAACTTTTGGAGCGCTCGGAACTGAGCGTCGAACAGATCGCCGCGGATGTCGGACTGGGCACGGGGGCGAACCTCCGTCAGCATTTTCAGCAGACGCTGGGCACGACTCCCAGCGAGTATCGCCGCACGTTCACGCGCGGCGAATAGATCTGGCGCGATCCTTTCGAACCGTGTCGTCAACGCCTCTGGTAGGCGGGTGCTGTTGCGCGCGATTCTGGGTGGGGTATCGAAAGGATCCTCCCCATGACCCGCATTGCCATCAACGGCTTCGGACGCATCGGCCGCAATACTCTCCGCGCCATTCTCGAGCGCGGGAGCGCGCTCGAGCTGGTTGCGGTCAATGACCTCACTGAGCCGGCCGCATTGGCGCAACTGCTCGCCTACGACTCCACGGCGGGGCGGCTCGGACGCCCGGTGTCCGTCGACGGCGACACTCTCGATGTGGATGGACGTCGCATCCGCGTGCTCGCCGAGCGCGAGCCGGCCAACCTGCCGTGGGCTGAACTCGGCGTCGATATCGTCCTCGAGTCGACCGGACGATTCACCGCCGCGACTGCGGCACAGGCGCACATTGACGCGGGCGCGGAAAAGGTGCTCGTAAGCGCCCCGTCAGACGGCGCGCACGTCACGCTCGCGTACGGCGTCAACACCAGCGCATACGATCCCGCCGCCCACACGATCGTCTCGAACGCCTCATGCACGACAAACGCTCTCGCACCGCTCGCATCCGTGCTCGATGATCTCGCCGAAATCGAGCACGGTTTTATGACGACCGTGCATGCGTACACGCAGGAACAGAACCTGCAGGATGGCCCGCATCGCGACCCGAGGCGCGCCCGCGCCGCCGCCGTCAACATCGTGCCAACGACCACGGGAGCCGCGAAGGCGATCGGACTGGTGCTGCCGAATCTGAACGGCAAACTCTCCGGCGACTCGATCCGGGTGCCCATTCCTGTGGGCTCGATTGTGGAGCTGAACACAACGGTAACCAAAGATGTTTCGCGCGACGACGTCCTTGCGGCGTACCGCGCGGCAGCCGAGGGGCCGCTTAAAGGCATCCTCGAATACTCCGCGGACCCGCTCGTCTCTTCCGACATCACCGGCAACCCCGCCTCGTCGATTTTCGACTCGGCTCTCACGCGCGTCGATGGGCGACACATCAAGGTCGTGGCCTGGTACGACAACGAATGGGGCTTCTGCAACCGCGTGATCGACACGTTGGAGCTGCTCGCGCGCTGATCCTGTTTGTGTGGATTGCGGCTATCGTTCCCGGAGTGCGACCGTACGTGACGCGATCGGCTTGACGACGCCAATCATGTCCAGACCTCCCATTCCGCAGTTGAGCGCGTCCAGGAAGAGTTCGTGGCAGGTGTTCAACAAGGGAGTCGCGATTCTCGCGCTGTGCGCCGCGTCCGCGATGAGCCGACTGTTTTTATAGACATCCGCTATTGCGGCTTGCGGGCTGAAGTCTGCACGCCCGAGCTTGTCGAGTTTTACCGCTGCAATAGGGCTCGCCATTTGACCTGAGTTGATGGCGGTTACGAAAGTGTCGATGTCGAGTTGCTTGGCCTGCGCGAAGTGGTACGCCTCGGCAAGTGCCGTGACAATCGAGATCAGATAGATGTTGACCGCAAACTTCATGTGGGTGCCCGACGGTGGGTTGCCGCACCGAAGGACGCCGGCGCACATTGCGGCGAATACCACTTCCATTTCGTCGAGGTGACCAGGATCCCCGGCCGCCATGGCAACCAATCGCCCCTGTTCGGCCGGCACGCGCGAGCCGGAGACTGGCGCTTCCACATACCAACCGCCACTTTCGCGCACGTGGGCGTCGATCTCGGCAGAGAATTCAGCCGAAGTCGTTCCCATGTGCACCAGTCCTCGGCCAGCGATGGCCTTCCGAAATCGGGGACTTCCCGGCGTCAGAGTCGTAGAGATCGCGTCCTCCGTTGCGAGCATGACGATGGTGGCATCGCACGAGCTGATGACGTGCAGCGGATCGCTCTCGCGAATGGCGCCAAGTTCTTCCAGGCGAGCAGCTGAGGGATTGGATCGATTCCACACGTGCACCTCGAAACCGGCGCGGATGACATTGGCCGCCATGGGTTCCCCCATGAGGCCGACTCCGATGAAGCCAATGCGCACAGACTCCTCCTTTCGCGATTTATGACAACTGTCATATTAGTGACATTTAGTACATTCGTCATATGTCCACACATCGAGTTGCACCGACGTCGCGGGAACCGACGCCCAGGGAACGCGTGGTGTACGCCGCCGTCCAGCACATTCGCTCCGAGGGGCCGGCCGCCGCATCACTGCGGGCGATCGTAAAGGATGCTGACGCACCATGGGGCTCGCTGCAGCACTATTTCCCCGGAGGGAAGGAGCAGATCGTTTGCGAAGCGTTGGCGTGGGCCGGCGAGTTTGCGGCGGCCGACGTCGCGAAATACCTGGACACCGCCCATCCAACGCCCGGCGGACTCTTCACCCACCTGCTTGATAGTTGGTCGCGGGAACTTTCGCAGCGCGACTACGCTCGTGGATGCCCCGTCGCCGCATCCACTCTCAACCCGAGTGACGAATCTCCCGCAATTGCCAAGGGCACCCATGACGCCTTGGATCGATGGCTCACCGGGATTGAAACGGCGCTCGTCACGATGGGCGTAGACAATGCCCGATCTCAGGCCCGCGTGATGCTCAGCATGCTCGAGGGAGCAATTATCGTCAGCAGAGTTCAGAAAGACACGACCGCACTTTCCGAGCTTCGCGAGTTCGCGGCCCATTTCGATGCCATGGCGCGCAACCAGGAAGGCTACCGCTAACTGTGCCCGGTACGACCCGTTAGGCGAGCGCGAGCGCGTGGATCGCGCTCGCAAAGAACGTGAGGCCGTCGGTACCATTGCGCATGGCGGCATCCGTGTCAGGTCCGAAGCCTTCTTCGACGGCGTGCTCGGGATGCGGCATGAGGCCGACGACGTTGCCGCGGTCGTTCGTGACGCCAGCGATGTCGTTGAGCGAACCGTTGGGGTTCACGTCGAGGTAACGGAAGACCACCCGGCCTTCGCCCTCGAGGCGGGCGATAGTTTCGGCGTCCGCAATGTAGCCGCCCTCACCGTTTTTCAGGGGAATGGTGATTTCCGTGCCCGGTTCAAACCGGTTCGTCCACGCGGTCGACGTGTTTTCGACGCGAAGTCGCTGGTCGCGGCAGATGAAGGAGCCATGGTCATTGCGCACGAGGCCGCCCGGCAGAAGATGCGCTTCCACGAGCATCTGGAATCCGTTGCAGATTCCGAGGACGGGCATTCCTTTGCCCGCCACGTCGACAACTTCGCTCATGATGGGGGAAAGGCTCGCAATGGCCCCACATCGCAGGTAGTCGCCATAGCTGAAGCCACCGGGCAACACGAGGGCGTCCACACCGAGCAGATCGTGGTCACCGTGCCACAGTGCGACAGGTTCCGCACCAGCCAAACGGATCGCGCGCTGGGCATCCCGCTCGTCGAGAGAACCCGGAAAGGTGACGACGCCGATGCGGGTCATTCTGCCGCGACCCTCACGCTCACGACATCCTCAATGACGGAGTTCGACAGCAGCGTTTCGGCGAGTTCGCGGGCGGCTGCGAGAGCTTCATCATCCGCTTCTCCGTCGACCGTGAGTTCGAAACGCTTGCCGATTCGAACGCCGGAAAATGGTGTGCCTCCTTGCCGTGCGAGGGCCCCCGCAACCGCTTTGCCTGCGGGGTCGAGAAGCTCAGCTTTGGGCATGACGTCGACGACGATTACCGGCACGGAAGGCTCCTGAGGGATCGGGGCGGAGGTGACGTTTCAAGTCTAGCCGTGCGCGATTTTTGAAGTGTCGCGGGATAGGCGTAGATTCACACGGCTATGTCAAAAACTTTGCGCCCGTGGCCCGCCCTGTGGGCGCTTGTCGTCGGCTTTTTCATGATCCTGATCGACACCACAATCGTGTCCGTCGCCAACCCGAAAATCATGGAGGGGCTGAAGACCGACATCAACTCCGTGATCTGGGTGACGAGCGCATATTTGCTCACCTACGCGGTGCCGTTGTTGATCACGGGGCGCTTGGGCGACCGGTTTGGACCGAAAAACCTTTACCTCACCGGACTCGTCGTGTTCACCCTCGCCTCCGCGTGGTGCGGTTTCTCGGGAGACATCGGCCAGCTCATCACCGCACGAGCATTTCAGGGACTCGGCGCCTCCATGATGACGCCGCAGACGATGGCGGTCATCACGCGGATTTTCCCGCCAGACAAGCGCGGTCAGGCAATGGGTTTGTGGGGCGCGACCGCGGGCGTCGCGATGCTGGTGGGCCCGGTACTCGGCGGGTTCATCGTCGACTCGCTCGGATGGGAATGGATCTTCTTCATCAACGTGCCCATCGGTGTGGTCGCGTTCATTCTGGCGTGGCGGCTCGTACCGTCGCTGGAGACCCACCCGCATCGATTCGACATCCTCGGTGTCATTCTCAGCGCCGCAGGAATGTTCCTGCTGGTGTTCGGTTTGCAGGAAGGGCAGAAGTACGACTGGGGAACAATCACAGGCTGGATTTCCGTCTGGGGTCTCATCATCGCGGGGATCGTCGTTCTGACCCTCTTCGTCGTGTGGCAGGGACTCAACAAGAAGGGTGAGCCGCTGTTGCCTCTTCCGCTCTTCCGGGACCGGAACTTCGCGCTCGCGAACGCCGCGATCAGCGCTGTGGGATTCACGACCACGGGGATGTCCCTTCCACTCGTGTTCTATTTTCAGCTGGTGCTTGGTTATTCACCGACGCAGTCCGCGCTCATGCTCATCCCGATGGCGGTCATCACGGCTGCGTTGGCTCAGCCGGTCGGCCGCCTGGTCGATCGTGTGAATCCGAGTTACGTCGCCGTGACCGGCTCAGTTCTGTTGGCGGCTTCTCTCGCGTGGTATTCGACGATGATGGTGCCGGAGATGTCGTTCTGGTGGTTGCTGCTGCCGAGTGCTGTGATGGGCGCTGCGAACGCGTGTCTTTGGTCGCCCATTTCCACCACGGCAACCCGCAATCTCCCTCAAAAACAGGCCGGTGCCGGTGCCGGCGTGTACAACACGACACGGCAGGTCGGTTCCGTGTTGGGAAGCGCGGCGATAGCTGCGCTCATCCAGGCGCGACTCATCGCGGAGCTTCCCGGAGCCGACTCTGCCGACCAGAATTTCTCTGGGGTGCTTCCCGACGCTCTGCACGAGGGTTTCAGCGCGGCGATGGCTCAATCGTTGCTCCTGCCTGCGGCGGGTGCGCTCCTGTGCGCGCTCATGGTTCTGTTCTTCGCGCGACCCAAGCAGACGGTCGAGTGGACATCGCACACCGCAATGTCCGCGACAGCCGTGTTGCCTGGCGACGAGCCGGCTGAGGTGCCGATCGGCTGAGGTAGCAGTCGGCTGAAGCTCGGTTCAGCCGAGGTGCGCGGCGAGCATGTCGTGCGGTACCGAGTCCATCGCGAAGTCGACCCACTGCCGGTAACCTTCGGCGCTGGGGTGAAAGCTGTCGGTCGCCCAAAACTCCGGTGTGTACGGAATTGGTTTCGGGATCGCGAAAACGCCCACCATCCCGGCCACCCCTTCACGAGCGGCATCGTCGAGGCTTGCCGCGTGCAGCGCGAGATTCCACCTGACCGGCTGCGGCAGCGCGGCGAACCGATCGAAGCGCGGCATCAGGGAAACCAGGATGAGTGCCTGAGGATTCGCCTCCCGCAGCGCTCGGACAATGCGTGACACATCTCGGCGGAAGGAACCGCGTGAACGCAAGCCGAGCGCGTCGTTTGCCCCGATCGTGAGGAACGCAAGATCAGTTTCGTGGGCCGTGGCCTCGTCCAGATAGTCGACCAGAATGTCTCGCGCCGTCGCCCCATTGCGGCCCACAGCGCGCCAGTGAGTACCCCGGTTGACGCGGTCGAGGATGTCGCGCGCAAGGTTTCCGCACAGGGCGTCGGCCTGAGTGTCGGCGCCCACTCCGGTCGCAGTGGAGTCGCCGAGCACGAGCACGTTCACGGGATTCGGGCCGGCCAGCGAACCGGTCCACGGAAGCGCGGCATCCGGAAGTCTCGGAATACTGGCTCTCAGGCGGCGTGACTGTGCGAGGAGCACCGGGGCCAAAGGGATGGCCACCAACCGACTGAGTCGCTTCACCTCCCAAGGTTATCCGGCAACTTCCGGCAGGCTCGGCCGGAGGCGCTACGCGTCGCGGCGAGGCGTCAAATGGATGCCGGCGAGCATGCAGCGCACCGAGCCGCCGGAAAGCTCGATGGTCGGCACGTCCACGGCAACAATGCGGCAGGTTCTTTCGATGGTCGCGCGCTGCGCCGGCGTGAGGCAGTTGGCGGCACGCTGGGACATCGCGAGAAGGGGCCCGTTCGTGCCGGTGAGCTCGAAGGCGTTGCCGGCAAACTCGCTGATCTGCTCGAAATCCAAATCGATCACGACACGGCCGTGCGCGCTCAATCTCTCCACGATTTCCTCGCGCCGCTCGACCGGCATCATCATTCCCGTGCCGGCGAGCACAAAATCGGTCGCGATGCACATGAGAACATTCGTGTGGTAAATCGGGGTACCGCTCGGATCGACTGCGTCGAACACCATTGGTTCGTATCCGAAGTTCGTGCAAAAGCGCTCGAGAGCGATCGGGTCGGCGCGATGCGATCGCGCCACGTACGCGACACGCTCCTGATTGTCGAGAACCATCGCGCCGGTGCCTTCAAGGTAGATTCCGTCCACCTCGAGACCCGAATAGTCGATGATGTCCTGCACCCGATATTTTGCCTTGAGCAGTTCGAGGATGTCCTGCCGGCGCTCGATGCGCCGGTTCGGAGCGAACATCGGATACACCGCGACGTGCCCGCCGATGTGCGTGGAGAGCCAGTTGTTGGGAAAGACGCTGTCCGGTCGATCGGTGCGCTCATCGTCGAACATGTGCACGCGAACGCCCTCGGCTTCGAGCGCTTCGGCAAGAGCGGTTGTTTCGCGATACGCGGCGGCGGCCCGCTCCTGCGAGCCGTTGGGTGAAGCCGACTGGAACACGTTGTCGGCGGCGGTGATGGGGTTGACGTCGAAGTGAAGCGGTCGAACCATGACCACGGCAGATGGCGCCTGAACGTTCATGTCAGCCGCCTACCGGCGACATCGCGCCAACGAAGCCAAACAGATCCTTCGGGTTGTCGGGGTTTGCGACGAGATCGATGTCCTCATAGAAGTCCGTGCCATCCACGGAGTCCCGAACGTACCGCAGCGCAGAGAAATCTTCGATCGCGAAGCCGACGGAGTCGAACACGGTAATCTGATCCGCCGAAGCGCGTCCCGGAGCGTCCCCCGTAAGCACCTTCCAAAACTCGGTGACCTCGAATTCTTCCGGCCGGTTCTGAATCTCGCCTTCGATGCGAGTCTGGGGTGGAAATTCGACGAACACTGTCGCGTCATCCAATATCTGCGGATCAAGTTCGGTCTTTCCCGGGCAATCGCCGCCGATCGCGTTGATGTGCATTCCCGGTGTGACCATGTCGCGCGTGAGCACCGTGGCGTTCGCTTTGTCTGCCGTGCAGGTCGTGACGATGTCGGCACCGGTAACCGCATCCGCCGCAGACGAGGCGATCGTGATGTGGAAGCCGAGCGGTTCGAGATTGCGTACGAACTTTTCCATCGCTGCCGGGTCGGTATCCCAAACCCGCAGGTTGTCCACGCCCGTCACGGAGCGGATGGCGGTCGACTGGAACTCTGCCTGGCTCCCCGCGCCGATGAGCGCCATGGTCGTGCTACCCGGCCGCGTGAGCGCCTTCGCGACCATTGCGGACGTGGCGGCGGTGCGCAATGCCGTGAGCACCGTCATCTCCGTGAGGAACGTGGGGTAGCCGTTGTGCACGTCGGCGAGCACCCCGAAGGCCGTGACGGTCTGAAATCCGCGGGCGGGATTGGACGGATGCCCGTTCACGTATTTGAAACCGTACGTCTCCATGTCGCTCGTCGGCATGAGCTCGATGACGCCAAACGGAGTGTGGCTGGCAACCCTCGGCGTCTTGTCGAACCGCTCCCAGCGCCGGAAGTCGCTCTCGAGGTACTCGACCATGCCGGACATGATGGAAACTGGTCCGTGGTGTCCGATCCAGCGGACCATGTTGTGTACGTCCACGAACCGGGTCATGTGGCGCTCCTTCACTCTCGAACTCAACGTTACGGCTTAGCGATATGCAACGACAACCGCGATAATGCGCACTAATTGCCCATCAACTGGTCACAATAGCTAGCTAACATTGACACTATGCCAAAGAGCGTTCTGGATGAGACAGATCGTCGCCTGCTTTCCCTCCTCAGGGAGGACGGGCGCATCCCCGTAGCGGAGCTGGCACGGTTGCTCGGCGTCGCCCGCGCGACCGTCACCTCGCGCATCGAACGCCTCGTTTCCTCCGGGACCATCATCGGTTTCAGTGTGCGTGTTCGTGACGAGCTCGACCCACTTGAGGTGCGCGCCATCACGCTCATCGAGGTGGAAGGTCGAACGACCGACTCGGTTATTCGCGCTCTGCGCGGCATCCCCGAGATACGTGCACTGCACACCACGAACGGCGCCTGGGATCTTGTGGCGGAACTGGGCGCGGAGTCGCTGGCTCACTTCGACAGCGTGCTCGGCCGAATCCGTTCAATTCCGGGTGTGGTGAACAGCGAAACCAGCCTGCTGCTCAGTTCCGTGCTGCGCTGACCTCCCCCGGCCAGGCGATCGCGGGCGCGCTACGCGGTGAGACGGTCGACGAGTTCGCGGTACCTGTCGGCGGTGCGCTGCAGCACGTCGTCGGAAAGACGCGGGGGCGTGCCGGTTCCGTCCCAGTGAGCGTTGAGCCAGTCGCGCACAATCTGTTTGTCGAAGCTGTCCGCGCGCTCGCCGGCCGACCAGCTTGCGGCATCCCAGTAGCGGCTGCTGTCGCTCGTGAGTACCTCATCGGCGAGCGTGACGGTACCGTCCGCATCCGCGCCGAACTCGAATTTCGTGTCGGCCAGAATGAGACCTCGCTCATGGGCGATAGCACTGGCGCGCGCAAAAATTTCCAGACTGGAAGCGCGCACCGCGTGAGCGACGTCGGAGCCCACCAATTCGGTGGTGCGCTCGAACGAAATGTTTTCGTCGTGTTCGCCGAGCGGCGCCTTGAACGCGGGCGTGTAAATCGGATGCGGCAGCCGATCACCGAATCCCAATCCCTCGGGCAATTCCACGCCGCAAATGCTTCCCGAAGCCTGATACTCCTTCCAGCCGCTGCCGGCAAGGTACCCGCGCACCACGCACTCGAGGGGAAACATGTCGAGCGTGCGCACGAGCATGGCGCGACCGCCAAACTCTGCGGGAATGAGACCGGCAGCACCTCCGGAAGTGCCGTGGTCCGGCATCCCGTACTCCGCCACCAGATGATTCGGCACTCCCGCCAGCTGATCGAACCACCACAGGCTGAGCTGGGTGAGCAACTGACCCTTGCCGGGGATCCCGGGTTCGAGCACGTGATCGAAGGCGCTGATGCGGTCGCTCGCTACCATCAGGATTTCGCCTGGCCTCGCATCCGACCGGTAAAGATCGCGGACCTTGCCGGAATACTGAAGCTTCCAGTCGCTCACGCGACCGCCGCCGCAATGTCGGCTCGATAGTGCGAACCGTCGAGGCCGATCATGTCTAAAGCGTAATACGCACGCGATCGCGCCTCGCCGAAGTCAGAACCGGTTGCGCTCACGCTGAGTACGCGACCGCCCGTCGCAACCAGATCGTTGCCATCGCGCGCGGTCGCCGCATGCAGAACGTGCACGCCGGGAACGGCGGCGGCTTTGTCGATTCCGCGGATGATTCGGCCGGTGAGCGGGTGATCCGGATAGCCTTCGCTCGCGAGTACGACGCTCACGCACACGTCATCGGAAAACACGGGAACGGGCATGCCCGTGAGGGCTCCGGTTGCGGCCGCGTAGAGCAAACCGCTCAACGGGGTCATCAGTCGGGGAAGCACTACCTGAGTCTCCGGGTCGCCGAACCGCGCGTTGAACTCGATGACTTTGACCCCGTTTGCGGTGAGCACGAGGCCGCAGTAGAGGAGCCCGCTGAACGGCGTTCCCTGCTCCGCCATCTGGCGGATGACGGGCATCGCGATGCGGTCGCGAACCTCCTCGACGAAGCCCTGAGGCAACCACGGCACCGGCGAGTACGCCCCCATACCCCCGGTGTTCGGGCCCTCATCACCATCGGCCACCCGCTTGAAGTCTTGTGCCGGAGCGAGCGGCGAAACCGTGGTTCCGTCGGCCAAAAAGAACAGCGACACCTCCGGGCCGTCGAGAAACTCCTCGATCAGTACCGGGCCGAGTTGAAGAAAATGTTCCGCGTGGGCGAGCGCCGCGGCGCGATCGGCGGTGACGATGACGCCTTTGCCGGCCGCGAGGCCATCGGCCTTCACGACGTAGGGCGAACCGAACTTGTCGAGTGCGGCAGAGGCCGCATCGAGCGTCGTTGCTCGCCTCGCTCCGCCCGTGGGAACGCCTGCGGCATCCATGACGCGCTTGGCGAAGGCCTTGCTGCCCTCCAGTTGCGCCGCAGCCATGCTCGGTCCAAACACCGGAATGTGCTGGCGCGTCAACGCGTCGGAAACGCCGGCGACGAGGGGGGCCTCCGGCCCGATCACCACCAGATCGATCCTGCTGTCGATCGCGAAGGATGCGACGACATCCGCGTTCTCGGGATCGAGCGCAACGGTCTCGGTCGCGTCGGCAATGCCCGCGTTTCCGGGAGCCACCGTGATGTGGTGACCGGCGTCCTCAGCGAGCAGCGAGGAGACGATGGCATGCTCTCGCGCTCCTGAGCCGAGAATGAGGATTCGCACCACCACAGGTTACCCGCACTGTGTGTCTCCTGTGATCGCTGCACGCTGCATTCCGTTAGCGTGGACTGATGGGTAAATCACGAATTGTCGCCATTGTGGGTGAGGCAGCGGTGCGCACCATGATGGATTCGGGGAGCGAAACGGAACGTGATGTCACCGCCATGGGCGTGCGTTATCTGTTGCAGACCCTTGGTGATATCGCTCCGGGCAACACGCTCGAAGTTCGCGTTCCACCGCACGGCGCAATTCAATGCATGGATGGACCGCGGCACACGAGGGGGACCCCGCCCAACGTCATCGAGACGGATGCCCAAACCTGGCTGGAGCTGGCCACCGGATCGCTCACGTGGGAATCTGCGCTCGCCGATAACCGCGTTTCGGCATCCGGGTCGCGCGCAAGCCTTGAAGACGTGCTCCCGCTTCCGTGGAATAACGGAACAATAGGAGCATGAGCGAATCTCCTGAAGACCTCAACGATGAGGAGCGTGCGACCGTCAACATTCGTCGGGCGCCAAAATTTTCCGCATTTGTCGTCGTAGGTGCGCTCATCGGGTTTCTCGTCGCGCTCGTGCTCACCTCCGTGTTCCCGGCAGATCCCAAGGTCGGATTTGCCGCGACTCTCGGCCTGTTCTCCCTCTTCGGAATCTCCCTCGGGGGCATCATCGCGGCGGCCATCGCTGTGGTCGTCGACCGAAGGGCAAGTCGTCGGTCTGGCACGGTCATCGCGGGTAAACTGGCCGTGCGCGTCGAGGAGGAACCCAAACGGTCCGACGACAGCGAGTCAACACACACCACTTCATAAAACCCGAGCAGCGACAGATAAGGGGCACACGTTTTGGCCGGTGGCGATGGTCGGCTGGGTCACGAGTTACTCCCCGGAGAAAAAGGCCCTCAGGATGCGTGCGGCGTGTTCGGTGTGTGGGCTCCCGGCGAAGAGGTCTCCAAACTCACGTACTTCGGACTGTATGCACTGCAGCATCGCGGGCAGGAGTCAGCGGGAATTGCCACGAGCGATGGCTCCAAAATTCTCGTGTACAAAGACATGGGCCTCGTCTCCCAGGTCTTCAACGAATCGGCTCTCAACACGCTTGTTGGACACCTCGCGATCGGCCACACGCGCTATTCCACGACCGGTGCTTCAAGCTGGCAGAACGCGCAGCCGACGCTCGGTCGCACCGCAGGGGGTACTGTGGCGCTCGGCCACAATGGCAACCTCACGAACACGCTGGAGCTTCTGGGTCTTGTTCGCGAACGGCATCCGGAGCTGAGAGGCGAGCTCGCGAACGGAAACACGACCGATACCGCAGTCATCACGGGGCTGCTTGCCGGTGACCTCGACCACACGCTCGAGGCGACGGCGCTCGAGGTGCTTCCGCTGCTGCGCGGGGCGTTCTGCCTTGTGTTCATGGACGAAACCACGCTGTACGCGGCCCGCGATCCTCAGGGCGTTCGGCCGCTCGTGCTGGGCAGGCTGGAGCGCGGATGGGTTGTGGCCAGCGAGAGTGCCGCGCTCGACATTGTGGGCGCATCCTTCGTTCGCGAGGTGGAACCCGGTGAGCTCATCGCGATCGATGAAAACGGGTTGCGCTCGCAGCGTTTCGCCGCAGCGAAGCGCGCCGGATGCGTCTTCGAGTACGTTTACCTCGCACGTCCCGACACCACCATCGCCGGTCGCGGCGTGCATGAAGCGCGCGTGGAAATGGGTCGCCGTCTGGCGCAGGAATACCCGGTGGAGGCCGATCTGGTCATCCCCACGCCGGAGTCGGGAACGCCGGCGGCGATCGGGTACGCGGAGGCTTCCGGCATTCCCTACGGGCAGGGCCTCGTGAAGAACGCGTACGTGGGACGCACGTTCATTCAGCCCTCCCAGACGATTCGTCAGCGGGGAATCAAACTCAAACTGAACCCGCTTCGAGAAGTGATCAACGGCAAGAGGCTCATCGTCGTGGACGACTCGATCGTGCGCGGCAACACTCAACGCGCGCTCGTGGCGATGCTCCGCGAAGCCGGCGCCGCAGAAGTGCACGTGCGGATTTCGAGCCCTCCGATCACGTGGCCGTGCTTCTACGGCATCGACTTCGCGTCCCGTGCCGAACTTCTTGCCACCGGCCTGAGCGTCGACGAAGTGCGGCAGGCGATCGGTGCGGATTCGCTCGGTTACCTCTCCGAAGACGGGATGATCGAGGCGACCGAGCAACCGAGGTCGACGCTGTGCACTGCCTGCTTTACCGGCGTCTACCCCATCCCGCTCTCTGATTCGCAACTCATCGGCAAGAACCTGCTGGAAGTGGAGACCACCGAGAGGGAGTACACGCCTCTCGTCTTCGGCGATCCCGGTCGACAGGAATGATGGCGACGACGGGCACGGCCACGACAACGGACAGGAGCGAGCGTGAGTGACGCGTACGCGGCATCCGGAGTCGACACCCGCGCGGGCGACCTCGCCGTCGAACTCATGAAGGCTGCCGTCGCGAAAACCCACGGTCCTGAGGTGCTCGGCGGGGTCGGCGGATTTGCAGGACTGTTCGACGCGTCCGCGCTCACGGCGTATCGGCATCCGCTGTTGGCGACGTCGACGGATGGCGTCGGCACAAAGGTTGCCATCGCTCAAGCGCTCGACAGGCATGACACGATCGGCCAGGATCTCGTGGGGATGGTGGTCGATGACATCGTCGTGGTCGGTGCGACGCCGCTGTTCATGACCGACTACATCGCGTGCGGACGGGTCGTTCCCGAGCGCATCGCCGATATCGTGGCGGGCATCGCGCGCGCCTGTTCCGAAACCGGCACCGCGCTTGTCGGCGGCGAGACGGCAGAACACCCCGGACTGCTGGGGCCAGACGATTACGACGTCGCCGGCGCCGCGGTGGGTGTGGTCGAGGCGGATGCCGTGCTCGGTCCGGACCGCGTGAAGGACGGCGACGCGGTCATCGCGCTCGCCTCTTCGGGACTCCACAGCAACGGATTTTCGCTCGTGCGCCACATTCTCGCGGGACGCGACATCGGTTTCCTTGACCGTACGGATGAGCTGGGCGTCGTTGGCGACACGCTTCTCGAGCCGACCAGGCTCTACACGCGACCTCTGCTTGCGACGCTCGGTGAGCATCCGGGTGCGGTGCACGCGCTCAGCCACGTGACGGGCGGCGGCATCGCCGCGAATCTGGCGCGCGTGCTTCCCGCAGGTTCCTGGATCGAATTGGAACGCAGCTCATGGTCACCGCCGGACGTGTTTCGCGTGCTCGCAGACTGGGGCGGGCTCGCGCTTGCCGACACCGAGGGAACCTGGAATCTCGGCATCGGGATGCTGGCCATCGTTGACGCGGGGTCCGCGGATGCACTCGCCGTGCGGTGGACCGCCGACGGCATCCCCGCGTGGCAGGCAGGCATCGTCTCCACGGCACCGCGCGCGCTCGACGGATTCGAGCAGGGCGCGAAAGGTGTCTCCGGTGGGGCCGTGCGCCTCATCGGGTCGTACTCGAGCTGACCGCACGCCGCTCTCGGTCCGCGACGCGCTGACGTGACAAATGTCACGGTCACGACGTGACACCCGCACTGGGTTCCGTGCGCCGTGCGCGGCAAAACTGGTTGCATGAATCACGAACCAGCTGTGCAACTGCGTGACCTCGCCAAATCGTTCGGTTCGATCCGCGCCGTCAACGGGATCAACCTGGCGATTGCGCCGGGAGAGGTCGTCGCGCTCCTCGGCCCGAACGGCGCAGGGAAATCCACGACCATTGACCTCGCGCTCGGGCTGTCCCGCCCGGACTCGGGTTCCGCGGCCCTTTTCGGCGCAAACCCGCGGGAAGCGATCGTCAACGGGCGGGTCGGCGCCATGCTGCAGGGCGGCGCGCTGCTTCCCACCATGACCGTCGCGCAGTCGGTCGCGCTCGTGGCCAGCGTGCACAAGCATCCGCTCTCCGTCGACGAAGCGCTCACGCGCGCCAAGTGCACGGAGATCGCGAAGCAGCGCGTGAGCAAGCTCTCCGGCGGCCAGATGCAGCGTGCGCGATTCGCGGTCGCCGTCGTGTCGAACCCTGACCTCCTCATTCTCGACGAACCGACTGCCGCGATGGATGTCGAGGCACGGCGCGTGTTCTGGCGTTCCATGCGGGACTTCACGAGTCGTGGCCGCACGGTCATTTTCGCCACGCATTACCTGGACGAAGCCGACAGCTACGCCGACCGCGTCGTCATGCTGAGCGCGGGCCGAATCGTGGCTGACGGCACTCCCGCGGAAGTCAAAGCGGTGACAGCCGGCCGTCGCATCCGCGCCACGATCGACCATGCTGCGGATGTCGGTCGCGAGATCGAGCGGATGGCGGGAGTGCGGTCAGTCGAGTTGCACGGAGACGCGCTTTCCATCATGAGCTCGGATTCGGACGCGACTCTGCGTCAGCTTCTTTCCACCTACGCGGACCTTCGGAACATCGAAGTGACCGCAAACACCCTCGATGATGCCTTTCTCGCGCTCACGGCGCAGGGCACGGAAGGAGTCTCGGCATGAGCCTCGCCTACATCGGCCTCGAATCCTGGCGCCAATTGCGCAATGTTCGCGGATTCATGTTCACCTTCGCCATCCCGCTGTTGATGCTGCTCGTCTTCGGCGGAGTGTACGGCGCGGACGGGTCAGTCGACCAATCCACCGGTTTGCCGTGGGTCGTCGTGACGACCGTGCAGATGGCCGGTTACGGCGCCATGATGGCGGCACTTTCGCAATCGTTCAATATCGTCACGGAAAGGTCCATCGGCTGGAACCGGCAATTGCGCATTACGCCGCTCTCCGGTGTCGGCTACATGCTGTCGAAGGTTGTCACCGCTCTTGCGGTGGCGCTTGCGTCGATTGTCGCGCTCATGATCATTTCGATTGCGGCCTTTCACCCTGCGCTGTCGCTGGAAGGGTGGATGCTCGCCGCACTTGGCCTGTGGCTCGGCGCCGTCCCGTTCGCGTTTATCGCCGTGCTGATCGGACAATTCGCGAACCCTCAGTTCGCGCAACCACTGTTCATGGTCGTGTTCTTCGGTTTGTCCATCCTGGGTGGCCAGTGGATACCGCTGCAGATCATGCCCGCCTGGGTCACGACCGTCGGCGAATTCGTTCCGTCTTACTGGTTGAATCGGTTGGGTCAGATGGGTGCGAGCGAAAGCGGCGACGTGTTGACACCCATCCTGATCCTCGCCGGGTGGACCGTGGCGCTCGGAGCACTCATCGCGTGGCGATACGGCAAGGATGCCGATCGGGTGTGACCAGAGTCGCCGTGGGCCGCGACGTCGGGTTGCCGCGGGAATAAGGTGGCAATTATGACGATGAAACCCGCTGACGCTCCCGTGGAGGCGAGGATCAGAACAGCATTCCGGGTGCGGGGCGTATGGTTTTGGCTGCTGGGCGGCGGCTTTGCGCTGACTTATCAGATTCCCACGCTCATCGACCTGTGGACATCGTCGGCACCTGTTCCCGTCCGCGTTTACGGCACGGTTATCCTCGCTCTCGTTTTCGCCGCGTTCCTCGTCCTTCCACCCATCCTGTGGACATCGAGCCGCGTCGTCCGGTGGTGCGCGATAGTGAGTTACGGGGCGCTCACGCTTCCCCTCATTCCCCTTCTTCATTCGCAAATAGTGTGGGTCTGGATTCTTGTCGTCGGGGTCGCCGCCGTCGTGCTTGAATCGCCATGGGAATTCTTTCCCCTTCTCGTGGTGGCTCTCCTGACAATGCAGGTCTTCATCTATTTCGCAGAAGGGGAACCTTTCCTCTACATTTCCGTGCTCGTGACGGCATCGGTCGGCATCGTCATGCACATCATGAATCGGCAACTCGCGACGCTGCGCAGTCTCCGCGCCGCGAACGCGGAAATTGCCCGACTCGCCGTCGTGGAAGAACGCGAACGCTTCTCCCGCGACCTGCACGATGTGCTCGGCCATTCGCTTACCGTCGTCGCGGTGAAATCCGAGTTGGCGACAAAGCTCGTCATGAAGGATCCGGGATCGGCGCAACGCGAGTTGCAGGATATCGAGCAACTGGCGCGAGAATCGCTCGTAGATCTGCGGGCGGCGGTCTCCAACTATCGCGATGCGACCTGGGAAGTGGAGTTGGCTTCCGCACGCCGAGCACTGGAATCAGCGGGTATCGAGCTTTCGCTGCCCGCAGCCGCTCCGGAGGTTCCCGGTGAAGTCAGAACGCTGTTCGCGTGGGTGTTGCGGGAGGGTGTGACCAATGTGATCCGGCACTCTGGGGCAGTGCACTGCATCGTTGAAATGGATGACCACCACCTCGCCGTCATTGATGATGGTGTGGGAGGAGCTCCCACGGACGGAACCGGCAACGGACTTCGCGGTCTGCGCGAGCGCGCCGCCGCCGCCGGGGCCACCCTGATCGCCGGTCCGAGCGAGCACGGATATCGTCTGGAGGTGGTCATCGCTCATGACGGATGATGAGCCGCGGCCTCTGCGCATCCTCATCGCCGACGACCAGGCCCTCGTTCGCGGTGCAATCGCCTCTCTGCTCGAACTCGAGAGCGATCTCACCGTGGTCGCGCAAGTGGGCAGCGGCGACCGCGTGGTCGAGGAGGCGGTGCGCACAGCGGCGGACGTCGCGGTTCTTGACGTGGAGATGCCCGGTCTCGACGGGATTTCCGCGGCCGCCCTGTTGCGCGAGCGGATGCCGACGTGCCGCTCGCTCATCGTCACGACGTTCGGGCGGCCGGGCTTCCTGCGGCGCGCGATGGAAGCGGGCGCGTCGGGTTTCCTCGTGAAGGACACGCCGTCGAGTCAGCTTGCGGATGCTGTTCGTCGTGTGGCTGCGGGGCGTCTCGTCGTGGATCCGGGCCTGGCTGCAGAATCCCTCGCCGTGGGCGGCTCGCCGTTGACTGTTCGGGAAACCGATGTTCTGGTTGCGGCCAGGCGAGGCGGCACCGTGTCGGATATCGCCCGCGAACTGCACCTCTCCGAAGGCACCGTGCGAAACCACCTTTCGAACGCGATCGGAAAAACGGGCGCTCGAAACCGCTCTGATGCCGCAAACATCGCGGCGGAGAACGGCTGGCTGCTGCTGTAGCGGGTCAGAGAGAACTAATTGCCGCTCTGCTCGCTGTCGTCACCTGCGTGGCTGTACTCAGGCCACTTCTCCATTGCTTCGTTCTGCTCAGCGTGCGTGAGCTCGCGTTCGAGCGCGTCGTAGTTCGTGTTGGGGCTGAAATACTTCAGCTCCCTTGCGACCTTGGTGTGCTTGGCCTTCTGGCGACCACGTCCCACGGGTGACCCCCTTACGATTACAGCCTGAGTACACACGATGATGCTCAGAATTCAACTACAAGGATTCCAAAACTAACTTCCAACTTTAGCATGCAGGCGGCTGCGTGTGCCGCCAGAGCTGTGGCCGGGTAACGTAATCGTGTGAGTCCAGCTTCGAGTCATCCGTCGGTCGTCGTGATCGGCGCGGGTCAGGCAGGGCTTGCTGTGTCGTTTTATCTTAAGCGACTCGGGCTGGAACCGGGTAGCGATTTCGTGACCCTGGATCGTGGACCGGCGACCGGCGGGGCGTGGCAGTTCCGGTGGGAGGCGCTGCGGATCGGTTCCGTCCATCGCATCAACGATCTTCCGGGAATGGACGAACTGGGAATCACCTTCGACACTGCCGATCGCACCCTGCCCGCGAAGGATGTCGTCGCCGACTATTACCGCAGGTACGAGGACCATTTCGCACTCAGTGTGCTCCGGCCAGCCGACGTCAAGCGCGTGTCGAATCGGGAACTCGCCCTCGTGGTCGAGTATCTGGATGGTTCCGGCGCGCGGCACGAGATCGTCACTGATGTCGTGGTCAATGCCACGGGAACCTGGGGTTCCCCGTTCATCCCCTGGTACCCCGGCCGGGATACCTTTGCCGGCCGACAACTGCATACGACGGACTACGAAACGGCGGAAGAGTTCCGCGACCAGAAGGTGCTCGTGGTGGGCGGCGGTACGTCCGCAATCGGCTTCCTCATGGAGCTCGAGGGGGTCGCATCCGAACTCACGTGGGTGAGTCGTCGGCCCGTGGACTTTCTCGACGGCGGTGAACTGGATCTGGAGGCGCGTGAGGCGGCCGTGGCCATTCAGGACCTCGCCGCGCGCGAGGGTCGAGCACTTCCCAGCATCGTGAGCGGAACGGGCGTTCCCCGAACGCGGCGGGTGCAGGCGGCCATCGACAGGGGACTCCTCGTCGAGAAACCCATGTTCGACGCGATCGAACCGGGTGGCGTGCGATGGGCAGACGGAGGCGTCCAGGCTGCGGATGTCATCATCTGGGCGACCGGATTTCGACCGGAGCTTCGACACCTCGCTCCGTTGAAGCTGCGCGAAAAGGAAGGCGGAGTTTCCGTCGGCGACGGTTCGTCGTGGAAGGACTCACGAATCTTCTTTGCCGGCTACGGCCCGATGGCGAGCACGATTGGCGCGAATAAGGCGGGTCGCCGTATCGCACGCCAGGTGATCGCGTCGCTCAGCAACGCGTAGTCGCCGTCGCTACGCGGTGTGGAGAAACTCCTGCAGGCCGGAAAGAAGACGGTCAATGTCATCCTCGTTCGTGTATGGCGCGAGCCCCACTCTAAGACCGCCCGCGTCGCCGAGCCCGAGTCGCCTGCTGGCTTCGAGCGCGTAAAAGTTGCTGGATGGCGCATCCACGCCTCGTTCGGCGAGGAAGACATAAGCGTCGCTGGTGTCGCGGTCGGCGATGGTGAGCAGGAGCGTAGGGGTACGATCCTGTGCACGCGAGTGTACGGTGATGCCCGGCAGCGCCGAAAGCCCCGCCTCAAGTCGCGCGAGGAGCATTTCTTCGTGCGCGCGCAAACGCGCAAATGACGCCTCAAGGTCCGCCCGGCGTGACGAGGTCGCTTTGTTCGATCCGCCGAGAGTGCTGAGGTAGTCCACGGCCGCGGCCACGCCCGCCAGGAGTTCGTACGGGAGCGTACCGAACTCGAACCGCTCCGGCACCTGATTCGTTGAGGGAAGTAACTTGTCGGGCACGAGGGTATCGAGCAGGCGGGGTGAGGCGACGAGTGCTCCCAGATGCGGGCCGAGAAATTTGTAAGGCGAACAGGCATAGAAGTCGGCACCGAGAGCGCCCACATCCGCGAGTTCGTGGGCGGTGTAATGCACACCGTCGACGTACACGAGTGCGCCAACTCGATGCGCCGCTGCCGCAACCGCGGAAACGTCCGGCTTTGTTCCAATGAGGTTGGATGCTGCCGTCACCGCCACGAGCTTCGTTCGGTCGGTGAGCACCGAACCGATGTCGTCGAGCTCGGATGTCAGCGGGTCGAAGTCCAGCCAGCGCACGGTCGCGCCCGTGCGTTCGGCCGCCTGCACCCAGGGGCGGATGTTCGAATCGTGATCCAGTCGCGTGACGATGACGTCGTCCCCCGCCTTCCACTCCCGCGAAACCCACCGGGAGAAGTCGTAACAGAGTTGCGTGGCGCTGCGGCCGAAAACCACGCCGCCCGCGTCGCCGCCCACGAGATCCGCTATCGCGCCCCGCGCGTCTGACACCGCAGCTTCCGCGCGTCGTTCACCTTCGGTGACGGTGCCGCGGTTTGACAACGGTCCCGCCATCGCGGTTGACATGGCGTCGATTACCTGTCGTGGCGTTTGCGTTCCACCCGGTCCGTCAAAGTGCGCGGAGCCTGCAGAAAGCGCGGGGAAGTCTGAGCGAACCGATTCGATGTCGTATTCCATAGCTCGAATCTAGCGGCTGGTTCATCGTGCGAAGAGCACGTACCCGATCAGGCAGGCACTGAAGCCGACCGCCAGATTCGCGCCAACGCTCAACGCTGCAGCACGCCATCGTCCGTGCGTGAGCAACTGAATGGTTTCCACGCTGAACGTGCTGAACGTGGTGACACCCCCGCACACGCCGGTGAGGATGATGATGCGTGCGTCAGGCGAAATCGCCAGGCTCTCCGTGAGCCCGAGGACGACCCCGCCGAGCGCAGAGCCGACGACGTTAACCACGAGGACAGCCCAGGGAAAGCTTTCCTCCCGCGAGGGCCCGGCAAACGCGACAGACACGAGGTATCGTGCGACCGCGGCCAGGCCGCCCGCCGCAAGCGTGGTGGCAGCCAACAGCGCGCTCATTCGTCGGTCCAGTCAATGGGTGTTGCGACGCGCCCCACTCGAAGGCCGAACGCCGCGGCGGCGAACCCCAGCACGAGCGATATCACGAGGTACAACGCGGCCATCCACCAGAGCCCCTCCGCGGTCTGCGCGACGAGGGACACCATGACGGCCGAGAACGTCGTGAAGGACCCGAGGAATCCGGTGCCCGCGGCGACGCGCATCCAGTCCGACAGCTGCGACCACAGTCGCGCGACGACCAGTCCGAGAAGGAATGCTCCGACCACGTTTGCGAGTAGCGTGCTTAACGGGAATTCCGAATTCGAGTGCGGAAGAATCGTCTCCAGCAGAAAGCGGGCGCCGGTTCCGAGGGCGCCGCCGACCAGCGCAGCGGCGATCGCTGCGATTCGAGCATTCATTGGCGTTCCTGTCGGTTCCGGGTGGTTTCGCGTGGTTCCGATGCTATTTGCGGTGGCTCTCCGCAAGGCGCGCCGGAGGCAGATGCTTGCGGATCACGGCCTGGCGCACCGGTTCGCCGCGTCGGTCCTGCCCGGGCAGTGGCCTTCCGGGACGCGAATACAAAGCCTGGGAGGAGTCGAGCAGCCATGGCACGAGGGCGATGGCGACACCGTGGCACAGCACGAGCTTGTGGCGGATGCGCCGGGCCTTGTGGTTATGCAGAAGGTTCTCCCACCAGTGGCCAACCACAAACAGCGGCATGTAGACCGTGACCACCTCTGCTCCGTGGGACTCACGACGCTTCTTGATGTACTTGATGAGCGGGAAACTGATGTCGCGATAGGGCGACTGAATCACCCTCAGCGGTACCTGGATTTTTCGCGACTTCCATTGCTGTTTCAGTTGCTTTGTCTGCTCGTCGTCGATGGAGCAGTGCACCGCTTCGAGACTTTCATGGCGAGCGGCGATGGCGTAGTCCAGCGCTTTCAGCGTGGGTTTCTGCAGGTCGCCCACGAGCACTATCGCGTGGTCGCCGTTGGCGCCGAACACCGTGGAGTCATCGACGGCGAGACCGATCTCCACGTGCCGGTAATAGCGGTTCACTTTGAGCATGAGAAGGTACAGGATCGGCCCGATCACGAAGACGATCCACGCGCCGTGGGTGAATTTTGTGACCGTCACCACGATGAGGACTGTCGCCGTCAACAGCGCGCCGAACGAGTTGATGGAAAGGCTTCGGATGATCTGACCGCGATTCTTCGCACCTCCCCTAAGGGTGCGAATCCAGTGTTTGACCATGCCGGATTGCCCGAGAGTAAACGACACGAAAACGCCGATGATGTAGAGCTGGATGAGTGCTGTGAGGTTCGCCTGGAATGCGATCAGCAGGATCGCGGCGCCGAGGCCCAGAATGAGCACGCCATTGGAGTAGACGAGCCGGTCGCCGCGCGTCGAAAGCGATTTTGGCGCGTAGCCGTCGCGAGCGAGCACGGACCCCAGAAGCGGGAATCCATTGAATGCCGTGTTGGCCGCGAGCAGCAGCACCGCAGCGGTCGTACCCTGAAGCACGAAAAAGAGTATTTGAGTGTCTCCGCCGAAGACGGCGGCGGCGAGTTGGGCCATGACACTGCGTTGCGGTTCAGTCGCACAGGCCGTGAATCCTTGAAGATCGCAGGGGTTCTCCGCATAGTGAACGTGGGAGACCAGCGCGAGAGTCGTGACCCCCGCGAAGAGCGTGATGGCGATTCCGCCCATCATGGCAAGAGTGCGCTTGGCGTTCTTGATCTTGGGGGTGCGAAAGGCCGGCACCCCGTTGGCGACGGCTTCCACGCCCGTGAGGGCGCTGCATCCGCTTGCGAAAGAGCGCAGGAGCAGCAGCACGATTCCCACCTGAGTGAACTGCTCCGCCTTCACTTGGTAGGTTGCCGAGGATGCGACGGGTGCGTCTCCGAGGACGATGCGAATAAAACCCACCACGATCATGAGGAGCACGCTGAAAATGAAGAGATAGGTGGGTAGCGCGAACGCCTTGCTCGACTCGCGCACGCCGCGCAGGTTGACGGCGGCAAGAACGACGATGAAACCAAGCGCCATCTCGACGCGCCACGTGTGGAGTTCCGGAAACGCGGAGATGATGTTGTCGACGCCGCTGGCCACGGATACGGCGACCGTGAGGATGTAGTCGATGAGCAGCGCGCTCGCCACGACGAGGCCGGCCTTCTCGCCGAGGTTCTTGTGCGCCACCTCGAAGTCGCCGCCGCCCGAAGGGTAGGCCTTGATGAGTTGGCGGTACGAGGCAACCACCGTGACGAGAACGACGATGACGGCGGCAGCGACCCACGGCGCGAAAGTGAGAAAACTGAGGCCGCCGAGCATCAGGATCATGAGCAGTTCCTGAGGGCCGTATGCGACGGACGACAGCGCATCGCTGGCGAAGATGGGTAGGGCCAAATGCTTGGGGAGCAGCTGTCCCTCAAGTTTGTCTGTGGGTAGTGGATCGCCGATCAGCCAGCGTTTAGGCGACCGGACTTCTGTAGTCACGAGTTGCGACAATACACCCATTAGGTTGCGAGTGAGTACGCAAAGTCACACCCCAGCGAAAAGTTCGGTTGCCGAAAGTTTCCTTGTGGCCAAAACGACCGAATTATTGACCGGCATTCTTCCCTGACGAAATCATGGCGAGCACCAACACGGCTGCGTCATCGAATGTGCAGACGTCTTTCCCGACACAAAGGAGTGAATGATGAACGGTATCTTCCTACGGAATCGCGGAGGGGAAAAGCATCGCTGGCGAATCGCCGGCGTCGCGACCCTCGCGGCACTCAGCACGGTGGTGGCCCTCGCCGGATGTTCTTCCGCCGACACCACGTCGCCTTCGGATGACGGCGAGAATGCGAACGGCATTCCCAGCTATTACCCGAAGAGCTACAGCGACCTCATCGACGCCTCGAAGGCGGAAGGGGGCGACCTGGTGATCTACTCCAACACGGATCAGGAGAACTGGGCACCCATCATCAGGGACTTTCAGGCGAAGTATCCCTGGGTCACCAACATCGCGGCCAACAACCTCGACAGCGATGAGGTCTTCCAGCGTCAATTGAGCGAGACCGCAACGGGCAATGCGCCGGCGGACATGCTCGTCTCCAACGCCGTGCAGGCGTGGGCGACGTACATCGACGATGGTGCCGTGATGCAGTACAAGTCGCCGGAGCTCGCCAAGCTCCCCGACTTCGCGGAACTCATGCCGAGCGTGTACGCGATGTCGCTGGATCCGGTGGGAATGGCATACAACACGAGCATCATCACGACGCCCGTGAAGAGCATCGCCGACCTTGCGAAACTGGTCAAAGCAGATCCCGACAAATTCAAAGGCAAGATCACCACGCGAGACGTCAAGGGCGCTTGGGGTTTCACGGTGTCGCACGCTTGGGCAGAGGGCAACAAGGATGCGTGGGACACGTTGGGCGACATATTGCCGATCGCTCGTCCGGAAACGTCATCCGGAACTCAGCGCGAGAAGATCCTCTCCGGTGAGTATGCGGCCGGCTTCCTGATCAGCTCCGCTGTCGCGTATCCGGCAGAAGCGGACAGTGCAGGCCTGCTCAAGTTTGTGCTCCCGACGGACGGAACCGTGGTTCTCGGCCGTGGAATCGGCATCACCCCGAAGGCTCCGCACGCGGCGACGGCGAAGCTGTTCCTCGACTTCGTGCTTTCCGCCGAAGGTCAGGCGGCCGTTGCCGAGGGTGGACTCACCTCCTACCGCGAGGGAGTGCAGCTCAAGGACGGCATTCACACCTATCAGGAGATCGAGAAGACGGCCGGTGAGAAGGCCATCATCCGCGTTCCCTACAAGACGGTGTCGGATTCCGACGTGAACGCCTTCGTCTCCAAGTGGGACGGAATGCTCGGGAACTAGCGCACACCGCTGCGTCACCGAAAACACACAATGGCAATTCTCACTACCGCGGGTTCGACTGAAAAGTCGAATTCCCGACCCGCCCTGCCGGCGCCGAAGTACCCTCGGGTCTTCGGCGTCGGCCGGGGTCGGATCGTCCAATACCTTGTCCTCATCGTCCTCGCACTCTTCGTCGTCGCGCCGCTGCTTCCGATTCTGTTTCAGTCCGTTCAGGATCGGCCGCTGTACAAGTCCGGCGGAATCTTCACGGCGCAGAACTACGTGCACCTCTTCACCGACGCCGGCTTCGGCGAGGTGATTCTCAACACGGCTTTGTTCGCCGTCGGAACCACGGTTCTTTCGCTCGTCATCGCCATTCCGATGGCGGTCCTCGTCGTGCGCACGCGACTGCCGTTCGGGCGCTTCCTCGGGCTGTCGATGCAGTGGCCGTTCTTCGTCTCCTCGCTCATTCTGGGTTTCGGCTGGATCACCCTGTACGGTCCCGCGGGGTTCATCAGCGTGGGCGTGAGGCAACTCATCGGTTTCGTCCCCTGGGATCTCTACACGATTGCGGGAATGGCGGCGACGGAAGCCGTCGGGCTCGCCCCCATCGCGTACGTCTTTTGCGCCAACGCCTTGCAGCAATCCGATGCCTCTCTCGAGAGCGCGGCGCAGGTGTGCGGAGCAAAGCCGATGCGGATCCTGTTCCAGGTCATCATTCCCATGCTGCGGCCCCCGATCGTGTACGCGTCGATTCTCGTCTTCAGCGTCTCGCTCGAGACCCTCAGCGTCCCTCTGCTCTACGGCACACCGGTGCGCATCCAGGTGTTCTCGACGTTCCTCTACACCAACGGCCTGCAATCGATTCGCCCCGACTACGGGGTACTCGGCGCAGCGTCGACCATCATTCTCGCGGTGACCATCGCGACGGTTGCCATTCAGGCCAGAGTGCTCAAGAATGCTCAGCGCTTCATTTCCGTGCGGGGGAAGGCCGTGCGGCCGAGGCTCCTCGAGCTGGGCTGGATCCGCTGGGTCGCCGTGGTGTTGATCACGCTGTACCTCATTTTCGGTGCAGTACTCCCGATTCTGGGTCTGGTGTTCCGGTCGTTCACGAAAATCTTCACCCCGCTGCAGAGTCCACTCAAGACGCTCACGTTCGACAACTATGATCGCGTGTTCACCTTCCCGGTTTACGTGCAATCCATCACCAACAGCGTCGTGGTGGCAGCGGTCGGCGCAATCGTGATCAGCGGGCTCGCCTTGCTTGCCGTGCTCGTCGCACGGAGGTCGACCTTCCGGTTCGCTCGAGCGATCGAATACCTGGCACTCATTCCCCAGGCTGTTCCGGGAATCATTGTGGGTATCGGGTTCTTTTGGTCGTTTGCGCTCGCTCCGCAGTGGATCAGCGGCCTGATCCAGGGCACGTTGACGGCAATCATTATCGCGTTCGGATTCCGCGCACTACCCGTGGCGTTCGGGTCGATCGCACCCGCGATCATGCAAATCGCCACGGAGCTCGACAACGGTGCCAGAACCTCGGGTGCGGATTGGCTCGGCGCCTTCTTCAGGGTGCTCAGGGCCCTGCTGTTTCCGGCGTTCATGGGAGCCGTGATCCTCGTCTTCGTGACGATGATGAAGGAATATTCCGCTGCGCTGTTCCTGTCGTCCGCGCATACGGGCGTGATCGGCACCACGATGCTGGAGCTGTGGGTTCAGGGGAACACCGGTTCGGTTGCGGCGCTGGCCACCATTCAAATCACCATTTCGGCCGTGTTCGTCGCAATAGCGAGCCTGTTCATGAAAGGACACAACAATGCCTGACGTACGCGTTTCGCATCTCTCCAAACAGTTCAACAACAATCACGTGCTCAACGAAATCACGTTCACGATCGAGGACGGAGAGTTCTTCACGCTCCTCGGCCCCAGCGGATGCGGCAAGTCCACGACGTTGAACTGCATCGCCGGGCTCGAGCAGCCCACCGCCGGCTCCGTCGAGGTCGGAGACCGTACTTTCGTGAATGTTGCCAGGAAACTCTACGTGCAACCGGAGGAGCGCAACCTCGGCATGGTGTTCCAGTCGTACGCGCTGTGGCCGCACATGACGGTGGAGAAGAACCTCGCGTTGCCGCTGTCCATTCGCAAAGCCAGTAAAGCCGACAAGGCCTCCCTCATCCACGACGCTTTGGACAAGGTCGGCCTCGCGCACCTCAAAGACCGTTACCCGCATCAACTCTCGGGGGGCCAGCAGCAGCGGGTCGCTCTGGCGAGGGCTCTCGTCTATTCGCCTTCCGTGCTGTTGCTCGATGAGCCGCTCTCCAATCTGGATGCCAAATTGCGCGAGCAGGCGCGGGCGTGGCTCAAGAGGTTGCAGGAGGATCTGGGAATCACGACCGTGTACGTGACGCACGATCAGGACGAAGCGCTGTCACTGAGTGATCGGATCGCCGTGATGTTCGACGGGCGCATGACGCAGATCGGATCTCCGACCGACGTCTACGATCGCCCGGCAACGGCGCATGTCGCGGCATTCGTGGGCAGCTGCAATTTTCTTGTGGGCGTCGTGGAAAGCCGCAATGGCGGATCGATAAAAATCCGACTGGCCACCAACGGCGAACAGATTACCGTTGCAACCAAGGAGAAGTTCACCGAGGGACAGGAGGTCACCGTGGCGGTGCGCCCCGAAAAGCTCACCATCACGCCGGTCCAGGATCCGACAAACGGCATGAACGTGCTGGATACCGAGGTCCTGACCAGGTCGTACGTGGGTTCTCGCTACGAGTACGGTCTTCGACTGGGTTCGACGATCGTTCAGGCGGTTACGCAGGACGGCAGCCTTTTTGGAAAGGTGCGGCTGATTTTCAACCCGGAGGATGCGCTTGTGTACCCGGACATTGCGATTCCGTCCGCGGAGGCACAGGAACTCATGACCGTGGCCTCATGAGGCGAACGCTCGGGCTGGTCTTCCTCCATGCGATAGCGATTCAGACCATAACTTTCGCGCTGAGGCCGACGCTGTCGTATGCGGTTCTGGATATCGGGTTGGCTCCTGCGCTTCTGGGCATCATCACCGCCGCATTCGCCATCCCGGCGTTGCTCTTCGCGCTGCCGGCAGGGAGGGCCATCGACAATCTGGGAGAACGCCGGTCGCTCGTCGTGGGGTCGGTGGCGGTGACGGCATCCGCGGTTGTCGCCTTCCTCTCCTCCGGCTCGCTGTGGCTGCTGCTGCTTGCCACGGTGCTTCTGGGCATCGGGCACCTTTTCTCCGTCATCGGCGAGCAGGCACTCATGGCGAACAATCCGAACACCCGAGGTTCCGATTCGCACTTCGGCGTGTACGCATTTGCGGCATCACTGGGGCAGACGCTCGGGCCGCTCCTGCTGGTATTGCCGGGCGGCACCGTGAAAACGCCTCCGCTGGGTCTCATTTTTGCGGTCTGCGCGGGACTGGCACTCGTCATGCTGGTCATTTCAGCGTTCATTCCGAGCTCTCCCGTCGAGCACGTCGAGGGGCGCTCGGGAATGCTGGGAACGGCACTCACGCTGCTGAAGATCCCCGGTCTGGCCAAGGCGCTGCTGACGAGCGCGATAGTTCTCGCGTCCGTGGACCTCTTCTTGACCTATATTCCGGCACTGGGACACGAGCGAGCTTTCTCCGCGGCGACCGTCGGCATCGCGCTGACAGTCAGATCAGTGGCGTCCATGGTGTCGCGTGTCTTTCTCGGATGGTTCGTGCGCAAACTGGGGCGTCGCGCGGTCATGATGTGGTCGGTGGCGATTTCCGCGGTCGCCCTTGCCGGAATGGGTTTCGCCGCACCCGAGTGGGCGCTGCTGACGCTGTCGGCAGCGTACGGTTTTGCGGTGGGAACCTGCCAGCCCGTCACCATGTCGTGGATCTCTCAGCTTCCGCCGCCCGGATACCGCGGGTCCGCGATGTCCCTCAGGCTGGCGTTCAACCGGTTGGGTCAGACGGTTCTTCCGGTGAGCCTTGGAGCTTTCGCGGCATCCGCGGGAGCCGCCGGAGTGCTCATCGCGACCGGCATCATGGTAGGCGTCGCGGTGTGGCCCGCGGCCGCCGTGAGGAACGATGCTTCCTCGCGGTCATCCGACCCCCCTCCAGCACCGTGATCTAGCGTGATCCGAAAAGGCTCATCCGCACGTCCGCGAGCTTCTTGCCGAGACTGTCGACGATGTCATCGGTCAGTTCGTCCCGAGCGGCCATGCTGCGAAGTTCGGAGCGCATGTTGTGCCGAAAGTCGTTGAGGATGATTTCGGCGCTGCGAAGCTGACCGCTGTTGATTTCGCGCGTATCGGCTCGAATCGTTCGGCTCGCTTTTTTGGCCTCGGAGCGGGCATCGCGTGCCGCAGCCGCGAGATCGGCGCGCAAGCTTTTCATCGCCTGATTCACGTTCTCCCGAACTTCGTCGGCGAGGCGCCGCACCGAATCGGTGACGTCGCTTTCGATGGAGTCGAGTTCGTGCTGCCGCTCTGCGAGTTCCGCGCGACCGGCATCCGTGATCTCGTACACCGTCTTACGGCCCTCGGGTGATTTCGTGACGAGACCCTCTTCTTCGAGCTTCGCCAGGCGCGGGTAGATCGTGCCCGCGCTCGGCGAATACGTACCCCCGAACTGCTCTTCGAGAGCGAGAATCAGTTCGTAGCCGTGCATGGGTTCCTGAGCGAGGAGGCTCAGCAGGTAGAGGCGAAGGTGGCCGTGTGCGAACACCGGCGGCGTCATCGGCCTGATCCTCCCTGAGCCGGGGAGTGGAGAACGCTGACGTCGCCCGACACGGTGGCTGCGGAGAATTCCAGCCACTGGCCGTGGAGGTCGCCGTACTTGCCCGTGTATTGACCGCGAACCCCGGTGATGGTGGAGTCGTCGAGTTGGAGTCGCCCCGAGACGGAGCTCACCTTGTACTGGGCCGGTACTCCCGGCTCCAGTCGAAGAGTGATGTCGCCCGAGACGGATTTGAAACTGACGTTGTCGGGTGTGCCGACGACGTCGAGAAACACTGCCCCCGACACGCTGTTCGAGTTGAACTTCATGATCTCTCCGCTGGCGGTGATCTCGCCGCTGACGGTCCGCGACGTGATGTTGCCGTAGTGGTTGCGCACGTTTATTTCACCGCTCACGGAGTTCATGTCGAGGTCGCCATACACGCCGTCGATCACGAGGTCCCCGCTCACCGTGCTGATTTTGGCGTCTTCCGTAAGGCCGCTGACCAGTCCGCTCGCGGAGACAACTCCGATCTTGAGCGCGACGTCGCGCGGAATCATGATGCTGATGTCGGCGGTTGCCTTGTGCTTCATGGTGGTGAACACGTCGAGGAAGTTCTCCCATTCGATCTGAGGGTGGTCGACTTCGAGTGTGTCGCCCGAGAGGGAAACCTTGAGCGGCTTCTTGGTGACGGAGTGGACCTCGATGCGGGCGCCGGGTTCGTCGTGGCCCACGATGTCGACTTTTCCGCCGAGAAGCCCAACTTTCAGATTGCGCACCATGTCGACGTCGATCGTTTTCGCGTCCTCGATGAGCCATTTTTGGTCTGCCATGAGACTTCCCTTTCACTGTCGCGTCTCGGTAAACGCGTTATATCGCGTGTTACAAGAATCAAGCTATATCGTGTTTGGCCGAAATGCAAGTCCCTGCGAAAATCCGAATTTTGCCCGCGCGCGAACGAGGAAAGATAGATTCGGGGCATGCAACAGACAGCACACAAGTGGAATGCCCTCGAGGTGGCACAGAGCCTCATCCGCTTCGACTCGGTCAATCCCGACCTCGTGCCGAATGCAGCCGGAGAGCACGCGATTGCGCAGTGGTGCGCCGAATGGCTTGCGGCGCGAGGCTTCGAGATTCAGCTGGCGGGAACGCACGATCGGCCCACCGTGATCGGCATCGCGCGGGGAACGGGCGGAGGCCGTTCCCTCATGCTCAACGGACACCTGGACACCGTGGGAGTTGCGAATTACGACGGCGATCCGTTTTCCGCAGAAGTGCGCGACGGCAAGCTGTTCGGACGGGGTGCGTTCGACATGAAGGCAGGCGTCGCGGCCATCATGGTCGCCGCCGCTAGGTGCGCTGAAGCCAAACACTCCGGAGACGTCATCGTCACGCTGGTGGCGGACGAAGAGTTTGGAAGCGTGGGCACGCAGGATGCACTCAGGGCGGTGACCGCCGACGCCGCGATCGTCACGGAACCGAGCGAACTGAACCTGGTACTGGCTCACCGCGGGTTCGCCTGGTTCGAGATCGAGCTTTCGGGTGTTGCGGCCCACGGCTCCATGCCTCACCAGGGTGTCGACGCGATAGCCCACGCTGGGCTGGTTCTGCGGGCGCTCGACGGCCTGCGCGCGCGATACGAGGCGACACCGCCGCATCCGCTCCTCGGACACAGCGCCGTTCGCGTGTCGATGATTTCGGGGGGAACGGACGCCGCTACGGTCGCCGATGCGTGCACCCTCACGATCGAGCGAAGAATGCTGCCCGGCGAGACCCCCGCCGCCGTCGAGAAGGAACTGCGCGTGCTGCTGAGCGACCTTGCGTCCTCCACTCCCGATTTCCGGTGTGAGCTGAGGAAACTCGTCGCGCGCGGTGCGTTCGAGGCGGATGTCGACGAGCCGATCGTGCGCGCAGTCGCGGACAGCGCCGAACGCGTGCTCGGGCATCCGGTCGCAACTCGAGGCGAGCCGTTCTGGACCGACGCGGGCCTCATCCTCGACGCCGGTATTCCGTGCCTTCTGCTCGGGGTCGATGGCGGCGGTGCGCACGCCGATACGGAGTGGGCCACGGTCGAGTCCATCGAGCAGCTCACCGACATTCTCGAGGGAGCCATTCGCACTTTTTGCTCGTGATGGCCACGCACGATTGACATTGACGCAACGTCAACCTCTAGCGTGGTATTCGCACGCAAAAGGAGGTCGAAATGGAGCGATCCATCAACGACGTCGCACGCCTGACCGGCACCACCAGCCGCACGCTGCGGCACTACGACAGCATCGGAGTGCTCAAACCCAGCAGCGTCGGCAGCAATGGTTACCGGTACTACGACGACGACGCTCTCACGCGCCTGCAACGAATTCTGCTGCTGCGCGAACTGGGACTCGGACTCCCCGCAATTTCGGCGGTACTGGAGGGCCAGGCGCCGCACGAGGCCGCACTGCGCACCCACCTGCAGTGGTTGCACCGCGAGAAGGAGCGACTCGATCGCCAGATCGTCGCGGTCGAGAGGACCATCACGAAAATCGAGAAGAAGGAGCCACTCGTGGCAGAGGAAATGTTCGACGGATTCGACCACTCACAGTACAAGGAGGAGGTCGAGGAGCGCTGGGGTGAGGACGCCTACGCGAAAAGCGACGCCTGGTGGCGCTCGCAGACCGCAGAGCAGAAGGCGCGCTGGAAGACGATCGCACGGCAGCTTGGCGAAGACTGGATCTCCGCCTTCGAGGCCGGCGTCGACCCCGAAAGCGACGAGGCACAGACCCTCGCGCAGCGCCAGTTCGAGTGGCTGCGCAGCATCCCCGGAACTCCGGGAGGCGAAGCGGGGGGCCCGACGAAGGAGTACTTCACGGGTCTCGGCGAGATGTACGTCGCCGATCCGCGCTTCGCCGCGAACTACGGCGGCCAGGCAGGTGCCGAATTCGTGCGAGACGCCATGAGCGCGTACGCGCAGCGGAATCTCACGCGCTAACACGTGGTGATGGCCCCGTCCATTGCGGGGCGGACGCGATTCTGTGCGACGATGTCGATGTGCACGCCGTCGTCTTCGCCCTGATCGCGGCAGTCCTGTTTGGAACGACGGGAACGGCGCAGGCGCTCGGCCCGGCAGGGGCATCCTCGCTCTCGGTCGGGTCCGCGCGAATCGTCGTGGGCGGCGCGGCGCTCGCTCTCGTGGCATGGCTCATGTCGCTGCGCTCGCGTCGCGCCCTGCGCGATTTGGAACCGGGTGAACCCATCACGGGAATGCTCACCCTGCACATTCCGAACCTCTCGGCTCCGGAACCGCAATTGACGAGGGCGGCATCCGCCCGCTGGAGGGCATGGCCCACGGTCGCGATCGGTGCGGCGGCCATCATCGCGTACCAGTTCACGTTCTTTCTCGGAATGAGCATGAACGGGGTCGCGATCGGTGCGGTTGTTGCCATCGGTTCGGGTCCGATCTTCACGGGACTGTTCGAGTGGTTTCTCAGCCGAAGCTTTCCCGGAAACGCGTGGCTCGTTGCCACGGTGGTTGCGGTTGTCGGAATCGCTCTGCTGTCGGGATTCGGCGAAACCGGAGTCACGAGCCCTGCAGGTCTGTTGCTGTCTCTCGGCGCCGGTGCGTGTTACGCGTTCTACGCGCTTTCGGCCAAGAAGCTGCTCGTCGACGGTTGGACGCCGATCGGCTCGGTGGCGGTGATTTTCGGATGGTCGGCAATCGGCGCGCTCCCCATCCTCATTTTTTCCGGGTCGGGTTGGCTCGTGTCGCCAAACGGGGTCGTCATGGCGCTCTGGCTGGGCATTGCGACGATTACCGTGGCGTGCCTGTTTCTGGCAAACGCGCTGTCGTCCCTCGCCGCATCCACAGTCGCGACTCTGGGACTTGCTGAGCCGATGACCGCGACGCTGCTCGGGGTTTTCGTGCTGCATGAGACCCTGAGTGGCCGCGCGATTTCCGGCCTTGTTCTCGTGGTGTTCGGTTTGGTTCTCATTGGCTCGCTGAGGGCACGGAAGAGGGTTCCGGCTGCGTGATTGCGGCGGGCACGAGGAGCACCGGCATGGTCAGGTGAACGAGGGGGCCGACGAGCAGAGCGAACGCGAGAGTGCCGAATCCGACGTCGCCGCCGAGCACCCAGCCGATGATCAGCACGACGACTTCGATCGAGGTTCGCACTATCCAAATGCGCACCCCGAACTTTCGATTGATTCCCGTCATGAGGCCGTCCCGTGGCCCGGGTCCGAACCTGGCACCAATGTACATGCCGGTCGCGATTGCCAGGAGCAGCAGTCCGGCAACAAACATGGGGACCCTCACCCACAGCTCGGTTTGCGCGGGGATCAACCAAAGGCCGACTTCGGCGCTCGGTCCGACGAGGAGCGCGTTCAATACCGTGCCCACGCCAAGCCGCTGGCGAATGGGTATCCACAGCAGCAGCACGACGCCGCCAATGATGTTGGTGACGAAGCCGAAGGGAATGCCGGTGTGGATGGATATGCCCTGGGCGAGGACATCCCACGGTGAAATTCCGATGGCGGCTCGAAGCATGAGGGAAATGGCGATTCCGTAGAAGAAGAGCCCGAGCAAGAGCTGAACCCAGCGTCTGGTCATGACAATGGCTGGGGACATAAAAGTATCCAATATCGAAAGTGGCCCTAGCGCAAGGGGCCAATTTAACTATAGTGGCCTTATGGGTTCGATCTCGCCGCGCGTGCTTGTCACCCTGCTGGGGGACTGGAGGGCGGGCTCATTCGGTCCGGCGTATCGAGAAATATCCAGTCGGGTGCGGCTTCTCATTCTGGATGGCCGCATCACCTATGGCGCGCGGCTTCCTGCGGAACGTGAATTGGCCGAGCAGCTGGGCGTGAGTCGCACCACGATCACCGCCGCGTATTCGGAACTGCGAGACGGCGGATACCTGGAAAGCCAGCGAGGCTCCGGAAGTCGCGCGAGAATCCCGCAGAGCGGCTCCATCCCCACCGAAACCGCCATTGCCGGTTACCTGGACTTCACGAAGGCCACCTCGCCCGCCAGCAGCGGCCTTGCCGATGCGGCTCGTCGCGCGGCAGAGGACTTCCCCGCCTACCTCGGCGGTTCGGGATTCGACCTCCTCGGTGTGCCGGCCCTTCGAGCCGCAATCGCCGATCGGTTCGTGCAGCGCGGCGTGCCCACGGAAGCCGAACACATCATGGTGACGATCGGCGCGCAGCACGCGATAGCGCTCCTTTCCCGCACGCTGCTCAGCCGAGGCCGCAACGCGATCGTCGAGTCGCCGAGTTATCCGCACGCGTTCGAAGCGCTGAAGCTGACGGGCGCGAGGCTGCATCCGGTAAGCGTGACGACAGATCGCGGCTGGGATGTGGAGAGCCTCGAGTTCGAATTCGCCAACGAACACCCCGCCATGGCCTACCTCATGCCGGATTTCCACAATCCGACGGGCCAGTCCATGGATCTCGGCCTGCGCGAGAGGATCGTCGAGCTTGCCGCCAATGCGGGTTCCGTCATGGTCGCCGACGAGACCACAGCCGAACTCGCGATCGACGCCGCCGATTCGGCCCCACCGCTGGCCGCGCTCGGGCAGGTCATCACCGTGGGTTCACTGGCCAAGACGGTGTGGGGCGGCATTCGGATCGGATGGATCCGCGCGGAGCGCGACGTCATCCAAAGACTCGTGCGTTCCCGCCCCGCGGGAGATCTCGGTTCGCCCCTTCTCGACCAGTTGCTGGCGCTGCATATGCTCACCGAATTCGACAGCGTTCTCGCGCAGCGCCGCGAACAGTTGCGCGCCGGCCGTGATCACCTCGTCGCCCGATTGCGGGAGCGCTTTCCGGAATGGGAAGTTCCCGACGTGGATGGCGGCCTCACCGTGTGGGTGAACCTTGGTGCGCCAGTGAGTTCGCAATTGACCATCGCGGCCCGAAACAACGGCCTGCTCGTGGCGGCCGGACCGCGGTTCGGAGTGGACGGTGCCTTCGAGCGATATCTTCGATTGCCGTTCAGCTACTCCGCCGAGGAGACCGACCGCGCGATCGACGCGCTCGCCGATGCCTGGTCCTCGCTGCCCCGCGGTGTGCACCCGGAAGGCAACTATCTGGCCGAAGTCGTCTGAATTGCACCGCGCGCACCGAGCGCGATGCAGACAGTGGAATACTTGACGAAGGCACGAGGCCGTGCGTCACAGCACTCGCCCGCCGACAGTGCCGCTTTCAGGAGTTAGTCCGTGCATCTTCTTTCCGTTTTCAGCCTGCGAAATCGTGCGCTCATTGCGCTCGTGACGATCGTCGTCGGAGTTTTCGGCGGGCTCGCTCTGACCTCCCTGAAGCAGGAACTCATTCCGTCTGTCTCGTTCCCGCAGATGGTGATAGTCACGAGCTATCCCGGAGCCGCTCCGGATGTCGTCAACGACGACCTCAGCACCCCCATCGAAACGGCGATCCAGGGTGTGCCCGGTCTGGAGAGCACGACGGCCACGTCGACATCGAACCTGTCGTCGGTGACGGCAAAGTTCGACTACGGAACCAACCTGGCGACGGCGGAGCAAAAGGTTCAGCAGGCGATCAACCGCATCAAGAGCTCGCTTCCCGACAACTCCGACCCCCGCATCATCACGGGAAGCATTGACGACTTCCCGGTCATCCAAATCGCCGTGACGAGCGATCTCGACGAAAACGATCTTGTCGCTCTCCTTCAGTCCTCCACGATCGTCGACCTGCAAAAGCTCGACAACGTGCGTGAGGCGAGCCTCCAGGGTGCCGTCGGCGAGCGGGTCACGATCACGCCGGACACGGCAAAGCTGTTTGCGGCGGGCCTCTCCACCCAGTCGATCCGTGACGCGCTCAAGTCGAATGGTGTGCTGCTGCCCGGCGGCACCATCACCGAGGGCGACAAAACGCTCACCGTGCAATCGGGTTCCCGCATCCACACGGTGGATGCCATCCGCGAGCTACCTCTGATCGGTGCCGGCCCGGCCGCTTCCTTCCCGGGTGCCCCCGCGGCGACCCCGCCGACCATCGGCGACGTCGCTGACGTTGAACTTGTCGCCAACCCGGTGACGAGCATTTCGCGCGTGAACGGCCAGCCTGCGCTCACGATTGGCGTCACGAAGACGCCCGAAGGCAACACGGTAGCGGTCTCCAAAGAAGTTCAGGATGCGCTTCCCGACCTCGAGCGCGCCCTGGGCAGCAACACCACGTTTACGATCGTGTTCGATCAGGCTCCCTTCATCCAGCAATCGATTGACTCGCTCGCCACCGAGGGTCTTCTGGGTCTGCTGTTCGCGGTCGTCGTCATCCTGATTTTCCTGCTGTCCGTGCGATCGACGCTCGTGACGGCGATCTCCATTCCAGTGTCGGTACTCATCACCTTCATCGGCATGCAGGTGACCGGATATTCGCTCAACATCCTCACGCTGGGCGCGCTGACGATCGCGATCGGCCGCGTTGTAGATGACTCGATCGTCGTCATCGAAAACATCAAGCGGCACCTCACGCTGGGTCAGCCCAAGGCGGAAGCGATTCTCACCGCCGTCAAGGAGGTCGCGGCGGCAATTACCGCGTCGACAGTGACCACGGTCGCGGTTTTCCTGCCGATTGCCCTCGTCGGTGACATCACGGGAGAGCTGTTCCGGCCCTTCGCGTTGACCATCACCATCGCGTTGGCGGCGTCGCTGTTCGTGGCGCTCACGATTGTGCCGGTCCTCGCGTACTGGTTCCTGGGCCGACCTCAAGAGCAGCCGCAGCGCGAGCAGGAACACAGCGAGCTGAGTGTCAACTCCGGCGAGGACGGCGAGGAGCACATTGTCTCCCGTCGGGAACTTCGCGAGGGCGTCGTCGCGGCGGAAGACGAGCTGGACCATCCGACGCGCCTTCAGCGCGGTTACCTGCCGGTTATCCACTGGACGCTCAAACGACCCGTCATCACGATACTGGCGGCATTCCTGGTGCTCGTCGGCACGGGCGCCCTTGCGCCGTTGCTCACGACGAACTTCATCGGCGACAGCGGTCAGAACACCATCACGGTCACGCAGTCCCTTCCCATGGGAACGAGTCTTGACGCAAAGAATCGAGCGGCCACGAAGGTGGAGGATGCGCTGCGCGACATCAAGGGAGTGGACACCGTACAGCTCACGATCGGTGGCGGAAGTTCGCTGTCCGCCGCGTTCGGCGGGGGAGGCGGCATCCGCTTCGCGATCACCACCGACCCCGATGTCAATCAGGATGCCCTGCAAAAGACGGTGCGGTCCAGGCTCGACAAACTCACGGATGTCGGCACCGTCTCCCTCGCGAGCGCCGGTTCAGGCTTCGCGTCCTCCACCATCGACGTCAACATCACGGCGGCAAATCAGACTGCGCTGAGGGATGCTGCGCAAAAGGTGCTGACCGCGGTGCAGGACCTTTCGGTCACGGCAGAAGCGACCAGCAACCTTGCCGAAACGCAGCCGTACGTCGCCGTGGTCGTGGACCGCGATAAGGCTGCCGAAGCGGGACTGAGCGAGATCGCCATCGGTTCGATCGTGTCTCAGACGATGCAGCCGTCTCTCGCGGGAACCGCCGTGATCGATGACAAGACGACGTCCATCTACCTCCAGACCGCCGATGCGCCCACGAGCATCGACGAGTTGAAGGAGCTGACGATCCCGACGAAGATCGGGCCGCACAAGCTCAGCGATCTCGCCACCGTGCAGAAGTCCGACGGGCCCGCGAGCATTACAACGATCAAGGGGCTGCGCGCGGCAACAGTGAGCGTCACGCCGAACGTTGCGGATGTCGGCACTGCGTCGATCTCCGTGCAGGAGGCCGTTGACTCGGTGACCCTGCCCGCAGGCGCCTCGGCCGTTCTCGGCGGCGTGACGTCCCAGCAGGCGGACGCTTTTTCCCAACTCGGTCTCGCGCTTCTGGCGGCGATCCTCATCGTCTACGTGGTGATGGTGGCGACGTTCAAGAGCCTTCGCCAGCCGCTGCTTCTGCTGATATCTGTGCCGTTTGCGGCGACCGGCGGGATAATCCTCCAGGTGATTTCGGGCATCCCGCTCGGCGTTGCGTCGCTCATCGGTGTGCTCATGCTCATTGGAATTGTCGTCACGAACGCCATCGTGCTCGTCGATCTTGTAAACCAGTACCGCGAGAAGGGTATGAAGGTGGGCGAGGCGATTGTGCACGGCGCGAGCCGGCGACTCCGGCCCATCCTCATGACGGCGCTCGCGACGATTTTCGCGCTGCTTCCGATGGCCATCGGACTTACCGGTCACGGTGGCTTCATCTCGCAGCCCCTCGCGATCGTCGTGATCGGCGGACTCGTGTCGTCGACGCTTCTCACACTCGTCGTCTTGCCGGTGCTTTACTACCTGGTCGAGGGCGCGAAGGAGCGCAGGATCGACCGCCGCGAAGCGAAGGCCGAAGCGAAGGCCGAAGCGGCGGCGAAAGCTGCGGCGCAGACCACCTAGCCGCCCGCGACGACATTCCACCAATCCGCACACGGCACCCGCGCCGAATACTTCGTGACGGTCGAAATCCGGCCGCCGCGAACTGCTCGAGCGTTAGGAGCTCATCATGCGTTTCATTCCCACAAAAGTGCACGGCGTACTGGACTACATTGTTGCCATCGCGCTGATCCTCGCACCGTGGATCTTCGGATTCTGGGGTGTCGGTGGCGCCGCAGTGATCATCCCCATCGTTCTTGGTGCCGGACTTTTCGTCTACAGCCTCTTCACGCGCTATGAATGGGGTGCTTTCAAGTTGATCGCGATGCCCGTTCACCTCATTTTCGACGTGGTGGCATCGCTGTTCCTGATTGCCTCGCCTTTCCTTTTCGGCTTCATCAATGAGGCCCCCAACGCCTGGCTGCCGCACATCGTGGTCGGCGCCGCCGTCATCGTTGTCGTGGTGTTCTCCAAGCCGCAGCCAGGGCGCGCACTCGGCGCCTGATCCGATGGATGCGGGAGGAACCAGTCGCTCAGGGGGAGAGCGGCTGGTTCCTTGGCCATCGCCCGCGCGCGATGCTCTCCAGCGCCAGAAGGGCCAGAGCGATGCCGATGGTGACGTAGGTGGGGAGTTCGTTTGCCGGCAGCGGTTCACGGAGTATGACGGCGGCGGCCATGGCGAGCAGGATCGGCTCAAGGTAGCTCAGCAGACCGAACACGCTCAACGGCAGGAACTGGCTTGCCCCCACGTAGAGGAGCACTCCCGTCGCGCCGAGGATGCCGAATCCCACCATGCTGAGAGCAGTTTCCGGATTGCTCAGCGTGCGCAGGGTCGGGTCGAAAAGTACCGGCAGCAGGACGGCAACCGGTAGCGTGAGCATCATTTCCGCGGTGAGACCAGAACTCCCGGTGATGCTGGCGAATCGGCGCACGGTGAAATAGACCGGATAGCCCAGCGCGACGGCAATCGTTTCCCACGAGATGCCGCCCACAAGAACGCTCTGGTAGATGACCGCGGCCGCGGCGACCAGAACGGCGGAAAGACGCCACGGTCCCAGTCGCTCCTTGAAAACGATTCGGCCGACGAGCGCGAGCATGATGGGCATGATGAAGTAGCCGAGTGCGACCTGAAGCCCACGGCCGTGCGGCGGTGCCCAGGTGAAAAGCCACTGCTGGCCACCGATCATCGCCGCTGTCACGACAAGCGCGACACCAATGATGGGGCGATCGAGAATGCGACGAACGAGGACCTTGATTCCCGTCCACCGTCGGGCAACCGTGAGGAATCCGACCAGCATGAGCACCGTGAAGACGGTGCGCCAGGCAAAAAGCTCGTTCGCGGTGGCGTCGAGGTAGGCGGACAGGATGAACACGAACATGAACACCGTCGACGACGCCATCGACCCGACGACACCGAGCTGCGTCTGCGATCCGGCCCTGAACATCGTGCTCCTTCGTGGCTCATCGCGGCACCGAGAGTGACGGTGCCGAACTCGATGTTTCGGCCCCTGCATATTCTCCTCCAGATCCCAGTGCTCGCTCTTTCGCGCCCGACAGGGTAGTGTTGTCCAGTCGGCTCTAGACATCGCGCGCTCGCGCGAATGGGTTTGTAAGTCTGCTGGGCCGGTTCCCCTGGGTGTTTCCATAGACATCCGTTCGTGTGGGGATAACACGCAAGTGAACGGTCCTGGCCAAAGACTGCCCGGGTTCCTGCAGTAACCAAGAACACCGCCTGCATGAGAAATGCTGTGTTCTGCCCTGCCATGCAATTGAGATAACCCGGAAAGAACCATGCCCAACTTCAAGAAGACTCCCACGCGTTCCGTGCGCTCGTCTGCTCCCGCGCACAAGCCGGGCAGCAAGAGCCCCAAGCACCGCGGATACCGCCCCGCCGAGACGACGGCCGCTCCCGCCAAGAAACGCTGGAGTGCGGATGACCGCGCGCGGCGCGCGGAAACACCCAGAACGGATCGTCGTCCCGATTGGCAGCCGCACGGCGATGTCGTGCGCGGCGACCGCAAACGGCCTGAGCGCGGTGGCGCCGCGGATCGCACGGGTCGGCCAGACCGCAGTGAACGCCCAACCCGTTCACGCGACTTCGACCGTTCTGACCGTGCACCTCGTGCCGAACGCTCCGACCGTCCGGCGCGCGCTGACCGATTCGACCGTGCACCTCGTGCCGAACGCTTCGACCGTGCACCTCGTGCCGAACGCTCCGACCGAAGCGATTTCGCAACCCGCACAGAGCGTCCCGCGCGCGAGGCTCGTCGCACCGAGTGGCAACCTCGCACGACGCGGGATGACCACGGAGGCCGTCCGGCACGCTCACACAGCTTCGACCGCAGCGATCGTCCGGCACGCGCTGATCGTGGCGGCCGCCCGGCGCGCACGGATCGCCCGGCCAGAAGCGAACGACGCGCCTATGATTCGCGTCCGCAGCGCGAGGAGCGCCCACGCCGTGACTCGGACTTCTATCCGGCCACAGTCGGAGAGCAGCGCTTCACCGGGCACGAAGATGTCGTGCTCGAGCGTCTCGAAGCCGACGCAATAGTGGCGTCGGATGTCGAGGGTGTGACGTTCGCCGACCTCGGTCTCGGCGCCAACATCGTTCGTTCGCTCTCCGAGCTCGGAGCAGAATCGCCCTTCCCCATCCAGGCGGCCACCATCCCCGACGTGCTCAAAGGCATCGACGTGCTCGGCCGCGGCAAAACCGGGTCGGGCAAGACCATCGCTTTCGGCGCCCCGCTGGTGGAGCGGCTCATGGAGAATTACGGGGCGAAGGGCCGTAAGCCCGGCCGCGCGCCGCGCGCGCTCATTCTTGCGCCCACGCGTGAGCTCGCGTTGCAGATCGACCGCACGATCCAGCCGATCGCCCGCAGCGTTGGTCTGTTCACCACTCAGATTTACGGTGGCGTGCCGCAGCACCGTCAGGTCACTGCGTTGCAGCGCGGTGTCGACATCGTGATCGGCACGCCGGGGCGCATCGAAGACCTCATCGACCAGGGTCGGCTCGACCTCAGCGAGGTCACCGTCACTGTGATCGACGAGGCCGACCACATGTGCGATCTTGGCTTCCTCGAACCCGTGCAGCGCATCCTCAAGGAGACCGCGCCAGACGGCCAAAAGCTGCTGTTCTCGGCGACCCTCGACAAGGGTGTCGCCTCGCTCGTCGACGAGTTTCTCGTCAACCCGAGCGTGCACGAGGTCGCCGGCGAAGACCAGGCAAGCTCGACCATCGACCACCGCGTGCTGCTCATCGAGCAGCGCGACAAGCGGGCCATCATCGAACAGCTCGCGTCCGGCGACGGCAAGACCCTGATCTTTGCTCGCACCAGAGCGTTTGCCGAAGAGTTGGCGGATGACCTGGCGGATGCCGGCATCCCCGCGGTGAGCCTCCACGGCGATCTCAATCAGGCCCGCCGCACGCGCAATCTCGAGCGCCTGACGAGTGGACGGGTGAACGTGCTCGTGGCGACGGATGTTGCCGCTCGCGGCATCCACGTCGACGATATTTCGCTCGTCATCCAGGCCGATCCGCCGGACGAGTACAAGAGCTACCTGCACCGCGCCGGCCGCACGGGTCGTGCGGGAAAGGTGGGCACCGTCGTCACGCTCGTGAATTCCCGTCGTCGCCGCAAGATGGATGAACTGCTGGGCCGCGCGGAGATCACGCCGCGCTTCGATGAGGTTCGACCGGGTGACGCGTTGATTGGGACGCTCGCGGCACTGTAGTCGTTTTGGTACAAAAACGTAGCGACCGTCGTGATTTTGTAATATCGTCGATGGATGGCTGACTCACCGACGCACGAACGCACCATCGAATCCGACATCGTGACGGATTTCAAAGACAAGATGAGTTACGGCTCGTACCTGCAACTGGATCGGTTGCTGGGTGCGCAGGTGCCCGTCACGAATCCGATGCACCACGATGAAATGCTGTTCATCATCCAGCATCAGACGAGCGAGCTTTGGCTCAAGCTCATGCGGCATGAATTGGTTTCGGCGCGCGATCTGATCGCCCACGACGAACTGCAGATCGCGCTCAAACGCATCGCGCGGGTCAAACACATCCAGAAGCAACTCACCGAGCAGTGGTCGGTGCTCGCGACCCTCACGCCCACGGAGTATGCCGAGTTCCGCGGTTTTCTGGGCAACGCATCCGGGTTCCAGTCCTACCAGTACCGCGCGGTGGAGTTTCTCCTCGGCAACAAGAATGCCGGAATGCTGCGGGTGTTCGAGTCGCAGCCAGAGGCGCACGAACTGCTCGACGCCATTCTGCACGAGCCGAGCGTGTACGACGAGTTTCTGCGATACCTCGCACGCCACGGCCACCACGTTCCCGTGGAAGTGCTGGAGCGGGATGTGACGAAAGGCTACTCGATGAATGAGGAACTCGTCGAGACGTTCCGCAAAATCTACGAGAATCCGGAGCAGTACTGGCTGGAATACGAAACCTGCGAGGAGTTCGTCGACCTGGAAGACAACTTCCAGCTCTGGCGCTTCCGCCACGTCAAGACCGTCATGCGCATTATCGGAATGAAGCGCGGCACCGGCGGATCCAGCGGTGTCGGATTCCTGCAAAAAGCGCTCGACCTCACCTTCTTCCCCGAGCTGTTTGCCGTTCGGACCGAGATTGGCTAGCACTCGCGCGTCGGCGAAGGACCCCGCCGGAATCCGATCGAACGGGGCGCTTCAATGACAGTGTTCACGGTCGAACGGTGCTGGCGGGATGGCGCGTTCGCTCCCGCCGTTCTCGTCGCAGGACGCGAGGGCTTTCGACTCACCACAGATTCGGACGGGATGCCGGAAGGCCACCTCGGCGGCTCGGTCTTCACCGGCTTTCGCGACCACCACGTTCACCTGGGACTCATAGACGGCGCACTCCTCGAACAGGGCGGCATCGCCGCGGTGGATGACTTCGGCTGGAGCCTTTCCACCGTTCAAACCTGGTCACAGCGCAACGGGTTTCCCGAGGTGCGTTTTGCCGGTCAGCTGCTGACGGCCCCCGGCGGGTATCCGGTGCACAGCGGCTGGGCGCCGCGCGACGCAGCCCTCGAGGTCGCCACTCCGAGCGATGCGGCCGCGGCGGTCGATACCCAATTGGATGCCGGGGCCAGCTTCATCAAGATCGCCCTGAATGCGGATGTCGGCCCGGTTCTCGGTGAGGAAACGCTCGCCGCCATAGTGCTCCACGCTCACGCGCGGGGTGTGCGCGTTGCGGCGCACGCGCAGGGCGCGGGACAGGCCGAACGAGCTTTCGCTGCGGGAGTCGACATCCTCGCCCACGCTCCCTGGAGCGAACCCCTGGCGGACAAGCTCATCAGCGATATGGCGGCGTCGATGACGTGGGTGAGCACACTCGACATTCACGGCTGGGGAGACTACGGCGACGACTTCGACGTCGCGAGCGACAACGTGCGGCGGTTCCACGCCGCGGGCGGCGACATCCGCTATGGAACAGATCTCGGCAACGGTCCGCTCCCGCTCGGAATCAACGAGAGAGAGCTTCTCGCACTGGAGAACGCTGGGCTTGGCCGCGAAGCTCTCGTGCGCGGAATCACGCATCGCGACAACGCACTCGCACTTTCCGGCAGTCTCGGACATCGACTCAGCCACATCTCCGGCGACGAGCACGATTCGCCGGCCACATGGCTTGCCACCGCTCACCTCATTTCGCCCACCACAATCAGGGAGTACCTCACATGACCCATGCACGCGCACTCGACCTGGATGCTGCAGACCCGCTCTCGAACTTTCGCGACAAGTTCCTGCGCAGCGACGAGGTCATCGCCTACCTCGACGGCAATTCGCTCGGCCGTCCACCGCTGGCGAGCGTCGAGCGGCTTTCCGGTTTCGTCGCGCGAGAATGGGGCGAGCGCCTCATCCGCGGTTGGGATGAGAAGTGGTACGAAATGCCGCTCACCGTGGGCGACACGATCGGTGAAGTAGCTCTCGGGGCCGCCCCGGGCCAGGTGTTCGTCGGGGACTCGACCACCGTCATCCTGTACAAACTCATTCGCACAGCCCTGGACGCGCGTCCCGATCGCGATGACATCATCGTGGACACCGACAACTTTCCCACCGACCGCTTCATCCTGCAGGGCATCGCTGCCGAGTGCGGAAAGACTCTTCGCTGGATAGCACCGGAGCCGGATGCGGGTGTCACACCCGAGCAGGTCGCGAACGTCATCGGACCGAACACCGCACTCGTCGTGCTGAGCCACGTTGCGTACCGTTCCGGTTTTCTCGCCGACCTTCCCGCCATCACGGCCCTCGCGCACGATGCCGGCGCGCTCGTTCTGTGGGACCTGTGCCACTCCGTCGGAGCGGTGTCCACGGAGCTCGATGCGTGGGGGGTCGACCTCGCGGCCGGGTGCACCTACAAATACCTCAACGGCGGACCCGGGTCCCCGGCATTCGGATATGTGCGCGCGGAGCACCAGGACCACTTTCGCCAGCCCATCCAGGGGTGGATGGGCACGAGCGAACCGTTCACGATGGGGCCGGAGTACGAACCGCACGACGGCATCCGCCGCTTCCTGAGCGGAACCCCGTCCATTGTGGGGATGCTTGCGATGCAGGACATGCTGCAACTCATCGCCGAGGCGGGAATGCCGGCCATTCGTGACAAGTCGACGAAGCTCACCGAGTTCGCCATCGAACTCGTCGACGAGCTTCTGGTCCCTCAGGGAGTCGTGCTGTCGTCGCCCAGGGATGCCGACAGGCGAGGCAGCCACGTGACAATCGATCATCCGTCGTTCTCCGAGGTGAACGCGCGGTTGTGGAAGCGCGGAATCATCCCCGACTTCCGCCGCCCGAACGGACTCCGACTCGGCCTGTCGCCCCTCACCACGAGCTTTGCGGAAGTGGCCATCGGCGTCGAAGCGATTGGCGAAGAATTGCCATGATCCTCGACGACGTCGACTCCCGGCCGGGAAGCGCAACCTCGCTCCTGCGCACGATAGTCGGCTCGTATCTGCGCGGTTTCGGCGGCTGGATGTCGGTCGCCCAGGCGATTCGGCTCATGGGTGCGGTGGGGATCGGTGCCGCCCACACGCGCACCGCTCTCACGCGCGTGAAAGCGAAAGGGCTACTGTCGCCCGAACGTGTCGACGGCGTTTCCGGATATCGACTCAACCCCGAAGCGGTCCCCATGCTTGAACGCGGCGACCGTCGCATCTTTTCGTTCCGCCAGCAGCAGGACGGCGGACAGTGGTGCCTGATTTCCTTCTCGCTCCCGGAAAGCGAGCGTGCTGCCCGACACCAGCTGCGCAAACGACTCGGCTGGATCGGCTGCGGAACTGTGGCGACAGGTCTGTGGATTTGCCCCGCGTTCCTCACGGACGAGGTGGAGGAGATCCTCGACGACCTTGGCCTCCGTGGAGCCGCGACGCTCTTCATCACGGAAACTCCGCAGACCGCGATGCCGCTCGCCGACGCGGTGGCCACATGGTGGGATCTCGATCACCTTGCCGAGCTGCACTCCGGATTCATCGCCGAGTTCGGCGGTTGGGCCCCGGTGGATGACGCGCGCGGGGCATTCCACTGCTACATCCGCGCCCTCGACCATTGGCGGATAATTCCCTACCTCGACCCCGGTCTTCAGTCAGCGGTGCTGCCGCCGGAGTGGCCCGGATTCACCAGCATCAGGCTTTTCGAGGATCTCACGTGGGCTTTGGCTCCTCGCGCACTCGAGTTCGTGCAGCCGACGTTCGCCCCAACCTGACGTCCTGCGCGGTTCGTTTACGCGAGAGCGAGCATCCCGGCGGCGATGAGGGCGAGGATCAAACCCACCACCTGCACTGGTGCGATCCGCTCCCGCAGCACGATAGCGGCCAGGATGATGGTGCCGGCGGGGTACAGCGCGGTGAGCACCGACATGACCGTGAGGTCGCCGAGGCGCAAGCCCAGCAGAAGCATGGCGTTGGCCGTCGCATCCACGACTCCGGCGGCCACGGCGAACCAGAAGCCCGCGCGCCAGCCGGGGCTGAGCATACCCACGGTGGCGGGTGCGACGTTCGGTTGGGTGGCGGCGGGGACCACCGCGGTGGCGCGCGCGCGTATCCAGAGTGCCACCGCGCCCACCACCGCGAACATGACAATGCCGTTGACCGCGCGGTTGGCGATGAGTGGAACGAGTCCGGCGTCATCCGGTGTGAGGTCGATGAGAATGAGGAACGCGCCGATCATGGAGCCAGAGCCGATCGCCATGATAAGAGCTTTCAGGCTCGGCCGCACGGCGCCCTCTTCTTTGACGAAGCCCACCAGAACGACGGCGACCAAGGCGATTCCGATTGCCACGTAACCGAAAAACGGCAGGCGCTCTCCGCGAAACACGCCGGCCATGAGCGGCACGAACGCTGAGACGAGTGCCGTGAGCGGAGAAAGGATGCTCATGGGCCCGATGGCGAGGCACGCGTAGAGCAGGCTGATCGCCAGCGCACCGGTTATGCCGGAAATCCCACCGTAAACCAGCGCCTCCCACGACCACCTGCCGCCGAGAAACGGCTCAATCGCGAACAGGATCACCAGACCGGATGCCGCTCCGATCGCCGTGACGCGCAGCGGACTGATTCGCCGGGACGAAATTCCGCCGAGGAAGTCGGCAGAACCGTAAATGAGCGCGGCGGTGACACCGACGAGGACTGTGAGCATGGAAACCGTTCGGAATGTTGACTTCCAGACTAAGCGTTTTGTTTGGCTGGTCCCGACACAGGCGCACCCGCAGTTGGCTCGCGTTTTGTCGCTCACACACTGAGCATTGTCGACTAACAGAAAGGGTGTCTACCGTTAAGGTGGTCATCCGAGAAAGGTGGATCATGTCCGACACGAAGGATCGCGTGAGCACGATGAGCCAGGCCGATGCGGATTCCATGAGAGCCGAAATAGACCACCACATCGACAGCGCCTCTGAGGCCCACGGCGCCGCGGCGGCGGTCAACACGACGATTCTGAATGAGATGCTCATGGGCACGTGGGGCGAGGTTCGCCGCGAAGCCCGGGAGTTTGTGAAGGATCCCGCGCTGCACCGCATCGACGGGCTCTCACTCGAGGAGCAGCGCGAACGCGTGCTGCGGCAATTGCACCTTCTTGTGGAGCACGGTTCCGTGCACAGGGCGTTCCCCCTCGAGGTGGGCGGCCTGGAAGACAATGGCGGCAACATCACCGCGTTTGAGGAGCTCGTCACGGCAGACCCGTCGCTGCAGATCAAGGGCGGGGTTCAGTGGGGGCTCTTCGGCTCCGCCATCGTGCAGCTCGGTACGCAACGCCACCACTACCTGCTTCCGGACATCATGAGTCTGGCGCTGCCGGGCGCGTTCGCGATGACCGAGATCGGGCACGGTTCGGATGTCGCGAGTCTCGCCACCACGGCAACGTACGACGAGCAGACCCGCGAGTTCGTCATCCATACGCCCTTCCGTGCGGCGTGGAAGCAGTTTCTCGGCAACGCGGGCCGCGACGGCAAGGCTGCCGTGGTGTTCGCGCAGCTCATCACGAAGGGCGTGAACCACGGGGTGCACGCACTGTTCGTGCCGATTCGCGACGACAACGGTTTTTTGCCGGGTGTCGACGGAGAGGATGACGGCTGGAAGGGGGGCCTGAACGGGATCGACAACGGCACCCTCGCGTTTGACCACGTGCGCGTACCTCGCGAGAACCTGCTCAACAAGTATGGGGATGTCGCCGAGGACGGCACCTACTCGTCTCCCATCGACAGTCCCGGCCGGCGGTTCTTCACGATGCTGGGTACCCTCGTTCAGGGCCGCGTTTCCCTGGACGGCGCATCCACGGCGGCCTCCGCGGTCGGGCTCGCCATCGCAATTCGTTACGGGAACGAGCGTCGGCAGTTCACGGCCGGCGGCGACCGGGAACAGGTGCTGCTCGACTACCAGCGCCATCAGCGCAGGCTCATCACGCGTCTTGCTACGACCTATGCTCAGGTGTTCGCTCACGATGAGCTGCTGCAGAAGTTCGACGGTGTTTTCAGCGGAAAGCATGACACCGACGACGACCGACAGGATCTCGAAACCCTCGCCGCGGCGTTGAAGCCGCTCTCCACGTGGCACGCCCTCGACACGCTGCAGGAAGCGCGCGAGGCGTGCGGCGGCGCGGGATTCATGGCAGAAAACCGGCTTGTGGGGTTACGTGCGGATCTGGATGTCTACGTCACGTTCGAGGGCGACAACAACGTGCTTCTCCAGCTCGTGGCAAAGCGCCTTCTCACCAACTACAGCGAGAAGTTCAAAGACGCCGACATCGGCGCGCTCGCCTCGTACGTCGTCGGCCAGGCTGCGGATGTCGCCTATCACGGCACGGGGCTGCGCACCGTCGCGCAGACCATCCGGGATTTCGGGTCGACCGCGCGCAGCATCAAGGAGCTGCGCGAAACGAACGTGCAGCGCGAACTGCTCACCGATCGCGTGGAGTCGATGGTGGCCGAGATCGCGGGCAGACTGCGCGGCGCGGAAAAGATGTCGCCGACGGATGCCGCCGAGTTGTTCAATTCGCAGCAAAACGAACTCATCGAGGCGGCGCGCGCACACGGCGAACTCCTGCAGTGGGAAGCGTTCACGCGCGCCGTGGAGCAGATTACGGATGACGGCACGCGCCAGGTGCTCGACTGGCTGCACGATGTTTTCGGGCTCGGGCTCATCGAAAAGCACCTGTCGTGGTACCTCATCCACGGTCGACTCTCGCCCCAGCGCGCTCAGGCCATCACGGCGTACATCGACCGATTGCTCGCGAGGCTTCGACCGCACGCGCAGGATCTGGTCGACGCCTTCGGCTACGAGCAGGAGCACCTAAGGGCAACGATTTCATCGGGTATCGAAGCCGAGCGGCAGGAGGAGGCGCACGAGTACTATCGCGCGCTCGCGGCATCCGGCAACGCGCCCGTCGACGAGAAGACCCTCCGCGCTGCGCCCTGAGGATCCGCCGAAGGTAACGGTGACTGGCCCGCTCCCTGAGGAGCCGCCAAATGCAGCGGTGGCTGGGCTGCTCCGTGAGGGGGTCTGGAGGGAGGGGTGACTTGCCCGCTCCCTGAGGGGGTCTGGAGGGAGGGGTGACTTGCCCGCTCCCTGAGGAGCAGCCGAAGGCGGCGTCTCGAAGGGGGGAACTCAGTAACCCCGTGAAGAACAACCGACGGTCGCCACCGGCTCGAAGGACAATCGACGCATGCCTTACGTCTACATCCTTGAGTGCGCCGACGGAAGCTTCTACACCGGCAGCACTTGGAACCTCGAAGGAAGAGTGTGGGAACATCAGAATGGGCTCGGTGCGAATTTCACCCGAAAACATCGCGGCGCTCGGCTCGTCTACAGGCAGCACACGGATCGCATCGAGGATGCGTATGAGTGGGAAAAGCGGATACAGGGTTGGAGTCGCGCCAAGAAGCTGGCGTTGATCGAATCTCGTCTCGATGATTTGCCGGGACTGTCGCGACGAAAGCCGAAGCACTCCGCGCCCTGAGGCGCCACTGCGGTGCGGCTCCCTTCGAGGCTCGCTTCGCTCGCACCTCAGGGAACGGGCATGAATGCATGCGCACCTCAGGGAACGGGCCGGTCAGGCTTGACCGTGCGTCGCCCTCGAACGCCGCGATAGCGCATCGATGATGACCGCGAGCAGCAGCACCGCGCCGGTGATCATGTAGCGAATGGACGAGTCAAGATTGAGCAGCGACAAACCATTCGAGATCGACTGGATGACGAAAATCCCGAGCAGGGCGGAGTAGGCGCTGCCACGCCCGCCGAATAGGCTCGTGCCGCCGATGACCGCGGCGGCGATCGCAACGAGGTTCGTGTCGCCGCCACCGCTGGAGAGGGTTGCTGCCGTCAGCCTGCCGGTGGCGAAAAGGCCGCCGACCGCGGCAAACAGCGTGCCGAGGACGAGCACCGAAATGACGATGCGGTTGACCTTGATTCCGGCCCGCCTGGCCGCTTCGACATTGCCTCCCACCGCGTAGACGGCACGGCCCCAGCGGGTGCGGGTGAGGAAGAAATTCATGATGACGACGAACAGCACGAAGAGTACGAACATCACGCCGAGTCCGCGCGTTGTCGCGAGGTACCAGACGCCAACGAGCAGAAGCGCCAGCAGCAGCCCCGCCTTGATGAACATGAGAGGAATCGATCCGCCCGTGAGCCCGGCCTTGATTCGACGCCGGGAACGGAACCAGTCGGAGAAGAACATCCCGAGAGCGGCGATGATCGCAAGCGCGTATGCCGCCCATGGCGGGAAGAACATCGAGGTTCCCAGTTGAACGATCCACGATTCGTACGGCAGGTTGATGGAGCCGTTGGGCCCCAGCACCTTCAACTGGAGGCCCAGCACCGCGAGGAGGCCGGCGAGGGTAATCACGAACGTCGGCACACCGAAACGCGTGTACAGGATGCCGTAGATGAGTCCGATGATGGCTGCCGTGCCGAGCGCCGCCAGAATCGCCACCCAGATAGGCCACCCCAGTTGCGTCATCCCGACGGCGAGGATCGCAGCAGCCAGCCCGCTCATCGAGCCGATCGAAAGGTCGATTTGGGCAATCAGCAGCACGAGCACGACGCCGATCGCTATGGTTCCGGTCGCCGCGCTCTGCATGGTGAGGTCGACCAGGTTGTTCGACGACAGGAAGTTCGGGTTGAGGATCTGAAAAATCGCCCAGATCAGGATGAGTCCGATGACGACCGGCAGAGAGCCGAGGTCGCCACCGCGAATGCGCAGGAGCGACGCGCGAATGGCCCCGCTGATTCCTTCGTGCCGGATGAGCCGCTCATCGCGCGCATCCGCGGCAAGCTCAGCGGGTGTCTCTGTCGTGGCGTCGCTCATGGGTTGCTGCCTTCGTGTGTCTCGTGCGCAGACGCTCTGCGTGTGACGGCATTGTCTGTCGCACCGGTAATGGCGGAAATGATTTCTTCGTAGCTGACATCCGGGATGCGGAAGTCTCCATTGTTGCGACCGAGTCGAAGCACGACAACGCGGTCGGCAACGGCCTGGACATCCGCCATGTTGTGGCTGATGAGCACCACGCCGAGGCCACGCTCGCGCAGCGTCTCGATGAGGTTCAGCACCTCGGCGGTTTGCGCGACTCCCAGCGCAGCGGTCGGTTCATCGAGAATCACCACCTGCGGGTCGCCGATGAGCGACCGTGCGATCGCGACCGTCTGCCGTTGGCCGCCGGAGAGAGAGGCCACCGCGATGCGTACGGAGGGAATCTTGGCGGAGAGCTGGCGCATGAGCGTCCACGCGTGCTTTTCCATTTCCTCTTCATTGAGCGTGAAGTCGCCTTCTTCCCTGCCGAGAAAAAGGTTGGACACCACATCGAGGTTGTCGCACAGGGAAAGGTCCTGGAACACGATGGCGAGGCCGAGCGCGCGGGCGGCCACCGGGGACGGGATAGACACTTTGCGGCCGTTGAAGGTGATCGTGCCGGCATCCGGACCATGAACACCGGCGAGAATTTTGACGAGCGTCGACTTCCCCGCACCGTTGTCGCCGACGATGGCGACCACTTCTCCCGCGTAGATGTCCATGTCGACGCCGCTGAGGGCCTGGACGGCACCGAAGTTCTTGGAGATGCCGCGAAGGCTGAGTACCGGCTCCTTGGGCAACGGCTGCTCGGGGGCCAGGGGGGCTTCCAGGGTCACGTTATCTCCTTTGATACGTCGAAACTGTTCGCTCTGCTGCGAACGTACACCCGGTCGGGGCCGCTCGCCAGCGACTCCGACCGGGTGCAGTACTTACTTGATTCCTGCCTTTTCGCAGGCTGCGGCGTAATCTGCCGTGCAGATGTCGCTCGCCTTGTAGAACCCGTCCGCAACCACAGTGCTTTCAATCTTGTCCACTGTGACGGCGACCGGAGTGAGCAGGAAGGACTGGATTTCGGCCCCGCCCTTCGTCTTGACTGTCGTGTCTCCCTTGTCGGACTTGCCGTTGACGAGGTCGACCGCCAGCTGCGCCGCGCGCTCCGCCTCGGGCTTGAGCGCCTTGTACACGGTCATGTACTGGTCGCCCGCGAGGATGCGCTGGATTCCGGCGAGCTCCGCGTCCTGACCGGTCACCGGCGGGATGGGGCTCACACCCGCAGCCTTGAGGGCGGCGATTGCGCCTCCGGCCGTTCCGTCGTTTGCCGCGTAGACACCCTTGATCTGGCTGCCGAACTGCGTGACCTGGCTGGCGACCCAGTCCTGAGCCTTCGTCGGCTCCCATCCGGGAGTGTCGAACTCGGCGAGAACCTTGTAGCCGCTGGCGTCGATGATCTTGTGCGCCCCGGCCTTGAACTGGCTCGCGTTGTTGTCCGTCGGCGAACCGTTCACCATCAGGATGCCGCCGTCGCCCGGCTGCACTCCGTCGGACTTCAGCTTGTCGACGAGCGCGGTTCCCTGAAGTTCACCGACCTTCTCGTTGTCGAAGGAGATGTAGTAGTTCAGGTCGGCGCTGTTGATCAGGCGGTCATAGGAGATGACCGGGACCTTCTTTGCCTTGGCGCTTTGCACGATGGCCGCGGCGGCTTCACCGTCGAACGGGTCGAGCACGAGCACCTTGGCGCCCTGGGTGAGCATGGACTCCGCCTGCTGCTGCTGCTTGGCAGCGTCACCGTCGGCGTTCGCATACAACACCTCGCACTTGGGGCAAAGGTCCTTGACCTTGGCTTCGAAGTAGGGCTTGTCGGCACTTTCGTAACGAGCGGTGACCGAGTCGGGCAGGAGTAAACCGATCTTCGCGTTTTCCGCGTTTCCTCCCGAGCCTCCCCCCGCTGTGTCGGAACCGTTCGCGCATCCGGCGAGGGTTCCCGCTGTGAGCAGGAGCGCGGCAGAAACAGCTACCGCTCTCATGGTGGCGATCTTCATGGAAAAACCTCCGTTGTGTTCCGCCTCCGCTGGCGGCTGGACTGAGCATGGCACTCAATCAGTCTTGGCGTCAAGTCTTGAACGCAAGGATTTTTTAATTCTCAGCCAACTTTGTCGTTGAGAGCAGTGATCCCATGGTCGATTGCGCTCTTGTCGATCGCGTACGCGACGGCGCCGAGCGTGGCGGCTCTCGCCCCCAACTGGCCTTGCACCATATCCGGCATGGATGCTTCGTCTGCCAGGACGGATCGCTCGAGCGCGTGTCGGATCGGTCCGATCAGGATCTCCCCTGCCCGCGAGAGTTCGCCTCCCACGACGATGCGCTCCGGATCGAACAGATTGCTCAGGTTCGCCGCGGCGACGCCCACATGACGACCCGCCTCGGCGAGCGCGCGGATGCATCCGGCGTCGCCGCCCATGGCCTTCGTCACGACGTCGTTGAGTTTGAGGCTTCCGTGCGTTGGTTTGAGCGCATCCAGAATCGCGTAACCGCCGGCAATGGCTTCGAGGCACCCGCGATTGCCGCATCGGCAGACGGGACCGTTTTCCACGATGGTCGTGTGTCCCAGCTCGCCCGCGCTGCCATTGTGGCCGCGGTAGATTCGGCCGTTCAAGACCAGTCCCGCGCCGATGCCATCGCCGATATCTACGTACACCGAGTCCACTTTGCCGCGCCCTGCGCCCATCCGCAGCTCGGCGAACGCGCCCAGATTGGCGGCGTTGTCCACGAACACGGGTCGGCTCAGTCTGCGTTCCATCACCTCGGCGACCGGTACGCCGTCCCAACCTCGGAGTATTCCGCTGCGCGCAATGACGCCCGTCACATGGTTCATGGGTGCTGGCAGCGCAATGCCCACCGCGAGTACGTCGCTCATAGATGCCTTGAGCGTGTCGAGCATGTCGGCGATCAGAAGGGTCGTGCGGTCCAGCTCGTTGTCGGCCCTGTGGTCTTTGGCAAGTGGAAGGTGATGCTCGGCGATAATCGTGCTGGCGACATCCGCGAGGGCGATTCTCATGTGCCGTGTCGAGAAGTGGACTCCGACGACAAGACCGAGCGCATGCGCCAGCGTGACATATTGCGCGCGTCTGCCGCTCTGGGTGGTCGGTGAGGTATTGAGCACCCCGCCCGCGGAAAGCTCCTTCACGATGTTGGACACCGTCGCGGGGGAGAGGCCGGTCACGCCCGCGAGTTCCACCTGCGTCAGACCGCCGTACTTCTTGATGGCGTCGACGATCCTGGCCCTGTTGGCTTCACGTAATGAAGTCTGCGAGCCGGGAGTTCGTCTCTCGGTGACCACGAGAACACGATACAGGTGCGATGGCGAAATGAGGAGCATGAGCATTCTTCGACCGCGTGCGCCTGCATCGTGCGCCGCGCACATTTACGCTGGAGCAATGGTCACTGTCGCTCCGTACGGTTCATGGGAATCCCCGATTTCTGCGGCGTCCCTCGTGGCCACCGGCCACCCGGTGAGCGGCGGAATGTTCGTGGGAAGCGACATGTGGTGGCTGGAGTCTCGCCCGACCGAAGAGGGCAGACTCGCGGTTCGTCGCCGCACCTCCGCAGGGGAACCGGTCGACGTGCTGCCGGGTCCGTGGAACGCGCGAACCCGAGTGCACGAATACGGCGGAGGCGCGTGGACGGCGACCGACACCGGCGACCTTGTGTTCTCCGAGTTCAGCGACCAGCGCATCTACCTTCTTCGCGCCGGCACCGACTCTCCGACGCCGCTCACGCCCGCAGAATCCGGGATGCGCTTTGCGGGCCTGAGGATCGCGCCAGACGGCGTGTTGGCTATTCGGGAAACGCACGCCGAGGGCGACATCCGCCGCGACATCGTCGTCGTGCCCCTCGACGGGTCGGCCGCGCACCGCGCAGCGAACATTCGCTCCGTGGTTTCGGGTTCGAGGTTTCTCGCGCAGCCGCGAATCTCCCCGGATGGCGCCAGGATCGCGTGGATCGCGTGGGATCACCCGAACATGCCGTGGGATGGAACCGAACTCCGGGTCGCGGAGCTGGATGGCGGGGTTGTGCACGACTACCGCACGCTCGCCGGTGGGGCAGCGGAATCCGTGCTCCAACCGGAATGGGAATCAAACCATGCGCTATACACGATCAGCGACCGATCGGGATGGTGGAACCTCTACCGGGTTCCGGTCGACGCGGGCGGGCTCGTGCCCCTCCACGCGATGGAGGCGGACATCGGCGGCCCCATGTGGGGTCTCGGAATGCGCTGGTACTCGGTGCTCGATGACGGACGGATACTGTTCGTCAGCACGGTCGGGACCGATTCGCTCTCCCTCCTTGAACCCTCGACTGCAACGATCACGACGCTGGATGTTCCCGTCGAGACAATGGCGCTGGGTGCCGTCGACGGTGACCGTGCGTTGCTGACCTGCGGCGGCGCACGCATACCGTCGGGGTTGCGCGAACTTAAGCTTTCGAGCGGCGAGCTCGCGGACATCCGGCTCGACGTGGATGAGGTTCCACCGGAGGAGTTTCTGCCTGAAGCCGACGCCGTCACCGTTGCGGGCGTACGAGAGGTGCATTCGATCGTGTATCGGCCCCGGAACCCCGACTTTGCGGCGCCCGACGGCGAGCGCCCGCCGTTCGTTGCCGTCGTTCACGGCGGCCCCACGTCGCATAGCGGGCCGGCCCTCAAGCTGAATTACGCGTATTTCACCTCTCGCGGAATCGGAATCATCGACATCAACTACGGCGGGTCGAGCGGCTACGGCCGCGAGTATCGGCAGCGATTGAACGGACAGTGGGGAATCGTGGATGTCGAAGACACGATCTCCGCGATCAGGGGACTGGCGGATGCGGGAGTCGCCGACCCCGCTCGCCTCGCCATCCGCGGGGGATCGGCCGGAGGCTGGACGGTGCTCGCCGCGCTCGTGTCATCCGATGTTTTTGCGTGCGGAGTGTCGTACTACGGTGTCGCCGACTTGCGCGCTCTCGCCGCGGACACCCACGATTTCGAGTCTCGGTACCTGGACGGCCTCGTTGGCCCGCTTCCCGAAGCCGAGGAGATTTACGAAGCGCGCGCCCCCATCAATCGGGTGAACGACGTGTCGTGTCCCGTGCTCCTGCTGCAGGGGCTCGATGACCCGATCGTGCCTCCCGGGCAGGCGGAGAAGTTTCGGGATGCGCTCGTGGCGAAAGGCATCCGGCACGCCTATATCGCGTACGAAGGGGAGTCGCACGGTTTCCGCAGGGCCGAGACGATCATCCACTCGATCCAGTCGGAGCTGTCGTTCTACGGACAGGTCATGGGTTTCGCGACGCCGGGTACCCCGGAGTTGCCGCTCTGGAGCCCCTAGGTCGGCTCCCTTCGAGACGGACTGCGTCCGCGTTCCCTAAGGCTCGAAGGGAGCGCGGCACCTTCGTTCCCTGAGGCTCTCGAAGGGAACGTGACAGCGGCTCCCGTTACCCTTGAGCACATGATCACCGCCCTCGACGCCCTCCAGCGCGTCTTCGGCTATGACGCGTTCCGCGGCGACCAGGCGGAGATCATCGGCCACGTCATCCGCGGCGGCGATGCCCTCGTTCTCATGCCGACCGGCGGCGGCAAGTCCCTCTGCTACCAGATCCCGGCGCTCGTGCGCGACGGCACGGGCGTTGTCATCTCGCCGCTCATCGCGCTCATGCAGGACCAGGTGGATGCGCTCGCCGCTCTCGGGGTTCGCGCCGCCTTCCTGAACTCGACGCAGGGAGCTGAGGATCGGTCGCGGGTCGAGCGGGCGTATGTCGCCGGCGAGCTCGATCTTCTCTACCTCGCGCCCGAACGCCTGACCGTGCCGTCGACCGGCGACCTGCTCGACCGCGGCACGATCGCCCTGTTCGCGATCGACGAAGCGCATTGCGTCTCCCAGTGGGGCCACGATTTCCGCCCCGACTACCTCGCCCTCTCGATGCTGCACGAGCGCTGGCCCGCCGTGCCACGCATCGCGCTCACGGCGACGGCGACCGAGCAGACGCACCGCGAAATCCAGAAGCGACTTCAGCTTGGCGACGCGAAGCACTTCGTCGCGAGTTTCGACCGACCGAACATTCAGTACCGGATCGTTCCGAAAGATCAACCCCAGAAACAGTTGCTTGAGCTGCTCCGCACCGAGCACGCGGGTGACGCGGGAATCGTCTATTGCCTCTCGCGCGCATCCGTGGAGAAGACGGCTGAGTTTCTCGTCGAGCAGGGCATTCCCGCGCTGCCGTACCACGCCGGCCTTGACGCGCGAGTGCGCGTGGCGAATCAGGCGCGATTCTTGCGCGAAGACGGCATCGTCATGGTCGCGACGATCGCGTTCGGCATGGGAATCGACAAGCCGGACGTGCGGTTCGTCGCACACCTCGACCTGCCCAAGTCCGTGGAGGGCTATTACCAGGAGACCGGCCGCGCGGGCCGTGATGGCCTTCCGTCGACGGCCTGGCTCGCGTACGGCCTGCAGGATGTCGTGCAGCAGCGTCGGATGATCGAACAGTCCGAGGGTGATCTCGCGCACCGGCGTCAGCTGAGCGCGCATCTCGACGCCATGCTCGCGCTGTGCGAAACCGTGCAGTGCCGACGCATGCAGCTGCTGGCATATTTCGGCGAACAGTACCGAGCCAGCACCGCAGGCTCGGCGCGATCTTCGGATCGCGATGCGATCCTTCACGCAGATCGCGCATGCGGCAATTGCGACACGTGCCTGAACCCGCCGGAGTCCTGGGATGGCACGATCCCCACGCAGAAACTGCTCTCCACAATCGTGCGACTGCAGCGCGAACGCAATCAGAAGTTCGGTGCCGTACACCTCATCGACATTCTTCTCGGCAGGCAAACGCCGCGCGTCGACCAGTACGGGCACGACGACCTCTCGACCTTCGGCATTGGCACCGAGCTCTCCGAGGCGGAGTGGCGCGGGGTCGTGCGGCAGCTTCTCGCACAGGGACTCATTGCCGTCAACTCCGACTCTTCGAATGTCTCAGGGCACGTGGCATACCCCACTCTCGTCATCACGGAGTCGAGCGCCGCGGTGCTCGACGGCTCGCGCCGGGTGGACCTGCGCCGCGAGCCGGAGCGGGCCCCCGGTCGCGCCGCGCGCAAGGCGAAGAGCACCGTCGCCGACCTTCCCGCCGAGGCACAGGAGCTCTTCGAGTCGCTGCGCGCCTGGCGCGCGGCGGCCGCGAAGGAGCAGGGGGTTCCCGCCTACGTCGTCTTCCACGATGCGACGCTGCGCGAGCTCGCGGTGCGGCATCCGACGTCTCTCGAGGAGCTCGGCACGGTCACCGGTGTCGGCGAGGCGAAGCTCGCCCGGTACGGGGACCGGCTGCTCGAGGTTCTGGGCGAGGCCACCGCGGCCGTTCAGTGACGGCATCCGCCAACCCGCACCTCGACCTCCCGCACGACCACCTACCCCACCTGCCCACCCGTCCAAACTTCGGTTGCGTTCGCAACTCAGGCAGAATCACCGGATGCGGGGCCCACGCCCCCTAACATCAAGGGGTGCGTACTTTTTATCCTGAGTTGGAACCGTATGACCATGGCCTGCTCGAAGTGGGTGACGGGCAGTCCATCTACTGGGAGACCAGCGGAAACCCCGCGGGAAAGCCGGTCGTTTTTCTCCACGGGGGCCCGGGCGGCACGTCTACGCCGGCGCACCGCAGACTCTTCGACCCGGAGAAATATCGCATCGTCTTGCTCGACCAGCGTGGAACGGGCAAGAGCGTTCCGCACGCGAGCGAACCGAAGGGCGATTTCGCGACGAACACCACCTGGCACCTCGTTGCCGACCTCGAAAAGCTTCGCGAACATCTGGGCATCGATCGTTGGCAGGTCTTTGGCGGCTCGTGGGGCAGTGCGCTCGCACTCGCCTACGCAGAGACACATCCCGATCGGGTCACCGAACTCGTGCTGCGCGGCATCTTCACCCTCCGCGAAAGCGAGCTGTTCTGGTTCTATGAAGGCCCGGCCGGTCAGTTGTTCCCGGAACAATTTTATGCGTTCGCGTCGCAGGTTCCGCACGCACAGCCCGGTGAATACCGGGCCGCATACCACGAGCTTCTCTTCGATCCGGATCCCGCGGTGCACACGCCCGCCGCTGTCGCATGGGCGACCTGGGAGGCTTCCGCGATCACGTTGCTTCCGCGCCCGGATGTTGTGGCAACCTTCGCAGAACCCCGCCATGCGGTGGCGTTCGCGCGCATCGAAAACCACTACTTCAGAAATCTCGGCTGGTTCGAAGACGGCCAACTCCTGCGCGACGCCGTGCGTCTTCGCGGAATCCCCACCGTGATCGTGCAGGGCCACTACGACGTGTGCACGCCACCCATCACGGCGTGGGAGCTCAGCCGCATTCTTCCCGACGCGAAATACGTGTTAGTACCGGATGCCGGTCACGCTTTCGACGAACCGGGCATTTTGAGCGCGCTCGTCTCGGCCACTGACGAGTTCGCCGCGTCCTCGTCCTCGTGATTCGGTCGACCGCTGTCGAGTCGCAGAGTGGCCAGTAGTCCGAGCGCGAGGAACCCTGCGGCGGCCAGAGCCGAGTAGCGGGTGCCGTCGCTGAAGGCTTCCTGCGCGTCTGCGTAAACATCCGCATTGCGCTCCTTCAGGCCCGGGATGGCGTTGCCCGCGCTGTCGACGACGGCATCCACGATCTGGGTTTTGACGGTGTCCGGAAGGGGCGAGTCGTCGATTCTGGCCTGCAGCGAGGCGCCAACGCTCGTGAACAGCACGGTGCCCAGGATGGCGATCCCCAGAGCGCTTCCCACCTGACGTGAGGTGCTCTGCGTCCCGGAACCTTGCCCGCTCTTTTCGATGGGGACGTCTTTGAGCACGACACCCGTGAGTTGCGCCGTGGCGAGGCCGATTCCGAAACCGTAGACGAAGAGTCCGATGGCGATCTGCCACCACTGCGTTGTCGGCGAGATCCACAACGCGACGATGACGATGCCGATGATTTCGGAGATGATGCCCGCGCGCACGATCCACACGGGCGCGACCTTGTTGCCGTAGCTTCCCGCGAAGCCGCTCGCCACGAAGGAGCCGAGCGCGAGGGCGAGGATGACGAATCCGGTTTGCAGCGCGCTGTAGCCGAGCACGTTTTGAAGCCACAAGGGCAGCGAGAGGATGATGCCGTACTCGCCGAGCGACACGATCATCGCGGCTATATTCCCATTACGGAATGAGGGGATCGCGAACAGGCCGAACGCGAGCATCGTATTTTTCCCCGCCCGCTCGCGGTACACGCCCCACGCGATGAAACCGGCAATTCCGAGAATCGCGATGAGGAACGCGAACGGAATGGGCGAAAGATCCAGCGGCCACTTCCAGTTGCCGATGGCGGGCACTTTGTCGGTGAACCACCATCCGTAGGTGCGGCCTTCGATGAGGCCGAAGACGAGGGCACCGCTCGCGATAACGGAGAGGATGGCGCCCACGACGTCGATGCCGCGCACGTCGGGTTCCCTCGACTCGAGGACGTAGAGCGCGATGCCGATGAGGATGATAATGCCGAACGGCACGTTGATGCCGAACGCCCAGCGCCACGAGAAGTAGGTGGTGAGCCATCCGCCGAGTACGGGGCCGACGGCGGCCATACCGCCGATGGTCGACCCCCAGACCGCGAACGCGATAGCACGGTCGCGACCGCGGAAGGTTGCGTTGATGATCGACAGGGTGGACGGCAGGATCATCGCCCCTCCGACTCCCTGGATGACGCGGAATCCGATGAGTACGTCACCGTTCCACGCGAGGGCGGCAAGAACGGAGGAGCCGGCGAAGATGATGACCCCGATGACGAGGAGTTTTCGCCGCCCGATGCGGTCGGCTATCGTTCCGAACATCAGCAGCAGTGCCGCAAAGACGAGGGTGTAGCTTTCCTGCACCCATTGAACTTGCGTCGAACTGATTTTCAGCTCATCGACGATCGACGGGATGGCGACGTTCACGATGGTGGAGTCGACGATGATGATGGATACCGCGAGGCTGATGACGACGAGCCCGAGCCATTTGGTGCGTGAGGAGTTCATGAGTTCACTTCCGTGCTGATTCGTAAGCCAGCTTATCGATTACTCAGCCAGCTTATCAAATAGACAGCCTGCTTACTATCACTCATTTCGCGGTAGCCTTGAACCATGCACACCGTTCCCGCGCCCGGCGAAGCCGAACACGGCCCGATGGCAGAATGGCCCACCGGTCGGCTGCTGTCGACGGCATCCCGTTTGGTGGAGCACGCCTGGCTGGCGGCGCTGGACGAACGGGGCCTTTCCCACGCGGGCTTCATCGCGCTGCACATCATTGGCGACAACCCCGCGAGCCAGACCGATCTGGCCGCCCGCGCGCACGTGGAAAATCAGACGATGTCGCGAACACTGGACCGCCTCGAACGCGAGGGTTACATCACGCGAGAGCTCGACCCGCGCGACAAGCGTCGGCACATCGTGACGCGCACTGCCGCGGGTGCGGCCGCCTGGGAGTCTGCGCGGTCGCTCGAAGCGGATGTGTTCCCCGAGATCTCCGATCCCCAGGCGTTGCGCACCGCACTGCTCGAACTCATCCGAGTGGGAAGCGCACTGCGCAGACAGCCGTAGTAACGTCTATCCATGACGTTCAACCCCGACTCCAATATCGGTTCCGGCAGGGTGAGCCGCCGAGGGCGCAACACCGGCATTGCCGTCGGCGGTGGCGGGATCGCCGTCGTCATTCTCGCTCTCATCTCGCCGATGCTCGGCGTGGACCTCACTCCGCTCGCCGGCATGTTCGGTGGGGACGGCTCCTCACAGACCACGACATCCGATCACCTCGCCGAGTGCGAGACGGGTGCGGACGCCAACGAGAACGTCGAGTGCCGCATGAAGGGCGCGGCCGCATCCCTCGACGCCTACTGGGCGGGGGCGTTCGCGCAGGAGGGCATCACCTACCGGTCGCCGGCAGATTTCGTGCTGTTCAGCGGGTCGACGAGCACCGGATGCGGCACCGCCTCGAGCGCCACAGGTCCGTTTTACTGCCCGCCCGATGAAACCATCTACGTGGACACCGGATTCTTCGACCAGTTGCGGCAGCAATTTGGCGCAAGCGGAGGGCCGCTGGCCGAAATGTATGTGGTCGCGCACGAATGGGGCCACCACATCCAGAACGTGCTCGGCACGATGGACAACCTCAACCTTCAGCAGACGGGTGCCACGAGCGACTCGGTGCGGCTCGAGCTGCAGGCGGACTGCTACGGCGGCTCGTGGGCCAAAAATGCGTCAACCGTGAAGGACGCCAACGGCGTGCCCTTCCTGCAGCCGATCACGAAGCAGCAAATCAATGATGCGCTCAACGCGGCATCGGTGATCGGCGACGACCGCATCCAGGAGATGTCGGGCGGGCAGGTGCAGCCGGAGACCTGGACGCACGGTTCGAGTGACCAGCGCGTGAAGTGGTTCTCCATCGGTTACGACAAGGGTCCCACCGCCTGCAACACGTTCGACGTGAACCCGTAGCGGTGCGGTGATCGGCTCCGCACAATGACGTCGGCACACGAGGCTCGTCATCACCGGCTTCGGCGGATGACGGGGCGCGACACCGGGGAACGCCACCGTGTGTCCACGCCGCTCGAGCTCCTGTTCGACCTGACACTGGCGATCGCGTTCGGTCAGGCGGGGGCGCAGATGGCGAAGCTTCTCGAGCACGGCCACGATCTGCACGCGATGGTCGCCTTCGTGTTCGCGGTGTTTGCGATTTCCTGGGCGTGGATCAACTACACGTGGCAGGCATCCGCGTTCGACAACGATGGCGTCTTCTTTCGCGTCGCAACCCTCATCCAAATGGTGGGCGTTCTCGTGATCGCGCTCGGGCTTCCCCAGCTATTCCATTCGATCGATGCGGGACGCGAGATCGACACGCGAGTCGTCGTTGGCGGCTATGTGGTCATGCGACTGGGCATTATCGCGGTGTGGATTCGCGCCGCCCGCCACGACGCGGCTCGTCGCGGACCTGCGCTCACGTATGCCGCGCTGTGGCGACCGTGGTCGCAGCGTGTGGCGGGTCAGGCCTTGTCGGCGCCGCCAGCGGCTTCCTGCTCGGCGATTTGCCGGTGGATGTCTTCCATGTCGAGTTCGCGCACCGCGGTGATCACCTGATCGAGTGCGGGGGCCGGAAGAGCTCCGGGCTGGGAGAACACGCGCACTCCGTCGCGGAACACCATGAGCGTCGGGATGGAGGTGATGCCCATCGCGCCGGCGAGCGCCTGCTGAGCGTCGGTGTCAACCTTGCCGAAGATCACATCGGTGTTGGCGTCGCTCGCCTTGTCGAAGATCGGACCGAACTGCTGGCAGGGTCCGCACCACGAGGCCCAGAAGTCCACGAGCGTAATTCCGGGTGCGGTGACGGTCTTCTCAAAGTCTTCGGCGGTCAGTTCCACGGTGGGCATGTCAATATTCCTTTGCGTCGGTCATCATTCTTCACGTTACCCAACGCTCCGAACCTGCCCGTTATTCCGCCGGTGTGCCGTCTCTTGCCCGTTCCCCGCCCGTTCCCTGAGGAGGGCGAAGCCCGTCTCGATCGGAACCTCGTCACGCGTCCGCGTTCTCTGAGGAGGGCGAAGCCCGTCTCGAAGGGAACGCCTCCCGCTACTTCTTGCCCGCCGCCTTCATGGCCTTCTTCGCTTCGCGTACGAGTTGCAGCGAGGCGGCGTCGGTGATGTCGGCGATCGAGCGGTGGGATCCTTCCTCGCCGTAGTGCCCGCTTGCGTCGCGCCATCCGGATGCCGTGAGCCCGCACTGTTTGCCCAGCAGCGCGAGAAAAATTTTGGCCTTCTGTTCGCCGAAACCGGGAAGCGCCTGAAGCCGGCGCAGGATCTCCGCGCCGTCCGGAGCGTTGCCGTCGGAGTCGTCGGATGTCCAGATCGCTGCGGCGTCGCCGCCCCATTCGTCGCGCACGGCCGCGGCCAGCGACTGCACGCGTGCGGCCATGGATCCGGGGAAGCGGTGCACGGCGGGCGTCATCCGAAACGCTTCGAGGAACTTCTCCGGGTCATACGCGGCAAGGGACTCCGGGTCGAGGCTGCCGAGTCGGTCGCGCAGCTTTGCCGGCCCCGAGAACGCGGTTTCCATGGGGATCTGCTGGTCGAGCAGAATCCCGACCAGGAGCGCGAACGGGTTTTCGGTGAGAAGTTCGTCGGCAGCTTCATTGCCGGTGAGATGAAGGCTCATGGCCTCATTCTTTCACTCAGTGCAGGCGGCCGAGGCTGACTTTGGCTTGCGCCTCCATTGCGGTCGCGGTGGGCGCTGGCGCGTCGACCGTCAGGTCGCCGAATGACAGGTAGGTTGCGCCGTCCAGCAGCGCAATACTCGTTCCCGCGAAGGTGTGGACGTCGAGCGAGGCCGTTCCGCTCACAATCGTCGCTTTATCTGCGAGTCCGGGGACATCCGTTGCCGTCGGATGGAGATTGAGCTCGGGCGGCGCCGGCTTGGTGAGTTCTTCGCTCACCGCCGCGCGTTCCTGGTCCCATTGCGCGGCCGCCGAACTGGCGTCGGCCGCGCTCGCGATCTGCACGAAGAATACATTGGTGGTCTTCGCACCGTAGGTGCATCTCTTGCCGGGGGTGTCTGCGGTGCCGGTGTCTTCTTCGAGGCCCGGCCCAAAGGTCACGCCCGCAAGAGCGGATGCTTCCGCTGCGGTGAGCACCTCGCAAGGGTCGTCGGTGGCGTTCGGTGCGGGGGCGGGTGAGGCCGACGCCGTGGTGGAAACCGGGGGAGGCGCGGTCTCCTTGACGTTGCCGCCGGAACTGCACGCGCTGAGCGCGACGGCGGCGAGGGCGATAGGAATGAGGAATGTGACGCTGTGTCTGCGCATGTGCGCTCTCCCATCCACAAGGATTTGCGGATGAAATGGTACGTCCGCACAGCGTCCGCGACACCCGTCGCCAAGCAAATATATTGGCCCCAATTTTCCGTTGCGCAAGGCAGCGTCGTGAGCTCACCGACATTTAGCTTCGCGACGTGCCAGCATGGTGTCACGCGAAGGAATTGGAGCCACGAATGTCCAGCCCTCTCATCTCCGCTAAGGAACTCGCCGCTCTGCTGGGTGCCGGCGGCAGCGACGGCGCACGGGTGCGGGTTCTCGATGTGCGCTGGAGCCTGGGCGGCCCGCCCGGGCGTGGGCTTTACGAGGCCGGGCACATCCCTGGAGCCGTGTACGTGGATCTCGAGACGGAGCTCTCGCGCTCCGGCACTCCGCAGGAGGGTCGGCATCCGATCCCGCACGTCGACGCGCTGCAGACTGCGGCGCGACGCTGGGGGCTGCGCGACGGCGACACGGTCGTCGTGTACGACGACTGGAACGGGCAGGCCGCCTGCCGCGCGTGGTGGTTGCTGAAGTTCTCGGGCGTCGCGGATGTGCGCGTGCTCGACGGCGCGCTGCCCGCCTGGACGGCGGCGGGGCTTCCGCTTTCGACGGGTACCAAGGATATGGCGAACGTGGTGCCGGGCACGATCACGTTGGGTGCAGGGCACGAACCCGTGCTCTCGGATGACGAAGCGGGCGAGCTGGCGCGAAGCGGCGCGCTGCTGGACGCCCGCGCGGGTGAGCGCTACCGCGGCGAGGTCGAGCCGCTCGATCCGCGGGCCGGCCACATCCCGGGTGCGGTGAGTGCTCCAACGGCCGGGAACCTCGACGAGTCGGGTCGTTTCTTGACGGCGGATGCACTGCGCAAGAGGTACGAAGCGCTCGGCGTCACCGCCGACAGAGCGGTGGGCGTGTATTGCGGTTCGGGCATCACCGCGGCGCATGACGCGTTTGCGCTCACGCTCGCGGGGTTTCATCCGGCGCTGTATGCGGGCTCGTGGTCGGCGTGGTCGAACCAGCCGGAGCGCCCGGTCGCGACGGGCGAGGCGCCCTAGCGGTTCGGGCAGAGCCTCGTTCTATTGCAAGAGCCTCGGCGTGGAGCACTCGTTCCCTGAGGAGCCGTCGAAGAGGGCATCTCGAAGGGGACTGACGCCGTCAGGGACCCTCGTGCGCTATACATGGGCCATAAAAGTAGTGAAGATTTGGGTGAGCTTGATTGTGGGTTCGATGCGGTGCGCTGACTTCGTGAAGATGATGAATGCGGTTGCGTGATGATAGGTGGGGAAAGTTTGCGGGTGGGCGTGCGCCGTGTGATGTTAGGCGTTGACCGATAGTCGTTGAACGGCTGCAGAGCAATGATGGTGAAGCGGTGCCGCGCGTAGCGACCCCTGAAGGGGGAAACGCGCGGCACCGCTCGGCGTACTTACTTGTTCCGCTCAACAATCAAAGCTTGTTTTCAAAGCCGGCATCAACTCAATAGCAACAGAAGCGCGCCGCGTGAAGGGTGGCAGAACGTGAAGATCTTTAGTCGTTCAGGTGTTGAATTGCGTAGTCTGCCTCCGAGGGGGTGAACTTTTCACCATAGTCACTCGTCAATTGATCGCGAATAGCTTCCGGGGACATGGCCATTGAGTCTTGGTATTCCTTGGCTTTAGCCAAAGCATTCGCATTCCAGTCGGCCTTAACATTGTCTACCGCGTACTGCGCGGCCTCTGGTGAAAACTTTTCGCCATACTCGGAGGTGAGCTGGTCATAAATCCCGGCCTTGCTCATGTGCATTATCTTTGAGTACGACCCCGCTTTGATAAGTGCCGACTTGAATTCCGGAGGCACAACCGGGGCAACCGGTTCTGCGGACTTCGTTTCGACAGGTTCTGGAGACGTCGTTTTGACTGGTTCGGCGGCCTTCGATGCCTGTGCACCTGGTTCCGAAGAATGCGCGATTGCAGCGAGCGGCTTTTCAAGAGATGCATGATTAACGACCGAGCTAAGACCGGCGGTGATGCTGATCGACGCCAGCACAGCAATTCCTCCCAGAACTATCCCTGTGATTGACATCCCTTTCGACTGGCTTTTTCTCAACGCAAGAATTCCTAGCACGACGGCGACAACGCCTACCAGCGCACCAAATACAGGAATCAGCCCGAAAAGAAACGCTCCAATCCCAACAACCAGTGCCGCTATCGCTAGACCCCGAGGCGTCGAAGCTGCCGGTGGCGGCGGGGGCAGGGTCGCGGTTGTTTGAGCTGGGGCAGAGGTTTGGGAAGGGTCGGCGGGAGAAGAATCCTGCGGGCCACCCGTTTCAGGTATTGTCATGAAGCTATCTTGATCTGGAGGGAAATTCTTCAAAAGCCCCACAAGGGGTGGAATTCGAAGCGTCCGCATTCCTATGACTTGGCACGGGTATGGCTGCTCCTGACGTTCAAGCGATTTTCGGCCATTCATCGCTTGGGGTCACTCTGCTGTATTTGGGTACGCGAGCAGTAGCGTCAGCGTCGGGGCGCTCTTTACGCAAACTTGATGGTGGCTCCGACCGGCATCGATCCGGTGACCTTTCGATTTTCAGTCGAACGCTCTACCAACTGAGCTACAGAGCCTTGCCTTTCTGGAACAGTATTCCAGAAAAGTAAGGCACAGCCACTGGCGAGAGTGGCCGTGCCTTGCGACCCTGACCGGACTTGAACCGGCGACCTCCGCCGTGACAGGGCGGCGCGCTAACCAACTGCGCTACAGGGCCTAGCTATTCAGTTACATGTCTGGTGACCCCAACGGGATTCGAACCCGTGCCGCCGCCGTGAAAGGGCGGTGTCCTAGGCCACTAAACGATGGGGCCAGGAAGATGGAACCTTCTTAGCTACCGACGATCAAGCATACGGGTGGGCAACGGTTTTCACAAACGCGTAAATCCGACCACACCGCGTTATTTCCGCAAGACATCCGGATACGGGGATAGGTTCAACTCAAACTTTAACCTTTGGGGTGCTGGATTAGCGCCCCAACCCTTGTTAGTGTGGCAGATGTTAACAATGTTACTGGCGTGACAAGAGGGTACTTCGCCAGGGAGCCGGGGAATTATGACGACGCGTGTCGGGCGGACCACGCTCACGCACTGGTGGCGCAACCGCGTCGTGGTGACACTCGCACTGGTCGGGGTGCTGGTGGCGGGCAACATTGCGACGCAAGCGCCGCAACCCGCGTGGGCGAGCGACTACCCGAGCTGGTCGGATGTTCTGGCCGCGCGCAACAACGTTGCCGCGAAAAAGGCCGAGATCAGCCGCATCCAGGCGCTTCTGCAGCAGCTGGAAGATCAGGCCAAAGCCACCGAAGCTGTCGCGATCGAGAAGGGAGCCCTCTTCCAGAAGGCTCAGGATGCCTTCGACACGCAAAACTACAAGACTCAGCAATATCAGGATCAGGCGGATGCCGCACAAAAGAAGGCGGACGAATCCATCAAACGCGCCGGCCAGCTTGCCGCACGCATGGCCCGCACCGGCGGAACCGACCTGTCCTCCACTCTGTTCTTCAACGGCGACGACGCCAGGAACGTGCTTGCCGACCTCGGCATGGCGAGCAAGATCACCGACCAGTCCAAGGGGCTGTACGACCGGGCGAAGCAGGACCAGAACACCGCGCAGTCGCTGACTGATCAGGCCAACGTGGCGAAAGCCGAGTTGGAGCGTCTGCGGGATCTTGCGGAGAAGGCCCGGCAGGAGGCGCAGGCCGCGGCCGATGCCGCTGCTGCTGCGCTTCAGGAACAGCAGGCGAACAACGCGCGGCTTCAGGCCCAGTTGGCCACGCTGCAAACCGGTCTCGTGCAAACCGAGGCTGCCTACATCAAGGGTGTGCAGGAACAGTACGGCGGCGACGGCTCCGTGGAGATCAGCTCGTCAGGTTGGGCGCGGCCCGCGGTCGGTCACGTCACCGACGGTTTCGGCCCGCGCGTGGCACCGGTCCCCGGTGTGCTTCCCATCCACCACGGCACCGATATCGGAGCCAGCTGCAACAGTCGCATCAGCGCGGCACACAGCGGAACGGTGATTTACGCCGGCTGGTACGGCACCTACGGCAACTTCATCCTCATCGACCACGGCGGCGGCATCAGCACCGGGTACGCGCACATTGTGAGCGGCGGGATCATGGTTTCCTACGGCCAGCAGGTGGTTGTCGGTCAGCAGATTGCGCGCGTGGGTTCGACCGGTGCGTCCACCGGATGCCACCTGCACTTCGAGGTGCGCATCGGGGGAACCGCGATCGACGCCCAACCGTTCATGCGCGCACGCGGGATCAACATCACCTGATCGGGCAGCGCTGCCGCTTTGCCCGTCTGCGGTCGGGCCGGTCGAGCGGACTGCGTGTGACGGTGGCTGCGGACGGGAGCTCAGTGGCCTTCGGCCGCGAACTTTTCCTGCCCGGCGACGATGATCGCCTCGGCTTCTGCGGCGTCGCCCCAGCCTTCGGTCTTGACCCATTTGCCCGGCTCGAGGTCTTTGTAGTGTTCGAAGAAGTGCTCGATCTCTTTGCGGCGGAACTCGGGGATGTCGTTCACGTCCTGGATCCAGTCCCAGCGCGGGTCTTTCGCGGGCACGACGATCACCTTCGCGTCGGAACCCGCGTCATCCGTCATGTTGAACACGCCGACGGGACGCACTTTGGCGCCCACGCCGGGGAAGAGCGGAAACTCGCACAGCAGCAGAATGTCGACCGGGTCGCCGTCGAGTCCGAGCGTTTTCTCGATGAAGCCGTAGTCGGCCGGGTAGACGAAGCTCGTGTAGAGAACGCGGTCGAGGAACACGCGACCGGTTTCGTGGTCGACCTCGTATTTATTGCGGCTCCCGCGGGGGATCTCGATGACGGCGTCGTAGAAGGCCATGGGTGTTTCCTTTCGTGCGGGAAGGTGCAGCAATAAGGTTACTGGATGAGCACTCGCCCCAGATTGACTCCGGCAATTGCGGATGTGCGGCGCGCAGTACGTGAGGCGCTTGGCGCGCTCGGGGCGCCGGATGCCGTGTCCGCCGGGCGGATTGCGCGCGACGTCCCCAGGTTGGGGCCGCACGAAGTCGCCAGGCGGGGTCCCCGCGAGGTCCCCGGGCCGACGATGCGCACTTTTGTCAACGATGCGCCCCCCACAACATCCGCATCGTTGACAAACCACCGCGGCGACGGGGCGGACAGTGGCGCGAGTGCGGCGACTGCGGCGAGCGCGGATGTCCTGGTCGCCCTGAGCGGCGGACCGGATTCCCTGGCGCTCGCAGCCGCCACCGCGTTCGAGGCGCCGCGCGCCGGGTTGCGTGCCGGTGCGGTGATTGTGGACCACGGCCTGCAGGCAGGTTCGGCGGATGTCGCGGCGCGGGCGGCCGCGCAGGCGCGCGAGCTCGGGCTCGATCCTGTGCTGGTCAAGCGGGTGGAGGTTGGCACGGAGGGCGGGCCGGAGGCGGCGGCGCGGGAGGCGCGGTACGCGGCGCTCGCGGGGGCGGCATCCGAAACCGGGACAGCCGCAGTGCTCCTCGGGCACACGCTCGATGATCAGGCGGAGACGGTGCTGCTCGGGCTCGCGCGAGGGAGCGGTGGCGCAAGTCTTAGCGGGATGGCGCCGGTGTCGGCCGCGCCCGTGTCGCCCGTGTCGCCCGCTCCATTGTTCCCCTTTGTCACGAATGTTCCGGATCGCGCCGACACCATCCCGACAAACAGGAACAATCGCGGGTCTGACGGTGGCATTTCGGGCCGCGACGGGTCGGGCCGCGACGGGTCCGGCCCTGGCAGTTCGGGCGTTGCCGCGACCGCACAGTTCCTGTACATGCGCCCCCTGCTCGGCATCCGTCGCGCACAGACCCTGCAGTTCTGCGCGGATTCCGGGCTGGAGTCGTGGCACGATCCGCAGAACGCCGACCCGAAGTTCGCGCGCGTGCGCGTGCGCGAGACGGTGCTGCCGATGCTGGAAGCCGAGCTCGGCCCGGGAGTCGCGGAGGCGCTCGCCCGCACGGCGGAGCTGTCGCGTGAGGACTCAGAGGCGCTCGACCACTTCGCCGAAGAGCAGGCGGAGGAGCTGGCCGATCACGCGGAGGCGGGTCTGTCGCTGAGCGTCGCAGGGCTCGCGAGCAACCCGGCGGCGCTGCGGCAGCGCATCATCCGGTTGGCGGTCGCATCCGAATTTGGCGTGTCGCTCAGCCGCGCGCACACGTTGGAGGTGGCGCGGCTGGTGACCGAATGGCGCGGGCAGGGGCCGCTGCACCTGCCGGGCATTAGAGTGGTCAGACAGGGTGGCCTGATCGTGTTCTCCGCTGCGTTGTCTTAACTGCAGCGGAGGGCGGCGCGCGGGCCCGCGGGTGATCGAGCGAAGGAACACCAACGGCATGAAACTCGACGATGTCGCCGAAGACCTCGAAGAAGTCCTGCTCACCGAGGACACCATCCACGAACGCATCGCCGAGCTGAGCCGCGAGATCGAGAAGGATTACGCGGGCGAGCCGCTGCTGCTTGTTGGCGTGCTCAAGGGCGCCGTGATGGTGATGGCGGATCTCGCTCGCGAGTTGAAGCTGCCGATCAACATGGACTGGATGGCGGTGTCGAGCTACGGGTCCGGCACACAGTCGTCGGGCGTTGTGCGCATCCTGAAGGACCTCGACTCGGACCTCACCGGCCGCCGCGTGCTCATTGTGGAGGACATCATCGACTCGGGTTTGACCCTCTCGTGGCTGCTCGCGAACCTGCAAAGCCGTGGGGCGAAATCCGTGGACATCCTCGCGCTGCTGCGCAAACCGGATGCCGCCAAAGTCGACGTGCCCGTCAAGTATGTGGGCTTCGAGATCCCGAACAAGTTCGTGGTCGGATACGGGCTCGACTATGCGGAGAAGTACCGCAACCTGCGCGGCGTGGGTGTGCTCGCGCCGCACGTGTACCAGTAGGGATTCACTCGCCGGTTGAGCAGCGTGCGTCGCGAAGCGGGCACCCGCCGGCCGCGCCCCTACCCCACCTCATTCAGCCGCACCATAGCGTCATACAGCTGCTCGTCCGTCATCGGCGGCTCGGGGATCGGGTGTGCCCGCTCGGCGCGGTACGCGTCGAGCATGAGGTGCAGGTTCCGCCGCCAGGCATCCGGGGCCGCGGTGCGGGTGGCGTCCATGATCCGGCCGTTGGACCAGATCAGGTTGACGATGTCGGCCTGGGTGATGTCGGGGCGGGCCCGGCCGGCATCCTGCGCCCGGGTGAGTACGGTCTCGATCTGGCGGCACATCTCGTCGTGGATGCGCTCGGTGTGCGCGTTGCGGGGGAAACGGCGGGAGAGGAAGTCGTTGAAGCCGCGGTCGCCCGCTTGCATGCCGAGCAGGTGCTCCAGGTAGGTGGCGAATCCGTCCCACGGGTCGTTCGCGGCCAGCGCGATTGCGGCGCCGTCGAGGAACTCCTGAAGCCTCGGAGTGAAGGCGGCCAGGAGCAGGTCCAGGCGGGTCGGGAAGTGGCGGTACAGGGTGCCGATGGCCACACCGGCGTCGCGGGCGATCTTCTCGAGGGATGCGTCCACGCCCTGGGCGGCGAATTCGCGCTGCGCTGAGGCGATGAGCTTGTCGCGGCGTTCCTGCGCGTCGCGGCGCAGGGGGCGTCGCGGTTGCTGGATGTCGGGCACGCTCATTCGACCACGTTACCAAGTCTTCGAGAAACCTGAGGCAACCCTCCGGAATAAAGTGAGGGATGCCTCCGTTGGATTGGAGATCACAGACCGCAAGGAGTGCCTCACCTTGGCTCTCTCGACGGCCGACAGACAATGGAGGAGTACACATCATGAGCACCATGAGCACCATCAGCATCATCGGCGCGGGCAACATGGCGGCCGCTATCGGCACGCGATCGGCCGAACACGGTCACGCCGTCGAGTTCATGAGCCGCGACGCCGCCAAAGCGCAGGCGCTGGCGGACCGGATCGGCAACGGGGCGACCGTCGGCGAGTTCGGCGCACGGCCAGCCGGTGACATCGTCATCGTGGCGGTTCCGTTCGCCAGCGCGGTGGACGTGGTCAGGCGTTTCGGCGATGCGCTGGAGGGCAAGACCCTCGTCGATATCACCAATGCGTTCACAGCGGACGGTAGCGGGCTCATGACGACCGCAGGCAATTCGGTGACCGAGCAGCTGGCCGCTGCTGCCCCCACGGGTACGCAGGTCGTGAAGGCGTTCAACATGCTCTTCCGAGGCGTCGTCGCGGACGACAAGCCGGTGGACGTGTTCTTCGCCGGCGGCAGCGCCGAGGCGAGGGCACGTGTCGCGGCGTTCCTGGAGAGCCTCGACATGCGGCCGGTCGACGCGGGTGGGATCGAGATGACTCACGCGCTGGAGTGGGCAGGCCTGCTTCTGGTGGGTCTGGCGCGCAACGGTGCCGGCTTCGACTTCGCGTTGAGTGCCGCGGCCCGGTGAGGTGGCGTTCGAGGGAGTCGTGACGGTGGATGCGCGCGCTCGTCGTCGACGACCTGGAGAGGTGGCGCAGTACGAGAACTCGTATCGGCTCTGCTGTGTGCGCGGGCACGCCGGTTGAGCGAGCAGCGCGTCTCGAGACCCCGGCCCCCTCAAGACGGGGTACCCCTCCGCGCACGTGGCTGCGAGACTTGCCGGGTCGGTCATCTGATTTCCGACGGGGGGAACCGGGGGGTTCACTATGACTGTTCAGACGGGCATCGCGGGCGGTTCCGCACGCCGCGAGCACGAGCGGCGCGCGGCGAAGGATGAGGCGCGCATCCGCAGCGACTGGGGCAGGTTTGGCGGCCTCGCGGTCGCACTGACGCCGGAGCGCACGAGCACGCGAGTGTGGAGCACGGGTGCGAACGGCGAGGAAATCGTCGGGGCGAGGCTCGACAGCATCGCCTCGGATGCCGTGCGGGTTCTGCACGATCGCCGCATCCCGGGCAGCAGGGCGAACATCGACCACATCGTGGTCACGCCCGCGGCCGTGTGGGTGATCGATGCGAAGAAGTACAAAGGCAGCCCTGGGCTTCAGGTGGAGGGCGGACTCTTCCGTCCGCGCATCGAGAAGCTCACAGTGAGCGGACGCAACCAGACCCGGCTCGTCGACGAGATGCTGTGGCAGATGGAGCACGTGCAGTCCGTGGTGCGGGATGTGCCGGTGAGGGGGATTCTGTGCTTCGTCGACGCCGATTGGCCGTTCTTTGCGAGCCCGTTCCGCGTGAACGGTGTCGAGGTGATGTGGCCGAAGAGGCTCGTGGGGCGGTTGACCGAGGCCGGAACCGCATTGGTCGATGTCACCCAGATCGCCGAGCGACTCGCGACGATCTTCCGGTGCGCTTAGCTACCGAAACACTCGTGCGTGACCGAATAGACTATAATTCGGACTATGAGTATTATCCCGCTGACGGAGGCAAAATCTCGGCTGTCTGAGATCGCGGATGAGATCCACCGCACTCATGAGCGGGTGAGCGTCACCCGCAACGGCCGCGAGTACGTCGTGATCATGTCGGCTGAGGACCTCGACTCGCTCGAAGCCACAATCGAGTTGCTCTCCGATCCTTCCGCTCAGGCACGCATCGCCCAGGCTGAGGCGGATATCGACGGTGGCGACGCCACCACTCTCGATGAGATGACCCGCATTATGCAGGAGCGCCGCCGCGGTGGCGAGTGATGGGCCGTACGAGATCCTTCTTGCGTCGGGTGTGAGGCGAGCGCTCGCCGAAACCCTTCCCGCATCCGCGGCCTTTGCGGCCTTCGAGTTCATCCGTGGACCTCTCGCGGAGAATCCGCGGCGAGTGGGCGCCCCTCTGCGCGCACCATTCGCGGGCTACTTTCGCGCGCGGCGCGGTGAGTATCGGGTTCGTTACCGCATCGATGAGGAGCACCATCGCGTCTACGTCGTCGACGTCGACCATCGGAGGGACGCGTACCACTCCTGAGCAAGCCCGAGCGGATTGCCGTGCGGCCAGTCAGGTACCGAAAGCCACAACTCTTGAACGTGCTTCAAACTTAAGGAGGCGCCAGAGACATTAGGTCAAGTGGATGGCCGGTTCGTGGTCAGGTATGGGCTTAACTGTGCAGAGAATTCCGCAATCTGCTTGACCCCACTGTTCTTGCGCGGCACGCCTGACCCAATGAATTCAGGGCGATGCAAAGGTCACAGCTCAGTGATTGGGTATCGATTTTCAAGAAAATGATGAAGCAAACCGCCGCTATGGTGACACCATGACGACTGCATTCAGCGCATCCGAGTCTGAAAAGCTCTTGTACTACGTGTACCTCTACTCAGATCCCCGGAACGATCGCCCTTTCTATGTCGGTAAGGGGCGCGGCAACAGGGCCTTCGCGCATCTCAACGACTCCAGTGTGAGCGCGAAGGTTGCGCGCATTAAGGAGATTCGCGCTGAAGGCATGGAGCCACGAATAGAAATACTCGCGTACGGGCTGAACGAAGTCACCGCCTTCAAAGTGGAGGCAGCTGCGATTGACCTGATCGGCTTTGAGAATCTCACTAACGCAGTACTCGGGCACGGTGCTCGCCAATTTGGTCGCATGGGAGTTGATGAAGTTCATGCACGGCTGGGCTCGGATCGGATGGACCGTTTTGACGACGAGTGCATCCTGATCAAACTGAATAACACGTATGCGGATGCCGTAAAACGGTCGGTCATTGACCTCTATGATGCGACACGCGGTACATGGAAGCTTTCGATAGACCGGGCACGGAGAGCAAAGTTTGCGCTTGCCGTCTTCGGTGGCGTTGTTCGGGAGGTTTACGAAATCGCCGAATGGTTGCCTGCGGGCTCAACAATTTATGTGGATCCGAATCGTGACCTGATGGCGCCGGGTCGTTTTGAGTTTGTGGGGCGTGTGGCACCAGAGGCAGTACGAAAGCGATACAGGTGGAAATCGGTTGCGCACTTGTACAAGCCGGGAGCAGCTAATCCGATTATGTATGCTGGGCCATCGGATGCCGGGTAGGGGCCGTGTGGTCCGCTCGCCGTGATGGCCGTGTGGGCGTGTGGGACGATGGTGACTGGGTGTGACCCATCTATGAAACGGGCTCGGCGGGGTGGGTCTTCGCGGGAGCCAAGTGGCCCGTTTAGGGCACTCGTGGTGTCGCCGTGAAGAGCAGTATCCTGAACCCCAATCACTAGACTTCCTAGAGCGCACAACGCCGAGCGCCGCGTCGGCAGCGGAAGGAGGCGGCACGATGGGGCTCGACCAGCTCGCCTCTGTGCTCGGAGTGATCGGTTACCCTGAGGGCGAAAGCTGGTTCCAGCTTTCCGACAAGGTGCTCGACTGGTCGACGAAGAGCGAATCCGCAAACCACGCGGTGATCCTTCGCCGCTGGCAGAAAGGGCCGACTGCCGTCGTTTTCCCGCGCAATACCAACCCGGGGTCGACGGCCACACTTCCGAATCCAGCACACACGCACCGGGCGAAGTTTCCGAAGTGCTGGCTCGCCAAGGGCGCCTATGTGACGATCCTCGGCCTGACTGTGCCGAAGGGCGCACTGAACGAGGACAGTCACCTCTGCACCGAGCAGGACGCGGCCACTATCGCCTCGGTCAAGGTGGCGAAATGGTAAACGAACGGCAACGCGGCGATCCGCTCGCCGATCTCGACGTCGAGCCAGCTGACACCGCAACAGGCGACCTGGAGGCGCTGATCGCCGAGCATCGCACTCAGGGGGTCGGTCCGCTCTGGCTCGCACTGATCCGAGAGGCCTCGGGCCGCACCGCTCGCCGATACAGCCCAACCATCTACGCCCGCACAGCCTTCTGGGACGACGACGCGATCGGAGACCTTGTGCAGGACGTCACCGTCCGCCTTATCGAGAAGCACCAGATCGACTACATCTGCGACGTTGCCAACGACTTCGGGCACGCACGCGCCCTTCTGTACCGGCAAGTGAAGATGACACTCGCCGACAGACGGCAGCGGACTGCGGTCGACAACTTACACGAGCGGGCTGTCGAGCGACTAGGCGCATCGCCGTTTGTCATCATCCGTAGTGGACCGAGTGTCTGGGGCCTCACCGATCAGCCGGGAGAACCGCGGGAGGCATCGAGTCGCCTGCTCTCCGCTCTCGCAGCACTGCCGCGACTCCCTGGTCGCGGCACTGAGCGGGCGAGTGCGATCTGGACGACCGAATCGCTCACCGATGCGCTGACGCTGATCTGTCATGAGGTTGGCGAACTCGCCGAAGGGGACTTGAAACGAATCTTGGACGCCGCGTTGACAGTTTTCGCAACAGCGGAGTTTGTCACTAATGAGGCCGGGGCCAACAGTAGCGCCGAGGACCTCTCCCCGGAGGATTCCGTGATGATCACCGAATCGGTGGAGCGGCTCATTGCCTCGCTGACCGTGGAGGAGGCGGCCGTGCTTGCTGGTAAGTGGATTGGCGATTCCGACGGCGACGTTGCGAAGGCGATCAGCGTCAGCCGACCGACCGTGGCAAAGTACAAGGAGTCGGCCTACGTCAAGGTTCGCGACGAGCTCGGTGGGCTGGGTCAGGACCTGATCGAGATTGCGTTCGGGCGACTTCAATCCCTCGTCATTGTCAAAGCTACAGGAGGTGCATCGTGATCGATGTGAAACGTGGCGGCATTTATCGCGCTGGGCCCATGGACCCGGGCGACCGGCCGGTGCTCGTCCTGGTGACCGCTGTCGACGACACAACGCAGTCAGTGAGCGTGACACTGCTCAGCCCAGATGTCGAGCTGGGGACGAGTAGTGATCTCCTCCTCGAGCCTCGTATGACCGGCCTGAGCTACGCGCTTCTGGCTGAGTCGGACATCTTCGGCTACCTTTGGTTCGTCCAGCTGGATCGAGCGCTGGGTTGCGTCAGCGACGTGGTGCTCCAGTCGCTTGCCGCACTTCGGGACGACGACGCCGTGAATCACGTAGTCGCTGGTCCTCCGCTTGTCGAGCAGAGCGACCCTCGCTGGAACTTCAAACTGCAAGAACTCGCCCGCGTTAAGTCGCTTACAGCACATTGCACACGCGAGCTCGTCGATGGTGAGCTCGTCGCCTCGATCGACCCTCGTGCGTTCGGAGTGCCTAAGTCGCAGACTGAAGTGCTCGCGTTCGAAGAATTCATTATTGCACTCATCGACGGGGCTAGGAGAGGCGTGATCACGATCCCTGGCTGGCTAGTCGAGATCGCCCTTGATGAAGACCTGATCGCGTCGTACAGAGCCGTAGGCCTGTACCACGCGCTCAGAGCGATCTGGCGGTTGGCCGATGCATCTGGAGCACCCCGAGAATCGAGCCTCGCCGGACGTCGCACACTTGAGGACTACCGCGATCTTCAAGTTGAGCACGCACGTGCCGCCGGACTGACGAACCAGTGGCTCGTCGCTCGATCCATCGAAGTCTCTGGGCAGATTGAAGCGCGGCCGGTCCGGACGCAAGATGGCCGACTCGTCCAGCTCAGCTATGTCGCCGCCGAAGCATTCATCACCACCAACGAAGAGGTCTGCGCATGACTGACACGTCCGATTTTCGCCGGATGCCGTTCCGTCCGTCTTGGCGCGGAATCACACTGAAGCGCTGGCGGCTCCAGAACTTCAAGTCGGTGCGCGACGCCGAGATCGAACTCCGGCCGCTGACCGTTGTCGTCGGCGCGAATAGTGCGGGGAAAAGCACTCTCCTGCAGAGCATCCGTGCGGCGAGCCAGGCGATTGGTGCAAGCGGTGCGCTCTACCCGCTGAACGGCCGCGGCGTCCGACTCGGCACCGTCGCCGATGTCAAGTACCGTGGACCGCTGGCCGCAGACGAACAGGCCGACATCGCGATCCAAGTCGACGAGCAGGTGCCACTCAAGGATCCGAACGCGCCGACAGATCTCGAAAGGCGGCGCAGGCAGGAGCTACAGGCAGCACTCCGCGAGCAACTGCTTGATGAGCGCCAGTTGGGCCTCGGTGCTGACTTCGAGTTCCAGTCATCTGCAGGGGCGGATCGGTTCGCGCGCGCCAGTCGAGCGGTGAGCGCTCCTCACGCGACATTCTCGTGGAACGTGAAGCTCGGTCCTTCCTCCCAGCAGCTCGGAATCGCCAAGATTGAGCAGATGGACGTTCGCCTAAGTCCGAATCACGAGGGTGCCCGACGTGACGAGGCGGTCGATCAGGCATGGCTGCTTGCGTTTGCCAACGGCCAGGCCGAAGATACTTCTGCCATCGACGATGATGACGTCGCGCCCGCATCACATAGCTTCACAGGCCAGTTCTCGGGACGGGCACCAAGTCTCCTCGACATCGTCGATGTCCACGTCGCTGGTGGTTTCCCTCTGCAGGCTTCTGTCATGCGACCCCGAGCAGAAGTGCTCTTCGAGATGTGGCTGTCCCTCGTACTGCGATCGACCGTGCGCTACCGCGAGGGCCGAGATGAGCCGTTGGTAGCGGTCGACAATCCAATTGAGGCGTTGGCGACCTACCTCGCCGAGGTCGACTCCAGGATCCGTGGCGAAGACGTCGACTACGTCCGATCTGTCCGCATGGAATTAGGCCCCCGCTCCGCTGGGGGTCTCGGTATCGATCTCAATACTGCCGCCGAGGCGAGCTTCGCCGGCGAGGTCATCGAGGCCCTCGCCCTGCTCGGCGTAGAGGGCCAAGTCCCGTCGCCGACCGACCTCGACGACCTGGGCCCGGCATCGTCCGCAGGCTCCGAGTTCCTCGGCAGCGGCATCCGCTACCTCGGCCCACTTCGCGAGGAGCCGCGCGCGGCCTACCCCGATTCGCCGGAGGGCGACGACACCTACGTTGGAGCGAAGGGTGAGTTCACGGCCTCCGTGCTCCAGCGCCACGGGAGGCGGCGTGTTCTGGCTCCGGTCCCGAAGGCGACAAGCTCCGGTGTCGTCGACTTCGAGACGCCGCCAAAGGGGCTGCTTCTCGTCAACGCACTCAACCGGTGGGCCGAGTACCTCGACATTGGTGACGGCTTCTCCGTGTCCGATCAGGGCCGTTTCGGCATCCAGATGCAGGTGCGACAGCAAGATGTCGACGGCGACCTTGACCTGACGAATGTCGGGACCGGTGTCAGTCAGCTCCTCCCGGTGCTCGTCATGTGCCTCCAGGCGCCGGTCGGCTCGCTGCTCCTTATCGAGCAGCCTGAGCTTCACCTGAATCCGCGCGTGCAGCAGCGCCTCGCTGACTTCCTGCTCCAGATCGCCCAGAGCGGACGTCACCTCATCGTGGAGACGCACAGCGAGTACCTGATCTCGCGACTGCGCCGTCACATGGCAGAGGACGAGTCCGACACCGTGACTGAGCAGGTCGGCATCTACTTCGCCAACCGCATCGACGGTGCTACGACTTACAGCTTGGTGAAGACGAACGAGTTCGGCGGGGTCGACGACTGGCCGGAGAACTTCTTCGACCAGGCAACCGACGAGGAGCATGCAATTCTCTCGGCCGCGGTCCGCAAGCGTCGGAACCGTGCGGCGCACGGTGTGTAGCTGATCCGTTGACATCCGCCAAACCAAAGTGGATTGAACCTGATGTACGAGAGCGAAGCAGAGACCGACCGGGCACATGAGTGGGAAGGAGGCATGAGATGGCACGCGTGACGAAGACGATCGAGACGAAAACCCTGGAGCAGAAGCTCTGGGATGCGGCAGACGCCTTGCGAGGCAACCAGGAGCCGAGCGAGTACAAGCATGTCGTGCTCGGCCTGGTCTTCCTGAAGTACATTTCGGATCGGTTCGAGGGTCGGCGTTCGGAGATCGAGACTGAGCTCGCAGCCGACGATCTCAAGCCAGAACAGATCGAGCGGCTCATCGAGGACCGTGATGAGTACACCAGCCACGCGGTGTTCTGGGTACCCGCCGCCGCGCGTTGGAGCGTCATCCAGCGGAGCGCGAAGCAGCCGGAGATCGGCGAGTCGATCGACAACGCGATGGACCTCATCGAGCGCGAGAACCCAAGCCTCCGGGGAGTGCTCCCTCGCAACTACGGTCGCGAGGACCTCGACAAGGGCCGCCTGGGCCAGCTCGTCGACATCATCGGCTCAATCGGGTTCACCCCTAGCGACGACCACGGCTCCGACGATGTCCTCGGTCGCGTCTACGAGTACTTCCTCGGCCAGTTCGCCGGCAAGGAGACCGGCAAGGACGCCGGGGCGTTCTACACCCCCCGATCGGTGGTCCGGACCTTGGTCGAGATGCTCGAGCCCTACCACGGCCGCGTCTACGACCCCGCGTGCGGCTCGGGCGGCATGTTCGTCCAGTCGGCAGAGTTCGTGCAGGCGCACGGCGGCAATCGAAGCGACATCTCCGTCTACGGCCAGGAGTTCACTTCGACCACCTGGAAGCTCGCGAAGATGAACCTCGCCCTGCGCGGTATCGACGCCGACCTCGGTGACAAGTCGGCGGATTCCTTCACCCAGGACCTGCACCCGGACCTCCGTGCCGACTTCGTGCTCGCGAACCCGCCCTTCAACGTAAGCGACTGGTGGAACGCGAAACTCGCCGATGACCCACGCTGGAAGTTCGGCGTGCCGCCTCAGGGCAACGCGAACTTCGCCTGGGTCCAGCATTTCATCTACCACCTCAGCCCCAAGGGGACGGCGGGCTTCGTGCTCGCAAATGGCTCCCTCAGCTCCAAGAGCGGTGGGGAGGGCGACATCCGGCGCAAGCTCGTTGAGGCTGACCTTGTCGACTGCATCGTCGCCATGCCGGACAAGCTCTTCTACAACACGGGCATCCCGGTCTCGCTCTGGTTCGTCAGCAAGGACCGCCATGGCAACGGTCACCGAAAGCGCGAGGGTGAGGTGCTATTCATCGACGCCCGCAAGCTCGGCACGATGGAGACCCGTCGCCTGCGTGTGCTGTCTGATGAGGACATCGCTCAGATCGCCGGCACCTACCACGCCTGGCGCAACCACGACGGCGGCTACGAGGCCGTGGCTGGCTTCGCCAAGGCTGCCAAGCGTGACGACATCGAGAAGCACGACTTCGTCCTCACACCTGGTCGCTACGTCGGCACCGAAGAGGCTGAGCTCGACGATGAGCCAATCGAGGACAAGGTCGCGCGCCTCACCAGTGAGCTGTTTGCCGAGTTCGATCGCGGCCGCAAGCTTGAGGACGAGGTTCGCAAGCAGCTGGGGAGGCTCCGGTCTTGACGACTTCGTTCGCTGATCTGATCGCCTCGCGCGCGTTGGTAGTCAACGACGGCTACCGCACGAAGAAGAGTGAGCTTGGGGACTCCGGAATCCCGATCCTCCGCGTCGCGGAGATTGGGGATGGGTTTCTCGATCCGACTTCCCGAGATCGGATACGCGAGGAGTTCCGTTCAGTGATCGGCCCGAAACTGTCCCAACCAGGAGACGTCCTGCTCACGACGAAAGGCACGGTCGGCCGGCGGGCGATCGTTCCGGAGTCAGGGGCGGGCTTCGCATACTCGCCGCAGGTCTGCTTCTTTCGGGTGCTTGATGACTCGATCGATCCCCGCTGGCTTTACTACTGGTTGGGCGGGCATGAGTTTTGGGATCAGGCAGTTGGCGTCTCCGCGCAGACCGACATGGCTCCCTACATCAGCCTGCGGGACCTCCGGGCAATTTCCATCGAGCTTCCTCCGATCGACGAGCAGCACGCCATAGCAACCGCGCTCGGAGCGTTCGACGACAAGATCGAGTCCGACCAGCGAGCCTCCGCACTCGTTGAGGATCTGCTTGCGGCCGCGTTCCAGCAAGTGCTGGTGACGGAGTCCGTCGACTACGTTTCGCTTGGGGATTTGGCCGTGATCACCAAGGGGGTCTCCTACAAGAGTGCCGACCTCAGCGAATCACGCACGTCCCTAGTCACCCTGAAATCGTTCGACCGAAACGGTGGCTACAAGGCGGAGGGCCTCAAGCCCTACATCGGTCCTTACAAGCCAGCCCAGGTGATCCGTCCCGGAGAAGTCGTCGTCGCACAGACGGACTTGACCCAGGGTGCGGAAGTTGTGGGGAGAGCTGTGCGCGTTCCATCCGACAGTTCGGCGGACACACTGGTCGCGTCGCTCGATCTCGTGATTCTTCGTCCCGCCGAAGCTCTCACGAGCGAGTACCTGCTCGCGATCCTTACTGACGAGGCATTTCGCCAGCACTGCCGCAATCGCACGAACGGTACCACAGTGCTCCACCTAGCAGGTGACGCGATTCCGACTTACGGCGCCCCGGTGGTTTCATCCGAGGCACAGGCCGCATACTCGGCCATCGCCCGCCCACTGATCGCCCGGCGCGACGCCTTGGAGCAAGAAATCGCGACGCTACGCCGGACCCGCGACGCCCTTCTGCCGGACCTACTCTTCGGCCGTATCCACGTGTCCGAGGAGGTCGCCGCATGACGGGCATGAACACCGAGTGGGCGCTTTCCGAACTCGACAAGTTCGTCGCAATGACCGTTACGCACCACACCGACACACCCGGTGTCATCGGCGTGTTCCACACCGCTGCAACGACTGAGGAAATTACCCAACAGCTCCAGGTCATCGAGATGATCGTGCGGCGGGTGCTCCCGATCGATGCCCTGGCAAACCTTACTCTGATTGGCAGCAAGACCGGGGAATGGAAGCAGGTCCGTCCTCTCGCTCTGCGCGCCAAGGTGCTCCTTGAGCGTAAGGCAGAGATCGATGAGAACCTTGGTGATGGCGCACCTGCTATCTCGGCCAGTGTGCTTCACCCTTGGATTTGGAGTGGCGCGGCTTCGTTGTGGCAATCGCGGCACTACAGATCCGCTGTCGAGGACGCCGCTAAGAAGCTCAACGCCGAGACACAGAACAAGGTCGGTCGTCGCGACGTCAGCGAGACCAAGCTGTTCCAAGAGGCTTTCAGTACCGATGCGCCGACCGGGAGCAAGATGCGCCTGCGCCGGATGAAGGACGACGGCAGCGACACCTACAAGTCGATGCAGCGCGGAGCGATGGCACTCGCCGAAGGCATCTTTGCGGGCATCCGCAATCCCTTCAACCACGAGGATCCGAAGGACATCGACGAGCAGACCGGCCTTGAGTACCTCGCGGCTCTGAGTGTCTTGGCTCGTTGGGTTGACGATGCAGAAGTGGAGAAGGCGTCGTGAGTTCCTTCAACGAGTCCGTCGTCGAGCAGGCCGCGCTGGAGTGGCTTGCCGATCTCGGGTATCAGACCCTCTACGGGCCGAACATAGCGCCGAGTGGCGACGGGCCGCAGCTGCGCGACTCGTTCGCGGACGTCGTGCTGATCGACCGGCTGCTGCCGACCGTGCGCGGGCTCAACAAGGGCATCGACCCTGCTGTTGTCGACCAGGCGGTGAAGCGCCTCCTGCGGCCCGAGTCGCAGAACCCCATCGACGAGAACTACCGCATCCACCGCTTCCTCGTCGACGGGATTCCCGTCGAGCATCGCGGCACGGATGGGCAGACTCGCACGATCCGGGTGAAGCTCATCGACCTGAACACCCCGGAGGCCAACGACTGGGTCGCCGTCCACCAGTTCACGGTGACGAAGGACGGCAAGAACCGCCGCCCGGACGTGGTTGTCTTCGTCAACGGACTGCCGCTCGCCCTGTTCGAGCTGAAGAACCCGGCGGACGAGAACGCCGACATGCGCGGTGCCTGGAACCAGATCCAGACCTACCGCAGCGATATCGCGCCGATCTTCGACTACAACGCGCTCACCGTGATTTCCGACGGTGTGGCGAGTGCGGCGATGAGCTCGTTCACCGGCGCGTTCGAGCACTACGCCCCGTGGAAGACGGTCGACGGGCGCGACGTCGTCACCGACCGCCCCGCGCTGGAAGTACTCATCCGAGGCGTCTTCGAGCCGAGTCGATTCCTCGACATCCTTCGCAACTTCATCGTCTTCAGCGATGAGACCATCACCGACAAGGCGACCGGCCAGCCGATGCGGTCCCTTGTCAAGCGCGTCGCGAAGTACCACCAGTACTGGGCAGTCAACACGGCGGTCGAGTCGACGGTGAATGCGGCGAGCCCTACGGGCGACAAGCGTGGTGGTGTCGTCTGGCACACCCAGGGCTCCGGCAAGAGCTTCGAGATGGTGTTCTACGCGGCGAAGATCATGCGCGACCCCCGCATGGAGAACCCGACGCTTGTCTTCATCACGGACCGCAACGACCTCGACGATCAGCTCTTTGGTGAGGCGTTCGCGCCGGCCACGATCCTCCCGGAGCGTCCCGTGCAGGCGGAAAGTCGGGCGCATCTGCGCGAGCTCCTGAAGGTCGCATCCGGCGGCATCATCTTCACCACGCTGCAGAAGTTCGCCCCCGAGGAGCAGGGCGACACGAACCCGGTCCTCACCGATCGGCGGAACGTGATCGTCGTCGCCGACGAGGCCCACCGCTCCCAGTATGGCTTCAGCGAGACCCTCGACTCAGAAGGCCGACTCAAGTCGGGCCTCGCCAAGCACATGCGGGATGCACTACCCGGCGCCACCTGCCTCGGCTTCACCGGCACACCCATCGAGACGACCGATAAGTCCACTCGCGCGGTGTTTGGCGACTACATCGACATCTACGACCTGACGCGGGCCGTCGAAGACGGCGCGACCGTCAAGATCTACTATGAGCCGAAGCTGGTGAAGGTCGGTCTCAGCGAGTCCATTCAGGGTGAGCTCGACGAAATGGCAGATGAGATCACGGAGCAGGTCGAAGAGTCCGAAGCATCAGCGGCGAAGTCCCGCTGGGCACGCCTGGAAGCGATCGTTGGTGCAGACGAGCGACTCGACCTGGTGGCGACGGAGGTCGTCGAGCACTGGGAGCAGCGCCGCACTGACCTCCTCGGCAAAGGCATGATCGTCGTGATGAGCCGCCGCATCGCGGTAAAGCTTTACGAAAAGATCGTCGCGCTGCGACCGGATTGGCACAGCGATGACCCGGCGGCCGGCAAGATCAAGGTCGTCATGACCGGATCCCCATCCGACCCCCAGACGTACCAGCCGCACCTCCACGACAAGGCAACCCGCAAAGCGATCCAGCTCCGCGCGAAGAACCCCGAGGACGAGATCGAACTCGTGATCGTTCGCGATATGTGGCTCACTGGCTTCGACGCGCCGGCGATGCACACGATGTACGTCGACAAGACGATGCAGGGCGCCAGCCTCATGCAGGCGATCGCCCGAGTGAACCGCACCTTCCGCGACAAGCCGGGCGGTCTCATCGTTGACCTGATCGGCGTCTACTCAAGCCTCCAGGAAGCGCTCAGCGTCTACTCGCCGACTGACCGCGACCAGGCCGGTGTGCCTATTGATGAGATGGTCGCCGTCATGCTGGAGAAGCACGACATCATCACCGGTCTCCTCCACGACGTCACTTTCGACTCCTCGCCCGAACTGCCCGCGTCGGAGCGGCTCGCCCAGTACGCGAAGGTTCTTGACTTCGTCATGGCCGACCCCGACCGGACGAAGCGCTACAACGACCAGGTGCTCGCGCTTGTCAAGGTCTTTGCTCTGTGCGGTGCGAGGGATGAAGCGGCGGCGATCCGCAACGATGTCCGGCTCTTCACCGATGTGCGCGCCGCAATTCTCAAGGTGCTGAACCCCGGTTCGGGTCGTGGCGGCTCTGGTGCCGTCGATATCGACACGGCGATTGGGCAGCTTGTCAACGAAGCCGTCTCCGGTGACCAGGTGATCGACATCTACGCGCTCGCCGGCATCGATACCCCCGAGCTGTCCATCCTCTCCGACGAGTTTCTCGACGGACTCGCCCACAAGGACAAGCCGAACCTCCAGATCGGGCTGCTGCGTCGACTCCTCGACGACCACATCCGCACGATCAAGCACAGTAACGTCGTGCAGAATCGGAAGTTCTCCGAGATGCTCGACGAGGCGATCAACCGGTACAACAATCGGTCCCTGTCCTCCGCCGAGATTATCGCCGAGCTCGTGCAACTCGCGAAGCATATACGCGACGACCTACGGCGGCAAGCGTCCCTCGGGCTCCGTGAGGACGAGATTGCCTTCTACGACGCCGTCGCGCAGAACGAGTCGGCCGTCATCGAGCTCGGTGATGCGACGCTCAAGGCGATTGCCCGCGATCTCGTCCGCACGATTCGCGACAATTGGAGCATCGACTGGGATGTGAAAGAGACCGTCCGGGCGAGGATGCGCTCCGCTGTCCGCCGCATCCTCGTCCGCTACGACTACCCGCCCGACGCCGAGCTGGAGGCCATCGAGCTCGTGATCGAGCAGGCGGAGATTTTCGCCGCGGACGACGAGGCGTTCCTCTATTAAGGTTTACATCCTTCCCAGCATGGCGGATTGATTCATGTGACAAGAAAGGAGGTAGCCGATGAACGAGATCAAGTGCCCGCATTGTGGGACTGTGTTCAGCATCGACGAGGCGGAATACGCCGACATCGTTCAGCAGGTGCGCACGGTGGAGTTCGAGAAGGAGCTCCACAACCGCCTGGCCGAAGCCGAAAAGGCGAAGAAGACGGAAATCGAGCTTGCTGAAGCGAAGATTACCGAGCGGGAGCGCGAGGCCGCCGCGAAGAAGGAGGCCGAAATCGAACGGCTCAAAGGTGATCTAAAGTCCGCCAAGACCGAACAGGAGCTCGCGGTCATCCAAGCGGTCTCCGATGCCCAGCGTAAGCTCGCCGACGCGGAGAACGCGCTGAAGCTGCAGGCAGCGACGCAGGCGGCCGAACTGGCATCCGCGAGCGAGTCCCACTCGAAGGAGCTCGCGCTCAAGCAGGAGTCCTACTCGAAGGAAATCGCCACCAAGGACGAGCTTATCGAGCGCTACAAGGACATGAAGGCGAAGCTCAACGTCAAGCTCCTCGGGGAGACCCTGGAGCAGCACTGCGAGATCGAATTCAACCGCATGCGGTCGCTCGCCTTCCCGTATGCGAAGTTCAGCAAGGACAACACCGTCGCCGATGGCGGCAAAGGTGACTACATCTTCCGGGACTACAGCGCCGACGGCGTCGAATACATCTCGGTCATGTTCGACATGAAGAACGAAGCGGACGAATCGTCTAGCAGGAAGAAGAACAGCGACTTCTTCACTAAGCTAGACAAGGACCGCAACGCGAAAGGCTGCGAGTACGCCGTGCTCGTGTCCATGCTCGAAGAGGACTCCGAACTCTACACCGGGATCACTGACGTCTCCACGCCGGAGTGCCCGAAGATGTTCGTGATCCGGCCGCAGTTCTTTCTCGCGATCATTGCACTGCTCCGCAACGCGGCCCAGGCCACCATTCAGGTCAAGGCAGAGCTCGAGCAGGTGAAGCAGCAGAACATCGACATCACCAACTTCGAGTCGAAGCTCGTCGACTTCCAGGCGAAGTTCTCCAAGAACGTCGGCGATGCCGCGAAGCAGTACCGCACGGCCGTAGACGACATCGACGACGCGATCAAGAAGCTCGAAGCCACCAAGGAGGCGCTGCGCCTCTGGGTGGTGCATCTCGACCGTGCGAGCGACAAGGCGAACGGCCTCACCATCCGCGCCCTCACCAGGGGTAACGACACCATGAAGCAGAAGTTCGCCGAGGTCGAATCCTCGGCCGAGCCAGATCTCGACTGAACCTCCCCTGATGGCCCCGTGGACAGTGCTGGTCTCTGGGGCCATCAGTGTTTACACCTCCGCCGTTAATGCGGATTGAAGATGACAAGCGGAAGGAGGTGAACATGAGCAAGAAGGGTGATTACATCGTCGGCCCGCACGGTGATGGCTGGGCGGCGACCGGAGTCGGCAACCCGCGGGCATCGTCCGTGCATGCCACGCAGACTGCGGCCTACGACGCAGCAAAAGGCTACTCAGCGAACAAGGGTGGTGGCGACATATCGATCCAGGGGCGTAACGGGCAGATTCGTGACAAGAACACGATTCCGCCGGCCAAGGATCCGCGGTCGAGCAAGGGCTGATCTGCTGCTCGGTGCGACGGCTCAGGGTCTGGTGGCTTCGGTCTCCAGATCCTGAGTTCGGCAGAGTTCCGCGGTAAGTAGGTGTCGTCGGCATCCGACGTCCGCGGTCTTGATTTCTGAGCGCAGCAGCGAGTCGAGCCAAGTGCCGGCTGGTCATGTTCGACGGACTGGGTTCTGAAACATAAGTGCACATGTCTCGATGACGGCACCCCGCCGGCCAACATGCAGGCGCCCTACCCGCGGGGTTCTGACGTCATGAGTGCACCGCAGCGATGCGCCCGCTCGGCACGGGCTTGCTCCAAAGGCGTTGGTGATAGGTGCGAAGTGTTTTGCTGTCGGAGTCGGGATCGCGCCCGGACCTAGTGTCAGACCGGAAGTCGAAATGAATATCGATCGCAGGAAGCTGCGGCGAGATGCTCATGACGTGAGGGTAGCGGCAATTCGACGCAGCCCACCATGTCGCAGCCTGCCGATACCCTGAACACAACATGTACCTCCTAACACCTACTGCCCTCGTCACCAGCGCCAGCGACCTCACGCTCGCCTCGGACTGCGAGTTCGGGTTCCTGCGCGTGCTTGATCACCGGCTGGGGTGGTCCACCGATCCACTGCCCGACGATGACATCATGCTGAAGCGCGCAGCGGATCTTGGCAACGTTCACGAGGGCAGGCTGCTGCAGCGCTACCGGGCCGAGCACGGCGACAACCTCGTCGAGTTTGAGAAACCGGATGGGCGCCGAGCCGAGATGCTGCGCGATTTTGCGGCCCGCACGCGCGACGCGCTCCGCAGCGGTGCACCGGTCGTTTACCAGGGTGTGTTCTTCGACGAGTCCGACCCCCAGCTACCCTTCGTCGGATACGCCGACTTTCTCGTGCGCCAACCGGATGGCCGCTACCGCGTCGTCGACACGAAGCTCTCCCGACACGTGCGCGTGACCGCACTGCTGCAACTTGCGGCGTACCACGAGCAGCTTCAGAAGCTCGGCGTGCCGGTGGATGACACCGTCGAACTGATCCTCGGCAACGACGAATCCGAGACCGCCGAGGTGAGCGACCTCGCCCCGGTCTTTCGTCGTCGTCGGGCACGCATGCATGCGATCCTCGCCGAGTACCGCGCCGAAGGCAAACCCGTCACCTGGGAGGACGAACGTTACGCGCGCGACGGCCGCTGCAAGTACTGCAAAGACCCCGCCGCACAGGCGGGAGACCTCTTCACCGTCGCGGGCCTTCGTGCCACGCAACGGGCAAAGCTGAGAGCCGTCGGCATCCGCACGCTCGGTGAATTGGCGCAAACAGAAGAGCGACCCGAAGATTGCGAACTGCCCAAGGCCACCTTCGCCAAGTTGCACCTACAGGCCAAGCTTCAGGCTGAAGTAGACCACGACGATCCGCACGCACTGCCTCCCGTTGTGGTCGTCGACCCGCGGCCCATCGCGAGTCTGCCCGCACCAAACCCGGGCGACCTGTTCTTCGACTTTGAAGGCGACCCGATGTATTCCGAACCGGGCATAGGTGGCGCGCCGCGCTGGGGTCTCGACTACCTGTTCGGCTGGGTGGACACCAACGGCGACTTCGACTGCCTCTGGGCGCACTCCCACGCCGAAGAAAAAATCGCCTTGCGCAACTTCTTGGCGTTCGTCACCGAGCGGCGGCAGCAGCATCCGGGACTCCACATCTACCACTACGCCAGCTACGAGAAGACGCACCTGCTGAGCATCGCCGCCAGGCATGGCGAGGGTGAGGCCATCGTCGACCAGTTGCTGCGCGACGGAGTGCTCGTCGACCTGTACCCGGTCGTCATGGGCTCACTGCGCATCGGGACGCCGTCCTATTCGATCAAAAAACTTGAACCGCTCTACATGGGCGAGCAGCAGCGCGAAGGCCTCGACAGCGGTGCCGATTCCATCGAGCAGTACGTTGCCTCCAGTCGCGCGGCGGCCGCGGGCAATGACACGCTCGCGAACGAGATTCGCCGCGAGATCGCTGTCTACAACGAATACGACTGCCTCTCCACGCTGAGACTGCGCGACTGGTTGCGTGCCCTGCCCGAAGTGCAAGGTGTGAAAGCGGATGCTGCCACGCCAGAATTTGCCGGCGACGTTTTCGAACCCAGCGCGCTCGATCTGCAGCTGCAAGCGCTCGGCCTCGACGCAGAACAGCGTGGCGACGACGCCGCTGCGGGCGCGTATCGCATGGCCGCTGCCGCAATCGACTATCACCGCCGCGAAGTCAAAAGTTTCTGGTGGGAACACTACGACCGCCTCGAGCAGCCCTCCGAACTGTGGGAAGAAACCCGGGGCGTGTTCCTCGTCGAAGGCGTATCGCTCATACGCGATTGGCACAAAGAGGGCAGGCAGCGCAACGAACGCCGACACCTGCGCTTACGCGGCCAATGGGCGCCCGGTAGCAGTGCGCCGCGACCCGGCGGCGACGTGTTCCTCGTCTACAGTGACCCCGTTCCCTACGCACCACCCGGCCACCGCCCGGGTGCGCGGCTTGCTCGCCAAGTGAAGTTTCTCGACCCCGCGGAGGACGACGGCGTGGTGTTCGTCGAAGAATCGCGGTCCGATGAACTTGAGCCGTGGCACGACATGCCCACCCATCTCACGCCTGGCCCGCCGCCGCCGGCCAAAAGCATTGTTGCCGCGATCGAGAACTGGGGCGACACGATTCTTGACGCAGACCCCGAGTGGCCGGGCGACGCCATGTCAGAGCTCCTGCTGCGCACCGCGCCCAGCGAAACTGCGCCGCTCGAGCCCATGAACAGTCCGGATGATGGCGTGCGCGCCGTGGTCGCCTCGCTGCTCTCGCGGCAGAGCGGTTATCTTGCCGTGCAAGGGCCTCCCGGAACGGGCAAAACCTATTTGGCGGCGCACGTCATCCGGGAGTTGATCGAGAAACACCACTGGCAGATCGGTGTGACTGCGCAGTCGCACAAGGTGGTCGAGAATGTGCTCGATGCGGTCGTGATGGATGCGCACCTCAGCCCCGAACTCGTTGCCAAAGCGCCGGCGACGGATGCGGGTGCTGGCTACTACGACGAGAGTCCGTTCACCGAACTGCCGCCGAATGGCCACGCGCGCTACGCGGCCGAGCACGCCGACACCGGATACGTGATTGGCGGCACCGCGTGGGATATGACGAATCGAAAGAGAGTGGCGGAAGGCCAACTCGACCTGCTCGTCATCGACGAGGCCGGACAGTTTTCGCTCGCCAACACGATCGGTGTCGCAATGAGTGCGAAGCGCATTCTGTTGCTCGGTGACCCGCAGCAGCTCCCGCAAGTGAGCCAAGGCATTCACCCTGCGCCGGTCGACGGTTCGGCGCTCGGGCATGTGATCGGTGGTGTCGCGGTGCTGCCTGAGGAGTACGGCTACTTCCTCGCCGAGAGTCGCCGCATGGATGCCGCCGTCACCGCTCCCGTCTCCACACTCTCCTATAACGGTCAGCTTCGGTCGCACGCCTCCACAGAGGGGCGGATGCTGGCGGGTGTCGCTGCGGGGCTGCATCCGGTGCCCGTCGAGCACGCCGGTAACTCGACGTACTCTCGCGAGGAGGCCGACGAAGTGGTCGCGCTCGTGCGAGGCCACCTCGGGGCGGCATGGACCGATGAGCCGGGAGCCGCGCCGAAGCCACTGGATGAGACCGGCGTCATTGTCGTCACTCCGTACAACGCGCAGGTCGAACACATTCGCGAACGACTCGATGCCGCGGGGTACTCGAAGGTGCAGGTGGGAACGGTGGATAAGTTCCAAGGCCGCGAGGCGGTCGTGTCGATCGTGAGCCTCGCCGCATCCAGCGCCGAAGATGTCCCGCGCGGGCTCGACTTTCTGCTTTCCCGTAACCGGCTCAACGTGTCCATCTCGCGGGCGAAGTGGGCGGCGTACTTGCTCTACTCGCCCGCGCTGCTGGACTCGTTGCCGCAGACCGCGGAGGGCGTTGCGACGCTGAGTCGGTTTATTCGGTTGACGGAGGCTGCCGCCGTTTAGTGAGAACTGACTGCCGCAGGTGGCGTGGTGAAAACATTTGACCGTGCGCCGCATCCGGCCGTGCCGAACGCTAGACCCCACCCTTTTGGAGAGAGAATCGCCAAATCATTCGCCGCGCGTCAACAAACCAGCGCGCTCAGGATGCTTATCAAACCATGCGTCCACGTACGAGCACACTGGCACGATTTTGCGCCCGGATGACTGCTCCACTTCATTCACCGCGTACTCCACAATTTCGCCGGCCAGACCCTGACCGCGCCAGTCGGGCGCCGTAAACGTTCGGTTGAACGAAATTGCGTCATCGGTGAGCGTATATTCCACTGCGGCAGCCACGTCACCGTCGATGCGCAGCGTATAGCGGGAACCGTCCGAATCGTGTGCAAATTCTTTCGTCATCGATCCAGCGTAAGTCCTACGACCTGGCATCATCCAATGTCTCACAGGTCGGGTCCTCCGCCGACGGGTCAACCAGATCCAGGCCTGAGAGAGGTGTGGCCTGCGCGATGTGTCTACTCCTCCACAAACGCTCAACGAGGCCAACTTCCAACAGATTGCCGCCTTCTCGCCTTCTGCTCTTCCCCTCTTGCCAGAATTGTTGTATGTCCGAAACCTCCAGCGCAGTGCTCACGGCCTTCCGTGGCGCCACCCCAGTGCTGGCCGCGCTGCCGTGTGAGGTGAACGTCTTCGACGCGCTCGATGATGCGGACGTGCTCGACGTTCAGCGGGAGATTGCGGCACAGCGGCGGCTGTTGGATGCTCGAGCGGCGGTTGTTGCCGGGCAGGTTGCACGTCGCTCAGCGCCAGAGCTCGGATCGGCAGGGCTCGCGCAGCGCGGAGGGTTCCGCACACCGGAAGAACTCACCCGCGTGACCACCGGATCCACTGCCGGCGATGCCCGCTCGGTGGTACGGGTGGGTGTGCTGATGAACGAGACCGCCACCGGTGGTCGAATCGACCAGAACACGGGCGAACATTTCCCACCGACCAGACCGTGGCTGGCAAGCGTTTCCCACGCCGTCGCCGCGGGGGAACTTTCTGTCGCCGCGGCAGAAGCGATCCGCTCCGGGCTAGGTGAGGCAACCGAGAGCATCACGCCCGCGATGCTGACGGATGCCGTTCTCACCCTCATCGGCGACGCAGCCACTCTCGACGCCGACCGGTTGTTCAAGCACGCGAGAGCCCTGCGTGATGAATTAGATGCCGCAGGAATCGCCGACCGCGAACAAGAACGCCGTGATGCCCGATCCCTCAAACTCTTCAAGAAGGCGGATGGCATGGGCCGTCTGGTGTGGGACATGGACCCCGAAACCTTCGTCCAGGTCGCCGAAACCTACGACCAGCTCACGTCGCCGCGGCGCGGCGGACCGCGCTTCGTCTGCGCGGAAACATCAGCAGACAGGTCACCCGAGCAGGATCGTGTTGCGCGCATCACAGAAGATTCGCGCACCACGGAGCAGATCGCCTCCGACGGCTTCCTTCAACTCTTGGGCATCGCCGGCGACACCGCGCCGACCGCGCTGATCGGGCTGCGTCGCCCCGCCGTGCGAGTGCTAGTCACCGCCGGTGCGCTGCGCGATCGTGAGGGTCACGGGCGTCTCGAAGGTCGCGACGAGCCCGTCTCCATCGAAACTGTAGAGCGCGTCGCCTGCAGCCAAGGAACAGTCGACATAACTTTCACCACGGATGGCCAACCACTCGACGTTGGACGCGAACAACGGCTCTACACCCGTCGGCAACGCATCGCCCTCGCAGCGAGGGACGGCGGATGCCGCTGGCCGGGCTGTGAACGACCACCCTCCTGGACAGAAGCCCACCACATCAAACATTGGCAACGAGACGACGGGCGAACAGATGTCGCCGACGGCGTCCTGCTCTGCCGACACCACCACTTGTTACTGCACAACAACCATTGGGAGATAACACGAGACGGAGCACAGTATTGGCTTGTGCCCCCGCCAAACATTGACCGTGAACAGCGCCCAATACCTATGCCCACCCACAGCCAAGTCATGCGTGACTTCGAACTTCAACGCCCCAGGGTCCGCGAACTAGTGCTCGCGTGACCGATGCGACTCGCGTGACCGATGCGGTTCGCGTGACCGGTGCGGTTCGCTTGACCGGTGCGGTTCGCTTGACCGGCGCGGTTCGCTTGACCGGCGCGACCCTACGATTCGCGAATCCTTCTGACGGCCCTGCGAAAGCTCGTAATCCACGACTCAGCAGTAGTCCTCGAAAAGCTCCACCTACCGCCCGGGAACCGACTCGAAGCGTTCAAAGGCAAACCTCTCGGGCAACACAGCATACATATCCCGGTGAGGTCCTGATGCAGGACTTCATCACCGCGCTCGGGATCACCCAGAACCGACTCGCGGTCGCCATAGGCGTTCCGGGTCAACCTGCACAGCCACCACGACCCGCAAATCTAAGCCGATGCGCTTGGCACCGCGCTCGAGAACATCCGGCCACTCCAGAGCGCCAAACCGTCCCGTCGAGACGACTCTCCGAGTCTCCTCAGGGAGCGACGTTTCCACCGCCCGCGACGGGTGCCGGCGCTTGCGTCGAGGCGAAAGCCAGAAATGGCTTTCACTCCAAGCTCCAGCGCGCCACTCAACCAGCGAACAAGCAGTTAAGCCTCCAGCAAACACGGAACCGCCATACAGAAACCCTCCGGTACCCTTGACTGCAGAAAGGTGCCGGGACCATCGCCCGGATCGCACATGGACTTCAAGCGTTTTCTTCGCGGCCCGCTCATCTACATTTTGCTGGCCGTCGTTGTGGTGTCGGTCGGTTTCAGCCTGCTTACGAGCAACTCGTTTAACGAAGTGACGACACAGCAGGGCCTGCAACTGCTGTCACAAAACAAGGCAGAGTCCGCCACGATCGTTGATGCCGAACAACGCGTCGACCTGGTCCTTAAGAAAGCCGGCGACGAAGGCAAGCAAGTGCAATTCTATTACGCTGCGCCGCGCGGCGAAGAGGTGGTCACCGCCGTCAACAACGCGAACCTCTCCAAGTTCGACGACAAAGTCGACAAAGGCAACTGGTTCACCTCCATGTTCGGTCTGCTCATCCCGTTCCTGCTCATTGGACTCGTCTTCTGGTTCCTGCTCTCCCGGATGCAGGGCGGCGGCAACAAAATCATGCAGTTCGGCAAATCCAAGGCAAAGCTCATTTCCAAGGAAAGCCCCAAAGTCACCTTCGACGACGTCGCAGGGGCCGACGAAGCTGTCGAAGAGCTCAGTGAGATCAAGGACTTCCTGAAAGACCCGTCCAAGTTCCAGGCTGTCGGCGCCCGCATCCCGAAGGGTGTTCTGCTGTACGGCCCTCCCGGCACGGGTAAAACGCTTCTCGCCCGAGCCGTCGCCGGCGAAGCGGGAGTGCCCTTCTACTCGATCTCCGGATCCGACTTTGTCGAAATGTTCGTCGGCGTTGGCGCGAGCCGCGTACGCGACCTGTTCGAGCAGGCCAAACAAAACGCGCCCGCCATCATCTTCGTCGACGAAATTGACGCCGTCGGCCGTCACCGCGGCGCCGGCATGGGCGGCGGCCACGACGAGCGCGAACAAACCCTCAACCAGCTGCTCGTCGAAATGGACGGCTTCGACGTCAAAACCAACGTCATCCTCATCGCCGCCACCAACCGTCCCGACATCCTCGACCCCGCACTCCTGCGCCCCGGCCGCTTCGACCGGCAGATCGGCGTGGATGCCCCCGACATGCTCGGCCGCAAAAAAATCCTCGAAGTGCACGCCAAAGGCAAGCCCATGGCCAAGAGCGTCGACCTCGAAGTGCTCGCGCGCAAAACGCCGGGCTTCACGGGTGCCGACCTCGCGAACGTGCTCAACGAGGCCGCGCTGCTCACCGCGCGCTCCAACGCCCAACTGATCGACAACCGCGCCCTCGACGAAGCCGTCGACCGCGTCATGGCCGGGCCCCAGCGCCGCACCCGCGTGATGCGCGACCAGGAGAAGCTCATCACCGCGTACCACGAGGGCGGGCACGCGCTCGCCGCGGCATCCATGCGCCACACCGATCCGGTCACCAAAATCACGATCCTCCCGCGCGGGCGCGCCCTCGGCTACACGATGGTCATGCCGCTCGAAGACCGCTACTCGGTCACACGCAACGAACTGCTCGACCAGCTCACCTACGCGATGGGCGGCCGCGTTGCGGAAGAAATCGTGTTCCACGACCCCACGACCGGCGCCTCCAACGACATCGAAAAGGCCACCGAGATCGCCCGCAAAATGGTCACCGAATACGGCATGAGCGCGGATGTCGGTGCCATCAAACTCGGCCAGTCCAGCGGCGAAGTCTTCATGGGCCGCGACATGGGCCACGGCCGCGACTACTCTGAGAACCTCGCCGAAACGGTGGATGTGGAGATCCGCAAGCTCATCGAGCAAGCACACGACGAAGCGTGGAAAGTGCTCAACGACAACCGCGACATCCTCGACAATCTTGCGAGCGAACTGCTCGAAAAAGAGACCCTCGACCACAATCAGCTTGCGGAAATCTTCAAAGACGTCAAGAAGCTTCCGAAGCGGCCGCAGTGGCTCTCGAGCATCGGGCGGCCCGTTTCGAAGCGTCCGCCCGTCGCGCTGCCCGACAAAGCGCCCATCGATCCGGGCGTCGTGGACGGCGGAGTCGACTCCGGTTCGGGCAAACCGAAGCGTTCACCGCGCCGCAAGGCGCCCGGAATCGCAACGGCCTAGCGGGCACCTGTGGCTGCCGGGGAAATCGACAGTGCGCGCATCCGTGACGCCGTGCGCGAGTTGATCTCGGCGATCGGAGAAGACCCCGCGCGACCCGGACTGGTGGACACGCCGGCCAGGGTCGCCGAGTCGTACGAGGAATTCTTTTCCGGAGTCGGGGACGATCCGATCCGGCACCTCGCGGAGACCGAAACGCTCACGGATGCGGGCCAGAAACCCGGCGAAGTCGTCGTCGTGCGCGACATCGAATTTCGCTCCATGTGCGAGCACCACCTGCTCCCGTTCCTGGGCGTCGCGCACGTCGCCTACCTCCCTGGCGAGCGGGTTGTGGGCCTCGGTAAACTTCCGAGAGTGGTGGAAACACTCGCCGCCAGGCCGCAGCTGCAGGAGCGCCTCACCGAGCAGGTGGCCGACACGATCGAGCAGGGGCTCGACGCGCTCGGCGTGCTTGTCGTGCTCGACGCGGTCCACGGATGCGTCACCTCCCGCGGGTCTCGACAGACCCGCAGCAGCACCGTCACCCTCGCCGCGCGCGGCGCACTCACCGACCCGGCCGCCCGCGCCGAGGCGATGGCACTGATCGGGAAGGCGTGAACCATGGCACGAACGCGCAGATCCAATAATCCCGTCGCGAGTCGCCCGTACATCATGGGAATCCTCAACGTCACGCCCGATTCGTTCAGCGACGGCGGGATGTACCACAACTTCGACGACGCCATCGAGCACGGGGTGCGCCTGTACGAGAGCGGCGCGAACATCGTGGATGTCGGCGGCGAGTCGACGCGGCCCGGTGCCGAGCGGTTGCCGATCGAACAGGAGCAGGCGCGCGTGCTTCCGGTCATCCGGGAACTCGTGGACCGCGACGTTCCCGTGAGCATCGACACCATGAACGCGGCGACAGCCGCCGCCGCCATCGAGATCGGTGCCGCGCTCGTCAACGATGTCTCCGGCGGCCTCGCCGACCGTGGCATGCCGAGGGTGATCGCCGAAAGCGGGATCGAATACGTCGTCATGCACTGGCGCGGCCATAGCGCCGACATGGACAAACTGGCCACCTACACGGATGTCGTGCGCAACGTGCGCAGCGAACTCAAGAACCGCGTCGCCGAACTCATCGTCGCGGGCGTGCGCCCCGAGCGCATCATCCTCGACCCGGGCATAGGATTCGCCAAGACGTCGCTGCACAACTGGCAAGTGCTCGGCCGACTGCACGAGCTCCAATCCCTCGGCCACCGCATTCTCATTGGCGCATCGCGAAAAAAGTTCCTGGGCGAACTCGTGCCCGAGGGCGCACCGACGAGCGACCGCGACCCGGCCACCGCGACGATCAGCGCGCTCGCCGCGGAGTCCGGCGTGTGGGGCGTGCGCGTGCACAACGTGGAACAAACGCTGGCGTCGCTGCAAGTGTGGGAAGCGTGGAACGGAGGGCGAGTTCCGGCCCCGCGTGCCATCGGGAGCGGCAAGTGAACTCCGACACCCTCACGCTCACCGGGTTGCGTGCTACCGGCCACCACGGCGTCTTCGATCATGAACGCCGGGACGGCCAGGAGTTCGTGGTCGACCTCAGCGTTGCCACCGACTTCGCCGCGGCGGCCAGCGCAGATGATGTGAGCCGCACCATCCACTACGGCGTGCTCGCCGAACAGGTGGTGGCGGCCATCGAACGCGATCCCGTCGACCTGATCGAAACCCTCGCCGAGCGCATCGCGGGGATCGTGCTGGACTATCCGGCAGCGGCATCCGTCACCGTGACCGTGCACAAACCGCATGCGCCCATCACCGTCCCCTTCGACGATGTGGCCGTGACCATCACGCGGAGCCGCCCGTGACCCGCATGCAGTTGGCACTGCCGGTGGTGATAGCCCTGGGCAGCAACCAGGGTGATCGTGAGCAACTGCTGCGTGACGCGGTGCACGCCATCGACGCGCTCACGGGCGTCAGCATCACCGCGGTGTCCGGCATCGTCGAGACCCCCGCACTCAAACCGTACGGCGTCGACGAGGAGGCGCCGAGCTACCTGAACGCGGTACTCCTTGCGCGCGTCACGCGAACGCCAGAAGAGCTGCTGGCGAGCCTCCATGAGATTGAGGCTCGGCTGGGCCGGGTGCGCGAAGAAGTGTGGGGAGACCGCACCATCGACATCGACATCGTCGACTTCGCCGGAATCACAAGGCGAAACGACACCATCACGCTGCCGCACCCGCGTGCCTGGCAACGCGCGTTCGTGCTCGCCCCGTGGCTTCAGTTGCAACCGGATGCCGTGCTCCCGACGACCGCCGAATCTCCCGGCGGCCGCATCGATGCCCTGTTGAGCTCCGCCACCGACAGGGTCAGCGACTATTCCGCGCCGTCACTGTGGGAAGTGCTGGAGCGATGAAACGCACCCGCGCCGCCACCATCGTCATCCTCGCCGTGCTGGGCGCTGCGGTGGCCGCCGTCACGGAGGTTGTGCTCGCCAGCAACGGGCATCCGATCATCAACCTGCCCATCACGCTGGGCATCGCGCTGTCGATCATCGGCGCGATCGTCGTCACAATGGCGCTGCCGATCCGACGGATGATCAAAGTCGCTGATGCGCCGCGAGTCGACCCGTTTTACGCGACACGGGTTCTCATGCTCGCCAAGGCGTGCGCGATCACCGGTGCGCTCGCAGTGGGCGTGGGGGTGGGCGTGCTCGCCTACCTGCTCACGAGATCCGTGATCAGCTCCGGTTCCGTACTTTCCGCGATCATCACGCTGCTCGGTGCGGGTGTCGTGCTTGCCGGAGGGCTCGTGGCCGAACACATGTGCCGAATACCACCGGGGGACGACGATAATGATTCAGGTAACAATCCGGTGAAAGCCTGATCGCACACCCGCCCATGACCACATTCGACGAGGACGCACATGGCTGAACGACTTGAACTCCGCGACGTTGACTGGCATCGAGTATCCAACAGACTCATCATCGCCGAATACGTCAATGCGGTCCTGAGCGCGATTATCGTGGCGATTCCCGTCATCGTCTTTTCGAACTTCGTGTGGAGTTTCGCGATCTGGGTGCTCGTGCCGATCGGAATCATCATGGTGATCGCGGCGATCCTCATCCCTCGCCGGGTCAGATCGATCGGCTACCAGTTGCGCGCTGACGACCTGCTGTTTCGCCGAGGGATCCTTCTGCAGCGGTTTGTCGCGGTGCCCTATGGGCGCATGCAGCTCGTGGACATCAACCGAGGCCCACTCTCCCGGATGCTCGGGCTCAGCGAATTGAAGTTCGTCACCGCAGCGGCCACAACCGGTGTGACGATTCCGGGCCTTCGCGAAGCGGATGCCGATGAGCTGCGCGACAAACTCGTCGCGCTCGCCGAATCCCGCCGGGCGGGCCTGTGACCGAGAGCCAGCTCCCTGAGGAGGGCGAAGCACGTCTCGAAGAGAGCCAGCACACCCCCATCACACCGCACGGCTACCTCGCCGACGGCGAATGGCATCGGATGCACCCGGCATCACCGCTTCTGAAGGGCGGCATCGCGCTCATAGCGATTCTCGGCGTCGTCATAGCGAACCTTCGCGAGCGCATCTTCGACATGTTCACACCGCGATTCATGCACGGTGACGAACAGGATCCGGTCGACCTCATCGTCAAAAACGGCCTCATCGGCTGGGCTTTGCTCGCGGTCGCGGTGGGCCTCATTCTCTTGACGATCGGGTTTTACGTTTCCTGGCGCATGCACATGTTCCGCATCACCAATGAGGTGGTGGAGGTGCGCAGCGGCATCGTGTTTCGCACGAACCGCAAGGCGCGGCTCGACCGCATTCAGGGCATCAACATTGTGCGGCCCTTCATTGCCCGACTGTTCGGCGCCGCGAAACTGGAGATCAATCAGGCGGGTCAGGATGCGAACATCGGGCTTTCCTACCTGGGGACGAATGCCGCAGACGACCTCCGCAAAGAGATCCTTCGCCTTGCGTCGGGAACGCACGCGACCAGCGCCCCTCGCGTGGATGCCGCCGAATCGTTCATCGAACGTCGCGTCAACGATTTCATCGCGCCGGAACTCGACCCGGATGCCGCCCCGCCCGAATCGATAGTCAAACTGAACATGGGTCGCCTGATCGGTTCGCTCGCGCTCAGCGACACGACGATCGGGCTTCTGGTTTTCGCCGGGGTGGGTGTGGGATTCGTGCTTGCCACGGGACAGTTCCTTGCACTCTTCATCGCCGTTCCTGCAGCGATCGGATTCGGCAGTTTCTATGTGCGCAAATTCACGAAGTCGCTTCGCTACAGCATCGCGGGCACGCCGGACGGCATCCGCGTGGGTTTCGGTTTGCTTTCCACGAGCAACGAGACGTTGCCGCCGGGCCGCATCCACTCGGTGGAGGTGAGCCAGCCGCTGCTGTGGCGCGGACCGGACTGGTGGGAGATCAAGGTGAATCGCGCGAGCCACTCCTCCACGAAAGGGGCGGGCGGCGAGCAGAACACGACCATTCTTCCCGTGGGCGACCGGGATGATGTGCGGCGGGTTCTCGCCCTCATGCTGCCAGAGCTGCAGGCTGCGGCAACCCGGTACAGCCCCGATTCGGTTCGCGTGCTGGACGACGGTCTCACCGCGAAGGGCACAGCGGATGACGGTTTCACGAACTCTCCGCCGAGAGCCTGGGTACTCCGCCCCTTCTCGTGGCGGCGCAACGGCTTTGCCATCACCTCTGGTTCTCTCGTGCTGCGCAGAGGAGCCATCTGGCGCCAGCTCGTGATTGTGCCGCAGCCTCGGCTGCAAAGCGTCTCGCTGCATCAGGGCCCGCTGCTGCGAACACTCCGACTCGCTTCGGTGCACCTGCACACGGTTTCCGGGCCCATCAAGGCGGAACTCGGCGCGGTGGACCAGGATGCCGCGCTGGACTTTTTTGAAGGCGTGGCGAGCGTTGCGGTGTCTGCGGCGCAGGCGGACACCAGTCACCGCTGGGGCGCGAGCCGTGACGGCGCCGCGGGAGCGATGCCCGCGTGAGCTCGCAGCGAAGGTGGATTCCGTGAGCGCTCCTTCGGGCCGGCTCGGGGTGGGGATTGTGGGCGCAGGCAGAGTCGGGCCCGTTCTCGGTGCCGCGCTCGCGGGTGCCGGCCACGCTCTGGTGGGCATCTCCGCGGTGTCGCAGGAAAGCAAAGACCGCGCGGATGCCATGTTGCCCGCCGTGCCGATCCTCGAGGTGCAGGATGTCGTGGAGCGCAGCGAACTCGTGATCCTCGCCGTGCCGGAGTCCGAGCTTGCCCCGCTCGTCGCCGGGCTCGCGACGGCGGGGATCTGGCAGGCGGGCCAGCTCGTGGTGCACACCGCGGCCGGGCTCGGGGTGGGCGTTCTCGCGCCGGCGACGGCATCCGGTGCCATTCCGCTGGCGCTGCATCCGGCACTCGCGTTCACCGGCACGAGCGTCGATCTGGTGCGCCTGCGTGAATCGTATTGCGCGGTGACGGCACCGTCCCCCGTGCTGCCGATCGGCCAGGCGCTCGCGGTGGAAATGGGCTGCGAACCCGTGATCATCGCCGAGGAGGATCGCAGCGTCTACGGTGAAGCGATCGGCACCGCCACACAATTTTCAGCCGCCATCGTGGGCCAGGCGATCAGCCTGCTTGCGGGAATCGGGGTCGAATCGCCCGGTGCCGTGCTGGCGTCGCTCGTGCGGTCGACGGTGGATAATGCACTTGCCAGCGCGACGCTGCCGACCGTCGACGACAGGTGATGTCTTTTCCCGACGTTACCGCTGAACCGGGCACGGCGAGTCGAGCCGGATAGGCAAAATTCTCGCCTGATAAGAATTTGAACCAGAATTCGACTTAATTTCGCCGCGATTAGCCGACGGGGTCGTGAGAGCTCTCTCATTATGCGGGAAACCACTCACCCTCCGTCGCCTTCCCTTGGTAATTCTCTTATGTAGTCAATCGCGATGGCGCATTGAGGCTTCATCGGGATTTCCATCGAAGAACATGTGACCCATGTTCAGGCGGAAGGTATAGCAGATGATCAACGAAGTACGGCACTACCACTTGCACCCGAACAAGTTTGAAGAAATGGTGAAGCGGTTTGAAACCGTCAATCTCCCCCTCTTCGAAAAGTACGGGATTGTGGTCGAGAGAATCTGGTCTCACATCGGGAATGATTCGCTGTTTTCGTTCATGATGACTTTCGCAGATGAAGAGTCGCGTTCTGCTTCCTGGGACGGTTACCACGCTGATGAAGTGTTCATTGCCGGGAAGGCCGCACAGGCGGAAATCATCGAGCACATCGACTGGTATGTGCTGAGCCCGATGAAGATCGGCAACGTTGATGCGTAGGGCCATCGCGGGGAAAATTCTCGGCGACGACGGCTCGCTCTTTCGAGGAGAGATCGTCATCGACGGCGAGACGATCGAAAGCGTCTCCCGCGATATTGGTGCAGCGGCGGTCGACAGTCGAGAAGATTTTGGCGACAGCATCATCCTTCCGGGAATGGTCGATGCACACGTTCACTGCCTCTCGTCCACGCACGAGGGCGTCGCTGCGGCCACCATGTCGGCAGCGGCCGGTGGAGTGACCACCATCGTCGAGATGCCCTTCGACGCGCCAGGTCCCATCAACACTGTTGATCGTTTGCTCAAGAAAATGGATCTGGTACGGGCCGAGGCCTACGTGGATGTGGCCGTGCTGGGCACGGTCGTGCCGGAAGGCGGTTGGACGGAGATCGCCGGCATGGTCGATAACGGCGCGGTCGGGTTCAAGGTCTCCACGTTTAACACGGACAGTTTCCGGTTCCCTCGGTCGACGGAATCCCAGTTCCGCGACATCATGGCGGCGATTGCCGCAGCAGACTCCATCGTGTGCGTACACGCGGAGAGCGACGCCATCATCCGCCCGCTTATCGAGCTGGAAGCAAACGTCAAATCAACCGATCCGGCGATTCTCGCTCAAGTGCGACCGCCGGTCGCTGAAGAACTCGGTGTCATGCAGGTCCTCGCCACGGCGAGTGAAGCAAGCGCCCGAGTTCACCTGTGCCACCTGAGCGTCCCGCGCAGTGTACGACTGGCAAATTGGTACCGAGACAGCGAAGGCACGGATGTTTCGGTCGAAACCTGCCCGCACTACCTGGTCTTCGATACGTCGGATGTCGCGACGCTGGGTTCGCGTCTGAAGATTAACCCTCCAGTGCGCGACAGCGCGTCGCGTGAAGGAATGTGGGACCTGCTCGACTCCGGCAGCATCGACGTCATTTCGTCGGATCACGCGCCGTGGCCGATCGAGGACAAGAACAAGCCTCGCATGCTGGACAACCACTCGGGTGTGCCCGGCGTGGAAACCATTTACCCCACCATTATCGATGCCGCCATGAAGCGCGGTCCGCACTCGCTCGCGAAAGCCATTGCGGCGGTGACCAGGAACCCCGCCGAGCGGTACGGATTCGGTGACCGCAAGGGCCAGCTGGTTGCCGGCTTTGACGCGGACATCGTGGTTTTCGACACATCGGCACCGTCGCAAATCGATGAAACGAAACTTCACAGCAATGCGGGCTGGTCGCCCTACGACGGACGAAAGCTGTCCGGCCGAATTGTGCGCAGCATCTCGCGCGGCAAAGACATTTGGGACGGCACCGAAGTGCTGTCTCGCGCTGGTGACGGAGTGGTGGTGACGCCCAAGCGCTAAGACATCGAAAGAACCCGTTCTTTCGAATACCGGGAATCACGGCTGAGAAATGAGGAGTTGGAACAATGAAGAGAACCTATAAAGCGACTACTGGTCCAGAACTCAGGTGTAAGGGTTGGCGTCAGGAATCGATTCTTCGGTTGCTGGAGAACAATCTTGAGAATGCGGAGGCCCCCGACGATCTGATCATTTACGCGGGCCAGTGCAAAGCTGCCCGCGATTGGGAAGCGTACGACGTGATCGTGCGCGAACTCAAGCGTCTGGACACGGATCAGACGTTGGTGGTTCAGTCGGGTAAGCCGGTGGGTGTGTTCCAGACGACGGATGATGCGCCGCTGGTGATCATCGTCAACGGTGTTTCGGCGGGCAGCACTCCCGAAGAAGAAAAAGAGCTTTTCGCGAAAGATCTGCTCATGATGGGTGGCATGACTGCCGGGGCGTGGCAATACATTGGCAGCCAGGGCATCATTCAGGGCACCTACGAGACTTTCTGCGAGGCGGGTCGGCAGTTCCTGGGCGGTTCGGTCGAGGGCAAGACGATCCTGACCGCGGGCGCGGGGGGAATGGGTGGTGGCCAGCCGCTGGCCGGCAAACTCGCCGGCGGGTCGCTGTTGATTGCCGAGGTGGAAGGCTCACGACTGCAGCGTCGTATTGACGAGGGTTATCTGGACTCGATGACGGACAATGTGTCCGAGGCTATCGACCGGTGGGTGGCCTCTGCCGCGGCCGGCGAAGCGGTGTCGCTGGGTGTTGCCGCCAACATTGTCACCGTCATGGACGAGATCGAACGTCGCGGTATCGTGCCCGACATCGTCACCGACCAAACCACGACAACGCCGTTGCACGGTTACATTCCTGAAGGCATGAGCGAGGCTGACACCCACGTCATGCGGGTGAAGGATCCGGATGAGCTGCGTCGTCGCTCGGATGCGACGTTGAAGCGTCATATGGAGGGGATGTTGCGGTTCCAGCGTGCGGGGTCTGTTGCGTTTGAGTATGGCAATGGGTTGCGTAAGCGTGGTGTTGAGGTGGGTGTTGCCGACGCGTTTGAGGTGGGCGGTTTCATCGACATGTTCATTCGGCCGATGTTTTGTGAGGGTATTGGTCCGTTCCGGTTGATGGCCATTGAGGGTAATCCGGAGACCATTTACAAGATCGATGCGCGGTTGATGGAGATTTTCGCGGATGTTCCCCGGGTGGTGAATTGGTTGCGGAAGGCGCATGTGATTAAGTTCACGGGGTTGCCGGCCCGGATTTGCTGGTTGGGTCACACGGAGCGCACGAAGGCGGTGTTGGCGATCAATGACATGATCGCCAAGGGTGAGATTGTGGGGCCGGTGTCGTTTAGTCGTGATCACCTGGATGCGGGCAGTGTTACGGCCCGGTATCGGGAGACGGAGAACATGCTCGATGGTAGTGATACTGTCGCGGACTGGCCGATTATCAACGCGATTCTCAATGGTGTTGCCGGCGCCGACCTGACCTCGATGAACGGACGAGGAACTCTGGGGCTCAACTCTGGTCCGACGACGATTGCCGATGGCACTCCGGAGGCGGCGGAGCGGTTGCGTCGGGTGATGGATGCCGATACCGGTTTGGGTGTGATTCGTCAGGCGGATGCGGGCTTCCCGATCGCGGTGGCGGCACGGGATCGGCATGGTTTGACTCTGGTGGAGTAGTCGGGAGTGGCCCGGGCTCTCAGGGTGGGGATCCGGGCGGTGCGGATGATCAAGTAGGAGAGTGGATGAGGTATGCGGTATCTGACTAAAGATGATGCGTTAGCTGCAGTATGGGGCGGACTGGTATTCGGCGCCGGCGG
>JBIQLG010000007.1:0-162921 GCA_044464485.1 Agreia sp.
ATTCGCGTTTCAAGGTCAGGGGCCTGCACGTCGGTGATGAGTCCCCATTCGAAGCGTGACCTCATCCGGTCCTCAAAACCGGTGAGGTGCTTCGGCGGGAGATCGCTCGTGATGACCACCTGCTTGTTGTGATCATGGAGAGTGTTGAACGTGTGGAAGAACGCTTCCTGCGTGGAGTCCTTGCCCTGAAGGAACTGGATGTCGTCGATGAGCAGAATGTCAATTTCCCGGTAGCGGGACTGAAACATTGAGGCGCGGTTGTTCGCAATCGAGTTGATGAAGTCGTTCGTGAACTCTTCAGAGCTCACATATCGAATGCGAATTCCTGGGTACAGGCTTTCGGCATAGTGGCCGATCGCGTGAAGGAGGTGTGTCTTTCCGAGACCCGACTCCCCATAGATGAAGAGCGGGTTGTACGCCTTCGCCGGGGCTTCCGCGACCGCAACGGCCGCGGCGTGAGCGAAGCGGTTGGATCCGCCGATGACGAAGTTGTCGAAACTGTACTTTGAGTTCAGCCGCGAATCATTGCGCTTTCCCGAGTCGACGGGCGTGGGATTCAATTGCTGTTCCACGTACGACGGTTCGCTCGGTTCCGGTGCGGCGTCAACGAAATCGTGTGTGATTTCCGGATTCACCACGATGGCGAAGGTGGAAACAGACTGGTCGTCGCTGAGTGCGGCTATCGCGTTGAGCAGCGGCAATCGGATCCGCTGTTCCAGCATCCCGCGGGTGAGGTCGTTGGGCACCTCGAGATACAGTGTTCCCGCCATCACCCCCTTGGGCTCGACAAGCGAAAGAAAGCCCTCAAGCTGAGGCGTGATTCGGTCATCTGTGCGAAGCGAGTCCATGATCGATTGCCAGAGTTCCATGGTCGGATCAATGCCGTCTTCCATCGTTCCCCTCGGGTGCCGTCCTACTTATTCACAGGGTTATCCACCGATTGTGCAGTGACACCACCTTAGTTTGTCGACGGTGCACGTGGACAACTCCCTTTGACAGATTGGGGAAACTGAAATGTGTCTTCACCGGGCAGTTTGACCCTGCGCAATAAAGCCCGTACCTTTAATCAGTTGACTTCTGCCGATTTCGGCACCCTACTTCCCGGGGCCCAGCGTTCGTGTTGCTGATTGCCCAGTGGAGATCTTGACACTGTGGAGATAAAGCAATGAGTAAGAGAACATTTCAGCCCAACAACCGCCGCCGCGCGAAAGTTCACGGATTCCGCTTGCGCATGCGTACCCGCGCGGGACGCGCGATTCTGAGTGCACGCCGCCGTAAAGGTCGCACCGAGCTTTCCGCCTAAGCGGACGATGCTGGCGAAGGTGAACCGCCTGCAGAGCGCTGCGGAATTTCGTTCCGTATTGCGTCGTGGCAAGCGGCAGAACCTGCACAACATCGCTGTGAACACGATGACGACGTCTCCGAATGACCCAGCGCGTTTCGGATTCGTGGTGACAAGGAAAGTGGGTAACGCAGTGGCACGCAATCTGGTGCGGCGCAGACTCAAGGCTGCTGCGCGTGAACTCGTGACTCAGGGACTTACGGGGGTCGACGTGGTTATCCGCCCATTTCCCATCGCGGCAGAAGCGACCTGGGGCGCCCTGCGCAGTGATGTCCAGTCCGCGGTGAAGGGACCATCGCGTGATGTCTAAAGTCATCGTGTTTCTGGTTCTGGCACCGCGGAACTTCTGCGTGATCATCCTTCGGGTGTATCGGACCGTGATTTCGCCCCTATACGGAGACGTGTGCCGCTACTATCCGTCCTGCTCCCATTACGCACTCAACGCGATCCAGCAGCACGGGGTCGTCAAAGGCATCTGGCTCGGTACGCTTCGCATCGCTCGTTGCCATCCATGGGCAGCTGGCGGAGTGGACGACGTTCCTCTCAACAATCGCAGGACGTACGCGATCACACCGTTTGGTTTCGTCACTGCCCCCAACGGAAAGGCCTGACGCCTCAATGGACTTTATTGGAACCATCCTCTGGCCGATCAAGTGGGTTATTGAAGCTCTGCTCGTCGCATTTCACTGGGTCTTCACGACCATAGGAATGGACAAGGATGCCGGCACCACGTGGGTGCTGTCGATCGTGGGGCTCGTGCTCGTCGTTCGTGCCGCGCTCATCCCGATCTTTGTGCGGCAGATCAAGAGTCAGCGCAAAATGCTCGAGGTGGCTCCGCAACTCAAGAAGATTCAGGACAAATACAAGGGGAAGAAGGACCAGTTCTCGCGTGAGGCAATGTCCCGCGAAACCATGGAGATGTACAAAAAGACGGGAACAAACCCGCTCAGCTCCTGCCTCCCGCTGCTGCTCCAGATGCCGATCTTCTTCGGTTTGTTCTCCGTGCTGCAGAACGCGCAGCACGAAGGGGTTGGGGTTGGCCTCCTGAGCGCGTCGCTATCCAAGTCCTTCGGTGAGTCGGTGTTCTTCGGGGCTCCGCTGAAGCTTGCCATCAGCACCGCGGACGGCAACGCCGCCGTGATTGCCATTGCGTCGGTCATGGTCGTGCTCATGACCGCGTCGCAATTCATCACGCAGCTCCAGATCATGTCCAAGAACCAGTCGCCGGAGATGAAGAGCTCGCCCATGTACAAGCAGCAGCGGATGCTCCTGTACGTTCTTCCGTTCGTGTTCCTGTTCTCCGGCTTCACCTTCCCGCTCGGCGTAATGTTTTACTGGCTGGTTTCGAACTTCTGGACGATGGGTCAGCAGTTCATCGTGATCCGCAATATGCCGACTCCGGGTAGCGAAGCGGCCCTCGCGAAAGAGGCGAGAGTGGCGAAGAAGAATCAGCGACGGGGAATCACGATCGTCGAAGATTCGCCGGAGGAAGTGCCCGAGGAACCGAAACCAACGCAGCGCGCTCAACCGGTCAACCCCAAGAATCGCAAGAAAAAGAAGAAGAGGTAGCTGGTGTCTGATCTCTCCCCCGTCGACGAATCCGACGAAACACCTGAAGATGGTGCGGTTGATGCGCGCAGCGCTGATCGCGATGGACTTCGCTCGACAGAGCAACTTGAAGCCGAGGGCGATATCGCGGCCGACTACATCGAGGAGTTGCTCGACATCACGGATCTCGACGGCGACATCGACATCGATGCGCATGATGGACGAGCCTACGTTTCCGTGAACTCGGAGAAGGACTCGAACCTTCGCTTGCTTTCGCGTCCCGACACGGTCAACGCACTGCAGGAGTTGACGCGAATTGCCGTCCAGACCAGGACCGGTTCGTTCTCACGGCTGATCCTCGATGTTGGCGGATCGCGCCAGGCACGCGAGTCGGAGTTGGCTCGCCTTGTGGACCGCGCCGCTCAGCGCATCGAGGAGGGTGCCGCGTCCGTCGATCTTCCGCCGATGTCCTCCTATGAACGCAAGCTTGTGCATGATCTCGTGGCCGCAAAGGGACTTGTCTCGGAATCCGAGGGCGAGGGACGGGATCGCCACACGGTCATCACGGCTTCGTAGGCGCGCATACCCGTTCATGTTTCACGTGAAACAATCCTCGCTGGGCTCGTCGAAAGTCGCGTCGGCGATCCTGATGCTCTGCGCGGCGACCCCTGCGGATGTGACGCGGTGAATTCTCACTCGCCAGGTGTGGAATCCGGGTCAGACAAAGGTCCCATCCGGATTCCTGAATCGGTGCGCGAGACGAGAGACGTCGAGTCGGAACCCGAGATTGCCGCCGCACTCTTCGGTGACAACATCGATCAGGCGCGCACTTTCGCCCGGGAGCTTGCGCGTCAGGGTGAGGAGCTTGGGCTTATCGGACCCCTGGAACCGCCCCGGTTGTGGACGCGTCACATCATCAACTGTGCCTTGATCGCGCCGCTCTTATCCCACGGTCGTATCGCGGATGTCGGCAGCGGCGCAGGCCTTCCTGGGATTGTACTTGCCATCGCCCGCCCCGACGTCACGATGGTGCTCATAGAGCCCATGGAACGTCGGATTCAATGGCTCGAGTTCGTGGTGTCGACGCTGGCGCTTGCGAACGTCGACGTCGTGCGAGCAAGGGCACAAGAGGCGACGTCGCTGTCGCCTTTCGATCAGGTGACTGCGCGGGCCGTCACGTCGCTCAACAAGCTGATTCCCATGACCGCTCCCTTGGTAAAGCGTGGCGGCGAGCTGCTTTTTCTCAAGGGCGAAGGAGTGTTCCGAGAATGGGATGCGGCCGCGAAGGCGATAGCGAAGGCGAGGCTTTCTGACGTCGAGGTTCTTATGCTCGGCGAGGAAATGGGTACAGAAGCCACTCGGGTGTTTCGGGCTAAAGTTGACTGATCACGCACAGCGTTGCCAAGGTCGCCGTGCTGTGCGTTGACTTGAATATCCCTTGCGAATGAACGAGGTTTCACGTGAAACATCCTGACGGGACTGCGGACGTCGTGAATTTTGCGCTCGGCGCAGATGAATCGACTCCGCTCGCTCGGGAACTTGCAGATTTGACTCGGAGGCGCCAAGTTCTTTCCAACACCCAACTTCCGTTACCCACCACCACGCGAGTCTTCACAGTGGCAAACCAAAAAGGTGGAGTCGGCAAGACGACATCAACGGTGAACCTTGCTGCGGCGCTGGCTCGTTCCGGAGCACGCGTTCTGGTCATCGATCTCGACCCGCAGGGAAACGCGTCCACGGCGCTCGGTGTCGAACATCGCGCAGAAACTGCGAGCGTGTACGACGTCATCATCAATGACGAGCCCATGGCGGGGGTGATCCAGCGGAGCCCCGAGTTCGAGACGCTGTACTGCGTGCCGGCGACAATTCATCTGGCCGGCGCCGAGATCGAACTCGTTTCACTCGTCGCCCGCGAGCAACGGCTGCACACGGCGCTCGAGAGATTTCTCCAGGAGTCGGATGATCCCTTCCACTATGTCTTCATCGACTGCCCACCCTCACTCGGCCTGCTCACCATCAACGCGTTCGTTGCTGCGACCGAGGTGTTGATTCCGATCCAGTGCGAGTACTACGCGCTCGAGGGACTTAGTCAGCTCCTGTCCAACATCCGGCTCATCGAACGGCACCTGAATCCGCGGCTGGCCGTATCCACCATCCTGATGACGATGTACGACTCGCGAACGAATCTTGCGAACCAGGTTGTCGATGACGTCCGCGAACACTTTCCCGCGGAAGTGCTCACCACTCTCATTCCACGTTCGGTTCGGATTTCAGAGGCGCCGAGCTACGGTCAGAGTGTGATTAGCTACGATACGAATTCTCCCGGCGCGATCTCCTATCGTGAGGCGGCAGCGGAGATTGCCCAGAGGGGGGCAAAGAACTGATGGCAGCCGCAAAACGCACAGGCCTCGGGCGCGGAATCGGCGCACTCATACCTACTGATGAGGGTTCCCCCGACCGTCCGGTCGATGTATTTTTTCCTTCCGAAGGCAACACCGGCCTGCTCGCTGTTCCCGGTGCACGCCTGGTAAATCTCTCCCCCGACGAGATCGCGCCCAATGCGGTGCAGCCCCGCACCGAGTTCTCCAAGGAAAAACTCGATGAGCTCGTTGCGTCCATTCGCGAAGTCGGTGTGTTGCAGCCGATCGTTGTTCGGCCCATCGTGGGTGGAACGGGTCCGGAGAAGTTTGAACTCATCATGGGTGAGCGACGACTTCGCGCGACCAAGCAGCTCGGGCTCGCAACGATTCCCGCCGTTGTCAAGAACACGGCCGACGAGGAAATGTTGCGGGATGCGCTTCTGGAAAACCTTCATAGAGCCGACCTCAATCCGCTCGAGGAGGCGTCGGCCTACCAGCAGTTGCTTTCCGACTTCGGCATCACGCAGGACCAGCTCGCACAGCGCATCGGTCGTTCGCGCCCGCAAATCACCAACACCATCCGGCTGCTCAAGCTGCCTGAGTCTGTTCAGCGCCGGGTGGCATCGGGTGTACTGAGTGCCGGTCATGCGCGCGCTGTTTTGGCGGCAGGGGATGCGGCGGCTATGGAAAAGCTCGCTGACAAAATTGTCAACGAGGATCTCACGGTGCGCGGAGCAGAAGCGGCCGCGGGTGTCACTTCCGCGAAGGCCCCCCGGTCAACGAAACCCACCCCGGGAAAACGACAGGCTCAGCTGGGCGAAATAGCAGAGCGTCTGGGTGATCGGCTCAACACCAGGGTGAAGATTTCACTGGGCGCCAGCAAGGGAACTATCGTGATCGACTTCGCGAGCATTGCCGACTTGAACCGCATTCTCGGCGAGCTGGGCGAAGATCATCGATTTTCCTAGCCAGACCGGCCGCCATCAGGCGAGGTTGTGTGGCAAGGTCAGCGGGTTCTCGAGTTGCGAGCGGATCACTCCTGCGAGCCGTCTGACACCTTCGCGAATGAACTCGGGCGTTGGGTACGAGAACGACAGCCGCATGTTGTGACGTCCGTTGCCATCTGCGTAGAAGGCCGACCCTGGCGTATAGGCGACGAGGTTCTCGACAGCGAGCGGTAGCAGTTCGGTGGCGTTGAGCTGTTCGGGAAGCGTGAGCCACACGTAGAATCCACCGGCGGGCACAGTCCAGGACATTTCCGGGAGGAACTCATCGAGGGCATCCAGGAGCGCGTTACGTCGTTCCCGGTAGAGGTCGCGGAAGGTCGCAATCTGGTTGCGCCAGTCTGCAGAGTTGAGGTATTCGGAAATGATCGACTGCGTGAACGAGCTCGGCGAGAGCACCGCGGCCTCATTGGCAAGAATGAGTTTATCTCGAATATCGGCGGGAGCGAGGACCCACCCGACCCGAAGCCCGGGTGCGAGCGTCTTGGAGAATGTTCCGAGATACACGACTCCGTCATCCATGGATCGCAACGCGTCGGGCGCGGGCGAATCAAAATACAACAAGCCATAGGGATTGTCCTCGAGCACCAGAACGCCGTAGCGTTGTGCAATCTCGAGGATCTCCCGGCGACGCTCGAGGGCGAGCGTAACCCCAGCCGGATTGTTGAACGTCGGCACCGTGTAGAGGAACTTTGGCGTGCGGCCCGCGGCGGAGAGCGACTCGATGCGTTCGGCCAGAGCCTCAGGGATGAGGCCGAGATCATCCATGGGAACGTGGTCCACCGTGGCCTGAAACGAGCGGAACACCACCAGGGCTGTCACATAACTCGGCCCCTCGGCCAGAACGACATCTCCCGGGTCCAGGAAAAGCTTGGCCAGCAATTCGAGCGCATGCTGCGAACCCGTGGTCACGACGACGTCATCCGCTGTGCCCCGGATGCCCTCCAACGCCATGACTTCCAGAATCTGTTCCCTGAGCCGTGCGATTCCCTGACCGGAACCGTATTGAAGCGCGGACTCGCCATGGATGCGCAGAGTGCGATCCACCGCGGTCGCCACCATGTCGCGCGGCAGTGCCGAGACGAAGGGCATTCCTCCAGCGAGCGACACAACCTCGGGGCGCGATGCCACGGCAAACAGCGCGCGCACTTCAGAGGCGCTCAGTTCGTCTGTACGGCGTGCAAACACGTGTCGTGATGATTGGGGCTGAGGGGAGTCAGCCATACGCTCTCTCGTCCATCCTTCAAGGATAGAGTCCGGCGGCACGCTCGAAAGACGCTGCCCGGATCGAACGGCTACAGAAAGTCGGCCAGTTGCGCTTCCAGCGCCGGCTTGGGCATCGCACCGATGACCGACTTGACGACCTCCCCGTTCTGGAAAACCTTCATCGCGGGAATCGAGGTGATCTGGTATTTCATTGCCAGCTGCTGATTCGAGTCGACATCCACCTTCACGAGGCGGATCTTTCCCTCGTGCTCTGCAGCGATCTGGTCGAGAATCGGCGACACCTGGCGGCAGGGACCGCACCACTCCGCCCAGAAGTCGACCAAAACGGGGACTTCGGACTTGAGAACTTCGTTTTCGAACGTGTCATCCGTGACATCGAGGGCAGTTGACATGGCGTACTCCTTGTGGTGATTGCGTTTAGACAGAAACGGCGGCTGACGAAGAAGCCTGCGCGACGAGTTCGCGCGGGAGCGATGCGAGATAGTGCTCGGCATCGAGCGCGGCAACGGTACCGGAGCCGGCGGCGGTGACCGCCTGCCGGTACGTGGGGTCGAGCACGTCTCCCGCAGCGAACACGCCGGAAAGATTCGTGCGGGATGACCGACCGTCGACGTTGATGGTTCCTTCTGCGGTGAGGTCGAGCTGTCCATGAACGAGATGCACTCGAGGATCACTTCCGACGGCGATGAAGAGTCCTTGAAGTTCGAGCTTCGATTCGCTGGCATCCACGGTATCGCGAAGGATGACATGACTCACCATGTCGTCTCCGCCGATCTGTTCCACCACCTTGTTGGTGACGAACTCGATTTTCGGGTTCTGCCGTGCGCGCTCGAGCATGATCTCTGACGCCCTGAACTTGTCGCTTCGGTGAATGACGTACACCCTGGAGGCGAACTTCGTGAGGAAGTTGGCCTCCTCCATCGCGGAGTCGCCGCCACCGACAACGGCGATGGTCTTTTCCCTGAAGAAGAAACCGTCGCACGTAGCGCACCAGGAAACACCGTGGCCGCTCAACCGATCTTCACCGTCGACACCCAACTTTCGGTAGGCGGACCCGGTTGCATAAATGACGGCGAGAGACTCCTCGACAGCGCCGGAACCGAGCGTCACTTTCTTCACGACTCCGTCGAGTTCTAACTTGACTGCGTCGTCAAGAAGGATTTCGGTACCGAAACGCTCCGCCTGCGCCTGGAACAGCGCCATGAGCTGCGGCCCCTGGATTCCCTCGGGAAATCCCGGATAGTTTTCGACCTCTGTCGTGTTCATGAGTTCACCACCGGCTTCGACCGAACTCGCAACGAGCAGGGGCGAAAGGTTCGCGCGCGCGGCATAAATTGCGGCCGTGTACCCCGCCGGTCCCGAACCGATGATGATGAGCTGGCGCACGATGGATCTCCCCTTTACGGTGTTCAGCGGTTTCAACACATCCTATGCGCCGCTTATTCCGAACCTCGGCGGCGCAGTCGGCGAAGCGCTGGAGCCATCACCGCGGCGAATTCCGGATTTCGGATGATGGCGAGCAGCGCCGCATATATCGCGCTCATGAGCAGCCCGACAAGGACCATGGAAACAATCGCTTCGACGCGGCCTGATTGCGCGAATCCGGTCGCAGTGAATCCGCCCAGTACGTACAGGAGAGCCGCACCGCCGACACCTGCGACGAGCGAGAGAGCGAGATATTGCAGGTACCGAACGGTGAGGAGGCGTCCCCCCGATCCGCCGAGGCGTTTGCGGAGGATCATCACACCGGTGAGGGCGTGCGCGATCCCGGCCACCGTGGTCGACGCGGCCACACCGACGGTGATCCATTCCCGCGGCAGCATGATGCACGCGAGCGCTATCGCGATGAAAATGACGGTCTGAAGGCACTGCAAATAGAACGTGGTGCGTGTTTGTCCGAGCGCGTAAAACGTGCGCTGGATGATGAAGAAGGCGGCCCACGGTACCAATCCGCCGAGGAAGGCGAGAATCACGTTTCCCATGGCGAGTACGTTGTGGAAGTCGCTCTCGAATACGCGCGCGAACGGGTAGACGACGACTCCGAGGACGACCGCCGAAAACACGATGAGAACACCGATGGCCCGCAGGGAGGAGGAGACATCGCGGCGCACACTCACAAGGTCGCCGTGCGCGGCGTGCCCGCTGATGCGCGTAAAGTACGCCGTGGCGATCGAGACGGCGATCACCGAATGCGGCAGCATGAAAATGAGCCATGAGTTGTGGAGCGTGGACACGGATGCCCCGTGCCCGGACGCAAGGGTTGCCACTCTGGTTTGCACGACGCCTGCGATCTGGGTCACCAGCACCATCCCGAACAACCAGCCGGCAGCCTTGCCGGTGGCGGCCAGACCCACACCTTTCCATCGAAAGTCGGGTGTGAAGCGAAGGCCTGCGCGTTTCCAGAACAGCGTGAGCACGAGCGCCTGACCGGCGATGCCCAGGGTTGCTGTGCCCGCGAGCAGAAGTATCTTTTCGGGGGTCCATCCGTCCACTGTGGAGTTTTGTTCCGCCTGACCGTAAATGGCCATGAAGACGATGAACCCGGCGATGGCGACGACGTTGTTGACGATCGGGGCCCACGTGAACGGACCGAACACATTGCGCGCGTTGAGCACTTCGCTCAGCAGCGAGTACATGGCGTAGAAAAAAATCTGCGGCAGACACAGGTAGGCGAACGCTGTGGCCAGCGTGAATGCCTGGGGGTCGAATCCGGCACCATTCGTCGACGATTGTGAGTAAAGATCAACTAACAGCGGTGCGGCCAAAACCGCGGCAAGCGTCACTATCGCGAACAACACGACGCCGAGCGTCACAATTTTGTTGACGTAGGCTGCACCTCCGTCGGCGCCGCGCCCGGCTTTGACAATTTGCGGCACGAGCACGGCACTCAACACTCCCCCGGCGATGAGCGCATAGATGTTATTGGGAAGTTGTGTGGCAATCGCAAACGCGTCAGCACTCGTGCTCGCGGTCTGACCGATAGCGGCAGCGAGAACGGCGACCTTGATGAAGCCGAGGACGCGCGAAACTATGGTGCCCGAGGCGAGGAGGACACTCGCGCCACCGAGGCGCACAGGTCGCGCAGCGTCGATTACCGGCTCTGGTTCGCTCATGGTGTCGACTCCGTCTGGGAAATCCGCTCCGCGCGTCGCTTTCTGCTTCGCAGTATGGTCCTCACGATGCCGGCACCGAAGAGCAGCACCACGAGGATCATGAGCACCACGGTGACGGTTGTTTCCCAACCCGCCAGAACATTGAGCATCACGACTGTGGGGGTGGAGATGTGAACACCGGTGGCCGAAGTGAGACTTACAGTCGTGCGCACTTCGCCGTTGGCCACCGACTGAACCGGAACAGAGGCTTTCGACTGCGAGTTCGCTTCCACAGTCAGCTTTACTCGCGAGTCGAGTACGTCGAGGATTGCTCGATCCGGACGCACGGTGACATACACGGTGACGGGAAAGTCAAGCTCATTGCGCACCGTGATGGGCAGGTTCTCCTTCTCCTGAAGCAGATTGATGGAACTGCTTTCCGGGATGCTCACGGACTCGAGCATGTCGCTGTTCGTCGTGAGGTGCGCCTGTACCGCAGCCTCCCACCCCGATGGGTTGCCGTTCCATGTTGCCGAGGAGAGTGCCAGCAACGAGAGTCGCTGCGGCCCGGTAATGAGGGTCGGGTCGTTGGCAACCGAGGAGAACTGGGTCAGTGCTTGCTCCGACGTCAGCAACCTGCTGGCGGCGGCATCCCGGTCGGACGTCGATGGCTTCTGCGCAACAAGGGTCGCGTTCACCGGGGTGCTGGCGAGTGCGGCACTCAAGCGGGTCGGAATCACCCAGGGCACCGCGTCGATTGCGTTGAGGGTGCTGCCGAGCATGCGCGTGTTGGGAGCTGCGCTTCGACCGAAAGTGGCGACGAGAGTTGAAGCGGGTGACTGTTCCGCGGCAACCGCGAGAGTCGCGGTGAGGGCAGCCGCGGTACTCGCCCACTGAGTGTCGGTCGTCGCAGCCGCCGCTTTGGTCAGAAGAGCCGACACCTCGGCATCCGAAACGAGGAGTTCATGCTTGCCGACGGCGGCGACGGGCGAGTTAACACGATTAGCGAGGCTTGTCGACGGAACAATCGTGCGGGTGGTGCCGCCCTTAGCGAGAAAATCGAGGTCCGTTTCCGAGATGGTGCTGGTAGATGGCCAGACCAGGTTGTCGATCGTCGTGCGCACCGCCACGAAATCCTGAGCAGACTGACCGAGACTACTCACCGAATTATTGCCGGCTCCGTTGGCTCCGTTGGATGGCTGCGGGGCCGGGACAGAGTCCTGCGGTACGGGGAAGGTCAGTGGAGTAAGCGGTTGGGTCGCTCCGGCGCGGTGGAGCAGAAGTTGATCGGAATCGGCGTAGTTGAGCGAAAACAGGTCGTTCGGCGACGACTCGAGCCGGCTCAGCCATTCGGTGGCTTCGACGGGGGCGTTCGCTCCAAGAACTCGCACCGAGGCTACGATTTCCGGATCCACGCCCAGGGCGACGACGTGCGCAAGAGCGACGTCCAATTGCTGTGCGAGGCTGCCATCGGTGCTCACGAGCGTCTGCAATGAGTCGGAATCCACGAGGCCGGATGTCGAGGGAGGAGCATCCAGCGGCATCGCCATCGCAAGATTCAGGCGAGGCACCCCGGTTTGCGCGTACCAGGAGATCACGGTGCGTGCGGTCTCCAGAATGATGTCCCCGGAGCTCAGCCGCACCGCAAGCGGAAAGACTCCGCTGCGGCTGCCAAGAGCGGCTAGCGACTCAGCGGGGATGGTGATCGAAAACGAACGCGTTTGTCCGGCAGCGATGTTTCCCATCGGAAGTGAACCCAGCAGAGTTTTCGGCGCATTCTCTGCAGGCGGATGATCATCCGAAAGCCAGCGGGAAAGTTCGCCCCTGCTCGACACCGCCACGGGGGAGATATAGACGCTCGCAAGGTCGATGTCCGCCGTCTGCGCCGAACTGTTGGTAATGGCACCGGTCAGCTGCAGCGCCTGGCCAGGGCGAAGAATTCCCGTGAACGCCGGTGCTGCCACCATGGTCACGCCGCCCTCATCAATCGGGCTCGGTGCCGAAGGCACGGTGAGGCCCCCGACAGCGAGGCCGAGCGCGAGGATGAGCGGAATGATCTTCATAGGTGGTGGCCGGCACTCGTTGGTACGCAGGCGGCTTGAAGAGATTCTATTGGTCGCTGGCTGAGTAGTCTTGAGGCCATGGAAAGCGCCGCCGCAGCCATTGCGCAACTCGGGTTGCTTGCCGAATCATCTCACGTGAGCCGACTGGCCGCCGCGTTCGCGTCCGCCGGTGAGGAACTTGCCCTGGTCGGCGGCTCCGTGCGCGACGCGTTTCTCGGCATGCCGTGCCACGATCTTGATTTTGCGACAAGTGCTCTGCCCGACAAAATTGTGCAGATCGTTGCGCCCATCGCCGAGTCGCACTGGGATGTCGGACGTGCGTTTGGCACGATCGGCGCGGTGATTGAAGCTCAGCGGATGGAGATCACGACTTATCGCGCGGATGCCTACGATGGCGAGTCCCGAAAGCCGGTTGTCGAGTTCGGCGATTCGCTCGAGGGTGACCTTCGACGGCGGGATTTCACGGTCAACGCCATGGCGCTTCGGCTCCCCGACCTGGTTCTCGTCGATCCGTCCGGAGGGATTGAAGACCTCCTCGCTCGGAGTTTGAACACGCCGGGCGCACCCGAAGTCTCGTTTGGTGACGACCCATTGCGCATGATGCGGGCTGCGCGTTTCACGTCCCAATTGGGCTTCGCGGTGACCGAACCGGTCATGTCCGCCATGAGCCAGTACGCGGAGCGAATTTCCATAGTTTCTGCGGAGCGGGTTCGCGACGAGCTTTCGCGACTCCTGTGCACCCCGGCGCCTCGTCACGGCCTCGAACTCATGGTCCAGACCGGTCTCGCCGAGCTCGTTCTGCCCGAACTGCCGGCGCTTCGCCTCCAGGTGGACGAGCACCACCATCACAAGGACGTATACGAGCACAGCCTCACCGTTCTCGATCAGGCGATCGAATTGGAGCAGCACAGGGATACGGTCGAGTCGCCTGATCTCACCCTTCGCCTTGCCGCGCTGCTTCATGACATCGGAAAGCCCGCGACGAAACGGGTGGAGCCCGGCGGGGTCGTCACGTTTCATCACCACGATGTCGTCGGTGCGAAGCTTGCCGCAAAACGCTTGCGAGAGTTGCGGTTCGACAAGGAGCGCATTACCGACGTGACGCGGCTCATCGAGCTGCATTTGCGGTTTTTCGGGTACACCGAAGGCGCCTGGACGGATTCGGCGGTCCGTCGGTACGTGCGAGACGCAGGACCGCTCCTGGAACGGTTGCACATCCTCACGAGGGCGGATGTGACGACGCGCAACAGAAAGAAGGCAGACCGGTTGTCGTTTGCTTACGACGATCTCGAGGAACGGATCGCGGTACTCGGCGAACAGGAAGAGCTTGCCGCCATTCGGCCGGACCTGGATGGCACGCACATCATGGCGGTGCTCGGACTGAAGCCCGGCCGCGAGGTTGGCGAAGCGTATCGATTCCTGCTCGAGTTGCGACTCTCCGAGGGCCCGCTCGGCGAGGCGGAAGCTACGCGAAGGCTGCTCTCGTGGTGGCAGGATCGCTCAATTCGCACCGCCGGTGATTAGCGGATTTCGTTTTCACGGATGAACGCTTCGAGCAGCTCGCGGGCCTCTTCATCGGGGTGCTGTTCCGGCGGCGACTTCATGAGGTAGGCGGACGCGCTCACGATCGGACCGCCGATCCGGGCATCCAGTGCGATTTTCACGACACGGATCGCGTCGATGACCACTCCTGCCGAGTTCGGCGAGTCCCACACTTCAAGCTTGTATTCGAGGCTGGTTGGCGCGTTTCCGAATCCGTGGCCCTCGAGGCGCACGTAGGCCAGCTTCCGATCTGTGAGCCACGGCACGTGATCGCTCGGGCCGACATGCACGTTGTCGGGATCCAACCGGGCACTGATATTGCTCGTGACCGCGCGAGTCTTGGAGATCTTCTTGGATTCGAGCCTGGACCGTTCGAGCATGTTCTTGAAGTCCATGTTCCCCCCGACATTGAGCTGATAGGTGCGATCCAGCACGAGGCCCCGCTGTTCGAACAGGCGAGCGAGCACGCGGTGCGTGATGGTTGCGCCAAGCTGGCTCTTGATGTCGTCACCGATAATCGGAACGCCAGCGGCCTCGAATTTCGCTGCCCATTCGGGGTCGCTGGCGACGAAGACGGGGAGCGCATTGACCAGCGCGACGCCGGCATCGATCGCCGCCTGGGCATAGAACTTCACGGCGGCATCCGATCCGACCGGCAGATAGCACACGAGGACATCCGCCTGTGTGTCCCGAAGCACCTGCACGACGTCCACGACGGGAGCCTCGGATTCGGTGATGGCCTCGCGGTAATATTCGCCGAGCCCGTCGAGGGTCGGCCCGCGCTGCACAAGGACCCCCGTCGGGGAGACCTCCGCGAAGCGGAAGGTGTCATTCCTGCTCGCCCACATCGCCTGCGAAAGTTCGACTCCCACCTTCACCGCATCGACATCGAACGCGGCCACGAACTCGATGTCTTTGACCGCGTACCCCCCGAGGCGATTGTGCATCAGGCCGGGAATGAGCTCGCCTTCTGCCGCGTCCTGATAGAAGGTAACTCCCTGAATAAGGGCGTTCGCGCAGTTTCCGACACCGGCAATGGCAACGCGAATAGGCATGGGTATACAACTCCTTGAAAGTACTAAGGGACAATGACTACACTAGGCAGGTTGCCCTCGGTCTGCTGACCGGGCGGCACGATGCCACAACCCTCCTGTTACAGACCGTCTGTAACCGTTCTAGTCCAAAGGAGGTGGGTTAGTTATGCATCAGTACGAACTCATGGTGATTCTCGATCCCGAGATCGATGAGCGCACCGTCGCCCCGAGCCTCGACAAGTTCCTCGGCGTCATCCGCGCGGATGGCGGCACGATCGACAAGGTCGACATCTGGGGCAAGCGCCGACTGGCTTACGAGATCAACAAGAAGTCAGAGGGCATTTACGCAGTCGTGGATATGACCGCAACCCCAGCCGCCACCATCGAACTCGATCGCCAGCTGAAGCTCAGCGAAGCGGTCATGCGCACGAAGGTGCTGCGGGCAGAGGAGGCCATTGCTCAGGTCGCAGAAGCCGCAAAGCTTTCCGCCGAGAAGGCAGCCCGTAAAGCTGCTGCGGCGCCCAAGAGTGCCACTGCGCCGAAAGCGACCGCGAAGGTTGCCGCCAAGGCAGAAGCTGACGACGTTGCGTCGGACGACAAGGCCGATAAGGGCGCCGAGTAATCATGGCGGGCGAAACAATCATCACGGTCGTGGGAAACCTGACTGCGGACCCTGAGCTCAGGTACACGCAGAATGGGCTTGCCGTTGCCAACTTCACCATTGCCTCCACGCCACGCAACTTCGACAAGGCGTCCAACGACTGGAAGGACGGCGAAGCGCTGTTCCTCCGGGCGTCCGTCTGGCGCGAATTCGCCGAACATGTCGCGGGATCGTTGAGCAAGGGGTCGCGCGTAATTGCTACCGGTCGCCTCAAGCAGCGCAGTTACGAAACCAAGGAAGGCGAGAAGCGCACGAGCTTCGAGATCGAGATCGACGAAATCGGTCCGAGCCTTCGGTACGCGACTGCTCAGGTGACGCGCTCATCATCGGGCGGCTCGCGCGGCGGCCAGGGTGGCAGCGCGGGTGGCGAAGAGACATGGCCTCCGGCATCATCCTCGGATTCAAATTCCGGCGACATCTGGAATTCGCCGGGAAACTTCAACGACGAGACTCCGTTCTAACGCGCTGGAGCTTAGGGCGAAGGCCGCTTCTGGCATTCGCTTCGCCGACAGCGCCGGCCGCGTCTCCGCGGCCAGGACTCAAAAATTACTACTGAAAGCAGGACATCATGGCAGGTAAATCAAGCGGCGATCGCCGCAAACCGCTTCGCGGCGCAAAGGGCGGCAAAGCTCTTGCGCCGGCGAAGGCAATCCGGGTCGGCGTCATCGACTACAAAGACGTCGCGACTCTTCGTAAATTCATTTCCGAGCGCGGAAAAATCCGTGCCCGCCGAATCACCGGTGTCTCCGTGCAGGAGCAGCGACTCATTGCGCGCGCGGTCAAGAACGCGCGCGAGATGGCGTTGCTTCCGTATGCAGGCTCAGGCCGTTAGGAGCACCAGAAATGTCAAAACTGATTCTTACGCACGAAGTCACGGGACTTGGTGCTCCGGGAGACGTCGTCGAGGTCAAGAACGGGTTTGCCCGCAACTACCTCATTCCTCAGGGATGGGCCGTCATGTGGACGCGCGGGGGCGAGAAGCAGATCGATCAGATCAAGGCTGCGCGCGCCGCGCGCGAGCACGCGACCATCGAAGAGGCGCAGGACCTCAAGGCGAAGCTGGAAGCCACCGTCGTCACCCTTTCGGTGAAGGCGGGCGGCGGAGGCAGACTGTTCGGTTCCGTCAAGACATCTGATGTTTCGGATGCCGTAGCGGCGGCAGGGCTCGGCACGCTCGACAAGCGAAAGATCGAGATCACCGCACCCATAAAGGCTGTCGGCGAGCACGAAGCGACCGTGCGGTTGCGCGATGACCTCGTCGCGACGATCACCATCAAGGTGGTTCCCGCCAAATAGAAAAACGACAAAGCGGCGTCGGCAATTCAGGTTTGCCGGCGCCGCTTTATCGTGTCGTATACCCCCGAAAGGGGGATGGTAGAACGCGCGGCTTTGTACACAGCCACCGAAGGCGGCACCAACTCTCAACCACAACTATAAACATGTTTCTGCACATCACAGCGTTGTCAGAAAAATGCTGGTCAAAGCGGGTATTGACTCGAAAACCGATCTTGTTTCCACAGAGCTCTCCACAAGTTGCCAACACAGCCAACGGCGTTTCGCGCAAATGATCCACAAGGTTGTCCACAGGCACGTGTTGAAGGGATCGACAGTTGTTCCTAGTGTTGAGGCGCACCGACACGCACACGGTATCGAACTCCAAAAGTTCTCGTGAATGTCGTCGGTGTGTACTACCCCTGTATGCAAAGGCTCGTCGAATTCGCGCCGTTGCATCGGAATTCGGCGCGCCCCGCGCAGGGAAGCAGTTTGACGTGTCCGCGCACGCGCACCAGGCGTGCACCTGATAGCAGAAAGAGGTCGTGAATGTCGATAGCTCATCTCGGCCTCGCAGGCGATCAGCGCACGACGTCAGAAGTGCGACAGGGCGACCGCACGCCACCCCACGATCTGCTCGCGGAACAGAGCGCGATCGGGGGCATGCTGTTGAGCAAAGATGCCGTGGCCGATGTGCTGGAAACTGTTCGCGCCGTTGATTTTTACATCCCCAAACACGAGATCATTTTCGACGCGATCCTCACCCTCTACTCGCACGGCGAACCCACGGATGTCATCACCGTTACCGATGAACTGACCAAGTCCGGCGACCTCGGCCGCGCGGGCGGGGCCGAGTACCTTCACACGCTTACCGGGCTGGTTCCCACCGCCGCGAACGCGGGATACTACGCGAGCATCGTCGCCGAAAAGGCGGTGCTGCGCCGGCTCGTGGAAGCGGGTACCCGCATCGTTCAGATGGGCTACGCGAGCGAAGGCGAAGTGGTCGATCTCGTCAACAACGCGCAGGCCGAAATTTACGGAGTGACGGGCGGGGTCGACTCCGAAGACTTCGTTCCTCTCGCGACGGCGGTCGAGTCCGCAATTGATGAAATCGACGCGGCAAAGGGCCGCGACGGACTGATGACGGGCATACCCACGGGGTTCAACGAGCTCGATGAGCTCACGAACGGGTTGCACCCCGGGCAACTCATTATCGTCGCGGCACGGCCAGCGCTCGGTAAGTCGACTCTCGCGCTGGATTTCGCGCGCGCGGCATCCATCACCCACGATCTGCCGTCGATTGTCTTCTCGCTGGAGATGGGCCGCAGTGAGATCGCCATGCGACTGCTCTCCGCCGAAGCGTCGGTGCCGCTGCAGAACATGCGCAAGGGAACCGTGGACAGCCGGGACTGGAAGACGATAGCTCAGACGCGCGGACGGATCAACGATGCTCCGCTCTACATCGATGACAGCCCGAACATGACTCTCGTGGAGATCCGCGCGAAGTGCCGCAGGCTCAAGCAGCGGGTGGGGCTGAAGCTCGTCGTCATCGACTACCTGCAGCTCATGACGAGCGGCAAGCGCGTCGAGTCACGCCAGCAGGAAGTGAGCGAGTTCTCTCGCGCGCTCAAGCTTCTCGCCAAGGAGCTTCAGGTGCCGGTCATCGCCCTCTCCCAGTTGAACCGCGGCCCCGAGCAGCGCTCCGACAAGATGCCGGCCCTCTCCGACCTCCGCGAATCCGGTTCGCTCGAGCAGGATGCGGATGTCGTGATCCTGCTGCATCGTGAAAGCGCGTACGAGAAGGACAACCCGAGAGCGGGCGAAGCGGACTTCATCGTCGCCAAGCACCGCAATGGCCCGACCCGCACGATCACCGTCGCCTTCCAGGGTCATTTCTCGCGTTTCCGGGACATGGCACCGAGTTAGCCTCGACAGGGTCATCCATCTTCCCGTAGACACGGTTTTGACCACCGGTCTAGACTAGTAGTCCACATCGACGGGAAGGTAGTAACCGTGAAGGTTCTCATCGTGGGCGCAGGAATCGCTGGTCCGACTCTCGCGTATTGGCTCGTGAAGTCGGGGCACGAAGTCACGATCATGGAGCATGCTCCCGAATTGCGCAGCGGAGGTTACCTCGTTGATTTTTGGGGGGCCGGATTCGACGTGGCGGAAAAAATGGGCATCATCCCCGAGCTGCGTGAACGCGGATACGTCATGACCGAGGCGAGGGCGGTCAATCGCGAGGGACGAAGAGTCGCCTCGTTCAAGCCCGAAGTGGTCATGGAGTCAGTCGAACGGTACCTGAGCCTTGCCCGATCCGATCTCTCCGCCGTCATCTACGATGCAATCGACGGCGCGGCTGAGTTGATCCTCGCCGACACCGTCGACGCACTCCGTGACGATGGAGACAGGGTTCGCGCCACGTTTCACAGCGGAACCGTCCGCGATTTCGATCTCATCGTCGGCGCGGATGGTCTCCACTCGCGGGTCCGAAGTCTCGCGTTCGGCCCGACGGAGCGCTACGAGAAATACCTGGGGATGGTGGTATCGGCGTTCGAATCTGCGGCGTATCCCGAGCGGGACGAGCTTGTCGCGATGATGTACGCGGACGTCGGCTTCCAGGCGATCCGGCTTTCCCTCCGCGACGACAAGACTCTGTTCCTCTTCAGTCTTCGCCATGAAGGTGACGTACCCACGGATCGGGATGCCCAGGAGAGACTCCTTCATGAGGCACTCCACGACAAAGGCTGGGAAGTGCCGGCGATGCTCGACGTCATGCATGGCGCGAAGGATCTCTACTTCGACTCGGTGAGCCAAATCCGCATGCCGGCCTGGTCGACCGGGCGCATAGCGCTCGTGGGTGATGCGGCGGCCTGCCCATCGTTTCTCGCCGGCCAGGGCTCGGCATTGGCCATGGTCGGCGCGTACACCCTGGCGGCGGAATTAGCACGGACCGACGACTATAGATCCGCGTTTGCACGTTACCAGGACCGCCTCATGCCGTTGATACACTCCAAGCAGGAAGCGGCAGAAGGCCTGGGTCTGGCATTCGCGCCCAAGAATCGGTTCCAACTGTGGGTAAGGAACGTGGTGATGAGGATGATGGGGTTGCCGAAGGTGGCAGACATCGCAGTGGGAAGAAGCTTCCACGACAAGGTCGAACTCCCCGATTTTCCCACAGACTCGCTGGCCGCATAATCGATGGCTCGACCGCGCTTTGCGAAACTTCCCGCCGAACAGCAGGAAGCCATCATGCGGGCGGCCCTTGACGAATTCGCGGAGCACGGATTCCACGGTGCTTCGCTCAATCGTGTGATCGAAACCGCGGGCATCTCCAAGGGCTCGATGTATTACTACTTCGAGAGCAAGGAAGGCCTTTACGCGCACGTCGCGCGCGCAGGGATTTCAGAGCTGCTTGGCGCGGTTGGCTCGCTTCCAGCCCTCGACAGCGGGGATGCGGATGAGTTTTGGCGGGTGCTTGAAGACTATTACCTCCGCCTCATGATGGCGCTCTCGAGCAGTCCTCAGTTGGCAGCTCTTCTGCGCGGATGGATGGAGGCATCGCGCGGCCCGGCGTTCCACAGTGAGCTCGGCGCTATCGAGCAGGAGGCAATTCCCTGGATCGAGCAGGTCGTCGTGACCGGCCAGCGCGTGGGTGCGGTGCGAGACGACCTGCCATCCTCGCTCCTCCTGAGCGTGGCGCTCGGAATGGGGGAAGCCATGGACCTGTGGCTGATGACCCAGCCGAACGACTCGGCGAGCCTGCCCGGGTGGATCCACGGGCTCGTCGAGATGATGCGCGGGGCGTTCGCGCCACAGGGTCCGGGTGGCGGCGCGGAGGAGTCTTAGCCTGTGACTGTTCTGGCAGTGGGCCCATCTCCCGCAGAGCCGGCGTAACCTTGATGCCAATGACCCGGACCCCGTCAGACTTTACGATTGCGGGGTCATCATGGCTGATCAGCCGACAGTGTCAGTGGAATTCACGCGAACGCGCGCTCGCAGCGCGCCGAACCACTATGTGGAGCTCGCGGAAAGTATCCGGACTGCGGGTCTCCTCCGACGCCGGTACGGGTACTACTGGACAATGCTGGCAGCGGTCCCGATCGTCTATGCCGCGTGCTTCGTGGCGTTCATTCTCATCGGCGACTCGTGGTGGCAGATGTTCACGGCCGTCGTGTTCGCCGTTGTTTTCACGCAAACAGCCTTCCTCGGCCACGACGCAGCCCACCGGCAGATCTTCAAATCGGGGAAATGGAACGACTGGGTCAGCGTCGTCGTCGGCGACTTGTTCATCGGGATGAGTTACGGGTGGTGGCAAAACAAGCACACGCGCCGTCACGCGAGTCCCAACCAGGTGGGGGCTGACCCGGATATCGACCTTCCCGTGATAGCTTTCACCCCCGAGCAGGCAGCGACTCACCGCAACGCGCTGTCACGGTGGCTCATGGCGCACCAGGGCTGGTTCTTCTTCCCCATCCTCCTGCTCGAAGGCCTCTCGCTGCATTTCTCCGGGTTCAAGCGCGTGTTGAGTCGCGAAAAAGTCGATCGGCGCTGGGCGGAACTCGCGCTTCTCGTCATCCGTTTCGCGTTGTATCTGTCGGTCGTGTTCATTGTCCTTTCCCCCGACAAAGCCGTAGTATTCCTCGCGATCCAGCTCGGCCTGTTTGGGTTTTACATGGGCATGTCCTTCGCGCCCAATCACAAGGGGATGCCGCTGCTTCCCGCGGGAGAAAAAAATGGACTTCCTGAAGCACCAGGCGATGATGAGCCGCAACATCCGCGGCAGCAGGATCATCGATGTCGCCATGGGCGGCCTCAACTTCCAGATCGAACACCACCTGTTCCCGTCGATGGCGAGGCCGCACTTGAGAAAGGCGGCGAAAATCATTTCGGAATTCTGCCGAGCGCACGATGTGCCCTACACCGAGACCGGGCTTTGGCACTCCTACGGGATAGTGCTGCGGTACATCAATCGGGTCGGGCTCGGTGCGAAAGACCCGTTCGAGTGCCCTCTGCTTGCCCAGCGAGCTACGATCGGCTGACCGTGAGCGCGTAAGCTGGAACCATCAGTAGCGCTGGCCGACGGGTCGATGCGTTTCGTTTTGGTGGCAGGAGGTCGCGTGTCAGAGGTGTCAGCGCGCGCCGCCTACTGGCCAGTGCAACTCGCGCGCGCTGTGCCGGCGATCGTGATCGGGCTCGTTATTACTTTTTCAGCAGACCATTCGGCGTCATTCGGTCTCATCGTCTTCGGCATCTTTGCCCTCACGAGCGGCATCATTGTCGGATGGGGCGCGCTGCTCCATGAGCGGCGCACGCGTCGACTGGTGGCACTCGCGCAGGCTGTGGTCGCCGCGCTCAGCGGAATCGCGGCACTCGCCTTCCTTGACGCCGGTGCCGGGATGCTTTTCCTCGTCGTCATCACTTTCGCCGCTATCACCGGGATTCTTGAGCTCTACCTTGGGTTGCTCGCGCGGGGGAAAGATCCGATTGCCCGCGATTGGATCACCGCAGGCGTGCTCACGGCGCTCCTGGCGCTTGCAGTGCTTCTCGTGCCTGCCGACTACGCCGCGCCGTGGAGCGTCGCCGATCGGGGAGGGAGCGCAAGCGGCATCCTCACCTCGCAGATCATTGTGGTGGGCATCATTGGCGCCTATGCGATTCTGATCGGCGTTTACCTTGTCATTGGCGGCCTTTCCGCGCGGTGGGCCGCTCGCGACGACACGCTCACCATCACCCCAGCGACAGGACAGTGACAATGGAAACACCCAGTCTTCGCGACCGCCTCCGACCGCTCGAGTTGTTATCGCTCTCCGCGGTGATCGGGCTTTTCACCGGCCTGGTTGTTTTGCTCACGAGCCGCGAGTTGTGGCTCGCGGGGATCGGCTTCGGCGTCGCATTCATTTTGGCCGTCATGACGATTGCACTTCTCGCGTTGTCCGCTAAGCCCAACGCTGCGGAGCAGGGTGATCTGGAACAACAGAACCGCACCGGTCGCGACCAGCGCTAATGCGTGCCCGGGGATCGACGATCCCGTAGGCCAGGAATCGAATCCCTCGTAGGCCAAAGGCAGAAGAACCGAATCGCTATCGCAAGGTTGCGAATTTCACGAGTTCGGGTGCCACGCCGATGTACGTCGGAGGGGTCAAGGCAAGAAGACGACTCTTCGCTTCCGCACCGATATCGAGCGTCGAAATGAACTCGGCGAACTGTTCCCGACCGACGCGGCGACCGCGGGTGAGTTCTTTGAGCAGCGCGTAAGGATCGGTGATCGAGCTTCTGCCCGCCGTCACCTCGGCGCGGATCACGGTTTGAATCGCCTCCGCCAGGACCTCCCAGTTCGCGTCCAAATCTTCAGTCAACCTCTTCTCGTTGACGGCGATCTCCCCCAGTCCGCGAAGAATGTTCTCCAGCGCGAGCAGCGAGTGCCCGAGGCCCACGCCGATGTTGCGCTGCGCGCTGGAGTCGGTGAGGTCGCGTTGCAATCGGGAGGTGACGAGTGTTGCGGCCAGCGAGTCGAGGATGGCGCAGGAGAGTTCAAGATTCGCTTCCGCGTTCTCGAATCGAATCGGATTGACCTTGTGCGGCATCGTCGAGGACCCGGTGGCGCCGGCGACGGGCGTCTGAGTGAAGTATCCCATCGAAATGTAGGTCCACACGTCCGTGCACAAGTTGTGCAGGATGCGGTTCGCATGGCTGATTCGAGAGTACAGCTCGGCTTGCCAGTCATGTGACTCGATTTGAGTCGTGAGCGGGTTCCAGGTGAGACCGAGCGACTCGACGAAATCACGGGACATCGCCGGCCAGTCGATGTCGGGGTCCGCGGCGTGATGCGCGGCGAAAGTGCCCGTGGCGCCACTGAACTTTCCGAGAAAGTCTGAGTGCTCAATCTGATGAACGACCCGAGAGAGCCGTCTTACGAAGACCGCCAGCTCTTTGCCGAGTGTGGTCGGCGTTGCCGGCTGCCCGTGCGTGTGCGCCAGCATCGGCAATGCGCGGTGTTCGACCGCCAGGTTGTCGAGCGCGCCCACGACCGCGTGAAGTTTCGGAAGCCAGACGCGGCTGAGCGCAGAGTCGACGCACAGGGCATAGGAAATGTTGTTGATGTCTTCGCTTGTGGCGGCGAAGTGAACCAACTCGGAGACACCACTGATGCCGAGTTCGTCAAGCCGATGCCGCACGTAATATTCGACGGCCTTTACGTCATGTCGCGTCGTGGCTTCAAGTCCGGCGAGCTCCTCAACGGCTGCATCGTCGAAGTCGGCGACGATCTTGCGGAGTGCATTCTTGCGCTCATCGGGCAGCGGAACCGTTCCGAAAAATGATCGGTCAGTGAGGAAGATGAGCCACTCGACTTCCACTCGGATGCGCGCGCGATTCAGCGCCGCTTCCGAGAGGTGCTCGCCGAGTTCGGCCACATATTCGCGGTATCGGCCATCGAGCGGGCTGAGCGGTTGATGCGGCAAGAGGCTCATGCCTCCATTGTCCCGTAATTTGCGCTCGCCGCGCGTCACTAGTCCTCCACAGGCGGGCGCCGACCCGCGGGGGTGCATCATCCGCAAGGGAACGGGTCGGCGCGCGCGTGTCTCAGCGAGCATGGATTCATCGTGGCGGTAACGACGACAGAGGAGAGCCGGCAGTGGAACACAGTGACCCGTCAGCAGCAGAGTGCCTGAAAACGCTGTTGGAGAATCAGGCTCGACGGTTGCGGGCGCTGGCCGCTCGCATCGACGACATCGATACCCGAAGCCGCCGCGCGGTAAATCCACTCACGTGGGCGGGCTCCGCTCGGGGCGCGCATGACTCCATCGTGCACACGTTCCTGACGGAACTGGGCATGGCACGCCACTCGCTCGAGCTTGGCGCAGAGGAGAGCCTTCGCGCGGTCGCCAGCCTCAACAGCTATGTCCGATGACCTGGCGGTGGGCGAGCCGGGTACGACATCCGTTCTCACGACCGAGCTCGTGGAGGAATCCATGCGGCTCGCGCGGATCGGGTGGGAGTTGAAGGAATGCCAGCGAGAGCTCGCCGCGCTTGATCGGGTCGTGGGCGCGGGAATTCTGAATGCCGCCGATGCACCGCTCAGTGCCGAGCATGCCGAACACGCGATTGTCGCGGCCGCAACCGCGTTCCACCGCGCAGCGGAACACTGTGACCTTCTTGTGCGAGGGCTTTCCCACGCCGCAGACGGATACGAATTCACCGATCGGGTCGTCGGTCAGCTCGAGCAGCAGGCGGCCGCGGATCTGGGCTATTTCGCAGGGGTCATTGCCCCCATCGTCGGCGTTGCGCTCGCCCCGGTTGCGCTTCTCGCCGGAGCCGGCATCGCCCTTTTTGTCGCCACGCTTCCGGAAGGTTCGCGAACTGCTCTCGTCAGCGCGATGGGTTCATGGCTTCGGGCACACAGCTCCCACATGACGAGCCCGAGTTTCGTCACCGCGGTGCGATATTCCGTGATGAGCGCCGACGATGTCGGAATGGGTGCGTCTCGCATCCCCCAGCCCATCGCCGCGATAATGGGCGACGAGGGCCTCGGCGTCTTCGGGGTCGATACGTCGGCGGCAGCGCTGGCCGCTGCGGCCGGCGGCGCCGGCCTCCTCAGGGAGACGGCAGTGCGCGTGACGCCGGATACGACGACGCGTGGCGTGAGTGACGCGGTTCAGGTTCAGGACCGGGCCGAGCGCATCCCGCAGGAGCCGGATCAGATTCGCATCGACACATATTCCACGCCGGGTGGGCCGGACCGCTTCGAGGTCTACCTTGCGGGAACCGCAGAACTCAGCGCCGGTGGCGACACGAATCCGTGGGACATGACGAGCAACATTTCGGCCATGAGCGGGGGCAGCGACGGCAGCCGCTCGGGTTCCTATCGCGCGGTTCAGGAGGCCATGGCGCTCGCCGGCATCCAGGCGGATTCCCCCGTCACCTTCACGGGGTATTCGCAAGGCGGGCTGATCGCGGCACAGCTTGCGGCATCCGGCGATTACACCGTGGATGGTTTGCTCACTTTCGGTGCGCCCGCAGGTCAGGTCGCGGTGCCGCACGATGTGCCATACCTTGCCGTGGAACACGCGGATGACCTGGTGCCCGCGCTCGGCGGCACGTTCGCGGCCTCAGACCCCGTGCTGATCACGCGGCAGGTGTATGACGCGCCACCGCCATTCGACGAAGTCGTGTTGCCAGCGCACCAATTGTCGAATTACGTGCACACAGCGAACCTCATGGACAGTTCGGACAACCTTCGGCTGCACGACATCGTTGACAAGTTTCGCCACGCGCCGGCGACCACCGTCACGTCGACGGTTTACCGGGCCGAGCGCGTCACCAAATGACGGGCACTATCGCTTTCCGACAAACGGTCGCAGCACTATTCCGATCAGCCAGCTGAGAAGTGCGAGGACGAGTGCGCCGAGCACTCCCGACCAGAGGAAGTTCTCCACGTGCAGGCCGAATCCGAGCAACCCCGAAATCCAGCTGACCAGCAGGAGAAGCAGTGCATTCACCACGAGCGCAATGAGCCCCAGCGTCAGTATGTACAGCGGGAACGCCACAATGCGGATGAGGTTGCCGATAACACCGTTCACGACCCCGAAAATGAGGGCGACGATGAGGTACGTCAGCACCACCGCAAAGGTGTCTCCGGGTGCGAACGCGCTGACTGTGACGCCGGGAACGATGAGCGTGGTCAGCCAGAGGGCGACAGCGTTGATGAGAAGGCGGATGAGCAATCGTGACATCCCATAACTATGCCCTGTGGTTTGCGCTCGACGCAATTGATCACGGCTCGCCGTAGTATTGACGCCGTGACAGATTCCCCGCACGTGACCGTGAAACTGCGCCCCGAGATTCTCGCTTCCGCACCCTACCGTCAAGGTAAGCCCGCGCCGTCCGACGCGTTTAAGCTCTCGTCGAACGAGAATCCGTTCGAGCCGCTGCCAGAGGTACTTGAGGCCATCGCGGCTCTTCCCGTGAACCGTTACCCGGATGCCGCGGCGACCGCGTTGTGCGACCGGCTCGCGGAGCGATTCGGCGTCGCCCGCGGCGAGGTTCACGTGGGTTCCGGTTCGGTTTCGATTCTGGCGCAGCTCATTCAAGCGGCCGCCGGTCCGGGCGACGAGGTGCTGTATTCCTGGCGCTCGTTCGAGGCGTACCCTGGCCTCGTCACGGTCGCCGGGGCCACGAACGTCATGGTGCCGAACTCCCCGGATCACCGGCACGACCTCGCCGCGATGGCGAATGCGCTCACCGAGCGGACTCGAGTGGTTATTGTCTGCACGCCGAACAATCCGACCGCGACCACCGTGACCGCCGAGGAGTTCGCCCGCTTCATGGAGGCTGTGCCGAACGACACGCTCGTGCTGCTGGATGAAGCGTATGTGGAGTTCGTTACGGACACGACTGCCGTCAACGGCCGGGACCTTCTGGGTAAATACTCGAACCTTGTGATTCTGCGCACATTCTCCAAGGCGTTCGGGCTCGCGGGGTTACGGGTTGGCTATGCGCTGGGTCCCGAGGGAATTCTGAATGCCGCGCGAGCGACGGCGATTCCACTCTCGGTGACCGAGTCGGCGCAACGCGCGGCAATTGCTGCGTTGGATCACGAGGACAAAATCATGGAACGTGTCGCAGTGCTGACACAGTGCCGTGACGAGTTGGTCGCTGCGGTGCGGGCCCAGGGTTGGTCGACTCCGCTGTCTCAAGCGAACTTCTTCTGGCTTCCGACTGGGGAACATACCGCCGCAGCCAATGACATTCTGTTGGCTCACGGCGTGGTGGCGCGTGCCCTTGCCTCCGACGGCATCCGTGTTTCTGTCGGTGAGGAAGCGTCAGTGGATCGAGTGCTCGCAGGGACGGCGGACATTGTTCGAAACCTGCCCGGCGTACTTGCGTAAAAGGTGACGCTCACGTCTTAGTGATGTTGACAATCATTATCAATAAGGTTTAGTGTGGTGCGAGTCGCGCCGCATCAATCCCGTCGCGCGTGATTTCCGTTCCCATCCACCGCACAGACAGGCGCGAAAGTGAAGAGATTCGCTCTTCTCCTCATCGTGGTGCTCGGCACCGCGAGCCTCGTCTCCTGCGCGCCGTCGACGACCACGAGTACGTCGGTGAACATCGTCGCCTCGACGAACGTCTACGGAAGCATTGCACGCGCGGTTGCCGGAGAACATGCGCACGTGACGAGCGTCATCGACAACCCGGCACAGGACCCGCACTCGTTCGAAGCGGGACCTCGTGTGCAACTCGAACTTTCCCGCGCGGACCTCGTCATCGCCAACGGCGGCGGATACGACGACTTCATCGACATACTCCGCGCGGGTCTCGATCACGCTTCGGGTGTCGAGATTCATGCGGTGAGCGTTTCCGGATTCACCGAGGAACAGATCGAATCAAATGAGCATGTCTGGTACGACCTCGAGACCGCACGAGCGCTCGCCGATGCTATGGCGACATCCCTCGCAAGCATCGACCCCGAGCATGCCGAAGAGTACAGAGAAAATGCCGAGCGTTTCACGGCATCCGTCTCTGCGCTTTCCGACCGACTCGCGACGCTTTCGCGCGAGCACAGCGGCATGACCGCGCTGGTGACCGAACCGATTCCGCTCTATTTGCTGGATGCGGCGGGGGTCGCAAACCTGACACCTCCTGAGCTCAGTGCCGCCATCGAAAGCGGCCAGGGCGTTCCGGCCGCTGTACTGAACGACGCCCTCACGTTGATTTCCCAGGGCGAAATCTCTGTCTTCGTCTACAACAAACAAACCGCAGGCCCCGAAACCAATCAACTCCGAGACGCCGCCGTACGGCACGGGGTACCCGTGATGGGCGTTTCCGAAACGCTGCCGCACGGTCTCGACTACGTGCAGTGGATGGCGGAAAACATCGCACATCTGGAAGGTGCGCTGGCATGAGCCAACAGACTGCGGCACCGCCGCGCGCTCCCGTTGTGAAGCTGACAGCAGCATCACTGGCATTTGGCGACCGCACGCTGTGGAACAATCTCGACCTCAGCATTCAACCGGGCGAGTTCTTTGCTGTTCTCGGACCAAATGGCACCGGAAAAACGAGTCTGCTCAAAGCGATCGTTGGCCAGCAGAAACTCACCTCCGGTGCGATCGAAGTTCTGGGCGGATCCATTCGAGAGGGGCGCGCCCACATTGGCTACATCCCCCAGCAAAAGCTCATGGAACGCGGAACCCCTTTGCGCGCTCGTGATCTTGTCGAACTGGGTGTGAACGGCCACCGCTGGGGGCCACCCGTGTCCTCCGCGGACGTCACGGCACGAGTGAACGATGTACTCGCAGCCGTGGGGGCCACCGCGTACGCCAACGTTCCCGTATCGCTGCTTTCCGGCGGCGAACAGCAGCGCCTGCGGGTGGGGCAGGCCATCGCAGCCGACCCGCGGTTGCTGCTGTGCGACGAACCATTGTTGTCGCTGGATCTGCACAATCAACGCACGGTGAGCGAACTCATCAACGCCCAACGCGCGCACAACGGCACGGCCGTCATTTTTGTCACGCACGATGTGAACCCGATTTTGCCCTTCGTGGATCGCGTGCTTTATCTGGCCGGTGGCACGTTCCGGCTCGGAGCACCGGATGAGGTATTGCGTTCCGAGGTTCTCTCCGCGATGTACGGCACGCCGGTAGATGTGATTCGCACCCACGGGAGGCTCGCCGTTCTCGGTACGCCCGACGGTGCGGGAGGTCATAATCATGCGGACGCCCACGCGGACAGTCTGGCGGTGACCTCCTGATGGATGCCGATTTTTGGTCGCAGATTTTCAACTTTGCCGACTACGGCGATCTGCTGTGGCTGGTGCGGAACTCAATTCTCGCGGGCGCGATCCTTGGTGTCGTCGGTGGGCTCATCGGCACGTTCGTGATGACGCGCGACCTGGCGTTTGCAGTACACGGGGTGAGTGAGCTTTCTTTCGCAGGCGCCTCCGCGGCGCTCCTGTTCGGAGTGAATGTGGTCGTGGGATCCATCGCCGGTTCCCTGCTTGCAGCGATACTGATCGGCATTCTTGGGGCGCGAGCCCGCGAGCGCAATTCGATCATCGCGGTCCTGATGCCGTTTGGACTCGGGCTGGGAATTCTGTTCCTCTCGCTCTACGGCGGCCGGAGCGTCAACAAATTCGGGCTGCTGACCGGGCAGATCGTGTCGGTGGACAGTCCGCAATTGATCTGGCTCGTGGTGGTATCGATCATAGTTATCGCGGCACTGCTGGTGATCTGGCGGCCGCTGACTTTCGCCAGTGTGGACGAGGAGGTCGCGGCGGCACGCGGAGTACCCGTTGCCACTCTGTCGCTCGTTTTCATGGTTCTGCTCGGGCTGGTTACTGCGGTCTCGTTGCATATCGTCGGAGCGCTTCTCGTGCTCGCCCTCCTCGTTACACCCGCGGCGGCCGCGATGCGCGTGACATCCTCGCCCCTGCTCACGCCCATGTTGAGTGTCGTTTTCGCCGTAGTGTCGGTTGTCGGAGGAATATTGCTCGCGCTCGGCGGGAACCTTCCCATGAGCCCCTACATCACGACGATTTCCTTTCTCATCTACATCGTGTGCAGGCTCGTCGGGTGGCGACGGCAGCGTGCGGGTGTAAGCGGTCGACTGCCGGTCGCCGTGAGCGGCGCATAGGATGCTGGCATGAAGCGCAATACCTGGCAACGCGACACCGTGACGGCCGCTCTGGCCGCGCAGGATGCCTTCGTGAGCGCGCAGCAGTTGCACGGAATCCTGCGCGAGGAGGGCACCGGCATCGGTCTCGCCACGGTGTACCGGGCCCTTGCCGACATGGCCGCCGGCGGTCGCGCAGATTCACTGCAGTCCGCGGACGGCGAAGCGCTCTATCGTGCCTGCACTCCCGGTCAGCACCATCACCACTTGATGTGCAGAAACTGTGGCCAGGCGGAGGAGATCGAGGCCGCGGCCGTGGAGCAGTGGGCTAAGTCCGTCGCCGCGGCGCACGGTTACACCCAGCCCGAGCACGTGGTGGACGTATTTGGGCTGTGCCCCGCCTGCTCGGCATCGGCCGCCACCTGATGCGGCCCTTCGAGACGCCCCTGCGGGCCTCCTCAGGGACCTAAACGCGAACCTTCCCTCGGCTGAGCGCGGCGGCGAAGACACGGGCATCCACTCGCGCGCGAGCGAGTGACCCGCTCCCGGTGACGAGATCCCGGATGGCGCGAAGTGCGAAGGCGGGCCCCTGCACGAGCATGGTGGTAACCACCGTCTCTTCCCATGCGGCCAGTTCATCGCGAATCTTTTCGGGAGGTCCGATCAGTGCGACTTCTTCGACGAGTTTCGTGGGAACGGCCGCGATGGCTTCCTTCTTCTTGCCCGCAAGGTAGAGGTCCTGAACGCGGTCACACACCTCGGAGTAGCCGAGCCTGTCGATGACGTTCCGATGAAAGTTGGCGCTCTTCGCACCCATGCCGCCGACATACAGCGCGATGGTGGGGCGCACGAGATCCGCGGCCGCCTCGACATCCGGATGAGGGATGACGGCAAGCTGGGCCGCCACCTCGAATTCGCCTGCGGATCGAAGCGTAGGGTCTCGCCTGGCGAAGCCGTCGGCGAGGTAGCCTGCGAATTCCGCATTTGCGCGTGGAGAAAACAGAAACGGAAGCCATCCGTCGGCGATCTCCGCTGCGAGCGCGACGTTCTTCGGACCCTCCGCGGCAAGATACACCGGGAGGTTCGACCTCAGCGGATGCACTGTCGACAGGAGCGGTTTTCCCAGCCCCGTCGCTTCGGGGCCGTCATAGGGAAGCGGGTAGTGCGGTCCTGGCGCTGTCACCGGACGCTCGCGAGCGAGAACGTCGCGGATGATCGAAACGTATTCGCGCGTGCGCGCCAGCGGTTTTGGAAAGGCCTGCCCGTACCAGCCTTCGACCACTTGAGGACCGGATGCCCCGATTCCGAGGATGACGCGGCCGCCCGACAGGTGGTCGAGGCTGAGCGCCGCCATCGCCGCCGCGGTGGGGGTGCGAGCGGACATTTGCGCGATTCCTGTGCCCAGCCTGACCTGTCTCGTGCGCGAGCCCCACCACGCAAGAGGGGTGAATACATCCGAGCCGTAGGCCTCCGCCGTCCACACCGAATCGTAACCGAGCCGATCTGCCGTACGAATGGCCTTGAGTGCGCCGGGTGGCGGCCCTTGCTTCCAATAACCGACGGCGTATCCGATGCGCATGCCTTAGAGCGTACCCAGCCACGCGTCCGACGGCTGGCACGGTTTGCCGCAATGTGGAAGTCCGCGTACACTTGACAGGTTGAGCATTCCGGCTCCACATGTGCGCACATCCACCACCTGAGATTTTCGGCGGCAACGTGCGCGCCGACAAGTGACCTTGGGTAGGACGAAACGTTCCTACGGTATTGGAGGAAGAACCATGGCCGCAGTGTGCCAGGTGACTGGAGCCGTTCCCGGCTTCGGACACAACATTTCGCACTCGCACCGTCGCACCAAGCGGCGTTTCGATCCGAACATCCAGAAGAAGACGTACTACGTTCCCTCGTTGCGTCGCAACGTGACGCTCACACTGAGCGCAAAAGGCATCAAGGTGATTGACGCTCGCGGTATCGAGTCCGTCGTCAAGGACCTTCTCGCCCGTGGGGAGAAGATCTAATGGCAAAGCAGCAGGATGTCCGTCCGATTATCAAACTTCGTTCCACCGCGGGAACCGGGTACACCTACGTGACCCGCAAGAACCGCCGGAACAACCCTGACCGTCTCGTGCTGAAGAAGTACGACCCCGTCGTACGCAAGCACGTCGAATTCCGCGAGGAGCGCTAAAGCATGGCCAAGAAGAGCAAGATTGCCAAGAACGAGCAGCGGAAGGTGATCGTTGAGCGTTATGCGGCGAAGCGCCTCGAGCTGAAGAAGGCGCTCGTCGATCCAGCGTCCACAGACGAGCAGCGTGAAGCCGCCCGTGTTGGACTTCAGAAGCTTCCCCGTGACGCCTCACCCGTGCGTGTGCGCGGTCGCGACGCAATTGACGGCCGTCCGCGTGGTTTCCTGAAGCAATTCGGTGTTTCCCGTGTACGATTCCGGGATATGGCACACCGAGGCGAATTGCCCGGAATCACCAAGTCAAGCTGGTAAATTCAGCGGTACCGCAAGAACGACGTCCTAGGAGGACTCCCAATGGCTGACAAGTCACTAAACCGTACCGAGCTCGTCGCGGCCATTGCCGCTCATTCAGGTCAGAGCCAGGCCGCCGTCAACGGCATGCTCGACTCCATGTTCGAAACGATCGCCAAGAACGTGGGCGGTGGCACGAAGGTCACCATTCCAGGTTGGGTGTCGTTCGAGCGCACGCACCGTGCCGCACGCACCGGACGCAACCCCTCCACGGGTGCCGCGATCCAGATTGCCGCCGGCTACGGCGTCAAGGTGAGCGCGGGCAGCAAGCTCAAGGCAGCCGCAAAGGGCTGAACCACCGAGTAGTCGATTAAGGGCGCAGTGCATCGCACTGCGCCCTTTGTCGTTGGCAGAACCCGCAACCGCCTCGTGGTTCGCCGTCACCGCGAGCTCCCGCGACGCATAGGCTGGAGGGGTGCCAAGGCTTGTCAGAATTGCGGGGCCAGCGCTGCTGCTGCTCACCGGCTTGCTGTCCCTTCTCGCGGCGCTCGGCTTCGGCGGCGCCGCGGATGCACCGGGCCTTGCCGACCCGGGAGTGGTCGTGCGATTTGGGCTGCCCATCGCTCAGTTGATGTTCAACTTCGGCGCCGCGGCGACTATCGGCGCCCTGGTTTTGGTGTGCTTCGCGTTGGATGGTCAGAAGACGGAATTCGAGGCAACACTGGATTTTGCCGCGGGGGCTGCGGCGTTCTGGACGATTTCTGCGGTCGCCACCGGCTTTTTGACGTTCATGAGCGTCTATCTTCAGCCGATCACGTTCGACGAGAACTTCAGTCAACTTTTCGGCAACTACCTCACGAACATTCCGATCGGTCAGGCGGCCCTCGTGAGTACGCTGATCCCCGCGGTAGTGACCATCCTGTGTTTTGGGGTGCGCAATCGCACAGCACTATTCTTCGTGACGGTGTTGGCCGGGATCGGTCTCGTCCCCATGGCTCTCGAAGGTCATGCGGCGGGCACCGCGGGGCACGACCAGGCGGTGAGCAGCTTCGGTCTGCATGTCGTGTTCGTCGCAATCTGGCTCGGCGGCCTCCTCACCGTCGTGGCAATCAGGCGCACGCTCGAGCAGGGACGAATCGGTCCCGTGCTCAGCCGATACTCGTCCCTCGCCCTCATGTGTTTCGTGATTGTGGCGGCATCCGGGATTGTGAACGCCGAGCTTCGGGTAGGCACGTGGCAGAATCTCGCGACACCGTACGGCATCCTCGTGATCGTGAAAGTACTCGCGCTCTGTGCGCTGGGTGCTTTCGGCGCGGTGCAGCGCAGATTCCTGGTTGGCCGGATGCAGGAAACAAAGAATGCCGGTCGAGGATACTTCTGGTGGTTTGTGGCTGCCGAACTCGCCTTTATGGGCATCGCCTCCGGTGTAGCGGCCGCACTCGCTCGAACGAAAACTCCTGTTCCGCAGGAGTTGCTCACGACGACGCCCGCGCTGATCCTGACCGGCGAACCGTTGCCGCCCGAGCTCACCCCCATCCGCTTCATCACCGAGTGGCGATTCGACATCCTCTGGATTGTCATCATCGGCTTCGTGGCATTCTTCTACCTTGCCGGCGTCTGGCGTCTTCACCGGCGAGGCGACAAGTGGCCGCTGCTTCGCACGGTCCTCTTCATGACCGGGTTGGCCGGACTCTTTTACATCACCAACGGAGGTGTGAACGAGTACCACAAGACCCTGTTCAGCGTGCACATGATCGCGCACATGGTTCTGGGAATGGCCATCCCCGTGTTCCTCGTTCCCGGCGCGCCGGTGACGCTCGCGCTGCGCGCCATCCGCAAGCGCACTGACGGCAGCAGGGGCCCCCGTGAATGGATTCTACTGGCCGTCCACTCGCGCGTTGCCGGCGTGCTCGCGCGCCCGCTGGTCGCCGCAGTGCTCTTCACGGTGTCATTGTGGGGCTTCTACTATTCGCCTCTGTTCCGCTTCGCCGTCGAAGACCACATCGGGCACACGCTCATGATCGTGCACTTCCTCATCACCGGATATCTCCTCGTGCAGACCCTCATCGGAATCGATCCGATGCCGTACCGGGCGCCGCACGCCATCCGGCTGCTCGTCCTGCTGGGCACGATGGCATTCCACGCGTTCTTCGGGCTCACGCTGATGATGGGCACGAATCTGCTTGCCGCCGACTGGTACGGAGCGATGGGCCGGCCGTGGGGACCGAGCGCCATTGTGGATCAGCAGATTGGCGGCGGAATCGCATGGAGCATCGGCGAGATCCCCACGCTCGTTCTCGCCCTCGCCGTCGTCATCATGTGGGCACGGAGCGACACGGCGCTGGCGAAACGGCTTGACCGCAAAGCGGATCGGGACGGAGACGCCGAGCTCAGCAGCTACAACGACATGCTCGCCGAATTGCAGAAACAACCGTAGCTTTAATGCTGCTGAATGTTGATGCTGTTACCGTCGAAGGTCATCACCCAGTAGATTGCGAATGGAACGTCCTCGTCGAACGTCGATACTGTTCCGTCGAAGAGCGAACGAACGTCCACGGTGAGGTGGGCGAGCGCCTGAGTCTCTGGCACGATCCAGGTACCCGGGTCATTCCCGGGTTCGATCGTCACCTCGGGGTAGCTGGACATGCTCCATTGCGGCGCGCTCACCACCTGATTTGAAATTTCCTGCCCGAAGGGGCAGCCGGTGGGAAACAGAACCTCTTGCGTCGTGCAGGAGTCCAGGAACTCGTCCACTTGCTTCTGGAGGGTCTCGACGAAGTAGGACGAAGCCTGCACGTCGAGTGAGGCGGAAACGGCGCTCCCCGCGCGCGTGACCGTCGTCGTAACCGGTTCGGCAGTGAGATACCGGGATTTGTGCGTGATGGTGAACCTTCCCGGCGTCAGCACCTGGAAGGTAGTAGCGACACTTGGTCCGCTTTCCGATTTCACCTGGACGCCATTCACCGCGAAGGACGCCTCGTGCAGCGGCGTCACGGTCAAGATGCTGATCGGACTCTGTAGAAAAGCCCACGTTGAAAACACGCCGAAGCGATTTTCTTCCTTCACCACCTGAAACGAACCGCTCGCCGGTATGCCGCCGAGGGATGCCGAGTAACTGACAAGGTGGATGCCGGCCCCCTGGTCGACGTCCGAGGTGATCTCGATATCCTGCATCGCGCCCATCGCCCGAGGAACCAGCAGCGACCGACTGATGTGTTGAGACTGCACCACGCCGGGTGTGGTGAGCGCCTCACCCAGGTCGTGGCGCGCGAGAGCGTTGAGGTAGGACGACACGAATCCGCCCGCGCTGTACAGGGTCGAATTGAGCAGGATCACGGTCAATGCGAAGGCGCCGACCAACACTCCAAACAGGCCGAGCCAGACGACCAGAACGTGATGAAGAGTGGTGCTGGGGCGCTCCTCCTCGACGATCGTCATGCCCCAATCCTAGGCGGGACGCTCTGCGGGTTCCGCGCCCTTCGAGGGTGCGGCAGGCGGTAGATTGGACTTTTCGACTCACCGCCTGGGCCGGCATCCGAGAAGCAGAGGACACCCGTGACCGCGCATGAACTCTCCGCCGAGCAGGCAGCGGTCTTTGCGACGATCGAGAATACAAAGGAAAACATTTTCGTTACGGGCAGAGCGGGTACGGGCAAGTCGACTCTTCTCAACCATCTGTCGTGGAACACCGCGAAGCAGCTGGTGATTTCGGCTCCCACGGGGGTTGCGGCGCTGAATGTCGGTGGGCAGACCATTCACTCGCTGTTCCGCCTTCCCATCGGCGTGATCGCGGACCACGACATCGAACAGAACGCCGACTTGCGAAAGCTGCTCAATACGATAGACACGCTCGTGGTGGACGAAGTCTCGATGGTCAACGCCGACCTCATGGATGCCATCGATCGCAGCCTCCGTCAGGCGAGAGCACGCCGGCATGACGCCTTCGGCGGAGTTCAGGTCGTGCTCTTCGGTGACCCGTATCAGCTGGCGCCGGTCCCGGGAGACGCTGACGAACGTTCTTACTTCGAGGATCAGTACCGTTCCATGTGGTTCTTCGACGCCAAGGTGTGGAACGAGACGGACTTGCGCATTTTTGAGTTGAACACAATTCACCGTCAGCATGAGGAGGAGTTCAAGAGCATGCTGAACGCGGTGCGGCACGGCACCGTTACCGCGGAAATCGCCGCACGCCTCAACGAGGTCGGTGCCCGACCGGCACCGCAAGGCGACGCCATCACGCTCGCCACGCGCAACGACACTGTGACGCGGATCAACGCGGGCGAACTCGCAAAACTGCCCGGACGGGCGCTGACCGCGCGCGCCGAGGTGAGCGGAGACTTCGGGAGCCGGGCATATCCTGCAGACGAGTCGCTTGAGCTCAAAGTGGGCGCGCGCGTGATGTTCCTGCGCAACGACAGCGATCAGCGTTGGGTAAACGGCACCGTGGGCACGGTCGACAAGATCGACTCCAACGTCTACGTCGAAGTTGACGGCGAAACCCACAAGGTCGAGCCGGCCGTGTGGGAGAAGTACAAGTACTCCTATTCCGCGGTCACCAAACAGCTCACTCGCGACATCGTCGCCGAATTCACCCAGTTTCCGCTGAGGCTCGCGTGGGCGGTCACCATTCACAAATCGCAGGGCAAAACCTACGACCGAGCGATTGTGGATCTCGGGCAGCGCTCATTTGCTCCCGGGCAGACTTACGTGGCGCTCAGCCGGATCAGCGAGCTCGACGGACTCTACCTCACGCGTCCGCTTCGGCCGTCCGACATCATCGTGGATGAGAACGTGCAGCGATTCATGTCCCACGTTGCGCCCATCCCCGGCATCGAAGCTTCTTAGCGGGTCTGCCGACTCAGGCCGCAGCGGCCTTCGCGGCGGAGAGGTCGTCGAATACTTCCGTGTTGAGGCGGTACGCGGCGACCACTTCGTCAATGACGCGCTCGCGCTCGGTGTCATCCCACTCGACGGCATCCAGTTTCGCCCGGTACGCATCCTTGAACGTTGCGGGATCCGCGATGCGATCGAAGAGGTAGAAACCGACGCCGCGTTCGTCGAAACCGAACCGCTTCTGCATGACCTTGTAGATGTGCTGGCCTCCCGAAAGGTCGCCGAGGTAGCGGGTGTAGTGGTGGGCAATGAATCCGCCCGCCCATCCGGAAGTGCGCCGGATGCGGTCAACATAGCGGGTCGTCGACGGCAGCGGTTCGCAGAATGTGCGCCACTTCGGGCCGAGCAGAAACTCAAGGTCCGCTTCCAGTGCGGGCAGCCGCGTAAGTTCTGGTGCGATAAAGACAGCTGCGACCGGGTCGCTGCTCATCGTTTCTGCCAGTTCTTCAAGAGCTTCATACATGAAGTAGTGCTGCACAACGAGCGCGACGTAGTCGTCGCGTGAGCCTTTGCCGCTCATGAGGTCGTGCATGAAACTTGCACCCTCGGCGCTGCCATGTGTGGCCCACGTGCGCTCGCGCAGGACATGGGAAAAGGGAACAACAGTCACAGGAGGGCTCACTTCGATGATTGGTTAGGTCAGCCTAAGCTTACCTGAGGTGCTTCAGGATTGATATGCCTTCAGTCATGCGCTCGCGGCTCAACCCCCAGCCGAGCACAGGCGGCGTCGTAGAGCACGACAACTTCCCGGCGGATTTCCGGGCGCTCCGTGATGGGCCTCGACCAGGGCACCGTGAGCTCGTGCACATTGCCATCCAGTTCGTACTTCCATCGCCCACCCGAACCGTCCAGTCCCGTCATTGTTGCCGAGGTGGCGCGTCGATCGCCGAACGCACGGGAAATGAGCAGGTTGTCATCCGCGTGGTCGTCGTTCATGTGCCGCAGCACCGCCGCGACGACGTCAGCGTCAAAAGTTGTCATGAAATCAACGGTACCCGTTCAGGTGAATGCGAGATTATGAATCATGCCAATTACACCGGACACCAAAGACTGGACCTGGGTGATCGAGCGTTCATGCGCGGAGTGCGGGTTCGATCCGTCCTCCATCTCCGAACGCGAAGTGGGTGCACTGGTTCGGGCGAACGCGGCGCGCTGGCCAGCGGTTCTCGAACGAAAGAATGTGCGTGATCGGCCGGATGAGCAAACGTGGTCACCGCTCGAATACGCGGCTCACGTGCGCGACGTGTACCGGGTGTGTCTCGCTCGTCTCACCCAAATGCTCGAGAAGGAAAACCCGGAGTTTGCCAACTGGGATCAGGATGCTACCGCCATCGAAGACAGGTACAACGATCAGGACCCCGCGGTAGTCGCAGCCGAGCTGGCCGCGGCGGCGGAAGCCATCGCTTCGGAGTTCGAGCGGGTACCCGACGATTCGTGGTCACGAGGCGGGCGACGAAGCGACGGTGCGGATTTTACGGTCGCGAGCTTCGCGCTGTATGTCGCGCACGATCCGACGCATCATCTGTGGGATGTCCAGGGTCGAAGCGCGCTGCGCTGAAGGTCGCCGGTCAGATCCAGCGGGGCGCGGCGGGAACCGGGCCGCCTGACTCCATGGAGACGCCGAGGTAGCCTCGCCCTGTGGCCCAGCGCGCGAGGTCAACGGCTGAACCTTTCAGCACCACCGCGTCCGCATCATCCGTCGTGCCGATTCTCTTCACGGGGCCGCGATCTGTGGGCTTGAGAACAAAACTTGGAAGGCCCTCCGCCTGCTGACGCCCGCGCCAGGCGGAAAGGACGTTGGCGAGCAAATGGTCCACCATTCCGGGCGGGAAATCATCGAAGCTCGCACCACTGTCGAGATCAACAGCGTGAAGCCACACTTCTCGCGTGCGCAACCAAATGGTGCCCGTGGCCGGGAACTCCGGACCGCCCCTCATTCGCACGTGGGTGTGCCAGCCTTCGTCGGAGAGATCGCGCCACGCGGAGTCAAGCTCTTCGGCTGAATTCTTGACGAGTGCGCGGAGTTTCCCCGGCGGCAGTGCCGCGCCTTCGTCAATCTCCGCGTTGCGTGCATCATCCGACTCGTACAATTGCTGCTCGACCCCGGTAGCCGCCCAGTCGACCAGTCGCCTGAGGGCGCGGGCGTTGAAGGCGACGTGCGCAATGACGTGTCGCCGGCTCCAGTCGGGCAGCAACGATGCCCCGGCGAATTGCCCATCAGGCAATGCCGTCAGCGTGCGAGTGAAGTAATCAGTTCCCTGATTCATGAGGCTCAGTGCGGCACGAATCTCGGGGTCATGGGTTCGGTAGTCTTCGCGCGTCATTGCGATACTCTCCAGACATCAATCGTTGCTCCATTCTCTCTCACGAGAGTGTGAGGACGGATGTCCGCGTGGCGCAACGGCAAATGTCGGACGCCGCTGCCTACAATCGGCGAGCAGGGCCGGCTGTCACACCGTACGCGCATCAAGGAGGAGCCGGTGGAAGTCACGGCGTTGCATCAGCAGTTCTGGCAGGTGAAGGTTGCCGGCGAGGTTGCCGGTTATGTGGATGAAATCGATGTCGCGGGTGAGACGAGGTATCGTGCGCGGCGGCTCAAATATCCTGACGGCCGGTGGCTGGTGATCGGAGAGTGGTGGGAGCTGGAAGCGGCCCTCGCAGCGTGCGCGGATGTCCCGCGCGGCCAGACAAGGGTGCGTAAGCTCGTTGTACCGCCTCAGAATCGGTGGTTTTAGCGCGGCGGAGAACGGAGGGTCGGTGGCGAAAAAGAAGCCTCTGCCAAGGGATCCGATTGCGGAAGCCGAGCGCCAGTGGCGTCAGCACGGTTGGAATCAAGAAGCCGATGGTATGGCCGCCGTCACCTCCATCATGCGCGCGCAGCAACTGATGCTGGCGCGGGTCGAGGCGCTGCTCAAGCCTTTTGCGCTGACGTTCGCCCGCTACGAGATGCTGCGTCTGCTGAGTTTTACGCGAGGCGGGGCTCTTCCCATGGCCAGTGCGAGTGCGCGGTTGCAGGTGCACCCGACCAGTGTGACCAACACTACTGACCGGCTCGAGGCAGCCGGATTGATCGAGCGCACGGCGCATCCCACCGATGGCAGAGCAACGCTCGTGCGCATCACGCCGTCGGGAGTTCGGCTGGTGGACGCCGCGACGGAGGTCATCAATCGAGAGTTTTTTCGCGATGTGGGCATGACGGCGGAGGACATCACGGCGCTGGTCGGGATTCTCGCGCGTTTCCGAAGGAATGCGGGAGACTTCGTCGATCCGCAGCCCAACGCACGCGGCAGCTGACGATGGGCACGGCCGCGTGACGCGGAAACGTTTATGGTGGGGTCATGACGGTCATGAAGGTTGTTGTGCTCGGTGCAGGATTCGGCGGGCTGGAGGTAGCGGCAGGACTCTCTGATCGATTCGGGTCAGAAATCGAGGTCACGCTCATCGACGGGCGAGATAGTTTCGTCTTCGGTTTCTCCAAACTCGATGTCATGTTCGGCAAACGGAGCGCCGACGAGGTGAGCATTCCCTACAGCACGTTGAACAAACCAGGGGTGCGATTCGTAACGGCGACGATCAACTCCATCGACCCGGTGGAACGCAGCGTTCACACGGATGCCGGCCAGTTCGACGCCGACTTTCTGGTTGTTGCGCTCGGCGCCAACCTTGACCCCGAATCAACGCCCGGCCTCGTCGAGGGCGGCCACGAGTTCTACACGAACGAAGGCGCTTTTGCAGCTCGCGATGTGCTCGAGAATTTTGCCGGCGGTCGCATTGTCATCGGGGTCGCGTCCACGCCGTTCAAATGCCCTCCGGCGCCCAGCGAGACAGCGCTCCTTTTGCATGATTTCCTTGCATCGCGTGGATTGCGGGAGAAGTCGGAGATCGCGGTAGTGATGCCGCTGCCGGTGCCGGTGCCGCCGTTGCCGGCCGCATCCGAAGCGATCCTGGCGGCATTCGCGGAACGCGGGATTCAGTGGCATCCGCAACGGCACATCCAGCGCCTCGACCCGGAAAACCAATCGCTGGTTTTCGACGACGGCAGCACGATGCCCTACGACCTGTTCCTGGGTGTGCCAAAGCATGTTGCTCCACAGGTCGTGGTGGATTCAGGGATGACGGTGGAAGGCTGGATTCCCGTGGACCCGCTAACCCTGGAGACGAACTTTCTGGGCGTGTACGCGATTGGCGATGTCACGAGTGTTGGTACGCCGAAGGCCGGCGTGTTCTCCGAAGGTCAGGGTTCCGTCGTGGCGGAGGGGATTGCCGCTCGCATCGAATCCGGCCATGCGTCGCGTACCTACGACGGAAACGGGGTGTGCTACATGGAATTCGGCGACGCAGGCGTGGCGAAAGTGGACGTCACGTTTTTGGCTGGACATGCCCCATTCGGGGAGTTCGGTGCCGCATCCGAGGCGTTCGCCGCGGACAAGCTGGAGTTTGGCGAGTCACGACGCGCACGATGGTTCGGTGCGGAGGTCTAAGCCTCTTCAGTGCATGCCGCGCCGGGTTGCAACGCAATGCCCGCAGCGGTCACCACGAGCGCGCGCTGCGACCGGAGACGGGATTGGACTGGTGTCATGACAAGAACAACTGCTTCGCAATGGGTAGCTCGCGAACCGGGCGGCCTCGAGGTTTTCGAATTCGTTGAAAGCGTGTTGGCGTCGCCGGCCGAAGGCGAAGTGCTCATCGAGGTTCGGGCGGCAGGCGTGAATCCTGCGGACTGGAAGCATGTGGCTCGAGGCGGGTTCGCAGGACCTAAACCCATCGGTTACGAGGTCTCGGGAGTGATCGCGGAGATCGGACCGAATACGTCAATTGCGTCAGGCGGCGGGGCGCTCGGCGACGAGGTCGTTGCGTTCAGGGTGAACGGAGGGTACGCCTCAGCGTTGGTTGTGCCCGCGTCGGATGTCTTTGCCAAACCGTCGAGGCTCGATCATCCCGCTGCCGCAAACCTCTTGCTTGCGGGCACGACAGCGGCCGAGATGCTCGACGTGACCGGCGTCCGTTCGGGAGACACCATCCTGGTTCACGGCGCATCGGGGGCGGTGGGGGTCAGCATCCTGCAGCAGGCGCGCCTGCAGGGCGTGCGGGTTGTCGGAAGCGCGAGCGAGCGTAATTTTGACACCGTCCGCAGCTTTGGCGGCACACCGGTCGAGTACGGGGAGGGGCTGGAAGCCCGGCTGCGCGCGCTGGCCCCGGAGGGATATGCCGCGGCTTTGGACGCCGCCGGTACGGATGAAGCAATTGACGTGAGCCTGACGCTCGTGGCCGATAGCAGGCGCGTGGTCACGATTGCCGCCGGTCATCGTGCCAACCGGGACGGTTTCCGGGCGATTGCCGGGTCGATGCCAGAAAGCGCGGCGTTCCGCGACGCGGCCCGTGCACGCATTCTCGAGCTGGCATCGCGTGGCGACATCGGCGTTCCCCTGGCCCGCACGTACTCGCTCGATCGGGCGAAGGAGGCGCTCACGTTCCTCCAGAGCGGACATCCGGGAGGCAAACTTGCGCTTGTTCCCTGAGCTGATTCAGGTCACGTGCGTGCCTGCGCGTGCGCTCGCCGTGCGCTGAGGTGATTCACGACTATGTGACCCCAACGGCAGGCAAGGTTCGCATGGAAATTCCAAGGTGGGATGCAAGTATTTTCCTCATGACCGCGATGATTTCCCACACGACGTTTGACAGCCTGAACGCCTACGCCCAGTCTGTGTTCTGGTGTAGCGTGCTCGGATTCCGACACGACCCGGATGATCCTGCCGCACCGGGTGACGAAGAGTGCATGATCGTCTCGCCGGACGGGACCCAACGGCTGCTGTTCATCAACGTTCCAGATCCGAAACAGGTCAAAAACAGGCTGCACCTGGATCTCAAGCCCTCGCCGGGCTTCACGCGTGACGAGGAGCTGGGTCGACTGCTTGCGATGGGTTCGCGCACTGTCGACGACCGGAGGCAACCGGACGGAACGGGCTGGGTCGTGCTTGCCGACCCCGAGGGCAACGAGTTTTGCATCCTGCGCAGCGATGCCGAGCGCAACCGCACCTGACGCCCGACTAGCCGCGCACACGGAACTGCATGAATACGCGTTACAAATATATTGACAGAGATCGATATAAGGGAGCATAATTTTCTATATCGATAGTCGTCGATGAATCAAATCGCCGACTCAGACAGGTATTCATTTTTTGGAGAATCATGTTTTTGTCAGAGGACTTCTTTCCACACCTTCGCGCCTCGAAGGAACAAGCTTTTCGTCAGGAGCTTGAACGGATTCGCATACAGCGCGAGCGTTGGGTGCCGACACCGACAATCGGTGAGCGGTGTGAACGCGTGTGGTCGAAGGTCGCGTCAGCGTTTCGCGCGTACGGTGTTCGGGCAAGTAACCAGCCACAGGAGAATTGCGTTGAGTGTCTGGCGCAGTAGCCCGGATTGTCGGGGAGCGAAAGCTCTGTGGTGAAGCGGAGGACTAATGCGGGAGGGGAGTCTGCTGATACGACACGAGAGTCCAGCTTTCACCTCGACGGACGTACACGCTGGCCATGAGGGCAACAAACGGCGCCGGCAGATCGTCGCGGGTTGCGGTGCCGCGGTAGACGAGCACGGCGGCAGAATCCCCGAGCGGGATGAGGCGCTCATCCTCAATTTCGTAGGATTCCCACGGCGGCGCCTCGCTCAGTGAGTCGATCACTTCCTGCCGGGTGAGCACCTGACCGTGGGCCAGAATCATGACGCCATCTTCCGTCATCAGTTGGCCGTAGAAGTCGGATCCCGTGCTGTCGCACAGAGACTGCCAGCCCGCATGTTCCAGATCCAGTAGTTCTTTCAGCTCCATAGCCCCAGACTAGTTTTCGCGAAACCCCGCTTCAATTCTTCCGAGCTGCACTCGAGCCGGGCCGCCCAGGGGCTGTAGCGTGCATTACATGTCGATCAAGTTCGAGAATGTTGGGATCGCCGTTCGCGATCTTGAGGCCGCAATCGCCTTCTTCACGGACCTCGGTTTGACCGTCATCGGCCGGGACACAGTCAGCGGTGCGTGGGCAGACACGGCGGTCGGTTTGGATGGCAATCACGTCAAGATTGCGATGCTCGAGGTGCCGGATGGTCACGGTCGCCTGGAACTTTTCGAGTACATCCATCCGGAAGCAATTGAGACCACCCCAACGCTTCCCAACGAGATCGGCATGCATCGCGTGGCTTTTTCGGTCGACAATATCGATGAAGCGCTCGCGGTTGCCGCGAGGCATGGCTGCTATCCGCTCCGCGGCGTCGCCACCTACGAGGATGTTTACAAACTCGCCTACGTTCGCGGCCCCAGCGGAATCATCGTCATGCTCGCGGAGGAGTTGAAGAAGCTCTAGGCGGACTGCCGGCTCACTATTTCTCGGATCCAGATGGGCGCAAACGGCGACGTGCAATTGGGCGGAGTCGGGTAATCCTTGAGTACCTCGAGGCGCTCGCCGATGTCGATGGCCCGGTCGCGGAACTGGGCGTGGTGGATCCCGATATTGCCGAGGCAATCGTTCATCGCCCACTGCAGTCGGTCCGGCGCATCCTTCATCTCTGCTTCGATGAGGTCGAGGAGGCCGGCAAGGTCGAGCCCTTCCGGAGACTTGCGCACTCGTTCGCTCGTCAACGCCCAGCCGGCGCTCGCGACCACCGGGTCGGGATCGGCGAACCAGGCCAGGCGGAGATCCTCGGCATGCTTGCTTTTCTTCACCACGTAGTTGACGAGCCAGTCAAGCACCTTGGGGGTGCGAGCCTCGCGCACCATGGCATCCAATTCGTCGCGCTCGAACGACTTGAACTGCCGGATGAGGATGGCCAGCAGCCGCGCCGCGCTGTCATCCGTGCCCCAGAGTTCGCGGGACAGCTCCGGTTGCATCCCCAGGTTCTTCGCGAGAGTGCGCAATTTGCCGAGGTTCACCGCGTGGTCATCGCCGTGTTTTTCGTTCACCTCGCGCGCCCTGGGGTCTTCGATCGCTCGCAGTTGCGTCAGTACCTCGGGAAGACTCGGGTTGGACAAGGTGCCTCCAGTCTTCGTGTTCCAGCCAACTCTACGGAAAGTGCATGGCAAAACACTGATTCCGTCATTGCAGAACACAGTTCACCGCCGCTTCGCGCCGCGCACTTCTCTGGCATTCCTACGGGTGCGCGACCTCAGCGTCGGCTTCGCTACGGATTGCTCCGTGTTCCGCAGGCTGGCGATCGCGCGAGCATTCCACCGTTCAATTGAGGACATCTTCACTCCAGAGGACTGAGACGGCTGCTGAAACTAGTCGTTGCGGCGCCGCTGTTCGCCAAGCACCCCAGCCTGAAGCGGACGGCACGCCTCTGCTGCCGCCAAACTCAACGCGAAGCCGAGGAGAACGGTCGCCGCCAGAATCGATACGCCCACTACGGGAAAGTCGGCGGAATTTGCCGCGACGACGGTGGACAGGAGCAACCCGAGCGACACGGACGTTCCGAGGGCAATCGCAAGCGGAACGAGAACCACGTGCCGTCGGATCGAAACGTGTATCGAGGCCGGAACCCCCATGCGATCCAGAGCGATGGACTCTGGGGCACGATCAAACACCTGTGACGCCTGCGTCATGAGCGTCGCCGTCGCAGCGAGTACGAGACCGACGGCGAGAGTAATCGCCACACCGGTCTGAATGTCGCGGACAAAGACGACCGACGCCACATCGGATTCCGTGCTTCCTGACGCGGTCGGCATGGACACGACGAAGCCTGCAACGAACCCCAGCAGCGCGAGCGAGGAAACGTTGCGCCACGCAGCTCGCGGATCGTCGATGATCCGTCGCGCCGCGAGGAGCTTTGCAACCCGTGCGGTCCGCGCGCTCGGTCGTGCGTACGTCTGCAACAGCCACGGTCCGACAAGATTGATCGAGCCGATCACAATAGCCAGGAAGGCCACAATCCCCACGAGTCCCGCCATGGTCTCAATGTTCGCAAGGTGACCGTAGATGAGAAATCCGATGACGAGTACGACCACGGCGACGAGACGCCAACGCTTGAGGCGACTCGGTGTGACGTTTCGTGCGACGCCCAACGGCGAAATCGAGACGCGGCGTAGACCCACCACAGTCGATAACGCGGCGAGCACGAGGAGAACACCGGGGATTCCGAGCCACAACCACCACGGCGGCAGCAACTCGCTCATCCCAATCGGATGCGCCTGAAACTCCAGCAGGTGCCATGCAGGCAAGCTCATCACGAAGATGAGCGCACCAAGGATGATCCCCGCAACTGCCTGCACGAGCGTCTCGAGCACTGACATTCGCACGACCTCGCTGCCGGTCATCCCGATCAGGCGCAGCGATGCGAGACGCTGGGAGCGTCCGCGCGCTCCGAGTCGCGCGGCGCTTGCGCCAAGACTCAGGATCGGAATCACCAGAAGCGCGCAGGCGAAACCAGCCAGCCCAACATATTCGGGGGCGAATCTTTCCCAGACGGTGCCGGTGAGAATTCCGTCGACCTGCCAGCGCTGATAGAACATCCACGTGCCGCCAGCAACAGTGAACGCCAGCCAGGACGAGACAGTGAAAGCGAGCACTGCCATGACATCGAGCGCTCCGGCGCCCCGTGTGGCGCGGATCCGCTCCACCGCAAGGCGTGGCGCGAGGCTTGCGACGACGCTCATCGGATGCTCCCGGAGACCAGCTGGTCGTCGTGGATGATCGCGTCGCGCAGTTCGACGAGCCGTTCGCACCAGCCGGCGACCTCGTGATCGTGTGTAACAACGACGAGAGTGGACCCGGCCATTGAGGTCGTCGCGGTGAGTACCTGCATCACCTCATGACCGGTCGCCTGATCGAGTGCACCCGTGGGTTCATCGGCGAAAACGACATCCGGCCCATGGATGAGAGCACGCGCAATTGCGACACGTTGAGCCTGCCCACCCGAAAGTTCCCCCGGGCGGCGATTCTCCATGCCCGCGAGACCCAACTTGCCGAGCCATTCGTCGGCAGACTTGAGCGCGTCTGCGCGGGATCGACCGGCGAGAAACAGAGGCAGTGCGACATTTTCACGCGCGGGCAGTTCTGGCAGCAGTTGCCCATCCTGAAAAATGAACCCGAAACGTGTGCGTCGAAGGAGCGAGCGTTGCTTGTCGTTCAGAGCGGAGATCGGTTGCATTCCGAGCGTGACGTCGCCCGCATCCGGAACCAGAATGCCCGACAAGCAGTGCAGAAGTGTCGACTTGCCTGAACCGGAGGGGCCCATGATGGCCACCGATTGCTTCGACGGGATCTCGAGGTTGATGTCGGCGAGGGCGCGAACGTCTCCGTAGGATTTCGAGAGGCCGCGCGCGATAAGGCCCGCAGATTGTGATGGTGATGTGGTCGGTGCTGTGGTCATGATGACCAGTCGACCATGCTCGGGCTTCCGCCACCATGGATTTAGCCCCCGAAGTGTGGTGGACCCAGCTCCACCTTTCGAGCGCGCAGCCCCACAGCGGGATTCTGCTTCTCTACAGTGGAAAACATGAGTGACCCGGAGCGCCGGCGGCGCAGACTCTTCCTTGGGCAACTAGCCGTCGGGTTGCTGGCGGCGCCGGTCGGGATGCTGTTCGTGGCCATCGTGGTTCAACCCTTCGGGGCGGGATGGGCTTTCGTCGCCGTCGTGGTATCCGCAGTTCTCATTGCTCCCGTTATTTGGGCACTCATCGCGCTCGAGCGAGCGAAGTTTGCGACGGCCGCAGTACCTCACGTGGATTGGTCGGAAGAGCTGAGGTCGGTGCGCGATTCACGCCGCGTCATCGTCGCAGCGTTTGAGATTGAACGTCGACGCATCGAACGCGATCTGCACGATGGGACGCAGCAATATTTGGTCGCCGCGACCATCAAGCTGGGCGAAGCCAGCCATTTCCTGAAGAAGACCGCCGGCGATCCGGGGGCTCATGCTTCGGTCGCTGGCCTGATCGAGGGTGCGCATCAGGATGCGGAGATGGCACTGCGGTCGTTGCGATCAACCGTTTCGGGAATTCACCCGCAGATGCTCACGGATCTTGGATTGCGCGCGGCCGTGACCGACATGGCGCAGCGCAGCGGGCTGAACATCATCGTGCGCTGCCCACATCCGCTGCCGAACATGCCCGAGGAGATTGCCGCAGTTGCGTGGTTTTTCTGCTCGGAGGCGATAACGAACATCATCAAGCATGCGCCCGATGCATCGGCAACGGTCCTGCTCGCCGCCGATCAGGACCTCCACGTTTCGATTGTGGATGATGGGCCGGGCGGCGCGCACTTTCGCGACGGCGGTGGCCTCGCGGGAATGCGTGAGCGGCTTGCGGCGTTCGGTGCGAGCATGGAGCTCACCTCCCTCTCCGGCGGGCCCACAACGTTAGCCGCCCGGATTCCGTTGCTGCTTGCCCCGGCATCCGAAGACGGGAAGAACTCGTGAAAGTCATCATCGCTGACGATTCGGCACTGTTGCGGGAAGGAATTGCGGGACTTCTTGAGCGGCAAGGTCATCTCGTTGTGGCGCAGGCGGCAAGCGCCCCTGAGCTGCTGAGCGTTGTGCGCGCGGCGATACGGCAGGATGACACGCCGGATGTGATCATCACCGACGTGCGCATGCCTCCCGGCATGAGCGACGACGGCCTGGAGGCGGCCCTGCAGATTCGTCGCACGCATCCAGGAATCGGCATCCTCGTGGTTTCGCAGTATGTCGCCGCAGCCTACGCCGCGGAGCTGTTCGGCGGGTCTTCCGCAGGAGCCGCGGCCCCCGCAAATCAGAACGGAACTGGCGGCCTGGGCTATTTGCTGAAGGACCGCATTGCGCGCGTCGCAGACTTCATGCACTCGTTGAACACGGTGGCCGCAGGTGGCATCGTGGTCGACCCCGAAGTTGCCGCACGGCTCATTCACGGGCGGCGCTCCGCGGTGTCCTCACTGAGTCGCCGCGAGCTCGAAGTACTTCAACTCATGAGCGAGGGACTTTCGAACGCTCAAATCGCCGAGCGGCTTCACCTTGCGGATGGCTCCGTGTCGAAGCATGTGGCGAACGTCTTCACGAAGTTGGGGCTCCGGCCAGGCGAGGAAAACCGTCGCGTTCGCGCGGTGCTGGCGTATCTGACAGAGAAGTGATGTTCTCCTCGATCCGTTCGGTGCCCGGCGCACGCTCCGGGTTGTGCGTGATTCAGGCGACGGAGTGAAAGTATGGTTCAAGCCGTCGATGTCCGATCGGGGTTCCCACGGCGTCCGTTCCGAGCGACTCGAGGAAGAACCGGGAGAGGTTGCCGGCGCGGGGCGAACTTCTATCCGCGGCCCACTGGATGGCGCGAAGGAGTCCCGGCCGCAGTCGCAGTATGTGCGGGCGGCGACGGGCGACCGTGAAGGCGAGTTCTTCGATCTCGCGGTAGGTGAATACGTCAGGGCCACCAACGTCCCAGGACCCGGCAGGTTCGGTGATGTGGTCGACGATGAAGTCGGCGAGGTCCGCGCCGTGGATCGGATTGATGCGCGCGGTGCCCTTATCGAGCGTGAAGCCGAGGCCCTTTCGCGCCATGAGAAGGAAATTCGTGACATCCGAAAAGTAGCCGGACGGGTTGACGATCTGGCCGGCTACGCGACTTCTGCGCAACGCCTCCGAAAACGCGTGCTTCGAGCGCATCGTCAGCGAGGTTCCGCGCTCCGAGTGCAGAACATTGACGTAAAGGAAGGACGCCACTCCGTGCCGTTCGGCGTCCTCCAGCAGACGAAGGTTGCCGACAAAGTCGATGTCCCAGGGGCTGGCCTTTTGTTGAGTCACGCCCAGGGTCGAGATGACGCGGCCCGCGCCTGCACAAACATCCTTGATCATTTCGGAGTTGGAATAGTCCACGATCCTCCACTCGGTAACGTGCCCGCGCAACGAGGGTGCCCCGAACGCCCCTTCGGCTTCCGCACGATCGCGCGAGCGCACCAGTGCACGAACTCGATACCCTTTCGCGTCGAGTACCTTCACGACATGCCGCCCTATGTAACCGGTGGCACCCGCGACAATAACTGTCTCGTTCATTTGCTTCTCATCATTCCTGTACTGACTGGTACACGAATTCAGTCTAGTATTTAGGAAATGCCTCGTCCACCCCGCCCTCTCGCCGAAGTAACCGCGACGCGGCTCGTTGCCGCCGCGGCCGCCGCGTTCGCTCAGGGCGGGCTTGACGGCGCATCGCTCAATGGCATCCTCAAGCAGGTAGGGATGGGGAAGGGGTCGTTTTACCACCATTTCGCTGACAAGGCGGCGCTGCACGACTGGGTGACCGAGGCTTTGTCGCGACAGCTCGTTGACGCGCTTGACCCGCCGAAACTCTCTACGCTTACCGTCGACACCTTTCGGCCGCACTTATCCGAACTGGTCGATCGATTCAGTCGGGTCGCGGCGTCGAGCCCTGCGCTCATGGATCTCGGGCGCATGTTTCACAACTCTGCCGACGCCACGCCCGAGCGCACGATTTACCGGGTGCGCGACACCATGATCGCCTGGCTGGGCGACGCCCTTCAGCGTGGTCAGTCGCTCGGCGTCATTCGGGACGACCTGCCGCTGACGTTGCTGAGCGCGTGGACTATCGCCTCCCTCACCGCGATCGACGAGTGGGTCCTTACTGATCCGCATCCGCTGTCGGAGCGCAACGTCGCGGCGCGTGCAGCCCTGGAAAGCCTCTGGCAGATGCTGTCGCCCCTTGAACGCCCGGCCGAGCCATGGGATTCGCGGAAGGAGTGAAGCGTGCCGGCGTCTGCGCTACACAGGTGCAGATTTCCCAGCGTCAGCCGCTCTTCTTGCCCTGCTGCAGAATCCGGATGGGATTGCCGAACGGGTCCCGCACGCCCATGTCGGTTCCGTAGAAGTGGTCGGTGGGCTCCTGTGTGAAGTCGGTGACGCCGCGCTCGCGGAGGGTGTCGTACAGTGCTCGCGCATCCTCGGTGAAGAAGACGAGACCGCCGATGGCGCCCTTGGTGATCAGGTCGCGAATCTGTTCCGCCGTCTGTTCGTCGTGGAGCGGCGCGCCGGGCTGCTCGAGTGAAATTTCGGTGTTGCCCTCGCCGGGAACTCGTACCGTGAGCCAGCGGTAGTCGCCTTGCTTGACGTCGCTGCCCTTTTCGAGGCCCAACTTGTTGACGTAGAAGTCCAGCGCCTCATCCTTGTCGAGAACGTAAATGGATGCAACATTCAGTGCGGTAATCATGTGGTGTAGTGCTCCCCTCAGGTTCGTTTCTTCGACGCTAGTACGAGGCAATCCTGGGTGGCTTATCCAAACGTGCTCTCCTTCACCTCGCGCCGCGTGAGAGGTCGCATGGCGGCAATTTGCACGCAGTGGGGTGCCACGATGGGGCCGTTGCCCGTTCGGTAGTCGCTCGGTGTCTGACCGACGATCTCGCGGAACGTGCGGCTGAAAGTGCCGAGGCTGCTGAAGCCGACATCGAAGCAGATCTCGGTGACCGTGCGGTCGGTTTCCCGCAGCAGGAACATCGAGCGTTCGACCCTTCGGCGCTGCAGGTAGTGATGCGGCGATTCGCCGAATGCGGCCCGAAAGCAGCGGCTGAAGTGGGCAGGCGAGATATGGGCGACCGCCGCCACGGCGCGAACATCCAGCGGACTGGCGTAGGCGCGGTCCATCGCGTCGCGGGCACGCAACAGGCGACGGTTGAGGTCTTCCGTTTCGCGGCTCACCCTCCAAGCTTAGGAATTTTCGTGCCCGGTGCAGTGCAGCCTGGAGATGCTTCGGGTTCGTGGCCTCTCGTCAAAGTAGTTTAGTTACTAAACTAACTGCATGACGAAAACTATTGCGATATTTGGCGGGACGGGGAGGACGGGCCGCAGGGTCATTGATCGCGCGCTGTCTCAGGGGTGGTCGGTGCGCATGCTCGCACGGGATCCTTCGAAGGTGGCGATCACTGATGACCGACTGGCGGTGGTCAAGGGGGATGTATTGGATGCCGCCGCGGTCGACGAAACGATCTCCGGATCGGATGCCGTCCTGAGTCTGATCGGCCACGTGAAGGTCTCGCCCGACAACCTTCAGGCGGAGGGCACCCAGCTGATGGTAGACGCGATGAAGCGCCACGGCGCGGTGCGTATCGTGACGCTCACCGGTGGGGGCCTTCGGGCAGAGGGCAGGGACGAGCCTAAACTTCCGGACCGCATCATCCGGGGTCTGCTCAAGCTGCTGTCGCCGAAGGTCCTCGCTGACGCGGAAGCTCATCTGCAGGTGCTCGAGTGCAGCGGACTGGAGTGGACGGTGGTCCGGGGGCCCCACCTGACGGAGGCGCCCGGAACCGGATCCTTCGGTGTCGGTTGGGTGGGCGGTGACAGCACGACGAAGATCAGCCGCGATGATCTGGCGGATTTCCTCCTCACCCAGGTCGATGATCGCCAGTACCTGCGGGAGCTGCCGTTCATCAGTGCGCGATGAGTTCCGAGGACGCTCGCGACGACGACATCCGCGCCGTGCTCAGCGGTGTCGCGTCGCTTTCCCGGATGTTGTCATCCGCGCAGAAGCGGCCGTTCGAGGGGAAGGTGTTGTCCGGGTCTCAAATGTCGGTGCTGTTCCATCTCGCTCGCGAAACGGCTGGTCTGACGCCGGGCCGCCTCGCAAAATTGCTCGGCGTTTCGGCGGGCGCGGTGACGCAGCTCATCGAGGGCCTGTTGCAGGAGGGCCACGTCGAAGTCCGGGCGAGCCCCGACGATGCCCGGTCCCGGATCGTTTCCCTGTCGCCTGCCGCGCACGAGGAGGTGGAGCGATTCGAGAAGGCAACGTCCGAGCGCCTTCGCCTCCATTTTGCGGGATTGACCAGTCGGGAACTCTCCACCCTGGCGCATTTGGTGGGTCGGATCAATTTCAGTGAACCCGGTCCTGATGGCTCCTGGGCGCGGTCGTGAACGACTTTCGGTAGCTGCTGGGCGACGTCTTGAGTTTCTGGCTGAAGTGTTTGCGCAGCAGGTCGCTGGAGGAATAGCCGACCCGGTGAGCGACTTCTTCGACGCTCAGCGTCGTGCTTTCCAACAGCTCGCGGGCTGCCGTTCCGAGCGTCACGATGGCTATACCAACACCGTTTCTCTCTGGGCGATGAGGGTGGCAGCTCGCTTTCGAACGACGATGATTGCAGCAAGGCGATTGATGCCAAAGGAGAGCAAGATTAGGCCAGTGGCTCCAACCAGGCTTGCTCCAAGCAGGTTGGCCAGTGCGAAGTTTCCGATCCGGATTGCCACGAAGACCGCCCACAGGAGGACTCCAACACCGGTAAGTCGATATTGCAGTCGACCAGACACCTCGCGGAAGTGCGTGACGTATCCCATTGCCGTGCCGGTGACGGCCACAAGCGCCAATTCTGCAACGATCAACCAGTCGGCAGCTACCCAATGGAACCCGCCCCACACCTCGAAGACCAGGTACACGAGCCCGGCAGTGATGAGTACCACGGGCATGCGCATCATCCTGTTCAGCTCCGCTGAGCGCCAGATGAACTGTCTGATGATCAGCAGTGCAATTCCCGCCGTAATAATGATGTCGTCGGCAATTTGGTTGACCGTTCCCCAGTCCACGCTCACACGTTCTCCATTCCATCACAAGTGATGCAATAAAACTGTATCACTAGTGATTGAATAGTTCTATGCGCGCGGCAGATCTCCACCGGCTCTCTCGAAAGGTGCGAGAGATTGCTTTCCGGGCTACCGGCAACACGGGCGATGATCGCGTGAGTCCGGGCGAGCTCGCCGTGCTTGAGGACATCGCACGAAATCCCGGTGCTTCCATCGGCCACATCACACGGCGGACAGGACTTGCTCAAAGCCTTGTCTCGCGTATCACCCGCTCCCTGGCGGCCGCGGGAGTCGTCACGATAAGTGTTGACGGTCGCGACCGGAGGAAAGTCCGAATAGTGCTTGAACCTGCGGCACAAGAGCAGATCATGAAGCGGGCGGATAACTCCATCACGGAAGCTGTCGCCGAATACCTTCCCGCGCTCAGCCCGGAGGAGCGAGCTGAGTTGGTTCGTCATTTCCGCGCTGCCGAACTCCTGTTCCGGCTGAACACTCAGCGGACGACCTCGACCAAAAGCGTGCGGGCGGCTGGAGTCCGTGAGAACGGAGAATCGGTGTGAGTCCTCACGCAACTTAGGACTTTCTCAATAACTCCAGAGCGCGAAATTGCTGAAGGTTCGCTAGCAGCGGCTGCCATTTGTCTCCTTGGTTTGTGGATTTGCCCGGACATCCGCGTAATGGCATAAAATGCCAATGGAGGTGGTCGTCGTGCCAACGAGGAACGTGGTCCTAACCCAGCACCAGCATGAGTTGGTCGATTCCCTGGTGAAGTCGGGGCGCTATCAGAATGCCAGCGAAGTGCTGCGCGAGGGCCTTCGGATACTGGAGCGGCAGGAATCGGAGAACGCTGCGAAAATTGCGGCTCTGCGCAATGCGGCAGATCTGGGCTGGTCGGATGTCGATTCGGGACGGTTCGATGATGTTGCCGATGACGACCTCGACAACTTCATCGGACACCTCGGTGTTCGCGCGACGGGTGCCCTGCCAGCCGGCTGATGGCTAACTTTCGCGTCAGTCACGCTGCTCAAGCTGACATTATTTCGATCCTCGCATGGTCGAATGAGCAGTTCGGTGAGGAGGCGCGAAGGCGATACGAGGCGCTGATTGCCGCCTCCATCCGCGATGCGGCGTCACGAGCCGACGATGTCGGGCATACACTGCGCCCTGAGTTGGGGGACGGCGTGTTCACCTGGCACCTGTCCCAAAGTCGTACACGCTCTCGTGGTGGAAGTGTCCACCGCCCGAGGCACTTCCTCGTTTGCCGTCGAATTGGTCACATGCTCGTCGTCGGGCGAATTCTCCACGATGCCATGGATGTGCAGTGCTACGCCGATCCAGAGCAGCCCTGGGAGTAACCGCCCCAGCCTGCTGACTTCTCGCGTTACGATCGATGCGTGCCCGAGCATCCAGGCGGATTCGAGAGGTTATTCGCGCCAGCTTTCGTGGAGTACGCCAACGCAGACACCCGAGGCACGCTGGACGCCCCGCCGTTTCTGCTCGTTCATCGCGTCCACATCATCGCGTCTCCCAATCCGGGGTTGGTGACTGTCTGCGCATCCGTCGAAGAGGGACGCTTCCTGCCTGGTGGACGGCTGGAACCTGACGAGACGCTGGCGGAGGCTGTGGGTCGTGAATTGCTTGAAGAAGCAGGGTCGATTCTGATAGGTAAGCCTCGACCATTCTTCAGCCATGTCGCCACCAGTCGAAACCCGGTCCCGTACATGCCGCATGTCCCGCACCCAGTGGCGTGGTGGACATACGTGGTCGCTCGCTCTCGAGTCGTCGGGCAGCCATCGAACCCTGCCGGCGGCGAGCAGGTCACAGAAATACATCATCTACCAGTTGAGGACGCCGCAGCGTGGCTTGCCGACGATGGGGCCGACACTACCCACTCTGATGTCGTCCGGCTGGCCGCACACCTTGGACTTTTCTGATGCGCCGAGAGGATCCGTCATCGAAGGTTTCAGGCCGGATGAGCACAGGCAACCGAAGATCCCGAACGTCAGCGACTTAGTCCAGAGTTCGGTGAGACAAGTTCAGAACTGCGTGAGAACTGACAGCTACTGGCAACCGATAAGTGGAGCGAGTGACGGGAATCGAACCCGCGCTACCAGCTTGGGAAGCTGGAGTTCTACCATTGAACTACACTCGCGCATCCGCCCGCTCGGCATCTGCAGCGAACGGGTTCGGCAGCAATACTAGCAACCCGGCTCGGCTAGTCTCTTCTCATGCTGCTTTCTGACCGCGACATCAAGGCAGAACTCGAGGCGGGTCGCGTGGGTCTCGACCCGCTCGACCTCTCGATGATTCAGCCTTCCAGCATCGACGTGCGCCTTGACCGATTCTTCCGTCTGTTCGACAATCACAAATATCCGTTCATCGACCCGGCTGAAGACCAGCCCGAGCTGACACACCTCGTCGAGACGGTTGACGACCAGCCGTTCATCCTGCATCCGGGTGAGTTTGCGCTCGCCTCGACATTCGAACAGGTGACGCTTCCGGATGACGTGGCCGCCCGCCTTGAAGGCAAAAGCTCCCTCGGTCGGCTCGGCCTGCTCACCCACTCCACTGCCGGGTTCATCGACCCGGGATTCACGGGCCACGTGACGCTCGAACTCAGCAACGTCGCCACTTTGCCCATCAAGCTGTGGCCCGGCATGAAGATCGGCCAGCTTTGCTTTTTCCGGCTCTCGTCGCCCGCGGAAAAGCCGTATGGGTCGAGCGACTACAGCTCGCGGTATCAGGGGCAGCGCGGACCGACGGCGTCCCGCTCATTCCAGAACTTCCATCGCACGAGCACTGAGCGGTAGAGCACTGATTCAAATGTCATACGGGCGCCGCGTCTCGATCCCGCATAGCTGAGGGTTCCCCCAGAAAGTCGGCGACTGCTTCCAGCACAAGGTCGGCCCTGAGGATGCGTGAATGGCCGAGACCCTCGGTCGCCAGGACTCGCGTCGCGCTGCCGTGCGCGCGCGCGAGCACTTCCGACTCACTGAACGCCACAGTGAGGTCATCGCGATCGTGCACGATCAGGAGCGGTGACCCTTCAGGAAGTGGACTGCGCGGCGCGGAGAGCCGATCCCACACGGATCGGTCTCCGTGAAACATCCGATTCTCGGCCAGAACGCGCATGCGCGATGCCGTTGTGTCGGTGAGTCCAAGTGCCCCGCAATACGTCGAAATCAAGTTGCCCATCTCCGCGACGCCGCTGAGGGACACAAACCGTTCGGCCGAGAGTCCGAGACCGGTGGCGACGGCGACCGCCGGTGTGCCGAACGAGTGGGAAACCACGGCCTCAAGGTGCCCCACCGTTCTGGCTAGTTCGGCGAGAATCGAGCCGTACTCGGGAACGGTGGTGCGCCGACCGGATGATCGGCCATGGCCGGGCGCATCGAGCCCGATTATCGTGCGGTTGCGGGAACGCAATTCGTGAACGATCGGCGCGAAATCGGAGGCGCGACCCTCCCAGCCGTGCACAAGCAGCACAACATCCGGTCCCGAACCCCAGCGGTAGGTTGCGATGCGGCGCCCTGCAATCCGGTGCGTTCGCATGTCCGCATCATCCAGGACGTATTGCGCTTCCGCGCGGGGCTCTCTTGGCGGCCTCGGCGTGCGCCAGCGTGCGAGCGCCAGCTCCGCGGCCAAGGCCGGCACCGATCTCTCCAGTTTCGGCAGCAGTGTCAACAGCGAACTGACCATGGCCATACCTCTCGTTGAAAAAGAATACGAACGATCGTACAATTAAATCGTGCCCGGTAAAAGTCAATCTCACGATGGTCGCAGGCGTCGCGGCGACGCGTCGCGTCAGGCGATCCTTGCTGAAGCGGTCGACTTGGCGACGACCTTGGGTCTCGAAGGCCTGTCGATCGGCGTCCTCGCCGACCAGGTCGGTGCGAGCAAGAGCGGGGTCGTTGCGCTTTTTGGCTCCAAACTCGACCTGCAGCTGGCAACCATCAGGGCCGCACGGGATATCTACATCGCGAACGTGATCGAACCCACGCTGAGAGAGCCCCGTGGCCTCCGCAGACTTTGGGCGCTGTGCCACATCTGGCTCCGGTATTCGCGCACCAGAATCTTTACCGGTGGATGCTTTTTTCGCGCCACGGCATCCGAAGTGAATGCGCGAAGCGGGCCGCTGCGTGATGCCCTCGTGACGATCGATGAAGAGTGGATCGCCTTCGTCGAGCGTTGCGTTTCACTGGCCGCGGATGATCTACCCCGGCTCGAAGACCCTGCCGTGCTCGCATTCGAAATCATCGCCCTGATGGATGCGGCGAACAGCGCCTCGCTTCTGCACGGCAGTGACAGGCCATACGCACTTGCCGAAGCCGCCATGCGCAAACTCCTCATGTCTGCGGGAGCGCCCGAGAGCGATTTGGCGGAGCCTGACGAGGTTGTTTCAGTTCGCTAATTCAGCATTCTGCAACACAAACCATGGACTGAACGCGAACGGAGCTGCGCTGACGGCGGAGCTCAGCGCGTGCGGATCGGCCCAACTCCACTCGGCCACCTCATCCGGATTGGCGGCAACGGTATCCGACGTGACGGCGCGAAACACCGGGCAGATCTCGTTTTCGACGATGCCGCTTGCATCCACCGCGCGGTATCGAAAATCGGGCAACAGGGGCTCCAGCTGTGACACCGTGATCCCCAGTTCAATTCTGGCTCGGCGCGCGATAGCGTCCTGAATGTTTTCACCGGGTGCCGGATGACCGCAAAAAGAGTTCGTCCACACGCCGGGCCAGGTGAGCTTGCCGAGCGCGCGCCGTGTGACCAGAACCTGCCCGAGATCGTTGTACACGTGGCAGGAGAAGGCAAGGTGCAGCGGCGTATCCGTCGTGTGCACGTCGAACTTCTCGACCGAGCCTGTTGGCGTGCCGTGCTCATCCACGAGAACGACGAGTTCGGGTTCAGTGGCCATGGTTGAACCCTATCGGGTCAGGAATAACGAAAGCCGAGTTCCGACGGATAATCGCCCAGCGCGGTGAGCTGAGCGGCAGCATCCCGCAAATGCGACATCGCGAGCGCGAGTGGTCTCCCGCCGAAACTCACACGGCAAACCCCGAGCTCGGCAAGGCGTGTCAGCGGAATCGAGGTCGCGCCGGAGATCACTGAGAGCGGACCATCGAGTTCGTCCACCGCACGTTTCACCTTGTCTTCCGTGTCAAGCCCGAACATGAAGATCACATCGGCGCCAGCCGCCAGGTACGCGTTTGCGCGCTCGCGGGCTTCCGCCCATTCACCGCCGCCGATGAGGGTGTCGACACGCGCATTGATCACTATCGGCACATCCGCGGAATCCCCCGCCGACCTGGCGGCAGATACGCGCGCCGACGCGGTGCGGATGTCGTACAGCCCGTCTTTCGGCGAATGGATGCTGTCCTCGAGGTTCAGCCCGGCCGCCCCCGCCTCAATCAGCCGAGCGACACTGCGTTCGACGTCGGACGCGGTCTCACCGTATCCCTTCTCGAAGTCGACGGTCACGGGCAGGTTGACCGCGTCGATGATGATGCGCGCGGCAGCCAGGGCGCCGTCGAGCCCGAGCCCGCCGCCATCCGCAACACCGTGCGCGTCGCTGATGGAGTGGCTCGCGGTAGCGAGAGCTTTCACGCCGGGCGCGGCCGCGACGACCTTCGCGCTCACGGCATCCCACACGTTTACAAGGATGAGCGGATCGCCAGGAACGTGCAGTGATCGCAGAAGCTCAGCTTTCGCGGAGGTAGAGGTCATCTCTCTATTCTGCGCCGAATTGACGGCCGCCGTCCGTGCTCCAACACATCCAACACGCTCAACACCTTGGTGGGATCAGTTGAGCGTGCGCTGCGGGCGCCCGCCCGCCTTCACGAAGTACATGAACACGAGCCCCATAATGAGCACGACCATGATTCCGAGGATTCCCCAGTAGGTTGCGCCGAGTATGGCGATGAAGACGGCCCACAGCGTGGAAGACAGGAAGCTGGCTGCGCGTCCGGTCGTGGCGTAAAGTCCGAAGATTTCGCCTTCCTTGCCGACGGGCGTCACGCGCGCCAGCAGGGACCGACTCGCCGCCTGCGCGGGCCCGACAAATACCGTGAGCAGGAGACCACCGATCCAGAACGCCGTTTTGCCGGAGTCGTGCAGGAAGAACACGGCCATTCCGGAAACAACCAGGCCGCCCAGGGCCGTGAGGATGACCGTGCGCGGTCCGAATCGGTCATCGAGTCTCCCGGCGAGAATCGTGCTCACGCCGGCAATGAGGTTCGCAGCGATGCCGAAGGCGACGACTTCGAGGAAACTGAAGTGGAACACCGCTTTGGCGATGACCGCGCCGAAGAGGAACACCCCGGCGAGGCCGTCCCGATAGACGGCGCTCGCGAGCAGGAACCAGAATGTCGGCCGATATTCGCGGAACAGTCGAGCGATGTCCTTGCCGAGGATGACGTAGCTCTCGATGATGTTCGCCTTTTGAACGCCCCGAGGCTCACTGAGCTCTGGCACGTTGAGAATGAACGGGATGACGAAGACGATCGTCCAGATGGCGCAACCGAGGGCGACGACCCGGAATGGCAGTCCATCGTCTTCGGGAAGGCCGAACCAGTCGGCCGAGTACGCGACGATCACGATGACGAGCGCGATGATGCCGCCGATGTAGCCGAAGCCCCAACCGAGGCCGCTCACTTTTCCGACCGTCTTGGGCGTCGAGACCTGCACGAGCATCGCGTTGTAGTTGACGCCGGCCAGTTCGCTGAAGACGGTGGCTATCGCGATGAGCGTTACCCCCAAAACAAAGTAGGTTGCCGAACCTTGCACGAAGAACAGCAGGCCCGTGCACACGGTGAGCCCCGCCGTGTAGATCAGCAACCACAGTTTGCGCTTGCCCGCGGCATCCGCTCGCTGGGCGAGCACCGGTGCGAGCAGAGCAATGGCAACGCCCGCGATGGCGGTCGCAAACCCGAGCCCGCTCGTAAGGTCCGCGATCGCACGTTCCTTGATCGGATCCGAGTCGTCGAGCACGGCGATCGCCGGATCGATGAACGTGTCGGTCGTGAGGTAGAGCGCGGTGAAGACGAAAGTCACAATGACCGAGTTGAACGGTTGCGTAGCCCAGTCCCACAGCGCCCAGGAGACGATCTGCCGCCGAGGTATCACCCGACCTTCCTGCAAGTCCAGGCCGACCGCGGCGATGGCGCCGGTGTGAGCTACCGTGGGAACTTTTCGTGAGGTGGAGCCTGCGACGTCATTGTCGGGTGTCTCGTTCGTCATGAAGTCAGGGTATCGGTCATTGACGTTCAGCCATAGTGGTCGTAGTTGAGCCGTTCACACTCAACTTTCAGCAATGTGACTTGACAAAGTTATCCACAGACCGCAAACTTGAGTAGTCCAGACTCAAGTCTGAGATTTTGACTTTTTGTGAGAAGGAGAAAAGAGCGCATGGCTCGAGCAGTAGGAATTGACCTTGGAACGACCAACTCCGTCGTCTCTGTCTTGGAAGGCGGGGAGCCAACGGTCATCGCCAACGCTGAAGGATTCCGCACGACGCCCTCCGTCGTCGCGTTCACGAAAGACGGTGAAGTTCTCGTCGGAGAGACCGCGAAGCGGCAGGCCGTCACCAACGTCGACCGAACCATTTCGAGTGTCAAGCGGCACATGGGCACCGACTGGAAAACCGAGATCGACGGCAAGAAGTACACTCCGCAGGAGATTTCCGCTCGTATCCTCGGCAAGCTCAAGCGCGACGCCGAACAGTACTTGGGCGAGCCGGTGACGGATGCCGTGATCACGGTTCCCGCGTACTTCAACGACGCCGAACGCCAGGCCACGAAAGAGGCCGGCGAGATCGCGGGCCTCAACGTGCTGCGCATCATCAACGAACCGACGGCCGCCGCACTCGCGTATGGCCTCGACAAGGGCAAGGAAGACGAACTCATCCTCGTCTTCGACCTCGGCGGCGGAACGTTCGACGTATCCCTGCTCGAAGTGGGCAAGGACGACGACTTTTCGACGATTCAGGTGCGTTCCACCTCGGGTGACAATCGCCTCGGCGGCGACGACTGGGACCAGCGCATCGTCGACCACCTGATCAAGCAGTTCAAGGAGACGACCGGCGTGGACGTCTCGAAAGACAAGATCGCCAAGCAGCGACTCAAGGAGGCCGCGGAGCAGGCCAAGAAGGAGCTCAGCTCGTCGATGAGCACCAACATCCAGCTTCCCTACCTCTCCCTCACCGAGAGCGGCCCGGCGAACCTCGATGAAACGCTCACACGCGCGCAGTTCGAGAAGATGACGAGTGACCTGCTCGACCGCACGCGGAAGCCGTTCCAGGACGTCATCAAGGAGGCGGGAATCAAGGTCTCCGAGGTCGCGCACGTCGTGCTCGTCGGCGGATCCACGCGTATGCCTGCCGTCGTCGAACTCATCAAGAAGGAGACCGGCGGCAAAGAGCCCAACAAGGGCGTGAACCCGGATGAGGTGGTCGCTGTCGGCGCCGCGCTCCAGGCCGGCGTTCTCAAGGGCGAGCGCAAGGACGTTCTGCTCATCGACGTCACCCCGCTGAGCCTTGGAATCGAAACCAAGGGCGGCATCATGACGAAGCTCATCGAGCGCAACACCGCCATCCCGACCAAGCGGAGCGAAACGTTCACTACGGCGGATGACAACCAGCCGTCGGTGGCCATTCAGGTGTTCCAGGGCGAGCGTGAGTTCACGAAGGACAACAAGCAGCTCGGAACCTTCGAGCTCACGGGAATCGCACCCGCACCGCGCGGCGTCCCGCAGGTCGAAGTGACCTTCGACATCGACGCCAACGGTATCGTGCACGTCTCCGCAAAGGACAAGGGCACCGGCAAGGAGCAGTCGATGACGATCACCGGCGGCTCATCGCTCGCCAAGGAAGACATCGACCGCATGATCCGCGACGCAGAAGAGCACGCGGCGGAGGACAAAGCCCGTCGCGAAACTGCCGAAATGCGCAACTCGGCGGAACAGCTCGTATTTTCTACCGAGGGACTGCTCAAGGACAACGACGACAAGCTGTCTGACGATGTGAAGTCCGATGTTCAGGCGGATGTCGACGCGCTGAAGGCTGCGCTCGCTGGGGAAGACGACGACGCGGTGAGCACCGCGTTCGACAAACTCAACGAGAGCCAGCAGAAGATCGGCGAGGCCCTCTACCAGCAGAGCCAGACGGCGGACGCCACGGCTGCGGACTCGGCAACGGGCGAGGAAGCGTCGGCAGATGACGAAGACATTGTCGATGCCGAAGTTGTGGACGACGAGCCTGAAGGTGGCAAGAAATAGAGATGACAGCCGAAAAGGACAAGAAGAAGAAGGACACATCGTCCCCGCACACCGGAGATGAGCGCACGTCGGTGGAATCGGCGGGTGAGGCTACGGAACCCATCATTCGCGATAAACGGCGGATAGATCCGGAGACCGGTGAAGCTCGTGAAACTGCGGAGGCTTCCGAAGAACTGCTGACCGACGATGATCTCGAGAAACTGCTCGAATCGCCGGAGCCGGTGCAGGATGCCTCGTCGGAACACCTGAACGACCTCAAACGGGTTCAGGCGGAATACGCCAACTATCGCAAGCGTGTCGACCGTGATCGCTATCTCGCCAGGGAGGTAGCGATCGCGGAAGTGATGTCGGGGGTGTTGCCGGTGCTGGACGATCTGGATCTGGCGCATGCACACGGCGACCTTGAAGGCAGCCCGCTCGACCTCGTGGCCCAGAAGATTCGCACCGTATTCGGTCGATACGGCCTTGAGAAAATCGGCGCTGTCGGCGAGCCCTTCGATCCAAAGCTCCACGAAGCGATCGCGCAATTGCCGACCAAGGACGTCACAGTCGATACGATTGCCGACGTGGTACAGCCCGGTTACCGACTTGGCGAGCGACTGTTGCGGCCGGCGAAGGTTGCTGTCTCCGTTCCTGAGGACTAACTGTGGCGAGTCAGGACTGGTTCGACAAGGACTTCTACAAGGTCCTCGGTGTGTCCAAAGACATTTCTGCTGCGGACTTGAAGAAGACCTATCGCAAGCTTGCGCGAAAATACCATCCCGATTCCAACCCGGGAGATGCCAAAGCGGAAGCGAAGTTCAAGGAGATCAGCGAAGCGCATGCCGTGCTTTCCGATCCGGAACAGCGCAAAGAATATGATCAGATTCGTGCCATGGGCCCCGGAATGCCGAGATTTGCGGCAGGCGGTCACAACGGCGGATTCGAGGACGTCTTCGGTGGGATGTTCGGCGCGGGCCAGCGAACGCGCTCGCAACCTGGCGGATTCGAGGACATCTTCGGCAGCATGTTCGGCGGCGGATTCGGCCAGTCTTCGGGAGGATTCCGCGGCCAGGGTGGACCGACGAAGGGCCGCGACATCACCGCGTCGATCACACTGGACTTTGTCACGGCCATCAAGGGTGATACCGCCCGAATTCAGGCGGCCGGAGGCAAACCCATCAGCGTGCGAATCCCTGCCGGAGTCGCGGACGGCCAGAAGATTCGGCTGAAGGGCAAGGGCGAACCGAGCATGGACGGTGGCGCTCCCGGCGATCTGACCCTCACCGTCACCGTTCGTAAGCATCCCGTTTTCGAGCGTGACGGTCTCAACCTTCGTGTTGATGTACCGGTCACGTTCGTCGAGGCCACTCTCGGAGCAACCATCGAGGTTCCTACCCTCGGCGGCGAACCGGTGAAGCTTCGGATTGCTCCGGGAACCCCGAGCGGGCGGATTCTGAGGGTGAAGGGTCGGGGCGTGACGACCCCGAAAGGCTCGGGGGACCTCCTGGCTGAAGTGGTGATCGCCGTCCCCGGGCATCTGACCGCGGACGCCAAGAACCACCTCGAAAAATTCGCGAAGGCGATGCCGACGGAGAACCCGCGCGCAGAACTGATTGCGAGGGCGAACGAATGATGGATGGGAACTCCCCCCTCTTTGCCATAGCCATTGCCGCCGAACTGGCGGGATTGCACCCGCAGACGCTTCGGCAATACGACCGCATGGGACTCGTGAGCCCCAAACGGACCGCGGGCCAGTCCCGGCGATATTCGATGCGGGATGTTTCTCAGTTGCGGGAGATCGCGCGACTGAGCGCCGAGGGGGTGAGCCTCGAAGGCATCCGAAGGGTTCTTGAGCTCGAAAACCACGTCGAGGAGCTCGAGGCTCGCGTGCGGGAGCTCGAACGCGCCCTCGCGGACGAGTTGCTCACGCGTCCGGGCCGCCGAGTTTTCGCTGCAGGAGAATCCGGCGACGTGGTTTCCTTACGCGCCGGTACCAGGGCGCAACGCAATACCCAACTGGTCGTGTGGCGACCGAAGATGTACTGATTCAGAGTTCAGGAGAAAGTGATGGCAAACATGCAGGGCGCGCCCGCGCCGAACGAGGAGCCCAAGAGCGCCCTCGAACAGTACGGGGTGGATCTCACGGAGATCGCGCGCACAGGGAAACTCGACCCCGTGATCGGCCGCGATGCCGAGATCAGGCGGGTGAGCCAGGTGCTCACGCGCCGCACGAAGAACAACCCCGTGCTCATCGGAGAGCCGGGTGTCGGAAAGACGGCTGTCGTCGAGGGACTCGCCCAGCGCATCATCGCCGGCGACGTAGCTGATTCGCTGAAAGGCAAGCGGCTTGTCGCACTCGACCTCGCCGCGCTCGTCGCGGGCGCAAAATACCGTGGAGAGTTCGAGGAGCGCCTGAAGGCGGTGCTCAAGGAAATCAACGATGCGGATGGCCAGATCATCACGTTCGTCGACGAACTGCACACCCTCATGGGCGCCGGCGGCGGTGAAGGTTCCGTTGCCGCGGCGAACATGCTCAAACCCATGCTTGCACGCGGAGAGCTCCGGCTCATTGGCGCGACGACACTGGACGAGTACCGCGAATTCATCGAAAAGGACGCCGCTCTCGAACGTCGGTTCCAGCAGGTGTACGTGGGAGAACCGAGTGTCGAAGACACGATTGCGATTTTGCGCGGCCTCAAAGAGCGTTACGAAGCACACCACAAGGTTGCCATCGCCGACACCGCGCTGGTTGCCGCCGCCGCGCTCAGCAATCGCTACATCTCCGGAAGGCAACTGCCTGACAAAGCCATCGACCTGATTGACGAGGCCGCGAGCCGCTTGCGCATGGAGATCGACTCGGCCCCCGTCGAGATCGATGAACTCCGTCGCAACGTTGACCGCCTGAAGCTTGAGGAGCTCGCGCTCAAACGTGAGAAGGATGACGCAAGCAAGGCACGATTGCAGAAGCTGCGCGACGACCTCAAAGAAAAGAGCGCCGCGCTCGACGAACTTCAGAAGCGCTGGGAACACGAGAGGGCATCCCTCAACCGGGTTGGAGAACTCAAGGGAAAGCTCGACACGCTTCGCATGCAGGCCGACCGCGCACAACGCGAAGGCAACCTCGAGCTTGCTTCGCGCCTGCTTTACGGGGAAATCCCGGTGATCGAACGCGAGCTTGCCGATGCCGAGAAGTCGGAGGCCGAAACTCCGCTCATGGTCAACGACCAGGTTTCGGCGGAGGATATCGCGGCGGTTATTGCCGCGTGGACCGGAATCCCAGTGGGTCGCCTGCTTCAGGGTGAAACCGAAAAGCTCCTGCACCTGGAATCTGAACTCGCCAAACGCATCGTTGGGCAGAAGCCAGCGGTCGCCGCCGTGGCCGACGCCGTTCGGCGCAGTCGAGCGGGTATCGCCGATCCGTCGAGGCCGACCGGCTCGTTCCTGTTCCTCGGACCGACGGGTGTCGGAAAGACGGAGCTCGCAAAAGCGCTCGCCGAGTTCCTCTTCGACGACGAGAAGGCGATGATCCGTATCGACATGAGCGAGTACGGCGAGCGCCATTCGGTCGCTCGACTGCTGGGAGCCCCTCCCGGCTACATCGGTTTCGAACAGGGAGGTCAACTCACCGAATCGGTTCGGCGACGGCCATACTCCGTCGTGCTCATGGATGAGGTCGAGAAGGCACATCCCGACGTTTTCGACGTGCTGCTTCAGGTTCTCGATGACGGACGGCTCACGGACGGCCAGGGCCGCACCGTGGACTTTCGCAACGTCATCCTGATTCTGACCTCGAACCTTGGCAGTCAGTTCCTCGTCGACCCCGACCTGAGTTGGGATCAAAAGCAGGATGCGGTGCGAGGCATGGTGCGTCAGGCATTCAAGCCGGAGTTCGTGAATCGGCTGGACGATATCGTCATCTTCTCCCCGCTTTCGGTGGACGATCTCAGCCAAATCGTCGAACTGTATGTCGATAAGCTCGAGCACCGGCTGGCGGAGCGGCGCCTGGGACTCGCGGTCACGCCCAACGCTCGAGCCTGGCTCGCGGAACGCGGTTACGATCCGATTTACGGTGCACGACCTCTGCGCAGGCTCATGCAAACCGAAATCGACGACCGACTTGCACGGGCGCTTCTGGCAGGAACCGTTCGGGACGGCGACACCGTTTTGGTGGAATTGGCGGATGACGGCGAGAGCCTGACCGTGACCAGCAGTTAGCGGTCACGACGCTGGAACCAGCGTCATCAGGCCAATTTCGGAATCACCTCGCGTTCAAACAGCTCGATGCCGCTTCGGTCGTAAGCAGCTTCGGGAAAGTAGTGGATCGCGTACTCGAGCCCGAGGTCCTTGAGTTCGCGAAGCTTGTCGACCACCTGCTCGGGCGTTCCCACCGCGGCAGAGCCTTCGTAATCGCGCAGGTATTGCGCGGCCTGTGCCGAGCCGAGGAAAGGTTCGACGCGGGCGCGAACCACATCGAGTCGGCGTTGCACATCCGCCGGTGTCTCGCCGACGACGGACATGAAGTTCGTGCTGCGAACGATGCGCGCGAAGTCGGTTCCCACCTGGCCGCAGTGTGCGCGAAGCAGTTCGCTTTTGCGCGCGAAGACCTCGGCCTTGCCGCCGCCGAAATTCGTGTAGTCGGCGTACTTCGCCGCAATGCGCAGCGTCACTTTCTCGCCGCCGCCGGCGATCCAGACCGGGATGCCGCCCTGCTGCAGCGGAAGCGGTCGAACGATGGCTCCGTCGACGTCGAAGTGTTTGCCGTGCAGGGTGGCTTTGCCGGTGCGCCACGCGCGCTGCATGATCTGAACGCCTTCATCCAACTGCTGGAGGCGTTCGCCGTCGCGGGGGTATCCGTAGCCGTATGCGCGCCACTCGTGCTCGTACCATCCGGCTCCGATACCCATTTCTACCCGGCCGCCCGAGATGATGTCCACGGTGGCGGCGACTTTCGCGAGGTATGCGGGATTTCGGTAGCCGATGCACGTGCACATTTGTCCGAGCCGAACGCGCTTCGTCGTCGCGGCGAATGCCGACATGAGCGACCAGGCTTCGTGCGTGGCTTCCTCGGTGGGAATCGGCACTGTGTGGAAGTGGTCGTACACCCAAATGGATTCCCAGGGGCCGTTCTCCGCATGGGCGGCCACGTCACCCATCACCGACCATTGCTGTGCGGGGTCGATGGTTACCAGATCGTGGCGCCAGCCCTGGGGCACGAACATCCCGAATCTCATGCGGCGAGTTCCTTTCTGATTGCGGCAACGAATGCGTCGATGTCGTCCTCAGTCGTGTCGAACGAACACATCCAGCGGACCTCTCCTCTGGCAGCATCCCAGTCGTAGAAGCGGAAGGATTCGCGAAGGCGGTCCGCGGCACCCGGTGGAAGGATTGCGAAGACCGCGTTCGCGGTAGTTTCTTGCGCGAAACCGAGGCCCGTGATGGAACCGGCCGCAATGGCGTCCTCGAGTGAACGGCGCAAGTGAGCGGCCATGGCATTTGAATGGCTGGCAGAGCGCAGCCAAAGATCGCCTTCGAACAACGCGAGGAACTGGGCAGAAAGGAAACGCATTTTCGACGCAAGCTGCATGTTGAGCTTGCGCAGATACTGAAGTCCGTGCGCAGCGTCGGGATTCAGCGCGATGATCGCTTCGCCGAAGAGCATGCCGTTCTTTGTTCCGCCGAAGCTCAACACATCGACACCCGCATCCGTCGTGAAATCCCGGAGACCAACCCCGAGAGCTGCCGCAGCGTTGGCGATACGGGCACCGTCGACGTGCACGGTCATTCCCCTGGCGTGCGCGTGATCCGTGATCGCCCTGATTTCCTCGATCGAGTAGAGGGTTCCGAGCTCTGTCGTCTGCGTGATGCTGACCGCGAGCGGTTGCGCGCGATGTTCGTCGCCCCAGCCCCACGCTTCGCGGTCGATAAGCTCGGGGGTGAGCTTGCCATCCGGGGTCTCGATCGGGAGCAGTTTGAGACCGCTCACACGCTCGGGCGCGCCGGCCTCGTCGGTATTGATGTGTGCGGTCTTCGCGCAGATTACGGCTCCCCAGCGCGGCATCATGGCGGTGAGGGCAGTGACGTTGGCACCTGTGCCATTGAAGACGGGGAAGGTTTCCGCGCTGTCGCCGAAGTGGTGCTTCATCACCAACTGCAGTTGATCGGTGTAAACATCACCGCCGTAGGCAACCTGGTGGCCATCGTTGGCATCGGCAAGTGCGCCGAGAATCTCCGGGTGCACACCCGCATAGTTGTCGCTTGCAAAACCTCGGAGCTGGGGATCATGGAGTCGAGTCACTCACCAATCCTCTCACTGCCTACCGGGTGCGAGCGCCTCCCTGAGCTTCACGCGCGCACCCGTGCGCAACAGCGCATTCGAGTAAATCCGTGCGCCCAAAATGATGACGAGCGTTGTCGTAACGAGCAAAACCAGCAGAGACAACAGCGGCTCCCACCAGGCTGCCTGGCCGAGGAACACTCTCATCGGCATTCCCACGGGCGCAGAAAACGGCACGTACGACATGATGGCGAGCACGAGCGGATTGTCGTTGAACGCGATGACGAGGATGTACGGGAGCATCACGAGAATCATCACGGGAGACGTGGCGCTGCCGACATCCTCCTGGCGAGACACCAGAGAGGCGGTGGCAGCGTACAGCGACGCGATCATGACGAATCCGAAAATGAAGAACACGACAAACCACGCAATGGACGGACCGAAACTGGCCAGGATCGAGGATTGCCCGGTAACCGAAAGGCCGAACGCGGCGAGTGCCGCGATGACGGCGATCTGCAAAAACGCCAGGATGCTGTTTCCGAGAACCTTGCCCGCCATGAGCGCGCGCACCGAGATTGTGGACATGAGGATTTCAACAATGCGCGTTTGTTTCTCCTCCACCACACTTTGAGCGATCGTGGTACCGAACGTCATTGCCGACATGAAGAAGACGATGCCGAACGCGATGGCGGCAAAATAGGCGAGCAGCGGGCTCACGACATCCGGTTTCAGCAGCACAACCTTGGGAGAGGTGCTCAGGGCGGCAACGAGGGACTGCGGCACCGAGTCCAGCGCAAGGATGGACACCTTCGACGGAGCATCCTCGGCGGGGATGATGGCCGCCTCGACCTTCTCTTTTAGCACGAGTTGCTTCGCCTCTTCGACGGTCTCGGCTTTCATGACTTTCACGTCAGGGAGTTGCGCGGCAACGGATATCGCGGAGCCGGTGGCGCCGATGGTCATCTTGCTGGAGGTGGCGCTCAGGAATCCGCCGACCAGAATGGATGCGAGCACGCCGAGCATGAGAATCGCCGTGGAAATGAGAAACGCCTTGCTGCGCAATTTCATGGTGATCTCGCGCCTGGCCACGAGGCTCACGCTCTCGACCGCGTTGGGTGCTGTGTAGTCGCTCACTGGATCACCTCACGAAAAATTTGCGCGAGAGTCGCTTCCTGCGGCGCGAACCGAAGAACGCGCCCGCGCGAGATCGCCGTGGAAAGCACGGCCTGGGCCGCGGCCTGGGAATCCGCGTGAAAGAGTGCCCGGTTGCCTGCGACGGAGACCGAGGAGACGCCCGGTTCGCTCTCCACCCAGTTGGCCGGCCCGTCGAGCAAGAGGTCGTATTGCGATTGGCCGTGCTCCTCGCGGAGCTTCTCGGTGGATCCCGATGCGCGAATCTGCCCGTTGGCGATGACGACGAGGTCGTCACACAACCGCTCGACGATGTCCAACTGGTGCGACGAAAAGAGCACAGGCACACCGGATTCCGCACGGTCCTTCAGCACGGTCTGAACTGTTTCGACGGCGAAGGGATCAAGTCCGGAGAATGGCTCATCCAGCACGAGGACATCCGGGTTGTGTGCGAGTGCCGCGGCGATCTGCGCCCGCTGCTGGTTTCCGAGCGACAGGCTTTCCACGGTGGTTTCGGCGCGGTCGGCGAGTTCGAGTTGCTCAAGGAGCGCCATCGTGTTCCGCTGCGCGGCCGCGGGCGTGAGCCCGTGAAGTCTCGCCAGATACACGATATGTTCGGCGACCTTCATTTTTGGATACAGCCCGCGTTCTTCCGGCATGTAGCCGAACCGACGCCGATCCACCGCGGACAACGGCTTGCCGTCCAGTGTTACCGTGCCGGAGTCGGTGGACAACACTCCGAGGATGATCCGCATTGTCGTGGTCTTGCCGGCGCCGTTTGCGCCCACGAAGCCGGTCATCCGGCCACCGCTCACAGTGAACGACACGTCGTGTAACACCCGCTGGAAACCGAATGATCTGTTGACGTGGTCGATCTCAAGCACGGATCAACCCTAAACCAGTAATGCTGAACGTCAGTCGCGTCCCGTGATACCGGCGGTTGACTCGATGACGCTGGTCATCTTGCGCGAGAGTGCCTCATAGAACATCGAGAGCGGGAACTCATCGTCCAGCACTTCGTTCGTGATGTCCTTGGGCAGACCATCGAGCGGCAGATCACGCTTCGCCCATTTCGACGCGGGATGCGGTGTCAGTGTCGCGGACACCAGATCGTAGGCGGCCAGCCAGTGCGCGACCTTCGGACGGTCGATCGAGCGCCAGTACAGGTCACCGATCGCCTCGCCGAGAGCGTTCACGACATCCGGCACATCGTCCCAGTCGATGCTGAGCGTCGTGTCGGTCCAGTGCAATACGTGATGCTGGTGCATCCACGCAAAGAGCAACTGCCCGCCGAGGCCGTCGTAGTTGCGCACGCGGCTTCCCGTGAGGGCGAACCGGAAGATGCGGTCGAAAATGACCGTGTACTGCACGAGCTGGGCATGCTTGAGTGTTTCGCGCTGAGTCCCCTCGAGAGCCTCGGGGAGCGAACCGAGCTCGCGCACGAGCTTCACGCTCTCGCGGAACGCGGTGAGGTCGCACCGCAATTCTTCGAGCGAGTAGAGGAAGTACGGCATCCTCTGTTTGATCATGAACGGATCGAAGGGCAGATCGCCGCGCATGTGCGTGCGGTCGTGGATGAGGTCCCACATCACGAAGGTCTCCTCCGTGAGCTTTTGATCCTCGAGAAGTTCGAGGGCATCCGCCGGCAGGTCGAGCCCCGTGATCTCGGCTGCCGCCTTCACAACGCGGCGGAAACGCGCGGCCTCCCGGTCGGCGAAGATCGCCCCCCAGGTGAACTTCGGCGTCTCGCGGACGGCGACCGTCTCGGGGAACAGCACAGCCGAGTTCGTGTCGTAACCGGCGGTGAAGTCGAGGAACCGGATCGGCACGAACATCTTGTTCGAGTATTCGCCCGACTCCAGTTCAGCGACGAAGTCCGGCCAGATGACCTCGATCAAAACGGCCTCGACGAGGCGATCCGTGCTGCCGTTCTGCGTGTACATGGGGAAGACCACGAGATGGCGCAGCCCGTCGACGCGGTGATGTTCCGGATGGAAGGCGACGAGCGAGTCGTAGAAATCGGGAACTCCGAAGCCGTCATCTGCCCAACGGCCGAAGTCAATTACCAGCGCAGCGAGATACTCGGAATCGTGCGGGAAAAACGGTGCAAGCTCGTCGACGGCACTGGTGATGGTTTCCACCAAGGAGCGAGCCCGCGCATGATCTGCCTGCTGAGGAATGCTGCCGTCCTGCACCTGAAGGGTCTGAAATTCCGCAACCGCCTGCTTGAGCGCGAGCCAGGCTGGATTCTTTGTGACATCCTCGACGACCTCGGGTTCGCCAATGATTGTCTTCTCGTCAGTGAATTGAGACATTGTTCGACCTCCTGTCGTCGTGTCGTGGGAATTGCAGTGATCCAAGGATATCTGGCGACGCGGCGCATTGCCTTGTGCTCGCCTGAACGTTTACTCCGTTACAGACGCAGCGTCGTCTTGCGGAATTTCGATGTTCTGAACAACCTTCATCGCCTCGCGAGCCGGAGCGGTATCGTGCGTGCGAACCGCCTCGAGGAGGAGCGTCTGGGCACGGGAGAGTTCGCCGAAATCGACGTATTCCGGCAGGTGAAGACTGCCGAGCCGCACGAGGTGAACGACCGAGGTGATTGCGCGGCGAAGCGCGGCGTTCGTAGTCAGAGACGAAAGTCGGCTGAAGAATAAGAAGTTTGCCGTTGCTATCGCCTGCATGTCGAGGTGGGCGATTCCTTGGGTGAACGCCTCATGATCACTCGTCATGGCAGCAAGCACGGAGTCATCCGCCTGCGGAATGACCTCGTCGATGAGCGCCGTGAACAGCGCGTGCCACACCACCATCGCCTCCGCGGTCTGGCGCGGACTGACTACGGCGACGCGCGTGAATCGGCTTGCCGACGCTTCCACGACGCCGATCTCTCTCAGCCGCTGGAGTGCTTCGCGCACGGGTGTCCTTGATACGCCGAACGATTGGGCAAGCGCATTGTCATTGAGGCGCTCCCCCGGCTGGAGCTTGCCCTGATGGATGTCGTTGAGAATCTGCTCAAAAACCGTCGTCACAACCTTGCTGGTCGCTATGCCGGCATCGAACTGCGCGTGAACTGCGCGCGGAGGGCGAGTTTCCTCAGACATTGCTGCGATCTTACTGTGGGATGCTCAAAAACATTAGAAGATCATCGGTCTGTCCAGATCATCCGCCTCGACCCCCTGCAGATCGACACTGACCGGCACGTGGTCGCTGGGCGCATCGCCCTTGCGTTCGTCACGATGGATGGCCGCGTGAGCGACCATGTCGGCGAACGCCGGGTTTCCGAGAATGAAGTCGATGCGCATACCTTCATTTCGGGGGAAGCGCAGTTGCTTGTAGTCCCAGAAGGTAAACCCTTCCGGCACGATCGGACGCACCACGTCCGCTAAGCCCGCGTCGAGGAAACTCGCGAATGCTGCTCTCTCCGGTTCGGAGATGTGCGTGGAAAGACCCGGAACGAAGGTGGGGTCGCCCATGTCGGCATCCGTGGGCGCGACGTTCCAGTCCCCCATGAGCGCGAGCGGCGTGTGCGGATGTTCCGCCATCCAGCGCTTGGATGCCAGCCGGAGCTGGTCAAGCCAGTCCAGCTTGTAGACGAAGTGCGGGTCGTCGAGCGCGCGCCCGTTCGGCACGTATAGGCTCCAGAGCCGAACGCCGTCGACGGTGATGCCGAGTGCCCTCGCTTCGAGCGGCTGGTCAGGACCTTCCGCGCCTTTCTCGAAGCCGGGCTGCCCCGTGAAACTCGTCTCCACATCCGTCATCGGCAGCCGGCTGGCGAACGCGACTCCGTTCCACTGGTTGAGTCCGTGTGCGACGACGTCGTATCCCGCGGCCTCGAAGTCCGCCATCGGAAACTGGTCGGGTCTGCACTTGATTTCCTGCATCCCCAGCACATCGACGTCTTCGCGTACGAGCCAGTCGACGACGCGACCAACCCTTGTTCGAATCGAGTTGACGTTCCAGGTTGCCACGCGCATGCTTCAACGATATCGGTGGCGCGCGCGGTCGCCGCGAATGATGAATAGAGTTGTCTGCGTGAATGACGCCCGACGCCAACTCATCGATTACATCGTTTCGGATGCGGTGTTTCGCGGGGACTTCACTCTTTCCAGCGGACTGAAGGCGAACTTCTACGTGGACTTGCGCAAAGTCAGCCTCGATCATCGGGTTGCGCCGCTCATCGGTTCGGTGATGCTCGACCTGATCTCCGATATCCCGGATGTCGCTGCGGTAGGCGGGCTCACCATGGGGGCGGACCCCATTGCCGCCGCCATTCTGCACCAGGGTGCTGCACGAGGACTCGCCTATGACGCGTTCGTGGTGCGAAAAGAGCCGAAGGATCACGGTCGCGGGCGCCAGGTCGAGGGGCCGGACCTCTCGGGAAAGCGCGTGATCGTGGTCGAAGACACTTCCACCACCGGCGGTTCGCCTCTCACGGCGATAGCGGCTCTCGAGAAGGCCGGTGCCGTCATCGCCGCGGTCGCGGTCGTCGTCGACCGCAACACGGGGGCGCGCGAAGCAATCAAGGCTGCCGGCTATCCGTACCGCGCCGCACTCGGTCTGTCTGATCTGGGTCTGGACTCATGACCGACGAGAACAAGCGCGGCGCAGAAGACAGTGGCGACGGCGCGGCGAGGGACGCGAGCGACGGCCTCGACGCGTGGATGGCGGCGAACTTTCCTCCCAGAGAACCAGAGCCCGAGCGTCCCAAACCTTCAGAGCCAGAACCGCCTGAGCTTGTCAATCCGGAACCTCCTGCACCTGCCGTCTGGCCACCGCTCCCGGCACAGACTACCGACGCGCCGCTCGAGCAACCGCCAGCGCCAACTCCACCTTCGCCGCCGTCGCAACCGGATCCGGCACCCGTGTGGCCCACCGTAGCGGTCCCGGAACAGCAGATACCGCCCGCACCGCCGCCGCCAGAGCCGGCACCGCTCCCTGGCGCTCACGGTGACACACCGCAGGGCGCTCCGGAGATTCCTCCGATGGCCGAAGAGCTCACGGGCATCCCTGAGCCCGCCGAGTTTCCACCGCCGCCCACGGAGGTTTTCGCCGAAACGGCGGGGCCATCCGGATTGGATTCACTCTTCGGGGAATCCGCGTTTCTTGAGTACGGCGAGGGCCCGGCTGCCTCGGAGAACCCATTCGTGCGCACGCCCGCGGAAACTGCCGTGATCGCGGAGGGAACAAGTGGTCCGCGCAAGCGGTCCGGGCCGCCGCAGGCGGTTCTCTTGTGGATTGCGGGTTCTCTTGTCGCTGTGCTCGCACTCGTCGCCTTGTTTATCGTGGGCACCAAGCTTCCACTGATTTTGGGCCCCGCACCCGGCGCGCTGGTCGCACCGACGACGACTCCGAGCCCCACCCCGACAACCGCACCGCTGGGGCCGGTGAAACCCGGTGAATACCTGTGGAACGAACTTCTCGGAGGGGAGTGCCTCGATCCTTACACCGGACCGTGGGAGGTCAAATACACCGTTGTGGACTGCGCAGAGCCGCACCCCGCACAACTCGTGACTCGTGGAACCTTCCCGACCACGGAAGGGTCTTTCGCGTATCCGGGGATTGAGGCTCTGCAGTCCCAGGTGAATCTGCTGTGCACAGCTCCTACCGTCGTGGACTATTCGAAGGCAAATGCGTACACCGACGTCCAGTTCGAGGCGAGCTACGCGATTTCCGAGGACGACTGGTTCAACGGAAACCACTCCTATTACTGTTTCCTCACCCGCGGTAGCGGCGAGGACATCACCGGTTCCATCGCGATGCCGCAGGTTGCGCCGACCCCTGGCCCGAGCGAACCACCCGCGCCCTAACCACGCGGCTGGCCCCGAAGCGCGGCGTGTACGAGGGAGATTGCTTCGTCATGTTCAATGCCGAGAGTGCGAATTCGCTGGGCGAACGCGGAGGCTGCTTCCTGCGCCTGACGCTGCGTCGCATCGCCGAAACTGGAGACGAACGAGCCATTCCGTCCACGCGTTTCAATGACGCCATCGGTCTCGAGTTCGCGGTAGGCGCGGGCCACCGTGTTCGGGGCAAGATCGAGGTCGTCGGCAAGGCGGCGCACGGTGGGCAGGCGCGTACCTGGCGCGAGTTCGCCGTTCGCGACCAGGTCCCGGATCTGCGTTCGCAATTGCTCGAAGGGTGGTGTCGCCGATTTCGGGTCGATAGTGAGAAGCATGCCCCGGATTCCCTGCGCTCCGCCTCGAAGGTTCGACCCATCGGGCCATCGTGGAACTGCAGCAATTTGCACCAATGTACCAATACAAACAACCGACGTCAACGAAGACCGTCAGGCATCCTTCGCCGCGTACACACGCTGGCCGCCGACGAATGTTTGCAGCGTTCGCGTGTCGCCGATCTCGTCAGCCGGATGCGCGAACGGGTCGCGGTCGAGAACGGCCAGGTCGGCGAACTTTCCGACCTCAATGGTGCCGGTGTCGTCGCGGTGGTTCACGAAGGCGGAACCTGCCGTGTACGCGGTGATCGAGGTACCCAGATCGATGCGTTGCTCCGGGAGGAAGGTCTCATAATCGCCCTCAGCATTCTCCCGCGACGCCTTGCGGTTGACCGCGACGTGGATGGCGGCCATCGGATCCGGTGTGCTCACCGACCAGTCGCTCCCCGCGGCAAGTGTCGCGCCGCTGCGCAGCAGATCGCCGAACGGGTACTGCCACGAACTGCGCGGTTCGCCCAGGAACGGCAGAGTGAGCTCCACCATTTGCGGTTCGAGCGCCGCCCACAGCGACTGCATGTTCGCGACAACCCCGAGCTCGCGGAACCGGGGAACATCCTCAGGGTGGATGACCTGGATGTGCGCGATATGGTGCCGGTGGTCGTTGCGGCCGTTCGCCGTAATGGCCGCCTGGATCGCGTCTAGACTCTCACGCACCGCCCTATCCCCGATCGCGTGGAAATGCAGTTGAAACCCGAGCGCATCCAGTGCGGGAGCAGCCTCGGCGAGCACCTCCGGCGGCACGAACGACATCCCGTCGTTGATGGTCGGATGTCCGTGGCCATCCAGATAAGGATCGATCATGGCGGCCGTGAAGTTCTCCGCCACGCCATCCTGCATGATCTTGATGCTCGTGGCCCGAAACCCGCCATGGCTGTAGGCGTCCCGCTTGGCGACGAGATCCGGGATCTGCTCGACACCGCGCGTGCGGTCCCACCAGATTGCGCCGACAACGCGAGCGGTGAGGGAGCCCTGCTCGCTCGCGGTGCGATACGCGGGACCGGCATCCCCCGCATCGCCGTAAAAGCCGATGATCGCATCCTGCCAGCCAGTGATGCCGAACGAATGAAGGTATGACTGCCCCACGAGCAACGCCTCGACGAGGGTCGCATCGTCGGTGCGCGGCAGCAGATGGTTGACGAGCGACATCGCGCCCTCGTGCAGCGTGCCCGTCGGTATGCCGTTCGCGTCGCGCTCGATGCGGCCATCGGCGGGGTCCGGGGTGTCCTTCGTGATGCCGGCGAGCTCGAGCGCTCGGGAGTTCACCCACGCGCCGTGACCGTCGCGGTTCGGCAGGAACGCGGGGCGATCGGGAACAACCGTGTCGAGATCGCTCGCGAGAGGAGTGCCGCCGGGGAAACCGCTCATGGACCAGCCGCCGCCCAGAACCCACTCCAACTCAGGGTTGGCGCTCGCGTACTCGCCGATCCGTGCCAGGTAGTCGCCGCGCGCCTGGAGGTCGCTCAGGTCGCACCGCAGCATGTCCAGACCGCCCCACACCGGATGCACGTGGGAGTCCTGGAAGCCAGGGACCAGCATCCGGCCGCCCAGGTCGACCACTTCCGTCGTCGGCCCGATGAGTTCACGAACCTCGTCGTGGCCGACGGCGACGATTCGACCGCCGCGCACCGCGACTGCGCTCGCCGTCGAACGAACCGCATCGGCGGTGAAGACCTTTCCGCCAGCGAAAACGGTGTCAGCAGACTGCATGGTGAACCTCTCAGTGATTAGCCGCCGGCCATGGTTCGGGCGATCTCGGTCGCCGAATCACCGGAGCGTTTCAAAACCCATGCCACGAGCACGAGCGACAGGAGCGTGACGATGAGCATGAGGGTGGAGACGGAAGCGATTTCCGGCCTCAGACCGCTGCGCACGGCACTCAGCACATAGACCGGCCACGGCGTCGTGCCCGACACCGAGACGAACGAGGAGATGATCGTGTTGTCGAGGCTGAGCGTGAAAGACAGGAGACCGCCGGCGAGCACGGCCGGCATGGCGAGCGGAAGCGTGATGCGCCAGAACGTGCGCAGTGGCGGAGCGTAGAGGTCGGCGGACGCCTCCTCGAGGCTCTCGCTGATACCCACGAGCCGCGCCCGCACGATATAGCTCACCACGGCGATCGAGAAGAGCGAGTTGCCGACCACGAGCCGGAAGATCCCATCATTGAAGATCGTGAGCCCCAGGTCCTGGCCGAGGAAGACGACCCACGGCAGCAGAGAAACGGCATCCACGATTTCCGGGGTTACCGTGACCAGCACGAGGACGACGAGAAACCAGCCCACCCATTTGCCGGGCCGACGGGCCATGGCGACGCCGGCGAGCGTGCCAATGGCGGTGGCAAACAGCGCGGAGAGAACGCCGGAGCGAATCGACACCCACACCGCATTCTGGATCGCGGGCTTGTTCAGGATCGTCAGGAACGGGTCGATCCCGAAGCCGTCGAACGCGATGAGAAGGCGCCCGGTGTTGAACGAGTACACGAGGATGACGATGATCGGCGCGAACAGGAACAACAAGACGATGACGCCCCAGATGGCAAACAGCCGGTCTGATAATGAACGCCGCGGCTTTGCCGGAGCCACACGTGATGTGCCCGATGAAGCGAGCGTGCGCGAACTCCGGTCGAGGGCGATGCGCTTGGTGGCAGTCTCGCTCATGTTTGCGCCCCCAATCGAAGTCGATAGTGCGAGCGGAACGGCAGAGTTGCCAGCCAGATGATGAACCCGAGCACGGCGGCGCTCAACAGGATGGTCAGAATCAAGACCACGGCCATCGCCGAGCCCAGCGCCCAGTTCTGTGCGGACTGGAACTGCGCCGCCACGAGTTGCCCGGCCATGTTGCCCTTGGCGCCGCCGAGCACGGTGGCGGTGATGTAGTCGCCCATGAGCGGGATATATACGAGCAGAAGGCCTGCGATGATTCCGGGCCGCGCGAGAGGGATGGTCACCCTCAGGAACGTCTGCAACCGTCCGGCGCCGAGGTCCTTCGACGCCTCACGCAACGGCTCGCCCACCCGGTCGAAGGCGACGAACAGCGGGAGGATCATGAGCGGCAGATAGTTGTAGATCACGCCGATGAGCACGGCGCTTCGCGAGTACAGGATTTCCAGGGGGCCATCGATCAGCCCAACCGCCTGGAGGCCTTGCGAGAGCCATCCCTGTGGCGCGAGGATGATCTGCCAGCCGATCGTGCGGACGAGAAAGTTAGTCCAGAACGGGATCATGATCGCGGCGATCAGGAGGCCTCGCTTTGCCACCGGCACTTTCACGGCCATCCAATACGCGACCGGCATCCCGATGACGAGGCAGGCGAGCGTGCCGACGACCCCCACCCACAGCGTGTTGGAGAACGTCGAAAAGAACGTCGGCGACAGCGCTTCGGCGTAGCGATCCAGTGACAGGATGTCGTTGGCGTGCGTTCCGAAGATACTGGGCTTGTAGCCGAAGCTGTACCAGATGATCAGGCCGACGGGCGCTGCGAAGAACGCCAAAAGCCACACCCACGCCGGCAGCGCGAGTGTGGCTTTCGGCAGTCGCAGTTTAGGCACCCGCTGCGGCCTTCATTGCCGTCCAGATTGCGACGACGCGGTCCTGGTTCTCGTTCAATTCGCCGTTCTTCATCGTGGCGAGTTGTTCGGGCGTGAAGAACACGAGGTCGAGCATCGGGAGGTCCTCGGACTTCGCGGCGGCCTCAATTCCCGCGGCACCCGTGTGATAACCGATGTAGTCCAACTGCTTGAGCTGTGTCTCTGGCACCATCGTGAAGTTGATGAACGCGTGGGCGGCTTCCGGATGCTTGGCACCCATGGCGATCGACCAGTTGTCCATCCAGAGTTCCGTCGCCGGCGCTCCCAACTTCCACACCCACTTGTCAGGGTCGTCGCTGTTGAGGATGCCGATACGGGCGTCACCGTTCCAGACTTGCATGAGGTCCTGAGTTCCTTGCGGAATCGCCGTGCCGCCCGGGTAAGAATCGAATGCGGCGATGTGCGGCGCGAGCTTCTTGACGAGGTAATCTTCCGCGGCGTCGAGATCTTCCTTCTTCGTCGTGTTCCAGTCGATGCCGTTCGCCCAGAAGTACATCCCGGTCAACTCAGCCGGGTCGTCAAGTACGGACGTCTTGCCGCTCGCCTCATTCTGCGCGGCATCCAGAAAATCATTCCAGGTTGTCAGGTCGCGCGTGATGACGTTCTTGTTGTACACGAAGCCCGTGGTGCCCCAGGCCTTGCAGACGGACCACTTGTTCTCCGGATCCCACTCCTGCTTGAGGAAGGCGGGGTCCATGTACTTGAGGTTCGGAATGAGGTCGTGGTTCAACTCGACGAGTAGCCCTGCATCGGCAAGCTGCGGAACGAAGACACCGGTGGGAACGACGATGTCGTATCCGCTCGTTCCCTTCGCAGCGACGAGCTTGGCGATCATCTCCTCGTTGGACCCATACGAACCGAACGTAACTTTGGGGCCGAGCTTGTCGGTGAAACTCTGCACCACATCCGGGTCGTCATAGTCACCCCACGAGAAGATGTTCAGGCTGTCCTCAAGCGGCCCGCCGGAGGCAACGATGCCGGTTCCGGGCTTAGTGCCGCCACCAGTCGTGCAAGCCGCCAATGTCGCGACGGATGCGGCGGCGGCGGAAAACGCGAGAAAGTTTCTGCGGGACAATTCGCTCTTGATCGCAGGGATCGCCGATCTCGGCGCGAGAATGCGGATCGGTTCTTCAGTCATCTGTCATCACTCCTTATTGTGGTCGTGCTGTGGTGCTGTGGATTCGGAAGGAAAAAACTGAACGCTTTCGGCTGAGAAAGCGACCGCGGCGCGGTCTCCCTCGAACAGTCGGGGTGCGCTCGGCGTTGGCAGGCGAGCCTGGATTGACATGTCGTTTCCAAGGTCAACCAGGAACTGCACGGTTTCGCCCAGATGCGAGGTGCTGAGCACAGTTCCTTCGAAGCGGTTCGGACCGTTGGCTTTCGGTGCTCCATCGGATGCGGCGGCAAGCTGAACGAACTCGGGCCGCACGGCGGCCACGATCGAATCGCCGGCCTTTACTTCTGGATTGACGTTTGCGGTCGCAAGGCGGCCGGCCGGGCAATCCGCGGTGGTGGCATCCACCGCGACCGCTTCTAGGAAGTTCTGCTGACCGATGAACCCGGCGACATACGAATTCTTGGGCGCACCATAAATGGTGTCGGCATCCGCGAGCTGCTCGATTCGTCCGTCGCGCATGATGGCGATGCGGTCGCTCATCGACAGCGCCTCGTGTTGATCGTGGGTCACGAAGATGAAGGAGATGCCCACCCGCGATTGCAGGAGTTTCAGCTCCAACTGCATCTCTTCACGGAGCTGGCGGTCCAGGGCACCCAGAGGCTCGTCGAGCAGCAGAACCGATGGGCGGTTGACGAGAGCACGGGCAAGCGCGATGCGCTGCTGCTGTCCGCCGGAGAGTTGTTGTGGCTTGCGGTCGGCGAAACTGCGCATCCTCACCATGTCCAGAGCGTCCGCTACCCTCGTGCGGATCTCCGTCTTCTGTACCTTCTTTTGCTGGAGACCGTATGCAACATTTTCGGCGATCGTCAGATGCGGAAACAGTGCGTATGCCTGAAACACGGTGTTGACGTTCCGCTTGTACGGCGGAATTCCGAGGACGTCCTTCCCCGAGATGCGGATGGAGCCTTCGTCCGGCTGTTCGAAGCCGGCAAGCATGCGCAGTGTCGTGGTCTTGCCGCAACCTGACGGTCCCAGAAGCGAGAGGAACTCGCCCGGCTCTACGTGCAGATTGATGTTGTCGACCGCGGTTGCCGTTCCGAATCGCTTTGTGACGTTCTCGAGCACCACGGTGCCGGTGGGTTCGCCACGTCCGCGCGGTATGCTCGCGTTCGCGGAGGCTGCCTCGTCTGTCACAGCGGTCACGTGGTGGTGCCCCTTCCAGAGGGTCGCTTCTTTGCGGTCACTAAGCAGTCAATCGGAAAATGCCCTATTTTGCAACGATTCGAGTTGAGACGGCCCGCCTTGCACGACGGAATTCGTGGCGAATGACGTTCGCCACCGCGAAAACCGATGATTTACGGTCGCATCTCGTCGTCGGGAGCATGTTTTTGCAGAAATGTGAACACTTCGGTGTCGTCGACACCGGTGAACGAAGTCTGTGGCAGCGCGGCGAGCAGGGAGGACTGCAGTCGGGGGCTCGGGTACGTATTCCCGGCCCAGCGCGCCGCGAGTCGAGCGGGCGGCCGACGGCAACATACCGGGTTGGGGCATTCGGATGTTCTTCGGTGCGAAGTCTCTCGGCCCCTGAACCACTTTGTGTAGGCAAAGGGAGTACCGACGCTCACCGAATAGTTGCCCCGCGACGTGGATTGGATGCTCGACGAGCACCAGTAGGTTCCGTTCGGTTTGTCGGTGTACTGGTGGTATGCGCTGAACTGGTCGGCAATCGTGAACACTTGTCGCGCGCTCCACTCCCGGCACACAAGTTGGCCTTCGACGGCACCGAGGACATCCGTCGGGAACTGGGCGTCGTCATTTTCGTACGCCTTCAGGATGGTTCCGGTCTGGTGAACCTTCAGAAAGTGGACGGGGATTCCGAGTCGCTCCGTAGCGAGATTCGTGAACCTATGCGCCGCGGTTTCATAGGTGACAGCGTAGGCATCCCGCAGGTCGTCGACGGAAAGCTCCCGCGCATCCCGTGCCTTGGTAAGAAATTCGACGGCATCCTTTTCCGGGATCATGAGCGCCGCCGCGAGGTAGTTCGTTTCGACCCGTTGGAGAAGGAACTCGCGATAATCTTTCGGCTCGCGCGCGCCGAGAACCTGAGCGGCAAGCGCGCGGAGGAGTGCGCCTCGAGGATCACCGCCTGCGCTGGACGGCAGGTAAATGCGTTTGTGTTCGTGATCGCTGATTGACCGGGTCGAATCCGGCAAATCCGCCACATAATGCAGCGTGAAGCCGAGGTGGGTGGCAAGGTCGGATGCCGTGCGTTGCGACAGCGGGCCGCCTTCGTGGCCGACAGCTTCCAGCAACTGCCTGGCCTGGGTTTCAAGAGCAGGAAAGTAGTTGTTCTGTTGCCGCATTTGCCGCCGCAGCTCCGTGTTGGCGCGCCTGGCCTCCTCGGGCGTTGCTGCGCGCTCGCGGTGGAGTCGCTCCAGCTCGGAATGCAGTCGAAGGATCGTCTCGATCGCCTCGTCGCTCAGCGTTTTGCGCACGGGAAGCGGGGGAAGATCCAGCGAAGAATAAAGCGGTCCGCGCTGCGCACGCTCGAGTGCGATCTCGAGTTCCGCACGCCGATCCGGGGGCGCCTCCTGGAGCAGTGCATCCAGCTCCACTTCGAGTGCAGCGGCCACCGACTGCAGGTCGCGCAGGCGGGGTTCGCGTTTTCCGTTCTCCAGCACGCTCACTTGCGAAGCGGCTCTGCCGATTGCTTCACCGAGGGCTTCGAGCGTCATTCCCCGTTCGGTGCGCAGGCTTCGGATCCGCTTTCCAATCGTGAGTGCGTCCGCCATCTCTCCATCGTCTCTCGTGAACCCCGCCTCGTTCGTAATTCAGGATGCTCAGCAACGGGGATTCTTGATCAAAACAGAAATTTAGTGATTCTTCTAGTTTCACTCGATGATTTGGGCCCAACGTTCGTCGAGTTGGTCAGAACGGTGGCACAGTATGGCAGTTTTTTGGTTTTCAGAAGTGTACGAGAAGTTCTCTGCCTGAATTCGGTGCCACCGGGATCCGTCGGCTGCACAGTGGAAACCACAGCCGCACAACGCAGCAACGCCAGGAGAGAAACATGAACGAGAAAACGTCGACCGCCAGACCGGGAGATCAGACCCAGACCGCATCCGAGCTCGAGACTGAGTGGAAGACGGAAGCACGCTGGAGCGGCATCACGCGCGACTACAGCGCCGAAGACGTCATCGCCATCCGCGGCAGCGTGCGCGAGGATCGCACCCTCGCCCGCCGCGGGGCAGAGAACCTGTGGAACCTCCTCCATTCCGAAGAGTGGGTGTACGCGCTTGGCGCGCTCACCGGCAACCAGGCCGTGCAGCAGGTGCGCGCAGGCCTCAAGGCCATCTACCTTTCCGGCTGGCAGGTTGCCGCCGACGCGAACCTCGCCGGGCAGACCTACCCGGACCAGAGCCTGTACCCGGCTAACTCCGTCCCCGCAGTGGTGCGCCGCATCAACAATGCCCTCTTGCGTGCCGGGCACATCGAGGGCGACGACATCGACTGGATGGCCCCCGTCGTCGCGGATGCCGAGGCCGGCTTCGGGGGACCACTCAACGCCTACGAGCTCATGCACTCCATGATCGAGGCGGGCGCTGCGGGCGTGCACTGGGAGGACCAGCTCGCGAGCGAGAAGAAGTGCGGGCACATGGGCGGCAAGGTGCTCATTCCGACGGGCCAGCACATCCGCACGCTCAACGCGGCACGCCTGGCGGCCGACGTGGCCGGTGTTCCCACCATCGTCATCGCCCGCACGGACGCGCTCGCGGCCACCCTCATCACGAGCGACATCGATGAGCGCGACCAGCCGTTCATCAACGGCAACAGAACGCCAGAGGGCTTCTACGAGACCACTCCGGGGATCGAGACGGTGCTGGCTCGCGGACACGCCTATGCCCCATACGCCGATCTGCTCTGGGTGGAAAGCGCGGAGCCTGACCTCGAGCTGGCGCGCACGTTCGCGGAGAGCATCCACCGTGAGTTCCCCGGCAAGAAGCTCGCATACAACTGCTCGCCGTCGTTCAACTGGAAGCGCCACCTCGACGATGCCACGATCGCCTCGTTCCAGCGGGAACTTGCCGCGATGGGGTACGCGTTCCAGTTCATCACCCTCGCCGGGTTCCACGCGCTCAACCACTCCATGTTCACGCTTGCGCGGGGCTACCAGGAGCGCCAGATGAGCGCCTACGTCGAGCTTCAAGAGGCTGAGTTCGCCTCCGAGGTCGACGGATACACCGCCACGCGCCACCAGCGCGAAGTCGGCACCGGCTACTTCGACCGGATCGCCACCGCTTTGAACCCGGGAAGCCAAACCCTGGCGCTCGTGGGTTCGACCGAGACCGCCCAGTTCTAGAAATTTCACGACAAGGAGAACACCCATGACTCACATCGACATCCGCGGGCCACTGCGCGAACGCTATGACGAAATTCTCACGCCGAGTGCGCTTGAGTTCCTCACCGAGTTGCACGATCGTTTCGCCGGCAGAAGACACGATGAACTCGCCGCCCGAATGCGCGTGCGTTACGACCTCGGCAACGGCCGCAATCTGCGGTTCCTGCCCGAGACCGCCCACATTCGCGAGGATCCCGACTGGTGTGTCGCCGGCGCCGGCCCCGGTCTCGAGGACCGCCGAGTCGAGATCACGGGTCCCACTGACCGCAAGATGGCGATCAATGCGTTGAATTCGGATGCAAACGTGTGGCTCGCCGACCAGGAGGATGCCACGAGCCCGACCTGGGCGAACGTCATCGAAGGCCAGCTCACCCTTGTGGACGCGGTGCGCGGTCAACTGGAGTTCACGAGCGACGAAGGAAAGAAGTACTCGGTCACGGGTGACACTCCGACGATTGTGGTCCGTCCTCGCGGCTGGCATCTGGTGGAGCGCCACCTGTTTCACACCGACATCGCGGGAAGGAGTATGCCGACATCGGGTTCGCTCGTCGACTTTGGACTGTATCTCTTCCACAATGCGCAGGTGCTTATTGCGAATGGCCGCGGGCCGTACTTCTACCTGCCAAAGATTGAGAGCCACACGGAGGCGAGACTGTGGAATGATGTGTTCTCTTTCTCGGAGCAACGTCTCGGGCTGCCGCACGGCACGATCCGCGCGACCGTGCTCATCGAGACGATCGGCGCCGCGTTCGAGATGGAGGAGATCCTCTACGAGCTGCGGGATCACTGCGCTGGCCTCAACGCGGGTCGGTGGGATTACATCTTCAGCATCATCAAGAACTATCGCGGACGCGGCCAGAGTTTCGTCCTGCCCGACCGCAACGAAATCACCATGACCGTGCCGTTCATGCGCGCGTATACGGAACTTCTCGTGAGCACGTGCCATCGCCGTGGCGCGTATGCAATCGGGGGCATGAGCGCGTTCATCCCGAATCGGCGCAAGCCCGAGGTCACCGCGAGAGCACTCGAAAAAGTGGCGGCGGACAAGGCGCGTGAAGCCGGGGACGGATTCGACGGGACCTGGGTAGCACATCCGGACCTCATCGACACCGCGCGCGCGAAATTCGACGCCGTTCTTGACGGCCACCCGCACCAACTGAATCGGCAACGCCCCGAAGTGCGGGTAGGCGCAGACCAGCTTCTCGATATCCGGTCGGTCAACGGCTCCATCACCTATGCGGGAGTGCGCGGGAATGTTTCCGTTGCGCTGCAGTACATCGAGTCGTGGTTGCGCGGCGTGGGCGCCGTTGCCATCGACGACCTCATGGAAGACGCGGCAACCGCGGAGATCAGCAGGTCACAGGTGTGGCAGTGGATTCATCAGAATGTCGTCACCGTGGAGGGAACCGAAATCACCCGGGACCTCATCGAGAGCATGCTGGACGGCCTGCTTGCCACACTCCCGCGAAACGCCGGTGACCGGTTTGACGATGCCGCCGACATATTCCGCGACGTTGCGTTGAAGGACGAATACCCCACCTTCATGACACTTCCGGCATATGCGCGATATCTGGTTGAAGAGCCTGAGCCCGCACTCGTGTGACGCGCTGTCTCGGTCCCGTGGCGCACCACCGCAACCTACTGCTCGAAGTTGCGGTGGATGAGCTTGGAAAGGACGATTGCTGAGCGGGTGTGGTCGACGTTGGGAGCAAGCCGAAGCCGCTCGAGGGCGACCTCGAGACTGGCGATGTCGCGCGAACGCATGTGAACTATCGCGTCGGCGCTTCCGCTGACCGTACCGGCATCGACGACCTCGGGGACCGCCGAGAGGATGCGGCGCAGTTCCTCAGGCGCCACGGTTCCGCGGCAAAAGAGTTCGACATAGGCCTCGGTGGCCAGGCCGTCCACATTCGGGTCCACCTGCACGGTGAATCCGCGGATGACCTTGTCGGCGACGAGCTTGTCCACGCGCCGCTTAACGGCGGACGCCGAGAGTCCGATCACTTCGCCGATGTCTCCGTATCCGGCGCGGGCATTCTGGCGAAGCAGGTCGATAATTCCGTAATCGAGGTTGTCCATGTAGACACACTACGGCGAATCGTTGCGAGAAGTGGGGTAACCACGCAGGATCGCTGCGCAATCCGAACAGAAGTGTTGGATACCGTCGTGTCAGACTGGAAGAGGCGTCCCAGTCCGGGGCTCGAGGGAGTGACAGTGTCCGCCATACATTCGGAGGATCCCATGACGAATACTTCTGTCCAAAGCGAGCCGATGACCCGGGAGCGCCGGCCGTCCGAAAGATCCGTGCTCATGTGCAGACCTGATTTTTTCACGGTGAGCTATCAGATCAACCCGTGGATGCATCCGGAAAACCCCACGGACACGTCACGCTCCGTTATCCAGTGGAACGAGCTTTACCGCACCTACCGTGATCTTGGATTTGACGTGCAGCTCGTGGACCCGATCGAAGGGCTGCCCGACATGGTCTACGCGGCCAACGGCGGTTTTGTGCTGGACAACATTGCTTACGGTGCCAAGTTCACGTATCCGGAACGTCAGCCTGAGGGTCCCGCCTACATGGACTGGTTCCGTGAGAACGGATTTGACGTCCGTGAGCCGGAATGCACCAACGAGGGCGAGGGCGACTTTCTTCTCGTCGGGGACGTCATCCTCGCCGGCACGGGTTTCCGAACCAACCTCGACAGCCACCGCGAGGTCGCGGACATCTTCGGCCGCGACGTGATTTCCCTGGAACTCGTGAACCCGAGCTTCTACCACCTCGATACTGCTATCGCCGTGCTCGACCCTGCGCCGGCGGAAGGTGAACAGGCGAACATCGCGTACCTGCCATCCGCGTTCAACGATGCGGGGCTTGCCGTGCTGCGCGAGCGGTACCCGGATGCGATCCTCGTGAGCGAGGAGGATGCTTCCGTACTCGGCTTGAACTCCTACTCGGACGGTTACAACGTCGTCATTGCTTCCCGTGCGAAGGGCTTCGAGAGGCAGTTGCGCGATCGCGGGTACAACCCGATCGGCGTGGATCTCTCCGAGCTGCTTCTCGGCGGCGGCGGAGTGAAGTGCTGCACCCTGGAGTTGCGCCGCTAGGAGGCACGCAGGACCACACGTGGTTCCTGTTCGGTACCTCTCGTCGGGGCATGATTTCACCCGGGCTCTAGGCCCACCACAGCGGGTCGGGCTACCGTGGAGTCATGGCGACGCACGAGGTGAGCAATCAGGCTCCGCCACGCGTGGGCGTGGATGAGTTTGGAACCAATCGACCACTGGTGGATGGTGTTGCGAGATTCGACGGAGCGTGGGCGCTCGGCGAGTTGCGCGAAATCGGCATCCTCGTGGGGGATGGTGATTTCCAGACGGATGCGGAAACCGCGAACACCCATGCGCCGGCTCTGCACACGCACGACAAGTGGGGCAATCGCGTCGACGAGGTCGAGTACGACGAGTCGTATCACCGCATCATCCGTTCTGCGGTCTCCTACGGCGCTCACACGAGTGCGTGGGCAGACCCGAAGCCCGGTGCAAATGTGGCGCGCGCTGCCGCTTTCATGCTGTTCGCCCAGATTGAGCCGGGACACGCGTGCCCCGTCTCCATGACGCACGCGGTAGTGCCTGCGCTAGCCGCATCGCCTTCGCTGACGAAAACCTGGCTGCCGCGTCTCCTGAGTCGTGACTACGACGGACGGCTCGTTGCGAACAAGCCCTCGGCGCTCTTCGGCATGGGAATGACCGAAAAGCAGGGCGGATCCGATGTGCGGGCGAACACCACGGTCGCGGTGGATGCCGGCGACGGCAGCTACCGCCTCACCGGCCACAAATGGTTTTGCAGCGCGCCGATGTCGGATGCCTTTCTCGTTCTCGCGCAAACTCCCGCCGGCCTCAGTTGCTTTCTCCTGCCCAGGGTGCTCGAGGATGGAACGCGCAATGTGTTCGCGATCCAGCGTTTGAAAGACAAGGTCGGGAATCGTTCGAATGCGTCGTGCGAGGTCGAGTTCGACGGCACCGTCGCGTTCGCGGTCGGTGAGGAAGGGCGCGGGGTCGCCACCATCATCGAAATGGTGGCGCGAACCCGTTTGGACTGCATTCTCGGCACCGCGGCGGGAATGAGGCAGTCTGTTGCGGAGGCGCTGTGGCTCGTGCGGCATCGGTCTGCGTTCGGATCCAGGCTCATCGATCAGCCGGCGATGACGGCGGTGGTTGCTGATCTCGCGCTCGAGTCCGAGGCGGCAACCGTCACGGGACTTCGGCTCGCAAGAGCTCATGATGCCGACGCAGACGATCGGGAGCGGGCCTTCGCCAGGCTGGCCACGGCGGTGGCGAAATACTGGATTTGCAAGCGTGGTCCCGGGCATTCCTATGAGGCGATGGAGTGCCTTGGCGGCAACGGGTACATCGAAGACTTTCCGCTGGCCCGCCGCTACCGGGAGCAGCCGGTCATGGCGATTTGGGAGGGCTCCGGCAATGTCATCGCACTCGATGTGTTGCGTGCACTTGCGCGCGAACCGGAGTCGTTGGACGCCTTTTTCACCGAGGTCTCTCTGGCGGAGGGCGCGCATCCGATGTTTGACGCGTATCTCGATGGCACGCGCGAGCTGCTTTCGGAGAAGCCCGAGCCGCACCTTGCACGGTGGATAACCGAGAGGCTCGCTCTCACTCTGCAGGCATCGCTCATGCTGCGATTTTCGCCGTCAGCTGTTGCGGATGCGTTCACGGCCACGCGACTGGGTACTCAGGCGTCCCAGCTCTACGGTTCCTTGCCTGTGGGTGCCGACCTGAAGGCGATACTCGATCGAGCGTGAATTCGGGCGACCGTTCACGCGCCGCCTGGCGGTTCTCCGGTGAGCTCCGCGAGGGTCATGTCGAGCACGTCGCCGAAGACGCGAAGTCGATTTTCGCGAACGGCGGCAAGGAGCGGAGCCAGCTCTGCCGGGCCATCCGTGTCGAGGCGCCCCTCTCGATAGAGGGCCACGACGCGCTCCAGCGCACGCGCCCCGGTCTCAAAAGATTCGATCCAGCGACGTGACTCCGCGATCAGTGCCGGGTTTGCGACATTCGGGCCGAGCAACCGGTCGGCGGCGGCGAGCATTCGCGAGACGAGAGTGGAAAGTTCGTCCGCCGCGCCATTCGCGTCGCCGTATTCCCGTTCAAATGCAAACGTCTCGAGTGCGTGCTGGAGAAGAGGCGAATCATCCGGTGCCAGACACGACGTGCGCACGTTGTCTGCGAAAACCAGGAATGCCTCCGCGTCGGTGCCCGCGACTTCGGCAACGGCTCGAGTCCAGCTGGATTCGGGGTCGTAGTCCTCAGGGTTATTCAAATAGTCCGCGATCGTGGCAATGGGGATTTTGGACGACTCGAACAGTTCCATGCCGTTCGCGACGATTCCTCGTGATGCGGTTCCCAGTTGAGGGTCCCGTCCGCGGTACGGCCCTACGTGAAGCTCCCGTGTCATAGCCACATCATTGACCGGGTAATTGTCCCAATACGTGGGAACATGCCCGGTGGATTCGGCGAAGCGCACGGCATCATCGCGTTCGAGCGTGGGCGAGCAGATCTGGCGACCCGTCCACAGCAGCTCGATACGACCGTCGAGCGCCCCGCCGAATCGACGGATGTAGTCCTCGTGGCCGCTGCCGAAATACTGCGTCGGGCAGACGAAGAACTGCGCTTGCCCGCCCATCGCGCGCAGAAGTCCCGTGAACGTCCGATTGACAAAATCGGACTGCGCGTCGACGAGGTCGGTAAACCGCTCTCGGTCGTTGGTGTGCATGAGCCGTGCCGGTATGTCATCCAGAAAGAGACCGAAACTGGTGACGCCGAGGGCCGCAACGGTCTGAAATTTGCTCACCAGTTTCTCCAGATCAGCCTGACGGGAGTACTCGACGGAAAGTCCGGGTGAGAGGCAAAAAACGAAGTCGAGCCCATTGGCAGCACATGTCCTGATGAGGTCTGAAATCTGATCGAGGTCCAACCCCGAATATGGCTCGCGCCAGTCTCGGCGCAGCAGGCGGTCATCCTTGGGCGAGTAAACGAAAGTGTTCATGCCGTGGCGACCAAGGAACTCCATCATGTCGATGCGCTGTTGGTGGGTCCATGGCTTTCCGTAGAAACCTTCGATGATCCCGCGGATGGCGAAAGGGGATGCCGTCACGATGCCGCCTCGCGTGCGAGGAAGGGTGCATTCACCACGTCGCCTCCGGACGTATTACTGCTCAGGAATACGTCCGGGATGATTCCTCGGCCCACCATAATCTCCACGGCTTCCGCCACGACGGCATTCAGAATGGCGGCGCCGACAACCGTCGACGTTGGTGCCACCCGGCGCGGGAATCCGGCAATGTCGACCGCCGCGTCCCCCACGACTCCACCGTTGTCGAGCACGACGTCGGCGATTTCGTGCAGGCGCCGATGTCCCTTTGCGCGTGCCTGTGCGGAGGTCGCGTGTGCGATGCTCGTGACCGCAATGACCGGGGTGCCGCCGTCGCGCACAAGGGTGGCCAGTTCGGCGACAACTGTGTTGCCGCCGGAGTTCGAGGCCACGATAAGAACGTCATTTTGTGCGATGGGGTGATCCTGCGCGAGCGCTTCCGCGAGACCGGGAATTCGCTCCAGCGACGTGCTGAGTGGCGCGCTGGAATGCAGCATGAGGCCATCGAAGAGGATCGGGCTCACTTTGACCAGGCCACCGGCACGATAGAACAGTTCCTCCGCCATCATGTGAGAGTGCCCCGACCCAAAAACGTGGATCGTGCCGCCGGACCCGACGGAGTCGGCGACGAGGGTGGCGGCGGCAAGGAGGTTCGGCCACTCTTCGGTGCTGAGTCGTGAAATGAGTTGCGAAACTGCACGGAGGTAGCGATTTCCAGCGGAATCGGGGTGAGTGCTCATAGTGTCTGTCTTCCATTCCAGCGGTAAAGGAGCTCTCCGTAGCGATCGGCGAGCTGCGACAACGGCAGCAGAAGGCAGCCGCCAAGCGGGTCACGATCTGCGGTGCGCGGCGACAATCTGGGTTCGTGATCGAGAAGCCGGTCGAGCCGACGCCGCAGCGGGGAATCCGGTGCCAAAAGCCTCCCGCCGAGCGCGAGAGGCGTGACGGTCTCACCGAGGTAATCGCGTGCGGCGTGAATCGTGATCATGAGCCGCTCTGCCGCGGCATCGACGATGGCGCCCGCTTCAGGGACGGTGTCCGCGCTGGCCAGCACATCCCGAGCAAACTGCGCAATCTCATTCACGGGTGTCGCCGCTTCGTGCAAGTGAACGTGAAGCTGTGCGAGGCTCCCATAGCGATCCTCCGCCATGCGGGTCAAGGCAGACGTGCGGTCATTGTCGCGAGATCGCAGAGCGTGCCGTAAGGCGTGCTGTCCGATCCAGAACGCTCCACCCTCGTCGCCCAGGAGGTAGCCGAAACCGTCGAACGCGCGCGGACGCGCCCGCGGCGACGCTGCGAGGCAGGCAATTCCGGTTCCGGCAGTGAGGGTGATTCCCATTTCGCCGGAAAGCGCCCCGCAATGAGCGGTCACCGAGTCGTCCGCGAGCCACACCTCGGCGGCACCCGTCGCATCGGAGATGATTTCACACAGGTGGCGTTTTTCGGATTCGAGAACCGGTGCCGTCGTGAGACCGAGCACCACTGTCTCGATCGGAGGAAAGTCCGAAGAACGCACCGCGGTGCGAACGGCATCCGCAACTGCAGCCACCTGATCGCCGGTGCGACTCACTCCGCCCAATTCGATGACGGTGTTCTGGTCGGAATGCTGCAACCGGATGCCGGACTGGCCGCCGTCGACACCCAGCGTCGCCGTCATGCGATTCTCCGAGCTGTTGACGACGTGAACGTCGTGCCGGTGATGTCGGCCGTGAGGTGGTACCGATCGCCCCGATAGACGCAGTCGGAAACCATGATGACCCGTCCCGACGCGTCGGAGTCCACGAGGTGAATCCGCAGACATGCCTGACTTTGCGGTATCGACAAGAGCCGCTGCATTTCCGGGTCGGGGGTGAGAGGCGCGATGGTGACGTGTGCGGCACTCGGAGCGATTCGATAGCGCTCGGCAAGCAGTTCGTAGAGAGATCCGCTCAGTTCTGAGCGTGTCAAACCGGGCACCAATGGCTTGGGCACCCACACCGTTTCGAGCGCCATCGGCACATCGTCCGCCAACCGCAACCGGGTGAAGGTGAGGACTTCCTCGCCTTCCGGAATGTCCAGCTCCCCGGCGAGCACGGCGGTCGCCGGCGTGCTCGCGAAATCCATGAGCCTGCTTGTGGGAGCAAGTCCGCGCGCGCGCATGTCCTCCGTGAATGACGTGAGACCGAGTAGTCTCACCGTGGGCCGCGGGGTCACGTACGTGCCGGATCCGTGGCGCCGCTCGAGAAGCCCTTCGGCAATGAGCGAGTCCATCACTTTCCTCAGGGTCATGCGTGCCACTCCCCAGCGTTCACTCAATTCACGCTCGCCCGGCAGTCGCTCGCCGACCGCGGTGGCGGCAATGAGCTCGCGAAGTCGCACTCGAAGCGTGAGCGGCGATGAGGTTCCTGCATCCGGCACTCTGCAAGTGAAACGCATCCGCGCGCAGGAAGCAAGCATTAATTAGACCACTTGAATCCGGCCTTCCACTGATATACAGGGCTCAATGCCTGACTGTATAGACCTCTTGCGAAGGCAGAGTAACGTTGACGCTGTGATGCGAGCAGATTCAAACCGCGCTATCAGGCCCGCGATCGTGCAGGATCTTCCCGGTGCGTATCGGGTGTGTTTGAAAACGGGGGACTCGGGGACCGACGCAACCCACGAGTTTCACAACCCCGACTTGCTCGGTCAGGTCTTCGTCGGTCCCTACATTGTCGGTGAGCCCGAGAATGCCTTCGTCGTTGCAGATGAGGATGGAATCGCCGGATACGCGCTTGCGGTCAGGGACACTCGCGCGTTCGAAGCGTGGGCGGAGGAGCACTGGTGGCCGCCGTTGCGCGAGCAGTATCCGCTGAAGCCGGGCCCTTCATCCGGCGAGGCGTCAGCCGATGCGAGTGTGATTCGTCTCATCCATTCGCCGCCTCGCGCAGAGGATGAGGTCGTCGCTCGCTTTCCCGCACACCTGCACATTGACCTGCTCCCCCGTGTGCACAAGCAGGGCTACGGTCGGCAGCTCATCGAGATTCTGCTCGCGACGTTGAGTGAGCGCGGTGCCGCGGGTGTGCATCTCGGAGTGGGGCTCCAGAACGTGAACGCCATCGAGTTCTATCGTCATCTCGGATTCGAGACCGTGGGTGCGGCCTCGGATGAATTGGTGATGGGGAAGGTGCTGCCGTGAGATTCCCTGAGCCGAATGTTGTCCCCCTGCGCGGTGGACCAGTGCTTCGCTGGGGGGTGCTCGGCCCGGGCGAAATTGCCGGAGACTTCATCTCGACTTTGCACGCGAATACCGACCAGCGCGTGCACGCCGTAGCGTCGCGATCCCGAGAACGTGCGCAGCGTTTCGCCGAGGCGCACGGGGTACCACGCCACTATGGCAGTTACGAGCAGCTCGTCGCGGATCCGCACGTCGACATCGTTTACATTTCATCGATCAACAGCGAACACCGTCGGCTTGCAGAGCTCGCAATTTCGGGCGGTAAACACGTTCTCATTGAAAAACCGATCGGAGTGGATGCCCACGATGCGCTCGCGATCGCCCGAGCGGCTCGATCTGCTGGAGTGTTCGCGATGGAAGCACTGTGGAGTCGGTACCTTCCGCAGACCACGGTGCTCGAGCAACTGCTTGCCGCCGGCGAGTTCGGTGACATCGTGAGCGTATCCGCTGATTTCGGCGCGAATTTCGGTTCCGACCCGTCGGCACCGGTCTTTCGCGACGATCTGGGGGGCGGCGTGCTGCGCGACATCGGGATCTACCCAGTCTGGTTTGCACGATTCGTGCTGGGAAACCCCGATTCCCTCATGGTCACGGGTGCGAACGCGTCCACGGGAGTCGATGGTCAGTTCGCTGCCGTGCTCTCCGTGGCGGGCGGCGCTCAGGCGATCATCGCGTCCACGATGTTCGCGGATACGCCGAGTGTCGCAGCGATCAATGGTTCGGCGGCACGCGCGGAACTTCGCAGCCCGTTCCTCATGCCGGACGGATTCGACTTTGTCACCGAGGATTCTCGGGAGGGGTGGAGTGACGATTCGGGATTGAGGCTTCGCAAAGGGCTGTGCTGGCAGGCGGTCGCCGTCGCCCAGCACATCGCGGACGGTCTGACGGAATCTCCGCTTCATTCGCTGGATGACTCCGTCGACATCATGCGGATTCTGGATGCGCTTCGAGCCGGAATGAACTCGGCGCGGCCAACCGCACATCAGACTCTCTGGCCGGAGGAAACATGAGCGCACTGAACTGGGGAATTCTCGGCACCGGATGGGTCGCCCGCACGCTTGCGCAGGACATGCGCACCCATGGGTTCAATCTCGCCGCGGTGGGGTCGCGTCAGAAGGACTCGGCGCGGTCCTTCGCGAAAGATTTCGGGCTCGGGAGCGCATTCGGCAGCTATCGGGAGCTGGTTGACGATCCGGGTGTGGATGTCGTCTATGTGGCGACGCCGAATCCGTTCCATGCTGAGCACGCGAAGTTGGCGCTCGATGCGGGAAAACACGTGTTGCTGGAGAAACCGTTCACCCTGAACACCGCAGAGGCGACGGAGCTCTTCCGACTCGCTCACGACAAGAAGCTCGTGCTCCTCGAGGCCATGTGGACGCGCTTCCTGCCGCACATGATCCGCGTGAGGGAGGTCATCGCGGCCGGGACTATCGGCGAGGTCCGCACCGTCATCGCCGATCACAATCAGAAACTGCCGGCCGAACCGGACCACCGCGTCAACAGCCGCGAACTCGGCGGCGGCGCGCTGCTTGATCTGGGGGTTTACCCGGTCTCGCTCGCGCAGGACCTTCTTGGAACGCCGGAGACCGTAACCGCCTTCGCGAGTTTTCTGCCCACGGGTGTCGACCGGCAGTCCTCTGCGGTGTTCGGTTATCGAGACGGCCAGCAGGCGCTCGTGCAGTGCGCCCTGGATACGCCGGGACCCAACACCGCGACGATTCTCGGGACAGAAGGATGGATTGGCATCGATTCGGTGTGGCATGATGCCGCGTTCTTCACGGTGTTTGACGCGGACGAAAACGTTATTGAACGATTCGACACGCCCGTCGTCGGTCGCGGGATGCACTACCAGGCGGTGGAGCTCGAGCGACTCGTCAGCGAGGGCAGGCTGGAGAGCAGCATCATGCCGCCCGAGCAGACGATCGCCGTGCTCGACACCATGGATGAAATGCGCCGGCAGATGGGCCTCACGTATCCGCACGAGTCGTGAGCGAACCGTGCGTCGGAAAAAAAGTTGAAAGAACTCTTTACTGTTAAGAAACTTTACTGATACATTCGCTTCCACAGATTTTTCTGGAGGCAGGGTCAACGATGAGTCCGAGAACAATTCCCGGTACGCCCTCGTGGCTGCGCGAAACCAATGATCGAAAAGCACTCGAACTCCTGCTGGAACACGGCGCGCTGACACGCAATCGCATCGGCACGCTGTCGGGCCTTTCCAAGCCGACCGCCTCGCTCATGGTGTCGCGACTCGAAAGCGCCGGACTCATCAGCGCCGTCGGCGAAGAATCCCAGGGACGCGGGCCCAAAGCCGCCACGTATGCGGTGCGCGGGGATCGAATTCACGGCGTGGCAATCAGCATCAACCATCTTGAGCTTCAGGCCGTGGTCGTGGATGCTCTCGGCAGCGAACTGCCCATTGTCACCGTGACGATGCCGAAAGCGGCGCGCTCGCGCAACGCGGTAGCGGACGTGACGGAAGGCATCCGCAGCGCGTGTCTGGCCGCAAACGTGACGCCCGACACCGTCAGGTTCACCTGCATTGGCGTGCAGGGCGCGGTAGATCCAAGCTCTGACGAACTGAGCTTTGTCGAGGGACTGCCGAGCTGGCCGCGCAAGGGTGCGCGCAGACAGCTGGAAGACTCGCTCGGCCACACCGTCTTCATCGACAATGACGTGAACCTTGCCGCCATCGCGGAGCGCACCAACATCTCCATGGATGACGCCGCCGGATTCGCGCTGCTGTGGATGGGCGAGGGCCTCGGCCTGGCGGTTGACCTCGGTGGCACCGTATACCGGGGCGCATCCGGAAGCGCAGGCGAAATCGGCTACCTTCCCATACCGCACGTCGCCGCCGAGATCGACCCAGACGCAAAGGACCTGCAGTCTTTTGTGGGCGCCTCCGCGGTCGCGAAGGTAGCTCGTATGCACGGACTTCGCACGCGCGGATACAGCGCGCTCATGGACGAACTCGCGACTCACCCGCGTCGCGATGACTTCTTCGCGGATCTCGCCGCGCGCATCGCGGTGGGGGTCATCCCCGTTCTCGCGGTGCTCGACCCTGAACGCGTCGTGCTGGGTGGCCCGACGGGTGCGCTCGGCGGTCCGCGGCTCGCGGATCTGGTGCAAACCACCATTCGGCGAGAGTCGCGCTGGTCGCCACGCGTTGTCTCGACATCCGTCGCGGACCACCCCGTCGTGCGCGGCGCTCGAGAATTCCTGATCGGTCAGATCAGGTCGGCCCTGTTTAGCGAGGTGAACATGATTGGCACCTGAAGAAGAGTCCCACCCAAAGAGAACAATCCATAAAGAACAGCGAGGTTTCACAATGCAGCACCGATTTACCTCGGGCCTGGCGATTGCCGCAGTCACTGCGGTGGCGGCCATGACCCTGGCCGGATGCGCTTCCAGCGGCGGCGCGAAAATGGACGACACGACCCCCGACCATGTGTCGGGCACGGTGTCGTTCTGGCACTACTTCACCGATCGCGAAGCCAAGATCATGCAAACAGTGGTCGACGGCTTCGAGAAGGCGTACCCCGACGTCAAGGTCGAGGTTCACACCGGGCAATCCGATGACAAAATCGCGAAGGTCATTTCGTCGGGCGGCGACCTCGATGTCGGAATCCTGAACGGTACGGACAACCTGGGAACGATTTGCAAGTCCGGCGCGTTCCGCGACCTCGGTCCGGCAATCAAGCGGGACTCCGTGGACCTGAGCAAGTATTTGCCCATTCCGCTGGATGCCAGTTCGTTCGAGGGCAAGCAGTGCGGTTTGCCGACGCCGTTCGACGCATACGGGCTGTACTACAACACGAAGATGCTCGCGGATGCCGGCTACACCGCGCCGCCGAAGACGCTCAGCGAGCTCGAAGATATGGCGATGAAGCTCACCACGTTCAACGCCGACGGATCGATCAAGACGCTCGGCTTCAACCCCCTGATGGGCTTCTACGAGAACCTCGCCGCGCAGTGGGGACCGATCACGGGTGCCACCTGGATGAAGGACGGCAAGAGCGCGATCGCAGACAACCCGGCATGGACGGATCTCATGACCTGGCAGAAGGGTTTCGTCGACAAGATCGGCTACGACAAGCTCAAGGCGTTCTCGGCCGGCGCCGGCGACGAGTTCTCTGCAAGCAACGCATTCCAGACCGGTCAGGTCGCCATGCTGTTCGATGGCGAGTGGCGCGTCGCGTTCATTGAGGACCAGACGCCGGATCTGCCCTACGCGACGGCACCGTTCCCGGTCGGGGATAAGTACACCGACCTTTACGGTGGCGGTCTCATCAATACTCCGGTCATCGGAATATCGAAAAATGCGAAGAATCCTGAAGCTGCATGGGCGCTCATCAAGTACATCTCGATGAACACCGACGCCGAAGTGACGCTCGCGAGCCAGCTGAAGAACATTCCGACGACCAAGGAAGCTCTTGCTTCGCCGGACATGAAGGCAAGCCCGCAGTTTCAGACGTTCCTCGACATCGCCAAGAACCCGAGTTCTCTGGCGCTGCCCAGTACCGTCATCGGCAGTGCGAACCAAACCACCATGGACGCGTACTGGGACAAATACCAGTCGGGTGATGGCGGCGATCTCGCCGCGGGGTTGAAGAAGGTTGACGCCGACATCAACAACCAGCTCTCACTGAGTGAGGGTCCGTGACCCTTACGTCGACAACAGTCCGTGCGGGGCAGGAAGCCATTGCTTCCCGCCCCGTGCGGCGGCGTCGCCCCAAGGACGCCGTGAAGCGCTCACTCGCGGTGTGGGCGATGCTCACGCCCGCGCTTCTCGGCCTCGGAGTGTTCTTCATCTACCCGTTGCTCGCCAACGTGTACTTCTCATTCACCCGCTACGATCTGCTCTCCGCTCCGGAGTGGATCGGCTTTCGCAACTACCAATACCTCTTCACCCAGGACCCGCGAGTGGTCACTGCCGCATCGAACACGCTGTGGCTCGTGCTCATTCTTGTTCCGGTTCGCATCATTACTGCGCTCGCGATCGCGGGTCTTCTCGCGCGGGCTAGGCGAGCATCCGGTATCTGGCGCACGATTTTCTACCTGCCCGCCCTCGTACCTCCGGTCGCGTCTGTCGTGGCGTTTGTCTTCCTCTTCAACCCAGGGACCGGGCCGGTAAACCAGATCCTCGCCTCCATCGGCATCAAAGGTCCCCTGTGGTTCAGTGATCCCGTCCTCGCCAAACCATCTCTCGTGCTGATGGGCGTGTGGGTGATGGGCGACATCATGATCATTTTTCTCGCGTCGCTTCTGGATGTTTCGAAGGAACAGTACGAAGCCGCCTCTCTGGACGGCGCCAACGGCATCCAAAAGGTGCGTTATGTCACGCTGCCCAATATGGTGCCCGTACTGGTTTTCGCGATTATCACCGGAGTGATCGACGCACTTCAATACTTCACCCAGGCAGCGGTGGCCTCCGCGGTGGCGAGCGGAAAGACCGGAGTTTCCGTGCAACTCGCCCAGGTGCTTGGCTACCCGAGCGATTCCCTCCTCACCTACACCGAATGGTTGTATGTGCGAGGCTTCAGCAACTTCCAACTCGGCTATGCGGCAGCGCTCGCCGTCGTGCTGTTCGTCGTCACGGGAATCTTCCTTGCCATTTTGCTTCGCCGGTTTAACGCCTTCGCACCGGAAGGTCGCTCATGACAACTCAGTCGATACCGCTCACGCCCGCCTCCGGCCGCACGCGCCGACCGGGGCGCAGCACTGGTCTTCTCTATTGGATCGCAGAGCATGCGGTGCTGATCGTTCTCGCAATCCTTTTCATGGCCCCTCTGGTGTTCGTGCTGCTGACCTCCTTCATGTCGGCGAACCAGACGCTCACGGCATCGCTGTGGCCGAACCCGTGGGATTTCGGGAACTACCTCCGAGCGTTCACGCAGGTGCCGCTCGCACTGTGGTTCGGCAACTCCTTCATGTACGCGGGACTGGCGACAATCTTCATGCTCGTGTCGTCGGTACCGGCCGCCTATGTGCTCGCGCGCATTCGCATCCGATTCGCGAACACCATCTTTCTGGCCATCATCGTTGCGATGCTTCTTCCCCCTCAGGTCACGATCGTTCCGATCTACGTGATGTGGGCTCAGCTCGGTCTCACGGGCACGCTGTGGCCCCTCATTCTGCCCAACATTCTGGGCGACGCGTTTTCGATCTTCCTGTTGCGCCAGTTCTTCCTGACCATCCCCAGCGAATACGCGGATGCGGCGCGCATCGACGGCAACGGCGAGGTCGGCGTGTTGTTGCGCGTCATAGTTCCCATGGCCAGGCCCGGTATCGCGGCCTCCGCGATTTTCCTGTTCTTCCACTGCTGGAACGACTACTTCGGGCCGCTCATGTACGCGTCCGAGAATCCGAGCAACTGGCCGGTGGCCTACGGGCTGGCGGGATTCCATGGATCTCACGGCACCGACTGGGGCACGACGATGGCGGTGACCACGCTCGTGACCATTCCCGTCGTGATCATCTTCTTCTTTGCGCAACGAGTCTTCGTGGAGGGCATCACGCTCACGGGAGTGAAGGGATAGAAGTGAAGCTTGTTGTCATTGGGGGAGGCTCCACCTACACGCCGGAACTCGTCGACGGATTTTCGCGGCTCCGCGACGTGCTTCCCATCGAAGAGCTGTGGCTCGTCGACCCCGACAAACATCGTCTGGGGCTGGTGGCGGGCGTCTCGCAGCGGATGTTCGCGCACGCCGGACACCCGGGTCGCGTCGTTGCCACCGACGACGTCATTGCCGGGGTAACCGATGCGGATGTCGTGCTCTTTCAACTTCGGATCGGGGGTCAGGCGGCTCGCCATCGCGACGAAACCTGGCCGCACGAGGTCGGATGCATTGGGCAGGAGACGACGGGACCGGGTGGTTTCGCCAAGGCGCTTCGAACGGTACCTGTGGTCCTGGACCTCGCGGAACTCGTGCGAAAGCATGCCAGACCCGACGCGTGGATAGTCGATTTCACGAATCCGGTCGGAATCGTGACGAGAGCTCTGCTCGAGGCGGGGCATCACGCGGTCGGACTCTGCAACGTCGCCATCGGTTTCCAGCGGGAGTTCGCGGGCCTGCTCGGCGTCGAGCCGCGCGCGGTGACCCTTCAGCACGTGGGGCTCAACCACCTCACGTGGGAGAGGGGGGTCGCGGTTTCGTCGGCGGCAGGCACCCGCGATGCGCTCCCGGAACTTCTTGCGCACCATCGTGCGGCCATTGCGGAAGACGTGGAACTGCCCGGGGAATTGCTTGAGCGGCAGGCAGCGGTTCCTTCCTACTATTTGCGTTACTACTACGCCCACGACGAAGTGCTGCGCGAACAGCAGAGCGGCTCGACGAGGGCGGAAGAGGTCATGGAAATCGAGAAGGCGCTGCTGGAAAAATACGCGGATCCTTCTGTCGACGAAAAGCCCGCCGAACTCGCGCACCGCGGCGGCGCGTACTACTCGGAGGCGGCAGTTGACCTCATCGCGTCGTTGCGTTCTGACCGCGGGGACATCCAGGCGGTCAACATGAGAAACAACGGCACTCTTGACTTTCTGCCCGACGACCACGTGATCGAAGTCTCGGCCGAGATTCACGAGGATCGCTTCGTTCCCATTGCCATCGATCCGTTACCGGAGGGCGTGAAGGGGCTCATCAGCCACGTAGCGGCCTACGAGCGTCTCGCTCTGGATGCGGCTATTCATGGCGGCCGAGAGCGCGTCGCTGCGGCGATGCTCGCGCACCCGCTTGTTGGCCAGTTTTCTCGCGCGGAGAGGCTCACCGATTTGCTCATCTCCGCGAACCGCGAGTTCCTCGCATGGGCACGGTGAGCGCTCGGTGACGGCAGCGACAACGCCGGGCGTGGCGTGGGATGGCTCGCGGGATGACGCCATAGTTCTGGCCGTAGACGGAGGTGGGTCGAAGACCGATGTCGCCGCGGTGACGCTCGACGGCGACGTCGTGAGCAGATCGAGGGGCGGAGGCTCCAACCCGCAACTGTTTGGCATCGAGTCATCGATCGCCACAATTGACGGGTTGGTTGAAGAAGTGCTTGACCGGTCGGGGAATCGGACCCTGGTCCACTCAGGCGTCTATCTTTCCGGGCTTGACCTGCCAGATGAAGTGGTCACGTTTGAATCAGCCGTCGCCGGCCGATCCTGGGCGGTGGGCGCTACCGGCACACCCGTGTGCGTCAAGAACGATCTGCACGCGCTACTGCGCACGGGAACGGAACACGCCGACGCCGTCGTGGTGATCTGCGGTTCCGGAATCAACGCCATGGGAGTGCGCTCGGATGGCGCGACCGTTCGTTTCGCCGCTCTCGGCATGATTTCGGGAGACTGGGGTGGTGGCCACTTTCTCGGCGAACAGGCGCTGTGGAACGCCGCGCGTTCTGAAGACGGTCGGGGCCAGCGCACCGTGCTGCAGGAACTAGTTCCGCGCGCGTTCGGATTCGACACTGTCGCAGAGCTCTCCGCTGCACTGCATTTCGGGCGAGTGAGCGAACTCGAGATGAACAGCCTTTCGCCCGTGCTGTTCGCCGCGGCGGACGCGGGGGATGCGGTGGCGGGTGCGGTCGTAGCGCGCCAGGCCGAGGAAATCGTCTTGCTCATCACGGCAACCCTTGCGCGTCTGGACATGCTCAATCAGAAGATTCCCGTCATTCTGGGCGGTGGAGTGCTCGCAGCCCGGCATCCGCTGCTCAATGATTCCATTGTCGATCGGATGCTTCAGCGCGCGCCGCTCGCCGTCGTGCGCGTCATCGACAGTCGACCCATCGTGGGGGCCGCGCTGTTGTGCCTCGAAGCCGTTGGTGCCGAAGACTCCGCACTCGCGCGAGCGGCATCGTCGTTGGCGTGACCGAGATGCGCAAAGTAGCGGCGTGAGCCAGCGGCGCAAACGTCGGTGTTGGCGTGCGGTAAGAAGCGGGGCTCAGCTCTTGTGAGCCTCGGCCTCGATGATGGCGATCTCCTGGGTTGCGAGCTCGTGAGAGCGCCCATCCGCTGCGTAACCGATCTGGAAGCGCGGCCACGTCGTCTTGTAGCGCACGCGAACGCGCTTGTACCGCATGAGCCAGTAGAGGCAGACGGATGCGGCGGCAAATCCGGAAATCGCGGCGACGCCGAGCCCCCAGCGTGGCCCGAACTGGTTGACGACCCAGCCGACGAACGGCGCCCCGACGGGCGTACCGCCCACGAAGATGGCCATGTACAGCGCCATGACGCGTCCCCGCATGCTGGGCTTCACCGAGGTTTGCACCATGGAATTCGCGGTCGTGATGAACATGAGTGCTGCGAATCCGATGAGCGCCAACGATACGGCGAACATCTCGAAAGTGGGCAGGAGGGCGGAAAGCGTGCTCGCGAGCCCGAAGAGCGCGACCGAGAAGAAGAGCGTGCGCATGCGGGGGCGTTCCTGTCTGGCTGAAAATAGCGCACCGGAAACCGACCCGACAGCCATCACGGAACTGAGAATGCCGAACTCGGTTGCGCCTTTGTGAAAGGCGATGGTGGCCATCGTGGAGGTGAAGATCGCGAAGTTCATTCCGAACGTGCCGACGATGCCGATCATGATGAGCACCACAATGATGGCCGGCTTCTTCAGTACGTATCGGAAACCCGCGACGATTTGGCCGCGCGCTCTCGGTGCTCGAGGTTGCGCGCGCAATTCGCTCACCCTGATCGCGACGAGAGCGATGATGGTGCCCAGGAACGTGCCCGCATTGATGACGAAGACCCATCCAGCGCCGACGATGGCGATGAGCGCGCCCGCAACGGCCGGACCGACGAGTCGAGCCGAATTGAACGAGACCGAATTCAAGGAAACGGCGTTGGTGAGGTCCTTCGTCTCGACCAGTTCGGCAACGAAGATTTGACGGACGGGCGCATCGATGGCCGAGACGGTTCCGAGCAGAAATGCGAACAAATAGACGTGCCACAGCTGCGCGACGCCGAACACGACGATGATGCCGAGACCGAGCGCGAGGGCACCCATGGCCGCCTGAGTCGCCATGAGCATTTTGCGCACGTTCACGCGGTCGGCGATGAGACCCGCCCATGGCATGAGCAGGAGCACGGGACCGAGCTGAAGGGCCATCGTGATACCGACGGCGGCAGCATCATGGTCGCTGAGCTCGGTCAGAACTATCCAGTCCTGCGCTGTTCGCTGCATCCAGGTTCCGATGTTGGAGGTGAGACCTCCTGCGAACCAGATCAAATAGTTGCGTACTCCGAGAGAGCGAAATGTCGAATTCACTTCTCGGCAAGCTCCTTGAGTACGGGGACGGCTTTTTCCAGGATGGCGCGCTGCTCGGCACTCAGCGCAGCGAGCTGTTGCGTGAACCATGCGTCGCGGCGGCGGCGTGTTTCCACGACGAATGCGCGTCCCGCGTCCGAGAGATCCAGCTCGATTCGCCGGGCATCGTCTTCCGCGATGGCGCGCGTGACCAAACCGGATGCGACGAGGGCGTTGATGGTGCGATTCATGCTCGGCGGCGTCACGCGCTCGTGCTCGCTCAGGGAACCGAGCGATTGCTTTCCGTGGTTGTCCAGCGTGAACAGCACGGAACGCTGACTCTCCGAGACATCGTCATCCGCCGCGTTCGCCCTTATCCTTCTGGCCAGTCGCTGGATTGCCAGCCGGAGCTGCTGATTGCCGTCTCGATCCATAATTACTTAGCATAACAAATTAGTGTGCCTAATGAATTCACTCGACCACCTCAACGGCGGCGGCAATACACTGGGCAGAACGGATGCTGTGTGTTCGGGAACCAGCTCAGAAAGGTGGCATCGTGGCCATTCGCAGCTCTCATCGCGACGACCGCACCTATCAGGATGCCGGCGGGGTGACAATTCACTATTACGTCTGGAGCGCGCAAAAGCCCCGTGCCGTCGTTCAGATTCTTCACGGTCTCGGCGAACACGCCGCGCGCTACGAATGGCTCGCCGGCAAGCTCACCGCGGCCGGATACACCGTGTACGCGGACGACCATCGAGGCCACGGACAGACAGGGCTCGGGCAGGGCGGCGGAGACCACTCGAGGCTGGGCAAACTCGGGTTTGGCGGAATGCCCGCCACGGTCGAGGCCATCCATCAGCTCACCGAACTGATCCGCAACGAAAACCCCGGATTGCCTGTCGTGCTGCTCGGTCACAGCTGGGGATCCTTCCTCGCACAAATGCTGGTCAACGAATATTCGCCTGACTACGCCGCCGTCATTCTGAGCGGAAGCGCGTTGCGCACGTTCGCGCACATGAACAGCGGAGACTTGAACGCCAAGTACAAGCACCTCGGTTCGGCCGGGTACGAGTGGTTGAGCCGCGACAAAGAGGTCGTCGCTGCTGCGGCCGCTGATCCACTCATGTTCATTGCGAAAGCGCTGCCGCTCTTTGGCCTCACCGATAGCCTTCGGCTGCTCGGCAAGCCCGTCAAGAACATCGAACATGATCTTCCGATACTTATTCAGGTGGGCAGCAACGATGTCGTCGGGGGAGTGAAAAGCAACGAACTTCTTGCCGATGCCTACCTGAATCGAAGCAAGTTGAGCGATGTGAAACTCATCGTCTACACCGGCGCGCAGCACGAGATCTTCAACGAGACCAACAAAGACGAAGTTGTCGCAGACACCCTCGCGTGGTTGGCAGAACGCGTGGCATGAGCACACTGTTCACCCGCATCATCCGGGGCGAAGAACCAGCGCGCTTCGTCTGGAAAGATGAACAGTGCGTCGCTTTTCTCACCATCGAGCCGCGGCGACCAGGGCACGTTCTTGTCGTGCCACGGCTCGAAGTGGACCGTTGGCTCGATGCGCCAGACACTCTCATCGCCGACCTCATGGTCGTGGCGCATCGCATCGGCCTCGCCCAGCGCGACGAGTGGCAGTCGGATCGCGCGGGCCTCATGATCGAGGGCTATATGGTGCCGCACCTGCATATCCATGTGTGGCCCTCGTGGTCTCCGCGGGAGTTCCATCCCTCCGGAATCGATCGTGCCGCTGACCCAGCGGACCTTCAGGCCGCCGCCGTGCGCCTGCGGGCCCGATTGCGCGCGCAGGGCTGGGAGCAGTTCGTTCCTCAGGAGGAATAGGCTTGGAACAACCATTTCCGCATCGACTTGATACCGCGCCAGAGGTCGAATCCACGTTCAGGAGGCACGCCGTGCACGGCGAATACAAGGTACCCGGGGGAAAGCTCGTGGTTGTCGATCTCGATGTCGTCGACAACCGCATCACGAATTTTCGGCTGGCTGGCGACTTCTTTCTCGAGCCGGACAGCGCGCTTGAGGCCATCAACGAGGCCGTCAACGGAATTCCCGCCGACAGCGATTCAGCATGGATTGCGGCAGCGGTCAAAGGAGCGCTGCCGGATGACGCGCTGCTGCTGGGATTCAGCCCAGAAGCCGTGGCGATCGCCATCCGTCGGTCGCTCTCGAGCGCGCGAAGCTGGACCGATTACGAGTGGCAACTCATCCACGACGCTGCGTACCCGCCCGTGATGCAGATGGCGCTGGATCAGGTGCTCTCGGAGGAGGTCGGTGCCGGCCGTCGCAAACCCACGCTGCGTATTTGGGAGTGGGATGAACCGGGCGTCGTCATTGGCAGCTTTCAGTCGGTCAAAAATGAAGTCGATCTCGACAATGCGGCAAAATACGGCATGCAAGTCGTCCGCCGCATCAGCGGCGGCGGCGCCATGTTCATGGAGGCCGGCTCCGTCATCACGTATTCCATTTACGCTCCGAGCGATCTGGTGCAAGGGATGTCGTTTGCCGACTCGTACGCTTTCCTCGACGAGTGGGTGATCACCGCGCTCAAGGGACTCGGCATCGATGCGTTCTATCAACCGCTCAACGACATTACGAGCGCGAAGGGCAAGATCGGCGGAGCGGCCCAGAAACGACTCGGCGTGGGCGCCGTGCTGCATCACGCCACCATGAGTTACGACATGGACGGCGAGCGCATGGTGGAAGTGCTGCGCATCGGACGCGAAAAGATGAGCGACAAAGGTACGAAAAGCGCCGCGAAGCGCGTGGATCCGTTACGCAGCCAGACGGGTCTGCCGCGTGCCGAAATCATCGAGAAGATGAAAGCCACATTCAAAGGGCTATACGGACTGACGGAAAGCGAAATCACCGCAGAGGAACTCGCGCGGGCGAAGCAGCTCGTCGTCGACAAGTTCTCCACCGACGACTGGTTGTACCGTGTTCCTTAAAGTGAAGCGCAAGGGCGGAGGGCGCGGCCTTGGCGGAATGATCACCATGGTTGATGAGGTTTTCGCGCCTACCAAACACGAAGCCGCCCTTGAGGCTGATCGCGAGACGCGGCTACCGGCGCCGGCGCCGCTGCCCGGGGACGGCGACAAGGGAATCTCGCGCGGGCGCATAGTCATCCATGTTCACGAGGCCGGGGAATCAACTCCATGACGTGGGCCCCGGATGGCGACAACCTCGTCATCCACGGCGACAACCTCGTCATCCACGGCGACAACCTCGTCGCGGCTGCTGCCTTGCCGGACAATACGTTCACTGTCGTATACCTCGACCCGCCCTTCAACACCGGGCGCTCTCAAGAGCGGCAGTCCACGACGAGCGTGCGGAGCGCGACCGGCTCCGTGGTCGGATTCAAGGGCCAGCGCTACGAGCGCATCCGCGGCGACCTCATGGCCTACGACGACGAGTTCGAGGACTACTGGTCGTTTCTCGAACCCCGGCTCGCCGAGGCCTGGCGGCTGCTCGCCGACGACGGCACGCTCTATTTGCACCTGGACTATCGTGAGGCTCACTACGCGAAAGTACTGCTCGACGCCCTATTCGGCCGCGAGTGCTTTCTGAACGAGATCATCTGGGCTTACGACTACGGCGGCAAGTCGAAGCGTCGCTGGCCGACGAAGCACGACACGATCCTCGTCTACGTCAAGGACCCGCGCGGCTACCACTTCGACTCGGAGGCAGTCGATCGGGAACCCTACATGGCGCCGGGTCTCGTGACGCCGGAGAAAGCAGCGCGCGGAAAGCTCCCCACCGATGTCTGGTGGCACACGATCGTGTCGCCGACCGGAAAGGAGAAAACCGGATATCCGACCCAGAAGCCCGAGGGCATCCTGCGCCGCATCATTCAGGCCTCAAGCCGCGAAGGCGACTGGGTTCTCGACTTCTTCGCCGGCAGCGGGACCACCGGGGCGGTCGCGGCAGCGCTCGGGCGCCGCTTCGTGCTCGTTGACGCGAGCGCGGATGCCCTGCGGGTGATGCGAGAGCGGCTGACGGCGGCGGGCATCCCGTTCACCGAAAACTAGGCTGCGCGCAATTCACGACCCCGCCCTGTTCGCAACTCAGGCAATTCGAGCGCGGGGTCACCTGACGGCTCCGACAACACGGGCCTTGTCGTGAGCTCCAGCACTTTCTGCCTGAATTGCGTGCGAACGGGCGTGCGAACGAGCGAGCGGGCGAGCGAGCGGGCGAGCGAGCGAAAGTAGGCACGAGCAGTGGTGCGTCTTGCTGCGGGCAGGAACTTCAGACGCTTTCGCGCTCAATGAGGTGCGTGGGCATGATCGTGAGGGTATCGACGTCCTCGCCATCGATCATCCGCACGAGCACCTCCGCCATCTTGGCCCCCTGCTGCATGGAAGGCTGGTCGACGGTCGTGAGCGGCGGTGAGGCATTCTTCGCGTAGTAGTCGTTGTCGATCGTGGTGATTCCCACATCCCCTGGCACCGACAGTCCGTGCTCGCGCAGCACCCCGAGGGCCCCGGATGCCATTTGCGCGCTCGCCGCGAACACACCATCGAAGCGTTCGCCGCGGTCGAGGATCCGCTTCATCGCGAGCGCGCCGCCCGCCGGCGTGAAGTCGGCGGCTTCGAAAATTTCGGCGGGAAGCCCCGCAGCTACCAGTGTGGTTCGCCACCCTTCGAGTCGGTCGAGCCCCGCGGCCATGTCCTGGGGGCCCGCGATCGTGGCAATGCTCTTTTTACCGTGGTCGATGAGGTACTGCACCGCGGTCGAGGCCGCGGCGACGTTATCGACATCGACGACGAAACTGCGACCGTGCTGGGACATGGGTCGGCCGCCAAATACGACCGGGAAGCTCTGGCCAAGCTCGACGTAGGAGTGATCATCGCTGTGGTGCGAGAGCACGAGTGCGCCGTCCACGTTGCCGCCGCGAAGGTAGCGGTGGGTTTTTTCGGCATCCGTCTCGGAAGCGATGAGGAGGGTGAGCGTGTACTCGGTTCGGGAAAGAAACATTGCCGCCCCCTGGATGACGGACGCGAAGTACGGGTCCGCGAAGAATTTTGCGGTATTTTCGGGAATAACCAGAGCGATCGAGTCCGTCTTGCGGCTTGCGAGAGTGCGAGCGGCTCGGTTGGGCACATAGCCCAGTGTCGCGATCGCCGCATTGACCGACTCAATGACCTCAGGCGTGACTTTGGGCGAAGCATTGACCACGCGCGACACGGTGGATCTGGACACGCCCGCGAGCGCAGCGACCATTTCGAGCGTCGGTGCGGATGCGGGAGTCGGCTGCAGTGAAGTCATGTTCCGCAAATTCTAGTCAGCACAGGCGGCACGCGATTCAGAGCGATCGATTGGCGATGATTCTGCGGTACTCGAGCGCACTCGCCTTGGGTGTTCGCCGTTGCGTCGGATAGTCGACGCGCACGATGCCGAATCTCTTCGCGTAACCCCACGCCCATTCGAAGTTGTCGAGGAGCGACCAGTAGAAGTACCCCTGTACGGGAACGCCGGCATCGATCGCATCCTGCACGGCACTCAAGTGCGATCGAAGAAATTCCGTGCGTTCGCTGTCGTCCACCGAACCATCCGCCTCCACACGGTCGTCGTACGCGGCACCGTTTTCCGTGACGGCAATGGCGACGTCGGCTGGACCCGTGTATTCGTCGTTGATTCTGCAGAGCAGACGCGTGAGTCCCTCTGGTTGCACATCCCAGCCCATGGCCGTCACGGGGAGTCCTCGCGGATGCCAATACACTCCTTCTGCGGCAGGGAACGGTGATCGTTTCGGCCTCTCGGAAGGGGCGGCCGTCGTCGTCTCGGAATCCGTGGGACGCGAGCTCACGAATTCGCCGTGGTAGTAGTTGACTCCCATCGCGTCGATGGGGGCAGAAATAATGTCGAGGTCGCCTTGCTGTACGACCCGGTCGAGTCCCAGACCCGCCACATCGCGCACGACGTCGTCGGGGTAGGCTCCATGAAAGATTGGGTCAAGGAAGAATCGGTTGAATTGTCCGTCAATCCGCCGTGCCGCATCGACATCGCCCGCGTCGGTCGGGTCCACCGGATCCACCACCGTGAGATTCAGCGTGATGCCCAATTGCAGCGAGTCATCCCGCGATCGAAGTTCACGCGTGGCAAGGCCGTGTGCGAGCAACAGGTGGTGACCTGCGGCAAGGCCTGCCGCCACATCCTGACGCCCCGGCGCGTGTTCTCCGCCGATGTAGCTGAGGAATGAAGCACACCACGGCTCATTGAGAGATGTCCACGCGGTCACCCGATCGCCCAGCGCGTCGTGAACAATTCCGGCGTACTCGCGGAAACGGTATGCGGTGTCGCGGTTTGCCCACCCGCCTAGGTCTTCGAGCGACTGGGGCAGGTCCCAGTGGTAGAGGGTGAGCCAGGGCTTGATGTTTTTCGCGAGCAGCTCGTCGACGAGCCTTGAGTAGAAGTCGATCCCCTTAGCGTTCGGCGCCCCGCCGTCGGGGCACACGCGCGCCCACGAGGTGGAAAAGCGGTAAGTCTGGATGCCGAGCTCCGCCATGATGGCGACATCCGAACGGTAGCGATGGTAGTGGTCGCACGCGACGTCGCCGTTGTCCCCGCCGACAACAGCGCCGGGTTCGCGACAGAATACATCCCAGATCGAATCGGTGCGCCCGTCTTCGTGGGCAGCGCCTTCGATCTGGTACGCGGCCGTCGCGACACCGAAAAGAAACGTTTTCGGGAACCCGCGCGCGGGAGTCACCCCGACCCGCGGGTCGTTCGTCATGTCGTTCACCCCTTGACCGCTCCCTGCATAATGCCGGCAATGAGTTGTCTGCCTGCTGCAACGAAGAGTACCAACAGCGGGATGGTTGCAAGCACCGCGCCCGCGAGCACGATCGTGTAGTCGACGTATCTGGCGGACTGAAGCTGGCTGAGTGCCACTTGCAGAGTCGGGTTCTGAGGGACCACCAGCAGCGGCCACAGGTAGTCGGTCCACGCGGTCATGAATGTGAAGAGGCCGAGTATCGCCATTGCCGGGCGGGCGGCAGGTACCGCAACGTGCCAGAACGTTCCGATCATGGTCGCGCCGTCGACGCGCGCCGCCTCGATCAGTTCGTCGGGGATGACATCGACAAGGTACTGGCGCATGAAGAATACGCCGAACGCCGTCACCAGGGTGGGCACGATGACGGCGCCCAGCGTACCCGTCCAGCCGAACTGCTTCATGAGAATGAACATCGGGATGATGCCGAGCTGCGTCGGCACCGCGAGGGTTGCGACGACAAACACCATGAGTCCTTCCCGGCCGCGAAAGCGCAGTTTCGCGAACGCATATCCGGCGAGAGTGGAAAACGTGATGACGGATGCGGTGATCACCGAGGAAACGATCACGCTGTTGCCGAGCGCGAGCCAGAACGGAACGGTAGTGAGCACCTCGCCCACGTTGATCCAAAACCGCCCACCGGGGAGCAGGGGTGGCCAGGAGCTGGTCAACGCGGTCGTGTCGCTGCTGCCCACGACAAAAGACCACCACAGCGGATACGCACCTGCGACGAAGAATGCGGTGAGCAGCCCGTACGTGAGAAAGCCTGGTCTGCGGGAGAACGGTGTTGTGGTCATCGCGGCCTCCGCAGTTTCCCCAGGGTTCGACGGGAGATCCGGTCATCGCCTGATGAGGCGATCTTTTTGGACAGCAGGAAATTCACGATGCCGATGAGCACGATGATGAGGAACAGAATCCACGCGATGGCTGCTGCTTTACCGAAGTTGCCGCGATTGAAGGCCATGTCCCACAGGTAGAGCACCGTGGTCTGGTACTGGCGGAACACTCCCCCGGGAATTGAGCTGGATGCGTCGAAAAGCTTGGGTTCGGTGAAGATCTGCAGGCCGCCAATCGTCGCGGTGATGATGACGAAAATAAATGTGGGCCGGATGCTCGGGATCGTGATCGAGAAGAATCGCCGCAGTGAGCCTGCGCCGTCGATTGCGGCGGACTCGTAGATGTCCCGCGGCACGGCCTGCATCGCCGCGAGAAGGATGAGCGCGTTGTAACCGGTCCAGCGCCAGTTGACCATGGTGGCAATGGCGAGCTGGCCAGGCAGGGCATCTGTCTTCCACAGCACAGGTTGGAGACCGATTCCTTGCAACAGGTTGTTGATGAGTCCGTACTTTTCGCCGAAGAGGTTCGAGAAGATGAGGGCGACGGCAACGGGGGTTACGACGTACGGCAGAATGATGCTCATCCGCCAAAATGTTTTCGCGCGCAAATTCTGGTCGAGAACCGCAGCGATGATGAGGGCAAAAATAAGCTGCGGCACCGCCGACAGCAGAAAAATGCTGAACGTGTTGGCTATTGAGTTCCAGAACAGAGGATCAGCGAGTTCTGCGGCGAAGTTGTCGAAGCCGATCCATTCCCCTGGGCCCTGAAGCAGGTCCCATTTGTTGAGGGAAACGACGAACGTGTAGGCGAGCGGGAAGAGGCCGACGAGTCCGAAGAGAACAAAAAACGGCGCAATATAGAGGTACGGCGAGAATCGCACGTCCCAGCGGCCGAGCTTCTGGCGCAGCGTGGGGCCACTGGCCCGGGCGCTCACGCGGCTGGTCATCGAGGACATGTGTGCTCTTTCGATCTGGATGGCGGGTGGGGCCCCTCGGACCGAATCCGAGGGGCCCTCTCGGGTTTGCGTTACTTGTTGACGACGAGCTGGTCGAGCAGCTTCATCGCGTCGTCCCACGCGGTGGACCCATCGGTTCCGGAGTCGATCTCTTTCACCGACGGACCGAACACCTGTTCCTGGATGATCGAGTCATCCGGTCCCTTGAACTGCGCGACGACGCCCTTGGCCCGTGACGCCAGAATCTGACCGACCGGAGCATCGTTGAAGAACTTCGTCAGTTCGCTCGATCCCGTGACGCCCGGATCTGACTGCGCTTTCACGACGCTCGGGAAAGTTCCCGCAGCCTGGAAGGCGGCAACCTCCTGAGGCGCTGACGTGAGCCAGGCGGCGAGCTCTGCGGCGGCTTTCTGGTGCTTCGAGCTCGTGGGAACGGTCAGGAACGAACCACCCCAGTTGGCTGCGCCACCGGGGAAGACGTCGGCGAAATCCCATCCGGACGTGCTGTCGCCGCCGGCGGCTTCAACCTGACCCTTGACGACGCCGAGCATCCAACCCGGGCAGACGAAGGTCGCGAACGAGCCATCGATGAACGCCTTGCCTCCACCCCAGTCCCACTGAGACTGGTTGGCAGAAAGCCCCGACTTCGCACCGTCGGCCAGTTGTGCCCACAGTCCTTTGAGTGTGGCGTTGTCTTTGACATTCAGGTTGCCGGACTTCGTGTAATAGCCCTCCGACTGCTGGTTGACCATGGCATTCCACACGAAACCGCTCTGGTCGTACCAGGCCTTGCCTGTGGCGGCGTGGTACTTCTTGCCAACCTCGAAGAATTTCTCCCACGTGGCGTCAGCTCCGCCGAACAGTTCGGCGACGTCCGCGCGGTCGCTCGGCAGGCCCGCAGCTTCGAACAGTTTGCCGTTGTAGCAAAGGCCCTCGGGGCCGATATCGGTTCCGTATCCGATGATGCGCCCCTTGGGATCCGTGGCCTGTCCGAGCTTCCAGGGAACCCAGCGGTCTTTGATGTCATTCGCGCCGAAATCGCGCAGGTCGACGAACGAGTCGGAGACGCCCATGACCTGTCCGAGCCAGCCCTCCTCAACGGCCTGAACGTCCGGCAAACCGTTGCCGGCCGCTTGCTTGGTCTTCCAGTCCGTGAGCGCGTTGCCGCCGGTGTCGATGTTGGTTGCCTTGATGGTGATGTTCGGATGGTCTTTCTCATACTGCGCGTAGAGCCCGTCAAGTCCCATGGTTCCGAACGTGGTGACGGTGAGGGTGATGGGCCCGTCATCGTCACTGGCGGCGGGCGATGTCGAACATCCCGTCGCGACCATTGCTATTGCCGCCGCTGCAGCGATTGCCGCCGTGGCTTTGGTGCCTCGTGAAAAGTTCACGGTCACTCCTTTGTGTGCGTGGATAGGGTGGCAGTTGCGTGGGAGCGCTCTCATTTCGAGTTGTGAGAGCGCTCTCACGCAATTGCGACAACACTAGAGACTGTTCGCGGACGATGTCAAGGAAAACTTCCCGGTTGCCGCGAGATTGTGCAGGGAGTGAGCGGAAACCCCGGTTAGGATCGAGATCATGCCTTCAGTTGCACTCCGAAAAGTTCTCATCGGTGCGCTTGCGGCATCCGTCGTTGTGGGCCTCGGTGCGTGCGCTCCCGAGCGGCCTCCCGAGCCGGCGATGACACAATCGGTCGCCCCGACGGAAACCGCATTGCCGGCACCCGTAGAAAAGACCAAATCATTCTTTGACAAGAGCAAGTATTCGATCGACGATCCGTTGAGCCTCTGGGTCATCAACAACAAGCGTCGGCCGCTCAACCCTGCAGATTACGTGCCGCCGGACATGGTGGATGCCAACGTCCGGTACATCACGGAACCGGAGATGCGTCCGCCGGCCGCTGCCGCCATCGCCCAAATGTTCGCTGCGTCCGAGGCCGAGGGCGGAGGCACCATGCAGGTGCAGAACTCGTACCGTTCGTACGCTTCGCAAACGCGAATCTACAACCGTGCTGTCGCGGCGTACGGTCAGGCGGCCGCTGACTCGGACACCGCCCGCCCCGGCTATAGCGAACACCAAACCGGATGGACGGCCGACGTTGCGGCCTACCCCAGCAAGTGCGACATTCAGGAGTGTTTCGGAGACACCCCGCAGGGTATCTGGCTCGCGGCAAACGCGTGGCGGTTCGGATTTATCATTCGCTACCCCCAGGGCAAAGCGGATGTGACCGGTTACGTGTACGAGCCGTGGCACATCCGCTATGTCGGCATTGAGCTTTCTACCGAAATGCACAACGACGGCATTCTCACCATGGAAGAATTCTTCGGTCTTCCCCCTGCGCCCGACTACCCGCAGGCCTGACCCGGCACATAATCGGCAGAGCCGCGGCTGAATAGACTCATGAGCATGCCAGATCCACTCGCCGACCAAACGTACAGCTACCTCGGCCCTGTCGGAACTTTCACCGGCGCTGCACTGGCGCAAGTGCCGGAGGCGGCCGGCAAGCCCTGGCGCGCAGTCAACAACGTGGGAGAAGCACTCGACGACGTCGTGACCGGACGCAGCGTCGCTGCGATGATCGCGATTGAGAACTCGGTCGAGGGAGGCGTGAGCGCAACGCAGGATGCTCTTGCCAACGGTCGCGGGTTGCGGATCATCGGCGAATACCTGGTGCCCGTGAACTTTGTTCTCGTTGCGCGGCCCGGAACGTCACTCGCGCAGGTCACGGTCGTCAGGGCCCACCCGGTCGCCTACGCGCAGTGCCATCGTTGGCTGGAGGAAACCCTGCCCCACCACGAGCACCTGCCCGCGACATCCAATGTTTCGGCGGCATCAAGTCTTCTCGACGAAACCTCCGCGATGGCGCATGCGGCGATCGCGCCACCGGGAATCACGGAACATCACGCGCTGGAGGTTCTCGCCTCCAACATCGGCGACAACCCGAACGCGGTCACACGGTTCGTGCTGGTGAGCCGTACCGCGCCGATTCCGGCGGCGACGGGCGCCGACAAGACCAGCATCATCGTGGAGTTGCCCACCGATGCGCCGGGCGCGCTGCTGGACATGCTCGAACAGTTCGCGACCCGCGGTGTCAACTTGAGTCTCATCCAGTCCAGGCCCATTGGCGACACCCTCGGCAGGTATCGATTCGTCATCGACCTCGACGGTCACATCCTCGATGAGCGCGTAGCGGATGCGCTCCTCGGCCTCAAACGATTCAGCCCGAACGTGATTTTTCTCGGCTCATACCCGCGCGCAGACCAGGTGCGAACGGAAGTCGGCGGCCGCTACAACAACGAGGTGTTCGCTGATGCCCGTGATTGGCTTCGCGGGCTTATCGCGGGAGAACCCGACGATGTCTAAGCAGGCGGGAGACGCCAAGTTCGATCCACGGTTTGACCCTCGCTACCAGCCTGGTTACGCGGGAGCAGCCGACGACGCTGCAGTGTCCGTACCGGTCACCCGGACTGCTCGGGCCCCTGAAACGGCCCCGAAGTCTTACGCGGTCGAGTCCAGTAGGGAGGACGGGGACAGTTCCGAGTCCGAAGTCGAGTCTGATGAGGCCGCCGCGTCGCCCAACCCTAACCCCTTCGAGAAGACGCTCGCGGTTGTCGGTTTCATTCTCGTCGTCGGCGGCGTGGCGGTGTCAATGTGGGCGAACAGTTTCAACTATTCGCGCAGCCCGGGCGGCGGTCCGCTCACGCTGCCCGAATTGTTTCAGACCTCCGGCTGGACTCTTTCCGCGCCGATGGTCACCACGGGGTTGGCAATTCTGGTCGGCCTGATTTTTCGCCGGGCCGTCACGTGGAGGCCAGGCGAATGAGAAAACATAATCTGTGGATTGGCCTCCTGTGGTTCTGCGGTATCGCACTTGTCGCCGCAGCGATCTCCGCACAGCTTTGGCTAGCCTCTTTCTGGTTTCCGACTGCGTACACGGTGAGCCCAGGACCGGTTGTCACTTTCGTTCAGGACGTCGCGGACACGATGGTGTCGCCGGCTCTCTACGTCGGCCTGGGGACAATCGGGGGTGTGCTTTTCCTGCACGCTCGGAATCACGCGCGTAACGGCAAGCGCACGTAAGGTCGGTTCACATGTTGCACCTCGACTTCATCAACGACTCCACGGCGACGCAGATATTTCTGCTGTTGCTGGCGTTCACGTTAAGTGCGCTCATCGGCGCGGAGCGGCAGCGCAAACTCAAGAGCGCCGGATTGCGCACGCACACGCTTGTCGGTTTGGGTGCGGCGGTGTTCACCCTCGTCTCTGCTTACGGCTTTGCGAGCGTTGTGGGGGCAGACGTCGTGCTCGACCCGTCTCGGATCGCCGCACAGATTGTGTCGGGAATCGGATTCCTCGGCGCGGGCGTCATTTTTGTCCGCCAGAATGTCGTCAATGGGCTTACCACTGCGGCAAGCATCTGGATGACGGCGGCCGTCGGCATGGCGTGCGGCGCAGGGATGGCGCTGATCGCCTCACTTGCTACCGGACTGTATCTGGCGGCGGTGATGGCGCTTCCGCTTCTCGGACGATTCATCCCCACGATCAACAAAGACAAGATCTTTGTTGTTTCGTATAAGGAAAACCGGGGTATTCTCCGCGACATACTCACGGTTGCGACGAGCCTCGGCTACGAGGCGTCGCTCGCGGCGACCCGCAGGATCGAAGCGGAAGGCAAAGCTCCCCGAGTTGAGGCGAACATGAGATTCCAGCACGGACGAGGGCCGCTCGAAGATCTCGTGGAGGCGCTCTCCGAGATCAAGGGAGTGATATCCGTGCACGTCACGAAGGAAGAGAACGACTAGCGGGCGGGTATCTTCACCGTGAGGGCACCGGCATCCGTCGTGCAGTCGATCGCGGAGACCATCCCGAATTCGTCTCCGTCGAGCTGAAACTCCTGAGGACTGTCAAGGGTCGCGCGAATTCTGGCACCGCGAAAATAGGCGACATCACGCACGTCGGCGGTGAGGTCGATGATTTTGCGGCCCGCTGCACTCTTGCGAAGTACCCCGTTCTCCCATGCGATTTTGTTCCAGATGCGGAGCCATCCGAAGCGGCCCCTCGGTTTGAGCGCGGCGATGTCGAGGATGCCGTCATCCGGTTTCGCGTCTGGCAGCAGGAGAATGCCACCGGGCAAGGCGCCGCAGTTGCCGACCATGAGCGAATGCACGTTGAGAGGCTTCTCCGGACGATCATCCAGGCGGTAGCGCAATCGCACCGCTTTCAGCTCCGGAAGCGCCCGCATGCCCGCGTCGACGTAGGCAAGCCAGCCGACCGCCTTCTTCAGTCGGGGATTGGTTTTGGCGATCATTTTCGCGTCGAGGCCGATTCCCGCCATGACCAGAAAAACGTGCTCTTCCGTCGAATTGTCGGTGCGGGTGATGGTGGCGATACCAAGGTCGATGACACGATCGCTCCCCGTGAACGCGGCGTCGATCGATGCGTCCAGATTGGCCAGTTGAAGGTCCAGATTTCGGGCGAGAAGATTGCCGGTTCCCGAGGGAAGCAATGCTATGGGAACAGAAGAATCTCTCAGCGCTTCGGCAACCGCACGGACGGTACCATCCCCACCCGCCGCAATGACGACGGCGGCGCCTTTCGCAAGCGCCTGCCGCGTGACCTGTTGGCCGCTGTCGCTTTTGCTCGTCGCATACCAACGGGTTCGCTTCCAACCGTGGGACGTCTCTGCCCGCTCGACCGCGCGACGCAGTTTTCGAAGATCCACCTTGACCGGGTTGTAAACCACAGCGGCATGCCGCGCGCCGCGCGCCGCCTTTGCCCGAGGAGGAGCCATCACACCTCAACCGTACGATACGCAAGCCTTCAATAGACTGAGTGTGTGATAGACCCTCAGTTGCTTCGAGAGAACCCCGACGCCGTCCGCCATTCTCAGGCGGCGCGCGGCGACTCCGTGGCTCTCGTGGATGACGCGCTCGCCGCCGATCAGGCGCGACGCGCCGCTATTGGGGCGTTCGAATCACTGCGTGCGGAACAGAACGCATTCAGCAAGAAAGTTGCGGCCGCACCGAAAGACCAAAAGCAGCTGCTGGTGGCTCAGGTCCAGGAACTCGCCGCAAAGGTAAAGGAAGCCAGTCAGGCGGTTGCCGACACGGAAACCGAATTCGACCGCATAGTGGGCGCGATTTCCAACCCCATCATCGAGGGCGTTCCCGCGGGCGGCGAAGACTACTTTGTGACGCTTCGCGAAGTGGGCGAGAAGGCATCTTTCGATTTTGAGCCGCGCGACCACGTCGAACTCGGCGAAGGCTTGAGAGCCATCGACGTGACGAGGGGCGCGAAAGTGTCCGGCAGCCGTTTTTACTTCCTCACCGGAATCGGTGCGCGCCTCGAAATCGCCCTCATGTCGATGGCGCTCGATCAGGCCCTCGGCGACGGATTCACACCGCTCATCACTCCAACGCTCGTGCGGCCGGAAATCATGAAAGGCACGGGTTTTCTGGGCGAGCACGCCGATGAGGTGTATTACCTTCCCGCAGACGACCTGTACCTGACGGGCACAAGCGAGGTGGCGCTCGCCGGCTTCCACGCCGACGAAATCCTCGACCTGAGCGCTGGGCCGTTGCGCTACGCCGGCTGGTCGACGTGCTACCGGCGCGAAGCCGGCTCAGCGGGCAAAGACAACCGCGGTATTTTGCGCGTGCATCAGTTCAACAAGCTCGAAATGTTCAGCTACGTTGTGCCGGACGACGCCGAGGCGGAACATGACCGACTCGTTGCGTTCCAGGAACGAATGTTGAACGCCTGCGAACTCAGCTATCGCGTGATCGATGTCGCAGCGGGCGACCTCGGTTCCAGCGCCGCCCGCAAGTTTGACATCGAAGCGTGGGTGCCGACTCAGGGAACGTATCGGGAGCTCACGAGCACGAGCAACTGCACTACGTATCAAGCGCGTCGGCTGGACATCCGCTATCGCACGGAGTCCGGAAAGACATCCCCAGTGGCGACGCTCAACGGAACCTTGGCTACCACGCGATGGCTCGTTGCAATTCTGGAAACACATCAACAGCGCGACGGGTCGGTACGCGTGCCGCAAGCGCTTCGACCCTACTTGGGCGGTCTTGAAATTCTGGAACCGGTTCACTGAATGCCGAACGTGACGAGCACCTCGGTAGAGGTCGAGCAATGGTTTGTCGCGCTCGACGTTGACGGCACGATCATCCACGAGGACGAGACGTTGTCGGATGCCGTGCTGGATGCCGTGCAGCGAGCGAGGGATGCGGGCCACATTGTGACCCTCGCTACCGGTCGATCGTGGGCGGCAACCGCACCCATCCTCGATGCCCTGGAGCTCACTCCGGAGTATGTGGTGTGCGCCAACGGTGCCATCACCATGAAGCGCGATGCGGAGGCGGAGGGCGGCTACCGCAGAGACCTCGTCGAGACGTTTGATCCGGCCCCCGTTCTTCGGCGCATCCGCGAAGGATTACCGGAAGGAAAGTTTCTCGTCGAAGATGCGACCGGGCATCGGCTCTACACCGAAGGCATGCAGGAGTGGAACCTCACCAATGCCACTCAGGTCGAGTTCGAAGAGTTGTTTGCCATGCCGGCAACACGTGTCGTCGTGGTGTCACCCGGCCAGAAGCCGGCGGAATTCCTCGAAGTCATCGAGTCTCTTGGTTTGCACCAGGTCAGCTATTTCATCGGCTGGACCGCGTGGCTGGATATCGCACCGGACGGCGTCAACAAGGGCACGGCCACCGAGCGCGTCCGCGCGATCCACGACATCCCGCTCGAGCGCGTTCTCGTCGTCGGTGATGGTCGAAACGACATCGAAATGTTCGAATGGGCGGCCCCGGTCGGCAGGGCAGTTGCGATGGGTCAGGCTCCCGACGAAGTGAAAGCGGTCGCGACGGAAGTGACCGAGTCCGTGCTGGATGACGGGCTCGTCGGCGTGCTCGAAGCGTTGCCGGGGATGACGGGCAGAACTCCTGCAGCGAGCGTCAGTTAGAATCTCATCGGCGTGAGAACGCCCAGGAGGGCTGTCCGAGCGGCCGATGGAGCCAGTCTTGAAAACTGGTGGGCAGAAATGTCTCGTGGGTTCGAATCCCACGCCCTCCGCGTTGCTGCACGAGCGTGAATCAGGAGTGAGAAATGACCGAAACCAGACCGAGGGGCCGTCGCGCGAGCGGGCTTCAGGCCGGGGCGAGGCACGGTCGAATCCGCCGGCGCAACCCGTGGCTGCTCGTGCTCAAGTTTGTGGGCGCCGCGATGGCCGTGGTGCTCGTGAGCGCCTCTGCGGTTGGCGGTTACGCGGTGTGGAAGCTGGAAAGCCAGGTCAAGACGGTGACTATCGTGGGCGAAACCCAGGGGCCGCCGCCCGAACTGGGTGCCTATGAGGGCGGGTTCAACATCCTTCTGGTCGGCAGCGACCGCTGTGAAGACCCCAACGGTTGCAAGGATCGCGACACCGAACTCAACGACGTCACCATCCTTCTTCACGTTGCTCAGGATCAGACGAATGCCGTGGCGGTGAGCTTCCCACGCGACCTCGTGGTACCCATTCCCTCCTGTCCCGACCCGGACGGCGGAAGCTTCAACTCAATGTCGGCGCAGCCCATCAACGTCACGCTGTTCTACGGCGGGCTGCCCTGCACTGTGCTCACGGTGTCCAAGCTCACCGGGCTCGACATCCAGTTCGCCGCGGAGGTGACGTTCTCGGGGGTCGCGCGAATCTCCAGCGCCATTGGCGGAGTCAAGGTGTGCGTCAATGGCCCGGTCGTCGACCCGTACTCCGGCATCAACCTTCCCGCTGCCGGTGAATACACGCTTTCAGGTTGGGAGGCGCTCGCGTTCCTTCGAACGCGGCACGGCGTCGGCGACGGAAGCGACCTTGGGCGAATCAGCAGCCAGCAGGTGTTCATGTCATCGCTCGTGCGCACACTGAAGTCGGATGGCGTACTCAACGACTTCGGCAGGATGTACAACATCGCGACCGTCGCGAGCCAGAACCTTACGGTGTCGAACAGTTTCAAAAACATCAACACCATGATTTCCATGGCCCAGGTGCTCAAGAAGCTGCCGCTGGATCGCGTGCTGTTCGTCCAGTACCCCGGTGTCACCGGGCAAGGCGGCGTGTATTCGGGCAAAGTCGCACCCGTGAAGTCGGCGGCGAACGCGCTGTTCGCGAAGATTCATGCCGACGAGCCGTTCACACTCGCCGCAGGCAACACCGGAGTAGGTTCGGTCGTCGACCCCAACGCGCCCGCAACGGGGGACTCGGAATCGACGACGGATGGCGTCGCCGAACTGGACGGTGTGAAGGGCCAGAGCGCCGCAGACTACACTTGCTCGAACGCCAACTGAGGCGCGAGGCGGTGCGCTCGGGCAGGTTACTGCCGAGGAACCAGACGCACAAGTTGCGTCACGTGCTGCGGGGTCAACTCGTCAAGCGAATGCACGCCAAGCAGTCTCATCGTTCGCTCAATCTCGTCCCTGAGGATTTCGATCGTGCGGTCGACTCCCGCCCGACCGCCCGCCATGAGCCCATAAAGGTACGCACGGCCAATGAGCGTGAACTTCGCGCCCAGCGCGATTGCTGCCACGATGTCGGCACCATTCATGACACCCGTGTCGATCGCCACTTCAACGTCCTTGCCCACCTCTTTGACGACCGAGGGCAGGAGGTGGAACGGGATCGGCGCGCGGTCGAGTTGCCGACCGCCGTGATTGGAGAGCACCATGCCATCGACTCCTGCGGCGGTGAGAGCCCGCGCATCCTCGACACTTTGCACACCTTTCACGACGAGCTTGCCCGGCCACACATCGCGGATGACGTCAAGGTCTTTGAAACTGATGGTCGGGTCCATCGCGGCGTCGAGCAACTCGCCGACGGTTCCACCCGTCGACTTCAGGGAGGCAAACTCGAGTTTCGGCGTCGTCAGGAAGTCCCACCACCACCATGGGCGCGGAATCGCGTTGGCTATCGTGCCGAGCGTGAGCTGCGGGGGTATGGAGAAACCGTTGCGTTTGTCTCGAAGGCGGGCACCAGCGACCGGGGTATCCACGGTGAAAAAGAGGGTGTCGAATCCCGCCGCAGCCGCGCGTCGAACGAGTTCGTAGGAGATTTCGCGGTCGCGCATGACGTAAAGCTGAAACCAGTTTCGCCCATCGGGATTAGCTTCCTTCACCGCCTCAATTGACGATGTGCCGAGAGTTGAGAGCGAAAACGGTATACGCGCTGCTGCCGCTGCCGACGCTCCCGCCATTTCTCCTTCCGTTTGCATGAGGCGAGTGAACCCCGTGGGGGCAATCCCGAATGGTAGAGCAGAGGGACCGCCGAAGATCGTGCACGTCGTGTCCACGTGGGACACGTCGCGAAGCACCTGTGGATGGAACTCGATGTCGGAGAAAGCCTGCCGTGCACGCGCGAGCGAGATCTCGCCTTCGGCGGCACCATCCGTGTAATCGAACGCTGCTTTCGGGGCCCGTCGTTTCGCGATCGTACGTAAATCATGGATCGTGAGTGCGGCGGCCAGTCGTCGGCGTTTGGCACTCGCTACCGGCTTTTTGAACCGCATGAGCGTCAGCACCTCGGCCGGGCGAGGAAACTGGCGTTTCACCATTGTGACCATGCTTGACGTCCTATCGAGGTTCGTAACGGGTCGTTTTGAATGAGGACGCGACGAGTGCCCTCAGAGTTTCGGTATCGCCTGAAACGTACCCCAGAGACCGAGCCTGCGCCAGCACGTTGCCGATCCCGGTCGCTTCGACCGGGCCGGCCAGAACGGGCAGACCAACCGCCTCGGCCGTGAGCTGGCACAGAAGGCCATTCTGGGACCCGCCCCCGACCATGTGCACGACGGAGACGGTGCGCCCGCTCAATTCTGACGCCGAACGGATGGATGTGGCATACGCTGTCGCGAGCGAGCGCAGGATGCTGAGCACCAGCTCCGGTCGTGACGACGGCACCGGAAGGCCGTGAGCGTGCAACCACGCGCAGATGCGAGCAGGCATGTTTCCGGGGGCCAGAAATTCCTCGTCGTCGACATCGAACTCAGGAACGGCAGTGGTTACCGCCGCGGCCTGTTCGATGAGCCACGGAAGCGAGACGGCTGAACCGTCAGCCTCCCAGGTTCGCGCGCACTCGTTCAGAAGCCACAAACCCATGACATTGTGCAGGTACCGTACTCGGCCGTCGACCCCAGCCTCATTCGTGAAGCCAGCCAGCCGCCCTGCTTCGCTCAGCACCGGGTTTTCCAGTTCGACCCCGACAAGCGACCACGTGCCACACGAGATGTAGGCGAAATCCGGTTGGGTGGCGGGGATAGCGAGGATCGCGGATGCCGTGTCGTGGGAACCCACCGCCGTCACGACGGCATCCGTTGCTCCCGTTCCGCGCAGGGCACTGGGAACGAGACTGCCAAGCGGAGTGCCCGCATCGACGAGCGGTGGAAAGAGCTCTGGCCTCAACTGCAGTGAGGTGATGAGCTCGCGATCCCACTCCTTCGAGGCGACACCGAACAAACCCGTCGTGGAGGCATTCGTGCGCTCGGCCGCGGTGCGCCCCGTCAACCAGTACGCGATCAGGTCGGGAATAAGCAGCACGGTGTCGGCCAGATCGAGCGTTCCCGCCGTTCGCTCAGCCGTTAACTGAAAGAGCGTGTTGAATGGCAAGTGTTGCAGCCCGTTGCGTGCGTAGAGCTCGGCTGGCGAAACCAACTCGTGCACGACATCTACTGCGGCCAGGTTGCGTTCATCCCGGTAGGCATACGGCAGCCCGAAGATGCGCCCCTCGCGCAGGAGCGCGTAGTCGGTCGCCCAGGAGTCGATGCCGATGCTGGCCAGATGCGGCTCGAGCCTCACGGCGGATGCAAGACCTTCGATGACGTTTCGGTACAGCTCGAGGATGCTCCAGTGCAGTCCGTCGAGGGTGCGTACTGGCCGGTTTTCAAACCGCACGACCTTGTCGATTGTGAGCTGATTGTGTCCGGCCCGGCCGAGCAGCACTCGCCCACTTGACGCGCCGAGATCGACGGCGGCAACAACTCCGCTCATCGCAGGAACGCTGCCGCGACACCCGCGTCGACGGGAATGTGGAGCCCGGTCGTGTGCGAGAGGTCAGGCCCGGTCAGTACCGAAACCGCGTTGGCCACATTCTCGGGGAGAACTTCGCGCTTCAGAATGGTGCGTTGCGCATAGAACGCGCCAAGATCCTTTTCGGCGATCCCGTAGGTTTTTGCGCGATTTGCACCCCAGCCGGAAGCGAAGATTCCGGATCCGCGAACCACGCCATCCGGATTGACCCCGTTTACTTTGATACCGTGTTCGCCGAGCTCGACCGCGAGGAGCCGAACCTGGTGCGCCTGATCGGCTTTGGTTGCGGAGTAGGCGATGTTGTTGGGGCCAGCGAAGACGGAGTTCTTGCTCGCGATGTAGATGATGTCACCGCCGAGCCCCTGCGCGATGAGCACCGGCGCGGTCGCCTTGGACACGAGGAAGGAACCTTTTGCCATGATGTCGTGCTGGAGGTCCCAGTCTTTCTCCGTCGTGTCGAGCAACGGCTTCGACAGGGAAACGCCGGCGTTGTTGACGACGATGTCGATTCCGCCGAATGCGAGAACGGCATCGCGCATGAGCCGATCCACTGCGGCAGCATCGGTGACATCAACCGCGAGCCCAACCGCGACATCCGTTGAGCCGATCTCTGCGGCCGTCTCCTGTGCCTTCGTGAGGTCAAGGTCGGCGATGATGACGCACGCGCCGTCAGCGGCAAGCCGGGTAGCGATAGCTTTGCCGATTCCGGATGCGGCACCCGTAACGAGCGCGATGCGGGAGTTGTGGCTTTTCGGCGCCGGCATCCGCTGCAGCTTGGCCTCTTCAAGCGCCCAGTATTCGATCCGGAATTTCTCCGCGTCCGAGATCGGCGTGTACGTGGACAGCGCTTCTGCGCCACGCATCACATTGATGGCGTTGAGGTAGAACTCGCCGGCCACACGCGCGGTCTGCTTGTTCGCGCCATAGGAGAACATGCCGACGCCCGGTACGAGCACGATGAGCGGGTCTGCACCGCGCATGGTGGGCGAGGCGGCGTTTGCGTGCTTCTCGTAATACCTCGTGTAGTCGGCGCGGTAGTTGGCGTGAAGTTCTTTGAGCCGTGCGAGTGCCTTCTCGATGGGTGCGTCGGCCGGAAGGTCGAGCAGCATGGGTTTGATTTTGGTGCGCAGAAAGTGATCGGGGCAGCTCGTTCCTAGGGCCGCGAGTTTTGGTGCGTTGGCGGAGGAGAGGAAGTCGAGCACGCGCTTGTCGTCGGTGAAATGCCCAACCATGGGCTTGTCGTGTGAAGCAATTCCGCGAATCGTGGGTGCGAGCGCCGCTGCTTTCGCTCGACGCTCCGCAGGTTTGAGGGGTGCGTTTTTGGTCACTGCGCGACCGAATGGATTCTTCTTGCCGTGTGTGTCGATGTAGTTTTGCGCGGTCGTGATGATCCAGCGCGAATTTTTCTCGGCTTCCGCGCTCGTGTCGCCCCACGCGGTGATTCCATGTCCGCCAAGAATGCAGCCGACAGCGGCCGGGTTCGCCCGTTTGATGGCCGCGATGTCGAGGCCAAGCTGAAATCCCGGGCGGCGCCACGGCACCCACACAACCTGGTCCCCGAAGATTTGTGTCGTAAGTTTCTTGCCGTCTTTCGCCGCAGCAATCGCAATGCCAGGGTCAGGATGCAGGTGGTCGACGTGTGCGGCATCCACAAGCGCATGCATCGCAGTGTCGATCGAGGGAGCGGCGCCACCCTTGCCGTGCAGACAGTAGTCGAAGGCAGCGACCATCTCGTCTTCACGGCCCTCGCCCGGATATACATCGATGAGTGCTCGCAGGCGGTCCACGCGCAGCACGGCCAGCCCTGACTCCGTGAGCGTGCCAAGGTCGCCCCCCGAGCCTTTCACCCAGAGCAACTCGACGTCTTCGCCGGTGACGGGATCGCGCTCCATGCCCTTTGTGGAGGTATTGCCGCCCGCGAAGTTCGTGTTCTTCGGATCGCTGCCAAGCCGGTTCGATCGGGTAATGAGTTCAACTACCGCAGGGTTGGTCACGCACCCCACCCGGCCTGTGTGCCGCCGACCCGCTCGGCTTCGATTTTCTCCTGATATCCACTCGCGGCGTACGCGGCCATGGGGTCTTCTGGAAGGCCGCGGGAGGCACGCCACTCGGCGAGCGCCGGGCGCACATCAGTGTAAAACGCATCCATGAGGATTTCATTCGCTGCGAGCACATCCCCTGCGTCCTGCGCGGCGCTCAGGGCATCCCGGTCGAGAAGGAGTGCACGTGCCGTCATTTCCTGCACGTTGAGCACGGAGCGGATTTGGCCCGGAATCTTCTTCTCGATGTTATGGCACTGGTCGATCATGAATGACACTCCGCTCTTACTACCGTAGCCACCCCCTCTGATGACCTCGACGAGAATCCGAAACAGCTGGAACGGGTCCGCTGCACCGACGATGAGGTCGTCATCCGCGTAAAATCGGGAATTGAAATCGAATGCGCCGAGCTTCCCCAGGCGCAGCAACTGCATGACGATGAACTCGATGTTGGTGCCGGGTGCATGATGCCCGGTGTCGAGACACACCAGGGCGCGGTCGCCGAGAGCCTGAACCTGCGAATAGGACGTGCCCCAATCGGGAATATCGGTGTGGTAAAAAGCGGGCTCGAAGAATTTGTATTCGAGGACCATTCGTTGTTCTTCTCCGAGTCGCTGGTAAATCTTCGCGAGCGAGTCGGCCAGCCGATCTTGGCGCGCACGCAGGTCATCCTGACCGGGGTAGTTCGTACCGTCAGCGAGCCAGATCTTCAGGTCACGAGACCCGGTCTGGCCCATGATGTCGATGCACTGGAAGTGGTGATCGATGGCACGCGCGCGAATCTTTGGGTCGCCGTGGGTGAGACTTCCGAGCTTGAATGCGTCATCCTGAAAGGTATTGGTATTGATGGTGCCGAGCGTCATCCCCAGGGACTCGGCGTGCCGGCGCAGTGCGGTGAAATCCTCGGCAAGATCCCAGGGAATGTGAAGCGAGACGACGGACGCCTGCCCCGTCACGTCGTTGACCTTTGCCGCATCCGCGATCTTTTCGAAAGGATCGCGCGGCACTCCAGGCTGAGGGAACACACGGAATCGCGTCCCAGAGTTCGCAAACGCCCACGATGGCAACTCAAGGCACTGGTCTCCCAGCGCTTCCAATAGATCACTGTTCAGTGCCGAACTCATCTGCCATCTCTCCGTGCTAGCCGGAAACCGCTGTAGGTATTTCGCCTCGGGGCGAACCTATGCGTCACCGTTTGAATCGTTTCATTGTAGGGTTCATGATAGAGGCAGAGTGTGATCGGGTCAATGCAAAGGAGCTTGTCGATGTCGAGTGAGACGTACCGCAACGTAACATCCAACTCGCAGGGCATGAACAGGGCGCTGGAAGCAGGCGGCGGCATTGTAGGGCTCGCTCCCGCATGGGTTCCACGCGCGTTTTGCACCCCGGGCAGGCGTATTCGCCTTCACCCGGATGACTACTACCCGTTCGGCCCGGATCGCGGTGGAATCGATGAGCGGTGGCTCGCATCTGCCGTGCGAGCCGATAACGGCCCGCGCACTGGTGAACATGAAGGACTCAGTCTGGTTGTGGATCCAGATAGCCACAATCTCATTCCCTTTGATGAGTTTGTCAATCATCACGGAGCCGAGTTGATTGGCGACCGACTATACGAGCGTCATGGTGCGTGGCCGATGTACTCCAAGTTTTTCGACAACCAGCAGGCGCTCCCGTTTCATGTCCACCACACCGACCAGAAAGCGGCGCTCGTGGACAAGCCGGGAAAGCCCGAGGCCTACTACTACTCGCCTCACATGAACAATCACCTTGGCGATCAGCCGATTTCTTTCCTTGGACTTCAACCGGACGTCGACAAAGCGCATGTGAGAGAGCGACTTGAACGCTTTTCGCACGGAGGTGACAATCGCATTACCGAGCTCTCTCTGGGGTATCGCACGCAACTGGGCACGGGTTGGGACATTCCCGCTGGCGTGCTGCACGCACCGGCGAGTGTCGCCACCTATGAACCACAGGCTGCATGCGACGTGTTTTGCATGTGCGAGTCGTGGAGCAATAATCGGGAAGTTCCGGAGGAACTGCTGTGGAAAGATGTCCCGCCGGACAGGCACGGAGACTTCGATTTCATTGTGAGTCTGCTCGAGTGGGAACTGAACACAGATCCGCATTTCGTGCAGAAGCGATTTATGGCGCCCTTCCCCACCGCACAGTCGGCAGCCGATGGTGGAAGTGCATACGTCGAGAACTGGGTCGTGTTTCGGTCCGCGCACTTCAGCGCAAAAGAGCTCACGGTCCGCCCCAACCAGACCGTGACCATCACGGACACGGACGCTTACGGTTTGATTGCCGTGCAAGGCTTTGGTTCCTTCGGCCTGCACGAGATTGCCGCCGCCACGTTGATTCGTTACGGTCAACTCAGCCAGGACGAGTTCTTCGTCGGTGAGCGTGCCGCGCGGGAAGGAGTGAAAATTACTAATCGCAGCGCAACCGATGATTTGGTGATCCTCAAGCACTTCGGCCCTGGCAATGTTGAACTGGGACGTGTCACGTGATGGCTCGAGCGACGTCATGAACGACTACCTTCGCTCCCGCCGCCGGTTGCTGCTCGACATGCACATCCCGGATTGGGATGACGCGTTTCTCGCCGACTTCGACCCGGCAGAACTGGCACGGCTGTACAGCCTTTCGGGGGCCGATGGTGCGCTTCTGTACTGCAAGTCGCATCTGGGCCTCAACTACTGGCCTTCTCCGGTTGGCGGGATCCACCGCGCGGCCCATGAGCGCGACCTCGTGGGTGAGGCCAAAGCGACACTCGAGGATGCCGGCATTGCGGTCGCCGCCTACCACAGCGTGATCTTCGACAGTTGGGCCGCCGAACACTACCCTGAGTGGCGAATCGTTCCCGCGAGCCGTCAAGCGGGGAAAGAGTGGACTGTGCTCGGCCCGCGCTACGGCACGATGTGCCCGAATCATCCGGGGTACGTCGCTTACGAGAAAACACAGATCACCGCGCTTCTGAACCGATACCAGTTCGAAACTCTGTGGCTGGACATGGCGTTCTGGACGGCAGTGTGCGTGTGCGCCGATTGCGCCGCCCGATTTGATGCAGAGACGGGACTGGAATTGCCGACGATGGTCGACTGGCGAGACGACGCGTGGACGGCGTTTCAGTCCGCCAGGGAACGCTGGATAGCAGACTTCGTCGGTGACCTCATGGACACGGCGCGTTGGGTGCGGCCAGGTCTTGCCGTCACGCACAACCTCGCACCGGGGCTGCGCGGGTGGTTTCAGGGTCAGCGCGCCCGGGACGCACGTCGTGATGACTTCGCAGCAGGAGACCTGTACGGCGGGTTCGACGAGCAAGTGTTTGTGCTCGCGCTCATGAAGGGCTTTCGCAGACCGGCGCTGCCGGAGTTCATGACGACACGTACGAGGGACCTATTCAACCACTCAAGCACGAAAACCGAGCATGAAATGCTCACCCAGGCTTTTGCGGCCACGGCCGCCAATTCCGCCTTCCTCTTCATCGATGCGGTTGACCCGTCCGGCACGCTGAATCAGGCCGTGTACGAGCGGATCGGAAGGGTACTCGAGCGCGTGCGGCCGTTCGAGAACGAAGTAGGGGGCACCGAGATCCTCGACGTAGCGGTGTACTACTCGGACGACTCCCGCGTTGATATCTCTCGTGTCGAGGCGGTGGCCAATGCAGTGCCGACTATCAGCTCGCCGCACCAGGATGCCGTGATGGGAGCGGTGCGCGCGCTTCGCCGCGGACACATACCGTTCTCGGTCGTCACGCGGCTGGACAATCATCGGCTGAGCGAGTTCCCAATGTTGATTCTTCCGGATGCTTCCCGTTTGTCACGCGAGGACGTCTCTGCTCTGCGCACGTTTGTGGCGCAGGGCGGAAGGCTCTACGCGAGCGGTGCGAGCTCGCTCCTTTTCGTCGACGGCGCGTCAACGGAGGACTTCGCGCTTGCGGATGTTTTCGGCTGCCATCGCGTCGGCACTGAGGAAGGCGTCATGGTGTACGTGCGCCCAGAAACTGACGGACTTGCACATGCGGTAGCGCCGGAAGGGTTTCTACCAGTTGGTCAGCGTCGGCCCACGCCTACGGGAGACGGATCACCACTGCGAATTCCACGAATCGAAGCGGAGATTGAGGCAACGGTTTTGGCGAGGCTCACGCTGCCGTTCGGCTACCCGTCAGATGGAACAATGATGGGCCGTGACTTTGCAAGCATCCACTCGTCACCACCATGGGAGGACACTCCACACCCCACGATCGTATTGAACAATTTTGGTTCTGGCCGCGCCATCTATTCGAGCGCACCACTCGAGGCAATTGCGAGTCCAGAGCATGAAGCGGCATTCCTTCACCTGCTGGGCGACGGTCTAGGCCTGGCTCGCCGCGTTTTTGCGAGTGGGCACCCTGACGTGTGGATCGCTGCATTTGACCAACCCGACCGCAATCGGATTGTCGTAAGCGCGTTGCGGCTCACGGAAGAGTCGGCGGGAGCGTCGGAACCGCTGACCATCCGCGTGCGCAACCCTGAAGGTTCTTCGGTAGCAGCGGTATACAAGCTCCCGTCTCTGCAGGCGTGCCCGTGGACCATGAACGGTGACATTGTGACTGTCGACGTGAGCGTCGTGCTCTTTGAGATGGTAGCGATCGAGTTTGCCTCCGCGTACTCGGCTGACTCCTGACAGCAACCGCTCGACGACGTAACGAGTGACGCGGATCGAATGCACCGTGAACTGTCACGATTCAAATCGACACTCGACAAGATCGTCACATGCCTGTACTCTCTCTATCAACCTGAACAATGAAACGATTCATGTTATGGGCGGCCCGTACAACGTCGTAGATGGAAGAGGCAACAAAATGATGAATCACAGAAAGAGAATTGTGACGGCGATCGCCGCGGTCGCAATCGCGGCACTCGCGCTGAGTGGGTGCTCCACCACGGACGAGCCAGCTGAACACACCGAGCGGACGCTTACTCTGGGCGTGGCATCCGAGAATACGTGGGGCTTCGTACGCACGGACCTCAGCACGCAGGTTCACCTGTCGGCGGCGTACTGGATGCCCCTGTATGACACCCTTGTGAAGGTCACGCCGGACCTGGAGATACTTCCCAACCTCGCCACTAAGTGGGACTACAACGATGACCGCACAGTGCTCACGCTGACGCTCCGCGATGATGTGAAATTTACCGACGGCACACCGCTCGACGCGCAGGCCGTGGTGGACAACATTCTCACCTTCCGCGACGGGGGTGGCGGCGAAGTGACGCAGGCTGCATCATCCGTCGCCGATGCAGTGGCTAAGGACAAGACCACGGTCGTCGTCACGCTCAAGCAACCCGATCCCGGTGTTCTCCCGGCGATGGCGGCCACGCTCGGCGCAGTGGCCCTTCCCTCGGACATCAAGAATCAGGACAAGTCGACCATTCCCATTGGTTCCGGTCCTTACGTCCTCGATGCGGACAACACGACCGAGGGATCGATTTACACTTACGTGCGCAACAAGGACTACTGGGACCCGGATTCCTACCCGTTCGACACGATTGTGCTGAAGCCGATCACGGACGTTGCTGCGCGCATGAACGCACTCAAAGCCGGTGAGATTGACGGTGCTGCGGTACCTGCGGCAAACGGCGCGGATATCGAGGCGAGCGGATTCACGCTCAACACTGGAATCGCGAACTGGGCGGGTCTTCACATTCTCGACCGTGATGGAGAAGTTGTGCCCGCGCTGGCGAAGCTCAAGGTCCGCCAGGCTATGAACATGGTCTTCGATCGCGCCGCCATCGTGAAGAACCTCTTCCAGGGTTACGGTGTCGTCGATCACCAGGCGTTCCGCGAAAGCAGTAACCTCTACGTCCCGAGTGAGAAGGATGTCTATCCGTTCGACGTCGATGCGGCGAAGAAGCTCATGGCGGAAGCCGGATACGCGGATGGCTTCGACATGAAGTTCCCGGCGATCACCGGTAGCCACGATGCGATCATGCCGATCATCAAGCAGCAGCTTGGTGCAATCGGGATTCGCATCGAAGTCGAATCGATGCCGGTCGGTGACTACTTCAACGCGGTGTTCGCGAAGACGTACGGCGCGCTGTTCGTCACGCTTCCGAGCTTCGATGACTGGCGCGACGTCAAGGGCATGGTGACACCGGATGCGCTTTGGAACGTGTTCAAGACTGATGTTCCCGAACTCGACGGCTACATTGAAGCTGCTCGGAGCACCGGCGGCGACGAGCAAAAAGCCGCGTATAAGAAAATCGGGCAGTTCCTGATCGACAACGCGTGGTACGGACCCTGGGCGACTCCGAACGTGCTGTACGGCACGGATGATGCGATTACGGCCGCGCTCAGCCCTGGTCAGGTAGAACCGCTGATCTGGGACATCAAGCCCGCCAAGTAAAACCCCTCGGGTGCCACGTCGCAGGGAGCACGAAACTCTGCGACGTGGCACACTTCCTTGAAGTACTAGGAAATCTTCATGCTCGCATTTCTCGCACGACGAATAGCCGCAGGGTTGCTGCTCATCGTCGTTGTCTCCGCGTTGACCTTCACTCTGGTCTACAGCGACGGCAACCGCGTTGCGCGGCTCATCCTCGGACCAAATGCGAGTCAGGAGTCCGTCGTGCAGCGGGCGGAGGAACTCGGACTTCATCGTCCACTTGTCGTGCAATTTTTCGAGTGGTTCGGCAACGTTCTTCACGGTGACCTTGGCCGCTCACTCAGCAATCACCGCCCGGTCATCGAAACACTTTCGAGTCGAGTTCCCGTGACATTGACGCTCGTCGGACTTACGTTGCTCATCACGCTCATATTCGCTGTCATCATCGGAGTCCTCAGCGCGTACAAGGGCGGCTGGGTTGACACGGGGCTGCGAACCTTTGGCGTTCTCGGATTCGCCATCCCGCACTTTCTGATTGCGATAGGCCTTGTTGTGCTCTTCGCGCTCACCTTCAAGGTGCTTCCCGCCACGGGCTACATACCTCCCGGCAAGTCGCTCGGAGGGTGGGCGCTGTCGCTCATCCTCCCCGTGACAGCTCTCGCGGTCGGGACGATTGCGTCCGCCTCCCAGCAGGTGCGAGGAGCGGTTCTGGACGTCATGAAACAGGACTACATCCGCACTCTGCGCAGCCGCGGCATTCCGCTCAGAGCGATCTACCTTCGCCACGCGCTCAAGAACGCGAGCGCTCCTGGATTGACGACCATCGCCATGCAGTTCATTGCGCTTTTGGGCGGCGCGGTTGTGATCGAGCAGGTCTTCGCGCTCCCCGGCATCGGGTCCCTCATGATTATTTCAGCTCTGAAGTCGGATATCCCCGTCATTATGGGGACGGTGCTTTTTCTTGTGGTGGTGGTAGTCGTCGTGAACATCGTCGTCGACTTGGCCATTGCATGGGCCACCCCGAAATCGAGGGCACGATGAGCGCCGAACTGGGAGCAGTTGTTATCTCCGACTCGCCGACATTTGTTCGGCAGGGTAACCTGCGCAGACTCATCACCAAGCCGTCGGTGTGGATCGCAGCAATCATTCTGATTACCGTGCTCTTTTTTGCCTTTTTCGGTGCGATTCTTGCTCCGTTCGACCCGAACCTCACAAAGCTGGAGTTCGTCAACGTCGCCCCATTCACGTCGGAGTTCATTCTCGGCGGCGACCGGGCAGGTCGGGATATTCTCAGCCGCCTGCTGTTTGCGACCGCGAACACTATCGGGGGCGCGGCGATCGCCGTGTGCGTGACGGTCGCACTTGGCGTGAGCATGGGTGTCATGGCCGGCTATTACGGACGAACATTCGATGCGATCGGGGCGTGGCTTTCGAACGTTATTCAAGCCGTTCCGGGAATGATCGTGCTGATCGCTTTCTACGTGGTAGTTGGCCCCTCCACGGTCGCGAGCATGATCGTAGTCGGAGTCCTCATCGCGCCCGCCTACTTCAGGCTCGTGCGAAACGTGGTCATCGCTGTGCGCGGCGAACTGTATGTCGACGCAGCACGTGTATCCGGATTGTCGGACCTGCGCATCATGAGCAGACACATTCTCGTGGTCGTGCGCGCCCCCATCATCATCGAAATGGCGTACGTGGCGGGGATCGCCCTCGTCATCCAGGCGGCTCTCGAATTCATCGGTCTCGGCACGCCGGAAAGCCCGACCTGGGGCGGCATGCTGCAGGATTCCTTCACTGCCCTCTACATTTCGCCCACCGCAATCCTGTGGCCGGCTGCATCCATTGTTCTCACGGTTCTCGCGTTCGTGTTCCTCAGCAATGCGGTTAGGGACACTCTGGGCGATCCGCGCGGCAGCAGCGGTACATCGAGAAAGTCCGGCGCGAGGGTAGGCAACTACCAGGCACTGACCCCGAAAACTGAATCTGGTGCTCTCCTCTCCGTTCATAACCTTTCGATTGCGTACCCTCTTTCGAAGCGCACGTCGCGAAGAGTTGTCACGAGCGTTGCTCTTCATGTCGATCGAGGCGAGGTTCTCGGTCTCGTTGGGGAGAGCGGGTCGGGAAAGACGCAGACGGCGTTTGCCATCCTCGGGCTTTTGCCCCCCGAAGCGATCGTGGAATCCGGGTACATCGCTTTTGATGGACGCAGTCTTCTCGGGCTTACCGAAAGTCAATTGAATCAGTTGCGTGGCAGCGACATCGCCTACGTTCCACAAGAGCCGATGTCCAACCTCGACCCAGCCTTCACGGTCGGCCAGCAGTTCGACTATGCGATGAGGAAGAAGCTTGGCCTTTCCAGGTCCGGATCGCGTAAGCGAGCGATCTCCCTGCTGAAACGCGTGAACATCCCCGACCCCGAACGGGTGTACCGCTACTACCCGCATCAGCTTTCCGGAGGGATGGCACAGCGCGTACTTATCGCGATCGCGGTGTCATGCGACCCGAAGCTGCTCATTGCGGATGAACCGACGACGGCCCTCGACGTCACCGTGCAGGCTGAAGTGCTTGATTTGTTGCGTGACCTCCAGCAGGAACGTTCGATGGCAATGATGCTGGTGACACACAACTTTGGGGTTGTTGCCGATATCTGCGATCGCGTCGCCGTCATGAAAGACGGTGAAATCGTGGAGTCCGGGGACGTGCGAACGATCATGCGAAACCCGGCGCATCCTTACACTCGCTTGCTGCTGGATTCAGTTCTCGACAATGTGCCGATGCGTGCCCCACTCGAATCCACGGAAGAGGTTGACGCATGAGCGACTCGCACGCATCACTCCTCGAGGTGGAGGACCTCGAGGTGGAGTACGGCAGAGCAGGATGGCGCACTCCTGCCAATCGCGTGCTGCACCACGTGTCCCTCGAAATTCGCCACGGTGAAACCCTTGGTCTTGTTGGAGAATCGGGGTCGGGAAAGACGACGCTCGGCCGAAGCATTCTCGGACTCGTACCTGTGGCTTCCGGACGAATTATCTACAATGGCCGGGACATCACCCATGCCCCTCGACGTGAACGCCGGGGGTTGGCGAAAGAGATTCAGGTTGTCTTTCAAGACCCCTACTCTTCCTTGAATCCGTCGATTCTGGTCTCCGACATCCTGTCTGAACCGTTGCGCGCTGCGGGGGTCAGCAGCTCGGATTCCCGCAAGCGGGTGCGGGAACTTCTCGACCGGGTGGGATTGCCGGCGGATGCTTCCGAACGGTATCCGGTCGAATTCTCTGGAGGCCAGCGTCAACGCATCGCTATCGCGCGAGCGCTGGCACTCGAACCCCGGCTCATCATTTGCGATGAGCCAGTGAGCGCTCTCGATCTGTCCACGCAGGCCCGCGTGCTTGACCTCCTGATCGACATTCAGGAGCGCACGGGTGTCGCGCTGCTCGTGATTTCACATGACCTCTCCGTTGTGCGCGCTATTTGCCACCGGGTGGCAGTCATGTTCCGGGGCGAAATTGTCGAGCAGGGCAGCACGGATTCTATCATTGACAATCCCATGCAGAATTACACGAAAAAACTTCTGCTGGCGGCGCCCGTTTCGGATCCGGACGAGCAGCGCGAACGCCGGGAAGCTCGACATCGGCTGGTCCAGAGCGATTTGGCGAACTGACATGAAGAAACCCTCCTTTGATGCGCCCGCACCGTTGAGTGCGGATCCAGGCCTTTGGCCGATTCTCACCAACGTCCATGGGGAAATTGCGGTTGAGGGTGCTGACCACGTCGAACTCGTCGATGCAGAACTCGTCTTCCATCGACTCCCCGGGGCAGGCATCAGGAAGATTCCGACGGAGTTTTTTAGAGTCGTCGAGGCGCAACCGACCGGGGTTCGCCTCGTCACGCTCACGAGAGCAACAGTGATTGAGCTTCTCGCGACGACGACGGTCGCGGTGTTCTTTTTGGACGAACCGGTGACGTCCTTCGGAAGCTTCGACCTGCGCATTGACGGTCAGCTGCACGCCGAGTTTGTTGTGCGCTCCGGCGGCATTCGCGAGATGAATGTGCTCACCAACGCGTCGACTGTGAAGACAGAGGGTCCTGTGCAGGTTCGATTCGAAGGATTGCCTGCGCGCGACAAGATCGTGGAAATCTGGCTGCCCCACGATGTCGAAGTCTCCGTAGCATCGATCCACGCGGATGCGTCACTTGCCGCGCCACCACCATCGCCACGAAACGACCGACCAGTCTGGCTGCACTACGGAAGCTCCATCAGCCATGGGGTCAATGCGCTCTCCCCAACGGGAACGTGGCCCGCCGTCGCAGCGACCCAGGTGGGGATGAATCTGAAGAATCTGGGTTTCAGCGGAAACGCATTGCTCGACTCGTTCGTCGCAGACGCCATTCGCGACAGCGACGCAGACCTCATTTCACTGGAGATCGGCATTAACATCATCAATCACGACGCGTTTCGCGTGCGAACGCTCGTGCCGGCGGTCGCGGGATTTCTTGACACTATTCGGGAGCAACATCCGAGCACACCGCTTTGGATCGTTTCGTCGGTATTGTGCCCTGTGGTCGAAAACCGTCCGGGGCCGACCATGATGGTGGGCGCTCCTGGGTCGCGGCGTGCGACGACGGAAGGGATGCCCGACGATGTGCAGCGCGGCCGACTCAGTCTCTCCCTGATCCGCGATGTATTGAAGCAGCTCGTGGAGTGGCGCTCGCGAGAGGACCCCAACCTGCATTACCTTGACGGGCGTGAACTCTACGGCGTGGCGGAGTACGAGCGCATGCCCATGCAGGATGACCTGCACCCCGATGCCGATGCGCATCGACACATTGGCGAGCGGTTTGCTGAACTCGTACTCCGTTCGGATAGCTAAAGCACGGATAGCTAGAGGTTCAACGCGTAGAGGTCGGGCTGTGGCGCGAGCGCGACGGAAACGTCAACGCGCTCGTGAAGTGATCGAACGGAGGCATCGGCGACGGCGGCAGCGGCATATCCGTCCCACGCGGTCGGCCCGGTCAGCTCACCGCTGACAACGTCGTCGATCCAGCTTCGAAGCTCTGTGCGGAAGGCAGCAGAAAAGCGATGCATCCAGTTTTGCGCGAGGGGTGCCGCTGCATGCCCACCGCGTCGAAGCCGAACGGTGGAGAACTCACCAAGCTCAGCCGTGCCGTCTTCGCAGGCGACCTCGCAGCGAATGTCGTATGCGTAACCCGCATTTACCGACACCTCGACGTTGATGAGCGCTCCGCCGTCAGTCTCCATGACGACAAATTGCGGATCAGCGACACCCGGCGCCGCCCGTCCGGAAGGGCCTGGAGTGTGCACCCTCACCGAGGTGATCTCGTGCCCACTCAGCCAGCGCGCGACGTCAATTTCGTGGGTGAGTCCTTCCGTGATGAGCATTTCCGACGTAAACGTTTGGGGCACTGCCGCAAGTCGATGCGCACAATGGATCATGAGCGGCGAGCCGATGACACCGCTGGATACCGTGTTGCTTAGTTCGAGGTATCCCGGGTCGTAACGGCGCATGAATCCGAGCCGAATGTAGCGGCGGCCAGCCGTCACTTCCTCGTTCACCACGCGCAGGGCGTCCCCGCTGGAAGTGCTCAACGGCTTTTCCACGAATACCGGTTTGCGCGCCGTGACGGCGGCAATGGCGAGTTCGGCATGCGTGGCGGCAGGCGAGGAGATCACCACCGCATGGACGGCAGGGTCGTCAATGAGGGCGAATGCATCGGTGTAAAAATTCGTCGCTCCGAAACGTTGCGCTGCGGCCGCCGTGCGATGCGCATCCGCCCCGCTGATGGCGGCGAGTCGAACATCGGCGAGATGGCTCGTGATGCTGTCGAGGCGGATGCTACCCATCCGGCCCGTTCCAATGACACCGATTCCGATGCTCACGGAGGCTCCGTTTCCGCAGGACGGGGAGCCGAACGCCACGCCACGCTGGTGCGGCCAGCGCTCACGTCGCTGACGGTGCCATCCTCGTGAACGAGCACGACCGGTCGAGGGGATGCGATGGTCAGCGTCCCGTCTTTCACCTGCACTGCAACGGGCCCATGCGGCGTCGGCGCGGTGACCTCGATGGCGCGGAGGGTTCCGAGCCGCGGTGCCACCCGCACCGATGTGAATCCCGGCTCCGCGGGTGAAATGCCTGCAATATGCAGGATGAGATCCCTCGCAGGCGTGGCTGACCATCCATGCGCGTATGACTGGCCCCTCCACACCTCACGCAGTGCGCTTGGCCCAATCTCCATGAGAGCGTCCCAATCGTGGAGCAAACCCGGCAACGATTCGGCTCGACCGAGAATTGCCAGCGCATCGTGCACTACATAGCGAAAGAACGGTTGCGCGGCAAGGAGTTCATTCTCGACATCCCAGTTGGGCTGGTACCGAAGCTCCAAAGTCTCGCGAAAGTACGTTGCAGGATTGTATTCCGCGAGGAGCATGCTGGGATCCACAACTCGCTGCCGATCCAACAGTATTTCCGCTAATCGCAAATGGCGTGCACCTGGAACGAGCCCACCGACGACTGCTGCCGCGTGAGCGTGCTCACTGAGACGCCTGCTTCGGACGCCAGCCTGGATGGAGTCGACGTAGTGGTTTCGATCGGGATCCCAAAACTGTTCGAATCCAGCGGTCACCTCGGCGTGAACAGTGTCGGCCCATGCCGCACGGCCTTCATCGCCCAGCCAAGCCGAAATTTCCGCAAAATCCAGAAGCGCTCTGGCCCACAAGCCGTTGAGGGACGCAACCGCACCATCAACTTCTGTCGGCGCCCAATCGATGAGGACCCAACCCGTTACGTCGTGCAGCACACCATCGTCGCCTTGGAACGGAAGGAACCATCGCACGACCGATTCAAACGCGGGCATGAGTTCGGCGACAAGTGCACGATCACCCGTGTAGCGGTAGAGGTTATAAACGGTGCGCGTCCAGTGCAGACATGCGTCGGGAATCGCGACCATTCCAGGGTTAGCAAAGTCCGCGGCGGCAACCATCGGCAAAAGCCCGTCCTGCCGCGGCGCGGCAAGGAGTTGCGTATTCCGAATCGCAAGCGACCAGTTGGCATTGTTCGTGAGCTCGACCGACTGGTGGATGACCGAGTCCCCTACCCATGCCCGCTGCTCCCTCGTGGGGCAGTCCAGGTAGGCGTCGCGTGAACAAAGGTCGACGGTCCGCAGTGCGACGGCATGCAGCGTGTTCAACGCATCGTCATCGCAATGGAAACCGAGGCCCTCCGGTCGCGGTCGAACAAATTCCGTCACGATGAAATCGGTCAGTTCTATGTCTCGTTCGTCGATGACCACCAGTAGTGCGTACCTGCCGCCCATGAACTCGAGACTCGCGTAGCTGTCGAGCTCGCCACGTGCGCTGTAGTCGATGTGGTTGGCAGAGTCGATGGAAGACGGGTCCAGCGACTCGAGCAGGCTCACCACGACTCGCGCTTCAGGCTCTGCGTTGAGTCGAAACGACACGACACCGGAGACGATGCCACCGAAATCCAGGATCGCCGCGCACCCGCCAGACACGAGCAGTGGCGGCTGATTGCTCACACTGTGTTGCCGTTCCACATTGGGATGAGACTCCGCACTGAATGGAGAACTTGAGTCGAGACCGGAGGCAGCCCCTTCGAGTATCTCGCGCAGGATCGAGACTCCGTCACCCGCCGTCGACTTACTCGGAACTATCTGGATCGACGTCGGTTTCCGAACCTGAGGTTGTGGGTGCGGCAATGGATTGGCACGCAAAACGCCAAATGGTTCGGCCGGAGGTCTCGCATTGCCGGGGCGTCCAAACTGTCGAACTGTCGACACCTCAGCTCGGCTCCATAGGGAGTCATCGAATCCGGGCGACGTCCAGGCTGGATCGAGCCTCTGCGCTGTGAAGATTTCCGGGATTTGTGCCGAGATTTCATCCGTCGGCGAAGCCGGTGCCCAGGCGTCCGAGCGTCGTGTCTGCCAGGTGTCATTCGAAGTGAGAACAAACTTCGGCTCCGCTGAATCCGAGTTCAGGATGATCTCCGCCTCGCAGACGAGGCCGCCAGCGCCGCCTGGTCCCGTCAATGGTGTTGGTTCCCACCATGCGGTGGCAAATCCGTAACGCCGCACGAGAACGGCAAGGCAGTTCTTTCCGACCACGAGATCGCCACTGATGTCCAGTATGTCGTAGAAGAGTTTCCGCGCCTGCGATCGAATGGGGCCGCGAAGCACCTCGCGTCCGTTCACATAAACGAAGTGTCTCGAATTAGACGCGACGCGCAGGAGCGCGGATTTTGCCTTCGCGTCGAGCGTGAACTCTCGGCGAAACATCACGATGGCTTCGTCGCTAGCACCTTGTGAGTAGCCGCCGAATCGAGACGGTGATGCGATGACGTCGACTTCGGGAGTCCAGATCCACTCGCCGCGCCATGTGGCTTTGTCAAGACTCATCGATACCCACTGAATAACCCCACCGGCGTAATGCGCTTGCCCTTGTTTTGAATCGTTTCAAGGATAAGCTTAGGGATGACTGCTGCTATCGTCAACGAGCTGCAATAGTTCGCTATCGCGATCGTCGCACAAGGCAACCGTCATCGTGCGCAGAGAAAGGAAATGAGTGGCAACCGTTAGCCTTCGCGATGTTGCGACCCTCGCGGGCGTCTCGGTGGGCTCCGTGTCGAACGTTCTCAATCGTCCGAGCAACGTGTCGGCGGATGTTGCTAAGCGGGTTCTCGCGGCGATTGACACTCTCGGGTATGTGCGCAACGATGCGGCACGGCAGTTGAGGGCAGGTCGCAGCCGCTGCGTCGGCCTGGTCGTGCTCGACATTGCGAACCCGTTCTTCTCTGACCTGGTGCGAGGTGCCGAACGTCGTGCCGCGGAGGAGGAGCTCACGGTTCTTCTTGGTGACACCGAGGAGGACCCGGCAAGGGAGCGGGTCTACATTGATCTTTTCGCGGAGCAGCGCGTGTACGGGATGCTCGTTTCTCCGCTCGGGGATGCCATGCCGAGACTGCGTGCGCTTCGAAAACAGGGTCTCTCCACTGTGCTCGTGGACTGGCACACCGAGGACTACCAGTTCTCGTCCGTGGCTGTCGACAATGTGGCAGGGGGAACGCTTGCCGTGAATCACCTTCTGGAGATGGGTAGGCGCAGAATTGCGTTCGTCGGCGGACCACACAGCATCCGACAGGTCAGCGATCGGTTCGAGGGTGCACGCAACGCGGTCGCTCAGCATCCGGGAGCCACGCTGGAAGTCATCGACACGCAGTCCTTGACGGTGCTGCAGGGGCGAGAGGTCGGGCATCGAATCAGCCAGCGAAAGTCATCCGCTCGGCCGGACGCGATCTTTGCGGCCAACGACCTGCTTGCGCTTGGCCTCATTCAGGCGTTCAGGTTGACCGGGCGAATCGCCGTGCCGAACGATATTGCGCTCATCGGCTACGACGATATCGACTTCGTTTCGGCGGCTATGGTTCCGCTCTCGTCGGTGCGGCAGCCCAGTGTCAAGATCGGGCATACCGCGGTGGAGCTTCTCATGCGCGATGTGGCGCAGGGGCCGGACTTTGAGCCGGAGAGGGTTGTGTTCCAGCCAGAACTTGTTGTGCGCGATTCGACGAAGGACGCGTGATGAGCATCCAGAGATCCGAGGGTTTTCTTGAGGTCGCTGAAGGCGAGCGCTTGTGGTTCGAAACCTCTGGCTGCGGTCCGGATCTCGTGTTCTGCCACGGGCTCGGCGGCAACGCGGCCGTGTGGTTTCAGCAGGTGCCCTTCTTCGCTCGCAACTTTCACGTCATCACGTGGGACCAGCGGGGTTTCGGAAGGTCGTCGAACAGCGCGCAAAAGTCGGGGCCGGCTTCGGCAGTGCCAGATCTGGTTGCTCTTCTCGACCATCTCGACGTATCCCGCGCCCACATCGTCGGTCAGTCGATGGGCGGGTGGGCCGCGTTGGGTGCGGCGCTCGCCGTGCCCGAGCGGATTGCATCCCTCGTTTTTGCGTGCACCACCGGTGGAATTCCGGTAGACCGTGAGCCGGCAGCAAATACCCCTGTACCCAGAGCATCCGGCGCGTTGCCTCTGGGCGAGCATCCGGCAATTGGCGAACGCTTGTTGCGCATTGATCCGGCACGGGCGTACCTGTATCAGACGCTCGGATCGTTCGGCGATCGGCCTTCCGATGCCGAGTTCATGCGGTTGCTTGCCGAAACCACGTTTGATGGTGACAGCATTCGAGCGCTGGACATCCCTGCGCTCGTTATCGCGGGTGAACTGGATGGATTGATGACCCCCGCGCTGTTACGAGATGCGGCGACGTGGCTGTCACGTTCGAGCTTCGTCGAAATGCCGGACCGCGGCCACTCGCCGTATTTTGAGGACCCCGATGCGTGGAATGCCATCGTCGACAACTTTCTCGCCCAGCAGGTTTGACACGATTCTGGAGGAGGATTATGCAGAGATCGCCGATCGAGTATCTTGCCGCTGATCAGGGAAGGCCGTTTTCTGCGGGCGTTCGCGTCGGCGACGTGCTGTATCTTTCCGGCCAGCTCGGCATGCAGAAGGACGGCACGCTCGCCGAGGGGTTCGCGGCCCAGGTTCGGCAAACCATGGATAACATTTCCACGACCCTTCAGGCGGCCGGGCTCAGCACGGCCGACGTGTTCAAGGCGACCATCATGCTCGCGGACATGGCGCGTTGGGGCGAGTTCAACGCGATTTACCTCGAATATTTCTCCGAGGGCCATCTCCCCGCACGGAGTGCTTTCGGGGCCGACGGTCTGGCTCTCGGTGCGGATGTCGAGATTGAGTGCTGGGCCTACGCTCCGGTGTGACTGATCCTCGCTCCGGCAGCTAAGATGGCAGTCGAGCAACTGGAGACGTCGCATAGTCCGGCCTAGTGCACCACCCTGCTAAGGTGGAGTTCCCGTAAGGGAACCGAGGGTTCAAATCCCTCCGTCTCCGCCATTTGTCTGGTCGCTATTTCTGATGCATCGGGGCGTTCTCGAGGGGTTCTGAGGGAGCAAACATGAGCATCGAAGTCACGGAACCGCATCCAGGCGTGCGTCAGTTGACGATAAATCGGCCAAAAACCAGAAATGCGCTGGATCTGGCCACATATCGGGAGCTCACCGCGGGCGTGAAGGATGCCGATGCCGATGCGACCGTGCGCGCGATCGTCCTGGTCGGGGCGGACGGCACATTCTCCAGCGGGAATGATCTCGCCGACTTCGTCCGATACAGCGACCCGACGCCCGCGCTCGATCTGCTGCGATCACTCGTTCTCGTGGAGACGCCGCTCATTGCCGCCGTGGAGGGCGCCGCGATCGGGATCGGCGCCACCATTTTGCTTCACTGCGATCTTGCCGTCGCCGCAGAATCGGCCACCTTTCGCATGCCCTTCGTGCCGTTGGGCCTTACTCCGGAGGGCGGGTCGTCGTACCTTCTGCCCCGAGCCGCCGGATCGAAGCTTGCCGCAGAGATACTCCTTTTCGGCGAACCCTTCAGCGCAGATGTCGCCGAGCGTGCCGGGCTGATCAACAGAGTGGTAGCCGACGGTGAAGCACTTTCCTCAGCAGTCGGACTGGCGGCTCGCCTCTGTGAGCAACCGGCTCAGGCATTGCGTGCCGCACACCAACTCCTGCATCGCGACCGGGACCGCATCCTCGCCGTCATCGACGAGGAAATCTTGGTGTTTGCAGAGCGGCTAACATCCGACGAGGCGCAAACGATTTTGAAATCCTTCGGCTCCAGTTCCGACGGGGGCTGATGGGCCGAAGTCGGCGCGCACACAACCCTCACAGGGGGCCATGAGATAATGCGAGAACCAAGCTTCGTACGACTTCGCTGGAGTGCGTGACGCACACGGGAACAGAGAACTTTCGTCGCGTTCCCACGCCATCCGGTGAACCGTGTCGTCGTGCTCAACCGGTGCAGCACGCCACTGCGCCACAGCACCCAGGCGCAGAACTGGATGCGAACTCAGATCAAGGGATTGTGCTAAATGCTGTTCGAAGTCGGAGAAACACTCGTCTACCCACACCACGGAGCTGCCACGATCACGGCCGTAAAGAATCGCAAAGTCAAGGGCGACGATAAGAAGTACATCACCTTGAGCGTTCACCAGTCGGAGCTCACGATCGAACTCCCGGTTGAAAATGCCGAACTCGTTGGACTTCGCGACGTCATCGACATGGACGGCGTCGAAGCCGTCTACGACGTCTTGCGGGGCGAGGTCGAGGAGGAGACCGGCAACTGGTCACGTCGTTTCAAGGCCAACACCGAGAAGATGGGCAGCGGCAATGTGCTGCGCATCGCCGAGGTTGTGCGCGATCTCTGGCGCCGAGAACAGGGTGCGGGCGTCTCGGCCGGCGAGAAGCGGATGCTGTTCAAGGCCAGGCAAATCCTGGTCTCCGAGCTGGCTCTCGCCCTGAAACTGGACGACGCAGCTACTACTGCGGAGCTTGACGCCGTGCTTCTCACCACGATTCCCGCCGCCGAGTCTGCGGAAACTGTCGCCGCCTGAGTTCCGCCCCGGAATTCATTGCGAGAAGCAGTACGCCGCTTCCGAGAATGCGCCCCGCGTCCCCCTAGAATCACCTCATGGCACGTGAGCGCTGGATTTCACTCTTCCGTTACGGCTTCGCACTTCTCGGGCTCGCCGGGTTGACGGCTCAATATCTCTACAATGTCGCCAACATTCCCGACTACAAGCCGGCGAACTTCTTCAGTTTCTTCACGGTCGAGTCGAACATCATCGCGGTGGTGTCGCTGCTCATATCCGCAACGTATGCCTGGCGCGGCACGGTTCCACGCTGGGTGCACTACGTGCGCGGTGCCGCCACCATCTACATGACCGTGACGGGCGTGACCTACAGCCTCCTGCTTCGCAACGTGCAGGTGGATACCGCGGTTCCGTGGGTGAATCTCGTGCTGCACTACATCATCCCCATCGTCATGATCGTCGACTGGCTCATTGACCTGCCGCCCTTCCGCATTCGAGTGGGCTCGGCAATGGTGTGGCTCATTTACCCGATCCTCTACCTCGCCTACAGCCTGATTCGCGGCCCGCTCGTGGACTGGTACCCGTACCCGTTCCTCGACCCGCGACCGGAAGGCTACGTTCCCGTGATCATCACGAGCATCGGGATCGCCATTGGCGCTTTCGTGCTGGCCCTCATCATGTCGTGGACTACGCGATTGCGGCTCAGCTTCGAGAAGCAGTAGCGGGCGCGACGTGCTGGCATCGTCACGCGGACCTTATGCGAGCAGGGCAGCACGCAGCGCAGACGTCATCCACGCCACGTATTCCTCCATCGAGTAGCCCGCAGTCCGCACGAGAAGGTCATAGGATTCCGGACTCGCGATGACCCAGGCGGTGTCGGCGGCCGACGCCCGAGTGAGCCCCTGCTTCAGCTTCGCCGCCGGGATCATGCCCACAATTCGCTGGATAGTGCCTCGCCGCAGCTCCTGAATCTCCCGCCAGTCGGCGGCGATCTCCGGATGCGCGCCCGCTGCATCCCGATACAGCCTCCACGCAGTGGCTGAGCGGCCCGCAACCTCCCCCACGGTTACCGCGAGTTCGCCCACGATTTCGGTTGCGTCAAGATCAACGAAGCGTTCCGTCACCTCGTCCGGGGAGCCGGCCGAGTCGGTGAGCACCGATTCGAGATATCCGTGGAGCAGGGCGCGTTTGCTACCCCACGCGAGGTAAAGGGTCTGCACGGTAACCCCCGCCCGCCGGGCGATGCGCCCGACCGTGGCCGCCGTATAGCCGCGCTCGGCGAACTCCTCTCCAGCTGCCACGAGAAGCCGTCTCTTCGTTTCGGCACGAGTCGCGGAACCGACTGCTTGCTGGCGACTGACGGCGGCCGATTTCGGTGTGGGCATGGACACCAGCCTACCTATGGTTTAGAGTGACATTCAAGTGAGTTAGAACGTCATTCAAAAGCACATGGAGTAATCATGTCTCACCCATCGCTTGACATCCCCTGGCGGCGTGCGGGAAAGCGCACCTACGCGCGCAAACGCATTGCCGCTTTTCTTCGCCCGCCCGTCACCGTCGTGCCGGCCCCGCCCAGTCTCCGCGTGGAACGCGACGTGGAAGTCACCATGAAGGACGGCGTAATCCTCCGGGTCAACGTTTATCGCCCACCGGGCGAGGAACCCGTTCCCGTTATCCTGTCGGCACACCCCTACGGCAAGGACAATCACCCGCACCGCACGCGGCGCAGTTGGTCCCTGAACTTCCAGTACCGCATCATGAACCAGTCGGAACCCGTGGAGATCTCGAACGAAACCGGGTGGGAGGCGCCTGATCCAGTGTGGTGGGTTTCGCAAGGTTACGCGGTGATCAATGCCGACCTTCGCGGCGCCGGACACTCCGACGGCAGCGGGTCGCTGTTCACGGATGCGGAGGCCGCCGACATTGTCGAGCTGATCGAGTGGGCGGGTGCTCAGCCCTGGTCCACGGGAAAGGTCGGGATGCTCGGCGTTTCCTACCTCGCGATGTCGCAGTACAAGGCGGCAGCCCTCAACCCCCCGAGCCTCAAGGCGATCTGCCCGTGGGAGGGTTTCACGGATGCCTACCGCGACTTCATGACCACGGGTGGCGTGGTGGAAAACGGCTTCGCGACAATTTGGCTCGCACTCTCCAGGCGTGTCGCCAGGCTTAGTACCGACTTGGGCAAAGACCGGAAGCTCCATCCGCTGCGCGATGAATGGTGGGATGCGATCACGCCCAACCTGGCCGCAATCACCGTTCCCATGCTCGTGTGCACGAGCTTCTCGGACGACAACCTGCACAGCGTCGGATCCATGCGGGCCTTTCAACGAGTGAGTTCAACCGATCGGTTCGCCTACAGCCACCGCGGTCCGAAATGGGCGACTTTCTACAGCGAGCCGGCTCGCACCGCCCAGCTGCAATTCTTCGACTGGTACCTGAAAGAGAGGGACGTTCCGAAACTTCCTCGATTGCGCCTGGAGGTGCGCGAGCGGGAACGTGACGTGGCCGCCGTGCGCGAGGAACAGGAGTGGCCGCTCGCCCGCACGAACTGGACGAGTCTTCACCTCGGCGCAGGCACTCTGCTCACGGCACCCGGTGAATCCGGTACCACGGAGTTCAGCCTGCGCCGCAACGCGGCGGCGTTCACCTGGCTGGTCGATAAGGATGTGGAATTGACCGGCCCTATGGCGTTGAAAGTGTGGGTATCGCTTGACGGTGTCCCGGACGCGAACATCTTCGTCGGCGTGGAGAAACGCAGCGGTGGTGAGGTGACCGGATTCGAGGGTTCGTACGGGTACGGCCGCGACCGGGTGACTTCGGGCCGCCTTCGGGTTGCCCTTCGCGAGCTCGATGAGGAGTGCTCCACTGCGGCGCAACCCGAGCACACGTTTCGCACGGTTCAGCCGCTGGTTGCAGGCGAGATCGTCCCGCTGGAGATAGCTCTCGCGGGATCTTCGACGCTCTTTCGTGCCGGAGATGAACTCCGGCTGCTTATTGCGGGGCGCTATCTCGAGCCTCGCAACCCGTTCTTCGGCCACTTTCCCGCGCACTACGTGCCGAGCCGCCGCGGGCGGGCGGTTCTGCACTGGGGTGGGGACTACCCATCCCGGTTGCTCGTCCCCGTGATCCCGAGCTGAGAGGTCAACACGCTCCCCAGAGTCCGGCATCCGCCTTTCGAGCCTGCGACTCCGCCGCATCGAAGATTTTCCAGTAGGTGTTGCTCGGGGCAATGTTCAGGGCGGTTGCATAGCCCTTCTTCACGAGGTCGAGGTTGACGGATCGGTCATCCGTGGTCCACAGGTACAGCAGGCTGCGACCGTACTGATCGAGAGGTTCGCGGTCACGCATGATCCAGACCTGCGTCCCCTCCGGCAGCAGGTTTCTCAGATAATCTCGGGCTTCGATTCCGTAGCACTCCACCTCGGGGCGCAACTCTGGCGTGTCGATCCCGATGAGGCGAACCTTGATTTCCGCCTCCCGACTGCTCGTGCCATCCGGTTGCAGATAGAGGGTGTCGCCGTCGTACACGTAGGCAATGTGTGAGAGAGTCGCGTCGGCTGGCCTGTCGATTGTCAGAGCGACCTGCTTCGGCACGTCGCCGCGTTCGGCCGTGCCGTTCCCGACGCTCGTGTGACTCTCTGCACCGAACCAGCTGCTGGCGCCAGGCAGATTCGCGATCAAAACAATGGCGGCGAAAATGGCGACCGCAATGACCAGCCACAGGGTCGAACTCCTCTTCACATCAACACTGTAGCGAAGGCCGAAAACGGACTAGACCGATCACAATTGCGTGCGGATGAACGCACCCAGTTCGCTGAGTTCGGCATCCGACACGGCATGGCCCAACCCCTCGTAAATGCCTTCAGTGAGAGTGGAGTGTCGGGGCAACCACTCCTGTGTGTGATCGATGAGGGAGGATGGGATCACGGTGTCTGCCGTGCCTCGTCCCCAAAACACCGGCGGCTTTCGCTCGGCGAGCCGCGCATCCCCCGGGCGGTCGGAGGGCAACACGAAACCGCTCAATTGCACGACGTAGTCGAAAGCATCCGGTTGTTCACGCAGCATTTCGAGAGACATGGCGCCCCCCTGCGAAAGCCCGAGCAGGCCGACTCCCGTGGATTGCGTCGAATCGACCCAGTCCAGAAGCGCATCCGTGACAGCGGTGATGGAATCGAGGCGCTCATCGGAGCTTTCGTTGTCGGACGGAAACCAGGTGAAACCGGCACCGGCGCTGAACGGCGCGCGCACGGAGGCGATAACGGGCTCCAGTGGGAGCGACCGGGAGTATGCGAACATGTCACCTTCGGTTGACCCGGAACCATGCAGAAGCACGAGTAGCGGCCGCGATGCCCGTTCGCGTTCGGGCGCGGACCACATCACTGCGTCCGGGTCGATTCGCATCAGTTCCTCTCGTTGGTCCCGTTAATACTGGCACCGCACGAGGAATGGGTCACAATGGAGCATGAGCTCCGTCGGCACACCAGACCCGAATTCCGGCTGGCTTTCCGATGACGAGTTGACGAGCATCCGGATGCGCCTCCCGCTCCTTTACGTCGAAGCCGTCCCCGTGCGCATCGACGGGCTTGGCCAGGTGGTGGAAGTCGGCGTGCTGCTGCGGGCGTCGCCAACGGGTGAAATGACCCGCACGCTTGTCTCGGGGCGAGTGATGTACGGCGAAACGCTGCGAGAGGCCCTTTTCCGGCACCTCGAAAAGGATCTCGGTCCCATGGCGTTCCCGCAAATGCCGCTCAGTCCGGTTCCTTTCTCGGTCGCAGAGTACTTTCCTATGCCGGGAATCAGCGCATTCAACGATGAACGCCAACATGCTGTCTCTCTTGCGTATGTTGTACCGGTGACCGGAACCTGCGAACCACGGCAGGACGCTCTGGAAGTGACGTGGCTGTCTCCCGAGGAAGCATCCAGCGACGAACTGTCCCGCGAAATGGAAGGCGGACGCGGCACTCTGCTGCGTTTGGCTCTAGCGTCGACCGGTCGCCTGCTCTAAAGTTTTCGGCAATTGGGCGGCTTCCGTGCGCACCGTGAGTGTTACTTGATTTCCGTCATCCGCACCAGTGCGAGTGGCGGTCCGCTCCTCGACTGAAGAACCAATTCGTTGCCCGCGCAGGTGAAGCGGTTGGTGTCCGTCAACCCCTGGACCATCGACTGGGCGCCCGTATCGACGTCCATTGTTTCACCGGCGAATGTCCACCTCATGGTGAGCCCGTTCTGCCACTCCTCGCCGACGACGGTGGGCATTGTCATCGTGAACGCAGTCGGGATGACGTTGGCGCCGAACCCGGTTTCGAGAAACTCGTACACGATGCTGCCATCCACGATGATTCGGAAGTCGCTCACACCGGACTCGGCGATTGCCTCGTCGAAAAGCGCCTGCAGCGCACTCGTGGTTGCTTCCCACGCCCCCGTGACGCAGTCCATCGCATCCGAGTCGGCTTTCTGCGCGGCCTTTTCCGCAGCGAGCGCCCCGGCATCACCGGCCGCAGGACCATTGCCGCCGGGGGACTGACCTGCTCCCGCGCATCCGGAAAGCAGCACAGCGGAAGCTGCATCAACGGCGAGAGCATTCGTCAGTGTCTTTCTCCACCCCCGATCGATCACTCCTGAACCTCCAGGTGGTACTGGAAAGCGGTCGGCCAGTCGTTCATTCCGAGTCCGAGCGTCACCCGGCGCAGGGGACCGTAATCGTTGGATTCGGCGCTTGCGAACGACAGGATCCGATTCCCGCCAGTCTCCAGATCGTCGGTGAGGGCCCAGTCGCTTGCCTCATACCAGGCAACGATCTTTTCGCCCTCACTTACGGCAGCCAGGTCGAAGAGGAGGATGAAGGTCTCGCCCGACCGAATAGCCGAGACCGGAATGCCGTCGGGCAGAGGCAACTCTGACGGCCAGCCGCTCGGCATTTCTTCGACTGTGAAACCCTGGTCGATGGCTTCCTGGCTGAGGCCCTTCGTCGATGGGTCATTCGCCGAATCGTTGGAGGAAGAGTCCTCGGCAACCTCCTGCTGAACGGGCGCCTGGGACTCGTCTGAGATGTCCACAGCCTTCGGAGAACACGCGCTCAGAACAAGCGTCATAGCGATGAGGGCGACGGGCGCGATGGTGAGGGATGAGCGAATGCGCATGAGATCCTTCCTTTCTGGCAGCGATTTACGGCGCAACGCACCGACACTTCCAGATTCTCAGAACCGTGCGCGTTCGCCATCAGTATCTATTACGTATGCCGCTTGATACGATCTGGATTGTGGCCGGACCTCGGACGCCCGCCGCAGCGCCCGAATGGCCGATTGTCGCGCGCACGCATTTGGCGGGAGAGATCATCGGGGGTCTCGCGAGCCTTCCTGCCAGGGTTCAACTGCTCACCGGACCGGCGGGCGTCGGCAAGAGTGTGCTGGCATCGAGCATTGCGGCAGAAGATGAGCGCACGGTCATCCATGTCATTGCGCTTGCGGAGCTCGCGGGAGTGCCTCTCGGGGCGTTCGGTCCGGCGCTCGCTCAACTGAACATTCCGAGTGAGCCCGCACGGGCGGTTCCCACTCTCATGTCCGCTATCGGCAGCGCGGCCGATAGCTTCCTGCTCGTCGTGGATGACATTCCGCGGCTCGACGACGTTTCGGCAGCCGTTGTCTATCAGCTTGTTCGGGCATTTGGCGTGCCCACTCTGGCGACGGCGAGACTGGGTGAGAAATTCCCGGCACCGGTGCAGCGGATGATCGACGAGGGTCTTACAAAAGACCACGAAGTCGGGGGTCTCACCGTGAGTCAGGTGCGGGAGCTTCTCGACCGCCGTTTCGGTGCGAGCGTAAGGGACACGGACGTCATTCGGCTTACAGAACGCACGACGGGCAACCCGCTGTATTTGCGGGTACTTGTCGAACGCGCGCAGCGCACGGGAGAGGTCTACCACGAGCGGGACGCCGTCCACATCAACGAGGGTGATGCGCCGGCCGGTCTGATCGACGAGATGTCGGCACGGCTCATGGATTTGGGTGCAGCGGAGAGGAGAGTCTTGCGGCTGACTGCCGTGCTGCAGCCGGTAAGTCGCGCAGTGCTTGCAACGACCGCGCACGAACTGACGCAACTCACCGCCCTTGAGCAGCGCGGACTCGTCGCGGTGGACCCCGGCTCTGGTCGCATCCGTGTGACGCATCCGCTCATCGTGGAAAGCCTCGACCGCGATCACGGTACCGAGCTCGATGTGGGCGACGTTCTCGCACGTTTGCGTGCTACCGGGGACGTGCGCGACCGGCTTCTGGCTGTTCGACTGGAACTGCAGGATAGCGCGGGAGCTCCGACGGAGGAGCTCGCGTGGGCAGCGAGTTACGCTTACGGAACTGGCGATCTCACTGCAGCAGCTGAATTTTCGACCGCGCTTCTCACGCAACATTCACGTCGAGCCGACCGGTGTGCGGCGCTCACGACGCTCGCGAGCACGAGGTCGCTGCAGGGCGATCACGCGGAGGCCGAGAGTGCTTTCGCGGAAGCGGAGCTGCTTGCCGAGACCCCTGAGGAACTTGCTCTCATTGCCGTTCGGCGTGGGGAGCACTTGTCGTACCGTCGACACGATCTCGCGGGCGCCGTGGCGCAGGCGGAGCGAATTCGCGCGCGCATCAACGCGAGTTACGATGTGCTCGAGGATTCGCTGCGCCAGTGGGATGCCTCACTCGACATCATCGCCGGGATGCCGCTGCTCGGACGGCTCGCGTTTCGTCTGAAGCCCGAGTTGGCCATCCGGGCGGCCATTCTCCTTGTCGTGTCCAGGTCGACACGCGGCGACCTTTCCGCCGCGCGCCATGCCATCGACGAGTTGTCGGGAATTCAGAAGCAGATTGGTCAGGTTGACCCGCTCGCTTCGGCCGCGGTGGGTTTTGCGCGCTTTGTCGAACTCATTTCGCCGGACGGGTTGAGGAAGCGGCCGATTATGTTGAGGCTCGAAGGGTAAACGCTGACGACGGCGTGGGTATCTACACGATGCTGCTCGGCAATCTGCGTCAGTGCGGAGGGCGCCTCACCGAAGCTGAGCGGCTGACGGCGCTCGCGGTCGACCAGCTGCAGTGGCGAGATGGTCTCGGCCTCCTCGGCGTGGCTCTCGGGTATCGAGCGAACGCAATCGCCAAACAGGGCAGGACGACAGAAGCGCAGGCAGTTCTCGACGCGATGACTGCACCGCAGCGCACGGCGCGGCACGCACACATTCAGGTTGCCGAAGCAGAAGCGTGGATTCTGGCACATTCCGGCGATCTCGAAGGCGCGGTGGATGTCATCGAGCACGCGGTTGACCGAGGCAGGGATGCTGTTTTCCTTGCCGCTCTCGCCGCCTGCATTCCCATTCGGCTTGGCTTCCCCCAGCGCGCCGCCGAGATGCTCGAGTTTCTCATGGAGCACTCGCACACTGAGCTCGAACTCATGCTGCTGCGGGTTTCCGCGGATGTCGAAGAAGCGCCATTCCAGCGCACTCCACCGCAACTGCTGACACCGCGCGAACTTGAGGTCGCGAGGGCTGCCGCGGCTCGCGAACGTTCACGAGAGATCGCCGAGCGCCTGGGCACATCGCCGCGCACGGTCGAAACTCAGTTGCTCTCCGTCTACCGCAAACTGGGAGTCTCGTCCCGTGACGACTTGCGCGACGCGCTCGCCGATGTCGGGCTCGACGAGGACGAGCGTATTGCGTGATGTTGTTCTAGCACCCCGCATCGGGAGCAGTGGATCTAACCAATGGCCGCCACGGCCGTCAACTGCCCGAGAAGGCCGGATGCCAAAGCCGCCTCAAAGGCGCACCCGCCGTGGAGTCCGCTGCACTGGCGGCGGTCCACACGGGCCCTCCATGGGCCACGGTGCGACTTCGACCACGGGCACCGGTCGGCCAGCGACTGATCGAAGGGTCTAGTACTGGCTCGGGATCTATAGTGCCAATACTTTAGGGCGGCGTTCCCGCGCGCCGATCGTGCGTTGGTTGTTGTCTTCCGTGGCCTGTGCAACCGGGGGTGAATCAGTTCACCGCCCATTACCTACTTGCGGACCTCTCGGTGGAAATTAGCCCTGGGCGCGGCGACCGTTGCGACGCTCTCCGCCGCCTGACGAGGGCGTCGAAGTGCTGTAGCTTGTGAGGCCCCGTGACGCGCCACTCGTTGTGCGAGCGGAGCGAGCCTGGCCGGATGCGCTCCGTAACGCACCGGAGTTGCTGCCTCCGACGCGCGCATTTCGGGCTGCACCGGATGAGGCAGGTCGGCCTGAGCGGTCGCGACGCTGCCCTCCGGAAGCGGCTCCTGCAGTGCGGGCGCCCCCCGATGAGCTGACGCCTGCAGCGTGTCCACCTGATGCGCCGCGCGCACGCTTGCGCTGCGCGTTGGCACCCTGTGAGCGGCCGCCCTGCGACTGTCCGCGAACCGGAGCCACGGCGCGGGGTGCCGGCGTGACGTAGGGGGCGACGTCGCCGATGAGAGCGGTAACGATGGGAGAGTTGGCGGTTACGCGCTCTGGTGTCACCGCGATGGCGGCCTTGCGCAGAAGAGATGCGACATCCGAACGCTGCGCGGGAAGCACAACGGTCACGACGTCGCCCGTGCTGCCCGCGCGGGCCGTGCGGCCGCTGCGGTGCAGGTACGCCTTGTGTTCGGCGGGCGGGTCGACGTGCACAACGAGTTCGACGTTGCCGATGTCGATTCCGCGCGCCGCGACGTCCGTCGCCACGAGCACACGGGCATCCCCGGCGGAAAAGGCCGCCAGGTTACGGTCGCGCTGCGGCTGCGAGAGGTTGCCGTGCAGGTCGACGCTCGGAATTCCTGCGTCGATGAGCTGGTGCGCGAGCTTCTTCGCGTGGTGCTTCGTGCGCATGAACAGGATGCGTCGGCCGGTGCCGGACGCGAGCGCGTGCACGAGGTCCCGCTTCGCCTCGACGCCGTCGACCTCGAACACGTGGTGGGTCATCGCTTCGACGTGGCTGGTCGCCTCATCGACCGAGTGCATGATCTCGTTGTGAAGGTAACGCTTCACGATTTTGTCGACGCCGTTGTCCAAGGTGGCGGAGAACAGCAAACGCTGGCCGCCATCCGGAGTCTTGTTGAGGATGCGCGTGACGACGGGGAGGAACCCGAGGTCGGCCATGTGGTCTGCCTCGTCAAGAACGGTGATCTCGATTGCGTCGAGAGTCACGTGCTTTTGCTGCATGAGGTCCTCGAGTCGGCCGGGGCACGCGACGACGATGTCGACGCCCGCCTTGAGCGCTGCGACCTGCCGGGCTTGCGAGATGCCGCCGAAAATGGTCGTGACGGTCATGTTGTAGGCGGCAGCGAGCGGCGCGAGGGTCGCGGTGATCTGGGTGGCCAATTCCCGCGTGGGGGCGAGGATGAGGCCGCGCGGGCGACCGGATTGGGGGCGGCCGCCATCCGAAAGCCGTGCGACCATCGGGATGGAGAAGGCGAGCGTCTTGCCGCTGCCGGTTTTACCGCGCCCGAGGACGTCGCGTCCGCGCAGCGTGTCGGGCAGCGTGTCCTGCTGGATGGGGAACGGGCTTGTGATGCCGGCCTTGTCGAGCACGGCAACGAGAGGTGCGGGCACGCCGAGCGCGCCGAAAGTGTTTTCAGTCATGGGGTATTTCTGTGTTTCAGGTGGCAAACATGGCGATGGCCAGATTTGTTCGCCGCAGCAAAGTCAAGCCCGATATGGGCGGTGATGCGTTCTACGACGCAGGGAGCGCGGGAAATGCGCTCGCAAGTACTTTCACTGTAGCAGCAATGGCTGTTGTGCCGCCTGTGATTGGGCTGTGTTCCCTTCGAGACGCGCTCCGCGCTCCTCAGGGAGCGACAGCAGAGCCCGTGCCCGCTCCCTGAGGCTCTCGAAGGGAGCAACGATGAAACGTCGATCCCAAAGTCAGTCGAAGACGGCGTTGATGGCCGACTCCAAAGCGGGCCCGACTGCATCCACGGTTCGATGCCGACCTTCGTCGACGACCAGCTCCCCGCCGACGATGACCGTGTCCACGTCGGAACCGGTTGCCGCGAAAATCACGTGGGCGAGCGGGTCGCCGCCGCGCGCGCCAGCCGTGCGCGGTGAATCCAGAACCACTGTCACGAGATCAGCGAGAGCACCAACTTCGATGCGGCCGGCGTTCCAGCCGAGGGATGCCGCGCCCGATGACGTCATGGCGGCGGCGAGCTCGGTCACGCGGAAGTGTCCGCGCACGCCGGAGATGAGGCGCTCGTCGAGCTCGATGGCGCGGACCTCCTCGAACAGGTCGATGGCCATGTGGGCGTCGCTGCCCACCACGATGGGGGAGCCGGCGGCGGCCAGACGCGAGGCCGGACCGACACCGTCGGCGAGATCCCGTTCGGTGGTGCAGCACATCGAGATCGTGGTGCCGCTGGACCCGAGCAGGCGGATGTCCTCCTCGGTGAGGTGCGTGGCGTGCACCGCGGTCGTGCGCCCGCCGAGCGCCCCCTCGGCCGCGAGCAACTGCGTGGGCGTGATCCCGAACGCTTCCAGGCTGGCCTCGTTCTCCGCGGGCTGCTCGGAGAGGTGCACGTGCAGGGGAAGTTTGCGGCTCGCGGCGTAGTCAGCAACGGGCGCGAGCGCGGCCCGCGGGACGGCGCGCACACTGTGTATCGCAGCGCCGACGCGCATCGTGTCGGTGTCTTTCAGCAGGTCGACCCTGGAAGCCCACGCATCCCATGACCCGTCATCGAATCGGCGCTGAACGCCTTCGAGGGGAGCCCCGTGAACATCCGCCTGCAGGTAGCACGTGTCGATGAGGGTGATGCGCAGCCCCGCGTCGTTCGCGGCCCGCACGACCACGTCGCCCATCTCATTCGGGTCGGCGAATTTCTTGCCGCCCTGATCGTGGTGCAGGTAGAAGAACTCGCCGACAGACGTGATCCCGCTCAACGCCATTTCTGCATACGTGGCGTGCGCGAGGGCGTACAGCGACTCCGGATCCAGCCGCTCGGCGACCCCGTACATGAGGGTGCGCCATGACCAGAAATCGGCCACTCCGCTCTGGCTGCGGCCCCGGATGGCGCGGTGGAACACGTGCGAGTGCGTGTTCGCCAGTCCCGGAAGTGTGAGGCCGCGCAACCGGTGCGCTCCGGCGGGCGCGTCGACGTTCGTCGACACCCTGGTGATGACACCATCCGCCACCTCGATGAGCACGTTAGCTGTCGGCTCGTCGCCGCCGAGCCAGGCCAGTTCCGCATGGAACGCCGCATTCGCCTGCCGTGCACTCACGTCAAAAACCCTTCTACGACGGCCCCTCGCGCGATGACGGTTGTCACCGCGTTGCGGCCGATCCGGTACGCGACATCTTCGTGGCGTGCGACATCCAGAACGATCACGTCAGCCTGCATGCCCACTTTAAGTGATCCGACACTCTCCTGACGGCCGAGCGCCCGTGCCGAACCGTGCGTCGCCGCCCGCAGAGCCTGGGCAACGGACAGGCCTCCGGTGCGGCAGGCCATGGCCACTGCGAGCTGCATGTCGGTGACCCAGCAGCCGGGGCAGATATCCGTCGCGAGTGCAAGCTCCATGCCGGCGTCAATCACCCGGCGCGGATCCAGCGGGCGCGAATGGGCGACAGAGTATTCGAGGCACGGCATGTACACGCCCGCGATACCGGCGTCCCCGAGAGCGCGCAACTCCGCATCCTTCGTGAAGTTGAGGTGGTCGACGCTCACCGCCCCCAGCTCGATCGCGATGGCTGCTGCGCCGGTGTGGCCGTACGCATCCAGGTGCAGTTTCGGCTTGAGCCCTGCATCGAGGCCGGCCGAGAGGATGCGCGCCGTCTGCGCGAGGTCGAAATATCCTTCGTCGCAATACACATCACAGAACTCGGCGAGGCCGCGCTCCGCAACCTCCGGAATGAGGTCGACCACCTCGTCGACGTAGCGGTCCTGCTCCACATCCGCCGGGAACGCGTGGGCGCCAAGGTAGGTGGAGACGATGTCCGCGGGCATCGTTTCAGCCAGACGCTGGCTGGTTTCGAGCAGCCGCAGCTCGTGCTTCGAATCGAGGCCGTAGCCGCTCTTGCTCTCCAGCGTGGTCGTACCGCTGTTCACCATCTCGCGAACGCGAGCGGACGACTCCTGCAGCAGCTGCTCTGCCGTGGCAGCACGGGTGGTCGCGACCGTGCCGGTGATGCCGACCGGCACTCCGGCGGGAGGCGTCTGCCCGCTCACTTTCGCCGCGTATTCGTCGACGCGGCTGCCGCCGAACACCACGTGCGTGTGCGAGTCCACGAAGCCGGGCATGATCACGCCGCCCTGGGCGTCAATCACGCGGTCGGCGCGGTATCCGGACACGTCGCCGACCGCGACAATGCGCCCACCGGAAATGGCGACCCCGCCGCCGGGGATGAGCCCGATGAGATCGGACGCATCCTCGGCGCAGGTCAGGAGTTCGGCGGCTCCCGTCACCACCAGATCAACGTGCGGCGATTTGCTCTCAGGCATCGTCCGGACCGAACGTGGCCGTCGGCGTCCACCACAGCGGGACGGAGAGGCCCTCGCCGGGGCCGACCGTGTTCGCCACTTCCTTGGCCCTTGCGTATCCGGACTGGGCGTGGCGCACCACGCCGATTCCGCTGTCGACCGTGAGTGCCGCCTTGAGCCGGAACGCCGCGACGTCGGTGCCGTCCGCGATCATCGTCACGCCGGTGTGCACGGAGTCGCCCATGGCGTAGTTGGCCTGGATGGCGATGAGGTCGCACATGCCGGAGGCGTCCAGCAGCCCGTTCAGGTACGGCCAGTCGGAGATGAGGTCGGAACCGTCCGGCATCGCCTCGGACTCGAACGTCGGGTTGATGATCGAACCGGAGTCGAGGTTGTCCCGCGAGAACGCGACCGGGCCCTTCACCTCGCCGTTCTTGATGAGTTCGTTGACCGCGAGACCGAACTTCTTGCGCTCGCCGAATCCGAGGTAGCAGACCCGCGCCGGCAGACCCTCGATCGGCACGTGCTGGCGGGCGAGCGTGATCCACCGGGTCGCGATGTCGTCGTCGGGGAACAGTTCGAGCACGAGGTCGTCCAGCCGCGCCAGGTCGGCGGGGTCGCCCGAGGTGCAGGTCCAGCGGAACGGTCCGCGGCCCTCGAGGAAGAGCGGGCGGAGGTACGCCGAGACGAACCCGGGAATCTTCATCGCATCCTCGAAGCCGTGCACCTGGCATTCGCGGCGGATCTGGTTGCCGTACTCGAACGTGGGGACTCCGTTGTCGAAGAACTGGTTCATCGCCTTCAGCTGGCGCACCATCGCGGTGCGGGAGATCTCGAAGTAGGCGTCGCGATCCTTCTTGCGGAAGTCCTCCGCCTCCAGAACCGTGTATCCGATGGGCACGTAGGCCAGCGGGTCGTGCGCCGGAGTCATCTCGGTGACGACATCCGGGCGGAAGTCGTTTTCGAGGCAGTACTCGAAGAGCTCGGTGGCGTTCGCGACGACTGCGATACCCAGCGGCTTCTTGGCGGCGGCGGCCTCCTTCGCGAGTTCGATGGCGTGCGGGATGGAGTCGGCGAGCACATCCGCGTAGCCGACCTTAATGCGGTTGCGGATGATGCGCTCGTCAACGTCGGCGCAGATGGCGACGCCACCGAGCATCGTCATGGCGCGAGGCTGGTTGCCGCCCATGCCGCCCATACCGGCGCACACCAGGATCTTGCCGACCCAGGAGCCGTTGAGGTGGATGTTCGCGACGGAACGCAGTGTTTCGAAGGTGCCCTGGATGACTCCCTGCGTGCCGATGTACTCCCACGGCGAGGCGGTGTATTGGGCGAAGATCGTGAGGTTCTTGTCCTGGAGCTCGTAGAACGTTTTCCAGGTGGGCCGCACGAAGTTCGTGGTCGCCATGACGACGCGCGGTGCGAGTTCGTGGGTTTCGAACACGGCCACCGGCATTCCGGACTGCACCACGAGAGTTTCGTCGTCTTCCAGGTTCTTGAGGGACTCGATGATCGCGTAGTACGACTCCCAGTTGCGGGCCGCTTTGCCGATGCCGCCGTAGATGACGAGATTTTCGGCGTGCTCCGCGACCTCCATGTTGTTTTCGAGCATCCGCAGGATGGTCTCCTGCTTCCAGCCTTTGCAGCGCAGCGTGTCACCGCGCTGGGCCGTGACCTCGTAGAGAACTTCCGGCTTCACGGCGGGAAGCTCACCGAAAGCGATACCCGTAGCGTTGCCGCCGGGGTGCTTCGTGTTGATCGTGA
>JBIQLG010000008.1:0-109159 GCA_044464485.1 Agreia sp.
GCGCGGGCGATTGGCGCAGTTGGTAGCGCGCTTCCTTCACACGGAAGAGGTCATCAGTTCGAGTCTGGTATCGCCCACCGGTCTGCGCATTTCACCATCATCGACGCAGTTTTCCCCGGAAAGCCAGGAATAGCACGGTCGACATAATTGCCGCGTACAGCAACGAAGCGCCGACGACGCGCACCTGATTCGCGAGAAGTACTGGCTGTCCCGAGTAGACGAATCCCGCGTCAAGTCCGAAAATTCCGAGGAACAGGCTGCCCGTGACCCCACCGACGAGCAACGGGATGGCCATGCGCCACGCCGCCGACTGTCCTTTGAACGCCGCCTCCGCGATGGCGCCGGCGAGAAGACCGAGGATGAGCGCAGAAACTGTCTCAATGTATGCACTTGCCGCCATGGCGGCCGCTGTCCCCGCGAGGGTGCCCGTGGCCAGGCCCTCCCTGGTGTTTCGGCCGCGCTTTACTCTCTCAATTCCCGCCGCCGCCAGAATCGCCAGAGCTGGCGTCATCACCATGTGCAGCGCAATCGCCGGAGTGAGTTCATCTACGCGCAGTTCAAGACCGACTGCGCACCCTATTGCCGCCACCGCGACGAGCATCGCGCCGCGCAAGGCGAGCGCCCGCTCACCGTCCGCACCACGTGTTCCTGCCAGTGCGTGAACGGCGAGAAAGACACCCGTACCCACCGCGAAGGGCACGGCCCCCGCGAAGTCGAGCGCACCGAGATCCCGATAGAGCCACGTGCCGCCCCATCCGAAAACCAGAAGAGCCAACGGTAGAAATATCACGAGACTGAACGCGGCAGTCGAAAGGCGCCGAAGCAATAATGAACCGTCACGCTCGGACAGGGCCGAAGCCACCCCCGCTGCGGCTACAAAGCCAAGAGCCGGAACCAGGAAAGCGAAACCTCCCAGAAACGCCCCGGTGAGTCCCGCGACGATGCCCGTCAGCGACCACGTGGCCGCGGAAATCGCGAGGTCGATCCGAAGCGGAAGCCAGCTTTGACCTGCGTACAGGAGCACTCCCGGCACGCCCGCAAGAGTCACGATGGTGCACGCGAGTATGAGAATCGGGTCTGCCACACTCCATGATTACCACGAGGATGGACGGTCGGAACTTTTTCATCATGCCGTTTCCAGCACATAACCTTCTTCGCCATGCACTGCAGAGTCGATCCCTGCAAGCTCATCTTCACTCGTGACCCGAAAACCGATGGTTCGATGAATCAACCATCCGATAGCAAAAGCGACACCGAAGGAATAGATGAGCACTCCGGTTGCGGCAATGACTTGCAGTGTGAGTTGCATCGCGCTGCCGCCCAGCATGAGGCCCGTGTCTGTCGCGAAAAACCCGAGGTAAACCGTGCCAAGAATGCCGCCCACCAGGTGAATGCCGACGACATCGAGTGAATCGTCGAACCCGAATCTGAACTTGAGCTCCACCGCCAGCGCGCATACGACACCGGCGATAAGGCCCAGCAGCAGTCCCCAGCCTGGCGCAAGGTTCGCGCAGGCTGGCGTAATTGCAACGAGTCCGGCTACCGCGCCAGAGCACGCACCCACCAACGTCGCTCTGCCGGTCTTAAATTTCTCTACAATGAGCCAACCGCCGATCGACGCCGCAGTGGCTCCGAGCGTGTTGACAGCAATGAGCCCAACGCCGCTGAGGGCATTGTGATACTCCGCGCCCGCGTTGAACCCAAACCAACCGAACCACAGGATCGCGGCACCCAGGGCTACCAGCGGCACGTTGTGCGGCTTATTCGCGTCGCGACCGAATCGGACCCGCTTTCCGAGGATGATCGCGAGGGCAAGCGCAGCAGCGCCGGCATTGATGTGCACAGCCGTGCCACCCGCATAATCGATCACGGAATAATCGACCCCGAGTGCCGTGCCCAGATGCATTATCCAACCACCGCCCCACACCCACGCGGCAACGGGAAAGTAGACGAACGTCGCCCATGAACCCGCAAAGAGAAGCCACGCCCCGAACTTCGCCCTGTCGGCGATTGCCCCTGAGATGAGCGCAACCGCCACGATGGCGAACGTTGCCCCGAAGAGGGCGTGGACGAGCGTCGGGTTGTCCGCCGCACTCAGCGCGAAATCCGAAAACGGATTGCCGCTGAAGTCGGTGGGTCTGACGACGGACGACATGTTGAAGCCGTAGAGAATCCAGAGCACGCTGACGAGACCGAGGGCCCCGAAGCTCATCATCATCATGCTCACGACGCTTGTGGCCTTGACGAGCCCGCCATAGAAGAACGCGACACCGGGAGTCATGAACAGTACCAGTGCCGAGGCGGTAATCGCCCACGCCAATTCGTCAGTATCCATGTGCCGTCTTCCCTCACGTTTCAGAATGTGTGGGAAAGCATGCGCCGGCAACATTTCCGGCAGGATCGCGCGCTGGTTTCGGTTGTGTTACATGTCGCGGGGCAACGTAAACATCGTGTTTCGCGCTACGCGAAATATCGCAGCCAGATGTAGGGAAGACAGAGCGAAATGGTCACGAAGGTCACGAGCACGCCATATTTCGTGAAAGACCAGAACGAGATCGGATGCCCGGCCCTCTTGGCGATTCCCAGCACGACAACGTTTGCGCTCGCACCAATGGCGGTGAGGTTTCCACCCAAATCCGCACCGAGCGCCAGTGCCCACCAGAGCGGATGCGCCGCGGCTCCTCCGGCCTGGACCAGGTCGCTGGTGAGCGGGGCGAGCGTCGCGACATAAGGGATGTTGTCGACGATTCCGGACACGATTGCGGAACCGAACAGCAGGCCGGACGCTGCTCCGAAATAGTTGTCGCCGATCGCGTCAATGGCAACTTTGCCCACTTGTTCGATGACTCCAAGGTTCACGAGCGAACCCACCATGATGAAGAGGCCGACAAAAAACAGCAGCGTTTCCCACTCCACGTCGGCGAATATCTTTCTCGGCTCGAGGCGGGTGATCAGAACGAGAAGCCCCGCGCCAAGCAACGCGATGATCGCGGGGCCAATGTCAACGACGGAGTGCAGAACGAAGCCGGTCAGTACCAGCGCGATGACAACGAGCGACTTCACGAGAAGCGGAATGTCGCGGATGGCTTCCCGTGGGTTCAACGCCATCACCCGATCCACCCGCTCAGGGTCGAATCGCATTTGTTTGCGGAACAGCACCCAGCACAGTCCGATAAACACCACGAGCAGAATTGCGACGATCGGCGCGAGATTCACGATGAAATCATTGAAACTCAATCCGGCGCGGCTCGCGATAATGATGTTCGGTGGATCGCCGATCAGAGTCGCAGTACCCCCGATATTGCTTGCCATCACTTCGGCAATAAGAAATGGCGCTACCGGCACAGCGAGCCGATCACAGATCAGCAGCGTCACCGGCGCGATGAGAAGCACCGTCGTGACGTTGTCAAGGAAAGCCGACAGCACGGCCGTGATGACGACGAGCATCACCATAATCACGAACGGTCGGCCCCGTGCTCGCTTCGCCGCCCAGATCGCCAAAAATTCGAAAACGCCACTTTGCTGCAAAATGCCGACGATGATCATCATCCCGAGGAGCAAGAAGATGACGTTCCAGTCAATTCCCGTCTTCTCAGAAAAGAGCACACCATGATCGTCGGTGGCCCCGATGACGATCATGAGCCCGGCGCCCACGAGCGCCACCGTCATGCGCGAAACCCATTCGGTGGCAATGAAAACGTAGGCACCCGTGAAAATCACGAGTGCCAGAATTACCTGGACCGTCATCCGCGCGAATCCGGTTCTTCAGAGTTGAATCCCATGTGCAATACCGCGTCGAGCACGGCAGGGAGCGTGACAAACTTGCCCTCTACTGTGTCGGAACCCTTCACCGCGGCTACCAGAACACGCTCTCGTGCCATGTCTGCGGCAACCTTGAGCAGAGTGTCGTCGGATTCGACCTCCAGTATCTCGAGAACTTTCGATTGTTCGTCGTCGATCAGCTCACCGATTGTGCGTACCGTGACATCGCCCCAGACTTCATCCGCACCCTTTTCATCGAAGACCGCGGCAAGCGAAACGTCATCAAGCACGTAACTCGGCACCAGAGCCCTCAGCACATCAATTGCAGAGATCACCGCTTCGGGCTTGCCGTCGGCATCGGCAACGACGATGCTCGCCCTGCTGTCGCGTGCGATGATGTGCGCGGCCGCGAGAGCGCTCATACTTCGCTCCACAACCGGCAGACTGACGGCTATTTCAGAAATCTGCATGAGCTGCCTTCCGTTCGACGGTCACCGATAAATGCATCACCACTGTGACGCTGTGCCGACCAGTCTTCCCGGCGCTCCACCCAGAGAATACACCCGGTGTCGTGCGTCACTCCCCGCGGCGCACGTCAGTCGAGTTCACCGCTGGTGAGCGAAATCAAACGCGACGCCGCACGCAGATACTTTTTTCGGTATCCCCCTGCAAGCATGTCCTCTGCAAAGACCTGATCCAGTGGAATCCCCGTTGCAATTACTCTCACGCGCGCGTCATAGAGTCTGTCGACGAACGCCACGAAACGGAGGGCGTCGGTCTGGTTGTGAAGCACGTCAACGTTCATAAGGCCAACGCAGGCGAGTTCATCGACGAGTTTGACGTAGCGAGAAGGATGCACCGTCGAAAGGTGACGGATCACGGCTTCCCACTCGTCGATCGCCACCGTGCCGTCTATCTCTTCGATTGCCTTGTCGAACTCGAGGCCGGAGACGCTCACTGCGTGGCCATCCAGCGCCCTGCGCCGATAGTCGAGGCCATCGATGCGAACAATGGTAAATCGTGCAGCCAGAGAGTCGATTTCGCGGAGAAAATCAACGGCGGCGAATCTGCCCTCCCCTAGCGCGTTGGGAGGGGTGTTGGAGGTTGCGGCAAGTCGAGTGCCGGAGGCGACGAGTTCGCTGAGGAGCCGTGACATGAGCCTCGTATCGCCGGGATCATCGAGCTCGAATTCGTCGATGCAGACGAGCGTTGCGCCTTTCAATAAATTTACTGTCGCGGCGTAGCCGAGAGCTCCAACGAGAGCCGTGTACTCGATGAAGGTTCCGAAATACTTTCGGCCGGGGGCGCCGTGCCACAGCGCGGCCAGAAGGTGGGTTTTCCCGACGCCGAAACCGCCGTCGAAGTAAATTCCCGGCAGCGCGAGCGAGCCTTTGTGCCTGCCGAAGAATCGCGCCGTCGTCGTCTTCCACGCGCTTGTGAATTGCTCCGCCATGTCAAGGGCAGCTTGTTGGGAAGGGTATTCCGGATCGGGCCGGTACGATTCCGTCGTCGCAAAGCGAAACTGTCTGGGCGGTATGAGATGTTCGACAATTTCTGTTCCCGACAGCGTCGGGTGCCGGGCGAGGAGACTTACGACCTGCCGGGACTCAACTTCGGGCACGTCGATCTCTCTCGGTTCAGGGAAATGGTGTTCAGCCACGTGTTTGTGCGTACATTGGTAGTGGCAGGGAGTTAAAAGCCTAACGCGTTCGCTGGCATCCTCGATGCCTCTCACTCCCGCAGAGACCTGGAGGTAGTGCATGACCGTGGCTGTTGATCCGGATCCTCGATTCGCCGACTACGCGAGCCCCGAAAGGCTCGTCAGCACGGAATGGCTCAGCGCAAACCTTGGCGCCCCTGGTCTTGTGGTGGTGGAGTCCAACGAAGATGTGCTTCTGTACAACACGGGTCACATCCCGGGCGCCGTCAAACTCGACTGGCACACGGAGCTCAATGATCAGGTCGAGCGCGATTTCATCGGTCCGGAACAGTTCGCGATCCTCGCCGGGTCCAAGGGGATCGCGCGGGAGTCCACCGTGGTTTTCTACGGTGACAAGAGCAACTGGTGGGCAACCTATGCGATGTGGGTGTTCACCTTGTTTGGCCACGAAGATGCGCGAATCCTCGATGGTGGGCGCGCAAAGTGGATCGCAGAAGGCAGAGAACTCACGCGAGTGCTTCCTGACGTCGAAGTCGTGGAATACCCCGTAGTTAAACGCGACGATCAGACCGATCGCGCGTTTCGCGAGGATGTCTTCTCACACTTCGGCAATCCCCTCATCGACGTGCGTTCGCCAGAGGAATACACCGGCGAGCGGACAGAAATTCCCGGTTACCCATCGGAAAGCTCGCTGCGTGGTGGACATATTCCTACTGCAGCATCAGTACCCTGGGCGAGGGCCGCCGCAGACGATTCGACTTTCAGGGACCGCAAGGAACTCGAAGCCATCTACCTGGACGATGCGGGACTCGCGGGCGGTGACGACGTCATCACCTACTGTCGAATCGGCGAACGATCCAGTCACAGCTGGTTCGTTCTCAAATATCTTCTCGGATTCGAGAACGTGCGCAATTACGACGGTTCCTGGACCGAATGGGGCAGTTCGGTGAGGGCCCCCATCGTGCGCGGCACCGAGCGAGGCAGCGTTCCCGCCAGCGGCGCGTGAGCCGCCGTCTCAGTCGCCTGCGTGCCCTGCACTCGATCGTGAAACAATGGAGCGGACATGTCTGAAGTCACTGTTCCGCCCGCGCTTGCCAGAATCCGCGACGACTTCCTCGAGTTGGATGTCGCGGATCGTCTGACTCTGCTTCTGGAATTTTCCGACGAGCTTCCGCAATTGCCCGACAAGTATCAGAATCACCCCGATCTCTTTGAACGCGTCATCGAGTGCCAGTCCCCCGTCTTCATCTTCGTGGAGATCGACGGCGGCAAAGTGCATTTGCACGCCACAGCGCCCGCCGAAGCTCCCACGACGCGCGGTTTCGCGTCGATACTCGTGCAGGGCATTGACGGACTCGATGCCCAGGCCGTGCTGGAAATTCCCGACGAATACCCGTTGACGCTGGGGCTCACCGAAGCCGTGAGCCCGCTCCGAATTCGCGGCATGACTGCTCTTCTCGGGCGAACGAAAACGCAGGTCCGTGTGAAACAATCGTCATGATATTAAAGCGACTCCTCCCCGAACCCTTGCAGAACGTGGGACTGGACAACGGTTCGGCCGAGGACCTCTCCCTGCTGTATGCCGTCCCTCAGCGAGAATGGCTGAGACTGAACTTCATCGCTAGTGTCAATGGCAATGTTGTGGGAGACGATGGCACATCGCAGGGACTTACGAATGCCGTCGACCGAAAAATACTCGGCACCATCCGCCGACTGGCCGACATCGTTCTTGTCGGCGCAAACAGCGTGAGGAAGGAGGGCTATTTCATGCCCAAAACCAGTCCTCTCGCCATCGTCACGGGATCGGGAAATCTCAGCGGGCACAGCATCCCGGCACACGTGAAGGCGCAGCAACTTCTCGTGCTGTGTCCGCCGGAAGCGGCAGCCGAGGTTAATCGCACTCTCGACGGGCGATCCGCGACAATTATTCATGTCGCCGGGCCGCGGATGAACCCTCGCGCCATGGTTCACGCGCTGAGGGCACGCGGCTATGCGCATATCGTGTGCGAGGGTGGCCCGTCCCTGGCCGCGCAGCTCATCGATGCACGTGAGGTCAAGGAGCTATGCCTTTCGATGAGCCCGGTCGTGAACGCAACTCAGGCACCGTTGCTGCCCGGGCTTGCCCGCAACGCACCGCTGACTCTGAATCAACTGCTCGTCGACGGCGGCGGCACGCTCTATTCGCGCTGGATTCTATGATTCCCGTTCTGTCAACCACCTTCGAATGGCCGAATTCCATCGTTCGGGATCGTAATTCCACAGTTTGGTGTGCCGAGCGGTGTTAAACGACTCGAGCGTGACAATGTCGGGTCGAGCTGCGGCCAGGGCCCGCGACGCCGCCGAAGGTACATAACCGTCGTCGTCGCTGTGCAGGATGAGAATGGGGAGTGAAAGTTCGTTTGCACGAGCGACAAAATCCAGGCGCCTGAAATCAATGGGCTTCTGAAGCCCGGTGAATCGTCGACCCCAATTCGAACCGATCATGGCGTAGACCAACGAACGCAGGGGGGCGATGAGCCCCATCGATCTGCCCTGAAAGTCGAGGGCATTGACCCAGTCAACCACCGGCGAATCCAGAACCACGCCGGTAACGAGAGAAGCCAGGTGTGAGCGCGAAACCGTCTGCAGAACCGTCGCGCCTCCCATTGACCACCCCATGAGCACAACGGATGTCGCGCCGTTCCGCCGAGCGTACTCGATTGCTGCTTCGACATCCCGCCATTCCGTGTCTCCGAGGGAGTAGCGCCCATCAACGCTCGACGGCGCTTCGCCATCATTTCGATAGGAGATGAGCAATGAGGTATATCCCGCCTCGCGAAAAACCGGGATGGCCCGCAGTGTTTCCGCGCGCACGACGGCACGCCCGTGCACAAGGATCGCCCACGGTCGGTGCGTGTCAGACTCACTGCGCTCCACTCCCGCGCGCGGTTGAGCGCGAACCAGCCATGCGGGGGCAGGTCCGAGCTCAGTGTCAACTTCCACGTTTTCGTACTCGACATCAAGATCACGGGGATTGAGGTAAAACCAGCCGTTGAACCGACCCTTCGTCGCCGTCGTCAACTCGCCGAAATCCACGCCGAGTAGCTCGCGTGTAACGGTGTCCGCCTCGAGTGAAATGACCCTTCCTACCCGCGCGTGCCCTCGCGCCGCGTCAAACCAGAAGCTGAGCCTCCCGTCCACGACCGCGTCTGCTGACCGTCCAAAACTGATGGTGCCGATACGGCCGTCGAACCCGACAACCGACGTATCTTCTTCGCGAGACGTGGTGGGCACCAGTATTTTTCGCGCAGCAAATATGGCGAGGCCGAAAGATGTGACAACGGAAATCGCGGCACCCCCGACAAGTGCTGTGAGGATCCATCGCACTGTCGTTGCGCCGCCACGACGCACGCGCGCGTGCTTGACTCTGCGGCCAACGGCGTGCCTCCGCGATTCTCTCACCCTCGAACTTTAGTCTTCAAACGTGGCCGACAACGCAACGATCGACGCGCATTCCGCAGCGTTCGCCGCTGCCGTCGATTCCTTGCGCTCCGCGACCATCCGGCGGGAACTTCAGGTCAGCGACATAGCGGCACCGGTAAATCTCGCGCCGTACTCGCTCGCTCTCGCGGCAGATCTGGTTCCGGCCAGGCACAGCGAGGATTCTGACGGCGCCAGCGGACGATTCGTCATCCTGTACGATCCCTCGGCGCCGGATGCCTGGGGCGGCACGTTTCGAGTCGTGTGTTATGCGCAGGCGCCCCTGGAAACCGACATTGGCGTTGATCCGTTCCTTGCCGCGGTCGCGTGGTCGTGGCTCATCGATGCTCTCGACACTCGAGGAGCTGCATACTCTGCAGCCTCGGGAACGGCAACCAAAATCCTCTCTACCGGCTTTGGCGGACTGGCAGAACAAGGCGATGGCGCGCAGTTGGAAATTCGAGCCAGCTGGACGCCTTCAAACGGCGACATCGGTGCGCACGTTGAAGGCTGGGGAGACCTCATTTGCATGCTCGCGGGGCTGCCACCCACGCCGGACGGCGTGACTCTCCTCAATGCGAGGCGCGCAAGCACGTGACGAACGCGCAGCCACCTCACGATCCTGTCGTCGTCATTGAGACTCGCCGCGCCTACCGTGAAGCGGTGAAGAGGATTTCCGATGGCGAAGGCCCCATCGCCATCGACGCCGAGCGAGCCTCCGGCTACCGATATTCCCAGCGCGCCTATCTCATTCAAATATTCCGCCGCGGATCCGGCAGTTTTCTCTTCGACCCACCCGCGATTGGCGAGTTCGACGAATTGCAGGAGGCGATAGGTTCGAGCGAATGGGTTCTTCACGCCGCGAGTCAGGATTTGGCGTGTCTTCGGGAAGTGGGCCTGGACCCTGAGTCAATTTTCGATACCGAACTTGGTGCCAGACTCGCGGGTATTCCACGGGTGGGCCTCGGCTCCGTCGTGGAGGAGCTCCTCGGAATTCATCTCGCGAAGGAACATTCGGCCGCCGACTGGTCCACCCGGCCGCTCCCCCAATCGTGGCTTGTCTACGCAGCACTCGACGTCGAACTTCTCGTAGACCTGCGCGATGCCGTCGCTGAGATTCTCGCCAACGACAACAAGATGGAGATTGCCCGCCAGGAGTTTGCCGCGACTCTTGCCAAGCCCCCCAAGCCAACCAATCCTGAGGCGTGGCGCAGGCTTTCTGGCCTCAGTTCTCTGCGAGATCCACGGGCGCTTGCTGTGGCGCGAGAGCTATGGCGGGCACGAGATGATTTGGCGCGCGAAACCGATACTGCCCCCGGCAGGCTCCTGCCCGACGTTTCCATCGTGGCGGCCGCGCGTACGCTTCCCGCCACACAAAAAGATCTCGCCGCGTTGAAGGATTTCAACGGCCGTGCCAGCAGAAGCGAGCTGCCGCGCTGGTGGGCAGCGATCGAAGCCGGAAGCAGCACGGACAAATTACCCCCTGTGCGGGTCCAGAACGACTCGATACCTCCGGTTCGAGCGTGGTCGGATCGAAAGCCTGACGCTGACCGCCGAATCAAATTGGCGCGCGCCGCCCTGTCCGAGGTATCGGATGAGAGAAAGATACCGTTGGAAAATTTGCTGACACCCGAGTTGCTTCGCCAGCTTGCCTGGGAGCCTCCATCGGAGGTCACCGTGGAGGAAATCAGCGCGAGGCTTCGTGAGTTGGGCGCACGGCCATGGCAGCGTGATGCCGTTGCGCACGTCGTTACCAAAGCCTTTGTCGAGGCAAGCCAAACCGATGCCGAGCCCGAAGGTTCCGCCTCGTAGGAACTGTCAAAGGATTCTCTCGTCCATTTGGCCCCGCCTAGTATCGAAGTGTTGGCACTAGGCAGGGAGTCGTCATGGCCGAAATATCTGAGGTTGTCTTTGTCGATGGAGTGCGCACTCCATTTGGCCGCGCGGGAGAAAAGGGAATGTACTGGCAGACCAGAGCTGACGATCTCGTCTCCAAGGCGATGATCGGGCTTCTGGAGCGCAACCCATCCATTCCGCTCGACCGCTTCGACGACGTTGCAATCGCCGCGACAACGCAACAGGGCGATCAGGGGCTCACGCTCGGACGCACGACAGCGCTTCTCGCCGGACTCCCCACGTCAGTACCCGGATATGCGATCGACCGGATGTGCGCTGGCGCGATGACGTCGGTCACCACGATTTCCGGCGCGATCGCCATGGGGATGTACGACATCGCTATCGCCGGCGGGGTGGAACACATGGGACACCACCCCATGGGTTCCGGCGTCGATCCCAATCCACGTTTTGTGGCAGAGAAACTTGTCGACCCGGACGCGCTCAGCATGGGTGCCACGGCGGAGCGCCTGCATGATCGCTTCCCCCAGCTCACGAAAGAACGGTCAGATCGATTCGCGATGCACAGCCAGCACAAGCTGGCAAAGGCTTATGAAGAGGGAAAGATCCAACCCGACCTCGTCCCCATTTCCATCAAGACGGAGGCAGGCTGGGGTCTTGCCGATCGGGATGAGGCTCCGCGTCCGGAAACCACGATGGAGGGCCTCGCAACTCTCAAAACACCGTTTCGACCGCATGGCCGCGTGACGGCGGGCAACTCCTCTGGTCTCAACGATGGCGCAACCGTGAGCATCATCTCCAGCGCCGCCGCCGCAAAGGAGCTTGGCGTGGTTCCGAAGATGCGCTTGGTGAGTTTTGCATTCGCCGGCGTCGAACCGGAGATCATGGGTATCGGTCCGATCCCCTCGACAGAAAAAGCATTGCGCAAGGCGGGCCTCACGATTGAGGACATCGGATTGTTCGAACTGAATGAGGCATTTGCCGTCCAGGTGCTGTCGCTTCTCGACCATTTTGACATTGCGGATGACGACCCGCGCGTCAACCTGTGGGGTGGCGCGATAGCTATCGGGCATCCGCTCGCGTCCACCGGTGTGCGTCTCATGATCCAATTGGCTCGCCAGTTCGAGGAGCACCCCGAGGTGCGCTACGGCCTCACGGCAATGTGCGTGGGACTCGGTCAGGGAGGATCGGTTATTTGGGAAAATCCGCATTACAACGGAAGCAGAAAGTAGCCATGGCACCGACAGCTGGAAAATACGACGAGCTTTTCGCCCTTTCTGCGGATGAAGTGGTCACGCACTCGTTCGTGCGCGACATTCCGCTGTCCGGCGGCAAAGTCCTTGCCCTCGTCACACTGGACAATGGAAAGGACCACACTCGCCCCAATACTCTGGGCCCGTTGACACTCAAGGAGTATGCCGAAACCCTCGATTCGCTTAAACGAAGGGCGAGCAACGGTGAAATCCATGGAGTTGCCGTCACGGGAAAGCAATACATTCTGGCCGCCGGTGCAGACCTCACGAACGCTGGTGAGATTCCGAGCCGAGACATTGCGCGGCAGCTCGCCCAGCAGGGTCACGCCGCCCTCGGCACCTTGAATGACATGGGAGTTCCGTCATTCGTGTTCATCAATGGGCTTGCCCTCGGCGGTGGTGTGGAGATCGCGCTCAACGCTAACTATCGAACCGTGGACAGCTCTATCCCGGCTCTTGCACTCCCCGAGGTTTTCCTCGGCATCATCCCCGGCTGGGGAGGGGCATGGTTGCTGCCGAACCTCATCGGCATCGAAAACGCCCTCAAGGTCATCATCGAGAATCCGCTCAAAAACAACCGCACACTCAAAGCGCCTGAGGTTCTGGAGCTCGGAATCGCGGATGCGATGTTCAGCCCCGCGACCTTCCTCGAGGATTCGATTCGATGGGCGGACGACGTCATTTCGGGTCGCATCAAGGTGAAGCGAAAGAACGAGCCCGGAAAAATCGAGCGCGCCGTCAAGTGGGATGTCGCCATCAACATCGCCAGGAAGATGCTGGAAAGCCGAATCGGTACTGTCGCGAAATCGCCCTACGCGGCGCTGGAGCTTCTCAAAGCGGCCAAGAACACCGATCGCGCAACCGGATTTGCCGCAGAAGATGAAAAGCTTTCCGAACTCATTACGGGCGACCAGTTCCGCGCGAGCATGTACGCCTTCAACCTCGTGCAAAAACGTGCCAAACGACCTGCCGGCGCTCCCGACAAGTCGCTTGCCCTGCCCGTTACGAAGGTGGGAGTCATCGGGGCGGGCCTCATGGCAAGTCAGTTCGCGCTGCTCTTTGTGCGTCGTCTTCGCGTCCCCGTAGTCATCACCGATCTCGACCAGGCTCGGGTCGACAAGGGTCTCGACTACATTCGGGCCGAGATTGGCAAACTCCTCGAGAAGAAGCGTATCTCCGGCGATGAGGCAAACCGCCTGAACGCACTCATTTCTGGCACCACGGACAAGGCCGATTTCGCGGAGTGCGACTGGGTTATCGAAGCAGTCTTCGAGGAGCTCGGCATCAAACAGGACGTTTTCGCCGAAATCGAGAAGCACGTTTCCGAGACGACAGTTCTCGCGACGAACACATCGTCACTGAGCGTGGATCAGATTGGGTCGAAGCTTGCTCATCCCGAACGACTCGTCGGATTCCACTTCTTCAATCCGGTCGCGGTGATGCCGCTCATTGAGGTCGTTCGGGCTCCAAAAACGAATGATGCGACCCTCAGCACCGCGATGGTCACGGCTGCCGCGTTACGAAAGAACGCGGTCATCACAACGGATACGCCGGGATTCGTCGTCAATCGTATTCTCGCGAAGTTGCTTGGCGAGGCCATGCACGCCGTGGATACTGGCACGCCGTTCGAGGTTGTCGACAATTCCATCACGCCGTTTGGCTTGCCCATGACACCGTTCGAACTGCTTGAACTGGTGGGACTCACGGTCGGCGCCCATGTGCTCGACACCCATCATGCGGCTTTTCCCGACCGGTTCTTCGAAAGCGACAACCTCCACAAACTCGCAGAATATGGAAGGATTTTCGACCGCGACGCCAAGGGAAAGATCACCGGATTCGACAAGAAGGCGCAGGAAATTGTCTCGAGTGGACGCACCGAGGCGTCCATGAAGCCGATGACGGGCGACGAACTTCTTCGCCGCGTGGAAGACGGGCTTGCCGACGAAATCCATCGCATGCTTGAAGCGGGAGTCGTCACGGCTCCTGAGGACATCGACCTGTGCCTCATTCTCGGCGCCGGATGGCCGTTCCAGATGGGCGGAGTGACACCCTACCTTGACCGGGTGGGGGCGTCAGAGCGGGTGTTCGGTTCGACGTTCCACAATCCGCCCATCCGCGGCGTCCAATAATTGCACCTCGGAGTGCAGCTGCTCGCCCATCGGTAGCGGTCTGGCCGCGGGAAGCTTGTTGCCCAAAACCTGGTCAACCACGTCGAGCGCAATCTTCCTTGCCGAAAGACCGGCGTACTCGAGGATTTCCGCGCGCGACCCGTGCGGCAGAAATTCGTCAGGCAAACCGACTTCCGTGACGGCCGTGTCGACTCCAGCTTCGCGGAGGTCCTGCCGAAGTCTCGTGCCGACTCCCCCGACGCGCACCCCATCTTCGAGACACACCACGAGCCGATGTTCTCGTGCATAACCGATGACGCTCTCAGGAATAGGCACGACCCACCTCGGATCGATAACGGAGGCACCGATGCCCTGTGCCGCGAGTCGTTCAGCAACCTGAAGACCAAGCGTTGCCATCGCTCCGACCGAAACAATGAGCACGTCCTTGTGTTCGGCATCGCGCAGCAGGTCAACTCCGTCTTCGGTACGACGCAGCGCGCCGTGCTCGATGCCAACGGGCCCCTTGGGGAATCGCACAACGGTGGGTGCGTCGTCGATTGCGAATGCTTCAGCAAGCTCTTCACGCAGTCTCGGTGCATCCCTGGGAGCCGAGATTCTGATGCCCGGTACGATCTGCAGCAGTGCGAGGTCCCACATGCCGTGGTGGCTTGGACCATCAGGACCGGTGACCCCGGCACGATCCAACACAAACGTCACTCCCGCGCGATGAAGCGCAACGTCCATGACGATCTGGTCGAATGCCCGATTTGCGAATGTCGCGTACAGCGCGACCACCGGATGCAGCCCGCCGAAAGCCAGTCCTGCGGCGGTGGTCACCGCATGCTGCTCGGCAATCCCCACGTCGAACACCCGGTCGGGGAACTTCGCAGCGAAAGGATGCAATCCCGTCGGTCGGAGCATCGCCGCTGTGATCCCCACGATGCGTGGGTTGCTGGCGGCTACGGCTACGAGTTCGTCGGAGAAGACCGACGTCCACGAAGGCCGGTCGCTGGTTTCCATGGACTCGCCCGTCTCGGCGTCGATGCGGCCGACCGCATGGAATTGATCCGCCGCATCCCGAAGCGCCGGCTCATAGCCGCGGCCCTTCTCGGTGATGATATGAACTATGACGGGAGCTCCATATTCCTTTGCCTGACGGAGTGCCACCTCGAGCGCGCTGATATCGTGACCGTCAATCGGACCCACGTACTTGATGTCGAGATTCGAATAGAGAGCGTCGTTGTTCCAGAACCGGTTGACGAAGCCGTGCGCGCCCGCACGCACCGCCCGATACACGGCCCGCCCCGGTGCCCCCAACATGGAGAAGGCCCTTTCGCTGGACGCCTGCAGCGTGCGGTACGAGCGGCGGGTGCGAATTCGGTTGAGAAAGTGCGCCATCCCCCCGATCGTGGGCGCATAGGAACGGCCGTTGTCATTGACGACGATGACCAGCCTGCGCGCATTGTCATCGCTGATGTTGTTGAGCGCTTCCCAGGTCAGGCCACCGGTGAGGGCCCCATCGCCGACCACGGCGACGACGTGTCGCTGGCCCTGGCCCGTCATGGCGAACGCTCGTGAAATTCCGTCGGCCCAACTCAGCGACGTCGACGCATGGGAATTCTCCACGACGTCGTGCTCGGATTCGGCGCGCTGAGGGTAACCGGCGATCCCGCCGCGTTGCCGCAGCCCGCTGAAGTCCTGCCGCCCGGTGAGAAGTTTGTGCACGTACGTTTGGTGGCCCGTGTCGAAGATGATGGGGTCTGCGGGCGAGTCGAAGACGCGATGAAGCGCGATGGTGAGTTCGACAACACCGAGGTTGGGTCCAAGATGTCCACCCGAACGAGCCACCTCGCGAATCAAAAACTCGCGTATCTCTCCGGCAAGTCGAGTAAGGTCGCTCCTGCTCAGCGCATCAAGGTCTCGCGGGCACGTGATCGACTCCAGCACGCTCATGAGCGGAATCCCTTCATCCGCTGAACCTCGTCATGCACCGAGCCTAAACGAGACTCCTCAGAACGAACTGAAGGATTCCGCCGTTGCGGTAATAATCCGCTTCGCCCGGCGTGTCGATTCTTACCACTGCATCGAACTCGATCGGGGCCCGCCCGGGTGCGGAATGATCGGTGGGTGTCGCCGTAACCCGCACTGTTCTTGGCGTAATTCCGTCATTGAGCTGTTCGAGACCGGCGATGCTGATGCTCTCCGTCCCGTCGAGCCCAAGGGATGCCCGGCCCTCACCTGCGGGAAACTGAAGCGGCACGACGCCCATCCCGATGAGGTTCGAACGGTGGATTCGTTCGAAGCTCTCTGCGATGACGGCGTGGACGCCCAGAAGGCTCGTGCCCTTTGCCGCCCAGTCGCGACTCGACCCCGAACCGTACTCCTTTCCGGCGAGAACCACGAGCGGGACTCCCGCCGCCAGATAATTCCGGCTCGCGTCATAGATGAACGCTTGAGGGCCCTCCGGAGCCGTGAAATCTCGCGTGTATCCGCCCTCTACTCCTGCACCGGCGTTGGCGTCGGCCAGCAACTGGTTGCGAAGCCGAATGTTGGCGAAAGTGCCGCGAATCATCACTTCGTGATTGCCGCGCCGGGAACCGTAGGAGTTGAAGTCCTTGCGGTCAATGCCGTGCGCGGCCAGATACTGGCCCGCCGGGCTGTCGGATTTGATGCTTCCCGCAGGGCTGATGTGGTCAGTCGTGACCGAGTCGCCCAGTGTCGCCAGAACCCTCGCGTGCGCGATGTCGGCGACAGGAGTCAGTTCCATCGTCATGCCATCGAAATACGGAGGCCGCCGTACGTAGGTGGAAGACTCATCCCATTCGAACAGCTCGCCAGCGGGCGTTGGCAACGATTTCCAGCGCTCGTCGCCCTCGAACACCCCGGCATACTGCGTGTCGAACATGCTGCTGTCAATGGATTCATCGATGGTTTTTTGAACCTCGGCGGCGTCTGGCCAAATGTCTCTGAGATAGACATCGGCACCTTCGGTGTCCTGACCGAGCGGCTGGGTCTCGAAGTCGAAATCCATGGATCCCGCGAGCGCGTATGCGATGACCAGGGGTGGACTTGCAAGATAATTCATTTTCACGTCCGGGTTAATGCGCCCCTCGAAGTTTCGGTTGCCGGAGAGCACCGCCGTGACGGCGAGGTCATTCCTGTTGACCGCGGCGGAAATTTCCTCCTCGAGCGGGCCGGAGTTGCCGATGCACGTGGTGCATCCGTAGCCCACCAAATAAAATCCCAGATCCTCGAGGTAACCGTTCAGGCCGGCCTTTTCGTAGTAGTCGGTGACAACTTTGGAACCAGGAGCCAGCGTGGTCTTCACCCATGGCTTCGACGTGAGACCCTTTTGCGACGCGTTTCGCGCGAGCAACCCCGCAGCGAGCATGACGGAAGGGTTGGATGTGTTCGTGCACGAGGTGATCGCCGCAATCGCAACGGCACCGTGATCCACGCTGAACGCGCGACCATCCTTCATCGACACGTCGGCGGGATTGGAGTGAGCACCTGAAACATAGGCGTCGAGATCTTTTTCGAACTGGCTCTTGGCTGCCGAGAGCTCGACACGGTCCTGTGGCCGTTTGGGGCCGGCGATCGAGGGAACGACCGTGCCGAGATCAAGCTCCAGGTACTCACTGAACATTGGCTCCCGACGCGGGTCGTGCCACAGACCCTGCAATCTGGAGTATGCCTCGACGAGCTCGATTTGTTCTTCGCTGCGTCCGGTCAGTCGCAGATAGTCGAGAGTGACTTGGTCGATGGGGAACATGGCAGCGGTTGAACCGAACTCCGGGCTCATGTTCCCGATCGTTGCCCGGTTCGCGAGCGGGACCTGAGCGACCCCGGCCCCGTAGAATTCCACGAACTTGCCGACTACCCCGTGCGCACGCAGCATTTGCGTGATCGTGAGCACGACATCCGTTGCCGTAACGCCCGCGGGGATGCTGCCGGTGAGCTTGAATCCGACGACCTTGGGGATGAGCATGGAGACGGGCTGGCCGAGCATGGCTGCTTCTGCCTCGATGCCGCCGACGCCCCAACCGAGCACGCCAAGACCATTGACCATGGTGGTGTGGGAATCCGTGCCGACGAGAGTATCCGGATACGCGGAGAGCACTCCGTCGACCGTGCGCGTCATCGTTACGCGTGCAAGGTGTTCGATATTGACCTGGTGCACGATTCCCGTTCCCGGGGGAACAACCTTGAAATCGTCGAATGCCGTCTGCCCCCAGCGAAGAAACTGGTAACGCTCGCCGTTGCGTTCGTATTCGATCTCTGCGTTTCGCTCGAAAGCGTTTGCGGTACCGAAGAGATCGGCGATCACGGAGTGGTCGATGACCATTTCTGCCGGCGCAAGCGGGTTGATTTTCTTCGGGTCCCCGCCGAGCGCAGCGACGGCCTCGCGCATGGTGGCCAGGTCGACGATGCAGGGAACGCCCGTGAAGTCCTGCATGATGACGCGGGCCGGAGTGAATTGGATTTCGGTGTCTGGTTCTGCTGACGGATCCCATGACCCCAGAGCCGAAATCTGTTCGGCGGTGACGTTCTTGCCGTCTTCGGTGCGGAGTTGGTTTTCCAGCAGCACCTTGAGGCTGAACGGCAGCCGATCATGACCCGCAATTCGGTCAATCCGGAAAACCTGATAGCTCGCGGAGCCGACGTTCACAGTGTCTCTGGCTCCAAAACTGTTGACTGACGACATTCGCGGGCCCCTTCGATCAGCGCAAACTATCTTGACATCAAGATAAATATACCATCAATCGCGTACCGGAGACTCCACGACACCCTCGCGCCGATAGACCGCGGTCACCAGGAGCCACGTGACCCAAAGCATTGCCGCGTAAAGCGGAACACCCATGAGCAGTTTCATCGCCGCAAGCAATTCGATGTTGCCGGAGAAGTACAGCGGGGCCTGGACAATGAGCCGAAGGGAAAATACACCTGTCCACAGCCACGTTGCCAGCGTCAGCACACGCCGCTTCGCCTTGTTCCTCCGCCAGGATGTCACATCATTTGTGAGGACTCCCGCGATGAGGCCGATGAGCGGCCATCGTAGAAGCAGACTTGCGAGCAGCACGACAACCGAAACGACATTGACGATGAGTCCCAACGCGAAGTTGTCTTCTGCGCGTCCGGTAAAGAGCGCAAGACCCGCGGAGAGTGCAATTCCCACGACGCCGGCGAACGCCTGTACGACGGGCGTTTTTGTTGCGAGACGGACGACGACGAAAACCAGCGCGAGTACTGCGGGAGCCACAACGGAAAGCAAGACTTGCCGGGTGATGGCATAGACGACCAGGAATCCAAGCCCGGGCAGGATCGCCTCGATCAGGCCGCGGACACCGCCGACAGCAATGAGCAACGATCTCCCTGTGGGGACTTCGCCAGGCGCCACCTGTGCGAACCCTGCCCTGCGCACGGCGGAACCAAACGCCTCCGTAAACGACGCCTCCACCTCCGGTGCGCCACGGTCATCATCGTCATCGCCCTTGGGTGCGTGCGCTCCGCCGGGGTGAGAACTTGGCACGGTCAAACGTCCATGGGGCCGGCGTTATCCGAACGGTTCGATGATTCGGGAATGGCCAGCGGAATGAGGTCTCTCGGGGGCATCGGGGTCGTGCCCCTCACGACGACGATGCTGCGGAACAGATCCTCCACCAATGCCGCGGCCTCCGGCTTTGTTACCGCGTCGCCCGCGATCACGCCGCGAAGAAACCAACGCGGACCATCAACTCCAATGAATCGCGCGAGTCGTTTGTCGCCCGGCTGGTTTTGACCGGCCGCCGGAATCTCGGCAAGGAGCTCCGGGCCGAACGGGCCGACCGAGAGTTTGGTTGTTCCCCCTTGCTTGGCAATCTGCTCGGCAATCTGATGCCGGATTTCGTGCCAGAGCCCCGTGGAGCGCGGTGCAGCGAATGGTTGAACCTGCAGCGATGACCCCGCATAGTCCAGGCCGACGGCCACAACTCTCTGGCTGGATTCTTCGACTTCAAGTCGAAGCTGCAAACCTTCGCGAGGGAGAATTTTGACTCCACCGAGATCGACATAGGGGCGCACCGCGTTTGCTTCGCTCTCGTCCAGGGGTCCATCAGTCGAGCGATTCGCGGGAGCAGACTTCGCCTGTTCCTGCTCGTCCTTGCCATCTTCACTGGCGTCTATTGCATCGTTCACTGTCGTGCGCCTTCCTGTGTTCCCTGTGAAGCACGTGATCCCCGATAACCTGTCGACCCGAAACCGGACTCGCCGCGATGGCTTCCGGGGAGAGAGCTTACCGGCACGAATGTCGCACGCGAGACAGGCATCACAATGAGCTGCGCGATGCGATCACCGATCTCGATCGAGTACGGAGTCGATTTGTCCGTATTGAGAACCGTCACGCGGATCTCGCCGCGATAGCCAGCATCCACGGTCCCCGGACTGTTGACTATCGTGATTCCGTGCCGTGCGGCGAGGCCGCTCCTCGGCACGACGAATCCGACATAACCGTCGGGGAGAGCCAGGGAAACGCCGGTACCCACCGTGACACGCTCCCCCGGTGCAAGGATCAGCGATTCCGCCGCGCACAGGTCGGCTCCTGCGTCACCGGGGTGCGCGTATTCCGGCACATTCTCCGCCACGATGAGCACTTCAACTCGGTCAGCCACGTATCGAGGTTAGTGCAGCACGAGGTTCAAAGTCTGATCGAATAGAGGCATGACGATCTACCGCGAGCGACTCTGGGCTTCCGTATGGCTTTACATTGCCACCGCACTGGTGATTCCGGCCAGTCTGCTGGTTTTCTGGCCCATCAACGTTGGGGTCGGAATCGGCGTCGCCATTGCGCTGTATGTAGGGTGCGTTCTCTCTCTGCTGCTCGCGTCGCCGGTCATACGGGTCACCGACAGTGAATTCACGGCCGGGGGCGCCCGCCTTCCGCGAAAATTTGTCGGCACCGTCAGCACCTATCGCGAGCCGGAGGCGACACTCCAGCGCGGTCAGAAGTTGGATGCACGCGCATGGCTCGTGATTCGAGGCTGGGTTTCGCCCGTGGTCAAGATCGAAAACACCGACCCCGACGACCCGACACCCTATTGGCTCGTGTCATCGCGGCACCCGGAAAAGCTCGAAACCGCGCTTTCGCCCGTGAAAAGGGACTAAATCAGCTTGCGCACTCGAGGCAGATCGCGCCCAGCTTCGTCTGGTGATCAATTTGCGAGCGATGCTTCACGAGAAAGCAGCTTACGCACGTGAACTCGTCTGCCTGCGGCGGCAGCACCACGACATCCAGGTCGAGGTCGGACAAGTCCGCCCCTGGCAACTCAAATCCACCGGGATTATCGGCATCGTCAACGTCGACCACACCGGACATCTTGTCCGGCACGCGTTCCTTGAGCGCCTCGATCGAGTCGGAATCGTCGTCGCTTTTTCGTGGGGCGTCGTAATCGGTTGCCATGCCCATCCACTTCTTGGTTGTGTTGTCTGATCAAATCGGCGGGGGTAGTTTGCATCAAATGGTCGGCAATAGCAAACCAAAACAGCAAATACTCGGATTCACCCCATACCGAACTCACGGCACGCCCGGCTTATTCCCGTAATTCAAAGGTTTTCCATGCCACGCTAAGGACAATCGCACGACGTGAAAGAGGCAAACTCATGGAGGACCTTCGAGTCATCAGTGTGGAAGACGGCGCACTCCTCGTCGCGTCTGAGCGCGGTGATCGCTACCGTATTGAGATCGATGAGGCGCTGGCGTCTAAGCTGCGCCGCTCTGTTCAGGATCCCGGCACCGGCCGCAGGCTTTCGCCGAAAGACATCCAGGCTCACATCCGTTCCGGGTTGTCTGCTCAGGATGTCGCCTCGATTACCGGTGCACCGCTTGAGTACATTCAGCGATTTGAGGGCCCGATCCTCGCCGAGCGCGGTTTCGTGATTGAATCTGCGCTTGCCGTGCCCGTCCACACTGCGCGGGACAGCGAATTCGGCGAAAGCAACGCGACATTCGGATCCGCAATCCTCAGTCGCCTTCACGACATGGGTGCCACCCACGAGCGCTGGGCGAGTTGGAAGGAAGAAGGCAGCGGATGGGTTGTCAAACTTTCCTTCACCGCGGATCAAGTTGATCACGACGCGCGCTGGCGCTTCGATCCCAAAAGCTCGTCGCTCTCACCGCTCAACAATGAAGCAGAGGCGCTTTCCCGACAGGGCGAGGTCACGGGGACGCTCATACCGCGACTGCGTGCCGTTGATGATCGCGACCGGTCGATAGACAATACGCGATTCGACAGCGGAGCATTCGTCGACCGTGAACTGGCGGGAATGACCTCCGCGCCGGAAGAAAGCGATCACACGAAACACCCTGCGGACACGCACCTGAACGACACCGCCCCACACCTCGAAGCAGTCCCGTACGGCCGGGAGGCAGGTTCGCGGCAGGATGCGGCACCGACGCATCAGACGGCGGATCTCCTGGATGCGCTTCGGCGCAGACGCGGAGAGCGCGAAAGCGTCAATTTCGATGAAATCGACGATGCCATGGCAAGCCACCCGTCGACCGGCAATATTCGGCTCGTCGATGTGCCCATGCCGGAATCGGAGGACGAATTGCCGCAGGAGGCGCGCTCCCGGCCGGTACAGCAGCTTTCGTCAAAGTCAACCAAACGGGGACGCGCGTCCATGCCCACGTGGGATGAGATCGTTTTTGGTGCCCGTTCCGACGACGATCCCGCCTGACCTGTCGCTTTCAGGATCAACTCTGAGAGAAGGCCCCGAACTTCAACAGCGGAACGCTCTTTTCTTCGACTGAAAACGATCCGTGCTGGCCAATCATGAGTCGGCCGGCGTAGGACTCTTCACGAGTGTCGTAATACGCGACGACCTTGCGCGCGGCTACCAAAATGTCGCCGATTCGCGCCTCCACGTCGGGATCAACGGTGGGTCCGAACCAGCCTTGTTCGATCGCTTCCCGTCGAGAAAGCACCATCGCTCGCGTACTTTCGCTGGCGCGCCACCGGTCGATAATGGTTTCCCGCAGCCGCGCGCCGGCATCGGGTTCGAAATGCAACTGGAGGCAACGAGGCTCTCCCGCAACAAATCGGATGCCGTCGACGAGCGCGGGATCGTCGCCAAACAGGATGTGCGAGTGCGCGGGGACATCCAGAATCCCGTGATCTGCAGTGAGGATGAGCCCTTCCCGCTTTCTCAGTCCATCCGCGAATGGGCCAAGTTCACCGTCGAGAGTTTCCAGCCGTCGCGTCCACGTGTCCGATTGCCAGCCATGCGAGTGAGCCGCCTGATCGAGTTCGGGAACGTAAACGTAAACAATCCCCTTTTCGAGACTGTCCAGGGCCGTGCGGGCCGCCGCAAAGCGATCCGGGATGGACCTGCCCGACATGAAGTGCGTACCCCGCAGGACGGCCTGGGTGAATCCGGAATGCCGATAGCGCTCCTGCGCCACGACGACGCTCGGAATCCCCGCGTCGGCGGCCTTCTCGAAAACTGTGGGCACTCGCTGCCAGGTCGCGGGATCGAGCTTGTCGTCCCATCCGTTCAGTTGATTTACTATTCGGTCGTTCGCAGGGTCAAGCACCGTATAGCCGACGAGCCCGTGCTCCCCGGGCATGGTCCCCGTGGTGAACGTCGCGATATTCGCAGCGGTCGTCGTGGGGCAACCCGCGGTGGCAACCGAAGTGGCCGTGATTGCCCCCGCCATATTACGCGCGTGACCCAATCTTTCCCGCAGACTTGACACTCCCAGTCCGTCAACCAGAAGCACTACGGCCCGATCGACGGACGGGATGCCCAGCCGATTCTGCACCCCGTTCAGCGAATCGAGGCAGCTCGGTAAAACGTCGGCAAGGCTCGGCCGGAGTGAACTCATGGCCGATATCATGGTGGCAATCCTATGGCTACCCCTTCTGATACTTCTCCCATGATCCGCGAATCCGATGGCGCGCACTCCGGTGAGCGCATTGACGACATCGATGTTTCGACCGAAATGGAAGGCTCGTTCCTCGAGTACGCCTATTCGGTCATCTACTCCCGTGCCTTGCCGGATGCCCGCGATGGTTTGAAGCCCGTGCAACGCCGCATCCTCTACCAAATGGGAGAGATGGGTTTGCGACCCGACCGCGGCCACGTCAAATCTTCGCGCGTGGTGGGAGATGTGATGGGAAAACTGCATCCCCACGGCGACGCACCGATTTACGACGCAATGGTGCGGCTGAACCAGCCGTTCATCATGCGGTTGCCGCTGGTTGACGGGCATGGCAATTTCGGCTCCCTGGATGATGGACCGGCTGCGCCGCGCTACACGGAGGCCAGACTCGCGCCCGCTTCGATGGCGATGACCGCTGACCTCGACGAAGACGTTGTCGACTTCGTCCCGAACTACGACAATCAGCTGACTCAGCCGGAGGTTCTGCCGGCGGCATTCCCCAATCTTCTCGTGAACGGCGCCATGGGCATCGCTGTCGGCATGGCGACTAATATGGCTCCGCATAACCTCATCGAAGTCGTCGGCGGCGCCCGCTATCTTCTGGAAAACCCAGATGCAACACTCGATGACCTCATGTCGTTCATTCCGGGACCGGATCTTCCGACCGGTGGCACCATCATCGGCCTCGATGGAATTCGCGACGCCTACGAGAGTGGCCGAGGCAGCTTCAAGACACGGGCACGGGTCTCGGTCGAGAACGTCACCGCACGCAAATCCGGTCTCGTCGTCACGGAGCTTCCGTTCATGGTCGGCACCGAAAAGGTGATTGAAAAGATCAAGGACGGCGTCAACTCGAAAAAGCTGGCCGGAATTTCGGATGTCACCGACCTCACCGACCGGAAACACGGCCTCCGCCTGGTCATCGGCATCAAGACGGGATTCAACCCGCAGGCCGTTCTCGAGCAGCTCTACAAGCACACCCCGCTCGAAGACCAGTTCAACATCAACAACGTGGCACTCGTCGACGGCCAGCCGCAGACTCTCGGACTGCGGGACCTGTTGCAGGTATACCTCGACCACCGCATCTCCGTCACGACGCGCCGGTCAAAGTTCCGACTCGCCCGACGCACGGAACGACTTCACCTTGTCGACGGCTTGCTCATCGCCATCCTCGACATCGACGAAGTCATTCAGGTCATCCGCGCGAGCGACGACGCGGACGCCGCGCGCACGCGTCTCGTCGATGTGTTCGACCTCAGCGAAGTTCAGGCCGAGTACATTCTCGAGCTGCGCCTGAGGCGGCTCACGAAGTTCTCGCGCATCGAGCTCGAGGCGGAGCGTGACAAACTGCGTGCCGAGATTGCGGAGCTCGAGTTGCTGCTTTCTGACCCCGCACACATCCGAAGACTCGTGTCGGTGGAGCTTGAGGCCGTGGCGGAGGAATTCGGCACCCCGCGGCGCACACTTCTGACCGAGGCGCGGCCCTCGCTCGCGACGTCGGGATCGCCGAAATCCGGCGGAGCGTCAGCATCCGGTTCTGCGGCCGTTCCTCTGGAAATCGAGGATGCTCCCTGCACGGTTCTGCTGTCGACTTCGGGTCGCATCATCCGTGTCGAGCGCGACGATGCAATGACGGATCTTTCCGCGCGTGCAGCCAGACGAAGCAAACACGATGCCATCCGGTCTGCCGTGGCGACGACGACGCGTACCGACATCGGTGCCGTGACGAACCTCGGTAGACTCGTGCGCTTGTCTCCCGTTGACTTGCCGCAGGTACCGGCGAACTCCGTTCAGCTGGCGGCGGGAGCGAAAGTATCGGAATACCTGGCACTGGATGCGAAGAAGGAACGCGTCATCGGACTGGTGTCGCTCGAATCAGACGCGCCCATCGCGATCGGAACGAAGCAGGGAATCGTGAAGCGACTGACGGCTGGGGACTACCCGAGCCGACCCGATTTCGATGTGATTTCACTCAAGGACGGCGACGAGGTGGTCGGGGCTGCGCAGGGCACCGACGCGGAAGAGCTCGTGTTCGTGACCTCGGATGCCCAACTGCTGCACTTCCCCGCCTCGTCTGTTCGCCCGCAGGGGCGCAGCGCCGCCGGAATGGCCGGCATGAGACTGTCCGCCGGCGCCGTGGTCATCCACTTCACGTCCGTCGACCCGGGCGAGGACGTAGTCGTTGCGACGATCTCCACGCACAGCGACACCATCCAGGGAACCGATCCGGGCCGCGCCAAGGTGTCGTCGTTTGCCGAGTTCCCTGGCAAGGGCCGGGGAACTGGAGGAGTCCGTTGCCACGCTTTCCTGAAGGGCGAGGATTCCCTCGCTCTCGCCTGGGCGGGGACGGCCCCCGCGCTCGCCGTCGGCACGGACGGCGCCGCACGGGAGCTTCCGGATGCCGGCGCGAAACGCGACGCGTCAGGAACGCCGTTGGCCGCCGTGGTCGGCTCCATCGGCACGTCCGCTCAATCGGCGTGAGGGAGCGGCCGTGCTGAACCGCAGGGCGGCCCGCGTAATCCTGTTCGACGAGCGGGATCGCGTATTGCTGTTCCGCGGCATCGACTCGACCGACCCGGATGCCACGCCCTGGTGGTTCACCCCGGGCGGAGGTCTCGAGCCGGGCGAAACCCCGCGCGATGCGGCGCTGCGGGAAGTGCTGGAGGAAACGGGAATTCGGTTACCGTCGGTAAGCGGCCCCGTTTTCGAGCAGGAGATGAACTTCACGTTCGAAAGTGAGCCGCTGCACCAGTACGAACAGTTCTTCGTCGCCCACGTCGACAGGGTTGAAATCAATTCCGTCGGCTGGAGTGACCTCGAGAAGCGCACGATGCTCGAGTCGCGCTGGTGGACTCTCGACGAACTGGAGTCGACCTCGGAGACGATCTATCCGCACAACCTCGCCAATTTGGTGCGCGTGCAACTTCGCGTCGAATGATGCGGAGGTTTGTCAACGATGCGCACGACACAACCTCTGCATCGTTGACAAACTCCCGCGTCGTTGCGATGCGGGGCCGCCCCGCCAAAACTACACGTCGATGCGGTCGCGGCTGAGGTCCGCGGCGCCGGCAATGATGAACTCCTTGCGCGGTGCGACGTCGTTGCCCATGAGGAGTTCGAAGACGGTCTCTGCATGCGCGGCATCCGGGATGCGCACGCGGCGGAGCGTACGATGCGCGCGATCCATGGTGGTCATCGAGAGCTGGTCCGCATCCATCTCCCCGAGACCCTTGTATCGCTGAATCGGATCCTGATACTTCTTACCCGACTTCTTGAGCCCCGCGAGCACACCGTTGAGTTCGGCTTCAGAATAGGTATAGATGGTCTCGTTGGGCTTCGAACCCGGGTTCATGACGACCACGCGGTGCAAGGGTGGAACGGCAGCGTATACTCTGCCGTCTTCGATCATCTGCGGCATGTAGCGGTGGAAGAGCGTCAAGAGCAGCGTGCGGATGTGCGCGCCGTCGACATCCGCGTCGCTCATGATGATGACCTTGCCGTACCGCGCGCTCGACAGATCGAAGCTGCGGCCGGAGCCTGCGCCGATCACCTGGATGATGGAGGCGCACTCCGCGTTGCCGAGCATGTCCGGCAGCGAGGCCTTCTGCACGTTCAGGATTTTTCCGCGGATCGGCAGGAGCGCCTGATATTCGCTGTCGCGCGCGAGTTTCGCCGTGCCGAGCGCTGAGTCGCCTTCGACGATGAACAGCTCGCTGTTGGCGACATCATTGCTGCGGCAGTCGACGAGTTTCGCAGGCAGGGACGAGCTCTCCAGCGCATTCTTCCGGCGCTGCGTCTCCTTGTGCGCCCGCGCGGACACGCGCGCCTTCATCTCCCCCACGATTTTTTCCAACACCAACGCAGCCTGAGTCTTGTCGTCGCGTTTCGACGACGAGAATCGCTCGCTGAGCCCCTTCGTCACGACATTCGCGACGATATTGCGGACGGCGGGGGTGCCGAGCACCTCTTTCGTCTGACCTTCGAACTGAGGCTCGGGAAGACGCACCGTGATCACCGCGCTCAGCCCTGCAAGTATGTCGTCCTTCTCAAGCTTGTCGTTGCCAACTTTCAACTTGCGCGCATTCTGCTCGACCTGAGCGCGAAGAAACTTCATCATTCCCTGCTCGAAACCGGTGAGATGAGTTCCGCCTTTTGGCGTCGAAATTATGTTGACAAAACTTCGGATTTCGGTGTCGTAGCCGGTGCCCCATCGCAACGCGATGTCGACTTCGCACACGCGCGTCAGCTCGGTGGGCGTCATGTGGCCTTTGTCGTCGAGCACGGGCACCGTCTCCGTGAACTCACCCGACCCCGTGAGGTTCCAGGTCGAGGTGACGGGCGCATCCTTCGCAAGAAAGTCGACGTATTCGACTATTCCACCCGCGTACCTGAAGGTTTCGATGATCGTATCGTCACCGCGGTTGTCCTCGATCCGGATGCCGAGCCCTGCAGCCAGGAATGCGGTCTGACGCGCGCGTTGGAGAAGATCATCCGTTTGAAAGCTCGCACCGCGGGAAAAAATTTGCGGATCCGCCCAGTAGCGCACCCGGCTCCCCGTGACGTTCTTGCCCACCTTGCCCACCACGCGCAACTCGCTGCCCGAGACAAATGGCGTGAAGGGTGAATCCGGAGATGGCACATCGCCATCCGCGAACACGCCGGGTTCGCCGCGGTGGAACGACATCGCCCACGTTTTTCCGTCGCGATCCACCTCGACATCGAGGCGCTCGGAAAGCGCGTTGACCACTGAAGCGCCGACCCCGTGCAATCCCCCAGATGAGGTGTATGAACCTCCCCCAAACTTTCCGCCGGCATGCAACTTGGTAAAAACCACTTCGACACCCGATAAGCCCGTCTTCGGTTCGAGGTCTACGGGGATTCCTCGCGCTTTATCCCGCACTTCGACGCTGTTGTCCGGGTGAAGGATGACGTCGATCTGGTCCCCGTACCCGCCCAGCGCTTCATCAACCGAGTTGTCGATAATCTCCCACAGGCAGTGCATGAGTCCGCGAGAATCCGTCGTCCCGATGTACATTCCCGGCCGCTTGCGCACGGCATCCAGACCCTCCAGCACAGAAAGATGCCGTGCCGAATAATCTGAACTTGCCATTGATTCCTCCGAAACTGTCGCACCGGTTGACCGCGACTCCACGGGTACGTGCCGCCTTCCAGACTAGTGAGCGGCCACGACCGGCTGCCGCTCCGACACCCCTTCCTCGCCGGGTACTACGCGCAGAGCGAAATACCCGTCTGCGATCCCGCAAAATTTCCGCTGGCGTGTTTGGATAGATAAGGACAGCAGCGATAGGAGTGCACATGTCTCAAGTAACAGCCGAACAGACTGCCACGGTCGAGCGCGACTCCTACCAGCTCACGGCGCTTGACCGCTGCGACAGTTGTGGTGCTCAGGCGTACATTCGCGTGAAGATCGGTGAAAGCGAATTGATGTTCTGTGCGCACCACGGTCGCCGCCATCAGGAAAAGCTCGAAGCAATCGCCACGGACTGGCACGACGAATCGAGCCGCCTGCACGAGGACCGGTAAGTGGGCGAACGTCGCGGCCTCGGTCTGTGGCGACGCGTCAAATACTTCTTCTGGCGTGCATCCAACGTCGATTCGGCGAACCTGTTTCGCATCGCGGGAAAGCTCAGCGCCTCATCGGGGAAGCCCAAACTATGGATCGCCGCCGACATGGTTTGGTCGGCCGCAGTCCATGAAACCGGGTTTACCGATTATCAGGACTGGGACTTTCACCTCCTGAAACATCGCGAACGCATTACCTACATGACTCACCCGAAGTCGAACCACATCGCGCAGCTGGTGAATCAGAAGCCGTTTCGTCATCACTTCGCCGACAAGTCTCAGTTTGTGAAACTGTTCGCACCCTGGGTGGGCAGGGAAACACTGGATGTGCGCACGGCGACAGTCGGCGAACTGGAAGCGTTCGTCGTAAAGCATGGCTCCGTCATGGCGAAGGTCACCGATAAGGACGGCGGGCAGGGTATCGAGCGCAAAAGCGCATCGGACATCGCCGACTTCGACGAATTCCGCAAGGAGCTCCTTTCCCACGAGCAATATCTTGTGGAACAGATAATCCCTCAGCATCCGAACATGGCCGCTCTCAACGGCAGCAGCGTCAATTCCCTCCGAATCGTCTCTTACTTTGACGGAGAGAAGGTGCACGTGCTCGCTCGCGTGCTGAAGATGGGCAACGGCGGCATCATCGACAATTTCGCCCACGGCGGCATGTACACGATGCTCGATGAGAACGGTGTTGCGCTGCATGCAGCCTTCGACATGGCCGGTGACGCATTCGAGGTGCACCCGATTTCGGGAATCACAATCCGCGGGTTCACCGTTCCGATGTACGACAAGGTCCTCGAATTGGTCGACGAAATCGCTCGAGTGGTGCCGCAGATTCCTTACGTCGGCTGGGACATCGCCATTTCACCCGACCGTCCCGTCGTCATCGAAGGAAACTACAACACCGGGGTTTTTCAAGCGAAGCCGAGCCTCACCGAAACGAAGACGGGGTTGCTGCCCCTCTATCGCGAGGTCATCGGTTTCTGAAGCTTGCGATCTTTCGGACCAAGCTCACTTCGCGGTCCGGATGATGCCGAGTGGCGTGCTTTGCGTGCCCTGGCCGAGAGGGTTGTCGGCGAGGATGCGCTCCACGAGTTTTTCCATCGCGCGCGTCACGGTGGAACCGAGCACGTTGCCGCCGAAATCGTTGATATCGACAATGAGCACATCATGGCCGATCGCCGATTTCACCTGCTGCGCAACATTCGCGGGCCGATCCGGCGCCAGTACGACCGCAGAATCATAGGGGGGGATTGTGCCCGTGGTCGGGCCATCGATCCCTCGCGCTTTCGGCCCGGCAACCCGGTAAAACACGCCGCGCTGTCCGACAAGTTTTCCCAGTACGGACGCGGCGGCGGCCAGCAGGATGCGCGGCGTTCCGCACTCCCGCAACGCCATCTCCATTGTTTGCGGCATCCCCAGCCCGATTCCAGCGGGAGTTTTCGTCACCCGTCGCGCGAGTCGAACCGCGAGCGGACGTGGCACTATCGAGTCAATGGGCATGGAGCGACCCTGCGTGATGGCGACAATCTTTTCCGTGACGAAAAGCAGGTCGCCGGACTGCAGCCTGCCGTCCACGGCCCGGGTAATTTCAGCAACGAGATCGTCCTCTGGACCGAAAAGACCGGTACGCACGGGAATGCGCTGGTAACGGACGCCGTCGACCTCGAGTTCCAATTTCTTGCCCGCATTGGGCGTCAGGGTCACGGGCCTATTCCAGATAGTCACGCAAGGATTGCGAACGCGACGGATGCCGCAGCTTCGCCATCGTCTTGGACTCGATCTGGCGGATTCGCTCGCGCGTCACTCCGAAGGTGTCGCCGATCTGGTCGAGAGTCTTCGGCATCCCGTCGCCCAGACCAAAACGCATTCGGATGACGCCGGCTTCGCGTTCGGAGAGCGAGTCGAGCAGGCTCTCGAGCTGCTTCTGCAGCATCGTGAAGCCCACAGCATCCGCAGGGACCACCGCTTCGGTGTCCTCGATGAGGTCACCGAACTCGCTGTCGCCGTCTTCACCCAGTGGCGTGTGCAGCGAGATCGGCTCGCGGCCATACTTCTGCACCTCGACGACCTTCTCCGGCGTCATGTCGAGTTCGCGGCTCAACTCTTCGGGAGTCGGCTCGCGGCCGAGATCCTGGAGCATCTGCCGCTGCACGCGGGCGAGCTTGTTGATGACCTCGACCATGTGCACCGGAATACGAATGGTGCGGGCCTGATCGGCCATGGCGCGCGTGATCGCCTGGCGGATCCACCAGGTGGCGTAGGTGGAGAACTTGAAGCCCTTCGTGTAATCGAACTTCTCGACCGCGCGAATGAGGCCGAGGTTCCCCTCCTGGATCAGGTCCAGGAACTGCATGCCGCGTCCGGTGTAGCGCTTCGCGAGGCTCACGACGAGACGAAGGTTCGCCCCGAGCAGGTGCGACTTCGCGCGCTGGCCGTCTTTTGCGACCCAGCGAAGCTCGCGCTCCAGCTCCTTGCTGATTTTGCCGGACTCGTTGGCAAGCTTGTCTTCAGCGAACAGCCCCGCCTCGATGCGCATGGCGAGTTCAACTTCCTCGGCCGCGTTGAGCAACGCGACTTTTCCGATCTGTTTCAGGTAATCCTTGACCGGGTCAGCCGTTGCTCCGGTGATTGCTGCTGAGTAGACGGGAACTTCGTCATCATCGTCAACGAGCGAAAGCCGCAGTGCGCCCGTCGGCAATTCCTCCACCACCGCGTCGTCATCGTCTGCATCGTCGTCCGCATCGTCTTCGGAATCGCTTTTCGCGGCTTTGCGCTTCGATTTCTTTGCCGGGACATCTTCCTCGTCCGCATCTGCTTCCGCAGCATCGTCGTCCGCAGCGTCGTCTTCATCGACAACGTCGTCGTCCACGCCTTCGGCGTCAACCTCAAGATCATCGACGTCAATATCGACGACATCGTCTGCGTCGCCTTCCGCATCGGCGGCGGTCTTTGCTGTGGAAACCTTGGTCTTTGGTGTGGCGGACTTTTTCGTCGCCTTCGCCTTGGCAGAACTCGTGCTAGCTGCGGCCTTTTCCGCAGATGCAGCAGGTTTTGATGCCGATTCCTTCTTCTTCGCCGGTGCCGCCTTGTTCTCAGTCGTCTTTGCCGGCGCCGCCTTCTTCGCTTCCGTCTTTGCCGACGTCGACTTTACGGGCGCTGTCTTTCCTGGCGCCGTCTTCGCCGACGCTGTGTTCGCCGGCGCTGTCTTCGCTGGCGCTGTCTTCGCTGACGCAGGCTTAGTCTTCGCTGTCGCCGAAGACGAGGACTCGTTCTTTGCCGACGAGGACGCGCTCGTCTTTGCTGTCGTACTCTTCGCCGCCGTCGGTGTCGGGGCCGCTTTCTTCGTGGCTGTCTTTACAGGCTTTTCTGTGGCCGTAGCCGCTTTCTTAGTCATTGTGTGAGGTGGGGTAGCTTTCTTTGATGTGTCGTTTGTGGCGGTGCTGTGCTTCGATGGCGACGAAGACACGCGCACCGCGGGTTCCGTCGGGGTAGCGTCGGGAAGAGCGTCATGCTGTGCTTTTCCCCTTCTGGCGCGGGAAGCCAGAGCTTTTGCAGCAGCCATCATCCGTCCGCCAGCGGGGTGCGAGCCGGATACTTGTTCGGACGACGACGAATCGCTGCCCGCCGCGTCCGTTGTGGCCTTGCCCTTGGCTGCCATGAGGTCACCTTTCGTCGGCCAAACTCGTACTTTTCCCGCAATACGCCCCCGAACCAGGCGGTTCAGTCTGCTTTTGGGCAGTACTTGGACCCATGTCAAGTCCCTGCATCAATTCCCTTGCGGAAAATAGATACACGACGACCTGAACGGGTCCTTGGTCAATTATTGCACGGTTCGCGGTCGGCACTTTACCCCGCACGGCAACCGCACACTCTCCCCCTGTACAACCAGAACAGACGGCACATTATTCCGTCAGAACGAGGGATGAGCTATTCGGGCTTCGAGGATGCCTGATCGTCGTCGCCGTTGTGGCGAAGGGCGAGAAAGATTTCCAGTTCCGCGGCGATTTCATCCGCCGTGGGCAGGGCACCGTCTTCGTCCGTGAGCGGCGAGCGCAGCGGGTTGCCGGCCATGTACGAATCATGGCGTTCCTCGAGGGTTCCGACGAGTCTGGCGAGTTCCGGATTGCTCTCCACCTGCACATTGATCTTGTCGATGAATTCACGGCCTTCATCCCGCAACTCGGATGTCGCAAAAATCAATCCGGTCGCCGAACTCACCGATTCGAGAGCTTTGAATGCCGCATCCGGGAACTCGGTGTCGGCAAGATAGTGCGGTATCAACAACACGAATCCCGCAACCGGATGTTCGCGTTCGTGGAGTCGGTACTCGACCAGATGCAGCGCATTGGCCAGAACCTGGGTGTGCGGCTTCCACACGGAGAAGGTCTCCACGAGGTCTGAGCGGTTCCCACTCACGGTCACGCCGATGGGCCTCGTGTGCGGCACCGGCATCGGGATCGCGTGCACCCACGTCATGGATTTCGCCTCGAACTTGTCGATGAGGCCGAGCACTGCAGTCGTGAAAGCTTCCCATCGAAAGTCGGGTTCGTAACCGCTCAACAGCAGGAAGGGCTGACCGATCTGATCCGTTGCCAGGTGAAGCGCGAGTGAGGCCGGACGGTAGTCAGTGAGATGATCCTGCTCGAAATAGATCGTCGGTCTCCTCGCCCGGTAATCGAGGAGCGCATCGTTGTCGAACGTTGCAATCACCTGCGACGAGAGCGTGTTGCGCAGGTTTGCCGTGAACTGGCTTACCGCACCTCCCGCATCGGCAAATCCCGTGAGCCCGGCAACGAGAGGCAGCCCGCGCGGCACGTCAGCCGCGGCAGGTGAGAGTTCGTAGAGGCTCTCCGCGTCATCCATTCTTCAACTCTAACCGCGAAGGATCGTGACCACCGTCAGAAGTGCACTCGCGCGTGTAGCCCTGAGCGAACAGTGCGCTGAATCGTTTGCTGCCGTGCAGATAGCATTGCGTCATGACTGTCGCCGCACTCCACATTTCATCCGAATCCGCACTCGCAGTTCCGTCCGACGTTCTTGTTGTCGGAGTCAGCGGCTCCGATTCGGGGCCGACGCTGCACAGCGATGACCCTGCTTTCGACGGGCTCAAGAGCTCGCTGGGCTCGCTGGGCATTACCGGAGCCGAAGACGAAGTACGCCGCCTCGTCGCACCATCCGGCGCGGCAAAGAGCATTGCCCTGATTGGGCTGGGTACGGCTGACATCAGCCCCAATGTGCTTCGCCGTGCCGCAGGGTCCGCCGTCCGGCAGTTGACCGGCGTAGCTTCGCTGACTGTGGAACTTCCGACATCAACCCCGGAGGACGTCGTCGCGGTACTCGAGGGAGCCGCTATCGGCTCGTACTCGTTTACTCGGTACCGCTCACAACCAAAGGACGCGCCGAAACTCCCCGCCAGTGACATCACCGTCATTGTTCACGGTGAATACGATGAGGCTCTCGTTTCTCGCGCACGTATTGTCGCAGAAGCCGTGCACACGGTTCGCGACCTCGTGAACATGCCGCCACTCGACCTCTACCCGGAAACGTTCGCGAGTACCGCGAAAGAACTCGCCTCTGATGCCCCGGTGACGGTCACCGTTTTCGGAGACAAGGAACTCGCCGAGGGTAAATTCGGCGGGATCATTGGTGTCGGCCAGGGTTCCACACGTTCACCCCGCCTTGTGAAGGTTGAATATTCGCCGAAGGGGGCAGCGCAGCACATCGCGCTGGTCGGAAAGGGAATAACGTTCGACTCGGGAGGATTGTCCCTCAAGCCCGCGGCATCCATGGTGGGCATGAAATACGACATGACCGGCGCGGCGACGGTGCTCGCCGTTGCGCTCGCTGCGGCCAAACTCGCACTCAATGTCCGCGTCACAGCATGGCTGTGCATTGCCGAGAATCTGCCGTCCGGCTCCGCGATTCGTCCCAACGATGTTCTCACCATCCGCGGCGGCAAAACGGTCGAAGTACTCAACACGGACGCCGAGGGGCGACTTGTGCTTGCCGATGGTCTTGTGGCCGCCAGCGAAGAGCAGCCGGATGTGCTCATCGATGTGGCGACACTTACGGGCGCAGCTCGCGTCGCGCTCGGCGACCGATATGTGGGAACGATGGGCGAGGATTCGCTGGTGAGCAAGGCTGTGGATGTCGCACACGACGTGGGCGAATCGCTTTGGCCGATGCCGCTGCCCGCAGAGCTGCGCGCTCTATTGAATTCGGACGTCGCCGACATCGCCAATGCGAAGATCGGCAGCACAGCGGGCGGGATGCTCCTCGCAGGCGTGTTTTTGAGGGAATTTGTCGGAACAACTGACAATGGCGAGCGAATTCCGTGGGTGCACCTCGACATAGCCGGTCCCGCCAACAATGACGGTTCTGGTTACGGCTACACCTCAAAAGGCCCGACGGGAGTCACCGTGCGCACGCTGATTGCACTGGCCGAACGAATTTCTCTCTCGTAGTAAAGTCGAGGTGGCGAACGAACCCGCCGAACCAATCCCCGCCGCGCGACCTGCGCGCCGGTGCAGGAAATAGCTGAATCTCGAGGGAGTAACGCGGTGTCGGAACAAAATTTTGACCTGGTCGTTCTTGGAGCAGGAAGCGGCGGGTACGCCGCGGCACTGCGAGCAACCCAGCTCGGAATGAGCGTTGCACTCGTGGAGAAGAACAAACTCGGCGGCACGTGCCTGCACGTTGGGTGCATTCCCACGAAAGCGCTGCTGCATGCTGCGGAGGTCGCGGACGTTTCGCGTGAATCGGCAAAATTCGGCGTCACTTCTGCGTTCAGCGGAATTGACATTGCCGGAGTTGCTGCATACCGGGAAGGAATCGTCGCCAGCAAATACAAGGGACTCCAGGGACTCATCAAAGCCCGCGGAATTACCGTCATCGAGGGCGAGGGCAAGCTCGTCTCTGCCACGACGGTCCAGGTTGGCGAGGATACGTTCACGGGAAAGAATGTCGTTCTCGCCACCGGCTCGTACTCGCGCTCACTGCCGGGACTCGAAATTGGCGGAAGGGTCATCACCTCCGAACAAGCACTTGAGTTGCCGTTCGTACCGCGCAAGGTTGCGGTGCTCGGCGGCGGCGTGATTGGGGTTGAATTTTCCAGCGTGTGGCGGTCCTGGGGCGCAGAAGTCACGATCATCGAGGCGCTGCCGCACCTCGTGCCCAATGAAGACGAGACGGTATCCAAGCAATTCGAGCGCGCGTTCCGCAAGCGCGGGATCGAATTCAAACTGGGAGTTCGATTCCAGGGCGTGACACAGAATGAAACCGGGGTTGTGGTCACCCTCGAAAACGGTGAAACCGTCGAGGCAGAAATACTCCTCGTGGCAGTGGGACGCGGTCCGTCGACCGCCAATCTTGGATTCGAGGAGGTCGGGATTTCGATGGACCGCGGATTCGTGCTCACAAACGAACGCCTCGCAACCAACGTACCCGGCGTGTACGCGGTCGGCGACATCGTGCCGGGACTGCAGCTCGCCCATCGAGGATTCCAGCAGGGAATATTTGTCGCGGAAGAAATTGCCGGACTCAACCCCATCGTCATTTCAGACAACAACATCCCGAAAGTCACCTACTCAGACCCCGAGGTCGCTTCGATTGGACTCTCCGAGGCGAAGGCGAAGGAACAATTCGGTGCGGACAAGGTGACGAGCTACGACTACAACCTGGCCGGGAATGGAAAGAGCCACATTCTCGAAACATCCGGATCCATCAAAGTTGTGCGCGTGAACGACGGGCCGGTAGTCGGGGTGCACATGATCGGCGCGCGCGTTGGAGAACTCATTGGTGAGGCGCAACTCGCCGTGAACTGGGAAGCCTACCCGGAAGACATCGCGCCGCTCATCCACGCCCATCCGACACAGAACGAAGCGCTTGGCGAAGCGTTCCTGGCGCTCGCCGGGAAACCTCTTCACGCAATGTGACCAGCCAAGCAAACTATGCTTGAGGGGACAACCACGGTTTTGAAGGAGCACCACTGATGAGCGAATCCGTCAACCTCCCGGCACTCGGCGAGAGTGTCACCGAAGGAACGGTGACCCGTTGGTTAAAGAAAGTCGGCGATCGGGTCGAAGTCGATGAGCCGTTGGTTGAAGTTTCGACAGACAAGGTTGACACGGAGATCCCCTCCCCGGTCTCGGGCGTGCTCGAGGCGATCCTCGTAGCAGAGGACGAAACAGTGGAAGTCGGTACGCCACTTGCCACTGTCGGAGACGGCTCAGGCGGGACAGGCTCGGCTGCGCCGCAGGACGCAGCTGCTGCGCCCCCCGCGGATGCTGCCCCTGCAGAAGCTGCTTCCGCAGAAGCTGCTCCCGCGGATGCTCCTCCCGCAATGGTGCCTTCGGCCCCTGCTCAGGAGCCAGCATCCGTGCCGCAGGAGGCTCCCGCAACTGCTCCGGCTCCTGCTCCGACTCCTGCTTCGACTCCTGCTTCGACTCCTGCTCCCGCACCTGCTCCGGACAGTGCGGCCGCTCCCCCGGCCGCGCAGTCGGCATCTCAGGCTGCCCCTCCGGCGGCAACTCCCGCAGCGACTGCCTCCCCAGTGCAGGAATCTGTCCCGACGGCGGCACCGGCTCCTGCCGAAGCAACGGCACCGAAGCCCGACGAAGCCCAGGCTCAGCAACCCGCTCAGGATGATGTCGCCGAGCGGCCAGAAGCGACCGGAACTTCCGGATACGTTACGCCGATTGTGCGAAAGCTCGCCCACGAGAGCGGTATCGACCTCGCGACCGTGCGTGGTTCAGGGATCGGCGGACGCATTCGCAAGCAGGACATCGTGTCCGCGGCCTCCGGTTCTGAGAAGTCTGGCCCGTCGCGGCCCGCACCACTGGAAACTTCACCGCTGCGCGGCACAAGCGTGCCAATGTCGCGCCTGCGCAAAGTCATTGCAGAGCGAGCCGTCGTTTCGATGCAATCCTCTGCTCAACTCACCACGGTAGTGGAAGTTGATGTCACCGCGATCGCCGCATTCCGCGACGAAGTGAAGGAAGAATTCCTGGCGAAGACGGGCAATAAGCTGTCTTTCCTTCCATTTTTCACCCTCGCAGCAAGCGAGGCGCTCAAAGCTTTCCCGATCATCAATGCAACTATTGACGGCGAAAACATCGTCTATCCGGGTCAGGAGAACATTTCCATTGCGGTAGACACGGAGCGCGGTTTGCTCACGCCCGTCATCCGCAATGCCGGGGAGCTCAACATCGCACAACTCGCGACCGAGATCGCCGATCTCGCCGAACGCACGAGAAACAATCAGCTGAAACCGGATGAGCTGGCGGGCGGCACCTTCACCGTCACCAACACGGGTTCGCGGGGCGCACTATTCGACACTCCGGTGGTGTTCCTGCCGCAATCCGCAATATTGGGTACCGGAATAGTCACCAAAAAGCCCGTCGTCGTCACTGACCACGGGCGCGATGCCATTGCCATCCGTTCTATGGCCTATCTCGCGCTGTCGTACGACCACCGCATCGTCGACGGAGCGGACGCCGCACGCTTTCTCGTCGCAGTGAAAGATCGACTCGAGGCAGGAAACTTCCGCGACAACCTCGGAATTTAGTTCCGGGTCGGCGAGTTCGTGACAATATCACGGATTCGCCAGCCATCCTCCAGCTTGATCACCAGCAGCGATAAACCTTCGACGCGATTGTCGTGCTGCTCGACGGTGACACTCAGGAGGGCGCTGTCGCCCAGACGCTCAACCAGCGCAATGTCGATAGCTGGTGGTGATGACTCAACCGTCGGATCGGCCAGGAGCGCGGAACCGCTGACAGCACCTCCCTCCTGAAGTGCTCGCACGAGATCCTCATCCGACTCACGGGCCGTCGAGGACGGCTGATCCACGCCGTCAAGGCAAAGCACGGAACGTGATCGAAAACAGTCCTGTCGGGCCTGCAGAAGCGAAAACGCAGCAGCAACCGGATCATCCGTCATCATCACCGGCGACGGTGACGCCGCGGCCGGCGATTCTCGCTCACCTGGTGGAGGAGCAGTTTCACTGCCGCGCGCGCTACCGGATCCGGACGGCAGCAACGTCACCGCGACGACGACCCCGGTTGCCACGAGCGCAGCCATAATCCACACAGGCTTTCTCACCGGGCGCAGAGCGGCCGCAATTCGTTCTTTCCACAGTCGCACGGATGAATTTGCCACAGCGGCGTGCCACCACGACACCAGATCGTGCAGCATTTCTTTGGGCACGTGAAGGAAAGTGATGCCGTCTCGAACAATCGCCGTATCCGCCGGCGATTCTGTTGTCGTGCCCAAGGGCGTGCCCTGCGATGTATTCAGCGACGTGCCGAGCGGTGCGAGAGAGTGATCGACGCGCGAGGGCACGGTCGCTGGTTTACCGTCGCTTTTCGACCCGAAGGTGCGCACGGGAGCGGGCGAGGCGAGCTCGAACAGGCGCTCGGCAAGTTGATCCGGAAAGTTCACGGGATCACGTGGTGCGCTCGCGGATATCCAGCGCACGACATCGCTCTCCGCACCGAGCATGCTCTCGCACAGGTTGGCCAGGCCATCCAGATCCTTCTCCACCGCAGCTTTCGCTTCCGCTGACACTGCGCGTGCGGGGACACCGACCAGACTCTCGCGCTCGTTCACAAACGACATCGCTTCCCCAAAGCTCGCGAGCACGGGGGCGCCTGCATCATCAAATAACACGGAGGCTGCGCGAACTCGACCATGGGTGATCCCCGCCCGGTGCAATGCAGAAACAACCGAGCACAACGGCGCGAGAATGGTCACCGCCTCACCGGCGGAGACTCCGGTCCGTTCCAGTACCGTGGCCAGACTCCAATGGCTGAGACGTTCGAGTATCAGCACGGGCCTGCCATCCGGACCGAGCGCGAGGTCAGTCAGGGAAACAGTGTGGCGCGATGATACCTGCGAGAGGATCCCAACTTCGGAATCAATGTGGTCACGCGAGGTAGCGGATCGAAACACCTTGATCGCCGCCGTAGAGTCGCCATCACTGCCAAGCCAGACGTCGCTGAAGGAGCCCGCACCAAGCAGGCGCACGAGCTGAAAGCCGCCGAGCGATTCCATGTCAGCATCTTCGCGTGAAGCAGTGAGGAAACTGGCGTACGGGACTGCATCCTGTGGGACTTCGATCTGAGGTGGGCAGGTGCAGGAGCGGAAGTGCGTGTGCGGAGCCGGTATCGTTGACACCATGGCACGCACGAGCAAATCCACCCCCAAACCCGCAAAAGAGCCCGGTCGCCTGAAGCAGATGTATCAGGTCTTCCAAATGACAAGGCGATACGATTCGACCGCAGTCTGGTGGATGGCGTTGGGTTTTGCCGTTCCGGTACTGCTCGGAGTCGTGCTCAGTCTGATTTTTTCGCGCGACAGCGTGCCCGGAATAATTTTGTGGGTCATTTCGGGTGTTCTCGGAGGTTTGCTGGCGTTCCTCGTGATTCTCGGCCGCAAAGCCGAACGTGCGGCCTACTCGCAAATCGTCGGTCAACCGGGCGCTGTTGGCGCGGTCCTCAAGAGTTCCCTTCCACGCGGCTGGACCGGTAGCGAAATGCCCATCGCCATCAGCCCCAAGACTCAGGATGCCGTGTATCGCGCGGTGGGTAAGGGTGGCGTCGTCCTCATCGGGGAGGGCCCCGCATCCCGCACGCAGAAGATGGTGGATGATGAGAAACGCAAAATCTCCCGCATCCTTCCGAATGTCCCGGTCAATGTGCTGCACGTGGGCCCCGACGAGGATTCGGTGCCGCTGCACAAACTCTCGAGACGACTCGGCCGGTTCAAGCGCGCGCTCAACAAGGCGGAGATTTATGCGGTGAGCAATCGCGTGAGCTCACTTCACAAGGGTCCGAACCTCCCCATTCCCAAAGGAATCGACCCCATGAAGGCTCGCGCGCAGCGTCGCGCCTGAGAGACGGGCGCCGTTTCGCTACCTCACAACCAGGATCGTTCCCGCCGCCTTGTCGTGCAGTCCACGCTGATCTCGGTCCCAAATCAGTGCGGGAATCACCAGGCACAGCAACAGAGTGCGCACTGTCGGGCGCCACACGCCGATCCAACCGCCACCCAGAGGCACCACGCGCATTCGGAATATCACGTGGCCGACGCTTCCGCTGACAAACGACAGAAACACGATCTGGGTGGCCGCGAAAATTCCGAGCGAGGCGAAACCGTCATACTGAAAAAACGCGGCCGAAACGATGAGGCTCAGCCCCCAATCCACGCAGAGCGCCCCCATTCTGCGACCGGGTCTGGCCACCGAGCGCGGGCCGTTCTCCGGCAACCCGAGCCGCTCGCCCGGCCACCGCTGTTCGACAGGGAAAGAGGGATGATCGGCTGCGGGCACCCCTCGATACTATGGGAGGCCTGAAACATGACGGAAACATCGGTGATACTGTCGCGAAATCGCGAACGCGTACAGTCGCACCCGTGGCAACGTAACCACTCAACCCGCACGGAACCCAAGGAGACTGCACATGTTCAGCGAACCGTCTGAAGTACTGAAGTTCATCAAAGACACCGACGTCAAATTTCTCGATATTCGCTTCACAGACCTGCCGGGCGTGCAGCAGCACTTCAACATCCCCGCGGCCGCGGTCGATGACGATTTCTTTACCGTGGGACAGCTCTTCGACGGCTCGTCGATTCGTGGGTTCGCTTCCATCCACGAATCCGACATGCAGCTGATTCCGGATGTGACAACCGCATACCTCGATCCCTTCAGAGCTGAGCGCACGCTCATCATGCTCTTCGACATCTACAACCCGCGTAACGGCGAGATTTACCACAGGGATCCCCGCCAGGTTGCCCGCAAGGCAGAAAAATATCTTGAATCGACGGGAATTGCCGACACGGCATATTTCGCGCCGGAGGCAGAGTTCTACATCTTCGATGACGTGCGCTACGACGTCAAACCTAACTCCAGCTTCTTCGCGGTCGATTCGGAAGAAGGCGCCTGGAACAGCGGCCGCGTTGAAGAGGGCGGCAACCTCGCCAACAAAACACCGCTCAAAGGCGGATATTTTCCCGTGAGCCCCGTGGACAAACAGGCAGACCTTCGCGACGACATCAGCCTGAAACTGATCGATTCCGGACTCGTTCTCGAACGAGCCCACCATGAGGTGGGATCGGGCGGACAAGCCGAAATCAACTATCGATTCGACACCCTCGTGCACGCGGCCGACGACATCCTGAAGTTCAAGTACATCGTCAAGAACACCGCTGAGCAGTGGGGGCAGACGGCGACGTTCATGCCGAAACCGCTCTTCGGCGATAACGGTTCCGGCATGCACACGCATCAGTCGCTGTGGAGCGGAGGGAAGCCGCTGTTCTACGACGAGAGCGGTTACGGTGGGCTCTCCGACGTCGCGCGCTGGTACATCGGCGGTCTTCTCCAGCACGCTCCGGCCGTGCTCGCATTCACAAACCCGTCGATCAACAGTTTCCGACGATTGGTCAAGGGTTACGAGGCTCCCATCAACCTCGTTTACTCGGCCGGCAACCGCTCTGCTGCGATCCGCATCCCCATCACGGGAACGAATCCCAAAGCCAAACGCATCGAGTTCCGATGCCCGGATGCATCGGGCAACCCATACCTGGGATTTGCCGCGCAACTCATGGCGGGGATCGACGGCATTCGCAACAAGACCGAACCGCTGGCACCCATCGATAAAGACCTGTACGAGCTTCCCCCCGAGGAAGCGAAAAACATTCCGCAATTGCCTGTCACTCTCGACGCAGTGTTGAGGGCGCTGGAAGACGACCACGAGTTCCTCATGGAAGGCGGCGTGTTTACCCAAGACCTCATCGATACCTGGATTGCGTACAAGCGAGAGAAGGAGCTTGCCCCGATGTCGCTTCGCCCGCACCCCTACGAGTACGAGTTGTATTACGGGGTGTAGTCCGGCGCCGCGCCACTCGTACGCACATCCCGATCACGGCCGCCAAGGGGCTACCCCAGCCCGCAGGGAAGGCGAGTTGCGTCGAATTGCGGATCTCGGACATCCGCACCAACAATTTGGCGCAACTCGACCCACGGGCTTGTGCGCCGGGCGTCAGCTCGTGCGCGGACCGCGCGTGGGAACCGCGTCGACCGCTCCGCCGTAAAAACTGGATTCAAAAACTCGGCGCGCGCGACGCGTCACGCGCAAATAATCTTCCTCCAGTCGGCTGGCGGAGCCCGGCGGATATCCCATGAGTCGTGCCACCCCGTCAAGTTGGGCACGATCCACCGGCAACACGTCCGAAGTCTTCGATGTCCACAGGGTCATGGCGGATCTCGCGCGCGAAGCAAACAGCCACGCCTCGCGCAATAGATGCACGTCGGATGCCGCCAACAGGCCCTCGTCGTGCGCTGCGGCAAGTGCGGCAAGAGTGGACGTCGTGCGCAGTCCCTCAACGCTCGCACCGTGCCGCAACTGCAACAGTTGCACCAGCCATTCGACGTCACTGAGCGAACCGCGACCGAGCTTGAGGTGCCGTGAACGCTCGGCTCCCTGCGGCAAACGCTCTGATTCCACGCGCGCCTTGATGCGGCGCACCTCGCGCACGTCGGCCGCGGATATCTCCCGCGGAAAACGCACCTCGTCAGCAAGTCGCTCGAAATCGCGGCACAGTTGCTCATCGCCCGCAACCGCACGCGCGCGTAAGAGCGCCTGCGCCTCCCACGTGAGCGACCAGCGCTCATAATAGGCGCGATACGATTCGAGCGAACGCACCACAGCGCCGTTCTTGCCTTCCGGTCGCAGTCCGATATCGAGATCCAATGGAAACTGCAGATCGTTCGTAATTTGGTTCAGTGCAGAAACCAGTCGTTCCGCAGCTTTCTGCGCCGCCTCGCCTGCGCCTTCTGGTGCCCTGTAGACGTAGATGACGTCGGCATCCGAACCAAACCCGAGTTCCGCTCCACCGAAGCGGCCCATGGCGATCACCGCGAACTCCATGCCCTTGGGCTCGGCATTGTCTTTCATCGACGTGGCCAGAGCGAGGGCGGATCGAATTGTCGAGGTTGTCAACGCGCTCAGAGCAGTGCCGACTTCCTGCACGTCAATCAGCTCCAGCGTGCTCGCAATCGCTACGCGGAGTATTTCGCGTCGACGCGCGTTTCGAATGGCGAGAGCCGCGGCCTCCGGATCGCGAGAGTGTCGCTTGACTATCGCCCGACCCTCCTCATCGAGCACGGATAGCGTGCGCCCGGCGAGCTCGGAATCCTTTTCCAGCCACGCCACCGCCTCGGGAATGCGTTCGAAAAGCTCCCCAATGAATTTGCTCCCGGCAAGCAGTTGAGTGAGCCGATGTCCGGCCCCGGACGAGTCTCGAAGCATCCTGAGGAACCAGTGAGATTCGCCCAGGGCGTCGCTCAGTCTCCTGAACACCAGCAACCCGCGATCCGGATCCGCCCCCTCCGAGAGCCACTGGAGAATTACCGGCAACAGGTTGCGCTGAATTGTTGCCCGCCGCGACAGACCTGACGTGAGAACGCCAATGTGTCGCAAGGCGCCGTCGGGGTCGCGGAATCCAATCGCGGCGAGTCGCGCGGATGCCTGTTCGCTCGTGAGCGAAAACCCTTCCTCAGGCAATGCGGCGACCGCAGAAAGAAGGGGGCGGTAGAAGAGGCGTTCGTGAAGCGTCCGCACCTCCGTTTTGACCGCGTGCCACTTATCCAAAAGTTCCTTGGCGGTCGTCGCCAAACCGCTTGCCCGAGCGAGCACGCGAACGCCGTTGTCCTCTCGAGGCATGAGATGGGTGCGCTGCAGGCGTGAAAGCTGAAGTCGATGTTCCAGCAGGCGCAGGAATCGGTAATCGTTGCTGAATCGAGCGGCTTCATCGCGACCGATGTAGCCGCGCTCGGCGAGGGCGCTCAACGCCGGGAGGGTTCCCGGCTGCCGCACACCGTCATCCGTTTGGCCATGCACGAGCTGCAGCAGTTGAATGGTGAATTCGATATCGCGCAACCCTCCCCTGCCGAGTTTGAGCTGAACATCCGCTTCGTCGGGAGGGATGTGGTCGGTTACTCGCTCGCGCATGCGCTGTACGGACTCGACGAAGTTGTCTCTGCCGGCGCTGGACCACACGAGCGGGTTCATCTCCCGCACAAAACGCGCGCCCAGTTCACGGTCGCCGGCGATCGGCCTTGCCTTCAGCATCGCCTGAAACTCCCAATCCTTTGCCCAGCGACCGTAGTAGGCCACATGTGAGTCCAGACTCCGAACGAGTGCTCCGTCTTTGCCTTCAGGGCGAAGGTTTGCATCGAGTTCCCACAGCTCCGGTTCGATGTCGGGGCTCTGAATTGTTTTCCCGAGCCGAATCGCGAGCCAGGTTGCAATTTCAACGGCGCGCTCCGTGGAAATCACCGGCTCCGCCTCTGCCACATAAATGACATCGACGTCGCTTACGTAATTGAGTTCGTGAGCTCCCGTCTTGCCCATGCCGATGACAGTCAGTCGGGTCGCGGCTACTTCCTGCGCGGGAAACGGCGCACTTCGGCGCGCATGCGTCAGGGCGACATCCAGCGTCACGCCAGCAAGGTCGGCAAGGCAGGCGCCCACTCGATCAACCCCCGCGAGCTGATCATCCTGACTCAGGTCAAAAGCTGCAATGCGCGAGAGCATCCGACGATATCGGATGCGAAGGTCCACGACCGCAGTATTCGAACCTCCGCGCGCACCGTCGGGTGCGCCGATGCCGGTTTCAAGTTCGGCGTGAATTTCTTCCACCGTGGGCAATCGATCGGTTGAGGCATCCAGGTGCGTCAACTCTTCGGGTCTGCGGCGGTAGAACTCCCCAAGGCCGCTCGACGCACCCAGCAGTCGAATCAAACGACGGGCAAGGTCCGGATTCGCGAGCACGCTGTCCAGGGTCTCCCCCGCCCGTTCCCGCAGTTGCACGAGGTATTTGAGCGCCTGATCGGGGTCGGCGACCGTCGTGAAATGCGGAAGAATATCCGAATCGAATTCTGCGAGGAGTGCCTGCGCAGTCCGCAACTCTGCGAAGCCGAGTCGGGCGAGCTGACTCAAACCTGCCGTGTCACGCGAGGACTGCGAACGACTCATGGCACGCTAGAGCATCTCCAGGTTGCTGTCGAGTTCGAACGGAGTCACCTGTGCGCGATACGCCGTCCACTCTCGCTGCTTGTTGAGCAGGACGTAGTTGAAGACCTGCTCACCCAGGGTCTCTGCCACGAGTTCGGAGCCCTTCATGATGGATGCTGCGTGGTCGAGGTTCGCAGGAAGCGGGTTGTATCCCAGTGCCTTTCGCTCCGATTCGCTCAAATCCCACACGTTGTCTTCCGCCTCCGGAGGCAGTTCGTATTCTTCCTCGATGCCCTTGAGACCGGCGGCCAGCAGGAGCGAATACGCGAGATACGGGTTCGCCGCAGAGTCAATGGCCCGATATTCAACCCGCGAACTTTGACCCTTGTTCGGCTTGTACAGCGGCACCCTGATGAGAGCCGAACGGTTGTTGTGCCCCCAGCACACGAAGCTTGGAGCCTCTCCCCCGCCCCAAAGCCGCTTGTACGAGTTCACGAACTGGTTGGTGACCGCGGTGATCTCCGGAGCGTGTTTCAGCAGGCCCGCGATGAAGTGCCTGCCCACCCGCGACAGCTGGTATTGGGCACCCGCCTCATAAAACGCGTTCGTATCTCCCTCGAACAGAGACATGTGCGTGTGCATGCCTGATCCCGGATGCTCGGAGAACGGTTTCGGCATGAACGTCGCGTATACGCCTTCCTCGATTGCCACCTCTTTGATCACCGTGCGGAAGGTCATGATATTGTCCGCTGTCGTGAGTCCGTCGGCGTATCGGAGATCGATCTCGTTCTGGCCGGGGCCGCCTTCATGGTGACTGAATTCCACCGAAATACCGAGATCCTCCAGCATCCGCACGGAGCGCCGTCGGAAGTCGTGAGCCGTGCCACCGGGGACGTTGTCGAAATAGCCCGCTGAGTCAACCGGAACAGGTCTTCCCTTGTCATCAAGTTTGGAACTCTTGAGCAGATAGAACTCGATTTCCGGGTGCGTGTAAAACGTGAATCCGCGATCGGCCGCCTTGGCGAGGGTACGCTTGAGCACATTGCGGGGGTCGGCGACGGCGGGTTCACCATCCGGCGTCATAATGTCGCAGAACATGCGCACCGTCGGGTCGATCTCGCCCCGCCACGGCAAAATCTGGAACGTCGCGGGGTCCGGATGCAGCAGCACATCCGCCTCGTACTTTCGCGTGAGGCCCTCAATGGCCGAACCATCCACACCGACACCTTCCGCGAAGGCGCCCTCCACTTCTGCGGGTGCGATTGCCACCGATTTGAGCGTTCCCACTACATCGGTGAACCAGAGTCGTACGAACTTGACGCCGCGCTCCTCGATGGTGCGCAGAACGAAATCACGCTGTTTGTCCATGATCTCCTCTTTGGTCAGGATGCGGTGGCCGTCTATGCCCGCTTATCAGGCTAGTGGCTAGACTCGCTTCATGAACGATCCTGCAGCAGCTGCGGCCCAGGCGAATCTCAAAAAAGTGCGCACGCGGCACTTTCAGTCGGCGAAAGAGACGGGGACGAAGATCGTCGGCCTCACAAGCTATGACCAGTTGAGTGCCGCAATTTTCGACAGGGCCGGCATCGATTTTCTGCTGGTCGGCGATTCTGCCGGCAACAACGTTCTCGGCTTCGACACGACGCTTCCCGTGACGATCGATGAATTGATTCCTCTCACGCGCGCGGTTGCGGGTGCGGTCAGCCGCGCCTTCGTCGTTGCCGACATGCCGTTCGGATCTTACGAGAGCGGTCCGGAGGACGCACTCCACACGGCGTTTCGATTCATGAAGGAAACGCACGCGCACGCGGTGAAACTTGAGGGCGGCCAACGCAGCGCGGAGCAGATTCGGAGAATTGTTTCTGCCGGAATTCCGGTGATGGCCCACATCGGATTCACACCGCAGAGTGAGCACGGACTCGGTGGGCATATAATTCAAGGACGCGGCGAAGGGCTCGAACAGCTTCTCGCCGATGCGCACGCCGTCGAAGATGCCGGTGCGTTCTCTGTCGTGTTGGAAATGGTTCCGGCATCGGCTGCCGCTCAGGTGACCAAAGAGTTGCGCATTCCGACTATCGGTGTTGGTGCTGGGCCGGATGTCGATGGCCAGTTGATGGTCTGGACAGACTGGGCGGGTTTCACGACCGGTCGGATACCGAAGTTCGTGAAACAGTACGCGAACCTCTCCGGGATCCTGTCGGATGCCGTCAGCGCCTATCGAGCGGATGTTGCGGACGGAGCCTATCCGGCCCCCGAGCACAACTACGAGTAACGCAGCAACCGTTCGGCGTGAACGACGCCAGGTTTCCGCAGTGCGCTCCGCCATTTCAAACGAAAGCGCACCGTGCATCAGCTATTTTCCCCTCTCGTAAACGACGTGTTCGAGGCAGCGCTCCATCGCAGCCCGGGTGAATCCGAATTCCATCAGGCACTCGGTGAAGTGCTTGAATCCATCGGACCTGTTCTCGATAAGCATCCTGAGTATGTGAAGAACGGCATCCTCGAACGCCTCGTGGAACCCGAGCGGCAAATCATCTTTCGAGTTCCCTGGGTCGATGACTCCGGCGAAGTTCGCGTGAATCGGGGATATCGGGTGCAATTCAATTCGGCGCTCGGTCCGTTCAAGGGTGGTTTGCGATTTCACCCGTCGGTGAACCTCAGCATTCTCAAGTTCCTCGGATTCGAGCAGGTATTCAAGAACGCTCTCACCGGCCAAAGCATCGGCGGTGCAAAGGGCGGCAGTGATTTTGATCCGCGCAATCGTTCCGATGCCGAAGTGATGAGGTTCTGTCAGAGCTTCATGACCGAACTCTTCCGGCACATCGGAGACGACACGGATGTCCCCGCCGGAGATATCGGCGTAGGGGGCCGGGAGATCGGTTATCTGTTCGGGCAATACCGGCGCCTCGCCAACCGCCACGAGTCCGGTGCCATGACGGGCAAGGGCATCGGTTGGGGCGGTGCCCCCGTGCGCACGGAAGCCACCGGCTACGGTGCCGTCTATTTTCTGCAGGAGATGTTGGGCGTTCAGGGCCACACGCTCGAAGGCAAGACTGCGGTTGTCTCCGGTTCCGGAAACGTCGCCATTTACGCGATCGAAAAGCTTCAACAACTCGGCGCGCTGCCGATCACCGCGTCGGATTCCTCGGGATTCGTCGTTGACGAGGATGGCATCGATCTGGAGCTGCTCAAGGAACTCAAGGAGGCCGGTCGGGAACGAATCTCGGCGTACGCGCAGCGTCGAAACAGCGCGCGCTTCATGGAATCCGGCCGTGTGTGGGAGACGCCTGGCGACCTGGCCGTGCCGTGTGCAACGCAAAATGAACTCGGTCCCGATGACGCTGCTGCTCTCATCCGAAATGGGGTCCTCGCCGTATCCGAAGGGGCCAACATGCCGTGCACCCCGGATGCCGTGCAGGCTTTTTCGGATGCCGGAGTGCTGTTCGGTCCCGGCAAGGCGGCAAATGCCGGAGGAGTCGCGGTCTCGGCTCTGGAGATGCAGCAGAACGCCTCACGCGCCCAATGGAATTTCGAGGAAAGCGAAATTCGACTTCGTGGAATCATGGCGGACATTCACTCCGCCGCCTACACGGCCTCCGAGGAATACGGCCGGCCAGGGGATTACGTGCTGGGTGCGAATGTCGCCGGTTTCGAACGCGTCGCACGAGCCATGCTCGCACAGGGCATCGTCTGAAATGCCGCGAACGGCGAGCGTACGATCAGGAGTGGCTCAGTCGTCTTCCTCAGCATCCTCGTGCGCCCATTCGCGCGCACGTTCAGCGATGATTTCGTTCGCACGCGCAGCTTCCTCGCGCGTGGCGAACGGGCCGAGCCGGTCAAGCCACAGCGACTGCGGCCCCTCCTCGACCTCCTGGGTCTTCGTATTGAACCACCACTCGGTCATGGGAATCTCCTTTGCAGCCTAAAATTGATCCTATGCCCAGGGATTCCAGCGGACACCTTTTGCCGGGAAAACTCTCACCCCTCCGTCAGGTACCACGCCATATCGCCGCTCCGGAATACGTGGGCAAGAGCGAGCCCGCACTTTCGGGCATCGACGTCTACGACGAATCCGAAGTCGATCGCATTCGCGCGGCCGGCCAGATCGCCGCAGCGGCCATCGATGCGGTCGGCGACGCCATCCGGCCGGGAGCGACCACGGAGGAACTGGATCGCATCGGCCACGAATTTCTGATTGCGCACGACGCGTACCCCTCCACGCTCGGTTACCGCGGCTTTCCCAAATCGCTGTGCTCGTCGATCAACGAAGTGATCTGCCACGGAATTCCTGACGACACGGTTCTGCAGGATGGTGACATCGTCAACATCGATATCACGGCGTTCAAAGACGGAATGCACGGAGACACCAATCGCACGTTCCTCGTGGGTGACGTGGCACCGGAGGTTGCCGCACTCGTCGAACGCACCCGAGAGGCATTGCTCCGCGGCATCAAGGCTGCGGCGGTCGGCCGTCGGGTGAATGTGATTGGACGCGCCATCGAGTCTTATGCACAACGATTCGGCTATGGCGTCGTGCGTGATTTCACGGGACACGGAGTGGGCGAAACATTTCATTCCGGACTTATCATCCCCCACTACGATTCCCCTCACTTCACCACCGTCATCGAACCCGGAATGGTATTCACCATTGAGCCCATGCTCACTCTGGGCGCACCAGAGTGGGATTTGTGGGACGACGACTGGACTGTCACCACGAAAGACAAGAGCGTATCCGCGCAATTCGAACACACCATCGTCGTCCGCGAAAGCGGGGTAGAGATACTGACGCTCAGTGCAGTTGAGCCACGTGAAAGGGATGCCGCATGACGTCAACGGCGATCGGGATCGACATCGGCGGTACCGGCATCAAGGGTGCCGTCGTCGACGTCTCCAGCGGCGAACTCATCACCGAGCGCAAGAAGCTCCCGACGCCGAAAAACGGCAAGCCCGATGACATCCTCGACACTGTTCTAGAGCTCTTTGACGAGCTTGGCGATGTGGAAGCCGGCATGCCGGTGGGAGTGTGCTTTCCCGCCATCATCATCCATGGAATGACCATGTCCGCCGCAAACATTTCCAAGAAGTGGATTGGACTCGAAGCGGAGAAACTGTTCGAGAAGAAGCTTGGTCGCGACATCCACTTTGTCAATGATGCGGATGCCGCGGGCGTCGCCGAGGCACGCTACGGTGCCGCCATCGATGCACCCGGCCTCACCATCCTCACGACGCTCGGCACCGGAATCGGCAGCGCAATGCTCTTCAACGGCGAACTGATCCCCAATTCGGAACTCGGACACCTCAAACTTGACGGACACGATGCCGAAGAACTCGCGTCTACGTCGGCAAAAGAGAACGAGGACCTCAGCTGGAAGGAGTGGGCGAAGCGGCTTGAGCGCTATTACCAGCACCTGGAGTTCATTTTCTCGCCCGAATTGCTTCTCGTGGGTGGCGGCATTTCCAAGAGTTCGGAAGAGTTCCTCCCGCTTCTCGAACTGCGCACGCCCATCAAACCCGCGGCGCTGCGCAACAACGCAGGCATCGTGGGTGCTGCGTCCCTGGCTGTGAAGTGAGAGCGCAGAAAGCAGTGCACTTTCGGGGCCCGCAGGGCAACCATGGCCGGAAGGCGCGACACAGCTTTCAGCGTGCATCGCCAGGGTGTGAATGGGCCGGCTGATACGCCGGGTTCTGTTCCAGTGCTCGCGCACCTTCGACGGCCATCTATCTCGGGACTGCGTTGCCGCAGCCCTCCAGCAATCTACCCGGGAACTCGGCGGGCAGCCTTGGCGTTCCCTGTTGATCTTGCTCCGGACGAGGTTTACCCAGCCGACCCGATCACTCGGGCCGCTGGTGGTCTCTTACACCACCGTTTCACCCTTACCCCTGGCCCGTTGATAAATCAACGCGCCAGCGGCGGTCTGCTTTCTGTTGCACTTGCTCGCGGATTGCTCCGGGTGGGTGTTACCCACCGCCCTGCCCTGTGGAGCCCGGACGTTCCTCGGCGACTGTTGCAGCCTTGCGGATGCTTCAGCCGACGCGACCGTCTTGCCGACCCATTCCTCGCCATTCTACTGCGTGACGATTTTGCCGGGATAGTTCGAATGCTCTGGCGGTGAACGGAGCCGCCGCATCCGAACTATCCCGGCAAAATCTTGAGCAGCCCATGCATTTCGACCAAAATCCTCAGCGATCGAAGTCGGCACGGAGATCCATGGCGCGGTTGGCGGCGGCATCGGCTCGTTTGTTGTTTTCGCGCGGGATCCATTCGAAGCGCACCGGCGTGCCGGTGAGAAGTTCGCGAGCGACGGCAGCGAGTTCGGCCATGTCGGGATGCTTGATCTTCCAGCGGCCGCACATCTGCTCCACGACAAGCTTGGAGTCCATGCGCACGTGAAGCTCCGCGTCCGGGTCGATCGCGAGTGCCCTGCGCACTCCCTCGATGAGCGCCGTGTACTCCGCGACATTGTTCGAGACAACCCCGAGATAGCGGCCGACCTCGGCGAGAACTTCGCCGGTTTCCGGGTCGAGGACTATCGAGCCGCTCCCGGCCTGGCCGGGGTTGCCGCGCGAACCGCCGTCCGCTTCGATCACAAGGGTGCGCGCCATCAGATGCCCGACTCTGCGGTGCGAACGAGAATCGCGTTGCTATCGGGACACAGGACAACGTCATCCGGAGCGGCGGCTCTGATCGCAGCCATGTCGCTCTCATTGAGCGTGACGCCGCTCGCGCTCGACGCGCCACCCTGAAGGTGCGAGGCGCCCATACCGTAACGTTCGCGCTGACGTTCATACAACGCGAGAAGGTCTTCTGGCAGCTTGCCCACAATTACCGCACGATTGGCAAGCGTGTGGTCGCGTTCTCCGTCGATCGTCGCAAGCGTGGCATCCCGCGTCGCTTCCGCTTCACTAATGTGTTCCACGAGTTCCTTGTGGCGTGACGATGATGCGCGTGCTGCGGATTCCAGTTCCTCGATGCGTTCCATGACGGCGAGCTGAATATCTTCGAGATCCGACTGCCTTTTACGAAGTGACGACAATTCCGCTTCAAGGCCAGCGACATCTTTCACGGATGAAGTGGACTCAAGTCGCCCGGTGTCGCGCGCGATGCGTGTCTCAACGACCTCGACATCCGATTCGACTCTGCGCAATTCGGAACGAGCATCCTCCAGCGCGCCGCTGTCGGAAACGCTGGAAAGCCTGGCCTTCTCGGCCTCTGCCGAAAGCTCGGCAATGTGGGCCAATTCGGGAAGTGACGCCGCCCGATGAGCGAGTTGCTGGAGTTTGGTATCGATCGCCTGGAGATCCAAAAGCAGGGCCTGATCTTCGGGACTGGCTTTCAGCGCCATCGCGGGGAACCGACTTTCTCTTGATTCTTAACTGTCATCTTGTCAACGGGCATGTTGCTGTCGCACGAATCTATTGCACAATCGCGAAATCCCAGGGATCCGTGCGCACTTCGCTGATCGTCACCGTAACACCCGGAAGGGCGTCGCGGAGCTCCGCCGCCGCGACGTCAAGCCAGATCCATTCGCTTGCCCAGTGCGAAACATCGATGAGCGCCGGGCCCGTCCCCAGCTTTGCTGTCTCACGGAAGGCGGATGCCGGATGATGCCGAAGATCCGAGGTGATGTAGGCGTCAGCGCCCAGCACCGCGGCGTCGTCCAGGTAACTGTCCCCCGCTCCCGCGCAGAGCGCGACCGTGGAAATCGACGCGTCATAGTCGCCGGAAACCCGTACGCCGGTTGCGGTGGGCGGAAGAATCTCGGCGAGAGTGTGGGCGAGCCTGCCCAGCGTCGTAGGTTCAGCGCATTTTCCCACTCGACCGATCCCACCGTCTGCCGAGGCGCCGCTGACGATCGGCTCCGTGTCGACGAGACCGAGTTGCCGGGCGAGCTCGGCAGACGTTCCGGTATGCACGACATCCGCATTCGTGTGCGAGACGTAGAGCGCACAACCGCCGCGTATCAGCCGCGAGACCACGGCGCCCTTGAAGCCGTCTTCTGCAATGTCAGTGACACCCCGCAACAGGAGCGGGTGGTGGGCGAGAAGCATGTTCGCGCCGAGTGCCAGCGCTTCGTCTGCGATTTCCGGCACCGCGTCGACGCACAAATGTATGTGGCTCACGGCAGCGTAAGGATTGCCCGAGACGAGACCGATCGCATCCCATTGCTCGGCACCGGATGCTGGCCACAGCCGTTCGATTGCCGTAGCAATTTCCGCGACCGTCACCGCGTACGAGTCCTTCTGCGCCATTCACTCAGTCTAGGTCGCACATCCCACGCGACGTCATTCCGCTGTGGATGCGGTCCTCGTTACTCTCGGTTCCTCCTGACGCCGAATGGCCGGGATACCGGCGACGATGGGAGTGAGAATACCCACCGCGAGGGCCACGAACACGCCAAGGTCGCTGCCGGCCAGATCGCTTGTACGAGGGATTCCGGATAGCGAAAACAGGTACCCCTGCCAACTCAGCCAACCGACGGTGGCCGTCGTGAGCCCGAACCCCACGGCAGAAGCGACGACGAGCATCGCGAGATTGACCCAGCGCACGCTCGGATATGCGCCTCCCGGTCGCACGAGCGATTCGGAGTCGAATCGTTTGCTCCGAATCATCATTTCGGAACCGAAAATTCCGGCCCATGCCGCGATGGGGACCGCCAGACTCGTGGCGACATCCCGCAACACCTCCACGAAGGTGGAGAGCGAAAGAGTCAGCAGCACTGCGACAACGGCGAGGAGTGCGCCGGAGATGAGTGTGGCGGCCGGCCTGCGCATCCGCAATCCGACGGCGTGCAACGCGAAGCCTCCCGAATAGATGGAGACCACCACTCCTGCGACAAGGCCAAGACCAAGTGCCGCGATGAGCGGTATCGGGTACCAGACGGGAATGAGCAGTGCGATCGTGTCAAGAGGGGCATCGAGCAGCCCCCGGGCAACGTCAGGGTTCGATGCCGCGAGAATGGCGCCATACGTAATGAGAACGAACGCGGGAATTGTCGACCCGAACGTGGACCACAGCATGCTCGAAGCGCCGGATCCGGTGGGTCGCTGGTACCGCGCGAGGTCCGCGCTACTCACCGCCCACACAAGGCCCACAAAGCTGAACACGAGAACGGCTCCCGTCACCACAAGAATCCAGGGCCCGTCACCTACCGTGAGCGCGGCCGCGAAATCAACGGCGTGCCATGTGATCAAAATGAGCCCGACGATGAGAAGCGCAGAAACTATCGTGAAAACCAGGTGCACTCGCGCAATGAGCCCATAGCCGAAATAGGCCATGACGAGCGCAACCAGGAAACCGAGAGCCAATCCGATGATGGTGACCTGCATTTCGCTGAGCGGGCCGGTGAGATCCGCGCCGGCGAGGATGCGGGCCGTGCCGGCAGCGAGGAACCACAAGAGCACGGCACCCCAAAACACGCGCACGATAACAGCGAGTAGCGACGGCAGCACGTTGCCGAGATGACCGAAGGTTGCGCGAGAAACAATCATGGTCGGTTGGCCGCTCCATTTGCCCGCGAGCGTTCCCAAACCGAGTGGAAGGAAGGACACCGCAACACCGATGAGGGTTGCGACGATGGCCTGGCGCAAGCTCATTCCCAGCGCAAACACGGCACCACCGAAAGCAACGCTAACAACCGATGAGTTCGCCGCGAACCAGAGCCAGAACAATCGAGACGCTCGACCAGCCCGCTGCTCAAGTTTTGTCGGTTCGGTAGAAACCTCTTCGACGCGGAACGCGGACGGCGAGACCGGGTTCGGCGCGGCACCCGGGCTATCGGGAACATTCACGTTCGAACTCGCGAGTGGCTCAGCCGGAGCAATGGGAGCTTCGGGGAGAATCGCAATACCTTCCGACGTCACGGGGAACGGTCCGAACACATCTGCAAAGGCTCGATCCGTGTCAGCGATGTCGTCGTCGAGAACCGAGTCAGGGTTGTGATCCACGACTTCGTCGTGGATTGCGAACGCCTGAGGCTCTTCGTCCGCAGCCTCGGACGCACCCCCGATAATCGAATCAAAGTCGAAAGCATCGACGGTGGGGCGCACCTCGGCCGGTTCGACGAGATCCGGAATCATCGGCGCAACTGGCGGCGGCGGGGGCGGAACCGGAGCGGGAGCAGGCGGTGCTTCGGATGCAGGAGGTGCAGCGGGGGCGGCAGGCTCAGCAGGGCGCGCGGTGATCGAATGGCCAGGTGGAGGCGGGATGTCGGAAACGGGCGCCGTCATCGGTGCCGGCGCTGACAGCAGCGCATCGTCATGGACGTCATCCATCCGAAAGACATGAGTGGATTCCACGGAGTCGAAGTCTGATCCTGCCGCCGAATCGCCCATTCCGGCCGCACGGCTGCTGTCAAGAATGTCATGCAGTTCCTCGCGGGCGGACTGCACAGCGGCCGACGTGTCCGGCGCACCGGAATCGGCCATCGATTGCTGCCACCGCTCAAATTCCTGGGCATCGGCTTCACGCAGCCGCAATTGCTCTTCAAGTTGCGACATGATCGCGGCCGGGTCCTCGCCGCGCTCCGCGCGCTGCGCCAGGCTCGCGGCAAGTTCCGTCGTCGGCATCGATCGTCTCACGGGAGGCGGAATCGGGTTCGCGTCGACGGGCTCGTCAGGGTCCACCGTTTCCTGCGCAGAGTTCCGTTCCTCGCTGTGCACGGTGTGAATCGCCCCGGTGTGCGCAATGCGTTCGAAGTCTTCCTCGAGAGCGCGAGCAAGATCGTCATCGCTCGTGTCAGAGGCTCCGCTCGACGGAGGTGGCGTCCAGGTTGACCGTCTGGCTCCCAACTGGTCGCCAAAGACCGCATTCCCCGCCTCGGATTCGAGGTCGTCTTCGGCCGGGTTGTCATCGTCAACCATGGCTCAGATACTACGGCGTGCCGCGGATCTCGCACACATGGCGTGCCGAGCATGCAAAAACAGTGGGCCCTACCGGGATCGAACCGATGACATCCACGGTGTAAACGTGGCGCTCTACCAGCTGAGCTAAAGGCCCGTGCCCGCAAACGCGGGACGACGATCAATGATACCCGGAGGGAACCGCGAGTACACCCGCTCCGGTCCCCGGAGGCCGAACGCTGATTCCGAACGAAACCATGACAAGCTGGACTCACTAGAATTGGCGTGCTCCAGCAACCAGAACCCATCGCTGCAATCCGGCCGTGGCGGCAAGTTGCACCATCAGCACCGTGCGAACCAGCGCAACGAACGAGAACCATGCGAGGCCAACCGTGACAGTCAACGATCAGGATCCCTATTCGATGAATCACATCGATTCCGACCCGGAGGAGACCGCCGAGTGGCAGGAATCGCTGGATGCCGTCGTTTCGGTCCACGGTCGCGAGCGCGCCCGCGACATTATGCTGACCCTTCTCAAACGCTCCAAAGAACTGCAACTCGGGGTACCCATGGTGCCCACGACGGACTACATCAATACGATCGCGCCGGAGAACGAACCCGAATTTCCCGGCGATGAGGAAATCGAGCGCAAGTATCGCGCGTGGATGCGGTGGAACGCTGCGGTCATGGTTCACCGCGCACAGCGTCCGGGGATTTCCGTTGGCGGACACATTTCCACATATGCCTCCTCCGCGGCACTTTACGAGGTTGGTCACAACCATTTTTTCCACGGTCACGACAACCCGGGTGGCGCAGACCAGATTTTTTATCAGGGCCATGCCTCTCCTGGGATCTATGCGCGTGCTTTTCTTGAGGGCCGCATCAACGAAGCGCAACTGGATGGATTCCGTCAGGAGAAGTCTCAAGCGCCGAACGGACTGAGTTCTTACCCGCACCCCCACCTCATGCCGGATTTCTGGGAATTCCCCACGGTGTCCATGGGGCTTGGGCCGCTGAATGCGATCTGGCAGGCGGAAACCAATCGCTACATCACCAATCGAGGAATAAAGGACGTCTCCGACAGTCACGTGTGGGCCTTCCTTGGTGACGGCGAGATGGACGAAGTGGAAAGCCGTGGCGCGCTCCAGTGGGCGGCCAATCACAATCTCGACAACCTCACTTTCGTCATCAACTGCAATCTGCAGCGGCTGGACGGTCCCGTGCGCGGCAACGGCAAGATCATTCAGGAGTTGGAGAGTTTCTTCCGCGGTGCCGGATGGAACGTCATCAAGGTCATCTGGGGTCGCGAATGGGATGAGCTACTTGCACACGACGTCGACGGCGCACTCGTCAACCTCATGAATCAGACTCCCGACGGCGATTATCAGACGTACAAAGCGGAAAGCGGCGCCTACGTTCGCGAGAACTTTTTCGGCAGGGACCCTCGCGTGGCCGACATGGTCAAGGACTACACCGACGACCAGCTTTGGAGGCTCAAGCGCGGCGGTCACGACTATCGCAAGGTGTATGCCGCATTCAAATCCGCGACAGAACACAAGGGTCAACCAACCGTCATTCTTGCCAAGACCATCAAAGGCTATGGGCTCGGTCCGTCCTTCGAGGGTCGGAATGCGACCCACCAAATGAAGAAGCTGACGCTCGACAACCTCAAAGACTTCCGTGACGCCATGCAGATTCCGGTGACGGACGCGGTGCTTGAAGAAAACCCCTACCTACCCCCGTTTTATCACCCAGGCGACAACGATCCCGCGATCCAGTACCTGCACGAGCGCCGCCGCGAGCTGGGTGGCTTCGTACCCGAGCGTCGCAGCCGCTACACCCAGCTCTCCCTTCCGGATGACAGCGCGTACGAGGTAGCTCGCCGCGGCTCAGGCAAACAGGAGATCGCCACGACGATGGCGTTTGCTCGACTGCTCAAGGATCTGTTGAAGTCGAAGGATTTCGGCCACCGGATTGTTCCCATCATTCCCGACGAGGCCCGCACCTTCGGAATGGACGCCTACTTCCCGACCGCGAAGATCTACAACCCGAACGGGATGAACTACACCTCGGTGGACCGCGACCAGCTCCTGGCGTACAAAGAAAGCGAGCAGGGCCAGATTCTGCACGTGGGAATCAATGAGGCAGGAGCGTTCTCGGCATTTACCGCCATGGGAAGCTCATACGCCACACACGGCGAGCCGCTCATCCCTATTTACGTGTTCTATTCGATGTTCGGTTTCCAGCGCACGGGCGATGGCATGTGGGCCGCGGGTGACCAGATGGCACGCGGTTTCATCATGGGCGCGACCGCCGGGCGCACTACGCTCACCGGCGAAGGTCTGCAGCACGCCGACGGCCATTCTCCGCTGCTGGCCTCGACCAATCCTTCTGTCGTTTCCTACGACCCGGCATACGGTTACGAGCTGGGACACATCGTGAAAGCTGGTCTGGAAAGAATGTACGGCGGGCGGCATCCGCACCCCGACGTCATGTACTACATCACAATCTACAACGAACCGCTCGTGCAGCCCGAGGAGCCGGAAAACCTCGATGTCGAAGGCCTGTTGAACGGAATCTATCTGCTCAAGCGTTCGGAGGCTGCCGGTCCGCGCGCTCAGTTGCTCGCATCCGGTGTCGCCGTACCGTGGATCCTGGAAGCTCAGGATCTGCTCGCGCGCGACTGGGGCGTCGCAGCCGACGTGTGGTCGGTGACGTCGTGGACGGAGCTTCGGCGCGAAGGACTCGATGCGGAAGAGTGGAACTTCCTTCACCCCGATGAGGGCGGCCGGATGCCGTATCTGACGCAAAAGCTGATGAGTGCCGAAGGCCCCGTCGTAGCAGTGAGCGACTACATGCACGCGGTTCCCGACCAGATCCGCCGCTTCGTGCCCGGCGATTTTGCCACGCTCGGTGCCGACGACTACGGCTTCTCGGACACCAGGGCGGCAGCGCGACGTTATTTCAAAATCGACGGTCCGTCGATTGTCGTTCGAACGCTCGAAGCGCTCGCCAGGCAGGGCAGGCTCGACCCCTCGCTCGCCCAGCAGGCGATAGTCAGGTATTCGCTGCACGACGTCACGGCGGGAACAACCGGTTCAGCCGGTGGCGAGAGCTGAGCGGAAACGAGAATTATGTCCCCCGACACGGCGGGCACCGCTGCCGCGAAAACCAAGGATCAGACACTCGCGTGGCTGAAAACCGTGTCGGGCGAACTCGCGACTGCCACCCTTAAACGGTTGGAAGATACCCTCCCGTGGTACCGGGAGATGCCGCCAGGCCGTCGGTCCGCGGTGGGAATGGTCGCACAGGCCGGCATTTCCTCGTTCATCCAGTGGTATGACGATCCTGAGTCGACGCCCTGGATTGCCGCAGACGTCTTCGGAGTTGCACCACGGGAGTTGCTGCGCTCGGTGAGCCTCACGCAAACGCTTCAACTCATCAAGGCGACAGTGGAAGTCGTCGAAGACCGAGTGAAAGGCCGCGACGAGTCACTGCGTGAAGCGATTCTCAAGTATTCGAGGGAAATCGCCTTCGGGGCGGCGGATGTTTATGCTCGCGCTGCTGAGGCGAGAGGCCTCTGGGACGCGCGATTGGAGGCCCTGGTCGTCGACAGCATCCTGAGTGGAGAGTACGACGACGAACTTCCCAGTCGCATCGCCGCCCTCGGCTGGCACGGCCATGGCGAAGTTTCCGTACTCGTCGGGACGACTCCAAAGCAATTGGATGTCGACATGCTTCGCCGCACGGCTCGCCATCTGGACGCGGATGTGCTGATTGGTGTTCAGGGCGCACGGCTCGTGCTCGTCATTGGCCGCGCCTTGCCCGCACCCGCCAGTGACGACGAAACCGCTTCGCCGCCGATCTCCTTTCTCGAGATCGCCACTGCACTGGAACCGGGGTTCGGCGACGGATATCTGGTGCTCGGCCACGACGTTCCGAGCCTCGTCGATGCGAACCGCAGCGCGAAGGCGGCACTCGCCGGATTTGCCGTTGCACGGTCATGGCGGAATGCTCCGCGCCCGACGCTCGCGGACGATCTGCTCCCCGAGCGCGCACTGGCTGGTGACCCTCTGGCCCGTGCCACGCTGTTGACCCGCATTTACCGGCCACTCCATTCGCACGCCAGCGACTTGCTCAACACCCTGTGGGCCTATCTTGACAACGGCCGCTCCCTCGAAGCCACAGCGCGGGAGCTTTTCGTTCACCCCAACACGGTTCGCTACCGACTCAAGCGCGTTTCGGAACTCATCGGCTACGACGCAACAGGCGCGCGCGAGTCCCTCATATTGCAGGCAGCTCTTATCATCGGTTCCATTTCGGAGTCGGAGAAGCTCGGTCGACGCCGCTGAGCCAGCCATCCGCGTCGCGACGCGCGACCTCCGTGTCGATCGCGAGCGCGTGAGCTTTTGTGGATAAGCACCAAGGGGACGCCTCGTATTTGAAGCGAAGCGATAACGCTTGGGCGACTTTTGTTGGCAGACTAGTCACGTGATTGTCATCGTGTGCCCTGGACAGGGTTCTCAAACGCCCGGATTCCTGTCTCCCTGGCTTGAGGTACCCGGCCTTGCTGATCGCCTTCAACGGTATTCGGATGCGGCGGGAATCGACCTCGCGCGGCACGGCACTGTCTCGGACGCCGACACCATCCGCGACACGAGAGTCGCTCAGCCGCTCATTGTTGCCGCCGGCCTTCTGACGCTCGGCGTGCTTCTTGATGGCCAGCGGGAACGCGTGGGTGGCATCGCGGGGCATTCGGTGGGAGAGATCACGGCAGCTGCAGCTGCCGGAATCTTCAGTGACGAGGTGGCGATGTCCCTTGTCGCCGAGCGTGGAAGAGCCATGGCGGATGCCGCGGCCCTCACCCCGACGGGAATGAGCGCAGTCGTCGGTGCCAACGAAACAGAATTGCTCGCTCAATTGGATGAGTTGGGACTGGAGCCCGCGAACTTCAACGGGGGTGGCCAGATCGTCGTGGCCGGAACCATCGATGCGTTGGATGCGTTGAAAAGCGCGCCGCCTGCCGGCGCGCGCGTGATTCCGCTGCAGGTGGCGGGCGCATTCCACACCCGCTACATGGTGCCTGCTGTCGATCGCCTCCAGTCGGTGGCCGCATCGATTGACCCGCGCAATCCATCGATGACGATCTGGTCCAATCGAGACGGGAAGCGAGTATCCGGAGGGCGGGCATTTCTGGACCTACTCGTTGGTCAGGTGTCGTCGCCGGTTCGCTGGGACAAATGCATGGAATCATTTGAGAACGCAGGAGTGACCGGCATCATTGAGGTTTCGCCTGCGGGCGCGCTCGTCGGACTCGCCAAGCGAGGGCTCAAGGGAGTGCCGACTGTTGCTGTAAAAACCCCGGACGATGTTGCCGCTGCTATCGAAATGCTGGAGACCTCATGACACCCCCCACACTCAAACAGTCTTCTGGAGCGAAATTCACCCGACTTTACGGGTTTGGGGCCGCGCGGGGCGACCGCGTCGTGCCCAATGACGAACTCGTCGGCCCGATCGATTCGAGCGACGAGTGGATTCAGCAGCGCACGGGAATTGTGACGCGCACAAGGGCATCCGTGGGACTCCTTGCTGTCGATCTGGCAACCGAAGCGGCGAAAGAGGCGATTGACGTCTCGGGTGTCGATCCCAAGGACATTGATCTGGTCATCATCGCGACGATCAGCAACGTGCAGCAAACGCCGTCGATGGCCGCGGTCGTCGCCGACCGTGTCGGAGCAAATCCCGCAGCAGCATACGACGCAAATGCCGCGTGCGCCGGGTATTCCTATGCCATAACTCAGGCAGACGCACTCATCCGGTCCGGTGCTGCCCGATATGCGCTCGTCGTCGGCGCGGAAAAGCTGTCTGACGTCGTCGACCCGACAGACCGGTCCATTTCTTTCTTGCTCGGGGATGGCGCTGGCGCAGTGATTGTAGGTCCGAGCGACACACCGGGCATCTCCCCCGCCGTGTGGGGATCTGACGGCTCCAAAGCTTCCGCCGTAGGTATGAATGCAACGCTCATCGACTACCGCGAGGGGGATGCCAACTGGCCGACGCTGAGGCAGGAGGGCCAAACCGTGTTTCGCTGGGCAGTATGGGACATGGCGAAAGTGGCGAAGAAAGCCCTGGAACTCGCGGGAATCACAGCGGATGACCTTGCCGCGTTCATTCCGCACCAGGCGAACATGCGCATTATCGACGAGTTCGCAAAGCAGCTGAAACTTCCGGAATCCGTCATCATCGCCCGCGATATCGAGACCACCGGAAATACGTCTGCCGCGTCCATCCCGCTCGCGACACATAGACTCCTGAAGGAGCATCCGGAGCTCTCCGGCGGCCTCGCACTGCAAATCGGTTTCGGTGCAGGGCTCGTTTATGGGGCGCAGGTCGTCGTCCTGCCCTAAACTTATTCCCGGTCATCAATACCCCAAGGAGATAACACAATGGCATTGTCCACCGAAGAAGTTCTGGCCGGCCTCGCCGAGCTCATCAATGACGAAACCGGCATTGCGACAGACACTGTCGAGCTGGACAAGTCGTTCACTGACGATCTTGACATCGACTCGATCTCGATGATGACCATCGTGGTCAACGCGGAAGAGAAGTTCGACGTGAAGATCCCGGATGACGAGGTCAAGAATCTGAAGACCGTCGGCGATGCGGTCAGCTACATCGTCAAGGCTCAGAACTAGTTGTTGCGCCCTCGGCTCTCCCGCACTTCCAGTCGCACTGGTGGCGCGGGCGGCCGGGGGCTCGCAGTTTCATCGATAGAAGGACTTTTCAATGGCGCTCAAGAAGATCGTGGTCACCGGTATCGGAGCCAGTTCACCCCTGGGCGGTACGGCTCGGGATTCGTGGAACAATCTGCTTGCGGGTGAATCCGGCGTCCACTCCCTCGACTACGACTGGGTCGAAAAGTACGAGCTGCCGGTAACGTTCGCGGCCGAGGCGCGCGTGCGTCCGGAGGAGGTACTCGAGCGTACGGAGGCAAAGCGCCTCGACCCGTCTTCACAATTCGCCATCGTTTCGGCCGGCGAAGCCTGGGCGGATGCTGGCTCACCTGACGTGGATCCCGAGCGACTCGGTGTCGACTACGCCACCGGTATCGGCGGACTGTGGAGCCTTCTGAACGCGTGGGACACCCTGCGCGAGCGAGGTACTCGGCGAGTACTGCCCATGACAGTGCCCATGCTGATGCCCAACGCAGCGTCTGCTGCCATTTCCATGAAGTTCCATGCGCGCGCGTTTGCTCGCACCGTCGCTTCGGCGTGCGCATCCAGCACGGAGTCTCTTGTGAGCGCCTACGAGCACCTGCAGCTGGGTCTTGCGGATGTCATCATCGCGGGAGGCACCGAGTCCGCCATCCACCCCATAACTCTCTCTGCATTTTCCTCGATGCAGGCCTTGTCTCGGCGCAACGATTCGCCGGAGACCGCCTCACGCCCGTACAACGTCGATCGCGACGGGTTCGTCATGGGTGAAGGTGCCGCGAGTTTGGTACTCGAAACCGAGGAACACGCGCTCGCGCGCGGCGCACGAATTTACGCGGAACTGGCCGGTGGTGGAATTACCGCGGACTCCTACCACATCACCGCCAACGACCCCGAAGGGTTGGGCGCTTCCCGCGCGATCGCGTTGGCGTTGGAGCACGCGGGTGCTTCACCCAACGACGTCACCCACATCAATGCTCATGCAACGAGCACTCCGGTCGGCGACATCGCAGAATATGCCGCGCTCAAAGTCGCTTTTGGCGACCGGCTGCACGACATCCCCGTGTCGGCCACGAAGGGCGCCACAGGGCATCTGTTGGGCGGTACTGGCGCGCTGGAAGCGATCTTCACTCTTCTGGCGGTGCACGAGCGCACCGCGCCGCCGACGATCAATCTCAGCGAGCAGGATCCCGAGATCCCGCTGGATGTCGTGACATCACCGCGTCCGCTCGGTGACGGACCGCAGCTCGCGATCAGCAATTCCTTCGGTTTCGGCGGCCACAACGCGGTAGTGGCGTTCCGCAGCGTCTGATCGATCGCTTACGCCGGGGCCCGGTTATCCTCCTGATCCGAGGCCAGCACCATGAGTTTCTCCGGATGGGAAATCGCGGTAAAACCGGCTTTCGCGTAGAGGCCGTGCGCGTCGAGGGTCGACAGCAGAATTCGGTTGAGCGAGAAAGGTCGGAGCGTGTCGACTACGGTGTTCGAAAGCAGTCTCCCGATGCCTTTTCCGCGCGAGGACCGCGCCACGTAGACATCGCATAGCCAGGCGAATGTCACGTAATCGGTGACAACGCGCGCGTATCCCACAAGCTCGTTGTCACTGTCGAAGGCGCCGAAGTTCAGGGACCCACGCGCGGCGCGCTGCACTGTTTCGCGAGAACGGCCGAGGGCCCAAAAGGCATCCGTAGACAACCAGTCGTGAACCTTGTCGAGATCAATTCGACTCAAATCCGTGTCGACGCTGAAACCGCTGAGAACCATGAGCCAACGATACTCACTCCCGGCGGCGGCGCATCAATCCACACCGTGCGCCGCAGAAGCGGCGGCGCATCAGCCAACCCCGTGCGCCGCAGAAGCGGCGGCGCATCAGCCAACTTTGTGCAGCCACACCACCTGATTCGTGTCGCTCGCGTGACGGAATACCTCGAGCTCGTCATCCCACGCCTGACCGAGAGCGAGCCGCAGCTCGCGGTGCAGCTCGAAGGCGTCGGATCCGGCCACTTCCATGGCGTAGCGGACGCGGTCCTCGGGGATCACGATGTTGCCTGCGGTGTCGGTCTGCGCGTAGAAGATGCCGAGGTCGGGCGTGTGCAGCCAGCGGCCGCCGTCGCTGCCCGGGGTGGGGTCCTCCGTCACTTCGAAGCGCAAGTGTTCCCAGCCGCGCAGGGCGGAGGCGAGGCGCGCCCCTGTGCCCTGGGTGCCTTCCCAGTAGTACTCGGCGCGCATGGCGCCTTTGAGCACGGGCTGGACGTCCCAGTTGAAGTTGACGGCGCGATCAAGGGCGCCACCGGCCGCCCACTCGACGTGGGGGCATAGGGCTTTCGGCGATGAGTGGACGTACAGCACTCCGCGCGCTTGTGCAGCAGTCACGATAACTCCATTCCATTAGGTGCGACTTCCCCATCGACCTGTGGAACTGGATTCGTAACGTATGAAGTTTCCCTTGCATTATGACCGATGAAGCTGGCAAATGACAAGTGTGTGATTCCCGACACGCGGACGCATTTGACTAATGGATGTCCGGTATGGCTATACTCCGTAACTACATACTCAGCAACCTGTTCTGTATTCCCGCCGTGGAAAGGCCGTCATGTCGGTTCGCCAAAGCCTCCTCGCCATCCTCGACCAGGGGCCGTGTTACGGCTATCAGTTGCGGAGCGAATTCGATCGCAGAACCGGCTCGACCTGGCCCCTCAACGTCGGCCAGATCTACAACACGCTCGACCGGCTCGAGCGCGATGGACTCGTGGAGAAGGCCGAGAGCGAGGATACCGAGACCGACAGTTCGGGCCAGATCTATTACCGCATCACGGATGCCGGCAGCGCAGAAGTTGCTGGTTGGCTCGGTTCCCCCGTTGAGCGCTCCGCCGCGACGCGCGACGAACTCGCCATCAAGCTCGCCATCGCGGTGACCCTTCCGGGCGTGGACATCGCCAATGTCATCCAGGTGCAGCGCACCGCGACGCTGCAGAACCTTCAGGAGCTCACGAAGACAAAGAATGCGTCGAGCGACCCTGAGACCTCCGAAGATTTGGCGTGGCTCCTCGTAGTCGATTCGCTCATCTTCCAGGCTGAAGCGGAGGTTCGCTGGCTCGACCATTCGGAGGCGCGGCTACAGCGAGCAGCCGCCGCCGGGGCCGATGCCCCACTTCCACTCAGCACGGAGGTCCCAAAACGTGGCCGCCCGGCGAAAGCGACGACGACGGGCTAAGCGCCGCCAGCGAAACTCGAGTCGCTCCCTAAGGAGGCCCGAACGGCCGACTTGAAGGGCCGTCTCGAACGGAGGCGACGGCTGCCTGGTTGGCTCCCTTCGAGGCTCGCTGCGCTCGCACCTCAGGGGGCGGAGCGGCGCTACTTCGCGTCGGAGTAGGAGTCGACCACGGCGATGCTCAGCGGAAACTCGACCGGAGTTTTGCCGAAGAGCAGACGGCGGGCCTCGGCGGCGGCGGACTCGATGGCGGCGACCACGGCATCCGTCATCGCGGCAGGCGAATGCACGACGATCTCATCGTGCAGGAAGAACACGAGGTGAGGGGCATCCGTGAGCCAGGCCTTGCCGCCAAGCTCGCGCAGCGAGCCGCGCAACGTCGCCATCCAGCACAGCGCCCACTCGGCCGCTGTGCCCTGCACCACGAAGTTGCGCGTGAAACGGCCCCACGAGCGCGCCTGACTGCGCGCGCGGCTCGCGTCCGCATCCGTCGCCGTGTCGCCATAGGCCGCAGCCTGCACGTCGCCCCACGTGCCGCCGGGCCGCGGTGAGCTGCGCCCGAGGCGCGTCGTGACAATGTCACCGCGCTCCCCCGCCCTCGCCGCGCTCTCGACAAGCCCGATCGCGCGCGGGTACGCCTTCGTGAGCGCCGGCATGAGCCGCCCGCTCTCCCCCGTCGTCGCGCCGTACATCGCACCGAGCATCGCGACCTTCGCCTTGTCCCGCGTCGCCACAGCGCCACTCGCCACGATCGCCGCATACATGTCCTTCGCCTGCCCGGCCTCCGCCATGGCGCGGTCGCCGGACAGCGCGGCGAGGATGCGCGGCTCGAGCTGCGAGGCATCCGCCACCACGAGCTTCCAGCCCGGATCGGCCACGACTGCGCCGCGAACTTGCTTCGGGAGCTGCAGCGCGCCCCCGCCGCCCTTACTCGCCCAACGACCCGTCACGACGCCGCCAACCACATAGTCGGGCCGGAACCGGCCACCGTGTACGTTCGCGTCCAGCCAGTGCCAGCCGTTCGCGCTCAACAGTCTGCTGAGTTTTTTGTACTCGAGCAGCGGCTCTATCGCCGGATGGGAGAGCTTCTTCAGCTCCCACGACCTCGTCGAAGAGACCATGAGCCCGGCGCGCTTGAGCGACTTGATGAGGTCGGCGGGAGAGTCAGGGTTGAGGTCGGGCGCATCCAGCGCGCTTCTCACCCGCTCCAGCACCGCGGCCAGTTTCGCTGGACGCTCCCCGGGCCGCGGACGCGGGCCCAGCAACTCTTCCAGAAGTTTCTCGTGAAGATCGGCGCGCCACGGCAGCCCGGCGAACTGCATCTCTGCTGCCACGAGCGCACCTGCCGACTCGGCAGCGAGCAGCAAACCGATCCGACCCGGGTCCGTGGATGCCGCAATCGCTTCGCGCTGCAAGTGGAACTCGGCGACGGGATCCGTCTTGGCCGGTGCGGTGGCGGGGTCGGATTCGAGGTCGAAGAGCCCGTCGCCGGAAATTCGAGAACCGGCACGAGAACTCTCTCGTGCCTCCGGTGCCGGCTCATCCCAGCCAGAGCGCTCCGCTCGGGCAAACGCAGTCATCGCCGTGAGCTCGGAGGTGCGAAGGATCGCGTGCGACAACCGCAGGTCGACGCAACGCTCCACTCGCACTCCAGCAGCAAGAAGTTTCGGATACCAGCTGGTCGTGTCATCCCAGACCCAGCGGGGGCGGCCGCGTTGTTCGCTTCCGAACTCACTGCGCGAGACCTCGACGGGGAACTCGGCGAGCGGGACGACACGCGTCCCGCCGACTGGCCACCCTCTCTCATTCACGGCGGACAGCATCACACCATCAGCGTGGGAGGTAACGGCGATAAACACATCACCAGTCTGCCGTGCCGTGCCGACAGCTGAGGATCGGCACCCGACCAGAGAATGCGGCGGCGTGCCCGCGCGGACCGGACAGTGTAGGAGACAATGGACACCATGATCACGATGTACGGCGCAGACTGGTGCAGCGACTGTCGTCGCTCAAAAAAACTTCTCGACGAGATGGGTGTCGACTACGAATTTGTCGACCTCGTCGCTGACCCTGCAGCGGCGGATCGTGCGAAAGCGATCAGCGGGCGCACGAGCATCCCCGTCATCGCATTCTCAGACGGCACTCATTTCGTGGAGCCGAGCGACGACCAACTGCGCGACAAAGTGGAAGCTCTCGCCAGCGCTCGCTAGTGGAGCAGTGAACCGTCCTTCGCGAGGACGTTCTTCTCGCCCGCCTCGATCGGCACGGCAAACCGGTTCTGCTTCGGCGGCATCGGGCAATTGAATGCGTACGAGAAACCGCACGGCGGGAGCACCGCACGGTTGAAATCGAGCGTCACCTTGCCTGACGCATCCGGCGCCACGAACAGGAAGCGCCCGACGCTGTACGTGTCAACGCCGCTCGTCGCATCCGAGAACACGATCTGAAGTGCGCGCCCGGAACTGATGGCGGCAAGCCGGTAGTCACGGCCGTCTTTGGCAAAAGAAATTTCACCCGGAACTTTGATTTCTCGGGTTTCGCCCTCGTCCTTGCTGTGTTCGAACGGCAGTGAAGCATCGGGCAACTCGGTGAACGTTGCTTCCACTACCCAGTTTGGGTTGTAGGGGTAGGCATCAATCTGACCAAAATTTTGAATGGCCTCCGAATCTGCATCCCATACGCGCAGTGCGTAGTTACCCGTCGGCCCCGCGATGACGAACCCACGCACGGTGTCGCTGAAGACGATATCGGCAGGCTCCGCAGAATCTTTGCCCGCAACAACAACTGCGCCATCTACCAGGTCGCCGTTGACGCGGATGCCGTCGGCCGCTGTCGCCGTGAGTCGCAATCCGGATTCCCCAGCGGGCAAGGGCGCCCATAAACCGGGGACACCCCACACCGGTTGCTCAGAGTCAATCCACTGGGTGTTGACGAGGGCAAGGTTGCCGAACGGTTGCACCACGGCGAGGTTTCGGCGCTCGCGAAACTTCTCGAGTTCGGATTCGGGCGAGGTCATGGTTGGCGCGTCGGTCATGGGTTCCATCCTTGTTGAGGTCACTGAATCTAACCGCGACAGACACGCAGAACTTCCCAGGGTCGCGACACCGGGGCGCGAGCCTTACCGTGAGGAATTTTGTGCCTCATGAGGCCGAATGTTCTGCGTCTTGGGAAACAAACGACGTCATGGTTCGAGCTGAGGTCACCGGCATCAAAAAAAGCCGGCCCCCCGGCGCTCAGGCGCTGCGCAGGACCGGCTTAATCTGGTGACTACAGCGGGCGGATGTTCTCCGCCTGCGGGCCCTTGGGGCCCTGAGCCAGGTCAAATTCGACCTTTTGGTTCTCGTCGAGCGACTTGTAGCCGCTTCCCGTGATGGCCGAATAGTGGGCGAACACGTCGGGACTTCCATCCTCAGGGGCGATGAAACCAAAGCCCTTTTCCGCGTTGAACCACTTAACGGTGCCTACTGCCATTTTCTTCTCCTTCAGGAGTCTTGCTCGGTGTCCCCGACTTTCGAGGTCACACGTCGCGGTGTTCATCGTCCGCTCCCGAATGGATCAGATCGCCATTTCTGGCTCCCTGGCAATCAAGATGTGCGAGGTACTGCAACTGCGATATAGACAGTAGCCGACTTTGACGCACATTTACAGGAAATGCACAAGTCCGTTTTGAATTGTTATTTGCGCCCCATTGTGGCGCCAGAACAACCGTTCCACCAAAATGTAAATGGAGCGCGACGCACATTTCAGATTTGCGAACCCCTCTGCCGTCAGCAACCAGCAAGTTTGCGTGTATATGATCAATCGGTCGCGATGGACTCTGTGCGCACCCCGTATCCCTTCCCGTGTATCCGGGGACTATCGTGCACCAGAATCACGCGTAAGTCAGGAAAGGAAGGAAGTATGTCCATGGTTACCGAAACGACAGACGCTCCCTTTGACGATGCTGACACCGAGGCCGGCGCGCCGATTCGTTGGATTGCCGAAATCGACGGCGGGGTTGCTGGCGTCATCGACCGCACACCACGTGGAGAATACCGTGCGACCGACAGCCAGGGGCGAAAGATCGGAACCTACCGCACACTGAGCGAGGCACGCGAACAGTTGGGTGAGAAGCACGATTCCACGACACTGCAGCGCATGGATCAGTCGCGTACGCTTCAGGTTGTTGGTCTCATCGCTCTCGTGGCGACGATTGTCGTCGCGGTAGTCGGTCTCGTGCTGCTTTTGGTGCACTGACCGTCCCCATCAGCGAATCAGAATGCTCGTCGTGACTCCGCCGACACCCACGAGGGCAACGAGCCAGGCGAGGACGAGGGATGCCGTAACCCAGGTCAGTCGAATGTGCCGCGCCTGAGCGACCTCATTTTGCACTTTCCGAAAGCGGGAAAGTTCAGGCTCGGCCTGATCCGCGGCACTGGACACTGGACGCAGTTCTGGCTGAGTTGCCACCGCATGCCTCAATGCCTCGACATCGGAATCAGCAAGCTTGCGCGGCATTGCCTTGAGCCACGGCCGCATGCCGCGAAGCGTGGTCACGGCGACCCGACGAGGGGGCTTTGCCACCGTCAGACTCCGATGGCCCAGGAGCATGAGGCAGGGTGTTACGGCAACCGGTGAACCCCTCGAATCCGACAACACCTGAGCAAGACGGACACCGAGGTATTCGGCATCGCGAAGGTCCGGCAGCCGATCACCATCGACCAGAATCACTCCGCCGCCTATCCACAGCGCGCCGCCGACGTGATGCCGGGCGATCATAGAGAACGCGCCAGGTGGACCGATGAAGAGATATTCGGTGCGGTCCTTTTCCGTTGACGTGGATTCGAATACGCACCATTCATTACCCAGCAGCGACAGCGCATCCATCACCGCCATGTCGCGAGCGGCGATATCGTAGGCAGACCGAAGCCCACGTGGAATTGTATTCCTTCCCCACAGTCGATTGATGAAGTTGGGCACCGGCACTCCGACGAATTGCTCAAGGAACGCGTGAACGCTCGCTGGCGCACGCCGACGCGTCTGCGCAGCAGATGGCGTCCCACTCGACAACCGGTTCCCCCTTCAGCGCGCGGGAGCGTGGGGCGTCAGGCGCGCAATTACTTCGACGCTACCCAAATGGCACCCCTGAGCGTGACCCCCAGTTCGGATGTCGCCAATCCGGGGGCCGACCAACGCCGTACTCGTCCGCTGCAACGAATGCTTGCAATTTCGTGAAGAAAAGCGCACGCTAGAGAAGAACATCTCATCGCCCGGAAGAGCCGCACCAAGTGCCGCACCGGGCGATGAGTCTGTTGGCGGAGCCTCAGGTCACGGCAACGGCCCGAGCAGATCCGCCGCGACCGTCGAATGTACGGAGTCCTCGTTGCTCGGATGAAATTCGCCCGCCAGCACGTCTCGGTATAGTCGTCCAATTTCGCTCCCGCGGAAATAGCTCGCCCCTCCCGAAACTTTGATCGACTGCTCGACAACGTATTTCGCGGTTCGTGTTGCCCTGAGCTTGAGACCGGAAAGCACACGAAACCATTGGTCTGCGTGATCAACCTGCGTGTCGACGTCGCGAGCGAGCGAGAGAATTTGCGGCACAATCCCATCGAAAGCGATCGCGGCATCCGCGAGTTTCCAGCGCACATCCGCATCGAGAGATTTCGACGCACCAGCATTCCTGGCTGAAGTGCGCCGTCGCGCGCTCTCGACGCCCAGTTCAAGGGCACGCTGCGCGATCCCGGTGTACACGGCGGACACGAGAATTTCGAAGTTCGCGAATATCGAGAGAATCAGGAGATCTGAATTGGGCCCCGGATCGAGCCGTCGAATGATGCGGTCGGGCTCCGCTCGAACTTTCTCCAGGCGTGTGCTGCAGCTCTGTGACGCCCGCATCCCGAGCGTGTCCCAATCGTCCAACACCGTAATTCCCGCGGCGTCGCGCGCGACGATCGCATGGACGAGTTTGGGGGCGTCCGGAGATGTACTGTCCAATCCGAACAGTCCCAGCCGCGTCCATGCGGGCGAAAGACTGGTGAAGATTTTCGTTCCGGTGAACTCATAGGCGCCGTCGGCTTGCGGCACCGCGTCGGTGAAACTGCCGAACAGCACGCGATCGTTGCCCGCTTCACTGATCGCGAGTGCGTACAGTTCTCCGGCCGCTGACTCGGTGAGAATGAACTCGAGCGAGCCATCCCCTCGGTCGAGCATCGCTTTTGCTATGCCGTTCCAGACCAGGTGCATGTTTATTCCCAGAGCGGTCGCGGGAGCCGCCGCAGCGAGCCGCATTTGCTCCTGCGCCACTTCCGCGAGGCTGAGACCGTGGCCACCGAGTTTCTTGGGGACGAGTGCGGCAAGGTAACCGGCTTCCCTCAATTGGGTGAGATCCTCCGCAAAGAAGGTGTTGTCTCGGTCGTACTCCTCGGCGCGCGAGTGAATAGTTTCGAGAAGCTTGGATGTCAGGATGCTCACGGTTTAAGAATGCCACGCCCCGGCGCGGCTTCCGTCAGGTCCTGTTCGCGCGCCTCGGCGAACACCAGCCGTTGAGTCGGCCTCGTCATGGCGACAAACAGCGCGGCTGCTCCTCGCTCCGATTCCGCGATAATTGCGGCAGGGTCGACGATCACAACCGAATCAAACTCGAGGCCTTTCGCCTCCTGTGCGCTCAACACCGTGATGTCGGAGGAGATGCTGTCGGCACCGAATCCGACTCGGGCGTGAAAAACGGCAGAAAGCTTCGCGTGCACTTCGTCAAGCCGGTCACTCACGCTCATGACTGCAGCGGTGCCCTCTACTTGCAGCGCGAGTTCCATAGCGGACGTCACGTCCGGCACAAATTCGATGTCCCACTCGCTTTCGCGCACGGATATCGTCCGCGTGACCGGCAAACCATGCGCGATAGCCATCTTTTCGGCGGCCGCGGCGATTTGCGCGGGTGTGCGATAGTTCACCGTGAGTTCCTCGCGCCGCCAGCGATCCCCCTCCGGCCGCTGCCCGATGAGGGGCGCGAGCGCCTGCTGCCATGTCTCCGACGCGGATGCCGCCGCGGCCTGCGCGATGTCTCCCACGACGGTGAACGAACGCGAGGGCGACTTCCGCAATAGCATGCGCCACTGCATCGGAGAAAGTTCCTGCGCCTCGTCGACAACGATGTGACCATATGCCCAGGTGCGATCGCCCGCTGCACGGTCTGCCGTCGTACCGGCATCCGCATAGTCGGCGAACCCCGCCGCCAATTGCTCGGCGTTCACTATGCCCGTGACCCCCATGTTGGCGATGGCCTGCTCAGCGTTTTCGATGTCTCGTTTGCGTTGAAGCTTCTCTTCCCGCTTGAGAGCCGCATTTTCGGTCTCCACCTCCCCGAGCAACTCTGCGGCTTCATCCAGCAGCGGAATATCCGAAACTGTGAAGCCTGCCGAACGCTGCCGAAACAGCAGAGCGCGCTTCTCGGGAACCCAGTCGGGTGTCAGAGATTCGAGCCATCTGGGCCGTGCGTACAGGTCCTGCAGCAACTTTTGCGGCGTCAGAGGGAGCCAGGCGGTGTTCAGTACGATGCGCGCGTCTTCGGAGCTTCGCACGTCCTCCCGAAGCATGGCAACATCCGCGTCGTCGATCGAATTTCCCTGAGCGCGCAATTGGTCCACCAGGATTCGGGTGATGGACGAAATAGCGCTTCTGGCAAATGTGTTGCGCGCCTGGTTGTAGGGCCTGCCGCTTTCGCGGCCGCGGTGAATGGCACCGGCAATCACGTGCGGTTCCACAACGACGACTTCCCCGTTGACGTTGATGGGTTGCGGTCCGTCGGGAACACGCTTCCGTGACTCCACGGCTCGAGCCAGGAGCGAGGCCATCGTGATGTCGCCCTTCAGTCGCGCAACGCTCGTCGCATCATCGCGCGTCGCCTCGACTCCCGGATACAACTGACCTACGCTCGCGAGAACCACGCCGGACTCGCCGAGGGAAGGGAGGACCGCCTCGATGTAACGCAGGAATGATCTCGAGGGGCCGACGATCAATACTCCGCTGGAGCGAAGCCGCTCCCGATGCGAATACAGGAGGTACGCTGCTCGATGCAGCGCGACGGCGGTTTTTCCCGTGCCCGGACCGCCCTGCACCACCAGAATCCCGTTCAAATCGGAACGAATGATTCGATCCTGTTCGGCTTGAATCGTCGCGACGATGTCCGACATGCGCCCCGTTCGCTGGGCGCTCAGCGCCGCGAGGAGCGCCCCCTCCCCCTGCAACGCGAACGCATCATCGTCAAGCAGTTCAGAATCAAAGATCTCGTCTTCGATGCGTACGAGCGTGCGGCCCTCGGATATCAGGTGCCGCCGGGCTTTCGCGCCCATCGGGCTTTTCGCTGTCGCCTGGTAGAACGCGCTGGCCTGTGGCACGCGCCAGTCCAGAAGAATGGGAACACGGTTGCCGTCACGCAAGCCGATGCGGCCGATGTAGTGATGGACCAGCTCGTTTTGCTCGCCATCGACGGAAATACGTCCAAACGCGAGGCGCTCACCAACGTCGCGCAGTTGGAGAATTCGGTCCTCATAGAGACGAGCGAAACTGTCCCGCTCGCTGCGAGCCTGGTGCCCGCCACGTCCTCCCGCTGCGCGAACTGTCGCCAGTTGTTCCTCGGTCTCGCGCTTGAGTTCTTCGAGCCTTTGATAAAGCGTTCCCACAAATTCGCGTTCGCGCTCCAGTTCGCTCGCTGCCACTCAGGTTCACACCCCTCGATTTCGGACATGCAAGTCTATCGCCCCCGAGCACCGTCGGGCGCGAGGCAACGCGCGTTCTGCGGTGGGTGTCCAACCCCACTCAGTGCGGTCGGTTTTCCTGGCCCTGTTGCTCCCGCAAAATCGCGAGCGCACGGGAGACTCGCTCGGTGAGTCCCGCAACTTTCCGCGGCGTCCTTCGGTCGAGATCTTCCAGCAGCAGGATTGCCTCGGAACGCTGCTTTTGGTGAACGGCATGGATCGCGAGGTTCCTGGCAAGCGCTGCGCGCGCACCCCAGACGGCAAGCCAGGCGCTCAGCAGAATCGGAATCAGGCAGAGGAAGGCGCTCCACAGCGGCATCCCGCCGATGACAACTGACCACACTGCGGACCCGAACGCGAGCAGCGCAATGACGACGGGAATGGCCCGCACAACGCGCCCAAGTATTACCCTGCGGCGGACATCGTTTGTGCGCGCGTCGATATTCGCAAGCCAGGATCGGTAATCGGCCAAGCGGCCCTTCGCGATGCGGGAGCCTGCCTGCGCCCGCAATTCGTCCCTAAAAACCTGATAACCGGTCTGCGGTCGTTTCAACGCGCGCGCCGCCAGCAGTGCCGTCACGGTGCCTATTGCGAACAGCGCCACGAGCGAGAGCGAACCCCACAGCAGTTGTTTCCCTTCCACGAGCAGTCTCGCGGAGAAGTCGACACCGAGAATGAGCAGTACGAGCACAATGGCGCAGACCGCGATAGTCCAGACCAGAATTCGATCGCGGTCGCGTGTGCCAGCGGCACGGCCAGCACGTTTCACCTGGTGTCCCGTGATCACGTCGATCAACTGCAACAAGAGAGCGAGCGCCCATACCGCGAAAGAAATCTCCAGAATGATCTTGAGAGCTTCAACGTGCATGTGAACTCCTCAGTATCGATGCGGCGAATCCGGTCATCCACAATGAGACTACCGTCACGGTTGGTGTCGCCCCATAAGAACGTCGTCAATTTCCGCGCGCGCGGGAATGGACGGCACTGCACCGAGTTTCTGAACGGAGAGCGCAGCCGCCGCAGTGGCGAACTCGATGGCCGCGCGCGAGGTTCGGCCTTCCACGGTCGCAGCGGCGAAGGCACCGCAGTAGGTGTCCCCTGCACCGGTCGTGTCCACGGCGGTCACCGGAATGGCGGTAATTCTCGCGGATTCCCTGCCGTTTTCATAGAGCACGGAACCGTTTTCGCCGAGGGTGACGATGAGGCATCGAACTGTTGACGCCAACCGCACGGATGCCTCCGCGAGATTTTCCGTGCCGCCGAGAACGCAAGCCTCGTGTTCGTTCACGATCAGATAGTCGAGCAGCCCTAAGAGCTGCTCGCCGAGCGTGTGAGCGGGAGCCGCATTGAGTATCACGAGCGTTCCCGCGTTTCGCGCTACCCGGGCAGCTTCCTCAACCACCCTCATCGGCAATTCCAGTTGCAAAAGCACAGCGGTCGATCGTGACATCAGCGCGTGGTCCGACTCTGTGAGTGCGACGACGCTGGCGTTCGAACCGGAAGCCACGATGATGGTATTTTCAGCACTTTCCGCTACGACGATGAATGCCTGCCCTGAGTCACCGGGAACGCGACGAAGCAGCGAGGAATCTATTTGCGCGACCGCGAGCGTTTTCGCGAGCTCGTCACCGTTGTCATCCGTGCCTACCGCGCCGATGAATCGGGTTTCCGCACCCGCCCTGGCCGCTGCGACTGCCTGATTCAGGCCCTTCCCACCCGGGTACTTCGCGACTGACTGCGCGAGCAGCGTCTCACCAGGCAGCGGGATTCGCTGCACGCCGAAAACGACATCCATGTTCGCGCTGCCGACGACCGTGATTCCCGTGCGGTCCTCTGCATTCATGACACCAGCGTATCTTCGCCAGCGGGTCGTGAAAGAGTGGTGGGGTGGCAGCAACGCGACTTCGCACGGAGGCACCCTTCGACGGTCACGGGGTGATGCGCTATTTTGCCGATCACGCAGTTCACGGAGTCGAGTCCGGTGACAATAGCTCATATCGCCGAAAGGTTCGACGCGAGAATGGCACAGCGGTTGAGTTGTCGGTTACTCTCGGCTCTGCACAGGAGGTCTGTGCGACGGAGGATGGTGATGAACTGAGTCCGCGAAGCGCGGAGGCGGTGCGAAGACTGTTCGATTTGGACGCAAATTCCCGGGCGATCGATGCGCATCTATCTGCGGACCCCGCACTGGCCGAGAGTGTCGCAAGACACCCGGGAGTCCGAATTCCCGGTTCGCTCGACTGGCGCGAGCAACTCGTTCGCACGATGATCGGGCAGCAGATCTCTATTGCAGCAGCCCGTACGGTGACGGCACGAATTGTGCGCGAACTCGGTGACGAGGGGATGTTCCCGACGGCGACAGTATTGGCCGAACGAGGCCTGGATGTGCTTCGCGGGCCAGTCACGCGCATCGCGGCAATTCATGGAGCGGCGTTGGCAATGGCGAATGGCACCCTCGACGTGAGCGATGAACGCGACGCCGAAGCGTTCATCGCAAGCCTGTGCCGAATGCCAGGTATCGGTGCGTGGACTGCCGGGTATGTTGCGATGCGGGTTCTGGGAGCACAGGACGTGCTGCTCGCGAACGATGTTGTCTTGCTGAAGGGCGCAACCAAAGTCGGGTTGCCGGGCACGCCTCGGGAACTGGCGGTCCGCGCAGAACGGTGGCACCCGTATCGCAGCTACGCCACGTTGCACCTGTGGCGCATTGCCCAAAGCGCCTCTGACCATCGCTGAACGCCTCACGACACAGTGGGTCAGCGCTCACTGTGGTTGCTCACAGGGTGAACGAGTAGCGTTGATTCATGCGACTAAAATTCCTGTTCATTGTCGGCATCGGCCTCGGTTACGTACTCGGCGCTCGAGCTGGCCGTCCTCGGTACGAACAGATCAAGGCGAGGGTGACGCGCGCGTGGGAAAACCCCCGGGTGCAAAAAGTCGTCGCTGACACGCAGGACTTCGTGAAAGAGACCGCGCCCATTGTGCAGGAGAAAATTGTCGCAGGAAGCAAGGCGACCATTGCGGGGGCTCAGGAGACCGCTGTTCGCGCAGCTGAACTCGCGCGGGACGTATCCGGCAAAGTAGTCGAATCCACACGGGTCGTATCGCAGCGCGTCGCCGAAACCGGCAAGGACCTCGGCGGCAAAGTTGCCAAGAAAAGCAAGGATGCTTCCACGGCCGCCCGGAGCGCAACGCGCAAAATCGCGCAGACCGCAAGCGCTACGTCAACAAAAGTTTCGAAAACAGCCAAGGACGTTCGTGCCAGAATAGCCGACCGCGGGGAAGACATTGTCGACGGCGTCATCATCGCTGCCGGGACAGCCCGCGACGACGCGCTTGAGGTGGAAACCGACAACGACGGCGATTAGGGACCGGTCCTGCGCAATCTCCCGTCACATGATCGGTCAGTGATCCTCTGGTTCGATGTCCGGAATGATTTTGATCGCTCCGGTTGTGGGCATGAGACCGCTCAGGCGTTCCGGCGAGAGCACTCGCGCAACTTCTTCCTGCGTCATCAGGCCCGCCTCAACGACCAGTTCGGCAATGGACGCATTGGTGGTGAGGGCAGTGTGAGCAAGGGTCGCTGACGCCGCGTATCCGATGTACGGGGTCAGGGCGGTCACAACTCCGACGGAAGAAGACACTTGGGCCGCAAGCCGAATTTCGTTCGCGGTAATTCCGTCGATGCAGTGGACGCGCAGTGTGTAGCACGCGTTTGTCATCCACGCGATCGACTGCAGAATACTGTGGGCGATGACGGGTTCGAATGCATTCAACTGCAATTGTCCCGCTTCGGCGGCGGCGGTCACCGTGGCGTCGGCCCCGATGACGCTGAACGCTACCTGATTGACAACTTCGGGTATCACCGGGTTGACCTTGCCCGGCATGATGGATGAACCCGCTTGTCTCGCGGGAAGGTTGATCTCACCGATTCCCGCCTGAGGCCCGCTGGACAGCAGTCGCAGGTCATTGCAGATCTTGGAGAGCTTCACCGCCGCGCGCTTGAGATGCCCGCTCAGCGTCATGAAGATTCCCGCGTCGCTCGTTGCCTCGATGAGATCGGGTGACGTCACCATGTTCAGGCCGGATATTTCCGAAAGGTGATGACGTACCGCTTCGGCGTAACGCGGATCAGCGGTGATCCCGGTGCCGATCGCCGTAGCACCCATGTTGATTTCGTTCAACCACGGTATGGTTTCGTTGAGGCGGTCGAAGTCCTCTGCCAGCGTGTGCGAGAACCCATTGAATTCCTGTCCGAGGGTCATGGGCACTGCGTCCTGCAATTGGGTTCTCCCCACTTTGAGGACGTGCGCAAACTCGCTTCCTTTTCGCGCAAATGCTTCCGTGAGCTTTACGTGCTCAGCGAGAAGGCGCTGTGTACCCATGACCATCGCGAGTTTGATCGCCGTGGGATACACGTCGTTCGTGCTTTGGCTGCGGTTCACATCATCGATGGGGTGCAAGTGCGCATAGTCCCCGAATGCTTTGCCCATGATTTCGAGACCGCGGTTGGCGATCACCTCATTGGTATTCATGTTCGTCGACGTGCCGGCACCACCCTGGATCACGCCCACCATGAACTGATCATGCAACTGGCCGTCGATGATCTCCTGGCATACGCGATCGATGAGATCTGCCTTGGCGTCGCTCAATGTGCCCAACTCTTTATTGGCGCGGGCCGCGGCCTGCTTGACCATCGCGAGCGCGCGGATGAGATCGGGATAGACCGATATCGGGCGCCGCGTGATTGGAAAGTTTTCCCGCGCGCGCGCCGTGTGGATGCCCCAATAGGCATCCAAAGGAATGGGCAGCGATCCGACTGAGTCACTCTCACTGCGAGTTGGCCCTTCTGGTTCGTCGACGGGCAACGCGCTTGGCGCTTCAGACATCCGATGATCTCCTTTGACATTGGTTGATCTCACTCTACTGGCCAATAACTTCGCCGTTTTCAGTGCAAAGCGGGAACTATCAGGTACACGCCAAACAGAACGACGAGGCCGCAAATGCCGAACAGTATTCTCGAGGCAACGACCGCTCTTCGTGCGCGCGCAGGATGTTCACTTCGCGCGTGCTGAGCGCCCTCCACCAGGCGAATCCCTATCGCCGCGATCGTCACGACGACGCTCGCCGCCACGAGCGACACCACCGCCACCAGCACGAACGACTGCCATTCGATCATGTCACGAATGCCCTTTTGCGAATTCTCAACGAAGTCATGGCGCACCCGACGCAGCCTGGTCCGTGGTGCCGAGACTTTGTTTTGGCGGCTTCGCGCTCGCAATGCTCGGAGGAACCTTCGGCATCACGACGCTCGGGGCGTGTCGGACAACGGGGACTTCGCCCGTGACGTTTTTCGCGTTGACCGGGTCCTTCTGGGCACGCCGGAACATCAGCGCGATGACGACGGCACCCGCAAGAGCATCCGCGATGATCCCCACTGGCCCCAATCGCGCCACGAGTTCCGCGATCGCTGCCATGACTGCCGAACACGGAAGAGTGACGAGCCACGCCGTTCCAATGCGACCGGCCACGTGCCAGCGAACCGACCGTCGGTTGCGCCCGAGACCTGCGCCGATCACGGAGCCGCTCGCCACTTGCGTTGTCGAGAGAGCAAAGCCCAAATGCGTGCTTGCGAGGATAGTGGCGGTAGTCGCCGCCTCTGCGGCAAAACCCTGGGCTGGGGAAACGTCGGTGATGCCGGTCCCGACGGTGCGGATGATTCGCCATCCGCCGACATAGGTCCCGAGTGCTATGGCGAGTGCGCACACCGCGATGACCCAAAACTCCGGCCCGGTGCCGGTCGCCTGAAATCCCGCGGCGATCAGCGTGAGGGTGATCACGCCCATCGTTTTCTGGGCGTCATTCGTTCCATGGGCGAGCGACACCAGACTCGACGTAAAAACCTGACCCACCCTGAACCGTCGCCGCGCGGCGTGCGCGTGCGGGCCCGACGTGATTCGATACGCGATTTTTGTCGCAACGTAGGCAATTCCGGCAGCAGTAAACGGAGCGAGCACGGCCGGGAACACGATCTTGCTGAGCAGGACTCCGGGGTCGATGGCACCAATCCCCGCGCCAACAATTACGGCCCCGATGAGACCGCCGAACAGGGCATGTGACGAGCTCGATGGCAGTCCGAGCAACCACGTCGCAAGGTTCCACATGATCGCGCCGATGAGGCCGGCGAAAATCATGGTCGGAGTGATCTGGATACCGCCGGCTCCCTCGCGGATTAGTCCACCCGAAATCGTTCGCGCCACTTCGGTACTCAGAAACGCGCCGACGAGGTTGAGGACCGCAGCGATGGATACGGCGACCCTCGGCTTCAAAGCACCGGTGGCAATGGGGGTAGCCATCGCGTTGGCGGTGTCGTGAAACCCGTTGGTGAAATCGAAAAAGAGAGCCAGCACGACAACCAGCGCGACCATAAGTGAAATGTCCACTGAGCACGAGTCTTACATCGGAATTTCGCTGGGTCAACACGAGACGAATTTGTCTCCAACCGGCCCAGTTGTTGTGGAATTGATACCCACCCACCCCCTTCTTTGGGGGATTATTAGATGTTCTCAATTTATGCGGCGACGCTCTAAACTTCGAACGTACCCAAGTGGACATGATTGTGGGGGTCGATCCTTGGACGACAACAGTTTCTATGGAGCACCGGCGGGGTGGTATCCCGACCCGTTGGGGCTTCCGCAACTTCGTTGGTGGGACAGCACGGCCTGGACTCACCAAACCGCAGAAGCTCGCGCGCCCATGGTCATGCAGGAAACGACCTACGCCTGGCCGGAAGATGAGCTTGACGACGAGCGTTCTCGCCAGTTTGACGAGGAGCAGGATCTCCTCACCAGGCGCGAACGCCGCGAGCGTGAGCGACGGGATGGCAACGACATCGCAGCCCCCACCGCGATGACGTTGCTCCAATTGGAGCCACCGTCGAGTTCCGACATGCAGCGGGACGTGCCGGAGCCTTCCGCATTCAACCCGTTCGTCGCCAATTCAGCACAGTCGGATGTCTACGAGAACCAGTGGGACGCGTCAAATCCCGCCAGTGGAGAAACCTCAGCGCAGGAAGCTCCCGCGGAGTCTTTTCCCGCATCCGCTCACGCCGGCCAGTACACGGGCACGTCGTACGCAGAGCCGACGCCTCAGGCTTATCCAGCGGAAGAGTCAGTCTTCAGCGGTTTCACGTCGCAGCCGGGCTACCAGCAGGCTCCTCAAACTCAGCAGACCTTCGACTGGGCACCGAGGGTCGATCCACTCAACGATCCGATGTACCAGGCCTTCCTCAAGGCTCAGACGGCGCCGCACACCAAGTCGACCAACAACGGTGCCGTGTGGATGATCGCGCTGATTCCGCTGTTGCAGCTCGTGCTGAGCCTTTTGGTGCTCACGGCATTCGGCAGTTCCGGATCTTCGGGAATCATGGCGGGTATCTGGCTCGCGCCATACCCGATCATCGTCGCGCTCGCCGCCGTTGACCGACACAGTCTCAAGAAGACCGGCCACGAAGTGACAGCCCACTGGCTGTGGGCGCTTCTTTCCGCGCCGATCTATTTGATTGTTCGCGCCATTGCGGCGATCCGCGAATCCGGCAACGGGTTCGGGCCGGTTCTGGTGTGGTTTGCTCTCGGTCTTCTCCAGATCGGTGCCATCGTCGCCGTTCCTGGGCTGCTTATCGCAACTGTTCCGACAGTGTTCGCCGATCAGGCGCAGCAGTCGATTGTTTCCGACGCAGCTGTCATTGGAGCTTCGCTGAAAGTCACCTGCCCGACGGAGTCGCTCCCGGTGCTCATCGGGCAAACCTTTGAGTGTTCCGGACAGCCTGCCAGCGGAGATGCCCCGTATGACATTCAGGTCAGTCTTCAGCGCGTCAACGGCTGGATCGACTGGCGAGTCGACGACTGGGGTGTCTACACGATGGGATAACACCCCAGCGCGAGATTCATGGACATCGTGCCGTGACGGTCCCGAAGCCCGTCACGGCACGATTCTTTGTGTTCGCACCGCTTGCGTCAGGTCGGCGGATACCGCACTCTGGTTCCCTCCACCTGCGCGAAAGGGGTGAGTTCATGCGGTTTCGCGGACCGCTGGGTCATGATGTCGAGCACCTGGACTCCCCTGACCAGGAGAGCATCGCCGATGAGCGACCGATGGCATCGCCACGGAACCGCCTCCGCGCACATTATTGCCACAGAAGACTTCTCGGCTTCGCGCACGAGTTCCTCGACGGCATCCGAAAACTCAGCCGTCTGCATGTAATCGGCATAACCTCGGAACGATGAGTTCCGCCACGCGAGGTTCTCGCTTGCCTTCGTCGTGCGGCGAAGCCCGCCAAGCGATTTCTTCCATTCGTAGTCGATTCCCGCCTCTGGCAGGCTCGCTTCCAGTGCTTTTTGGCCGAACTGCGGATTATGTCGAGATCCGGGAACCGTGCGCACATCGACGATCTTCGTGACACCGTGCGCCGCGAGCATCGAAACAAACTCCTCAAACGGGTGGGTGGAGTGACCGATCGTGAACACCGTGGTCGTCATCTTCCCAGTGAACCGCAAAACCGATCCGACAAGCTGGGAGAGATCCCGGAAAAATGGCACGATGGACATAAGGAGGATGAAACGAAACCCATGAGGCTTCTTCTCATACGCCACGGTCAGACTCCTGGCAATGTCCTCGGGCAGTTGGATACCGCGCATCCCGGACCGGGTTTGACCGAACTGGGTCTCGCGCAGGCGCAATCGCTCACCAAGAGTTTGAGCGTCGAAAGGATCGAGGCAATTTATGCGTCCACGCTCGTGCGAACCCAATTGACGGCACAGCCCATCTCGCTGGATCGGAACATTGACGTCGACGTGCGCAATGGGCTCCACGAGATAGGTGCCGGCGATCTTGAGCTGCGGCACGATCCCGACTCCGTCCTTCAGTACCTTCACACCGTGTACGCGTGGGGTCTCGGTGACCTCGGCGCAACGATGCCGGGCGGCTCGGACGGATTTGAATTTTTTGATCGCTTCGATTCCGACATCGAAGCCATTTCGCGGTCCGGAGCGGAAGTCGCCGCGGTCTTCAGCCACGGCGCCGCGATCCGCGTGTGGGTATCGAGCCGAGCGCGCAACATTGAGCCATCGTTTGCGGCGGAGAACTCGCTTTCGAATGCAGGAGTCGTTGCGCTGGAAGGGTCGACGGGCTCGGGGTGGACGCTCACCGAGTGGCAGGGCATCACGCTGACCGAAACGGCCTGACCTCGGCCGTTCTTGACGCTCCACCCCACTAGTGGGGCTCGTTCGCTCGTGGTGCAACCGATATACAGATACGTATGTCCAAAGCAACCCGATTTAGCTTCGACGGAGGGGCCGCAACGTATTTCGGTACCGCCATTCTTGGCGTGCTGATCACCGTTTTCACCCTCGGAATCTGCTACCCCTTCGCGCTCGTCCTGACGGAACGTTGGAAATGCAAGCACACCTTCATCGACGGTCATCAACTTGTCTTCACTGGTACTGCCACCGGTCTCTGGGGACGATGGTTGCTGTGGTTGCTGCTCTCGATTCTGACGGCGGGAATTTTCCTGTTCTGGGTTGCTCCCAGAATTCAGCGGTGGAAAACAGTGAACACGGAGTTCGCCGTTCCCTCAGCTCCCATTACAGTGTGGGCACCTAACGTTTTGCAGGCGAGTTAGGCACTCATTAGTACACATTCGTGTCCGCCGAGCGTCGGAGACGCATAGGCTGGACTCATGAGTGAACACCGGCCCGGCGTGGCGCAGAGCCAGTTCCTCGACCCGAACTGTGTGATGTGGAATGTGCCGCCGGAGGAACGCGCGGGCAAACCACTGCTCATCATGATGCACGGTTTGGGCAGTCATGAAGGCGACCTTTTCGGGTTGAACCGGTTTCTGCCCGACAATCTCGTCGTTGCGTCGCTGAGGGCGCCGCTGGCCTACGGTGATGGTTTCGCGTGGTTCCAGTCCGGAGCAGTCGGACCGAGCAACGACACCACCCCTCTGGATGCGTCGGTGCGGGCGGTGCTCAACTGGATCGATTCTCTTGCCTTCACCCCGCCGAGCATCGGCCTCATGGGCTTCTCACAAGGCGGATGCATGGCGTTGCAACTTGTTCGCGAAGCACCGCACCGTTTTGATTTTGTCCTCCAGTTGAGTGGATTCGTCGCACGCAGCACACACGCGGGAGATGCCGTGCTGGCCGCGCGCACTCCACGCATCCCCGTGTTCTGGGCACACGGCGAAGATGACGACGTCATACCTGCGTCCGCCGTGCAGCACACGGGCGAGTGGCTCGAATCGCACACGTCAGTTCAAGCGCACCGCTACCGGATGGCGCACACGATCAGCCAGGAGGAACTGTCGGACATCGTTGACTTCGTCCGCACGCGGTGGGAGATACCTGGTGCAGAGAATCGAAGAAGGGGAGAACATTGAAAACTGACCCGAACCTTGGCGAACTGTTGCGCAGTTCGAAGGTTATCGCCGTCGTGGGGGCATCCGCTAATGAAAAAAAGGCGGCGAACCGCATTCCCCGCTGGCTGTTCAACGCCGGTTTCACCATCATTCCCGTGAATCCGAATGCTGACGAAATTCTGGGCCAAAGAGTTTACCGCTCGCTTGCAGAGATTCCCGTCGATGTCGATATCGTCGACGTGTTCCGACCCTCGGATGAGGCGGCGGAGGTCGCGAAACAGGCAGCAAGCATCGGTGCGAAGACGCTGTGGCTGCAGTTGGGCATCACGTCCGCCGAGGCGCGCGACATTGCGGACGCTGCCGGAATGAACTTTGTGGAAGACAATTGCCTCGGCGTGACAGTGAACGAACTCGGGATCACGAAGTAGGGGGACCATGCGCATCGCCGTCATTGGCGCCGGAATCGGCGGGCTCGTAGCTGCATCCGCACTCCAGCGTGACGGGCACGCCGTCACAATTCTCGAACGGCGATCGCATCCGGGCGCGATCGGGGCCGGCCTGACGCTGTTCGGCAACAGTTTCACCGCATTGGATGCCGTGGGTTTAGCGGACATCGTGGCGCCGCTGATCAGGGTCGGCGGGCCGCTCGCCCGGGCAGGGCAGCGTTCACCGGATGGGCGGTGGCTCATGACGCTGTCGCCCAAAGTCGTCTCTGGCATGCACGTACTCCACCGGGTGGATGTGCACTCGGCGCTAGCTGATGCACTGGAGCCGGGGACCCTTCACAGCGGTTGCGCAGCGACCGTCCCAGCGGACGGTTCACCCAGCGTGAGTGTCGAGAACACTGCGGAGGGTCGGGCTGCGGACCCGGTCGCGGGAAGCACCGCATCCTTCGATCTCGTGATCGCGGCGGACGGCATCCAGAGCCGCACGAGAGCCAGCATTGGGCTGGACCCCGGACTTCGATACGCCGGCTACACGGCATGGCGAGGTGTAACGGAGAAAACTTTCGATGTTGGCGCGAGTGTCGGTGAAACCTGGGGACTCGGTCGCCGTTTCGGTATCGCTCCGCTCGCCGACGGCAGGGTGTACTGGTTCGCCACGGCCAACGTGCCGGAAAATACGATTTTCGAGAATGAGCGAGAGGAATTGCTGGCCCGATTCGATGACTGGCACGCCCCGATTCGCGCGCTCATCGATGACACGATCAGTGAGGCGATACTGCGGCATGACGTTCACGATTTAGCCGCTCCGCCGCCACGCTACGTGGTGGGAAGAACCGTTTTGCTCGGCGACGCGGCTCACGCGATGACACCCGACCTCGGGCAGGGCGCCGGGCAGGCGATCGAGGATGCGGCAACGCTGACCCTGCTGCTTCGCGGCCTGCGCGGAACTTCGTTCTCGGAGGCCGCTCTGGATGCGGCGCTGGAACGGTACGACCGCGCGAGACGCAAACGAAGCCAACACCTGGCGCGCAGATCACGCACCATGGGCAACGTCGCCCAGTGGGATGTTCCCTGGCGCGCGGCGCTGCGCAATCGGATTCTTCGCGCGACACCGAACGGGCTCGCGAGCGCGTCGGTGGCGCGATTGCAGCGTTGGAGACCGCCGAAATTACGTTAGGCGCTCTGAAACCAGGGCGGATAAACGGAAACCTTGGTCACGAATCCGCGGGACTCCAGAAGCGAGCGAACCCTGATTCTCACTTTGTCGTTCGCGACACCGATGAGCGCTATGGCGGAAAACTGCAGTTCGTGCGGAATGAGAAATTCCGCGTCGCCCAGTGCATCCTCGTCGTCGAAGCGTAGGCGCGGCATCCTCCCTCCGAGCTCGCTGACGGGGCCGAACGTTGTTTCTGGATCTGCTGCATCGCCGTTCGCAACGATCGCGCCGCCGCCACCGCTGCGCGCAGAACTCACCAGCATGATGAAGTCGGAAGCAGGCAGCGCGCGAGCCGCTTTATCGAGACGATCATCCGGGCTCGCGGATCGCATCGCCTCCCACATTCGCGCGTTCGGGAGCAGGAAGAATGGCACGAAAGAAGCAACCGGTTCCGAGTCAATTCTTGTGTTGCGTCGCCTGAGGCGATTCTCCGGGGTAGAAATATCGACTTTGGGCCGCGCGCCGTCAAGCTCGGACACCACGCCTCCGGCATCGAGGATGCTGTCGAGATTGCTCACGTGGGTGAGATGAAATATCCGTCTGTTGCGCGCATCCGTGACCTTCGGCGGTGATGTTGCAACTCGCGGAGCCTTCTTCACGGATCCGCTTCGAGCGGCGGGTGACCGTTGGGCGGGATGCGGCGCAGACACCCGTATGCGCGGAGCGCACACGTCGCAGCGATCGAGCTCAAGCCCGTGAATGCATTCCGACATACAGTCCCATCAGTGCGACGTTCTCGACGCTGCACACCCAAGGTTACGCGGAACCGTTGCCCCGCAACGACCACCGGACACCGTGCGCTCACGACCCCCGCAAAATGGGGCATGCCCAGCTCACAGCAAACTACTAGCGTTATTGGTGGACGGGCTCGCCAGGGAGCGACTTTACGCCGGTCTTCAGGGGGAAAAATGTCTATCGATCAGCTGGGCACCGTCATCGTCGCGGGTTGGTATCCGGACCCGGAAAACGATTCTTTGGCGCGCTGGTGGGATGGTTCTCAGTGGTCGGATGCGACGCGGCAGCGGAACGTGCCCAGTCCGGCAGCGGAACCCCAGGGCCCCGTAGCGGCAGCTCCAGCGCCTGAACCGTATCGCGAACGTTACTTCTCTCCGGTCCCGGTGCGCACTGACGCGACGCTTCCCCCCATCGACCCGTATCGTCCACTCAACCGACGCCATGACTCTCAGGGCTTTGTCTCGATGGGTGTGAAGCCCACGATCCAATTCCATCCCACCCGCGCTTACACCGGGGCCGTCTGGGCTATCGCAACAATTCCGGTATGGACGACGATCGCTGTTTTGGCTCTGTACATCGGCCTCGGCGATTTTTATACGCAATTTCTCGTGGCTCTGACCGGAGTCGTCCTCTTTGTCATCGCCTTAGCGTTCGCAATTCACGATCACAAGGTCATGCTGAACTCGCTGCACCCCGCAGCGGCATCTGCATGGTGGATGTTTCTTGGTCCGATGATCTACCTCATCGTTCGCGGAGTGCACGTGAGCCGAAACGTTGGCCATGGCTGGGCCCCGCTGATCGTCTACCTGATCTGCTCCTTCGTTCCGGCAGCGGCTATCCTTGCGCTCGGCACCCTGTACACGTTCTTTGTTTCGCTACTGGCCAGAATGTAAGTGGGTGCCGCGCCGGGTGTCGATGCGCGATAGCGTGTGAGTTTGTGGGCAAACAGGAAGACACGGCTTTTACTCGACCAGACACGTTCACCACTCGCCCCACGCTGCGCGGCAGTTTCGGGATGACGGCGTCAACTCATTGGCTGGCCACCGCAACCGGACAAGCGGTGCTCGAACGAGGCGGCAATGCTTTCGATGCGGCAACCGCGTGCGCGTTCGTACTGCATGTCGTTGAGCCGCACCTCAACGGCCCGGGCGGCGATCTTGTGGGTATTCTTGCCACCGCGCAGGCACCCGATGCTCCGGTAGTTCTCATGGGTCAGGGGCCAGCGCCGGCCGCCGCCACGATCGAACACTATCGAGGCGAGGGACTCACGCTCGTGCCTGGCGCAGGAGCCCTCGCCGCGGCGGTACCAGGAGCGGTGGACGCATGGCTGCTGCTGTTGCGCGATTACGGAACATGGGAAATCAACGACATTCTCGCGTATGCGATCGGTTACGCTCGCGACGGACACCCGCTGCTGGAACGCGTCACCGCAACCATCGGCAGGGTTGCCCCTCTTTTCAACGAGCACTGGACAAGTTCCGCCCAACTGTGGATGCCCGAGGGAAGACCACCGGAGCCGGGAACGCTTTTTAAAAGCCAGGCGCTGGCACGAACCTTTTCGCGTCTGGCGCAATCAGCGACGGGAGCAACTCGTGAAGCCCGTATCGATGCCGCTCGCAACGAGTGGGCGAGCGGTTTCGTGGCGAGGGCCATCGACGCGTTCGTGCGCACCCCGCATCGCCATTCCACGGGCGGCGATCACGCGGGGGTGATCACCGCCGAAGACCTTTCAGCGTTTCGCGCATCCTTTGAACAGCCCGTGAGCATTGATTTTCGCGGAGTGCGGGTTGCGAAAGCCGCAGCGTGGAGCCAGGGGCCGGCATTGCTCCAAATGTTGAGAATTCTTGACGGGTTTGAGGACGCGAGTCTTGATCCGTCCACCCCGCAGGGCGCGCACATCATTCTTGAAGCGGAAAAACTCGCGCTCGCGGATCGCGAATCGTATTACGGAGATTCGGATAACGTGCCGCTTGGTGTGCTCCTCTCCGCGGACTATGCGCGGGCCCGCCGAGAACTCATCGGGAAAACAGCCTCGGCGGAGTTCCGGCCAGGAGCACTTGAGGGTCGCGAGCCATTCCTGCCTCAACTTCGCATCGCCGACCGCGTTCCCGTCGCGCCTTCCGCCGGTCAGCGCTACATCGCGCAGCACCTGACCGGTGAGCCGACGGTCGAGCGCACCGGGGAATCGAAGGGCGACACGTGCCATCTGGATGTGATCGATCGCTGGGGCAACATCATCTCCGTGACGCCTTCCGGCGGTTGGCTGCAGTCGTCCCCCGCAATTCCCGAATTGGGGTTTTGCCTCGGAACGCGACTACAGATGACGTGGCTCGAACCGAATGCACCGTCGTCCCTTGTCCCGGGCAAGCGGCCGCGCACAACGCTCACGCCTACGCTTCTCCTCGCACCGGGGCGCGCGGCAGCCGCCCTGGGCTCCCCCGGTGGCGACCAGCAGGATCAGTGGCAATTGCCCTACCTGTTACGCAGAATTGTCGGTGGATATTCACCACAGGAGGCCATCGACGCCCCAACGCTGCACACGACCTCGATGCCCGACTCATTCTGGCCGCGCACGTGGGAGCCGTCGGGTGCGGTCGTCGAAGACAGGCTGGGCGAGGCAGTAATCACCTCACTCGAGCGCCGTGGCCATTCGGTCACGCGCGCCGGTGGCTGGTCGCTCGGTCGACTTTCCACTGTGGGCGGAGAAGCAGACGGTCAGCTCTACGCCGCCGCGAACCCGCGAGGAAACCAAGGCTACGCCGCCGGTCGCTGAGCGTGAGCGCAATCCTGTTGAGCAACGTACGCTGGCAGAATGCACCTCGATTCCATTGCGTTGACGACCATCGACGGCGACACGACAACCTTCAAGGAGTTCAGCGACAAATTGGTCATAGTCGTCAACGTTGCCTCGCGTTGCGGATTTACACCTCAGTACGCCGGCCTGGAGAAGCTTTACCGCACATATTCGCCACGGGGCTTCACCGTCCTTGGCTTCCCGAGCAACCAATTCATGTTCCAGGAACCCGGCGACGCCGACGATATCAAGGAGTTCTGCCGCACCCACTACGACATCACGTTCCCCCTATTCGAAAAAGTGAACGTCAATGGACGGAAGCAGCATCCGCTGTTCGCTGAACTTACGTCGGTGCAGGACTCCACCGGAAAGGCGGGAAAGATTCAGTGGAATTTTGAGAAGTTTGTCATCGCACCTCACGGCACGGTGCGCAGATTCCGCTCGGCAACCCCTCCGGACGCACCGGAAATAATCTCGGCGATTGAGGAGTCTTTGCCGGGATAGCGCGTCCTTGGTTTGCCACGAAAACCCCGCGGTGGCGATGGTGTTTGCGCGCGTGGCATTGCCGTGGTCCAGGGTGCAGAAAAAGCGACTCATTCTCGATAGCCTTGAATGACGACACCCCACTGTTTGGGGGCGCGGCAGTCGGGAACGCTGAATAGAATCAATGGATTCCACTCAAACCCGTACTGTGGAGAGGAAGACACCCATGGCATCAGACCAGACAGCGCAGGTTCCAGCTGGCTGGTACCCCGATCCCTACGAGGTTTCTGAGATGCGGTGGTGGGACGGCCAAAGCTGGACGGAGTCGGTTCATCCCCCAACGGCGCCAGCGGCCTCCCCTGCAGCTCCTGCGATGCCCGCGCAATCAGAACAGGCGGTGCAAGTGGAGCAGGCGGTGCAAGCGGAGCAAGCCGTCCAGCCCGAACCCGCCGCGCAACCTGAGGAGACGTCGCAGGCCCGGCAGGCCGTGTACACGGAACAGCCGGCGACTGCGGTTTCCTCGGAACAGCCGGCAGTGCAGCAGCCAGCAGTGCAGCAGCCAGAACAAGCCACGCAGCAGGCACAGCAGCAGCCCGCGCAGCAGGAGCCCGCGGCCAGCCACTCGGCGGCGCCGCTGCTCGCTCCACCGCAGCCGGGCAGCCTCCTGCCCAACGAACTTCTGGGCGAGCCGTTCACGCCCGCGCAGAGCGCCGCGCCTGCGGCTCCGGAGCAAGCATCCACGGAAGACGCGCAGCCGCATCCGCTCGTCCTGCCCGAGGCTCCCGAAGCTCTCGAACCTCCGGCGGGGCTTTCTCAGGATGCCCCCCTTCGGGATGCACTGTCTCCCGAGACGCCCAGCGAACCATCGCTCTCCTCAGGCGATTCCGAAGCTCGCCTTCCCTCCCGGCGCGAAATGCGTTTGCGCAAGAAAATGGAGCTCGAGGCATCGGGCGGCGAACCAGAGCCGGCGCTCGACGCCGAGCCCGGCCCGGCGGCACCCGCAGCGCCGCGCTCCACCAGCGCAACACCCGCCGACTCGATGGCATCGACGCCAGTTCCCGATTCATCGACACCCACGGCGTTCGACTGGCTGCCCGGAGCAAATTCGCGGGGACTGGATGCTCCGCCCGCACCGACACCCACGGGGGGCGCCTTCACTCCCCCCGTCGTCGCAGCTTCCCCGCGCCGCACTGCCGAACCGCAGGAAGACGAAATACCGCCGACACCGGTTGTGAACGCATGGTCGAGAAGCACGGCGGCACCTCTCGACGGCAGCGCTGAGCTCGCGCAACGACCAACCGCAACGCGCAAATCCACTGTCGCGGGATGGTTCATCGCGGTTATGCCATTGATCGGCGGCATTCTTTCGGTCGGCGCGGTGAAGGGTCAGGAAAATTACCCGCGGTACGTGCCGGCTGGCGTGGAGTGGTGGATGCTCGTCGCGGGCGTCGTAGCGGTTCTCTACATCGTGACCATCCTGCTCGCGGCCTCCGATTACCGAAAACTGGACTGGGCGGGCTACTATCGTCCAGCTCATTGGGCCTGGTCAATTCTCACGGCCCCCGTGTACCTGCTGGTGCGAATGATCACCGTCAAGCGGGAAACCGGCCGGACGTCGACGTTGCTGTGGGTGTGGCTCTTGTGTGCCGCGTTGCTGGTTGGCTCCTGGTTCGCCGCTGGGTATTTTGCACCAGACCTCATTGAGGGGTACACGCTGCCGTTCCTGTGACCCGTGTGAAAACGGTGCCACCACGAGAAACTCCTCGGGAGTTTTGGGCCGTTAAACGGTGCGGAGGCGGTAGCGTGACAACCTGTCTGCCGGCGAATCTACCCCCGTAATTTCGCCGCTGACTAAGGTTTACTACCGCCTCCGGGTGTCCCCCGTATTGCGTGTTTTCACACTAGTGGAATATCACAGAACCGTGCTGCCCCCAGAGTGGGGCACGTTTGCCGGAACCTTTCTACCCCCGCACGGGTTTCGGGGTACATCGGGCGGCCTCGCCACAGCGGTTCGTCAACGCGACAGGAAATTCCTCACAACCACTGCCTGGTTTTCGTCTTCGTTGCGAGCGCTGTATACGAGCGTGACAACCGGATGCTCGTCCACTATTCGCCGCAAGTCGTCAATAGCCGGGTTATCCTCGAGCTCGGCCAGGTATCGACGCTCGAACTCATGCCACTTCGGCTCCTCGTGATGAAACCACTTTCGCAGCCCGGTTGAGGGAGCAACTTCTTTCAACCACTCATCGAGCCGTGCGCGCTGTTTGCTCACGCCGCGTGGCCAGATTCGATCCACCAGCACCCGAAAGCCGTCATCATCTGACGGATCTTCATATACGCGCTTGATGTGTAGCGACATACCTCCACCATGCCACGGGTTTCGTGCTGCGACTAGCGTGGAAGCATGAACGAAGAATTGAAACATCCGAAGACCACCATGGTTCCTGACGTGCGGGAGCAATCGCCGTTGCCCGAAACCGGACTGAGCAAATCCACCGTGGTCTCTCATCCGGATGTACGCGTGATCGTGCTCGCATTCGCAGCCGGACACGTGCTCAAGGAGCACTCCGCGCCCTTTCCGCTGCTCATGCAGGCGCTCGACGGGGAATTCCTCCTGCGCATGCAGGGGCAGGAGACGCGACTTGTCCCTGGCGCGCTCCTGCGATTGGACGCTTCAGTTCCTCACGAAGTCGAGGCCGTCACGCCGTCACGACTCATGCTGACCCTCGTCACGGCGTTGCGCTCGTGAGTTACTGATCGGCATCCGTGAGCGCCTCGCGCAGCAATGCCATCAACGCCTCGAGCTGGACATTTGACTCGGCAACAACCTCGTCGTCCGAGCCATCGAGCGCACGCGCCGCGAGGCCGGCCTTGCTGTCGATGAGCTCCGCGATTTTTGCGTCGATAGTGTGCGCCGCAATGATTCGCCAGGCCGTCACCGGTTCGGATTGACCGATTCGGTGGACCCTGTCTATCGCCTGCGTCTGCTCGGCGCTCGTCCAGGAGAGTTCCGCGAGCACGACGTTGGATGCGGCCTGCAGGTTGAGCCCCACCCCCGCCGCGGTCAACGATGCCACCGCGACGGTCACTTCGGGATCATTGGCGAACGCATCGATCTGCTGCTGGCGGAAGGCGCCCGACTGGTCCCCACGGATCGATATCGACTTCAAATCATGTTTGGCGAAATGCTCTTCCGCGGCATCCATCACGTCAATATGCTTGGCGAAAAAGACCACCTTGCCCACCGACCGAGCCAGCTGAAGCGTATAATCGGCAGCGAGCACGGCCTTCGCCTGCCCTATCTTTCGCACCATCGTGAAGACGTTGTCGCCCGTCTTGGAGGCCTTGGACTCCTCTAGTTCGGCGTGAGCGACGACGCGGATGAGGTCTTCCTGGCTCCCATCGGGTTTCGCCGCAAGTACGCGTCGATATTTCTCGAGCAACCGCGCCGTGAGAGCGGCCTCGGCCTGCCTGATCCCCCTGCCGAACTCATCGTCGAGCTCAACGGGCAAATCGGCAATTCGGCGAGCGGGAATGTCCGCGGCCACATCGATCTTCTTGCGACGTACGATCCCCATGTCGATCACGGCTTTGCGCGCCTCGGCGAAGAACCCGAAGTCTGCAGGAGTCAACCCGGTAGCTTCGAGTTTCGCCATGAGCGCGGGCAGCGGCTTTTTGTCGTCGATCCAGCCAAGGAACTGCCAGATCGCCTTGAAATCCTCGATGTCGTTGATGAGCGGCGTACCCGTCAGCGCCATCATGAGCGCGTGGGACTGCGAGGTGCGGATCAACTTGCTCAACGCAAGAACATGCTTCGAACGCTGCGAGGAGAGGTTTTTGATGAAGTGCGCTTCGTCGACGACCATGCCCTTGAAACCGAAACGCCCAAGCCATCCAACATGGCGATCGAGTACCTCGTAGTTGACGATCACGACATCACTGAAGGCGTCGACGTCGTTGCCGTCACCGTGCACGACGGTGGCGGTGCGCTGAGGCGTCCACAATTCGACTTCGCGCGCCCAGTTTGTTTTGACCACGTTCGGAACGACGGCAAGGAATGGATAGGAATGTGAGACGGATGCGGCAAGCAGAGCCTGCGCCGTCTTGCCCAGTCCCGGCTCGTCGGCCAGGAGGAAGGTTCGGTGGCCGCGCTTCACCTCGGCCAAAAGTCGGGCCTGATGGCGCATGAGATCAGGACTGCCCGCAACCTTGAGCGAGGCGGCCTCCGGCAGATCCATGGTTGCAGCGCCGCCTCCGGCCCCGTACTCGAACGCTCGAAACAGCGGATCCAGGAGTTCCCAGTTGGCCAAACGGTTTGTCGGCACGGCTTTCGCTGTCTGGAGCGAGGAAAGGTCGGGCGCCAAAAAGGGATTCGCCATTTGCGCCTGTCGGACGGATTGCGGGACAACCTGCTTTTCCGTCGGCGCGGGCGCGATCTCCGGCTCATTGACGATGATGAGTTCATCCTCGGAGAGTTCCGTCCCCGAGGCGATGAGCATTTCTCTGCGCAGCTTCTTAGCCGCATCTGAGATCTTTGCCTCTTCCCCCAGGAGTTGGATGAGCGTCGTGTCGCGTGCCGCCGTCTTCGCCAGTATTGTCGCTACGCCATCCAGCCGTTTCAGAAGCTCGTTGCGTTCGGCGTCGGAGAGCGTGGCATCCGACTTGGCCCGTGCCCGCTCGTCGCGCATGAGCAGAGCGATGACCTGAAACTTCGTTCTATTTGCGGGCGAGACTTTGCCGCGCTCTGCGGCATTTTCCACTTCACGAACCGCGCGAGCGAGGACCGGGATGATGCCTACGTCGTCTCCGGGGCGAGAACGCCGACTGGACGCCCTTTTCTGCGCGCCCGTCGCCGAACGGGCACCCGCACTCTTACGCCCTGACGACGTCGTCTTCTGGCCCGATCGAGCCATGTTCCTCCTTGGGGGACACCGCAATGGTCAACCCGACGCGACTTTCGCGCTGGATCGTCACTCGCACTTTCGTCTCGCGCTCTTTCAAAACTGAAGGCTGGCCAGTGGCTCCTGGTCGCCTGCACGCGAGCGGCGAAGCTCCAGACCCGAGCAACTTGCCAACGGCAAGGTCAGGCCGCGATTGGAACTTCGCGGTGCATGACCAGTTTAGGGCATACTTGGCTTTGTCGCGACACCCCCGAGCGATACCCGACTCGCCGAGCACCTAAGAACGCTTCGGCGTGAAAACCCGATTGCATAGGCCTATGCCCCCACGGACGGCTGAATACCCGCGGCCGAACCACACGTTGCTTCACCTGAGTGACACGCGTTTACTCACGGGCGCCGGTGGTTTTCTGTTCGACCGCGTCGACACCGAGACCAGGCTGCGAACGATCGTGGACCGATTTGCGTCATCCGGACATTCCCCACAGGCCATCATTTTCACGGGAGATCTCTGCGAATTTGGAGAGGTCACCGCATACTCCACCATGCGGCGCATCGTGGAACCCCTCGCGGAGCAACTCGGTTCGGCCATCATCTGGGTTCCCGGCGAACGCGATTCCCGCACCGGCTTTCGGAGGGAGCTCCTCGGCCAGTTGCCGTCGGAAGACCCCATCGATCGCGTGACCTTCGTGGATGGACTTCGCGTCATCACTCTGGACACAACTGTTCCAGGACGACTCTATGGCGAAGTCGAAAGTGACCAACTCGACTGGTTGGCCGATGAACTGCTCACGCCAGCACCGTATGGAACAATCCTGGCGATGCATCACCCTCCCGTGCCCACCATGGTCGATCTTGACGCAGCGACAGAATTGCGATCACAGTCCGCACTCAGGCGCGTGATAGTCAACTCGGACGTACGGTGCATTCTCGCCGGCCATGTCCACTATTCGGCGGCCGCCACTTTCGCCGGAATTCCGGTCTCCATCGCATCGGCGACGAGTTTTACCCGGGATCTCACGGCTCCCGCGGGAGCTCAGAGGGCGCTCGACGGCGGCCAGTCATACAATCTGGTCACGGTGTACGACGACACCATCATGCACACTGTCGTCCCGGTTTCGAATGCACCAATCCTGTCGTGGGTGAGTGCGGACGAAGCGCAGGCGCTTCTGGCTGTGGAGGATGTGGTGATCGCGGATTCTCCGGTTGCGCGGGCGCGGGCGGCGGAGCGCTCAGAGCGTCACCAACCAGTGTGGGAACTCACCGCCGGATAACGCCCAATGGCTGTGGTTTGCCGTCAGCGACGATTGCGATCTTCGGGGTTCTTCACTTTGATCACGATGCCAGCCACGATGAAAACCAGTGCGGCGACGAACTGTGCCGCCACCCACGCCTGACCGTGAAGGTCCAAAGGCCACACGGGGTTCCAGATCACCACGATGGGCAGCAGTGCAATGAGCCACCACTGCTGGTTCGCCTGCCAGGCAAACACGCAGAGGATGGCGGCCATGACCGCGACGGCAGTCTTGATCCAAAAGTATCCGCCGGGGTTATCCAGCAGAGCCAGTCCCGCGAGCAACACGATTGCCCCGAGAAGCCCCGGTGCCAGGCCCGGTCTGGTGAACGGAGGTGTGGGATACGAAGTCATCGGTGTCAAGGCTATCCGGCTTATAGAGTCGAGATGTGCAACTTTCACCCCAGGAAACTCGTTCGGTGGAAAATCTGCGAGCCCTCGTGAGAATCCCCACGGTGTCTCACCTTGATGAATCAGAGACAGACTGGCGGCAATTCGAGAAGTTCCGCAGTACCCTTTCCACGCTTTACCCGAAGCTTCATGAGGCGCTCGATTGTGAATTGGTGGACGATCACTCGATTCTCATGCGATGGAAGGGCACCACCATCGAAAACCCCTCGGTGCTCATGGCTCACTACGACGTGGTACCCGCGACGGAAGAGGGATGGGATCATCCGCCGTTCGCCGCGGATGTCGTCGGGGAACCCGGCAACCAGACGATCTGGGGTCGGGGAACTCTCGACGACAAAGGGTCGCTTGTGAGCATCCTGGAGGCCGTTGAAGCCAAGGTCGGCGAGGGCTTCACGCCGGCACGCGACATCTACCTGAGCTTCGGCCACAACGAAGAAACCGCGGGTTCGGGAGCGAGAGTAATTGTCGACCTCCTCGAGGAACGCAATATCCGGCCCGGCCTTGTGCTCGACGAGGGCGGGGCGATCGTCGAGGGAATTTTTCCCGGCGTCAAAGATCCGATAGCGGTCGTCGGAGTCAGCGAAAAAGGAATTGTGAGCCTCAAGCTCACGGTGGAGCAGCAGGGAGGTCATGCCTCAACACCCCCGAGAATGGCAGCCACCGTGCGGCTTGCGCGCGCAATTGTTCGATTAAATAGCCGACCGTTTCACACCTCGTTCGTGCCGACGAACCTGGAGATGATTCGCACGCTCGGCGCGCACGCCACCGCACCGTTGAAATGGATTTTCACTCAACTCTGGCTCACTCGCTGGCCGCTGCTGAAATTGTTCGCACGGCTCAGCGACGAGACGAGCGCCATGGTACGCACGACGCAGGCAGTCACTCAGCTGAGCGGGGCGCAGGCGGCCAATGCACTCGCCGAGCGCGCAGAGGCTATCGTGAACATTCGGATCGCGATTGATTCGAGCGTGGACGCGGCGGTCGCCCACGCGCGAAAGGCGATCCGTGATGATCGCGTCGCGCTGACCATACTTCACCCCACGGAGCCGTCGCCGGTGTCTCCGACATCCGGCGCAGCATGGGAACTCGTGAGGAACAGCATCGAAAAGACGTATCCGGGAACCATCGTGACACCCTACGTCATGCTCGGTGCGAGCGACAGCAGGCACTTTACCCGCATCAGCAATCACGTGTACCGGTTCAGCCCGTTCGAAATGTCAACGCAGGAGCGTGGAACACTTCACGCCAAAAATGAGCGGCTACGTATCGCGACTTTCCTGAAAGGGATCGAGTTTTACGAGCGGATTATCGACGGCGCCTGATGCGCGCGGCTAACCCTCGACGGCGTGCGCAAGCCAGCGGTCGAGGTGCGCTGGCTTATCGGTGATGATCCCGTCAACGCCCAGCGACAGTGCATTCTTCCAGGCGTTCTTGGAATTGAGCGTGTAGAGGATGATTCCGAGTCCGGCGCGATGCATCCGGTCAACCGACCAGGGATCCTTTTCAACGGCAGACTGATTGACGATGAGCGCTACCGCGCCATACAGGTCGGCGAAAGCCACCGGATCTTTGGGAAGGGTGTGCGTGATGATGGCACGAGGCAGCGTGTTGTCTGCCATGCTCACATGATCAATTGTTGACGTGTCGAAGCTGGACATGATGACCAGGCCCTGCACTCCGTAGCTCTCAATCAGGTCCGTCACGATCTTCACGTCGTCAACGTTCCAGAACCCTTTGAGCTCGAGCAGGGCCTTTTTAGGTTTCCCTTCTTCTTTCTTTGCCTGCAGCGCGGACAGCAGAGCCTCGAGCGTGGGTACTCGCGTTGCCGCAAACGAAGGCGAATACCATGAGCCGGCGTCCAGCTTCTGCAATTGCGCAAAAGTGAAGTCGCGAACGCGGCCCTCGCCATTCGTCGTCCGGTTGACGAAAGTGTCATGCATGAGCACGGGCACTTTGTCTTTGGTGAGTTGAATATCCGTTTCGACGAAGTCCATCGAGCTGTTCAGCGCAGCACGGAATGCAGGCATGGTGTTCTCCGGCGCAGTGGAGCGATCGCCGCGATGACCCGCCACGAAGGCGGCGTCTCCCGGACCCCGCAAGCCGCCGAACGTGCTGGAGGCTTCGACTTTGGGCACGCCAGAACCCAATACCATTCCCCCCACAAATCCGATGAGCAGCACTCCAGCGATGATCCCGCGACGCACGATAGGTGCACTCGGGTGTGAAGCAGTCGCCATTGACACGCCATTCGGTAGTTCTCTCGGGCTCCGCCGAAACGGATGCGCCCACTCTACCCGATACGTTACCGATCTGTTACTTTTGCCAGCGTCGGCGGAGCCGAAGTCCTGTCCACACGCTACTGGCGACGACGAGCAGGCCGAGCAGGATGCCCAGTGCCATGACCGCGGAGCTCAGGATCGGCGCGCCAATTCCCGTGACTGAGCTCTGGCTTTCCACATTGAATCTGTCTGTATCGATACCGGAATCAGCACCATTGCCGGCCGCTGATGCCTCTTCACGCGCGGAAGTCGTTTCCTGCGGGGAGTCTGCTTCGGTCGGATCGCCGGACGCTGGCGCCGAATGCGAGACAGAGCGGTCAGTGTCTGCGCGCGACGGCGCAGCGGGCGAACCATGGCCAGTCGCGCTGCCATCGGAGGCAGCGCGGGGGCTCTCCGACGACGTCGGCGGCGCAGGTGTCGTCGAGGGCGCGGCCGTGGGCGCAGGTGGTGCAGGAGGCGCGGGTGGCGGTGGCGGTGGGGCGGGAGGCGCCGGCGCCGGAACGCTCGAACCATACTTTGCGAAGTTTTCCACGGCCCAGGTGGTGCCGCCAGCGCTGATAAAGGCGATGCCAATGTCCGTGTAATCGCCCAGGATGTTCGCGCGGTGGCCGGGGGAATTCATCCACCCGTAGTGGACGTCTGCCGGAGTCGCGAATCCCTGCGCAACGTTTTCGCCGGCTTTGCTCCAGCCGCCAGGGATTTGACTGGAAAAACTGGGATTGTGGGTCATGGCGCCGTTGGCCGCCATTTGATTCGCCCAGGCTGCAGAAACCGAACTTATTGAGCTATTGAGGGTAAGCGGGCCGAGACCGTTGGCCGCGCGATCCTGATTTACAAGCGCGAGAATGGTGCCTTCGCCCGCCGCGGACGCTGATGTCGAGGTCGCCACGACGCCGAAGAATGCAAGCACAACGGCGATTGCGAGCGCGCAAACCCGCTGCACGGCGCTGCGACCCGTGCGAAGCCCCCCGGCTACCCCCACCCGAGGAATATTACGGGATAGTGAGCACCCTGTCGAGAGCACCCCGTCGAGAGCACCCCGTCGAGAGCACCCCCTCGAGAGCGGCCGGCCGGAACGGCGATGCGCCGTAGATAGATTAAATAATCCCTTTCGGATGCCACACGGTTTTGGTCTCCGTAAAAACTTGAATTCGGTGCAGGGAGGGAACCGGTACCGTCGCTTCCGGTGGCAACACCCTGGTGAGAGTATCGGCGGCAGCAATCTGCAGATCAATCCACTCGAGATCGCCTGCCCCGACAAGGTCGAGCGCGTTCACGTCCGCGTGGCTCGCAAGCCACGGCGCAATCTCCGCGGGGGAACCGGTAAGGATATTTACCACGCCGCCCGGCACGTCACTCGTTGCGAGGACCTCGGCAAGGCTGATTGCCGGAAGTGGCACAGATTCATTCGCGATGACAACGAGCGTGTTTCCGCTCACCAGCACCGGCGCGATGACAGACACGAGGCCCAGCAGACCGGTCCCGTCCGTCGCGCTGTGTTGGGGCGCGATGACCGCAACGACTCCCGTGGGTTCGGGAGTGGAGAGGTTGAAGTACGGTCCGCTGACGGCGTTACCGTTTCCGGTCACCTGAAGGTATTTGTCCGCCCACCCCGCGTACCACACCCAAACATCGATTGCCGCGTCCACTTCCTGCTGAGCGCGGGATTGTGTCAGTCCGGCGTTGTCGCACAGTTCCGCCACGAATTGAGCCCGGCGGCCCTCGAGCAGTTCCGCGATTCGGTAGAGCACCTGGCCACGGTTGTAGGCCGTCGCACCGGCCCAGCCGGGTTGCGCCGCGCGGGCCGCCGCAACAGCGTCTCGCGCATCCTTCCGACTGGCTTTCGCGGCGTTGGCAAGAAACGCACCTTTTCTCGTGGAAACCTCGTAGGTCCTGCCAGACTCACTGCGCGGGAATGCCCCGCCAATGTAGAGCTTGTAGGTCTTCGGAATGGTCAGGTGGGCGCTCATTTGGCCACTCCTTTTCTCGTCGCCACTGCCGGCATTTTCGAAGACGCACCGAGGTTCCACCCCGGCTCCAGGTAGGCACCGAGCCCGTGCCGTCCGCCTTCGCGCCCGTATCCCGATTCCTTGTAGCCGCCGAATGGGCTCGCCGGGTCAAACCGGTTGAACGTATTCGCCCACACGACGCCGGCCTTCAGTCGGTCGGCAACGCCCAGAATTCGACTGCCTTTATCGCTCCAGATACCGGCAGAGAGACCGTATGGGGTGTTGTTCGCTTTCGCGATCGCTTCTGCGGGGGTGCGGAAAGTGAGCACCGAAAGTACGGGGCCAAAGATTTCCTCCCGTGCAATGCGGTGGCTCGTCTCCACGTTGGTGAAAATTGTGGGAGCGAACCAGAATCCCTTGCTGGGGATGTCGCACTCCGCACTCCACCGCGTCGCGCCCTCCTCTTCCCCGACTTTGGAGAGCGCGCGAATTCTTTCGAGTTGCGCCTGCGAATTGATGGCCCCGATATCGGTGTTCTTGTCGAGCGGGTCGCCCATTCTCAGCGTGGAGAGGCGTTGCTTGAGTCGATCGATGACTTCATCATGCATGTTCTCCTGCACGAGCAGCCGACTTCCCGCGCAGCACACGTGTCCCTGATTGAAGAAAATGCCGTTGACGATTCCTTCAATCGCCTGATCCAGCGGCGCATCATCGAAGACAATGTTTGCCGCTTTCCCGCCGAGTTCGAGCGTGAGCTTCTTGCCGGTTCCTGCCGTCGATTTCGCTATCGCCCTGCCGACGGCAGTGGAACCCGTGAATGCGACTTTATTGACATCCGGATGATTCACGAGCGCCGAGCCTGTGTCTCCCGCTCCGGTGATGATGTTGACGACACCGGGAGGAAGATCCGCCTGCTGCAGGATCTCCGCAAAAATGAGCGCAGACAGCGGCGTCGTCTCGGCCGGCTTCAGCACGACCGTGTTGCCCGCCGCCAGTGCGGGAGCAATCTTCCATGCCAGCATGAGAAGCGGAAAATTCCACGGGATCACCTGTGCGGCGACACCGAGGGCTCTTGGGGCCGGCCCGAAGCCCGCGTGGTCAAGCTTGTCTGCCCACCCCGCGTAATAGAAGAACCACGCGGCCACCAGGGGGACATCGACGTCGCGGCTCTCCTTGATGGGTTTTCCGTTATCGAGACTCTCCGCGACGGCAAGTTCCCGAGCTCGCTCCTGCACGAGCCGCGCAATTCGGAACAGGTATTTGCCGCGGTCGGACCCCGACATACGTGACCACGTTTTCTCGTATGCACGCCTGGCGGCAGCAACCGCTGCGTCGACGTCGACGTCGTTCGCGTTCGAAATCCCGGCTATCGGGCTTTCGTCCGCCGGCGAAATCGTGGTGAACGGGGTGCCGTGCCCGTCGGTGAATTCACCATCGATGAAGAGTCCGTAATTCTTCTTGAGCTGCAGGATACTCTTGGATTCCGGTGCTGGCGCATATTCGAGAAAGCTCATGATGACTCCTAGTCGATCGTGACGTAGTCGGGGCCGCTGTAGTGGCCGGTGGTAAGTTTTTGACGCTGAAGCAGAACGTCATTGAGCAAGCTCGACGCCCCGAATCGAAACAAGTGGGGCTGAAGCCACTCTTCGCCCACCGTTTCTGCCACCGTGACGAGGTAGCGGATCGCGTCTTTGGATGCTCGAATCCCGCCAGCAGGTTTGACGCCGATCTTCTCGCCGGTCAGCCGGTACCAGTCGTTGACTACCTGCAGCATGAGCAGCGTCACGGGCAGCGTGGCCGCGGGTTGCACTTTGCCCGTGGACGTCTTGATGAAGTCCGCACCCGCAAGGATGGCGAGCCAGGAAGCACGCTTGACATTGTCGTAGGTGTTCAATTCGCCAGTTTCAAGGATGACTTTCAGGTGCGCGTACGTACCGTCATCGCGACGGCACGCTTCTTTGACGGCGACGATTTGTTCGAACACCCGCCCGAATCGTCCGGAGAGGAATGCCCCTCGATCGATCACCATGTCAATTTCGTCGGCACCGGTGGATACCGCGTCGCGAGTGTCAGCGAGCTTGACCGCGAGAGAGGCGCGACCGCTCGGGAACGCTGTTGCGACGGCGGCGACGCTGATTCCGTCGGATCCTCCGGCCGCGTGCGCATTGCCGAGCGCCGCGACGGCATCTGAAACCATGTCGCCGTAGACGCAGACCGCAGCCACTCGCGGAGTCGTTGGGTCGGAGGGATCAGGGTTCATGGCTTTCGCCACGAGGGACTGCACTTTGCCTGGCGTATCGGCACCCTCGAGAGTGGTGAGATCGATCAGCCGGATGACTGTGTCCAGCGCCCAGGCCTTGGAGGATGTCTTTATCGAACGCGTCGCCAACGCTGCTGCACGAGACTCAAGTCCGACCGCATCGACACCGGCAAGCCCGTCGAGATGCAATTTCAGGCTCTTCTCGGTGAGATCGCCTCCCATGAGTTGAATGGCTCGTGAAGCCGGTGCCAGAGCTATGGAATTCTCCACTGTCATGTTCCTTCCAGAAGCGCGGCGGCAGTCAGTTCATCGGTCACGATGACGCTGCACAGCGCGTTGGTGACGACCGCTCTCGCGATGTCGTGCTTGGTTTCGCCGGAGACCACGAAGATGGCTGTTTCGGCTGCGCGAAGCTGATCGAGCCCCATTCCCACCGTGCGCTCGTCAAGGCCGGGGTCGACCGGGTTTCCGTTTGCGTCGATGTATCGCCCCACGACATCCCCCACGGCGCCCTTGCGAACAAGTTCTTTCACGTCGTGCGGCGAAAGGTAGCCGCTGTCGACGAGTACGGAAGACGAATCGGCGACACCCGCGCTGTACAGGTACGCCGACGCATTCGCCGCGCGTTCGAGGACTGCCGCAACAGTGCGGTCACCCGAGATTGCGCGCGCGGTCTCGAGCCGCTCCAGAATGGCCGGGCTCGGGAGCAATACCGCTTGTCCTCCGCCCTTGTGCGCAATCTCGGCAGCCGTCGTTGACGCAGTTCCCGCGCGGCGGTTGAGGCTTACCCCTCCGTTGATTTGCACGACCGTGATCCCGGATGCCCACCCGGGCACCATGTGATCCGCAACCCGATCGAGTGTGCGCCCCCAGCTGATGCCCAGAACCCTCGGTACGGGTCGAAGCGCGTTCAGGTAGTCGGCGGCCGCCTGCGCGACTCGGGAAAAATTGTCGTCCGAGTCGGGGACGACCACGGCATCCTTGAGACGAAACCGCTCTCGAAGTTCCCGCTCTGCGCCAAGTCGTCGCGCCCGGGGGTGCACGATCTCGATTCGCACGATGCCGCGTTCCCGCGCCCTCGTGAGGAGGCGACCGACCTTCCACCGGGTGATCCCGAGGAGCGCGCCAATTTCATCCTGCGTCTTATTGTCGTCGTAATAGAGTTCGGCAACGCGCACGGTCAGCAGCTCGCTCTCTTCAGCAATTCGTGCGTCCACGTTGTCCTCCTCCTCCCTGCCAAGGCTAGATGCGTACGCATGCGCATTCAACATAAGTTGAGCGTTTTGCTCATATGAGCACTTTTGATGCGCGCGCGTGCGCAGATGTTGCGCTACGGACGCATTCGCCTAACGCGGACAGCCAAAGTTCCGCCTGGCCCCGCTCGTACCGTGACCCGGTCGAGTCCAGTCGACGGGCCGACCTCGCAACAGCTCATCGAGTTGGTCGAAACACAGGTTCCACTCCGCCTCGGCCCGCGGAAGAAATGCTTTCTCCATGGCAACCTCAACGTGCGCATGGAAACGAGTAGCGTGGCTCCCTCCCACCGGATCTTCGCGCGGTTCAAGATCGAAACGAATGGTTCCCCGATTATCGGTCGACACTTCAAGTGCGTGCGGAGCATCAAGAGCCGTGATCACGCCGCGGGTTGGTGGAAGGCCGGAATTGGCCGGCCAGACCAGATCGAACGCTCCCCCGACGTGCGGCTCAACACGCGCGATCGCGAGCCAGCCACCGAGAAGATCAGGGTCGACCAAGGCATCGAACACGATCGAGGGGGAAAAATTGTATTCCCGGTCGAAATCCAGCTGACGCAGCGCTGACGGCATGGAAACACCCTACGCTTCCTTGTCGCAATAGGCTCAGTGCATGCCGGAATCACTTGCGCTCGCGGTCGACCTTGGCGGTACCAAGGTTGAGGCGGCACTTGTCGACAGTTCTGGTCGTCTCGTGCAGGGCAGTCGGTCCAGGTTCGGCACGGGTCGTTCCCGCAGCACAGAAGAACTCGCCGACAGCGTACGAAACGCGGCCATGGGCGCGATGGCCGCGCTCCCCCGCGGCGAGCGCATTGACGGTGTGGGAATAGGCGCGGCAGGGCCCGTCAATCAGAGTCTGGGTCTCGTGTCGCCGCTCAACCTGCCTCAATGGCAAGACTTTTCCCTTGCTGACCTGCTACAGGAGTGCGTTCCCGATTCCCCCGTCACACTGCGAATCGACGGCCTGTGCATCACCCTCGCCGAGCACTGGCTGGGTTCGGCACGCGACGCCCGAAACGTTATGGGCATGGTGGTCTCCACCGGTATCGGCGGAGGCCTGATTCTGGATGGTCGCGCCATGGCGGGGCCCACGGGCAACGCCGGTCACATCGGACACGTTGAGGTGAGCGGATTCACCGAGCGCTGCGCGTGCGGCGGCGTGGGATGTCTCGAGGCGATCGCATCCGGCCCCAACACCGTCGCCTGGGCCAAAGCGCAGGGGTGGGAGGGTGCATCAGGAGAAGATCTCGCGAAGAGCTATCTCGAAGGCTCAACAATCGCTCGGGACGCAGTTGCGCGCTCAGGGCGTGCGATCGGAAAAGCAATAGGCTCGGCAAGCTCACTGCTCGACCTCGATGTCGTCGCCATCGGTGGAGGTTTTTCCCGCATTAGCGTCGACCTTGTCGATTTCATTCGACGCGGGCTCGAAGAGCACACGACGTTAGAGTATGCGAGACGGGTGAAAATCAAGTCATCGGTTCTCTCGGACGAGGGGCCCCTGATTGGTGCTGCCGCACTCGTGCACCGGCCCCACATGCTCACGTGACCCTGACTATGCGCGCGGGCCGCGCTGCGCAGAGGCGGCGGTTTCGTCTTCGACATACCGCGGCGTCCGCAGGGCCACGCCGCAATAGATGAACAGGCCGGACGTCGCGGCGAGAAGGATAAGCGAGGCCGTCCATCCGTTCGTGGCGTCGTGAAGGATGCCCACGAGCAGCGGTCCGAGTGCGGCAATCACATAGCCGATGGCCTGCGCAAACCCGCTCAGTGCGATGGAGCCTTCATGCGTTCTCGTGCGCACGTTGATCAACACGAGACACGCGGGAAAGATGATTTGGCCGATGCCGCACAAACCAACCCACAGCCAGGGAGAAACACCGGGCGCCAGCAGCAGGCCGAGAAAACCCGCGACGAAACCGGCTCCCCCTGCGTGCATGATTATTCCGACGTTTTTCAGGCGCGCGACGATGATGGGCGCGAGGAAAGACGCAAGCATACCCAGCATCCCCCAAAAGGCGAGAAGCAATCCGCCCTCAAGGTGACTTACCCCGACCTGGTCCACGAGAAGAGTGGGCAACCACGCGAACAACGAGTACGCCTGAAAGGAAGTGAGCGAAAACGCGATGGCAATCGTCCACGCGACGCGCGAGTGCCACACCCGCCCCAACATTTCCGGCGCGGGTTCCTCGAGTTCGGTGACTGATTCCGGCGCTGCACGACTTCTCGAGCGGCGACTTTTAATCACCACAATGATCCATGGCGGCAGACTGACGAGCGCCAGCATCGCCCACACGGCGAGAGAAAATCGCCACCCGGCGGCATCCGCAATCGGGAACGCTATGGCGGGCGGAAGTGCGGTGCCCGAGGCTACGGCCGTGGCATAGAGCGAGGTAACGAGACCGACGCGGTCGGGAAAGTAGCGCTTGACGATGGGCGGAAGCAGAATGTTGCCGATGCCCGCAGCAGCGAGAGCAACGAGCGTGCTGGTGAACAGGACTCCGTATCCCGTCGCAAGCGCGCGAGCAGTGAAGGCCACTACCATGGCGATGACCGCCGCGATGAGGGTTGCTTCGAGCCCGAGGCGGTGTGCCACGCGGGGAGCGAACAATCCGGCCA
>JBIQLG010000009.1:0-91559 GCA_044464485.1 Agreia sp.
TCGCGGTCGTGGATCACCAGAAGAACAATGTCAACCTGTCCGTGCCCATCATCGTTGCCGATACCGCGGCGCTCGCGCGAGTGCAATCGGGGGTGAAAGACACGGCCCGACCCAGGGTCGACATGTCGACCGAGCCAACGCAGTTGAAGGTTCCCGTGCTTCTTTCCCCGGACCTCAGCGAGCAGTACACGATCACGAAAGACTCCACGCTCGCGGGCGTCGACATCATGGATGCTGGCGATCCGGGAACATCCCGCTCGCTGAGCGGAGTCGAAGACTGGGCGCTCATCGATGTCGCACATGCGAAGGCACTCCACATCGACAGCTTTCTGCCGCGCATCACCCTGCTCCGACTCGCACCCGATGCGGATGTTTCTGCGGTCAGGTCGGATCTCGCGGCGATCGTCGGGCCGGATGCCGCCATCGAAAGCCCCGCGGATGCGGCGGCCGAATTGAACGAGTCGCCGGTGTCTTCCGGATTGCAGTTCGCCCTTTTCGCGCTCATCGTGGTCGTCGCATTGCTCTGCGCGACCGCCGTGGTCCTTGCGCTCATGATCAGCGCGCCCGGCAGGGAACGCCTGCTGGCGCTCCTGCGTACGCTCGGACTTACCGCACGTCAGGCGAGAGGAATTACCGCGTGGGAGATCGGCCCGACCGCCGTGATTGCGGTCATTGCGGGTTTCCTGCTCGGAGTGTTTCTCCCCTATCTCGTGCTGGCCGGCGTGGACTTCACGCCGTTCACGGGCAGCGTCCGTCAACCGGATGTCGAGGTGAATCCGGTGCTCACCGCCCTCATTATCGGCGGTTTCGCGTTGATTGTCGTTCTTGCATCCGCAATCGCGCTGGCGACGGCGAGACGCGTGAACGTCGCCAGTACGCTGCGAACTTCCGAGGAAGGATAGACACATGTCGAACCAGACAGTTTCCGGCGCCGCGGCGCCACCGGAGCCGCACATCTTCTGCGCGGATCTTGTGCGCATTTTCGCGGCGGAGGGCGTAGAAGTTCAGGCGCTTCAGGGTCTTAATCTGCGCGTGGACCGCGGTGAAATGGTCGCGCTCGTCGGGGCGTCCGGTTCGGGCAAGTCGACACTCCTGACGATTCTCTCCGGGCTCGACACCCCAACCGCGGGTGTGGCGCACTGCGCAGGCAGCGACCTGCTCACGATGGATCGAAAGGAACGCGTGCGGTATCAACGGCACCGGGTCGGTTTCGTCTGGCAGCAAACCTCCCGCAACCTCCTGCCGTACCTCACGGCCACGGAGAACGTTGCGATGGCGATGGCGGTTGCCGCAAACAAGCAGAAGAATCGCAGACAACGCATCCAGGAGTTGCTCGACCTTCTCGAGGTCGGCTACTGCGCGGATCGGAGGCCGACTGAGCTCTCCGGCGGTGAACAGCAGCGCACGGCCATCGCCGTCGCGCTCGCGAACAACCCGGAGGTGCTCCTGGCGGACGAACCCACCGGTGAACTCGATGAAGCCACCTCATCGGAGGTGCTCGAAGCGATGCGCGGAGTCAACGAGGGTCTTGGCATCACCACCCTCATCGTCACGCACGACCCGGCTGTGTCCGAACACGTCAATCGCACGATTCAGATTCGCGACGGCCGCACATCGACTGAGGTTCTGCGGCGTCGGGAAGTTGATGAGCACGGGCAGGAACAGCACATTGCCGAAGAGTTCGCCGTGCTCGACAGGGTGGGACGACTGCAGCTTCCGGATGACTACACGAAAGCCCTCAATTTGCGTGAGCGCGTGCGTCTTGCGCTCGAGACCGATCACGTCGGGGTGTGGCCGGGAGACCGTGAAGCACACGCCCCGCATCCCGTCGAACCGATTCAACCGGAGGAGGAGCAGTCATGACTTTGATGGCAGAAGTGGAAACCGCACCCGCTATCGCGCCGGCGCTTCGCGCCGACCGCGTGAGTCGCACGTTCGGGACGGGTGCGGGTGAAGTGCATGCCTGCACCGACGTCAGCCTGGAAGTCCACCCGGGCGAATTGCTGGTGATCCGCGGTAAGAGCGGGAGCGGCAAGACGACCCTGCTCAACATGCTCGGCGGACTCGACCGGCCGTCATCAGGAACCGTGTGGTTCGGGCACACCGACATCACCACGCTGAGCGACAACAAGCTCGCGCAACTTCGGCGCGGAAGAATCGGTTACGTCTTTCAAACCTTTGGACTCATTCCCGTGCTTTCCGCAGCCGAAAACGTGGAGGTCCCTCTTCGCATCCGGGGAATGGGTGCCGCCGAACGCACGAGCAAAGTGGCGCAAATGCTGGAACTCGTGGGACTCGGCGATCACACCGCCCAGCGCCCCTACGAACTCTCGGGCGGCCAGCAGCAACGCGTCGGTCTGGCACGTGCCCTGGTTGGCGAGCCCGACATCCTGATCGCCGACGAACCCACCGGCCAGCTTGACTCGCGCACCGCCGCCGCGATGATGGATCTCATCGAGCAACTCGTGAAGGCCCGAGGAATCGCCGCGGTCGTCTCCACGCACGATCCGCTCATGGTGGCCAGAGCACACAACGTGGTCGACCTGCATGACGGAAGGCTGGTGCAGACGCAGACCCGCGAGGGTCGTCACGCTGCACCAGCCGCCATCGACTGAGTACCCTTCGGTTAGAACAGGATCAGAAGGTACCTCGTTCTGCTCGTCGAGCCGAGGGTGGAATCCGTGTCGGGAGCGAATGTTGCCTGCACTCGATAGAACCCGCTCCGGTGCTTCGGCAGCGTGTACGACACGACGCCGTTGTCGGCTTCCGTCAAGGGGAGGCTTGCCACCTCATCGCCGTTCACCCTGATCGTCACCGTCCCCGTAGGCGAGGCATCGGAATCGCTCGAGACCGTCACCCTGGCGGTGGTCGTCTGCCAGGAGAACCCGATCGTGCGGCTCAGCTTCAGATCCGTGGTGGAGGAGTACGGCACCGACACCGCCGCAGACACCGCAGTTCCTGGCGGCAGGTCGCCCTTTGTCGCCGTCACCACGACCCTCAGTTGCTTGCCCTGGTCGGAAGCCGCAACGCGATAGTGCCGCGCGGTTGCCCCCGGGATGTCTGCACCATCCGCCTGCCACTGGTAGGCGAAGGTGAGGCCGTCGACGTCCCAAGCCCCCGGGTGCGCCGTGAGTATTCTGCCGACGTGGGGAGTTCCCGTAATGGTCGGAGGCGAGGTGTTGATGGGGGTTCCCGGGGGAATGACATCGCCCACCGTGACCGAGAGCAGTGTTTGCGCGCCCGTGTCGCCGTAGCTGATGATGCCGAGGTAGCTGCTGTGCGCGGCGAGCCCACTCCAACCCGCGGTGTACGTGTACGGCACACCCTGCTGGCCGGGGATGACCGACGGCGTGAGCGTGATCGGCGCGCCGCCCGCAACCACCGAGTAGGTCGTGAGGTCGAACGCCGTCGACGGATTTGCCGAATACACATCCACCATCACGAGGTAGTTCGCGGCAACCGGGTTCGCAATGTCGACCCGTTCATCCGCGGATGCCGTCGCAGACTGCCAGCCGGCAACCGGGTTGCCGTCTCCGTCGAGTTGGTACACCGTCAGGTCGAGGTCCGCGGTGTCGTCGAGCGAATCGAGATCGAACCTCGCCAGCGCGGTGGCATCGGGGACGGCGACTGTGTACTCGAAGTGAGCGCCCGCCGAACCTGAGCCTGAGTGCTCTGCTTCGACTCCCGTGGGATCCGGCTGCAGCACGCCGAGGCTGAGCCCGGTTGTGGCCAGCGGGATGTCCGCATCCGAGCCCGGAGTCACCGTCACATCCACCGAACCGGAGTCACCTGTCCCCGAAACGTTGGCCGGAGCAACGATCGCCACGGGCTGAACGGCGATCGGAGAGCGAACTGCCGTGCTGCCGCTCGTCCACGTGAGGGATCCGGTCGCAAACGCGTCGAGCGGAGCTGTCGTGCGCGAGAACGTCACCGTGTAGCTCGCGGTGTCGCCCGCGCTCGCAAAGCTGAGCGTACTGGGCGTGACGACCGCGTCGATTCCGGGGATCGAAATGGAGGACGTGAAGGTTCCCGGCTGGGTTGCCGTGACGGTTCGCGTGATGGTCTCCGATGCCGTGAGCGAACCGATGCCGATCGAGGCCAGGTTGAGGTTGCTCGGGTCGATCGGCGTCACACCCACGTCATAGCCGATTCCCTCGATGTACGCGTACCAGTCGTCGAGGCCGTTCAGGTAGAGCAGCCCGGGTTCGAAGTACTTCGTGGGATCCACGTGGCCCGCACCCTGCACGAACGGATCGGTCACAGGGTTCCCCGCACCATCCACCGTGTTGTACGCCGTCGTCATCATTGCCGATTTGATTTCGGATGGCGATGCGTTGGGCGACTTGCCGAGGTACAGCGCGGCGAGCCCGGAGATATGGGGCGTCGCCATCGACGTTCCGGAAAGGAACTGGAATGTTGGCGCTTCGCCTTCCGCATTTGCTCCGTCGGCGATGATCGCCACGCCCGGCGCCGTGATGTCGGGCTTCACAATGTCACTGCCATCGGCAAGCACCGGTCCCCGCGACGAGAAACCCGCTACTTGCGGTGTCGGCGGCTCAATACCGGTAGAGTTCCCCGGCGCAAAGCTTGCCGTCGCATCCGGCGTGGCGGCGTACGCCATGAGCGCATCGTGGAACTGCGCGTCCAGGTGGATTGTGGGCACCGAGTGATTGTCGAGGTCGGTGGAACCCGGTACCACGTTGATCAGGATCATGCCGATCCCGCCCGCGCGCTTGACCTCAGCCGACTTGTCGACGCGCGCGATGACGCCTCGCTCGCACACGACGATCTTTCCCGCCGTCTTCACCGGGTCGAGGGTGTTCGCGTAGCAAAGGTTGGCATTCGATGCGCCGTCGAGTTTCACCGCGTCGGCAAGGACCAGCGATCCGGTCAGCGGCGGATCAGCCGGATTCATGTCCACCGTGATGGAAGCGCCCGCCATTTGGGTGCCGTCTCCGAGCGTGACGGTTGCCTCGTAACTGGGGATCGTGCTCGCCGCGACGGTCGTGATCCACGGCGAGGCATTGTCGAGCGTCGAGGACCCCGGACCCGCGTTTCCCGCCGCAGCGGAGACGAAGATCCCGGCCGCCGCAGCTCCCAGGAACGCCTGATCGGTCGCCGACACGGTCGTCTGCGCCGCTCCCCCGCCGATCGAGAAGCTGATGACATCGACGCCGTCGCTAACCGCGGCATCGATCGCCGCGAGGAGGTCGGATGTCGCGCATCCGTCATCCGTCGTGACCGTCGGATCCTTCCCGCTCCAGCACACCTTGTATGCGGCTATCTTCGCGGCCGGGGCAACGCCGGAAATGGTTCCGAAGCTCGTCCCTTCGACCGACGCGGGCACGTTCGCGTTGCCGGCTGCCGTGCTCGACGTGTGCGAACCGTGACCGTCACCGTCACGGGGCGAAAGGTATTCGCCGATGTCGGGGCCGCCGATGTTGGCTGCCGTGAAGCCGTCGACGAAGTAGCGAGCGCCGATAATTTTCGTGCTGCAATCGGATGCGGTGAACTGCACGCCCGTCTCGCACACTCCCCTGAAGGTGCTTCCATCGCCCTTCGCGTAGGTGATCGTCGTCCCGTCGAGGTATGGGTCCGCGCCCGGTGTCGTGCCGAGCGGGTCTCCCGCGAACGACGGATTCTCCGGCGCGATCCCCGTGTCGAGCATGCCGACGACCACGCCGGCGCCCGCCTTGTCAGTGCCGCCGAGCGAAGCCCACACGCCATCCGGACCTTCCAGGCCCAGGAATGCTGTCGAGGATTCCGCCGTCACGTGCCGCAATTCGTCGGGCGCGATGCCCACGACATTCTTGTTCCGCGAAAGCTGCATGGCCTGAGCTGCCGTGAGCTCGGCGGAGAAGCCGTTCAATGCGAGCGTGTAGGAGTACTCGATTTTTGCTCCCACGCTCGAAGCAATGTCTTTCTGCCGCTCGTTCAGATAGTCGGAGTAGCTCTCGACGGAACGGTTTTGGGCATTGAGCTGTTTGCCCGCTTTCGGTTTCGTCGGCGCGAATCCTCGGGCACCGCCCTGGTAGGTTGCGGCCGAGGCATCCGCGAGGGTCACGATGTAACGGCCCGGAGTGAACGACGTCTGATGCTGACCGCCTATCGCGGAGGGAGCGGCGTTGGCTTCGAGCGCGGTCGTTGCGACGAACCCGGTTGCCAGCAGTGTGCTCGTGGCGACTGACGCAATGAGTTTGTTAATGCGCACGGCGAATTCCTTTCTGGGAAACAGCGTTGTTGCCACAGTCGGGATCTGTGCGTGGAAAATACGATAAACCCTGTCTACCCCCAATGAGGGCACTTCGTTACCAATCCGTGATCTTCGCGCACGGCGAACAAGTCGAACTGGCACTCTGGGTGAGAGAGTGCTAGTTTTGACTTAGTTGAGTCGGACTGACTCAAGTTTTGAAGGAGTGATGAAATTGGCTATGTTGTTTGACCCGTTCCGCGAACTGGACCGTGTTGCCTCGAGCCTCCTCGACTCGCGGCAGGGCCCCCGTCTTATGCCCATCGATCTGCACAAAGACGGCGACCTGTACATCCTGAACGCCGACCTTCCCGGCATCGATCCCGGCTCGGTGGATGTCGACGTCGACGGCCAGGTGCTGACCATCCGCGCCGAGCGCACCGCTCGCAGCACCGACGTGAAGTGGCTCGCCCACGAGCGTCCAAGCGGCTCGTTCCTGCGCCAGTTGAACCTTGGTGACGGCATCGACACCGAGAAAATCAGCGCCAACTACGACAACGGTGTGCTCAGCATCATGATCCCGGTGAGCGAGAAGGCAAAGCCTCGCAAGATCGCTGTGCAGTCAGCGTCCGGCGAGACCCCGGTCGAGGTTACCGCGGGCTAATACAGAGAGCACTTGCAAAAGGGGCCGGGGAGATCTCCCCGGCCCCTTTGATGATCCATCCCGAATCAGCAAATCGCGCGCGGCTACACCCGCGCCGCAGGATTCCGGACTAGCCAATATCGACCGTTTCTCTCGACCCAGAATTTATTGCCCTTTTGGCGGCCAAGGAAGTTGCCAGTGCCATCAACGCTGACTGCGGTGTGCACAACGACGGGGCTTCTCGCCGCTTGACGCACGCGAGGAAGTATTCAATTTCATCGCGATACGGATTCGCGTCTCTGAGCGCGACGACTCGCCGTTCGCTGTGAGTCGTCACAGTCAGACGATGTGCCGGAACCTGCACTGAACTTGCGGTCGTTTCGTCGTCCGAGGGTGCCGTAAAAGTAAAATCGACCTCGCCCGCCGTGCCGTTGATGTGAATCTCACTCGAGAACAAAGACCCTCGCGGCGAGCCGGAGTCTGTGATGACCGTGGCCACGGTGCCATTTCGATAGTTCACGGTTGTCACGATCGCACTCTGGCTGATGTCGCCTTCCGGTACCGACGTAACATAGTCCGGCGTCCCAAGAATGAGGTTGGTCTGGTCAAAGTCGTGAATTGCAAAGTCGACGAGGACACCACCGGACTGATGCTCGTCGGTTATCCATGACGACCATTCCGGCGTTGCCATTGTGCGCTTCGCCGTCACCGATTGGATTCTCCCGAGTTCCCCGGACTCAGCCAGGCGTCGCGCAATCGCGTATCCCTCAAAGAACCGAACGACGTGCGCGATCATGAGCGTTCCCCTGCTCTCGGAGGCAGCCGCGATGATCTCCCTCGCGTCCGCGAGCGTCAACGCAATTGGCTTTTCAAGGAGCACATTCTTGCCCGCTCTGAGTGCCCGAATGGCGACGTCACGGTGCGTAGCGGTTGGCGTGCACACAGACACGACCGTGACTTCGGAATCTGATAACGCAGTCTCCACATCCGTGACAAATCGTGCACCCCGCGCCGGAAAGGTCGGATCGTATACGCTGCGACCGACGACATATTTGATATCTTCGCCAAGACCGAGTTCACCGAAAGCCTCCGCATGGGTTTTTCCCATGTAACCCTGTCCGACTATCGCAACTTTCACCACAGCGACCGAATAGTATCGACTGACGTTCGCACGGCCTCATGCACCTGGCTCAGGCCCGCCGGCCCCGCCGGAGTGAACTCCACTTCAATACTCAGTGGGATCGTGCCGTCGCCGGCGTGATTGTTCAAGATGTGCGCAACGCGACCAAAGTCGGTGTCGCCGTCACCGACCGCAGGGAAGTTCCACTCATCCCTTTCACCTGTCTTATCTTTCAGGTGGATTCCCACGACCCTGTCAAGGCAAGCCGCAAGATCTCCATACGGATCAGTATTCCCATAAAAGATCGTATTGCCCGTGTCGTAATTTATCGCCAGTTGGGGCGACCCCACTCGACCAAGTAACTTCAGGAGCTGAGCTCCCGTCGCGTAATTGGCTCCGTGAGTTTCCAGCGCCATGGTGACACCGGCGTCGGCCGCCGCTTCAGCCAATGACTGAATCGTCCTGACGAAGTCGGCTTCATCTTCTATCGTGGTGGCATCGTCGTGCCTGTCACCAGTGCCTGTGACGACATAGCTCACACCGAGTCGCGCACCCAACTCTAGGTTTCGTAGAAAAAGTTCGCGACCGTCGGGCGCCGTGAGATTCGCATGACCTCCGAGAGCAACGGCTTCGAGACCGTGCTCTGCAAGGTATTCGCGCAATTTTGCAATCTCGGTGTCTGATATCTCCGGCGAAACGTGTTGGCAGCCTTCAACGGCCGAGATCTCGATCAGTCTGATCCCCGCCTGTTCGGCACCCAAGACTGCGTCTTCTAGGGAGAACCCCTTATAGGTGTTGCTGTTCAAGCATGCCGGATATTGCATGGTTCCGAAATTCCTCCTATTCGTGAGTTCCGTCAATGGTGACACGTGTCTGCGTATCACCGGATTCGTGAATAGCCGTGAGAACCTCAAGCGTGTGCAGAGCTCGTGAGGCAGACGCCATAGGCGCAGTGCCTGACCGAATGGCTTCGCACATTTGAAGCGCACCCATACCCATGCCCTGAGGCAACGTTTCGCTGCCCACTGGTGCGGTCTTTTCGGCGAAATCTCCGTCCTCGCCGATGAGCTTCAGGGACGGGGAACCAAACCAACTATTCGGAGGCGTTCCCAGAATGCTGCCTTTGGTTCCGTGAATTTCCAATGGTGGCGCGTGGGTTCCCGCGACATCCCAGCTTTGCGCAAGCGTCCCAATGGCGCCGCTGGTGAATTCGAGCGTTGCAACCAGACTCGTGGGGATCTCTGACGTGATGACCTCACCCGCGCGCTCTCCCACGACGAGAGTTCTCCGCGGCGCTGGATTGGAGAACACGGTCGTCACCGCTTCTATGGGGCCGAGCAAGTAAGTGAGGGCCGTGACGAGGTACGGACCAATATCAAAGAGCGGTCCGACGCCCTCCTGAAAGAGAAAGTCCGGTGCGGGATGGAATCGTTCGGGCCCGAGGCCGATTCTCGCCATCTGAACCATAAACGGTTGTCCAATAACCCCCGATTCCAGGAGCGCTTTTGTCTCCTGGATCCCGTTACCGAGGAAGGTGTCGGGAGCACAACCGACCAAAAGATTCTGAGCTGCAGCCAGGTCAATAATGCTGCGAGCATCGTCAACGGTGACGGCGAGAGTCTTTTCACTGTAAACGTTCTTGCCCTTGTTGAGTGCCTGCATCGTCACACTTGCGTGGGCGACGGGAGCAGTGAGATTCAGAACGAGCTCAACGTCGGGGTCGACAAGAATATCCTGCAAAGTCAAGATGCGGGGGATGCCGAACTCTGACGATACGTTTTCTGCCCTCGAAGCATCGAGGTCGGAACAACACACGACCTGGATTCGCTCGTCACCTTGGAATGTCGAAAGGTATTGCCGGCTCACGTTCCCGCAACCAACGAGTGCAGCACGCACGGCTCCATCCTTAGCGCTCATCTGCAACCTCATCTCCGCGTGCCAATGTCAGGAACTTCTTCACGTGCTTGATCCCCAGTCCACATCCGAGGAACGGGTCTTCGATTCCCTCGAATTCGATCGACACGAACCCGTCATACGAGCTCTTCGCAATATGCTCGACAATCTCGCACATAGGCGTGTCACCGTAACCGATGACTGATCCGCGCAATCGCACGCCTGCGGGCGTCCTGATCCAGCCATCGCCCAACGGCCAAGACCGTGGTCGAATGTAGAAGTCCTTGAGATGCACGAAAGTGGCAAAAGGCAGGTTTGATACGGTTGCCGCATACGAGTCTTCGTCAACGCACAGAAAGTTGCCAACATCCAAAGTTGTACCGAAATTTTTCTCGTCGACTTCGAAAATGAGCCTGCGGATCCGCTCGCTCGCATTCATATAGAAACCATGATTTTCAACACTCGTGGTAATGCCGAATCCCGCTGCGTATTGCGCTATCTCCCGCGATGCATCTACCAGCGCGGGAAGATCCTTCTCGAACGCTGCGACGCCGCTAGCGGAATAACCCCACTCGACGACATCGTGACGGAGAAAACGAATCCCCAGTTCATCGCAGAGGCGAACATGGTGCTTCACTCGTTCGATCTGTTGCGCACGTTTCTCGGGCGATGGGGCAAGGAAGTCGGCCGGCATGCAGACCCCGGATATTTGCAGACCGTTGTCCCTAGATGACGCAAGAATGGAGTCAATGAGGTCTCGATCGTCGTCCAGATTCCATACGTCGCCCTGATCCGGTGGCGAGAACGTAATAGTTGCCAGTTCGATGTGCTGACCGCCATTTTCTGCGATCCATTTTATGACGTCGGGCATCGTGACCTGCTGACGCTTAAGGACGTTCGCAAAATTGAAAGAACTGAAGCCGATTTTCATTTAGTACTGCTTTCCCTGATAGCACACTTCTCGAACTTGCTTCGAAAACATGTTTCGACTCACTCGAAACAAATCCGCGAGGTCTCGGCGGCCTCGCGACTGAGCAAATCAAAATTAGTGTTTGCAATTATGCGTGAGTGTAGCATAATCGAATAATTCGTCAGGGCAACCGGCTCTTTCGATCGGAGGACTCAATGAAGAGAATCAAGAGTGCACATTCACGACTGGCCACAGCATCGGCCGTTGTGCTAGCAACGGCGTTGCTCGTCACCGGATGTGGCCAAGCAAAAATGAGTGATACGTCGGGCTCAACGAGCACGGTCGACGATAAACCTGCAACCGGCAACCTCACCTTGTGGGCGCCGAGCGGGGACGTCGACGGCCTTAAAGAAGTCATCAAAGGCTTCGAAAAGGAGAACCCGAAAGTCCATGTGGAAATTACTGTCGTCGCCGACGCGCAGACGAAGTTCGGCACGGCCATCGCGGCGGGTACCACACCAGACATCGCTGCACTGTACACGCAACAGCAATATCCGCTGCTTCTCACGAACGCCTTTGCGCCAGTGCCCAAGGGTCTTGTCGACCCGAAGTCATTCTTTCCTGGCTCATACGAACAAGGCGTTGTTGACGGCGTCGCGTATTCCGTGCCGTGGTACTCATACACCTACGCGGTTATTTACAGAAAAGATTTCGCGGAGGCCGCGGGTGTATCTGCACCGCAGACGACCGACGACCTCATCCCGTTCCTCAAGGGGCTTGAGAAAGGGGGCGCCAAGAAGGGCCTTGGCTACGATGTCGGGTGGAATTCCTTTGACGGTGAAGACCTTGCGTTGTGGTCCTATTCAGAAGGCGCGAAACTTCTCAACGATGACGAGACGAAATGGCAGCTGGACAGTCCCGAAGTGATTAAGGCGGCGAAGTTCATGGGATCCATTTTTACGGAGAACGTAGCCTCACCAGATGGCCCGGGGTTCATGGATATGCAACCGTATCTCGTCAATGGAAACATCGGCTCGCTGATCAGCGGCCCGTGGGTGATTAGCCAGCTTGACGGTGTCGCCAAGTCTCCTGGCTGGACAAAAGAGCACATCGGCGTAGCACCGATGCCTGCGGGCCCGGCAGGAAGCTTCGGGCCGGTTGACGGCGGAAGTTGGGGTGTTTTCAAGAACTCCAAGAACAAGGATGCCGCCTGGAAGTTGGTCAGGTACCTGTCGCAGGAAAGCGCTCAAGTGGCCCAGTTCAAGGCATACGGGAGCCTGCCAGCCGTGGTGGGAGCATGGGACGATCCGGCAATAGCCGGACAGCCGCTCCTGCAACCATTCCTCGAGCAGCTGAAGTCCGCAAAGCCCATGCCGCAAGTCACAACCTGGCTGCAAGTCACTCAAATGCTCGGACAGCAAATGGAGCAGGTTGCCCGCGGCAAAGCAACTGCCGAGGAGGCAATGAAAGCTGCGCAGGCGCAGGCAAACAGTATAGGAACCGGCAAGGGTTAAAGCAGTGGCCATTGCGCAAACTGCACCGACAAGGGCGCCGACGACACCGCGCCGGCGCCCTTTCGGCCGCAAACATGACCGTATTGCGTGGGTGTTTTATGCCCCGTTTGCGGTGAGCTTCATTTTCTTTATCGGCGGGCCAGTTCTCTTCTCGCTGTATATGAGTCTCACGAACATCCAGACCAAAAATTTGCGAGCGCCATTTAACGTCGACTTCACGGGCATCGCAAATTACATCACCATCCTCGGTGACCCGCTCTTCGTCCAGTCGATGGTGAATACCGGTTACTTCGTCGTCATCGGAGTACCGGTGACTTTGGCAGTAGGTCTCGCCCTGGCCGTCGTGCTCGATGCCGGAATCAGGCGCCTGAAAGGTCTCTATCGCGGAGTGTTTTACGCGCCCGTGGTCACAAACATCGTTGCGGTAGCGGTCATCTGGCAATACGCATTTGGGTCACACGGACCGATAAACAATTTTCTTGGGACCATTGGGCTGGCCGGACCCGATTGGCTTCACGACACCCATTTCGCCATGCCCGTCGTGATCCTTCTGGGAGTCTGGAGGAATTTCGGTACCGCGATGGTGCTCTTCCTGGCCGGCCTCCAATCCATTCCGCCCGGCCTCTATGAAGCAGCGGCACTCGACGGGGCTGGTTCGTTGAGGAAGTTCTTTTCGGTCACCTGGCCGCTCTTGCGCCCGACGACGCTGCTGGTCTCAGTGCTTCTCTCGATTTTCTTTCTGCAGGTTTTTGAAGAGCCGTTTTTGTTGACAAAAGGTGGCCCTCTTGGCACCACACAGTCTGTGGCGCTCTATACCTACGATCAGTTCGGATTCGGAAATCTGGGAGTCTCCGCCGCCTCGTCTTACGTACTCGTCGTGATTGTCGTGATTGTCAGCATCGTCCAATTCAGACTATTGAGGTCGAAAACATGACGAGAACTGCAGTTCACAATTTGCCTCAAGCTCCCTCGCGCCATGCCCGCACCACGAAAACGCTGTTGCCAGCAGTGGCGACCTATGCAGCGCTGACCTTCGTCGGGCTTGTGACCATCCTCCCGTTCATTTGGGTTTTTCTCGGATCATTTAAGAGTTCCGCGGAAATCCTTAATGACCCGGGCCGGTTGTTGCCGGCCGATCCCACGTTCGACAACTTCATCCATTTGGTGAGCAGCTACGGTTTTGCGGGATACACCGTCAACAGTCTCGTGGTTGCGTTCATGGTTGTCCTCTCCAACATATTGTTCTCCACCATGATCGGTTACGCGCTGGCGAAACTGGACTTCACAGGAAAGCGCATCCTCTTTCTGGCTGTCATGGGCTCCCTCGTCGTGCCGTTCGCGGCGATCTTCGTTCCACAGTTCGTCGTCATAGTGAACCTTGGATTGGTCAACACGCTCGCAGGCATCGCCCTGCCGCTCATGGTCATGCCGCTTGCCGTGTTTGTCGTTCGTCAGTTTGCCCTCTCGGTACCGGACGACTTGTTCGAGGCAGCACGGATTGACGGTGCGGGAGAGATTAGAATTTTCTTTCGTATCTTTTTCCCACTGAGCGGTCCCGCAATCGCGGTGACTGCGATTCTCACTTTTTTGGCCGCCTGGAATAACTTCATTTGGCCACTAATTGTCGCCCAGAGTCAGGACATGTACACACTTCCCGTGGGTCTCGCCACTACCCAATCGATCCACACAACGGACTATGGGCTGCTTCTCGCGGGAGCAGTCGTGGTCATGCTACCCGTTCTAATCCTGTTCCTTTTCCTTCAAAAGTACTTTGTCCAAGGAATTGCGACGACGGGGATCAAATAGTCGTGGCAAAATCGGTCTGCGTCCGATTCGCGATCCTGACGGCACTATGTGCCAAAGAATTAGTGGAAATTGTTGGCAGAGTGAATCCGGCGTGTACGAGAGGACTCCATGCCATCCCTTGACCTGAGTGCGATGCGCGCGCACAACACGACGGCCACGCTCAAGGCACTTCACGAGGTAAGCCCAATGACGCTTGCGCAACTCAAACAGGCAACAGGTTTGTCTCGACGAGCGTTAGATTTGATTCTCGAGCCGCTCATCGACCAGGAGTGGGTGATCTCAACTGAGGCCAACGAACTCAGCGGTCGCGCCGCGGGACGACCGGCACGCACCTACCAATTCAACTACGCTGCAGCCCGCATGCTTGCTGTCCAGCTCGATGTCCACTCCATCACGGCAATTGTCGCCGATCTAGGTGCAAATCAATTGACCGAGGCTCACCTCGTAACCGGCGACGAGCGCGGTACCGCATCACGAGCAGAACGATTGCAAAACGTATACGAGTGCGTAGATTCGGCCCTTAAGTCGGCGAACGCGACACTGGATTCGATCATGGTAGCGACGCTGTCGACACCAGGAATTGTGCGGGATGACAATACGGTGGAACGCGCGCTCTCCTTTGAAGAATGGTCGGAATTTTCTCTCGCGACCGAACTCGAAGCGCACTTGTCCTGCCCGGTACATGTCGAAAACGATGCCAAGCTCGCAGCGGTCGGAGAGCTGTGGGCCGGTATTGGCCAGGGTTCCGAAAATCTCGTGTGGGTCCGAGCGGACGGTGTGCGCTTCGGCATCGGCATTATCGTCAATGGCAAGCTATATCGCGGTAACAACGGCGCGGCAGGCGAGGTGGCATGGGCCTCTGGGCTCGGACTCAAGTCGGTGACGTCGAATATTATGAGCGGCCTCGCTGACTTGTCTCACCCATTACACGATCTGGCAGTCGACACGGTTCGCAGGGCCCGACAAAATGACCACAGCGCGTTGCAGGATGTCAGAGATCTGGCCGACGGCCTGGCGCCGGGCCTTTCGACACTTGCATGGATTCTTGCTCCAGACACACTCGTCATCGGTGGCTCACTGGGAAGTATCGCTGACTTGCTTATTCCTATTTTGAACGAGACTCCCCAATTTCAGAATCTGCCGGGCGAGCTCGTTGTTGCCGGTTCTGCTTTGGGAGATCACGCGGTTCTATCCGGAGCGTTGAAGAAGAACCTCGACACCCTGGATGACATTCTGTTCACAAAGACTCCCCTGCCGCTCCCCCTGATTGCACATGCTCTCCCGGAGAATCTGCGCCCATCCGGGTGACAATTGAGGATTTTTCCGACAAACGAGGGTTGGAACCGCCCAGCGCACGAAGCGCATTGAGGATCGTCGCGAGATCCACGACTTCCTGAAGTGCCGCTCCCACAATCGCGGGCAGAAATCCGAAAGCTCCGAGCGTCATGAGGCCAAGGCTCAGCGCAATTCCCAGCCAAATGCTCTGCAGCGCGACGGCCATGGTGCGCTTACCGATCACCATCGCCTCGGCTGTTCGCGAAATGTCATCCATCACGATGACGACATCTGCGGACTCACTCGCCGCAGTCGAACCTCGCGCGCCCATCGCGACACCAACGTCCGCCACCGCCAAAACCGGGGCATCGTTCACGCCGTCGCCGACCATGATGACCGGTCGCTCCTGAATCGCCGTCACAATGTCGACCTTGTCTTCAGGAAGCAGCTCGGCGTGCACCTCGGAAATTTCAAGACTGTCTGCCACATGCGAGGCGGTCTGCGAGGCGTCGCCCGTGAGCATGAGGAAACGCTTGATGCCCAAAGCTTTGAAGTGTGCAATCGTGTCGGCGGCATCGTGCCGCACCTGATCGCTGAGGATGATCGACCCGGCAAATTTTCCGTCCACCGCGACATAGACAGACATTTCGCCGCTCTGAAGACTCGTCGCAACGGCGTCTCCCGCGTGCGCCTGAACAAAAGCAAGCTTGCCCACAACCACCTCACGGCCGGCAATTACCGCCACAACACCGTTCGTGGCTTCCTCGCGGGCATTGCTCGCAGTAAGCAACTCCGCCCCTCGTTCGCGCGCATCGTCCACGATGGCTGTCGCGAGCACGTGCGTCGAATACGTCTCTGCCGACGCGACAAGCGACACCAGTTCGCGGGCTGCCATCCCGTCGGAGGGCCGAATCGCCACCACCACGGGATTGCCGAAAGTGAGAGTCCCGGTCTTGTCAAATGCCACGGTTCGCGCCCTCGACAACTTCTCGAGCGTGCCTCCGCCCTTGACGATGATGCCGAATCGCGAGGCACGGCTCATGCCACCCATAAACGCAACAGGAGCCGCAATGAGCAAAGGGCACGGAGTTGCGACAACGAGCACCTCTGCGAAACGCACCGGGTCGCCAGACAACAGCCAGGCGAGGCCGGCGATGAGGAGCGAAACGGCAGTGAACGGTACGGCGTAGCGATCCGCGATCCGGACCAGCGGCGCCTTGCTCTTGGTGGCTTCCGCGACGAGAGCGACGATCCTTTGATACTGGCTGTCTTCCGCACGCGCGCCGGCCACCATCACCACTGCCACCTGGCCATTGAGCGAACCGCTGAGAAGTTCCTCGCCGCTGAGCCGCTCCACGGGAAGGCTCTCGCCCGTGAGCGAGGACTCGTCAAATGAGCCGGCATCCGACTCCAACACACCGTCCACGGGCACCACTTCAGATGGCCTCACGAGCAGCCTGTCGCCGACCGCCACCTCCGACACCGGGATGCTCTCCACGTCGCCCGTGGATTCGACCAGACGATGCGCGTTCTGCGGGGACCTGTCCAAAAGGGACCGCAGCTCGCGCCGTGCCCGACCCTCGGCATAGTCCTCAAGCGCCTCTCCACCGGAAAGCATGAGAACAATCACGAGGCTCGCCCAAAACTCGCCGACGGCGACGGTCGCAATGATCGCCATGATCGCGAGCGCGTCGATACCCCAACTGCCGCTGATCAGATTCCTGATCATGTCCCACGCCTGAATCGCCGCCACGATGAGGGCGAAACCGCTGATCACCCATTGGGCAACAGTGACGTGACCGGTGAGCGCCAGTGCGCCGCCAATCACGGCGACAAGCAGGGTGAGCGCCACAATCGGGTACCGCCGAATAGCTGCAGAAAGCCGGTTCATCTTTCCAGTACTACTCGGAAACTACCCGCCGCTCCAGCAAGGCTAGGCTCGCCTCAGTCACTCAATGCCACGACACACCTCGAAGACTTTCTCAGCGTCGCGCCCCTCTGGCCCCGCTTTCGGACGAGTCGTCTTCCGACCGGCAGAGCGGCAGGTCGAGCGTTCGCCCGCCGAGCCTCAGGAGGCGAGGCGCGCCTTGAGGTTGTCCGCGAGGGAGGCGAGGAACTCCTCCGTGGTCTGGTAGCCCTGCGCCGGACCGACGAGCAACGCCAGGTCCTTCGTCATCTTTCCGGATTCGACTGTCTTCACCACGACATCCTCGAGGGTGTGCGAAAAATCGATGAGCGCCTGGTTGCCGTCGAGCTTTCCGCGGTGCGCGAGCGCGCGCGTCCACGCGTAGATCGACGCAATCGGGTTCGTCGAGGTCGGCTTGCCGGCCTGGTGCTGGCGGTAGTGACGAGTAACGGTGCCGTGGGCGGCCTCCGCCTCGACGATCTTGCCATCCGGTGTCGTGAGCACGCTCGTCATGAGGCCGAGGGAACCGAAGCCCTGCGCCACAGTGTCGGACTGCACGTCGCCGTCGTAGTTCTTGCACGCCCAGACGTAACCGCCCTCCCACTTGAGGGAGGCGGCCACCATGTCGTCGATCAGGCGGTGCTCGTAGGTGAGGCCGGCGGCGTCGAACTTGGCCTTGAATTCATTCTCGAACACCTCGGCGAACAGGTCCTTGAACCGGCCGTCGTACGCCTTCAGGATGGTGTTCTTCGTCGAGAGGTATACGGGATACCCGCGGTCGAGGCCGTAGGCGAGCGACGCCCGAGCGAAGTCGCGGATCGAGTCGTCGAGGTTGTACATGCCCATTGCGACGCCGGAGCCCGGCGACTGGAACACCTCGAAGCTCTGCGGCTCGCTGCCGTCCTTCGGCGTGAACGTCATCGTGAGTTTGCCTTCGCCCTCGAACCGGAAGTCGGTCGCACGGTACTGGTCGCCGAATGCATGGCGGCCGATGATGATCGGCTTGTTCCAGCCGGGCACGAGGCGGGGGATGTTGGAGATGATGATCGGCTCGCGGAAGATCGTGCCGCCGAGGATGTTGCGGATCGTGCCGTTGGGGCTCCGCCACATCTTCTTGAGGCCGAACTCCTCGACGCGCGCCTCATCCGGCGTGATCGTCGCGCACTTCACGCCGACGCCGTGCTTCTGGATGGCGTGCGCGGCATCGATCGTGACCTGGTCTTCCGTGTCATCGCGCTTTTCGATGCCGAGGTCGTAGTACTCAAGATTGATGTCGAGGTATGGGTGGATCAGGGTGTCTTTGATCGCCTGCCAGATGATGCGGGTCATCTCGTCGCCATCGAGTTCGACGACGGTACCCTCTACCTTGATTTTTGACACTGGGTGCTCCTTGAAGATGGTGTTCGGCACGTGAACGATCGGAGGGCAGTGCCCTGACCGAAAAGCCTGGTTTCAGCTTACAGGCCCGGGCCAATTATCTCGACATCAAGATATCTCTAGAGCTTTCTCGGTTCGTGTGGATAGCCTGTCTTCATGGCCAACTTCAGACTCGAAGACTTGTCGGGCAGCAATGCACTCGCCGCGAACAAGCTCACACTGCGTCGCGGACAGGAGCAATTTGTCGTTCCGCCCACCTACGCGATAGCCGACGCGTATCTCGACGCCACAACGAGTTGGCCGCGTGTCGTGCTCAGCGACGACAAGGTCGTCGGCTTCATCCGCGGGAATTTCGATGAGGATGCGGCCGAAGAAGAGTTTCGAAGCTGCGTGTGGCGCGTGCATGTGGCGGCGGACCAGCAGGGCAAAGGCGTCGGCACGTTCGCTGTTCTCGCGCTCGCAGACGAAGCTCGGTCACGCGGGTTCACCCGACTCACCGCGCTGTGGGAGCCCGGCGACGACGGCCCGGAGGCCTTCTTCACGAACATGGGATTCGTCGTCGAACGGGAGACGCAGTACGGCGAAAAATTCGGTGTGCTCTCACTGTAAATGCACCAGTCAGAAGACTTCATTTCGCGAGTGCTGGATGTCGTGGATGCGATACCGCCGGGCCACGTGATGGCCTACGGAGACATCGCGGCGGTGATCGGATCCCGCGCTCCCCGCGCCGTAGGAAAAGTCATGGCGCTCTACGGCAGCAGCGTTCCCTGGTGGCGTGTGGTGCGCGCGAGTGGCCAGCCGCCGCTCTGCCACGACGAGCAGGCGCTCGCGCACTACCGGGAAGAGAACACGCCCCTCGTTACCACGACATCCGGCTATCGCATCAATTTGCGGCTCGCGCGCTACCGCCCCTGACCGGCGCGCACCCCGTCGCGGTCACACGAGCGAGTCACGCCAGGCCGCGTGCATTCTGGAGAACTTGCCCGTTCCCGCGATGAGATCTGCGGGAGTGCCATCCTCGATGATGCGGCCGTGCTCCATCACGAGCACGCGGTCGGCGATCGCCACCGTCGACAGCCGGTGCGCGATGATCACCGCCGTGCGGTCCGCGAGAAGCGTTTGCAGACCCTCCTGCACGAGACGTTCGCTCGGGATGTCCAGCGACGCCGTTGCCTCATCCAGAATCAGCACGACGGGGTCGGCGATGAATGCCCGCGCGAAGGAGATCAGCTGCCGCTGACCCGCAGAGACCCGCCCGCCGCGCTTGTTCACGTCCGTGTCGTAGCCACTCGGGAGGCCCTCGATGAAGGTGTGAGCGCCCACGGCGCGCGCCGCTGCCTCGATTTCTGCGCGCGTCGCATCGGGCTTGCCGAGCGCGATGTTATCCGCGACGGTTCCCGAGAACAGGTACGCCTCCTGCGTCACCATCACGATGGCTCGACGCAGGTCCTTCGGATGCAATTGCCGAAGGTCGACGCCATCGAGCGACACGGTTCCCGAGGTCGGATCATAGAATCTGGAAATCAGCTTGGCGAGAGTGGATTTTCCCGCACCCGTAGAGCCGACGAGGGCAATCGTTTCCCCCGCGGGGATGTCGAGCGTGAACTCGGGAAGAATGACGCGGTCCTCTTTGTACGAGAATTCGACCCTGTCGAACAGAACGTTCCCCTTGGCCTTCCACAGGTCGATGGGACCGGTGGGGTCCGGAACGCTCGGTCGCTCTTCCAGCACCCCGGAGATCTTCTCCAGTGCTGCCGCGGCGGATTGATACGAGTTGTAAAACATCGCGATCTCCTGCGCGGGCGCGAAGAACGAACGCGTGTACAGGAGGGTTGCCAGCAGCACTCCGACCGCGAGGCCTCCCCCGGCCACTCGGAGGCCGCCGACGAGCAGAATCACCGCGAGGGTGATGTTCCCGATGAGCACGAGCCCGGGATCGAAAATTCCGAAGAGATTGATCGCGCGTTCGTTCGCGTGACGGTAATCCTCGACGAGGCCGGCGAACTCCTTCGCATTGCGCTTCTCCTTGCGGAAAGCCTTGACCGCGCGGATACCGGTCATCGTTTCGACGAAGTGCACGATGACGCGCGCCGATGTCGTTCGGGTCTCGCGGAACACCTTTTGGGACGCGAGCTGGAACCAGCGCGTGAGCGCCCACAGCGGGATCATCGCGCCGAAGAGCACGAGCCCGCTCACCCAGTCGAGGGAAAACAGCGCGATTGCCGTGAAGCCCATGTAGAGGCCACCCTGCACGAGCTCCGTGAGGCCGGAATCGAGCAGCTCTCTGAGGGTATCGAGGTCGCTGGTTTGGCGCGCGATGATGCGACCGGAAGTGTAACTCTCATGGAACTCGAGGCTCAATCGCTGCGTGTGCAGGAACATCCGTTTGCGAAGCTCGATGAGGATTGACTGCGTAATCCGCGCCACGAGAACCGTGTACCACGCGATGAGCAGAGCACCGATCGTACCGGTGAACAAGAACGCAACTACGGCAATGCCGAGCGGCATCCAGTCCTGCTTCAGCATCGCCGGCAATCCGTTATCGATTCCGAAGGCGATGAACGCGGGACCGGCGACCTGCGCAGCGGTGCTGACCACGACGACGATCGCCGTCAACGCAATCCGTCGGCGCAATGGACGCACGAGCGAACCCAGAAGCTTCAGAGAGCGCGCGCGAATCTGGCGGCTCTCCGCCTTCGTATAATCCTGGCGATCTTCGCCCTCGACACCAATGACGCTCATGAACCGACCTCTGAACTCGTGCGGCCAACACCCGTCGGCACGATGGGGATAGGGGTTGTGGGCGGGGACGGATTCCGTTTGGGCGGCCCATCCGGTTCATCCAGGCTCGAAATGACGAATCGGTAGTGCTCACTGGATGCGAGCAGTTCGGAATGCGTGCCCACCGCGGTGATCTTTCCGTTCTCAAGGAGCGCCACCCGATCCGCCAGCATCACGGTTGACGGGCGATGCGCCACGATGAGTGCCGTCGTGGACGCGAGCACCCTCCTCAGTGCCGCCTCAACCAGCGCTTCGGTGTCAACATCCAGTGCCGAAAGCGGGTCGTCGAGCACGAGAACATCCGGTTTCGCGGCAACTGCGCGCGCGAGGGCGAGTCTCTGCCTCTGGCCGCCGGAGAGGCTCATGCCCTCTTCGCCGACCTTCGTGTCGAGACCCTCAGGCAGCTCATACACGAAGTCGGCCTGCGCGATCTCGAGAGCCTCGGAGAGTTCATCTGCCGTGGAGTCGGGGCGCCCGAGCAGCACGTTGTCCCGAACCGACGCAGAGAACAGCGTGGCGTCTTCGAACGCCATGGCGATGTGGGTGCGCAATTCCTCGAGGGTCAGGTCGCGGATGTCCACGCCATCGATCGTGATGGACCCCCCCGTCACGTCGTAAAGCCGCGTGGCCAGTGACGTGATCGTGGACTTGCCGCTTCCGGTCAGGCCGACCAGCGCCATGGTCTCGCCGGGTTCGAGCTCGAGATCGATGCCGTCCACCAGATCGGGGAAACGCTCGGGAGAATCCGCGTACCTGAAGTGCACGTTGTGGAAGACGAGACGACCCTCGGGGTTGGTGACGGTTGAGGGAGTTTCGGGGTCGACTATCGAATTCTGTTCATCCATGACCTCGAAGAAGCGGTCGGCCGCCGTGCGGGTATCGAAGGTCATGGAGAGCAGGAATCCAATGGACTCCACGGGAAAGCGCAGCACGGTGGCGGTTGCGAAGAACGCCACGAGCTCGCCGACCGTGATCTGCCCGGCACCCGCGAGCCACACCCCTCCTGCCAGACACAGCGCGAACGTGACATCGGGCACGAGAAGCAGCCACAGCCAAATACCAGCGATTGCCCTGGCTTTCTCAATCTCGGTGCCGCGCAGCAGCTCTGCTTTCGCTTCAAAATTGTGGAGAGCGTGCGCACCGCGACCGAACGCCTTCAACACGCGGATGCCGTGCACGGATTCCTCGACGGCCGTCGCAAGATCGCCCGCTTGGTCCTGGCTCCTGCGCGCAACCACCGAGTACTTCTGTTCGAAGAGGTACCCGTAAATCCACAGCGGTATGGACAGGATCGCGAACAGCACGCCCAGCATCCAGTTGATACTGACAAGCACTCCGAGGCCCACGAGGATCGTGATGGTGTTGACGACGAACAGCACGAGTCCGAACGAGAACCAGCGGCGGATCAGGTTGAGATCGCTGATTGCCCGCGAGAGCAGCTGGCCGCTCGGCCACCGGTCGTGGAAGCTGACGGGCAGCTCCTGCAGCTGGTTGTACAGACCGTTGCGCATTCGAGCTTCAATGTGAGTTCCCGGCTGCAGCACGAACCATCGGCGGAACCAGATCATGACCGCCTCGAGGATGCCCAGAACGAGGACAATGATCACGGGCCACCAGATTTCGTTCGCATCCCCGTCTTTGAGGGGCCCATCCACCAGTGAGCGAAGCACCTGCGGAATGGCGAGCGCCACGAGCGCGGCGAGCATTGCCGCACCCATCCCGAGGTAGATGCGGCGCATGGCCGGTTTCGCGTACGGGTACACGCGCATGATCGACGAGAAGGTGCTCGGTCGCTTGGTGGTGGAGTCGGAAGACAAAAGGGGTCCTTGATCGTGATGCGTTGGCGGTGCCAAATGACAGTGAGGGGAGGCGGGCAGGCCCGCGCGGCACACGAGAGGGAACATGCCCAGTGTTCCGTGTCGTCAGTGCAGCCCTCCAGAATACGATAAACCTCCGCGCGCAGCAAACTATTTTTCCCGGAAACTTCACGGCCCTTTCGCTGGCAATGACGACCACGGTTAGTTAGGATTGCCTTACCTACCTGCGATCGGATTTTTGTGCTTTTTTCTCCTGAGGGCTCCACATGGGCGCTGTGACCATACTCCCGGCAGCAACCTCCAATCTCGGCAGCGAGATGGGCGACCTCCTTTCCACTGCCGGACCGATCATTTTTTACCTCATCGTGTGGGCTCTGGTCTTCGCGGGAACCGCGATCTTTCTCGGTCTGTTCATCCCGTTCATCACGGGAGACTCGCTGCTCTTCGCGGCCGGGCTCATCACGGCATCCGCGGTCAGTCTGAATATCGTCATTCTTGCCGTGGGCGTCGGAATCGCCGCCTTCCTCGGAGACCAGGTCGGGTTCCTTCTGGGCCGACACTACGGGCGTGGGTATCTCGACCGTCACGGCGGCCGCCGTACGCAAAAGGCCATCTTTGTCGCAGAGACGTTCTACCAGCGCTACGGATGGTGGTCCATCGTGGTCGCGAGGTTCGTGCCGTGGGGTCGGGTATTCATCCCCGTAATTGCCGGTGTTGGGCGCATGAACTATTACCGTTTCGTCAGCAGCAACCTCGTGGGTGCGCTCGCCTGGGGTGTCGGCATCACCCTCATCGGCTACTTCACGGCGTCCGTTCCCGGCATCAAGAGCGCGTCGTATGTCATCGCCGGTATTGTGATCGCGCTGTCCATCATCGCTGGCATTCGCACGTGGCGCGCGCACCACCGGGAGACTCCCGCAGCCGGAGGCGCATAAGTACGACCGGCGGGAGTCCGCCGCGCGGGTGCTCACATGCCGACGCCGACGTGCCGGAGTCGCGCGGTACGCGATGCGAGTCGCACTACCTGATGAGCGCTGTCACCTGATGCGCACCGAAAGACACGTGACGCATCCCTCCAGCTTTTCGAACTCACTGATGTCCACCGTGACGACGCGGTAACCCAGATCGGCGACGAGCGCTGCGGTCTTGGGCGCGGATGCCGACATGAGCACCGTCTCACCGTCCACAACGACGACCGCGACACCCTCCGGTTCCGGCACGGCCAGAAAACGATCGAACATTTCCGGGTTATCTACCAATTCCGGGTAGCCGAGCACCGTGCCATCCGGCAAAGCGGTGACCGCGCTCTTGAGATGGAGCACCTTGGAGACGGGCACCCCGACGACCGTGTACCCGAGGGCGGACACGATGGCTCGCAGCTGACGAATCCCTTCGCCATTGGTCCTGCCGCCCCTGCCCACGTAGACGGTGCTGCCGATCTTCAACACGTCACCGCCGTCGAGCGTGCCGGGCAATTCGATGTGCGCGATGCGCAAGCCCAGCTCGCGCACGGTCTCTTCCACGGCAACAGTCTCCGTGCGGCGCGACTCGTGACCGGGGCTCGTGATCACCGCGGTGTCGCCGAAAATGACCACAGTGTCCTCGACAAACACAGAGTCCGGAGCGTCGGTCGCCACGGGAACTTCAATCGTGTCCCACCCGTTTTCAATGAGCGTGGCAACGTACGCGTCCCATTGCTCGTCGGCCTTTTCGGCATCAACGACAGACCGCGCGATGTGGGTCACCTGACCGTCGGCAAGATTTGCGGCGGGAAGACGCACGAGTGCGACACGGCGATCCCGAACCTGCGGTGCATCCAGCGTGGACTGGGTTATGTACGCCCACAGTCTTCGGCCCACCGTGACAGTCGCCAGCACCGCGGCGATGACGAAGATCAGCTTTGGCCCGATGAGCGTTCCGAACAAAAAGGCAATCGCCGGACCGTCCAAAGTCGAGCCGCTTCCCAGAATGGACGCGAGGCTGCCGAAGAGGCCCGCGAGCAGCGAAACGACGATCGCGAGCGGTACCGCCACATACCAGCGTCTCAACCCCTCAAAACCTGCCACAAGCGCGAGGATCAGGAAGAGGATGAGGCTGGATGCGAAGAAGTAGCCGTTCAGTTGTTCAAACGACGACGCGTTTGCTCCGGCCGCTGCGTAGAAAACGAGCACGCTCGCGAAATGGGCGATAAGTGCGATGGCGAGAGCTGCCGTTACCGCTCCGGCGATTCGGCGGATCATCGCGAGCGGTCCGGTCAAAGTTGTCATGCAGCGAGACTATTGGATATCAGCACGGCGCGTCACCTCGGTTGCGGGCGTGCGGTTATTTTGTCGTTTCTCACGGGCACGATCGAGGGATTCGCGCATACTCCGCCTAGTGGAAGAAGTGGCGTTCGCCGGCGAAGTACATTGACACTCCGGCGTTCTTTGCGGCGACAATGACTTCCTCGTCGCGAATGGACCCACCCGGCTGCACGACCGCAGCAACACCGGCATCGATAAGTATCTGCAGCCCGTCAGCAAACGGAAAGTATGCGTCGGATGCGGCAACGCTTCCTGCTGCGCGGTCGCCCGCGCGGTCCACGGCGAGACGGCACGAGTCGACTCGGTTCACCTGGCCCATCCCGACTCCGACAGACGCCCGGCCGTGCGCGAGCAGAATCGCATTCGACTTCACCGCGCGCACCGCTCGCCACGCGAACTCCAGATCCGCGAGCACGGCTGCATCCGCGGGCTCCCCCGAAACGAGCTGCCAGCTATCGAACGCAGCGAACTGCGTGTCGGGGGTCTGCTCGAGCAACCCGCCGGAAATCTGCCTCCACTCTTGAGGCTCGCGTGCATAATCCGCGGGAAGCGCCAACAGCCGAAGGTTCTTCTTTGCGGTGAGAATGGCGAGCGCCTCGCTCGTGAACTGTGGAGCGACAATTACTTCCGTGAAGATGTCCTTCATCGACTCTGCAGCGGCACGGTCGATCGGACGGTTCGCGGCGATCACGCCCCCGTATGCCGACACGGGGTCGCACGCGTGGGCGAGACCGTGCGCGGCGGCAACATTCGGCCCCACCGCGATACCGCAGGGGTTCGCGTGCTTGACGACGGCCACCGCCGGCTCGTCGAAGTCGTATGCGGCACGCAGAGCGGCATCCGCATCCACATAGTTGTTGTACGACATCTCCTTGCCGTGGAGTTGTTCGGCCTGGGCGATGCCTCGCGCGCCGGGCAGCCGGTAGAGCGACGCAGACTGGTGCGAATTTTCGCCGTAGCGAAGCGGTGTGCCGGCATCGAACGTGAGTGTGAGGCCTGGGTTCTCGGCAGCCGCCTCCGCCTTTTCGGCGACATGGCTGGCGAAATACTCGGCGACCGCTTTGTCGTATGCCGCGGTGTGCGCGAACGCCTCTGATGCGAAGTCTTTCCGCTGCGCGAGAGTCGTGCCGCCAGCGCTGACGGCCGCAACGACATCCGCATACCGCCCAGGCGAGACGACAATGGCAACGTTCGCGTGGTTCTTCGCGGCGGAGCGCACCATCGCGGGCCCGCCAATGTCGATTTGTTCGACGACGGCATCCGGAGCGGCGCCGCTCGCCACGGTCTCGACAAAGGGATACAGGTTCACTATCACGAGCTCGAATGCGGCAATACCGAGTCCCGCGAGTTCGTTCTCGTGACTCGTCAACCTAAGGTCGGCAAGGATTCCCGCGTGAACTGCTGGATGCAGGGTCTTGACGCGGCCGTCGAGCGACTCGGGGAACCCGGTGAGCTCGCTCACTTCGGTGACCGGATAGCCGGCTTCGGCGATCTGCCTGGCCGTCGACCCCGTCGAAACCAGTTCGACTCCGGCTCCGGCGAGCACTCCCGCCAACTCGACCAGGCCGCTCTTGTCGCTCACCGACACGAGGGCTCTGCGGATGGGAATGCGATCCCGAGAAGTGAGGTTGTGGGAAGCAGCGGCGGTCATTGAGGTCCCTCCAGGATGATTCGGCTTTCGGCGATGTCCCGAATTGTCTGAGCGAGCAGTCGTCGTTCCACGACCTTGATGCGATCATGAAGCGACTCCTCGGTGTCGCCGCGCCTCACCGGAACACGCTCCTGCGCGATGAGTGGACCGCTGTCGACGCCGCTGTCGACCACGATGATACTCGCACCCGTCTGCGTCGCTTTCGCCGCGAGCGCGTCGCGTACGGCGTGCGCACCGGGAAACTCGGGAAGGTACGCCGGATGAGTATTGATCATGCGGGGGGCCAACGCCGCGACGACCCGCTCGGGGACGATGCGCATGAACCCGCTGTGCACAACGAGATCCGGCGACCATTCGCCTATTCGATCAAGAAGGGCGTCGCCCCAGCTTTCGCGATCGGGATACTGCGCCCAGTCGACCACGAACGTGGGAATGCTTCTGTGCCGTGCGTGCGCGAGGCCCTCCGCCGCGCGATCCGCACCGACGGCGACAACCTCTGCGGGGAAGGCGTCTCGCTCGCACGTCTCCAGCAGGGAAAGGAGATTCGACCCGGTGCCGGAAATGAGCACGACGAGACGGAGCATGCTCCCAGTTTAAGTGGCGCGGGCCGGTCGCCCGACCAGCAGTCCGAGAATGGCTGGCACGCCGAACTCGAGCGCTGCGAACAATCCGATCAGCACCGCATCCGGCCCGACTGCGGCCAATCGCCCAGGGCCGGCAGAGCCACCTGAAATCCAGGCAAAGATACCCAGCAGCAGCCCACCGGCCACACCCACGCCCAGTCCTGTCGCGAGGAGCGCAGACACGGGCGAGGCACCATCGGTCAGTCGAAGTACGGCGGGTCGAATGCCCACACCCACCATGAAACCCGCAACAATGGGCACCAGCAGGCCGACGAACCCGAACGCGAGATCCCCGGTCGGCAGCGCGCCGAGGATCGGGACGGCGGGCACCGGGCCCAGGTTTGTTCCCAGCGGGCTCACCGACGATCCGGTCCCAATCGCGAATCCGGGCCCCACGAGCCAGGACGCAGTCCATACCACGAGGTTGGGGAGAAACGCCATTTCCGCGAGCGTCACCGCGACCCCGCCGAGAACCCCCGAATGGATTCCCTCGTACAGCGCGATGATCTGGCTGTAGTTGACGAGGATCATGAGCGCGAGCAGAACGCTCGCCACGAGAACGACGACCGTGACGGCGGCTGCGCCACCGCGCAGGGCCTGCACCAGTACCCCACGCTGAAGCGCAGGGCGCGCTTCCCACCACTCGCCAAGCCGCGAGGGCGCCCCGCCGCGACCGGGTATCCGACCGGGCATGCGACTGAGCCGGCGCGAAGCCATGCCGACGCCGAGAAGCAGTCCGATGGCAAAAACGATCGTGGGAAACAGCGTGCCCTGCCAGATCGACGGTCGGGAGAACTGGTGAAGCGAACTCATCGTCGCACCGAAGGAAAGTATTCCGACGACCAGCACGGAGACCAGAATTCCCAGAGTCGCGTACGGTGTCTCCGCAATTCGTCGGCCGGCACGCACAGCGAGCAACACCGTGAGCAAACCGATTCCAAGCGCCGCGACAGTCACGACGAACGGCACGCCTGCCTCGGCAAAGCCCGCACTGCTCGCCGTCACCGGATCAAGTGTGAGCGTGACATCCGTTCCGTGTCCGATCAACCAGACGTCCACGGATGCACGCCAGAACACGCTCCAATCGACCTGCAGACCGTACTGGAACGCCCACATGAACGTGAGGGGAACCAGGGGAACGCCGATCCCAATCCCGACGACAAGCAGGGCCTCGAGCGCGGCGAACAGGGCGGTGAGCGGACGATTCATACCGAACGGAGCCTATCGCCGCGTGACGCTCAACTCCGCGCGCCACTCTCACGACGCCCGAGTCCACCTGCTACAGCGTCGCGAGAATCTCCCGCATGATCGCCGCGGTCTCCGACGGCGTCTTGCCGACCCTGACTCCCGCCGCCTCGAGCGCTTCCTTCTTCGCTTGCGCCGTACCGGCCGAGCCTGACACGATCGCGCCCGCGTGGCCCATGGTCTTCCCTTCCGGCGCGGTGAACCCCGCCACGTACCCCACGACGGGCTTTGTGACGTTCGCCTTGATGAAGTCGGCCGCCCGCTCCTCGGCGTCGCCGCCGATCTCGCCGATCATGACGATCGCCTTCGTCTCGGGGTCCGCCTCGAACGCGGCGAGCGCGTCGATGTGGGTCGTGCCAATGATGGGGTCTCCGCCGATGCCGATCGCGGTGGAGAATCCGAGATCCCGCAACTCGTACATCATCTGGTAGGTGAGCGTGCCCGACTTCGACACGAGCCCGATCGGACCCTTGTGAGTGATGTTGGCGGGAGTGATCCCCACGAGCGCTTCGTCCGGAGTGATGACGCCGGGACAGTTCGGGCCGATGATGCGAGTCCTGTTGCCCTTGGCCTTCGCATGAGCCCAGGCCTGAGCGGAATCCTGCACCGGGATGCCCTCCGTGATGACGACGAGCAGCGGAATGGCGGCGTCGATTGCTTCGATCATCGCATCCTTGGCGAAGGCCGGAGGAACAAAAATGATCGAAACATCGGCGCCGGTGTGTTCCATCGCCTCCACGACCGTGCCGAAAACGGGCAGCTCGATGACACCGTGCGTGACCGTCGTGCCGGCCTTGCGCGCGTTCACACCGCCAACCACCTGCGTGCCCGCCTTGAGCATGAGCGCTGTGTGCTTGGTTCCTTCACCGCCAGTGATGCCCTGAACAATGACTTTCGAGTTCTTATTGAGGAAAATTGACATGTCTTTCGTTCCTTATTTCGAAGCCAGCTCAGCGGCTTTGTCTGCGCCTTCGTCCATGGTGTTTGCGAGGGTGACTAGCGGATGCGCCGCCTCATTGAGAATGCGCCTGCCCTCCTCAACGTTGTTGCCATCGAGTCTCACGACGAGCGGCTTGTTCGCGCTGTCGCCGAGCGAACGCAGCGCGCCGACGATGCCGTTGGCTACGGCGTCGCACGCCGTGATGCCGCCGAAGACGTTCACGAACACGCTCTTCACCTGCTCGTCGCCGAGAATCACGTCGAGCCCCGAAGCCATGACTTCAGCGGATGCTCCGCCGCCGATGTCGAGGAAGTTGGCCGGCTTGACCCCGCCGTGCTTTTCGCCCGCGTAGGCCACGACATCCAGCGTGCTCATGACGAGGCCGGCCCCGTTGCCGATAACCCCCACGGACCCGTCGAGCTTCACGTAGTTGAGGTCCGCCGCCTTCGCCTTCGCTTCGAGCGGGTCAGCGGACTCTGCGTCCTCAAGTTCGGCGTGACCCGGGTGCCGGAAGTCTGCGTTGGCGTCGATTGTGACTTTGCCGTCGAGCGCCAGGATGTCGCCGCCGGCGGTGAGCACAAGCGGGTTCACTTCAACGAGCGTGGCATCCTCGCCGGTGAACACGTCGTAGAGCTTCATCATGACGGGCGCGACCTTGGCGATGAGTTCATCGGGGAAGCCGCCCGCGCGCGCGATCTCGGCGGCTTTCGCTTCCGTCATCCCGGCAAGCGGATCGACCTCGATCTTCGCGAGCGCATCCGGCCGTTCGACCGCGAGCACTTCGATCTCGACCCCGCCTTCGACGCTGCACAGAGAAAGGTAGGAACGGTTCGCCCGGTCTAGCAGAACGGAAAAGTAGAACTCCTTGTCGATCTGGGCGCCTGCCGCGACCATCACGCGACGTACGACGTGGCCTTTGATGTCGAGACCGAGAATCTGCTCGGCGGCCGCGAAGGCCTCATCGGGCGAGTGGGCGAGCTTCACGCCTCCGGCTTTGCCTCGGCCGCCGACCTTCACTTGGGCCTTGACGACGACGGTCCCGCCGATTTTTTCCGCCGCAGCTTTCGCTTCGGCGGGTGTATCCGCGACGATACCTGCGAGCACAGGCACTCCGTACGCTTCGAAAAGGTCTCTGGCCTGATACTCGAAAAGATCCACGCTGCCTATCCCATCCGCAAATTTGTGAGGTGTGGCAGAAATTCAATGCTGTGAAATTTTTGCCACAGAAAACTCTACCCGCTTGAGCGTCACCGAATTTTCAGGCCCAGCGAAGCGAAGAAGGAATCAACTCTCTGAGTAAGCGGTCCCGGAGTGCCGATGGTGCTGTTGATCTCTCCGTGGCTCATCTCGATCGGATACACGGAAATCGTTGCAGGATCGGCGGACGGATACTGCGTGAACACGCGCGTTCGAAACTGCTCCGCCTGGGCGCACGAGTTCGCTCGCTGGCTTCCGCACACCAACAGCATCGGTGCCGGCATTCCGTCAATCCGCAGCGTGGGAGAGGAATCTTTCCACAGCTGAGTGTCCTTACCGAATATGGGGTCATAGAGCGAAAGGTGCGGGGCTTGCATAATCGTCACGACATCGAATGCCGCGCTGTCGAGCGCGACGGTGCCGAGCCACGGCGCCGCATCTTCGTCCCGCGCAATCGAGGAGTCTGCCGCGACGAGCGAGACCAGATTGGCACCCGCCGAATGCCCCATGAGCACGACATCCTTGGATGACCCTCCCCACTCGGATGCGTGGCGCTGCACGAAGGCAAGTGCGGCAGCGACGTCGTGCGCCTCGGTGACCGGATCGGCGTCCGGATGCAGGCGATAATTCGTCGAGACCACGATGACTCCCCTGGGCACGTAGTAAGCGACCTTGTTGTCGACCACACCGGGCGCGGCCTTGTCGCCGCGTTTCCAGCCGCCTCCGTGCACCATGAGCAGAATCGGGGCGTCAGCGGCGTTGCCCGGCTCGTAAACGTCGAGCTTCTGAAGCGGATCGGCGCCATACGCCACATCGCGGTGCACGATAGTTCCCGCCGGCAGCCAGGAGTCATCGGCATCAGCGGGGGTGGGCGTGCCAGAGGGGGTGGGCGCCGCGTGCGCCGCGCACCCGGTCAGGAGAAGTGCCGTAGCGGCAATGATGGACGCAAGTCGGGAAGTTTTTCGCATGTCGGGAACCTAAAGGCAGTTGCTATGAGCTTTCTTTGCGCAGCGTATGAGGGTGCTTTTCGACGTTCGCGTTCGCACTGGCACCTCGCCCCCGTGGGTCCACCGCGAACCCGACCTCGCCCGTGGCAATGTCGGCCTTGAGGAGACGGGCGCTCACCCGATCCCCCGGTGTGAGCGACCCCGCGCAGGGGGCTGTGACGGCGGGATCATCCACCTGGATTTGGCCGCCATCCGAGGTCGCCGCGAGCACTGTTGCGTCAAAATTCTCACCCACTCGCGAGTGCAGAATCGCGGCCTCCACACGGCTCGTTGTCTCATTTTCGAGCCGCCCGGCGAGGTTGTCGGATGCCGCCATGAGTGCCGGCAGTTCGGGCAGCGACGTGCGCGCCCACTCCGGCACCGTTCGCTTGTTGGCGAGCGCTTCGCACACGACGAGCACAAACCTGTCGACGAGTCGTCTCAGCGGCGCGGTCGCGTGCGCATACGGTGCCGCGACGGCGGACTGGATGTCGTCGTGCGGCGCCTGACCGTCGAAAGCCGTGTAGCCCGCGCCGCGAAAGAGGGAAGCGGCAGCATGCATGATCGCCAGCTGGTGCGGCACGTTCGGGTCGAGGCGGCGCAAATATTCTCCGTAGGGGGTGCCCGGTTCCCATGGTGTACCGAGGGCCGCTGCACGGCGACGGAACCAGGCGATCGCCTCCTCGCCGGGGGCCGGCATCGTTCGCAGAATTCCCACGTGTCCCTCGAGCATGATGTTCGCGGCCGCCATCCCCGTCATGAGTGAAATCTGCGCGTTCCAGCTTTCAGCCGGAAGCGGCCTCCGGCGCGTAAGGACGTATCTGCCGTGCGCTTCATGAATCTCCTGCTCGGGTCTGCCGAGGCTCGCGCCGCCTCGCTCACGCTCGAGCGCTATGCGCTTGACGCCGATTTCCTTGAGAAGCGCGATGCCCTCCGGCGCCGACCCCGAATCCATGAGCTCCTGCACCCGGTCGTAGTCGTACCGCGCTGTGCTGCGAACCCGTGCCCGAACGAGAGTTGTCGAGGTGACGCGCGCGGCGCTGTCGAGCTGGAATGTCCACACGAATGCTCCCCGCACCTTTCCGGGCAAGAGGGACGCAGCGTTCTCGCTGAGGATCACGGGGTGAAGCGGAATTCGGCCATCCGGCGGATACAGCGTCTGGCCGCGTCTGCGCGATTCGCGATCGATCGCGCCGCCCGGAGCCACAAACGCGGGAACGTCGGCGATGGCGTATCGCACGGTGTACCCATTGCCGCGCGGTTCAAGCTGCATCGCCTGATCGAGATCCATCGAGTCTGCGGGATCGATCGTGATGAATGGCGCGTCCAGAAGTTCAATATCGGGAAGCGCGATCGTGGAGGCGGCGAACGCAGCTTCCGCTTCCACATCGGCAGGAAAATCTGAGCTCACACCGAGGTCAACGCGAACTTCGGCCAGCGCGGCGGCCAGTTCACCGTCCTCGCTGCGCAGGCGGACGCTGGCGAGCGTCATTCGAGCTTCTCGATCGGCACGATCGCCACCAAGCGAACGTGCAAAAGGGGGTTCGAGAAGCTCATTCGAGCTTCTCGATCGGCACGATCGCCACCAAGCGAACGTGCAAAAGGGGGTTCGAGAAGCTCATTCGAGCTTCTCGATCGGACTGATCTTGATGAGTAGCCGTTTGCGCCCCGCGGTTTCGAACTGCACTTCCGCAACGCTCTTGGGGCCCGTGCCGGTGACGCCCGTGACCTTTCCTTCGCCGAAATCCACGTGCCGGATGCGATCCCCCGCCGAGAGCGTCAGGTCGCCGTTGTCGCGCACCGTGCTGGTGACGCGGCTCGCCCACTCGGTTTTGGGTCGCTCGGCCGCCCGTGCTGCGGCGCGCGCTCTCGCGGTCGGTCCGGCACCCGCGGACTCGATCGCGTAGCCACCCATCCCCGCGATTGATGTTTCGGCTCCAAAGCCGCCACGTCGCGCGTTGAGAGCGCGAGGTTCTGTTCCTCCTCGCGAATTGGCCATGCCCGGCGACTGCCGCCAGTCGATGAGTTCGGGTGGAATCTCCTGCAGGTACCTGCTCGGCATCGCCACCGTGACGTCGCCGAACTGTGCCCGCGTCATGGCGAGCGAGAGAAACAGTTTGCGCCTGGCCCGCGTGATTCCCACGTACATCAGGCGCCGCTCCTCCGAAACGCCGCCCGGCTCACCGGCGGACATTTGGTGGGGAAGCAAGCCCTCCTCTACTCCGGTGAGGAAAACCGCCTCGAATTCGAGTCCCTTTGCCGTGTGCAACGTCATGAGTGAGACGGTGCCGCTGGAGTCGTCCAGCTCGTCGGCCGCCGCCACGAGCGCCACTTCGGTGAGAAAGTCCAGCAGAGTACCGGTCGGATTGTTTCTGCGAAACTCTCGTGTCACGGCGATAAGTTCTTCGACGTTTTCGGCGCGGGCCTCATCCTGTGGGTCTCGGCTGGATCGCAGCACCTCGAGAAAGCCGGTTCGAGTGAGCAGTTCGGTGAGGATGTCGGCGGGCGCCGCCGTCTCGGCCATGGCACCCACGTCGTCGAGGATCGTGGCAAGGCCCTCGATCGCTCCCGTCACCTTCGGGCCGAGTCCGAGTTGCCCTGCGTCGTGCAAAACGTCCCGGAGGGGTCTGCCGTCTTTGTCGGCGTGGTTTTGCAGCGCCGCCTCCGTCGCAGGCCCGATCCCGCGTTTGGGTACATTCATGATGCGGCGCAGCGAGAGCGAGTCTGCCGGGTTCGCCACGGAAATAAGGTATGCCATGGCATCCTTGATCTCCGCTCTCTCGTAGAACTTCGTGCCTCCGATGACGCGATACGGCACGGCGGAGCGAATGAACACGTCTTCCAATGCACGGGTTTGAGCGTTGGTTCGATAAAACACGGCAATGTCGCGATAGTCGATTCCTTCGCCGCGCAGCGTGTCAATCTCATCCGCGATGAACTGTGCCTCGTCATGCTGGCTGTAGCCGGTGAAGCCGACGATCTTGTCGCCGTCGCCGATATCCGTGAAGAGGTTCTTGTCTTTGCGGTCGAAATTGTTCGAAATTACGGCGTTGGCGGCGCTCAAAATGTTTTGAGTGGAGCGGTAATTCTGCTCGAGCAGGATCACCTTCGAACGTGGAAAGTCGCGCTCGAACTCGACGATGTTGCGGATGTCCGCCCCGCGAAATGCATAAATCGACTGGTCAGAATCACCCACCACCGTGAGGGACGCGGGACCGAGTGGACGATCGTATTCCTTCAGCGGCATACCATCGAAACCGACGGCCCCCGCGAGATTCTCTGGGGACGGCGGTTTCGTCAACTCGCGGATAAGCGAATACTGCGCGTGATTGGTGTCCTGATACTCGTCCACCAGAATGTGCCTGAAGCGCCGCTGGTACAGTGCGGCAACGCGCGGAAACGCTCGAAACAGGTACACGGTCTGCGCGATGAGGTCATCGAAGTCGAACGCGTTTGCCCGCGTGAGTTCATTCGAGTAGCGCCGAAACATTTCGACGAAGATCGCCTCGGCCGGGTCGGCAAAATTGGCATCGCGCGAATACGTTTCCACATCCTGCAGTTCGTTCTTCGCCTTCGAAATGCGTCCAGCGACTTTGCTGACGGTAAAGCCAAAGGTGTCTGCGTCCAGGTCTTTGATGATGCGTTTGATAAGCGCCCGCGAGTCTGCGGAATCATAAATCGTGAAACTCTTCGTGTATCCGAAGGTTTCTGCTTCCCGCCGCAGAATGCGAACACACGCGGAGTGGAACGTCGAAATCCACATGCCTTCCGCTGCCTGGCCGATGAGCGTTCCCACGCGTTCGCGCATTTCGGCGGCAGCCTTGTTCGTGAACGTGATCGCCAGAATCTGGCTCGGCCAGGCATCCTTCGACTCGATGAGGTGCGCAATTCGGCGCGTGAGCACGCTGGTCTTACCCGAACCCGCACCCGCCACGATCAGCAATGCTTCGCCCCGGTACACGACGGCCTCGCGCTGCTGAGTATTCAGCCCTTCCAACAGTCTCGACTCGATGTCGGGTGCGGAAACGTCAGGAATGAAGGTCATGGCCCGTCAATTGTAAGCTCGGGCACCGTCTACAGGAGGTCGCGCGCCTCGATCGCGAGGTCTGGTTGGTCGGCGAACACTCCCTCAAGTCCCGTGCGCATGATGAGCTGGAATTCGTCGCGCCACTGGCCGAACTCCCGCCCGCCACCGGTCCCACGAAAATTCCTGGCCAGAAAGTGATTCTCGGCGCGCAGGGTCCAGCAATACACCGCGAGCCCCGCGGCATGCGCCCGGTCCACGACGTCAGTTGTGCCTCTGGCGACGCCCGATTTGTCGAGATCCAGGACCAGTCTCTTGTCGACGCTCACGCCGTACAACCCCGCCGCCGCGAGCGCTGCGAGGCCCTCGGGAGTGAGATACGAGGCGAACGTCGATGCCTGATCGCCGCGGGAGGCCACCTCATCGGCGGGCGAACCGCCGGCCTCCACGAGAAAAATGTACTGAGCGGCAACACCCCTTTCCCGGATTTGCCGCAGCACTCGGGTTTCAAAACACTCGACGGAGAGCCTTGGGTCGCTGCTCCAGCCTGCCTCGCTCACTTCACTGGCAAAAAGCTCATCCAGCGGCAGTCCGATCTCCTCGAAATAGCTGGCGTGCTTGATTTCCGCGACGAGCTTCGTGTTCTGACCCCTCGCATCCAGAAGGTCGAGAAGATCGGTGAGCCGCAGAATCCTCTCCGCACCATCGAACGACGTGCTGCGGAGTTTCGGAAGCCGTTCACGAACGCGCAGGGTTTGCAGTTCCAGCCAGGTGAAGTCCTCCGTGAACCAGCCAGTGTGCTTCTGCCCGTCAATGACCTTCGTGGTTCGGCGATCGGCGAATTGGGGATGCGCGGCGACATCCGTCGTGCCGGAAATCTCGTTTTCGTGCCGCAGCACCAGCACGCCGTCACGAGTGGCGACAATATCCGGTTCGATCGCGTCCGCACCAAGATCCAGCGCAAGGTCGTATGCCGCCATGCTGTGTTCCGGCCGATATCCGCACGCGCCTCGGTGCGCTACGACAAGCGGCCGGCCCACCGCATCCGATTTCACACTGCAACGCTACGCGATGCGCAGACTTGATAATCTGCTCAACATGGAACGTTGCGCGAGTTGTCACCGCGAAGTCGCCTCCGCATGGAAGTTCTGCATTTACTGCGGACGCCCGCTCCACCGGGATTCGACCTCGGGGTCGGCAGTGAGTGCCGACGACATCCGGGCGGAAATTGCCGAAGAGCCGAGCCGAAGGTACGACGGACCATTCTGGGTTGGCGTCAGCATGGGCGTTCTGGGGCTCGCCCTGATCATTTATGCGGCGGTGCAAATCTACGGATCGTATGTCTGACTCGCGGTTATCGTGGCGCGAACCGACACGATCTCTCGCCTTGCGCTGGGGCACCTACCCCACGAGACTGCTTGCGGGGCTCGGCCTGATTTTTGGCGGCGGCATTCTCGTGCAATTCACCTCCGCTTACTCTCTCGTCGTTCTTCCCGTCGGCCTCGCAGCGCACATCACGGGCTGGCTCATACTCCCGGGAATCGGGTGGCGTCGAATTGTCGGCTCGCTTGCGGGTTCGCTCGCGGCCATCGTGCTGCTGAACGGGGCCTCCGCAGTGTGGGCTCTCGCACTCCCGCTCGCCGCGTGGTTGCTCATCAGACAGCGACCGCCGCTCAGCTACGTCACGCTCGTCGTCCCGCTGGCAACAATGTTTCTGCTCGAACAGTTCTTCACGGACTACGGGTGGGGCGTCCTCGTCCTCTCCGTGGCGGGCGCGGCGGTCGTGGGCGCCGCATGGGTCGGTCGCGCTTTCGCAGCAATCTCCGGCAAACCCAAAGGTGTTTCAGGATAGATTGGCCTCAACCAGATTCCCCACCACAGAGGAACCCATGCCGTCATCCAACCCCGCCTTCCGCAATTCACCGGCCTTCAGCGCCAACGCGGCGAAAGCCGCACAGCTTGCGCGTCCCACCGCCAAAGACATGACGGCACAAGAGCTCACCGCTCTGTACTCGTCGCCGTCAGCCACTTCGATTCACACGGATCGGATGGGGTACGAAGACACCATCGTCAAGGTCGTTATCAGCTTCGCCATTCTGCTGGGCGGCGCGGCCATCGGCTGGGTCTTCCCCATGCTGTTCATTCCGGCCATGATCGTCGGATTCGTTCTCGCACTCGTCAACATTTTCAAAAAGAAGCCCTCGCCCGCTCTCGTGCTGTCGTATGCGGCAGTCGAGGGCGTTTTCGTCGGCGGAATCACGCGATTCTTCGAAGCCCTTTACCCCGGTATCGCCGTGCAAGCCGTGCTCGGCACCCTGGTTGTGGTCGGTGTGACTCTTGCGCTGTTCGCCAGTGGCAAGGTGCGGGCCTCCCACAAGGCCACCAAAGTGTTCATGATTGCGATGATCGGCTACGCGGTGTTTTCGGTCATCAACCTGATCCTCATGCTCACGGGCGCCACCAACGAACCGTTCGGGATGCGCAGCGTCGAAATCATGCCCGGCATCCCGCTGGGTCTCGTGCTCGGAATCTTCGTCATCCTCCTCGCCGCCTACTCGCTCGTGCTCGACTTCGACAACGTGAAAACCGGTGTCGAACGCGGCGCTCCCCGAATTTATGGTTGGTCTGCGGCGTTCGGCATCATGCTCACCGTCGTGTGGCTCTACCTGGAGATTCTGCGACTGCTCGCAATCATGCGGAGATAACCTCGCCGAGGTTTCGCGCTACTCCCATTCGATGGTGCCGGGCGGCTTGGATGTCACATCCAGCACCACGCGGTTCACACCCGCCACCTCGTTGGTGATCCGGTTCGAAATGCGCGCGAGCACGGTGTATGGCAGACGCGACCAGTCCGCGGTCATGGCATCCTCGGATGAGACGGGGCGAAGCACGATCGGGTGACCGTAGGTGCGCCCGTCACCCTGCACGCCCACCGACCGCACGTCGGCGAGAAGCACGACAGGGCACTGCCAGATTTCGGCGTCGAGGCCTGCGGCCGTCAACTCGGCGCGAGCGATCGCATCCGCCTGCCGCAGGAGCGCGAGCCGTTCGCGCGTCACCTCGCCGACGATGCGGATGCCTAGTCCCGGCCCGGGGAACGGCTGCCGCGACACAATCGCCTCAGGCAGGCCGAGCTCACGCCCGATGGCCCGAACCTCATCTTTGAAGAGCGCGCGCAGCGGCTCCACGAGCTCGAACTGCAGATCCTCAGGGAGACCGCCCACGTTGTGGTGGCTCTTGATGTTCGCGGTGCCGGAACCGCCTCCGGACTCCACGACATCCGGGTAAAGCGTTCCCTGCACGAGAAAGCGGATGGACTCTCCGTCGGCGTGCGCTTCGAGCACGAGCGCTTCCGCCGCGTTTTCAAAACAGCGGATAAACTCCCTGCCGATGATTTTCCGCTTGGTCTCCGGGTCGGTGACGCCGGCCAGGGCGTCAAGGAACTGGTCGACGGCGTCCACCGTGACGAGCCTCACGCCCGTGGACGCGACGAAATCTTCCTCCACCTGACGGCGCTCGTCCTGACGCAACAGTCCGTGGTCGACAAAAATGCACGTGAGTTGATCGCCCACCGCCTCGTGAACGAGCGCCGCCGCGACGGCAGAATCCACGCCGCCGGAAAGCCCGCAAATGACCCTCGCTGTTCCCACCTGCGCGCGGATGCGCGCTACCTGGTCGGCGATGACGCTGTCGCTTGTCCAGTCTGCTGGAATGCCGGCCGCCACGTGCAGAAAGTTTTCCAGAACGCGCTGCCCGTGCTCAGAGTGCTTCACTTCAGGGTGCCACTGAACGCCGTAAAGCCTTCGCTCGTCATTCGCGAAGGCGGCAACCGGAGTCGATGCGCTCGACGCGAGGACGGCAAATCCGCTCGGCGCAGCGGATACCGAGTCACCGTGGCTCATCCATGTTGTCTGCGCGAGCGGTTGCCCGGCGAGAAGCGGGCCATCTTCGCCCGTGAGTACGACATCCGTCGCACCGTATTCCCGCTGCCCCGTACGCGACACTTCTCCGCCGAGCTGTTTGGCCATCATTTGGAAGCCATAGCAAATTCCCAGCACGGGAATGCCCAGTTCGAGGATTCCCGCGTCGAGCGCCGGCGAGCCCTCCTCGTACACGCTCGACGGCCCACCGCTCAAAATGACCGCGGACGGCGTGCGGGCGGCGATCTCCGCAGCCGTAATCGTGTGGGGCACTATCTCGGAGTAGACGTTTGCCTCCCGCACCCGACGCGCAATCAGCTGCGCGTATTGCGCCCCGAAATCGACGACGAGAACGGGGCCGCGTTCGCTCACGCAGGAACCCCCACCGTCGCGAGGCCTTCGTGCACCCGCCGAGGGACGCTGCGCTCGTAAAAGAACGACAGCAGCGGAATGATGCCGCCGAGAGCGATGAGCAGAAAACGACCGAAGCTCCAGCCCATGAGCCGCCACAGAATGAAGTCGCAGGCGAGGTAGATGACGTAAAGCCAGCCGTGAATGATCAGGATGATCGTGGAAAGGTTGATCGCTGTGATCGCATCCTTGGGCGTAAGCGTCAGGAATCCGAACGGGCCGCCGAGCTCGATGTCCTGACCGAAGCCGTACCGAAACACCATCATGAGGCACAGGAGCAGCAAGAACGTGCCCGTGACGATGGCGGACACTTTGTACACTTTGAGCGTGGTACGGATGCGGGGCACATCGGACTCACGGGGCAACTGAAGCATGCCCCCAGTTTAGTTCGCCCGCTCGCGCTCCCAGACGTCGCGCACGAGCCGCCACCACAGGAAGATCGCGAAGCCCGCGAAAATGACCCACTCTGCCGCATAAAACAGATTCAGCCAGTTGAGTTCCACTTCGTTCGCCGGCGGAGGCGCGTCAATCTTCTCCAGACCAGGCAACGGGGTGTCAGAAACGATGTAGCCGTTGTAGACGCCCGTATCATCCACCGTCGACCACAGGTTGACGAGTGCGCCTATCGAGACCGCACTCAACGCGCCCGACTGGAAGTCGACGGTCTGCGGACCCTCGTCTGCCACCAGCCGTCCCGACACCGCAACGTCGCCGACCGGCACCTCCGCGGACAGTCGTTCCGCTTCAGATTGGGATGCGGTCCAGCCCAGCGCCACCGCCACACCCGCGTCGTCCGCATCCAGGTGAGCGACAACCCAATAGCCGCGCGCACCGTGATTGATCCGGTCACTGAACACGAGGGTGTCGTCGGGAATGTAGTGTCCGGTGACGCTCACGCGCTGGCCGTCATCTGCCGCAGAGAGTTCCTTTTGGGGCTGGGCGATCTCATGCAACGGCATCGTGATTTCCGTCGGTCGCTCCACGACCGTACCGGTGCTCACGCTGCGGGAGAGCTGCCACTGGCTCAGGAGCGCGAACGCGGCGGCCACCGCGAGAGCAAGGATGAGCGCCGCGATCCATCGCGGCCGGAGGGCGATTCTGAGCATTGCTACGTCGACACGCTGATATCGGGCGCCTCGAGGCGCACACGATCCGCGGATGCGTCATCCGGCTGATCCTGGCTCGCACGTTCCGCCGTTACGCGCTTGAGATAGAACTGCACTTCCTGTTCGACTCTCGCGTCATCCCACCCGAGCTCTGCGCCCATGAGCCGCGCGGCAACCGGTGCCGCCGAAACACCGCGGTCCCACGCCTCGATCGAAATGCGGGTGCGCCTGGCCAGCACGTCGTCAAGGTGAAGCGCGCCCTCATGGGTCGCGGCATACACGACCTCAGCTTCGAGATAGTCATCGGCACCGGGCAGCGGATGATTGAGCTCGGGGCGCTCCCGGATGAGGTCAAGCAGTTCGTCGGTGAGCGTGCCGTACCGGTTCAACAAGTGTTCGATGCGCACGCGATGCACGCCGAATGCGCGAGCGATCTTCGCGCGCTTGTTCCACGCCGCCTGGTAGCCTTCAGCGCCGAGCAGCGCCACATCCTCCGTCGTGCTCTCGGGGACTTTGCCATCGAGGGCGGCCACTGCTTCGTCAATCGCATCTTTCGCCATCACGCGATACGTGGTCCACTTCCCGCCCGCGATCACGACGAGGCCCGGAACACTGTGCGCAACGATGTGCTCGCGCGAGAGCTTGGAGGTTTCATCGCTCTCGCCGGCGAGCAGCGGGCGCAGTCCCGCATACACCCCCTCCACATCCTCTCGCGTCAGCGGCAGGTTGATGACCTTGTTCACGTGCCCGAGCAGGTAGTCGATGTCGGCAGCCGTCGCTGCCGGATGCGCCTTATCCAGATTCCAGTCGGTGTCGGTTGTGCCGATGAGCCAGTGCCGCCCCCACGGAATGACGAACAGAACGCTCTTCTCGGTGCGCAGCAGGAGCCCCACCTTGGACTGGAACCGGTCGCGCGGCACCACCAGGTGGATGCCCTTGGATGCGCGCACCTTGAACTGCCCACGCTCGCCGACCATCGCCTGCGTGTCATCCGTCCACACCCCCGTCGCGTTGACCACCTGCCGCGCTTTGATCTCGAACCGCTCGCCCGTGATCAAATCGTGCGCCTGCACCCCCACGACGCGTTCGCCCACCTTGAGGAACCCCTCCACGCGGACCCGGTTTGCCACGTGCGCGCCGTAGAACGAGGCGGTGCGCGCAAGCGTCGAGACATACCGCGCGTCATCGACCTGCGCGTCGTAGTAGGTGATGCCGCCGACGAGTGCATCGTCGCGCAGGCTCGGCATGAGCTTGTGCACTTGGCGCCGGGACAAGTGGCGGTGATGCGGTACGCCGGGCGGGCGTCCGCCGCTGTAACTGAACAGGTCGTAAAGCAGCATCCCGGCGCCGATGTAGAGACGCTCGATGATCGGAGTCTTCAAGGGATACAGAAACCGCACCGGTTTGACGAGGTGCGGGGCGAGCCGCTGAAGCAGCAGTCCGCGCTCGATCAACGCCTCGCGCACGAGCCGGAAGTTGAGCTGCTCGAGATACCGGATGCCGCCGTGCACGAGCTTTGACGACCTGCTGGAGGTGCCGCTGGCCCAGTCGCGCGCCTCCACCATCCCGACGCGCAGGCCCCGCGTGACAGCATCCATTGCGCTGCCGGTGCCGACGATCCCGCCACCGATCACCAGGATGTCGAGCTCTTTTTCTCTAAGTGCCCTGATCGCCTCCGCGCGCTCTTTCGGACCGAGCTTGGATGAACGTGTGACGGTTTTCTTTGCCATGGCAATCCCCTAGGCGTGATACGGAGCGAGCACAACCTCTACCCGCTGGAATTCCTTCAGGTCTGAGTAGCCGGTGGTTGCCATCGAGCGTTTGAGCGCCCCAATGAGGTTGAGGGACGCGTTCGCCGCGGTCGCGGGACCGAACAGAATCTGTTCGAGCGGCGCGAGAGAGCCAACCTCAACCCGGTTGCCGCGCGGCAACTCCGCGTGGTGCGCCTCGGCACCCCAGTGCATGCCGCGACCGGGAGCCTCCGTTGCCCGCGCGAGCGTGCTGCCGAGCATGACCGCATCCGCACCCACCGAGATCGCCTTTACGATGTCGCCCGAACTGCCGAGGCCGCCGTCGGCGATCACGTGAACGTAGCGGCCGCCGGACTCGTCGAGGTAGTCGCGACGCGCACCCGCGACATCCGCCACCGCCGTCGCCATGGGTGCATGGATGCCGAGGCTCGCCCTCGTCGTGGACGCGGCGCCCCCGCCGAAGCCGACGAGTACGCCCGCTGCGCCCGTGCGCATGAGGTGCAGCGCCGGGGTGTATCCGGCCGCGCCGCCCACGATGACGGGAACGTCGAGTTCGTAAATGAACTTCTTGAGGTTGAGCGGCTCCTGATTCTTCGAGACGTGTTCGGCGCTCACCGTCGTCCCGCGGATCACGAACAGGTCGACGCCGGCATCGACAACCGTCTTGTACAACTGCTGGGTGCGCTGGGGCGACAGGGCGCCGGCAACCGTGACGCCGGCGGCGCGAACTTCCGCCAAGCGGCTCGACACGAGCTCGGGTTTGATCGGTTCCGCGTAGATCTCCTGCATGCGGCGGGTCGACTCGGCTGCGGGTAGTTCGCTGATCTCCTTCAAGAGCGGCTCGGGGTCCTCATATCTCGTCCACAGGCCCTCGAGATTCAGCACGCCGAGCCCGCCGAGCTTGCCGATCTGAATAGCCGTGGCCGGGGAAACGACGGAGTCCATGGGCGCGGCGAGAACGGGAATCTCGAACTGGTATGCGTCGATCGTCCAGCTCACCGAGACGTCTTCGGGATCGCGCGTGCGACGGTTCGGCACAATGGCGATGTCGTCGAATGCGTAGACGCGGCGTCCGCGCTTCGCTCTGCCGATCTCGATGTCACTCACACTCCCAGCCTACCGACCCGAGGTGGCGACAACATGGCAAGCTGGGGACATGGACGTCACAGCAGACCCACTTGCAACCCTTCGCACCCGCACAAGTATGAAGTGGCGGGCGTTTCCGGAGGATGTTCTCCCGCTGTTCGTCGCCGAAAGCGACTTCCCGCTCGCGCCGGCCATCGCGCGCGTGCTGCACGACGCCGTCAACGCATCCGACACGGGCTACTCGCCTCCCACCTCCGAGCTTCCGCACGTCTTTGCAGACTTCGCCGCGAGCCGGTGGGGCTGGAGCGTCGATCCCGGGCAGGTATGGACAACGACGGATGTTGGCGCCGCCATCGTCGAGACCCTGCGCCGCGTGACGAAACCGGGCGACGGCATCATCATCACTCCGCCCGTGTACTTCCCGTTCTTCGACCTCGTCGCCGAGACCGGTGCGCACGTCGTCGAAGTGCCCCTTTCCGGCGGCCTCGATGAGGGGTGGTCTCTCGACCTCGATGGCATCGAAGCCGCCTTCAAGGCGGGAGCTCGCGCCTTACTGCTCTGCAATCCGCACAACCCGGTCGGGCTCGCGCATACGGCTGATGAGTTGCGCGCGGTCGCTGAGCTCGCCGCAAAATATGGCGGGACGATCGTCTCGGACGAGATCCACGGGCCGCTCACCTACGCGGATGCCGCATTCACTCCGTTCCTTTCCGTCTCCGACACCGCGCGCGATGTGGGAATTTGCGTGACCGCCGCGAGCAAAGCGTGGAACCTCGCCGGCCTCAAGTGTGCCGTCATGGTGACTGCGGGCGGGCCGAACCAGCCCATCGTCGGGACCATGCCCGACGAGGTGTACTGGCGCACGAGCCTGTTCGGCCTCAAGGCGAGCGTCGCCGGCTACCGCGACAGCGTCGACTGGCTGGATGGCGTGTTGTCGTCTCTCGACGCCAACCGCACGCTCCTTGCCACGCTCCTTGCCGAACGCCTGCCGGGCGTGAAGTACCGGATGCCGCAATCCACCTACCTCGCCTGGCTTGACTTCCGTGCTCTCGGCTGGGGGGATGACCCTGCCGCGCACATCCTGGAGCACTCGAAGGTCGCGCTCAGCAATGGTCCGCCGTTCGGCACCCAGGGCCGCGGTTTCGCGCGCCTGAACATGGCGTGCTCGCCCGAGGTGCTCACCGAGGCCGTCACGCGTATCAGCGCCATCGCCCGCCCCTGACCCCTGGTCAGTCGACCCCCATCCCCACCACAACCTGTCGGCGCGCCACTAACCTGCTCGGCGCGCGTCTTGTTTCCGGTGCGCGCAGTTGTTTTCCGGTGCGCCGACGGCGTACGGATGCGTCAGCGACGCTGGAGACCGGCATCCAACAGCAACGCTGTAAGGCGCGCCGGGTTCACTACATCTGCGGTGATAATTCTGACGACAGTCGCCACCTGTCGGCGTAGCCGATCCTGCCGCTTCTTCTCCTGCCACACGGCCTCGCCCGGGGGCATCGCCGGACCATAGGCAGGTCGAAGATACTTGCTCTTGCCGTCAAACTCGCCGGCGATGTTGTCGGAGCGCCAGAAGTAGTCCACTTGCATGTCGCCCTGCTCATCGGTGAATTTGACCTGCAGTTCGGGAACCGGAAACCCAAGTTCGAATATCACGCCGCGAGTCAAGGATTCGCCATACGAGTCCGAGAGACCGGTCGCGAAGTCGACGACCGCCTCGGCATGCCGGTACCGGTACCGGGGATTGCGTCCGGCCAGTGCCGCGCGAAGCGCATCACGCGTGGTTCCGAAATCATTCCTGCGCCACAATGCCCAGTCCACGCAGCCAACCCCCTGGGCGAACGGAAGAGCGAGCGCCATGTCCACTGCGGTGCCGGCAATATCCGTCACCGCGAGCGAAAAGCGATCGATGGTCTCAGTGACCGCGTGGGCGATCGGATGCCGCACGACACCGTGCCGCGAGCGCCCACCGGTTGCTCGAGGCGAAACAATGTGCACGTCCGTGGGCCAATCGCCAGGAATAGGCATTCCCCACAGCGCAGCCGCGGAGACACCGCAAAACACGAGAGGTCGTGGGCTCGCCGAGGCTACGGCACGCATCCTCAGGATGTGGCGGTCACGCGATGACCGTTCGCTCCACTCCGCTGCATCGCAATAGGCTCCGCGACGCAATCGCACCAGTTCGCCGCGACCAACGGCGCGCTGGTAGGTGGCCTCATCCATTCCCAGTCGCGCCAAATCGGAACTCAATATGAGTCCATGAGTGCTTTGCTGCAAAAGCGCCATGTGTTCACACTCTCGTGGGCCGACACACAGAGGCACTGTTTGTGGGGCGCAAGTTCGGATACCAACCGAGTGTCCGGATGTGGAGGACCGGACCTCCACGCTCGCCGCGCCCGAAACCGACTCCGCGCGCCAAATGTAACTGGTGCGGTGAGACGCTTTCTGGCGCGGCGAGCGAGACCTTGAGTTATCTGGCGCGGACCACCCGTGACTCATCCCACACGGGCTCGCTTGACTCGTATACGCGACCGTCGCTGCCGAACACGAGGAACCGGTCGAAGGAGCGCGCGAACCATCGGTCGTGCGTGACGGCGATGACTGTGCCTTCGAATCGCTCAAGCGCATCCTGCAGTGCCTCGGCGGACATCAGGTCGAGGTTGTCGGTGGGCTCATCGAGCAGCAGGAGCGTCGCACCGGAAAGCTCAAGAATCAGAATCTGCAGCCGAGCCTGCTGGCCACCGGACAGCGACTCGAAGTTCTGCTCGGCTGCCCCCGCCAGTCCGTACCTGTCGAGCGCGCGACTGGCTGCCTCGCGCGCCATCCCCGCGCGGTTGTCGTCGCCGCGATGCAGGATGTCGAGCAGCGTGCGCCCAAGGAGGGTCGGATGCTCGTGGACTTGCGCGAACCATCCGGGAACCACGCGCGCCCCGAGTTTCGCGTTCCCGGTGTGCGCTACCGGTGCGAGCGTCGCGCCCACCGACGTGAGGTGGCCGGCGCGAGGGTCCGGGTCTGAACCGCCGAGTGCGAGGAGCCTGAGGAAGTGGGACTTGCCTGAGCCGTTCGACCCGAGCGCCGCGACCCGGTCGCCAAACCACACCTCAAGATCGAAGGGTGCCATGAGTCCGGTGAGTTCGAGCCGGTCGCACACGACCGCGCGTTTACCGGTACGGTCGCCTCGGAGGCGCATGGAAAGATCCTGTTCGACTGGCCGCTCAAGCGGAGGGCCAGCCTCCTCGAACTTGCGAAGTCGCGTCATCGCAGCGTGATACCGAGACGCGAACTCGTCAGTCGCCGTCGCCTTCACCTTCATCGCAGCGACGAGCTCGCGCAGCTTCGCGTGCTGCTCATCCCATCTCCTGCGCAACTCGCCGAGCCGGTCCATGCGTGCCTTTCGCGCGTCATGGTAGGTCGCGAAGTTTCCGCCGTGCGTCCAGGCGGTCGCTCCGGCGGCGCCAAGTTCGAGAGTCACAATCCGGTCCGCGGCACGGGCAAGGAGCTCCCGATCGTGACTCACGAGCAAGACTGTTTTCTTCGAGGAACGAAGTTGATCCTCAAGCCATCGCTTGGCTGGCACGTCCAGATAGTTGTCGGGCTCATCCAGCAGGAGCACCCCATCGGGGCCGCGCAGGAGTGCCTCCAGAACAAGCCGCTTCTGCTCCCCACCCGAGAGCGAGGTCACCTCTCGATATTGCGCGCGCTCGAATGGAACGCCGAGCGCCGCCATCGTGCACTGGTCCCAGACGGTCTCCTGGTCGTAGCCGCCCGCCTCCGCGTACTCTGCGAGAGCTGCAGCGTACGCCATCTGGTTACCGAGATTGTCTGCCTCGATGATCGCGCCCTCACTTCGCTCGAGCGAGATCGCGGCCATGCGGATGCGCGTGGGGGCAACGGTCACGAGTAGGTTGCGCACGGTCGATGAATCGCGAACGTGGCCGACGAACTGGTCCATGACGCCGAGCGCGCCGTCGATGGAGATTGATCCGGCATCCGCTTTCTGTTCGCCGCGGATGATGCGCAGGAGCGTCGTCTTACCGGCCCCGTTCGCGCCGATGAGGGCGGTCGTCGTGCCTTCACCGACGCGAAAAGTCACCTCGTCGAGCAGCGGCCGCCCGTCCGGCAGCGACAGGGATACGCCGTTCACGTCGATGTAGCCCATCGCCGATCCTCCGCATGACTCACTCCGAAAAAGGGAGGCTCACCGAAGGCAAGCCGACCAGAATACACCCGCCACGCCTTCCCTGAGACACTCGAAGCGAGCTGCACAGTTGCGCCGCTGAAGGAGCCCGGGCGCCTATGCCGGGAAGTGCCTCCACTGACCCTCAGAGACGATGGTGACAGCACCGTCCACTACGCAGATCGCCGTCTGATCGTCCATCGCGTACGACTCGTGAGGAATGCCTGCCGCCCACTTCTCGGCTGCCGCCATCGAGTTGCCCGGCGATCCGTCCGGAGCCAGGTGCGGGCAGATAGAGAAACCGACGAGGCCCAGCGCCTTGTCTTCGCCGGATGGGGGCGCCCACCCGATGAATTCCTTGCCGATTTGCGGCGTCATGACCATGCTGCCCGCGCTGAGCCCGACCCACACTTGCCGCTGGAGCGACGGAAGCATGTCGGCGAGGCCCGACTCGCGCATCCAGTGGGACAGGTAGAGCGCATCGCCACCTGCCGCCAGCAGAACATCCGCTTCGCGAACGACCGGCTGCCAGCGCTCCTCGTCGAGGCTCGGCAGAGCGGTCAGTTCGAGCACACCGACGGAGTTCCAGCCGAGCTCAACCATGGGGTTTTGGGATTTGCCGCTGATGAATTCCCAGACTTTGACGCCCGGTCCGACCCACGGATGGCCGTATTGGGCAGTCGGGATGCACAGCGCGTTCGACTCTTCGATCGGTTTGCCGAGCAGTTCGATGAGCTTATTGCGGATGCTCGGGTTGGTGACTCCCCCCGAGGTGAGAAGAAGTTTCATGGCTGCTCCCGAGAGTCACGGGTCAGTGCCGGTAGTTCGGCGCTTCGACCACCATCTGGATGTCGTGCGGATGAGACTCCTTGAGCCCCGCGGCCGTGATGCGCACAAATTTGCCGTTCGCCCGCAACTCGTCGATCGTGTGCGCACCCGTGTAGAACATGGACTGGCGCAGCCCACCCAGCAGCTGGTACACGACCGACGACACAGGGCCGCGGTACGCAACCTTGCCCTCGATGCCTTCGGCGATCAACTGGTCGTCGCTCGGAACATCCGCCTGAAAATACCTGTCGCGCGAGTACGACGTCCTCTGCCCTCGCGTCTGCATGGCACCGAGCGAGCCCATGCCGCGGTAGGTCTTGAACTGTTTGCCGTTGATGAACAGCATGTCTCCGGGGCTTTCATCTGTGCCGGCGAGCAGAGACCCCAGCATGACGGATTCCGCGCCCGCGACGAGCGCCTTCGCAATGTCGCCCGAATATTGCAGGCCACCATCGGCGATCACGGGGATGTTCGCGGCTTTCGCGGCGAGGGATGCTTCATAGACGGCGGTGACCTGCGGCACACCGACGCCGGCGACCACGCGAGTCGTGCAGATCGAGCCGGGGCCGACGCCCACCTTCACGGCATCCGCACCGGCGTCGATGAGGGCTTGCGCGCCGGACTTTGTCGCGATGTTGCCGCCGATGATGTCCACGTTGTTGAAGGCCGGGTCCGCTTTGAGCTTACGGATGATACCGATTTCCCCCGCGGATTCGCCGTTGGCGGTGTCCACGACAATGACATCGACGCCGACATCCGCGAGGACGCCGGCACGCTGCCACGCATCGCCGAAGAAACCGATCGCCGCGCCGACGCGCAACCTGCCTTCATCATCTTTCGTCGCGTGCGGGTACTGCTCAGTTTTGTCGAAATCCTTCACTGTGATGAGCCCGGTGAGCTTGCCGTTGTCGTCAATGAGCGGAAGCTTCTCGATCTTGTGCGTCGCGAGGATCGCCATCGCGCTCTCCGGGTCGATGCCCGTCGGTGCGGTGATGAGCGGCATTTTCGTCATGACGTCCCGCACGAGAGTGGTCTGTTTCTGCGTGGGGGTCACAAATCGCATGTCACGATTGGTGATGATGCCCACGAGCTTGCCGTCGCCCTCGACCACGGGCAGACCGGACACCCGGAATTGCCCGCACACGGCATCCACTTCGGCAACCGTCGCATCCGCGGTCGTTGTCACGGGATTGCTGATCATCCCCGACTCGCTGCGTTTGACTTTGTCGACGAAGTTCGCCTGTTCGTCAATGGAAAGATTTCGGTGCAGGATGCCAAGCCCGCCGAGCCGCGCCATGGCTATCGCCATGCGACCCTCGGTCACGGTGTCCATGGCCGCGGAAAGCAGCGGAGTCGCTACGCGGATGTTGCGTGTGAGACGCGACGTCGTGTCCGCCTCACTGGGAATGACATCCGTGTGTCCGGGCAACAGCATGACGTCGTCGTACGTAAGGCCAATGAAACCGAACGGGTCATGCTGCTCCATAGTGCCTTCCGAATTTTTTCGAGATCTGAATCGTTACCGGCTGTGATAAAAACCCCGGCATTGCGCTGATTCCGGGACATTCATCGTAGCGTTAACGGCGAATTTCCCCCGCTGTCCGCCGACCAGGTTTCCTGCCGTGTGGAAATGAGCACGCCGGATAGGACATAATCGGCAGGTACTGTCAATGATGACGGCAGCCCAGAACCCGAGATGCCTTCATCCCCTTCTGGCCCGTCTTGGAGGTCTCGTGGTTCCATCTCATCGGTCTCGCATGTTCGCTAAGCGCCCCATCTTCCTCCTTCTCGCAGCGTTATTTGCTGCACTCGCCTTCACCATGACGGCGGTCTCTCCGGCCCACGCGGACGAGACGAACACCGATAAGTACGACTACATCTTCAGCGGCAACGTCAAATACAACGACAAGCCGCTTGACGGCGTGGAGATCGATGTGTCCGGTGGCGGCTACAACGCCACGGTGAAGACAGACGACAAGGGCCAGTGGAAAGTCGGCGTGCCAGACAAGAAGAAGTACGACATCACGCTCGTGGAATCCACGCTTCCCAAGGGCGTCATCGTGAGCGAGGAAGGCAACGACCGGGTTACCATCACCGACAAGGGCGCCACGATCGAAGCCGAATTCGGTTACACCAAGAACAAGACCGTCAACTTCTTTCTCGGGCAGGGCGTTCGAGAAACCGTGAGCTTCTTCGACCAGTTCGTCAGCCGTGCCATGAACGGCCTCAACTTCGGCCTCATGCTTGCGCTCGCGGCGATCGGTCTCTCGCTCGTGTTCGGAACCACGGGGATCGCCAACTTCGCACACGCAGAAATGGTCACCTTCGGCGCGCTCATGGCGCTCACGTTCAGCGTGATTCTCGTGTGGCCCCTCTGGATCGCGTTCCCGCTGGCGGTGGTGCTCACCGGAGCGCTCGGCTGGCTCCAGGATGTGGTCGTCTGGAAACCCTTACGCGTCAAGGGGCTGAGCATCGTCCAGCTCATGATCGTGAGCATCGGGTTCTCGCTCGCCCTTCGCTACATCTACCAGTTCTTCTACGGTGGCCGCACGTACCAGCTGCCCGACACGGGTTCCAAGAAGATTCAACTCCTTGGCCCCATCGCACTCTCGCCCACGGACATGGTGAGCATGGCGATCAGCATCATCATGCTCATCCTCGTCGCGTACTGGCTGCAGCGCACCAAGATCGGCAAGGCAACCCGCGCCATTGCCGACAATTCGTCACTGGCCGCGGCCTCGGGCATCGACGTCGATCGCGTCGTGCGCATCGTATGGATTTTCGGTTCCGCGCTTGCTGGTCTGTCCGGCATCCTGTGGGCCTATTTCCGACCCGGCATCAAATGGGATATGGGCTGGCAGATCCTGCTTCTCATTTTCGCCGCGGTGGTTCTCGGTGGACTTGGCACGGCGTACGGTGCGCTCGTCGGTTCCATCATTGTGGGACTTCTGGTTGAGCTTTCAACGCTGTGGATACCTTCCGACGTCAAGTACGTCGGGCCGTTCCTCGTGCTCATCATCGTGTTGCTGATAAGACCTCAAGGGCTGTTGGGTCGCCGAGAGAGAATAGGTTAGGAGAACTCATGGACTGGGGTGCAATTTTCTCCAATTCGGTCGTCTGGATCATCAACCCGGAGACGATCGCCTATGCGCTGGCCACTGTCGGCCTCGCCATCCATTTCGGCTACGGCGGCCTGCTGAACTTCGGCCAGGCGGGCTTCATGGCACTCGGAGCCTACGGGTACGCCATCTCGATCCTCACCTTCGGCTTCCCGTGGTGGGCAGGCATCCTCGTGGGAATCGCCGCGTCCATCGTGTTCGCGCTCATTTTGGGTATTCCGACTCTGCGCTTGCGGGCAGACTACCTGGCGATTGCGACCATCGCGATGGCCGAGACCGTGCGGCTGCTGTTCCAGACGACCGCATTCGACGCGGTAACCAACTCTGCAGACGGCCTCGGCGGTTACCACGAGGGATTCCGCGCCGCGAACCCGATTCCCAAAGGCACCTACGGGTTTGGCCCCTTCACCTTCAATGAAACCGAATGGTGGGTGCGCATCTTCGGGATTTTCCTTCTCGCGGTGGCCATTCTCGTCACGTGGCTCCTCATGCGCAGCCCCTGGGGCCGCGTTCTCAAGGGGATCCGCGAAGACGAGGATGCCGTGCGCGCGCTCGGCAAAAACGTCTTCTCCTACAAGATGCAGGCCCTCATCCTCGGTGGCGTGTTCGGTTCGTTCGGTGGCGTGGTCTTCGCCCTCCCCTCCGCGGTGATTCCAGGCGCCTACGTGCCATCGCTGACGTTCTTTCTCTGGACGGTGCTGCTTCTGGGTGGCGCGGCGACGATCTTCGGACCCGTCGTCGGATCGGTCCTGTTCTGGGTGTTGATGGCCTTCCTCTCGAACCTGCTGCCGCGCATGGCGGATGCCGGACTGCTCCCCTTCATGTCGAACCAGCAGGCGAACATCATGCGTTTCATCCTCATCGGCGTTGCGCTCATGCTCATCGTCATATTCAGGCCCCAGGGAATTCTCGGCAACAAGAAGGAGCTGACGTTCAATGCCCGCTGACACGAACACGACGCGGTCCACGGGACTGCACGTCGGGGAGATCCGGCCCGGAGTGCCCAAGGTCGACCCGATCATTGTGGCCGACAACATCAGCCGCAGCTTTGGCGGCCTGAAGGCCGTCGACGTCGAGCACGTCGAGATCCCGCGAAACGCGATCACGGCTCTCATCGGCCCGAACGGTGCAGGCAAGACCACCTTCTTCAACCTGCTGACGGGATTCGACAAGCCGGATACCGGCACGTGGACGTTCGATGGAAACGCGATCGCCGGCGTTCCCGCGTACAAGACTTCTCGAATGGGCCAGGTTCGCACGTTCCAGCTCACCAAGTCGCTTGCCATGCTCACCGTGCTGGAAAACATGAAGCTGGGGGCGAAGCGCCAAAAGGGCGAGAACTTCTTCACCGCCATGATTCCCGCGCTGTGGCGCAAACAGGATGACGAAATCGAGCAAAAAGCTCTCGCTCTCCTCGAGCGCTTCAAGCTCGACACGAAGCAGGAAGACTTCGCCGCGAGCCTTTCCGGCGGACAACGAAAGCTTCTGGAGATGGCCAGAGCGCTCATGAGCGACCCGACGCTCGTCATGCTGGACGAGCCCATGGCCGGCGTGAACCCGGCGCTCACGCAGTCGCTGCTCGAGCACATCCTCGGACTGAAAGCCGATGGAATGACCGTATTGTTCGTCGAACACGACATGCACATGGTCCGGCACATTTCGGACTGGGTGATCGTCATGGCGGAAGGCCGCGTCGTCGCCGAGGGTCCGCCCGACGAGGTGATGAAGAACACCGCCGTGATCGACGCCTACCTCGGTAGCCACATGGATACAGATCTCGGAGTGCTCACGGGACGAATTAAGACCGTGGACGCGTCGAAGAAGGAGAAGAAGAAGTGAGCTCCGAATCCACGAGCACCAACGTCATTGACGTTCAGGAACTGACCGCCGGTTACCTGCCGGGAGTCGATATTCTCAATAGTTGCTCCATTACCGTTGCCCGCGGGGAGCTTGTGGGAATTATCGGTCCCAACGGTGCCGGAAAATCAACCCTGCTCAAGGCCATTTTTGGTCAGGTGAAGATTCGCAGCGGAAACATCCTCCTCAACGGCGAGAACATCACGGGGCTCAAAGCCAACAAGCTGGTCGCTCGCGGCGTCGGTATGGTGCCACAGAACAACAATATTTTCCCGAGCCTCACGATCGAAGAGAACCTCGAGATGGGCCTGTACCAGAACCCGAAAGTGTACAAGGAGCGCCTCGAGTTCGTGACCTCCATTTTCGCGGAAGTCGGAAAACGGCTGAAGCAGCGCGCCGGTTCGCTGTCGGGCGGTGAGCGACAGATGGTTGCGATGTCGCGCGCACTCATGATGGAGCCGCAGGTATTGCTCCTGGACGAACCATCTGCCGGTCTCTCCCCCGTGCGACAGGACGAAGCCTTCATCCGCGTCTCAGACATCAACAAGGCCGGCGTCACGACAATCATGGTCGAACAGAACGCACGCCGCTGCCTGCAGCTCTGCGACCGCGCCTACGTGCTCGACCAGGGCAAGGATGCCTACACGGGCACAGGACGCGATCTGCTGCACGATCCGAAGGTAATCAGTCTGTACCTCGGAACGCTCGGCGAAGACGCCGCGTAGCGTAGCCTGCGGCCTCGGCGACGATCGTTCGCCGGGGTTCCTGGCTGTTCGCAGTTCCCTGAGGTTCTCGAGGGGAACGCCCGCCGTTCCCTGAGGTTCTCGAGGGGAACGCCCGCCGTTCCCTGAGGTTCTCGAAGGGAACACAGAAGGTGACCTCCCTTCGAGACGGCCTGCGGCCTCCTCAGGGAGCGGGGGAACGGCCTGCGGCCACCTCAGGGAGCGGGGGGACGGCCTGCGCGCCTCCTCAGGGAGCGGGGGGACGGCCTGCGCGCCTCCTCAGGGAGCGGGGAACGCGGAAGGCCCCGACCGTTCCCGGTCGGGGCCTTCCCCACTTCAGAGCGTCAACTTAGTTGATGCGCTTGTGGTGGTTGGTTGCGTCGTACTGGAAGATACCGATGGTGGCTTCCGTCGGGTCGCCAGCGTCGTCGAACTTGATGCCACCGGAGTAGCCGTCATAGTCCACAACACCGCCGCCGTTGATGATCTCGGCTGCCGACTTGAAGTCGGTCGCCTTCTCACCGTTTCCGGAGCCTCCGGAGACTTCCTGCATCTTCGAGGCAATGTCCTTGCCCTTGGTCGACTTGGCAGCAAGCGCAGCCAGCGCGACGAGAACAACAGCGTCGTACGACTCAGCCGCGTAGCTGAAGTCGTCGCCCATGTCCTTGCCGTTGTTGGCCTCGGAGTACGCCGCCTTGACGCGCTGCTGGAAGTCATCCGTCAGCACGGGGCCGGGGGTCGTACCCTTGGCACCGGTCATGACACCGGCAGGAAGCTGGTCACCGTACTGCTTGAGGTTTCCATCAACCAGGTAGAGCTTGCTCGTGTCGAAACCGGCATCCTTGAGTGCGGGAATGATCGTGAGAGCCTCATCGAAGGTGATGAGAGCAATCGCGTCCGGCTTCTGCGCCATGATCGACGAGATCTGCGCGGTGAAGTTGGTGTCGCCCGTGTTGTAGAACTCGGTCGCCACAACCTTGCCGCCGGCCTCGGTGAACGTCTTGTCCGTGACCTTCTGCAGTCCCGTACCGTAGGCGTCGTTGATCGCGAGGATACCGAGCGTGCTTGCGCCGTCGGCGGCGATCAGGTTACCGAGAACCTCACCCTGGAGGAGGTCGGACGGAGCTGTACGCCAGTACAGGTTGTCGTCGTCCCACGTGGTGAAGTCCGGCGAGGTGTTTGCCGGCGAGATCTGGAGAACGCCCGCACCCGTGATCTGGTCGATCACAAGCTTGGACACACCGGATGCCGCAGCACCGACGATGACCGAGACACCCTCACTGAGGAGGTTCGGAACCGTCGTGGCATACGCCTTGTTGTCCGGGTCACCCGAGTCGCCATAGGTGATGTCGATCTTGATCCCCATGTTGGCCTCGTTGACTTCCTTGACAGCGAGTGCGACTCCACCTTCCTCGGGCGGGCCGAGGAATGCGAGGTTACCGGTCTGCGGAAGCAGAGTACCGATCTTGAGGGTGAGATCCTGCTTCGGGCCCGAGTCACCACCGCTGTCGGCGGGGGTGCAGCCACTGAGGACCAGTGCTCCAGCTCCGACGATGGCGATGCCACTGAGGACCGACTTCAGGCTCTTCGAGCGGGAGGCCTTGGCCTTCGCGAATACGCTCATGTTGCTCCTTGCGTTTCGAATGTGCTGACACGACAGAATCACTCTGGCGTTCCTGTAAGGGTATTGAGTATCTCGGCGCATCTCCACCGCTTCGGGTTACAGGCGGGTAACACAGCCGAATCGTTACCTTTTGTGACCTGTTTTTACCCCTATTCGGGGGTAGAGCGCGAAGTTGCCGTCGGCTCCGCTGTCAGCCAACCATGATGGTTTTCACATACGAAAACTTATTCTCCGAGGTGTACTTGTAAATCCCGTAAGGAGCGACACTCGGATCTCCCGACTTATCGAAAGAAATGGGTCCGGATACCCCGTCGTAGTCGATATCGTCGCGCGTTGTGAGGACATCGAGGCACTCGCCAAAGCTCGTGCACTTGATCCCCGACGAGGAAACGCGGCGCAATACATCGGCGATCGCGCGCCCGCTGTCGTCGCCCGCCACTATCGCGGAGAGAGCCGCGATGATCGTCGCGTCATACGCTTCGGCGGAATAGTGAAAGTCGGTCACGGATGGGTCGGCGCTTTTCACGCGCTTCTGGAAGTCGGCATCCGGTTGTTCGCCTTCGAGGAGACCGTTCACGCTGGTGAGTGTCCCGGAGGGAAGCGCCTGCGAGTAGTCAGCCATGGTTCGCCCGGCAAGCCACAGTTTGGCTCCTCCAAAACCGGCCTTCGTGAGCGCGAGGATGATCGATTTGTTCTTCTCCATCATGTTGAACGGACTCGTGATGATCACCGCGTCCGGTTTAGCCTGCGCGAGAACGGACACGATCTTGTCGGCGTCATTGGTTTTTTCTGAGAAACCCTGGTTCGCAACGAGCTCCCCGCCGGACTGCGCAAGCGCCGCCACGAATTCATCGCGGATGGCCCGACCCGGATCATCCGAATAGTAGATGACCGCGGTGCGCTGCTTGCCGATGATCTGCGCGAGCGCTTTGCCTTCCATGGCCTCAGAAGGCACTGTGCGAAACAGCAGCCCGCTGTCCTGCAGCGAGGTGAGCGCGGTGCCGGTCGCGGACGGCGAAATCATGACGACGCCCGCGGAAGAGACCTTCGGCAGCAGACGCTCGGCGAGAATCGACGATGCCGGTCCAATCACGATGTCGACGTTCTTAGCCACCAAATCAGCAAGCGCGGCCTCCGCTTTCGTGGTGGAGGCATCACCGGAATCGGAGTGATACACCACGACCGGCTTGCCGTTCACGCCACCGGCTTCGTTGATTTCCCGTACCGCGAGCTCCACGCCGGCATCCTGAGCTTTCGCGATGAACGATGTCGCGCCGGTGGTGGGGAAGAGAGTGCCGATGGTAAGGACGCCATCTCCTTTCGGACTCGCGGTCGCCGTGGCGCTCGGCGTCGTTGGCACGGGCATGGGCGCCTCTGTTCCGCACGCGGCGAGCCCCACACTCAGCGACATCGCGGCCAGTGCGGAGCACAATCGCTGTCGCCGTTTCGAAGTAGAGGATCGCCGTGGCACCCCCGAAGAATACCCAACCATCAGCCCGGCAGCGGCGAGGCGCGTCGAACGGAGCGAGTGTGCAGCAACATATCGGTGCTGAGAACGATGAGAGCCAGCCATACGAGCGCGAAGCCGATCCAGCGTTCCGGCGGCATAGCCTCGTGGAGAATGAAAGTGCCGATCACAAATTGGAGGATCGGCGTGAGGTATTGCACGAAGCCTATGACGAACAGCGGGAGTCGCCGCGCCGCCGCGGCGAACAGCAGCAACGGAACTGACGTGACGATTCCGGCGGATGCCAGCAGAAGCGTGTTGGCGACTCCGGCCGTTCCGAAGACGACTCCGCTGGTCAACCCCACAACCACCAGCTGAACTGCCGCCACGGGGCTCAACCAGGCGGTTTCGATCGCGAGTCCGGTAAGCGCATCTACTTTCGGTCCGACCTGCTTTTTGGCGAGGCCGTAAAGTCCGAAGGAAAACGCGAGCACGAGCGAAATCCACGGGAACACGCCATAGCCCACGGCGAGCACAATCACGGCGACGGCGCTCAGGCTCACGGCGGCCCACTGCAGCGCTCGAAGTCGCTCGTGCAGAACGAGAACACCCAACAGCACCGTGACAATCGGGTTGATGAAGTATCCGAGCGCCGCCTCATTCACATGACCGGTGACGACGGCGATGACATAGACCTGCCAGTTGATAAAAACGAGGAAGCCCGCCAGTCCGAGAAAGAATACGGTGCGGCGATCGCGCATGACCCGCGCGAAGGTCCGCCAGCGGCGCAGGATGACGATGACGAGTGCGCAGAAAACCACCGAAAAAAGCACCCGCCACGCGACAATCTCAAATGGGCCGGCCGGTTGGAGCGCGAGGAAGTAGATCGGGATGAAACCCCACAGGCCGTAGGCGCTCAGGGCGTAGAGAATTCCCGTGCGGTGGCTCTGAGCGGGTTGCGAAGATGTGGGCGATTGTGGCATTGAGTTCACTCTAGAACCACATCAGGGGCCCGCCGGACGCACCGGCGAGCCCCTGATGTGAACAGTGCTTTAGCGGACGACTACGGCGAGCACGTCACGGGCGGAGAGCACCAGAAGGTCGTCACCGCCAAACTTGACCTCGGTTCCGCCGTACTTCGAGTAGATGACCTTGTCACCCACTGCGATGTCGAGCGGTACGCGGTTGCCATTGTCATCGATGCGGCCGGGGCCGACAGCGATGACTTCGCCCTCCTGCGGCTTCTCTTTCGCGGTGTCAGGAATGACGAGACCTGATGCTGTGACCTGCTCTGCGTCGACCTGCTTAATGACGATGCGATCCTCGAGCGGCTTGATGGACACCGACACGGTTGACCTCTTCTTTCTTGCTGCGGAAAATTCGTGGGTTAGCACTCTCAGGGTGAGTGTGCCAGATCCACTGTACTCGTCGGGCTGGCACTCGTGCAACGTGAGTGCCAACTGAGACAATGGATGATGCACAAAGGCGAACTCGTCACTCTGCTTTCTTCTGAGGGTTTGCGTCTGCTGAACACTCTTGCCGACTACGAGTCGGGCGCCGACATCGTGCGCAAGGTGAGCGAACTACGTGCACAGGGCCATTCCCCCGCACTCGTCGCTGCCGTGCTCACGCAGGCGCGGCTGCGCAGGAAGGCACGCGAAAAGTTCGGGGAATTCGCGGACCGGATGTTGTTCACCGACGCGGGTCTCGAGCAGGCCACCCGGCTCTCGGTTGCCGCAATGCACGCTCAGCGGTTCCGTGCTGCCGGACTCTCCTCCGTCGCGGACCTCGGCTGCGGAATTGGCGGCGATGCGCTCGCCATGGCGGCGCTCGACCTTACCGTCGCGGCCGTCGAGCGCGACGAAGTCACCGCCGCCGTCGCCGCGTTCAATCTCGCGCCGTGGTCGAACGTCACCGTGGCACACTCTGCGGCAGAAGAATTCGATCTGGACAGCGTCGACGGAGTGTGGCTGGATCCCGCGCGTCGGGTCACGTCGGCGGGAAAGACAGTCCACCGATCGCGAAATCCTGAGGACTGGTCTCCGTCGCTCGAATTCGCCTTCGCAGCAGGCACGAAGCTCCCGACCGGCATCAAGCTGGGACCAGGGATCGACCGTGGTGTGATTCCCGCCGACGTCGAAGCGCAGTGGGTTTCCGTGCACGGCGAGGTAGTGGAACTCGCGTTATGGTCTGCGGTGCTCGCGCGTGATGGCATCCGCCGTGCCGCCACGGTAATCGGTGCGCACGGCAGCGCCGAACTCGTCGCCGATGGCGACAGCGTGGATGCCGAGGTGCGGTCGCTCGGTGCATACGTGTATGAACCGGATGGGGCGGTCATCCGCGCCCGCCTCATCGGCGATCTGGCACGCGCCATCTCCGCCGGAATGCTGAGTGCTGACATTGCCTGGATGACCGCGGATCACGCAACGGACACGCCTTTTGCCAGACGGTTCGCCGTGCAGGAGTGCATTCCGTACGACGTGAAAGCACTGCGGAAGCTCGTCGCGGCGCGCGGCATCGGCACCCTCGAAATCAAGAAGCGCGGTATCGACGTCGACCCCGCGGCGCTGCGCCGAACTCTGGCACCGAAGGGTGACACTGCCGCAACGCTGATTCTGACGCGGATTGGGGGCCGCAGAAGCGCAATACTCGCATCGCGAGACGATGAGGAGGCCGATCACGGCGCACGCGGAAACTCCGCTCAGGTGTGATTCTCCGTGAGGCTGCGGATCCACGTCGTCCGGCGTATGCTTTCTCGCGGAGGTGCACTCAATGGTGTTGAGCCCGGCAATCGATTGGACGCGGCGCCACCGGATAGCGCTCAGCGTGGGAGCCGGAGTGGTTGCAATGCACGCGGGCGCGTATGCATTCTTCGCGGGGCGCGACCCATACAGCCAGACTATTTTTCCGCAGTGTCCCCTTCTTCACTACTTCGGCATCCAGTGCCCTGGGTGCGGTGGGACGCGCGCCATGTACTCGCTCCTGCACGGAGACATCCTCACGTCGTTGCAAATGAACCCGGTTGTCGTGATCGGATATCTTGCCGTCGCCGTGGCCCTCGTCGGCGTGCTCGTGGGGCGCCGCGGAACGACAGGTGAGAAAGTTTCGCGCGCGATGTATTGGGGTGCTGCGGCGATGGCCATTGGCGCTGCGCTGTGGAGCACGGTCATCCGCAACCTCATCCCTTAGCCGGCTGCACACGATGCTCGCCGGGCTTTCGGTGAGCGTGCGCTAATACCCGTACGTCGAGTATTGCGTGGCTGCGGTGATACTGAACACGACCATCACAATCGCGAAAATCAGCCAGGCCAGCGAAATGCTCACGCCGATGTAACCGGTAATCAATCCCGTCAGCGACATGCCCTGTGCCGGTTCGCGCTTGCGGCGGGCAATGTGACCCAAAACCACGCCCGCCGCCGCAAAGAGGCCTCCGCCTCCGTAGCAGCACGAGAGCGCAAGTCCGACGATTCCGAAAATCATGGAAAGCAGGCTCAGGGTTGTGGAGGGTCTCGCGGGAACAGTGCCGTACGGTGCGAGAGGCTGACTGCCGTAAGGCGCTGGCGGCTGGACGCCGTGCGGAGGAGGCGGTGGCGACACATCTCCGGCAGGAGGTGGAACGGATACCGTTGCCGCAGGCACGACCGGCGGCACCGGCGTCTGCAGGGTCTCGGCGGGGCCGTATGGACTACCGGCCGAGGCGGGATCCGCTGCGGTCTTAGGCTTGCTCTGCGCCGCCGACTTGTTCCGGACTGCCGGCTTTTTTTGGGCCGCCGGCTTGTTCTGCGCCGCCGAGTCTTTCGCAGCGGCTGACTTTTTCGGTGTTGCCGGTGACGTGGGCGCTTCTGGCTTTTCTGACGCGTCGTCGGATGGGTTGCTGGGCATAACTTTCCTGAATAGTTGCGGCGGCGAAGATGGTTGTGCGGTGACGGTGACAGAAGTGTGGCGTCCACCGAGGTGTCATTACGACGGTGGACGCCACTCCTCACTGAGTGGAGTCAGAACTCCGCTGTCAGATTAGTAGCCGGGGATGCTGGAAATCGTGGTCCATGGCAGGAAGGCAAGCATCGCCGGTGCGATCGCCAGAAGCACCCAGATGATGATCGAGAGCGCGGCACCGATGAAGCCGAGAATGATTCCGGTCATGGCCATTCCGCGCGCGTTCTCCTTGTTCTTGCCGAGGAAACCGAGAACGATACCCGCGACGGCGAACAGAATACCCGCTCCGAAGCAGCACGACAGCAGAAGGCCGACGATACCGCCGATCATGGCGAGGAGGCTGAGGATGGTGGACGGCTTTGCCGGTCCCGGCGCCACTGGAGCGGCTGGCGGAACAGGTGGAACCGGTGTCTGGTCTGGAACTGTGGGGTCAGTCATCGTTCTCCCGATGTCTCGTATTGTGGCGCTGGAAACTCTCCAACGACGTATCTAAACGTGCCCATAGTGTGGCATTCGCTCACCCTTCTGTCAACGCGAAGCGGCGGGGAAATCGCGGATCGGCCGAGCGGATATCACATTCAGGCCTGTATCTGGGTGACGGGCAATGTCGAGTCCGCTCCGAACTCCAGACCGGATGGCTCACGACCGGCCGTGATGAGCTGCGCGCCCAGTGCCGCGATCATGGCCCCGTTATCCGTGCAGAGGCTGAGCGGTGGAATGCGCAACTCGATTCCCGCGTCGCGGCACCGCTCGATGGCGCTCTCGCGCAATCGAGCGTTCGCGATGACTCCACCGCCGAGAAGAAGCCTCGGCACCTGAAAATCGACGCACGCCGCAATGGACTTGGTGATGAGCACATCCACGACGGCTTCGCGAAAGCTGGCCGCGACATCCGCGGTGGGCACACGGCCGCCCTCGTCGGTCACGCGCTCCACCATCCGCGCGACAGCAGTCTTCAGGCCCGAAAACGAAAAATCGTATCGATGCTTCTCCCTGTCTTTCGGGAGGCTGAGACCGCGCGGAAACCGGATGGCGGTGGGGTCCCCTTCCTGCGCCGCACGATCAATTTGAGGACCGCCTGGGTATGGGAGGCGCAGCAACCGCGCAACCTTGTCAAACGCCTCGCCCGCCGCATCGTCGATGGTCTCACCGAGCAGTTCGACATCCGAAACCAAGTCGCGCACGAGGAGCAGCGACGTATGACCACCCGACACGAGAAGTGCGATGGTGGGGTACTGCAATTCGTCGCCCGAGAGCACGTCGACCCCGACGTGGCCGACAAGATGATTTACGGCATACAGCGGAAGGCCCAGAGCAAGCGACAGCGCTTTCGCCGCGGCGATCCCGACCATGAGCGCTCCGGAAAGCCCTGGTCCGCTCGTCACGGCGATGGCGTCGAGGTCCTGAAGCGTGACGCCCGCCTCAGCGAGCGCCGCTCTCAGCGTCGGTTCGAACGCCTCGAGGTGCGCCCTGGCTGCGATTTCGGGTACGACGCCCCCGTACCGCGCGTGTTCCTCCATGGATGACGCTATGACGTTCGCGAGCAGGGTCGTGCCGCGAACGATCCCGATGCCGGTCTCGTCGCAGCTGGTCTCAATTCCGAGCACGAGCGGTTCGGCAGCCTTCACGCGCTCCACCCCGTCTCACCTTGACTGTCCGCGGATTCGCGCGCCGACGCAAAACCAGGGAGCCTCTGCGGCACCGCCAGTTTCATCACGAGCGCATCCACGCCGTCGGGTTGGTAATACTTCGCGCGCACGCCGATCTGTTCGAATCCGAGAGAAACGTAAAGACGTTGGGCCGCCGGATTATCCGCTCGGACTTCAAGGAACACTTCTTCCGCTCCCCGCTTCTGCGCCTCATTGATGAGCGTGTTCATGAGTACGCGGCCCAGTCCTCCCCGTCGGGAACTGGCGTCGACCGCGATTGTCTGGATGTCTGCCGTCGCCGACCCTTTCGCGGCCTGGACCCCCGCATATCCCTCGATCGTGTCAGGCGCGTGCGGTGGAAATGCCACGACGTACCAGCACGCATCATTCTCCAGCTCGGCGAGCATCGTGTGCCGCGACCACGCGTCGGCGCCGAAGGTGCTCGACTCCAGAAGCATGATCGCGTCCAGGTCGGTCGGGAGCGCACGCCGAAGTTGCCACGTCATGAGCTCACGCGTTTCGGTGTGGTCGCGAGCGTGACATCCGGCGAACGCAGATAGAGCGGCTCCGCCGCGGCAAAGCCCGGGCTTCCGCCACCGATCAGACTCTCGGCGAGCAGGGTTTCGGCGAGCATTCCGACGGATGCCGCAGTCACCCATGGCGCGTCAATACGATGGTAACCGTCCAGGTCGGTTTCACGTGCCGCGAGCTCGGCGGCGATGTCCTCTGCGCGCCCGATTGCCGGGCCGGCGGATCTGCGCGGCACGAATCGAGCATTCGCCCCGCCGTAAAACGACCAGTACCGCTCGTGCCGTCTGGCGTCGGTCGTCACGAGAAGAGGACCGACCTCCCCCGAAAGGTAGTGCTGAAAAGCAATCGCATCATGGCTCACCACGCGTCGCATCGGGAGCCCGCTGCCCAGGGCGAACGCTGTCGCGGCGGCGATTCCCACGCGCAGTCCCGTAAACGGACCAGGACCCATTCCGATCGCGACGCCCGTGAGCGCGGCGGTCGCCGCAGGGCCAACACCGAGGCCCGCCGCCGAAAGGCACTCGGCGATGAGTTCACCCACCACCTCGGCATGCCTTCTCGTGTCCCGTTCCTCGCGTTCCACGCGCACGCCCGCGGCAGTGTCGACGACAGCGACGCTCGTACCCGCCGCCGTGTCGATCGAAAGAAGCATGACTACAGCCTAAAGTCTGCAAATCGCGGGCCGTGGCCCTCGATCGTGACCGCACGCGGTTGCACCTCATCAGCATCCTCGCCACCCGTGGAACGCTCGATGTGGATGTCGAGACGCGAGTCTGCCACCCCATCCAGCATGCCCGCCGCCCATTCGACGATCACGATGGAACCTTCATAGTCGAGATCGAGGTCATCGAGCTCCGCCGCGCTCGAGAGCCGATACGCATCAACGTGCACGAGCGGCGGGCCCGACGGACGCGGGTGGACTCTCGCGAGCACGAATGTCGGGCTCGTCACGGCGCCTCGCACGTCCAGTTCCCGCCCGATTCCCCGCACGAGAGTGGTCTTGCCCGCTCCCAGCTCTCCCTGGAGCGCCACAAGGTCACCCGCCCTAAGGTTGCGAGCCAGCCGAGCACCCAACTGTTCCATTGCCTCTGGCGTGGGAACAGCGATCGTCGTGACGTTCATCATCGCGTTCCGCCGACGCTGTGGCGCGGCACCCTCTGGCCGATGCGTGAAATGATCTCGTAGTCGATCGTGTCGGCGATGGCAGCCCACTCGTGCACGGCAGGTAGTCCTTTCGCCGCATCGCCGAACAACACCACGCGATCGCCTACCTCCACCTTCGCGTCTCCGACATCGACGACGAACTGATCCATCGCAATGGTTCCGGACACCGTGAAACGATGCCCGTTGATGGAGACGGGACCATTATTGGAAGCGACGCGCGGAACACCATCCGCATAGCCGATCGGAACGAGCGCGAGCGTCGTTTCGCGTTCGGTGCGGTATCGATGACCGTAGGAGACGCCGCTTCCGGCGGGAACGCGCTTAACCGAAACCACCATGCTCGACAGCTCCATCACGGGCGTGAGTCCAAATTCAGCGGGACCGATTGCGGGGAATGGAGAAAGTCCGTAGCAACCGAGGCCCACGCGAACCAGGTTGAACCGCGCCTCCGGTCGCACCAGCGCCGCCTCCGTCGCGGCGATGTGCAGTAGCTCCGGTTCAATGCCGTACGAGGCAGCCAATTGCCGTGCCCGGTTGAAGGCAGACAATTGATCCGCATCCGCCTCGTCACCAGCATTGGCGAGGTGGCTGAAGAGCCCTCGGATGCGCGGGCCGCCGCCCTGTTCCACCGCCCGCGCACGTTCGAAGAAACGATCCCAGTCCGCCGGTACCGCGCCATTTCGGCTGAGCCCGGTGTCGACTTTGAGTTGCACGTGCGTGACGCCTGCCGCGCGGGCGCGCTCGAGTTCGTTGAGCGTGCTCACCGCGACGTCGAGGTCAAGCTCGACCGCGTCGCCGAACGTTTCCGAGGGCGAATGCAGCCAGGTGAGAATCGGTGTCCTCAATCCGGCATCGCGCAGCTCGGCGGCCTCCGTCGCATCGAGAACTCCGAGCCAGTCCGCCCCTCCCTCGATGGCGGCGCAGGCAGTTGCGACGGCGCCATGTCCGTAACCGTTGGCCTTCACCACTGCGAGAAAATGCTCGGTGCCCACCCGCGCACGCAGCGCGGCAACGTTGGCGGTGATGGCGGACACGTCGATGGCGGCCTCGCGCAGAATCGACACGATCAGGTTCCTTCAGCAATCACGTACGCGACGGCTACTCCGGCATCGTGGCTCATCGACACGTGCACGCGATCGATTCCGCGAGCCCGCGCAGCCTCCCGGACTCCACCGGCGAGTTCGAAGAAGGGATTACCCTCGGCATCGGCGACAATCGGCATGTCATGCCACCGAACGCCATCGGAGGTCCCCAGCGCTTTGATGAGCGCCTCCTTCGCCGCGAAGCGCGCCGCCAGCGATACGAGGGAGAGCGCACGACTGCCGTGCACACGTTCGCTCTCAGCGAACAAGCGGTCGAGGAGCTTGGGCGTGCGCGCGGCCGCACGCTCGAATCGCGCGAGGTCGACGATGTCCACTCCGATGCCGACGATCATCGGCCAACCCCATTCTGACGACGTGCGTGCATCCGCAACCTGACCTACTCGACGGTCACAGATTTCGCGAGGTTTCGCGGCTGATCCACGTCGAGCCCCTTCGCCGCGGCAAGCTCCATCGCAAAAATCTGCAGCGGCGCGAATTCAAGCAGGGGCTCCATCATGGTGGAAGCGAGAGGAATCGTGAACACCTTGTCAGCGTAGGGGAGCACGGCAGCGTCGCCCGCCTCCGCGATCGCAAGGACGCGAGCGCCCCGCGCCCGAATTTCCTGAATGTTGGAGACGACCTTCGGATGCAGAGAATCCCTCCCGCGGGGGCTCGGCACAATCACGAACACGGGTTGACCCGGCTCGATGAGGGCGATCGGACCGTGCTTGAGTTCACCCGCGGCGAAACCCTCCGCGTGGATGTACGCGAGCTCCTTGAGCTTGAGTGCACCCTCCAGCGCGACAGGGAAACCCACGTGCCTGCCGAGAAAGAGCACGGCACGCGTGTCGGACATCCAGTGCGCGAGCTCGCGAATGTCATCGTGCTGCTCGAGGACCACCGACAGCTTCTCGGGGACTTCCTGAAGTTCGGCGAGCAGTTCCGCCGCCTCCACCGGATCGAGCGCGCCGCGGACGCGCGCGAGATGGAGACCGAACAGGTAGAGCGCAGTGACCTGAGCAACGAGCGCCTTCGTGGAGGCGACGGCAACCTCGGGTCCCGCGTGGGTGTAAATCACGGCATCCGATTCGCGCGCGATGGTCGCACCGAACGTGTTGCAGACCGAGAGCGTGACCGCCCCCTTTTCGATCGCGTACTTCACCGCCATGAGAGTGTCCATCGTTTCGCCGGACTGGCTGATCGACACCACGAGCGTTTTGCCGTCAATGATGGGATCGCGATAGCGGAACTCGTGCGAAAGATCGACCTCAACGGGAATGTTCGCCCACTTCTCTATCGCGTACTTGCCGATCATCCCCGCATAGGAGGCCGTGCCGCAACCGAGGATGACAATGCGTTCGATGTGCCGAAGCGTCTCGTCGAGCGCGCCGAGCTCCGGGATGTTCACGACACCGTCGGCGTGACGACCGAGCAGCGTATTGGCAATGGCCTCCGGCTGTTCGCTGATCTCCTTGGCCATGAAACTCGACCAGCCGCCCTTCTCTGCGGCCGAGGCATCCCAGGTGACCTCGAACTCTTCCGTGTCCACGGGATGCCCATCGAAATCCGTGACGGTGAAGGCGTCTGCCGTGATCGTGACGATCTGATCCTGCCCGAGCGCAACCGCGCGCCGCGTGTGTTCGACGAACGCCGCGACATCCGAGCCGAGAAAGTTTTCGCCCTTGCCGAGACCCACGACGAGCGGCGAATTCCGCCTCGCCCCCACGACAACGCCCGGTTGATCCTGATGCAGCACCAGAAGCGTGAACGCGCCGTGAAGCGTCGCGACGACCCGCCGCAACGCCGTCGTCACATCTCCGGTCTCCTGGAAGGCGTACCCCACGAGATGTGCCGCGACTTCGCTGTCGGTTTCACTCGTGAACACGGTCTCGGGATGGTCCGCGAGGAGTTGCGCCTTGAGTTCCGCGAAGTTCTCGATGATTCCGTTGTGGATAAGCGCGAGCTTTCCGTCGTCGCCGAGGTGCGGGTGCGCATTCTCGTCTGTCGGTCCGCCGTGGGTCGCCCAGCGGGTATGACCGATGCCCGTGCCGCCATCTTCGATCGGTGTCGCCTCGATGTCATCCACGAGCACCTGAAGTTTGCCCGCACGCTTGCGCGTCGAAAGCGATCCGGAAGTACCGATCACCGCTATCCCTGCGGAGTCGTAACCGCGGTACTCGAGCCTCCTGAGGCCGCCGACGAGAACGGCAACGGAACTCCTGTCACCGACATAACCCACGATTCCACACATGGATTGAATTTTAGGCTACGAAGACCAACGGGCCCGACACGAGCCCGAGTATCCTGTTCAGGATGCCTGAGACCACGCCTTCCAACGGTCACCTTTCCCCGTTTTTGGAAATCGACCGTTCCGCGTGGGCGGAACTGGCCCCCACGACCGAACAACCGCTGCGGCCCGAGGAGCTCGCTGAACTGCAGGGGCTCGGCGACGTCCTCAATCTGCGTGAAGTTTCCGAGGTCTATCTGCCGTTGAGCAAGCTCCTGAACCTTTACGCGGTGGGGGCCAAACGACTACACGCCTCCACCTCCAGTTTTCTTCGTCAACGCAGCAGCAGCACTCCGTTCGTCATCGGCATTGCCGGCTCCGTCGCAGTGGGCAAGTCGACGACGGCCCGCGTGCTCCGCGAACTTCTCGGCCGCTGGCGCGACACCCCCCGAGTGGAGCTCGTTACCACCGACGGCTTCCTTCTGCCCAACGCGGAACTTCATCGACGCGGAATCATGGATCGCAAGGGATTCCCGGAATCGTATGACCGCCGCGCGCTGCTGCGCTTCGTGACGATGGTCAAGAGTGGGGCAGACGAAGTCACCGCGCCCGTCTACTCCCACCTGACGTACGACATCGTTCCCGAGGAAAAGGTGACCGTTCACCGGCCGGACATTCTCATCGTCGAGGGCCTCAACGTTTTGCAACCGCCCGCGCAGGGACGCAAACTCGCCGTCAGCGACCTCTTCGACTTCACAATTTACGTGGATGCTCGCACTGCGGACATTGCTTCCTGGTACGAAGAGCGCTTCCTCAGCCTTCAGCAAGGCGCGTTCGCCGACCCGCAGTCGTATTTCCACCGTTACGCCAGTCTGAGCGAGTCGGAGGCCAGAGCCGAGGCGCAACGGTTGTGGACCACCATCAACGAGCCGAACCTGATTCACAACATCCTGCCGACGCGGTCACGGGCGACGCTCGTGCTGCGCAAAGAAACACGCCACAGCGTGAACAGCGTTCTGCTTCGCAAAATCTGACGGCGGACCACACGGACCGTCGGGACCAGCGGCTACCTGGCGAGCCGCTTGCGCACGATCGACGCCAGGTCGTGGGCGATTTCGTCGGCAATGTCCTGTTCCGAGGCCTCGACCATCACGCGAACGAGCGGTTCCGTTCCGGAAGGGCGCAGCAGCACGCGACCTTTTGTCCCCAACCGCTCCTGCGCCACCACCACTGCCGCGGCAATCGCCTCGTCGTCCCCCAGCAAATCATGATCAACGTCTTTCACGTTCACCATGATTTGCGGATACACCGTCATGACGGAAGCCAGTTCGGTGAGCGACCGTCCTGTCCTGGCGATCTCCGCTGCCAGGTGAAGGCCGGTAAGGATGCCGTCCCCCGTCGTGGCGTACTGCGTCATGATCACATGGCCCGATTGTTCGCCGCCGAGACAAGAGCCAGTTTCGGCGAGCGACTCGAGCACGTAGCGGTCGCCGACTTTCGTCTCCACCATCGTGATGTCGTGCTCCGCCATGGCCATGCGCAGTCCGAGGTTGCTCATGACCGTAGCGACGAGCGTGTCGTTGACGAGCGTTCCGCGCTCCTTCATCGAAAGCGCGAGAATTGCCATGATTTGATCACCGTCGATGACGTTACCCGCGGCATCCACCGCAAGGCAACGGTCGGCGTCACCATCGTGAGCAATACCGATGTCCGCTCCGGTTTCCACGACGGTTCGCGCGAGCAGCTCAAGGTGGGTCGAACCGACGCCATCATTGATGTTGATTCCGTCGGGGTCCGCCCCGATCACGGTGAGCGTCGCTCCCGCCTTCGCGAACGCATCGGGCGAAACCCCGGACGCCGCACCGTTCGCGCAGTCCAGCACCACGCGAACTCCGTCAAGCCGCGCCGGAAGCGTGCCGAGCAGATGAAGCAGGTACCGGTCTTCGGCATCGGCAAAGCGCCGGATGCGCCCGACATCCGCGCCCTTCGGTGCAATTGCGGGTTCATCGAGGGCCGCTTCGATGCGATCTTCGACGATGTCCGGAAGCTTCGTGCCGCCCACCGCGAAAAACTTGATCCCGTTGTCCGGTGCCGGGTTGTGGGATGCGGAAACCATGACACCGAAATCGGCCTTGAAGTCCGCGACCAAAAACGCGAGCGCCGGTGTGGGAATCACACCTGCGTCGTAAACGTCGACGCCCGAACTGGCGAGCCCGGATGCGACTGCCGCAGCAATGAATTCCCCCGAAATTCGCGGGTCCCTGGCGAGAACGGCCACGGGACGCCTGCCGGAAGCCCGTCGCCCGTCCGCATACCGCCCCTTGCCGAGCACGACAGCTGCGGCCTGAGCCAGCCGCAAAGAGAGTTCTACCGTGAGGGTCTCGTTCGCAAGTCCCCGAACACCGTCCGTACCGAAAAGCCGTGCCATGTCAGCACCGAATCGGCAGCGTTAGCGCTTCGAGAACTGTGGAGCCTTGCGCGCCTTCTTCAGTCCCGCCTTCTTGCGCTCGATGACGCGCGCGTCGCGGCTGAGGAAGCCGGCCTTCTTCAGTTCTGGCCGGTTGTTTTCACGGTCGATCTCGTTGAGCGCACGCGCGATTCCGAGTCGCAGCGCACCGGCCTGGCCGGAGGGCCCACCGCCCGTGATTCTGGCGATGACGTCGTAGCTGCCCTGCAGGTCGAGAACCTTGAACGGATCGTTGATGAGCTGCTGGTGCAGCTTGTTCGGGAAGTAGTGTGCAAGCTCGCGACCGTTGACCGTGATCGTGCCAGTGCCGGGGATAAGTCGCACGCGCGCGATTGCCTGCTTGCGGCGACCCACTGCCGCGCCAGGTACGTTGAGCACGGCGCGGGGCGTTCGTGGCGCGGCGGCCGCAGGGCTTTCCGTTGTAAAGCTCTCGGGAGCGTCCGTCGCGCTTTCGACATCCGCCTCGTTGTCGATGGAATCTGAAATCTTCGCCATGAAAGGTCCTTTGTCTTCAGCCGGCGCTACTGCGCGACCTGGTTCAGTGTGTAGGTCTTGGGCTGCTGTGCAGCGTGGGGGTGCTCGGCACCGGCGTACACCTTCAGTTTGCTCAACTGGGCACGACCGATGGAGTTCTTGGGAAGCATGCCGCGAACTGCCTTCTCGACGGCGCGCGTGGGGTGCTTGGCGAGCATTTGCGCGTACGTGGTCGACGACAGTCCACCCGGGTAGCCGGAGTGGGTGTATGCCTTTTTCTGTTCGAGCTTCGCGCCGGTCAGGGCCACCTTGTCTGCGTTGATGACGATGACAAAGTCTCCCGTGTCAACGTGCGGTGCGAACGATGCCTTGTGCTTGCCGCGCAAAAGGGTTGCAACGTGACTCGCGAGGCGGCCGAGCACAACATCCGTTGCGTCAATGACCAACCACTCGCGGGTGACGGTGTCCGGTTTCGGGGTGTAGGTACGCATAGTTGCGGTACTGCTCTCTGTTCGAAGGGAGTTGTTCGTGAATCCCACTCCGTGGACGTTGGCAGTGAAGAAACGCTGCGAACGATGCCGGTGGAGGGCTCAACTTCGGGATACCCACACGTGCAGGCACCAAGGATCAACAATAGTCCACGGGTAACCTGCGGTCAAATGGTTGATGCGGCTCCCGGTTCGAGCGGCTCACGTCGCGCGCGCGTCCGCTCCGCGCGCATCGCGAGTTCGGCATCCTCGGGGTAACCAACCTCGACGAGTGTCAGTCCCTTTGCCGGCATGACCTTGAACTCGCTCGTGCGTTCCCTCTCCTCCCGAAGTTCACGCAGGTGCGCCGTGGAAAACCTGCCTTCGCCGATTGCGATGGTCGCGCCCACGAGTGCGCGCACCATGCTGTGACAAAAGGCATCCGCCGTGACTCGGGCAACGAGCACGCCAGAAGAGTCCCGCACCCAGGTAAATTCCTGAAGCGTTCGGACATTGGTGGTCCCTTCGCGAGACTTGCAAAACGACGTCCAATCATGAAGACCGAGCATCGCTTGCGCAGACTCGTCCATGGCCTTCACGTCCAGCGACGCCGGATACCACAGCGTATTGACACGTTCGATCGGATTCCGCGGACCATTCGCGTCGCTGACCCGATACTCGTACCGCCGCCAGCTCGCCGAAAACCGGGCATCGAACCCTGACGGAGCGAGAATCGATCGTGAAACCCAGACATCCGACTCCAGCCCCGCGATTCCGTTCAGGCGATCTGCCAGCGCGGACGCTCCCCTCCGCGGTCGGCTGCGATACAGTCCCGCGAGCTGGTCCGCGGACATATCCAGATGCGCGACCTGTCCGCGAGCGTGCACTCCCGCATCCGTTCTGCCCGCAACCGTGAGCGTCGGCGGTTCCCCGAGACGCGTGAAAATAGTTTCCAGCGCACGCTCGAGTGTGCCCTGCACGGTCCGCAGCCCTGGCTGTCGACCCCAGCCGTGAAAGTTCGTTCCGTCATAGGCAATGTCGAGCCGCAGGCGGGTGCGCGTCGATGTGCCTGCAATTTCCGATTCTTCGGCCGTGCTGCTCACGCGCCGAGTCTATCGAGCCGGGGTGCGCGTCGAGTTCGCGCTGTGCACGCGGATCTCCGGTCCGTGCAGCAGCGCACGACGACGAGATGACTAAAACTCTTTGTTGAGCTGGACACTGCGGTGAGCCTCTGTGAACCCGATGGTCGTGTAAAGACCAAGCGCTCCCGTCGGACTCTCCGAGTCGACATCGAGCACGGCCTTCTCGAGCCCCGCGGCGGCAATCGCCTCCAGCGTGCGGGTGAGCAGCGCAGGTGCAATACCGTGCCCGCGATACGCGCGCGGAACTCCGACGAGGTCGATGTATGCGGAACTGAACCCCTGCGGAGCGAAATCTTCCTCGTTGACCTCGCACAGCACGAATCCCGCGACCTCCCCGTTGCGTGCCACCGCGAGGAAGGAGAGGTCGGCACGAAACGTCGAGCGGGACACCATCTCATTCCAGTCTTCCGCCGGCGTCGGCTGGCTGCCCCAGTGATCGCGAAACGCATCGTTGCGGGACAGTCGCACGGCCTCCGATCGGGATGCGTCGAAAACCACGATGTCGAAGCCGTCGAGTTGCCGAGCGGCCACGGGCTCGGAAAGATCCCGACGCAACTCGAGAAAGTAGCGAGCAATGTGAAATCCCTGCCGTTCCGCCAGTCGCACCGCATCCCCCGCCGGTTGGAATGACCAGAGGATCATCCACCCGGGCAGCGGTTTGTCGGAGACGGCGAACTGCTGCAGCGCTCGGGCCTCCTGCCAGGCCAGAAGCGCTCGACCAAGCTCTCTTCCTCTGGCCGACGGTCGTACCCCACCGAGAAGCAGGGAGCGAACCAGAGTGCTCTGGCCCGGCCCGAGCACGACCAGGCCATAGGCAAGAACTCGGCCACCGGTATCCAGCGCCACGACGGAATCGCGCTCAAGGTCCACGTAGGAGTGGCCGAGATCCTCCTCAAGCTCTTCCTTGAGAGTTACGAAATGCGAATGATCAACCGAGTCCATTTCCCGCGCACAATCGAAGATCGCGTCGACATCGGCAGGTGTGGCAGGGCGCCACAGGACATCGGTCATCGGCGCAGGCAGCGTGAGGGCATCCGGCGCGACAACCCGTTCGCGCAGCGGAAGCAAGCTGACCACGTCATGAAGGATACTCGACGCCTGCGACACGCTGCGCGAGGGCACCCACCGGATCGCAATTGACTGACGGTGATGGAACGGGAAAGCTTAGTTCCAGATGGCCACGAATACTCCCCCCACCGCACCCGCAGCACGCTACGCGGGTCTTGACGGCCTGCGCGCGATCGCGGTCATGACCGTGATCGTTTTCCACCTGAGCCCCGGTGCACTGCCGGGCGGATATCTCGGCGTGGATATCTTCTTCGTCATCAGTGGATTCCTCATCACGGCACTTCTCGTGCGGGAGCATGATAAGAATGGGCGGATTCGGCTCGTCGAGTTTTGGAAGCGGCGCGCACGACGGCTGCTGCCGGCGTTGACGCTTCTCGTGCTCGCGTGCGGAACTGCGGCACTCAGCGCGGGTGGCAACGTGCTCATCGACCTTGGCCGCCAGGTTTTGGGTGCCGCAACCTTCAGCAGCAACTGGCTCTCCATCGCTCACGGCACGAGCTACTTCACCGAATCCAATCCGGAGCTCTTTCGCAACCTGTGGTCGCTCGCGGTGGAGGAGCAGTTTTATCTCGTATGGCCACTGACAGTCCTTCTCCTGCTGTTTCTTCGCAGCACGACGATCCGATGCGTCATCGTGGGAATTCTGGCGGCGGGCTCAGCATTGGCCATGTTCCTCATTTACCTTCCGGGCAGCGACGCGACGCGCGTGTACTACGGAACGGACACGCACAGCTTCGGCCTCGCAATGGGAGCGGTTCTCGCCCTTGCGAGCCGAAAATGGTGGCCGTGGCCGCTCGCCTGGCCGCGCTGGTCGCGCCTCGCCCTTCAACTGGCCGGCACGGCGGCGGTCGCGGGACTCGTCGCCCTGTCGTTCATTCTCCCCGCGGATGCCGACATCACCTATCAGGGTGGTCTCGTTGTCGTCGCGCTGCTGTCCGCTCTGGCCATTGCCGGAGCCACCATGCCCGGCTCGCTGCTGGGCCGGCTCCTCGACGTCGGACCGATGCGCTGGGTGGGAGAGCGCTCGTACGGACTTTATCTCTGGCACTGGCCCGTTTTTGTGCTCACTGTCGCGTTTCTCCCGACCTTCGCGCTGGACGGCGCAAGCGGCTGGGCGCTGGGCGGCATCGCGTTCGTCGTCACGGTGGCGGCGTCGGCGCTGTCATACCGATTCCTGGAGCAGCCCATCCGCCGAAAGGGATTCCGGGCAACCCTGCGCACTGCGTTCTCCGCGGTCTCGAATATGACTCGCTGGCGTCAACCGAACGGATGGCGCACTGCGGTTCCACGGCTCGCTGCGGGCGCTGCCGCACTCGCGTTAGTCGTCGCAGCTGGAGCCGCGACGGGCGTCGCCATCGCTTCCGACCCGGGTGAAACCGACGCTCAGGCACTCATCGAGGCGGGAGAGAGCATTGCGGCGCCGCCCGCGAGCTCCGCACCCGTGGCCGCCCACCAGGACACTTCACCCGCCGAGATTCCCGGTGGGGACCAGATCTCTGCCGTCGGCGACTCCGTGATGTTGGCTTCTGCTCCGGAGTTGCTTGCCGCCTACCCGGGCATTTCCATCGATGCGGTGGTCTCCCGGCAACTTTCGCAGGCTCCGGCGATCGTGTCGGCGCTGAAGTCGTCGGGCACGCTGCGCACAACGCTGTTGCTGGGGCTCGGCACCAATGGACCGATCGACACATCCACCCTCGAGGAGGTGCGCAACATTGTCGGCTCAGGCCACCAGATTGTGCTCGTGAACGTGCAGGCACCCCGATGGTGGGTGCCCGAGGTCAATGCGACGCTGGAGTCATTTGCGTCCGAATATCGAAACGTCGAAATGGCGAACTGGCTGGGTGCGATAACCGGGCATCTCAACCTCCTGGCGCGCGACCAGATCCATCCCGGGGATGAGGGTGGCCAAATATATGCGAACGCGGTGAAGGATGCGCTGCAACGACTGGCCGACCTGCCGCCCGTGCTTTCCGCCAAGGAGTATGGCCTCGCACCATTCCCCTCGTAGAGTGCCCGCTGTCGTGCGCTGCGGGCGGGGACGCGAAAGGCCCCGGCCTGGGTGAGGGCGGGGCCTTTCCTGCGTTGCTGTCGCGTCGCTATTGCTTTGCGTCGTCCTCTGCGCCTTCAACGTCGGCGTCGTCAGCGTCGTTGCCGTCAGCGTCGTTGCTTTCAGCATCAGTGCTGTCGTCGGCGCTTTCATCCACGGCGCTGCCGCCACCGGTCTCAGCGTCATCTGAGGTTGCATTGTTCGCAGAAGTGTCCTCTGCGCCGCCGTCGGCCGTCGCGTCATCCGTTGCCTCGTCGACGGCGGGGGATTCTTCATCCGCCGGGGCCTCCGCGGATGTCTCCACTGGGGCAGCCTTGGGCTTCCTGGTCTCCGCTTTTGCACGCGGCTTTGCGTTCACCGGCTCAAGAACAAGCTCGATTTGCACCATCGGAGCATTGTCGCCCTTGCGGAAGCCGAGCTTCGTGATGCGCGTGTAACCGCCATCGCGCTCCGCGACGAGAGGTGCGATCTGCGTGAACAGTTCGTGCACCACGCCTTTGTCGCCGATCACGGCAAGAACACGGCGACGGGCGTGCAGGTCCCCGCGCTTGGCAAAAGTGATGAGGCGTTCGGCGACCGGCCGAAGACGCTTCGCCTTCGTTTCCGTCGTCTTGATGCTTTTGTGGGTGAACAGCGCGGCGGCGAGGTTCGCAAGCAAGAGTCGCTCGTGGGCCGGTCCACCGCCCAGACGCGGGCCCTTTGTTGGCTTAGACATTGTTGGTTATCTCCAGAATCAGGTTGGTCAGGGCCGAGCTCAGTTGCTCTCGTCGTCGTAGCCGCTGTAAAAGTGGGCTCCGTCGAAACCGGGAACAGTGTCCTTGAGGGAAAGGCCCAGCTCGACGAGCTTGTCCTTGACCTCATCCACCGACTTCTGGCCGAAGTTGCGAATGTTCATGAGTTGGGTTTCCGACAGAGCGACGAGCTCGCTCACGGAATTGATGCCCTCGCGCTTGAGGCAGTTGTAGCTTCGAACGGAAAGGTCGAGGTCCTCGATCGGCATGCTCAGTTCGCTCGACAGCGCGGCGTCCACCGGTGCCGGACCGATTTCGATGCCCTCCGCTGCGGCATTCAACTCGCGGGCGAGCCCGAACAACTCGGTGAGGGTACGGCCAGCGGATGCGATTGCGTCTCGCGGGCTGATGGCGTTCTTGGTCTCGACATCGACGACGAGACGGTCGAAGTCGGTGCGCTCACCGGCACGCGTGGCTTCCACGCGGTAGGTGACCTTCAGGACGGGCGAGTAGATCGAGTCGACCGGAATCTGCCCGGCCTCGCTGAACTCGTTCCGGTTCTGAGTCGCGGAGACGTAACCGCGGCCACGTTCGATCGTGAGTTCAAGCTCGAAGCGTGCCTTGTCGTTGAGCGTCGCGATGACGAGCTCCGGGTTGTGGATTTCCACGCCGGCCGGCGCGGAAATATCGGCAGCGGTCACTTCGCCAGCACCCTGCTTGCGCAGGTACGCGGTGATCGGCTCATCGTGCTCGCTCGAGACTACGAGACCCTTGATATTGAGGATGATCTCGGTGACATCCTCTTTCACACCGGGGATCGTGCTGAACTCGTGAAGCACGCCGTCGATGCGAATGCTCGTGACGGCCGCACCGGGAATGGACGACAGCAGCGTACGGCGGAGCGAGTTTCCGAGGGTGTAGCCGAAACCGGGTTCGAGAGGTTCGATGATGAACCTGGAACGAAACTCGGAGATGTTCTCTTCAGTCAGTGTAGGTCGCTGTGCAATGAGCACTGTGGATTCCTTTCGGCGAAGTGTCCGCTATTTGACACTTGTGCGTTCAACCGGTGGCGGGCCGGTTGTTCTTTTGAGTTATGTACTGCGATGAAAATTTGTTCAGTTTGTTTGGTCCGGTTCCCGAGACGAGAACCGGCGCTGGCGTTTGGCGAACACCAGAAATGGCCCCGCCCCCGAGCTCCAGCGAACTGGCGTGCCTCGGCGTAACCGTCAGACCCTGCGGCGCTTGGGTGGCCGGCAGCCGTTGTGTGCCTGAGGGGTCACATCGTTGATCGAACCCACCTCAAGACCGGCAGCCTGAAGCGAACGGATCGCCGTCTCGCGACCGGAGCCCGGACCCTTGACGAACACGTCGACCTTCTTGACGCCGTGCTCCTGCGCCTGACGCGCAGCCGACTCCGCCGACATCTGCGCGGCATACGGCGTCGACTTGCGGGATCCCTTGAATCCCACCACCCCTGACGACGACCAGCTGAGCACGGCGCCGTTGGGGTCGGTGATCGTAACAATCGTGTTGTTGAACGTCGACTTGATGTGAGCCTGGCCCACTGCGACGTTCTTCTTTTCCTTGCGACGCGGTTTGCGTGCCGCGCTCTTGGGTGCTGCCATGGTGATGGTCTCCTGTCGAAATTCTTGGGAAGCCGCGCTTAGCGGGCCTTCTTCTTACCAGCGACGGTGCGCTTGGGTCCCTTGCGGGTGCGGGCATTGGTCTTGGTGCGCTGGCCGTGAACGGGCAGCCCTCTGCGGTGGCGGATGCCCTGGTAGCTTCCGATTTCAACCTTGCGGCGGATGTCTGCGGCGACCTCGCGGCGAAGGTCACCCTCAACTTTGAAGTTCGCTTCGATGTAGTCGCGCAATTCGATGAGCTGTTCATCGCTGAGGTCTTTGACGCGAATCTCACCGCTGATACCGGTGTCGGCGAGCGCCTTGAGCGATCGCGTGCGACCTACGCCGTAGATGTAGGTTAATGCGACTTCCACGCGCTTGTCGCGAGGAATGTCGACTCCTGCCAAACGAGCCATTCTGGCTACTCCTGAATTTCAGTGGAGGTGTGGAGCAGTATCTGTGCATCGGCCTCCAACCGATGGTGTCCCCGTCTCGCACCTCTCGGTGCTCGCGGATCTGATGCTGCCGTGTTCAGTTATTGAGTTGTACGTTGTGAGGCGTCAGTCCGGGCCATCCGGAACGAGACCCACGCCAGTGTCAGGAGGCCGAAAACGGCCTCCGTCGCTCTAGCCCTGACGCTGTTTGTGACGCGGGTTTTCGCAAATGACCATGACCCGACCGTTGCGGCGGATCACCTTGCACTTGTCGCAAATCTTCTTAACGCTGGGATTGACCTTCATTTTGTGCTCTCTCGCTGTCCTCGTACCCGCGGGATGCCGTGGGCCGTTACTTTCCGGCAGTCAGTGCTACTTGTAGCGGTAGACGATACGTCCCCGTGTCAGGTCGTAAGGGCTGAGCTCCACAATCACTTTGTCCTCAGGGAGGATTCGGATGTAGTGCTGGCGCATCTTGCCGGAGATGTGCGCAAGAACGCGGTGGCCGTTGGTCAACTCAACGCGAAACATCGCGTTGGGAAGTGCCTCGACTACCGATCCCTCGATCTCGATGACGCCGTCTTTTTTTGCCATAACTCGCTAACATGAGTGGTACTGATTGCTGGTCGTGCGGTGGATGTTCAGTGGCGCGGGCACACGAATATGTTGGCCAAAGACACCAAGGATCTATCTTAGGGGATATTTCAGCCTCCCGCCAACCGAATAATTGCTATTCGGAGGTTGCCGACGCTCTTTCCTGCCCGGGAACATCGATACCGTGCTCGGCAAGGCCGCGCAGAATGCGCTCGGCCACGTCATCAACGGCACCGATCCCATCAACGGAGACCAGCATGCCGCGCTCTCCGTACACTTCGACGAGCGGTGCCGTCTCGCGGCGGAACACTTCCTGACGGTGCCGGATGGCCTCTTCCGAGTCGTCGACCCTGCCCTGCTCCATTGAGCGTTTGCGTAGCCGCGCCACGACGACTTCGACGTCAGCCTCCAGGCGGATCACGGCATCGAGGCTCTGACTCTTCTCCGCGAGAATCTGGTCGAGATAGTTCACCTGCGAGAGCGTGCGGGGATAGCCATCCAGCAGGAACCCCTGGGTCGCGTCCGGCTCGCTGAGTCGGGAACGCACCAATTCGTTGGTGAGGGAATCCGGCACGTAGTCGCCGGCATCCACGATGCTCTTGACCTCGCGCCCCAGCGGCGTCTCATTCTTGATGTTGTATCGAAAAATGTCGCCCGTCGCGATGGCCGGGATGTCGAACAGCGCAGAGAGCCTGGCCGCCTGAGTGCCTTTTCCCGCGCCCGGTGGCCCGATGATGAGGAATCGACCGCTCATCGCAGCAAGCCTTCGTAGTGCCGTTGCTGCAGTTGCGCATCGATCTGTTTCACCGTTTCAAGCCCGACGCCGACGATAATCAGGATGCTGGCGCCGCCAAAGGGGAAGTTCTGGTTTGCGCCGAACCAACTGAGTGCGAAGAGCGGGATGAGTGCCACAATGCCCAGGTATAACGAACCCGGAAGCGTGATCCTCGTGAGAACGTAGTCGAGGTACTCCGCCGTCGGACGCCCAGCCCTGATTCCGGGGATGAAGCCGCCGTACTTTTTCATGTTGTCGGCAACCTCTTCGGGGTTGAACGTGATCGCCACGTAGAAGTAGGTGAAGCCGATGTTGAGGAGGAAATACACGAGCATGTAGAGCGCACTGTCGCCGGAGCGAAGGTTGTCGCTGATCCAGGTCACCCAGAACGCGGGTGCCTGACCCGGCTGGGGCTGGTTGAACTGGGCGACGAGCGCGGGCAGGTAGAGCAGGCTCGACGCGAAGATCACCGGGATCACGCCGGCCATGTTGACCTTGATGGGGATGTAGGTGTTGTTCCCGCCGTAGGTGCGCCTGCCCACCATCCGTTTGGCATATTGCACGGGTATCCGGCGCTGGGACTGCTCGACGAACACAACGAGCGTCATGATCACGAGCCCGATGACGAGAACCAGGAGGAACGCGTCGAGCCCTTTCGCGACCTGGATGCCCCACAGCGCGGTCGGGAACTGGGCGGCGATCGAGATGAAGATGAGCAGCGACATCCCGTTGCCGATGCCGCGTTCGGTGATGAGCTCGCCCATCCACATGATGAGACCGGTACCCGCGGTCATCGTGATGACCATGAGGAGGACCGCGTACCACTGGTCGTTGCTCAGCAGCTGGCTGCACTCCGGCGTGCCGCTCGAGTTGGGGAACAGCGCCCCGCTCCTGGCGACCGTGACGAGAGTCGTGGACTGCAGGATTGCCAGACCGATCGTCAGGTAACGCGTGTACTGCGTGAGCTTGGCCTGCCCTGCCTGACCTTCCTTGTACAGCGTGTCGAAGTGCGGGATGACGACGCGAAGCAGCTGGACGATGATCGACGCCGTGATGTACGGCATGATTCCGAGAGCGAAAATCGACAGCTGCAGGAGCGCGCCACCGCTGAACAGGTTCACGAGGTCATAAAGGCCCGTCGTGCCGGCCTCGCTGCCGAGGCAGGTTTGAACGTTCTGATAGTCGATAAACGGGGTGGGGATGAACGATCCCAGCCGGAACAGAGCTATGACGCCCAGCGTGAAACCGATCTTTCTGCGAAGATCAGGCGTGCGGAAAATCCGCATAATTGCGCCGAACACTGAGGCCTCCTGAGTTTGCGGGTAGTGCAGAGCCAGTTCCCCTTGCGGGGCGCTGTCACGGCTGGTTCGCGTCAGTCGAGCATTTCGGATGGAAATCCACCCGGCACGCTCACTTCACCGAACCGCCTGCGGCCAGAATCTTCTGCTCGGCTGAACCAGAGATCTTGTCGACCGCAACATTCAGCTTAACGTCAATCTCGCCGGCTCCGAGAACCTTCACCTTTTCGTTCTTGCGCACTGCGCCCTTTGCGACCAGATCACTTACCGTGACGTCGCCGCCCTTGGGGTAGAGCTCGGCGAGGCGTTCGAGGTTCACGACCTGGTATTCCACCCGGAACGGATTCTTGAATCCGCGCAGCTTCGGTGTGCGCATCACGCTGTTCAGGTTTCCACCCTCGAGCCCGACGCGAACCTGGTAACGAGCCTTCGTACCCTTGGTTCCTCGACCTGCTGTCTTGCCCTTGGATGCTTCACCGCGTCCAACCCGCGTCTTGGCGGTTTTCGAACCGGGAGCGGGGCGCAGGTGGTGCATCTTCAGAACCTGCGGGCGCGAGACGACATCCTTCGACGCCGACTTCTTGGCCGACGCGGCCTTCTTGGCCGTTCCGCTCGCCGAGGAGCTGGCGGTGCCAGCGTTGTCTGAACTGGCTTTCGGGGTTGCCTTGGTTGCAGCGGGCTTCGATGCGGTCGACTTGGGGGCTGCGGCTTTCGCCGTAGTCTTCGGTGCAGCTTTCGACGCGGCAGCCTTAGGGGCCGCCGTCTTGGCGGGCGCCTTCGCGGCAGTCTTCGGTGCAGCCTTCGACTCAGCAGCCTTCGCGGGTGCCTTCGCAGCGGTCTTGGATGCTGCGGCCTTCGGTGCAGCCTTCGCGGCGGGCTTTGCCGCAGCCTTTGCTGCAGGCTTCTTCGCTGGCGTCTTCTTCTCGGCTTCGTCAGCCATTAGTCAATCTCCTCGACTTTGACCAGGTGCGCCACGGTACGAACGTAACCGCGGTTCTGCGAATTGTCTTCGCGCACCACGACATCACCGATGCGCTTGAGCCCGAGGCTCCGCAGGGTGTCGCGTTGGTTCTGCTTTTCACTGATCTTTGATTTGATCTGGGTCACTTTGAGACGAGCCATCAGGCACTCGCTTTCTCTGCATCGGCCTTTGCCTTCGCCGATTCGGCCTGGATGCGCAGAATCTGCGCGGGCACAACGTGATCGATGGCGAGGCCGCGACGCCCGGCAACGGCACTCGGCTCTTCAAGTTGCTGAAGCGCAGCGACCGTTGCGTGCACGATGTTGATGGTGTTCGAGGACCCCAGTGACTTGCTCAGCACGTCATGGATGCCCGCGCACTCCAGAACCGCGCGAACCGGTCCACCGGCAATAACGCCGGTACCTGCCGCAGCGGGGCGAAGCAGAACAACGCCGGCAGCCGCCTCGCCCTGAACCGGGTGCGGAATGCTGTTTCCTACGCGGGGAACGCGGAAGAAGTTCTTTTTGGCCTCCTCGACACCCTTCGAGATGGCGAGCGGGACTTCGCGAGCTTTGCCGTATCCGACTCCCACGAGGCCGTTCCCGTCTCCGACGACGACGAGAGCCGTGAAGCTGAACCGACGTCCGCCCTTGACCACCTTCGACACGCGGTTGATCGTAACGACGCGCTCCAGGAATTGACTCTTGTCTGAGTCGCGACTCCCGCGCTGCTGATTCGGGTTGCGCTCACGGCCGCCACGGCGCGCCTCACGCGGCTCGTTGACGGTCTCCGGCTCCGACTTCTCGGCAGTCGCGGCGGTCGCGGCCTGAGCGGTCGTATCGACCTCGGTCGCTTCTGCAGTCACTGGCTGCTCCTTGTCTTGAGTATTTTCTGTGCTCACAGGTTCAATCCACCCTCTCGAGCTCCTTCGGCGATCGCGGCAACGCGACCTGCGTAGCGGCTCCCGCCGCGGTCGAACACCACGGCGTCGATGCCCGCCTTCTTTGCTCGTTCTGCGACGAGTTCGCCGACCTTGCGAGCCTTTGCGGTTTTGTCGCCCGCGAGACCGCGCAGATCCGTTTCCATCGTCGATGCCGACGCAAGCGTGAAGCCCTTGCTGTCATCGACGACCTGCACGAACACGTGGCGGGCAGAGCGGGTGACGACCAGACGCGGACGTGCCTCGGTGCCCACAACCTTCTTGCGAAGTCGGGCGTGCCGGCGATCCTTCGCCGCCGACTTGCTCTTTCCTCGAGTACCTGTAGCCATGGTTTACTTACCAGCCTTTCCGGCCTTGCGGCGGACAACCTCGCCCGCATACCGCACACCCTTGCCCTTGTACGGTTCAGGTTTGCGCAGCTTGCGGATATTGGCCGCGACTTCGCCGACCTGCTGCTTGTCAATGCCGTGAACCGCAAGCTTCGTGTTCCCCTCCACGGAGAAGGTGATGCCGGCGGGCGGTTCCACGGTGATGGAGTGGGAGTAACCGAGCGCGAACTCGAGGCCGCTGCCCTTCTGTGCAACGCGGTAACCGGTACCCACAATCTCCAGGCCCTTGGAGTAACCCTCGGTGACCCCGATGATCTGATTGTGGATAAGCGTGCGCGTGAGACCGTGGAGCGAACGCGATTCGCGCTCGTCATCCGGACGGGTCACGAGAATCTGGCCATCTTCGAGCTTTACCTCGATGGGGCTCGCCACGGTGAGGCTGAGCTCACCCTTGGGGCCCTTCACGGTAACGGCAGAGCCGTCAACGGTGATGTTGACGCCAGACGGAACATCAATCGGAAGTCTTCCAATACGCGACATGGCAATTACCACACGTAGGCGAGGACTTCCCCACCCACGCCTTTCTCGGTCGCCTGGCGGTCCGTGAGGAGGCCAGAGGAGGTTGACAGGATGGCAACTCCGAGTCCGCCAAGTACCCGGGGAATCTCGTTCGACTTTGCGTACACGCGAAGACCGGGCTTCGATACGCGCTTAATTCCCGCGATCGAACGCTCACGGTTCGGACCGTACTTCAGGTCGATGGTCAGCGTCGAGCCGACGCGGGCAGGCTCAACCTTCCACGACGTGATGTAACCCTCGGTCTTGAGGATCTCCGAAATGTGGGTTTTGAGCTTGCTGCTCGGCATCGAGACGGTCTCGTGAAATGCCGAGTTCGCGTTGCGCAGTCTGGTCAGCATGTCTGCGACCGGATCTGTCATTGTCATAATTTTTTCCTGTTTCTCGTTCTGGTTTCGCACATCCGTTACACGAATGACGACCTGGATCGATCGGTTACTGCTGGTCGGTGGTTTCGTTGCTCCGGAAGGGGAACCCGAGCGCCTTGAGGAGCGCCCGGCCTTCGTCGTCGTTCCTGGCCGACGTCACAACCGTGATGTCGAAGCCGCGAACGCGGTCAATTTTGTCCTGGTCGATCTCGTGGAACATGGACTGCTCGTTGAGGCCGAACGTGTAGTTGCCGTGGCCGTCGAACTGACGGTCCGACAGGCCGCGGAAGTCGCGGATGCGGGGAAGCGCGAGCGTGAGCAGGCGGTCCAGGAACTCCCAGGCACGGTCGCCGCGCAGGGTGACGTGTGCGCCGATGGGCTGGCCTTCACGAAGTTTGAACTGCGCAATCGACTTGCGAGCGGCAGTGACCTGCGGCTTCTGCCCCGTGATCGCGGCGAGGTCCTTGACGGCACCGTCGATGATCTTGCCATCGCGTGCCGCCTCGCCCACTCCCGTGTTCACGACGATCTTCACGAGACCGGGCACCTGGTGCACGTTCGTGAATCCGAAGTCCTTCTTCAGCTTTGCCGAAATCTCGGTCTTGTACTTCTGCTTGAGGCGCGGCTGAATCTTGACAGCCGGCGCGGCAGTAGTTGTGTCAGTCATTACAGGTCCTCACCTGAGCTCTTGGAGAAGCGCACACGCACGGTCTTGCCGTCCGCGTTCTTCTCCACTCGGAATCCGACGCGCGTCGGCTTCTTGGTCTTCGGGTCCACGAGAGCAACATTGGAAATGTGAATGGGTGACTCGAACGTTTCGAGGCCGCCCGTCTTCGTGCCGCGCTGAGTCTGGCCGACGCGCGTGTGCTTCGTCACGAAGTTCACGCCCTCGACGATGACGCGGTTCTTCTCGACGAGAACCTCCTTGACGCGACCCTGCTTTCCACGGTCGCCACCGCGGGCCTGCGAGGGGCCGCTGATGACCTGGACGAGGTCGCCTTTCTTGATGTTCGCCATGACTAAATGACCTCCGGTGCCAGCGAGATGATCTTCATGAACTTCTTGTCGCGAAGCTCACGGCCAACCGGCCCGAAGATGCGGGTTCCACGGGGGTCCCCGTCGGCCTTCAGAAGCACAGCGGCATTCTCGTCAAACTTGATGTAGGAGCCGTCTGACCGACGCGTCTCCTTCTTGGTACGGACGATGACAGCCTTGACGACCTCGCCCTTCTTCACGTTGCCGCCCGGGATTGCATCCTTCACGGTCGCGACGATGACGTCGCCGAGGCCCGCGTAACGCCGGCCCGAGCCACCGAGAACGCGGATCGTGAGCAGCTCCTTGGCGCCGGTGTTATCGGCGACCTTGAGTCTGGATTCCTGCTGAAGCATTGTTTCTTCCTCTTCACGAGTAGGCCGGGGCCTACTTGGCCTTCTCGACGATTTCAACCAGTCGCCAGCGCTTGGTCGCGCTGATCGGACGGGTTTCACTGATGACGACCAGGTCACCGATACCGGCGGAATTGGTCTCGTCGTGAACCTTGACCTTCGAGGTGCGACGAATGACCTTGCCATACAGCGGGTGCTTGACGCGGTCTTCCACCTCGACGACGATCGTCTTGTCCATTTTGTCGCTCGACACGTAGCCGCGACGAGTCTTGCGATAGCCGCGGTCGAGGGTTGCCTCGGCAGCGACCTTGTCTGTGGTCTTCGCCATTACTTGGTCTCCTCTGTCGTTGCGGTGTCATCGCGTGGCGCATCATCGGATGCCGCAGGCGCGTCGTCCGACTTTGTCGTCTTCTTTTTGGCCTTCGTCTCGCTCTTGGCGGGGAGTTCTACCGCAACCGGAGTAGCACGAATGCCGAGCTCACGTTCGCGAATGATCGTGTAGATGCGCGCGATGTCGCGCTTCACGGCACGCAGGCGTCCGTGGCTCTCCAGCTGGCCCGTCGCCGACTGGAAGCGAAGGTTGAACAGCTCTTCCTTTGCCTTCTTGAGTTCGTCAACAAGACGGGTGTCTTCAAAAGTGTCGAGCTCGTCCGGGCGAAGCTCCTTGGAACCGATCATTATGCGTCGCCCTCCTCGCGCTTGATGATGCGTGCCTTGAGGGGCAGCTTGTGGATGGCACGCGTGAGTGCCTCGCGAGCAACGGTCTCGTTGACACCGCTCAGTTCGAACAGCACGCGGCCTGGTTTGATGTTCGCGACCCACCACTCGGGTGATCCCTTACCGGAACCCATGCGGGTTTCGGCCGGTTTCTTCGTGATCGGGCGGTCGGGGAAAACGTTGATCCAGACCTTTCCACCACGTTTGATGTGACGGGTCATCGCGATACGAGCGGCTTCAATTTGGCGGTTCGTGACGTATGCGGGCGTTATCGCCTGAATGCCGAACTCGCCGAACGAAACCTTCGTGCCGCCGCTGGCCTGGCCACGTCGACCAGGGTGGTGCTGCTTACGGTGTTTGACCTTACGTGGAATAAGCATTTTAGGCCTCTGCTCCTACTGCCGCGGGAGCGGCATCCGTGCGGGCCCCACGACGCGGACGGTCGCCGCCGTCGCGGCGCTCGGGGCGCTGCGACTTCTGGCTTGCCTGCTCGCGGGCGAGCTCGCGGTTGGTGATGTCACCCTTGTAAATCCACACCTTGACGCCGATGCGGCCGAACGTCGTCCGCGCCTCGTAGAAGCCGTAGTCGATGTTGGCGCGCAGCGTGTGCAGCGGCACGCGGCCTTCGCGGTAGAACTCGGAGCGGCTCATTTCCGCACCGCCCAGTCGGCCGGAAACCTGGATGCGAACACCCTTGGCTCCCGCACGCTGAGCACCCTGCAGCCCCTTGCGCATGGCGCGACGGAACGCGACGCGCGCACTCAGCTGCTCCGCGATGCCCTGGGCAACCAGTTGCGCCTCGGCCTCCGGATTCTTCACCTCGAGGATGTTGAGCTGAATCTGCTTGTTCGTGAGCTTCTCGAGGTCGGTGCGGATGCGCTCCGCCTCCGCGCCGCGACGGCCGATCACGATGCCGGGACGCGCCGTGTGGATGTCCACGCGAACTCGGTCGCGCGTGCGCTCGATCTCGATGCGCGCGACGCCGGCGCGGTCAAGCGACGACTTCAGCAGGTTGCGGATCTTCACGTCTTCGGCGACGAAGTCGCTGTAGCGTTGTCCGGCCTTCGTCGAGTCGGAGAACCATCGCGACACGTGATCGGTCGTGATTCCCAGACGGAAACCGTAGGGGTTTACTTTCTGTCCCATTACTTCTTCCCTGCCTTCTTCGAGGCCTGCTCGACGTGGGCATCGGTTGGCGTCGACAGCACGATGGTGATGTGACTCGTTCGCTTCAGAATTTGGAATGCGCGACCCTGAGCGCGCGGCTGAAACCGCTTGAGCGTTGCACCGTCATCGACGAACGCCTTCGAAACGAACAGGTCCTGTTCGTCGAGGTAGCTGTTTTCGTTGTCAGCCTTCACGCGGGCATTCGCCATCGCCGAAGCAACGAGCTTGTACACCGGCTCGCTCGCACCCTGAGGGGCGAACTTCAGGATCGCAAGGGCCTCAGCGGCCTGCTTGCCACGAATCATGTTGACGACACGACGAGCCTTCTGAGGCGTCACGCGGATGTGTCGCACGCGGGCGATCGACTCCACCATTTCTTCTCCTCCTTCACGTCACCGGGTTAGCGGCGACGGCCCTTCTTGTCGTCCTTCTCGTGGCCGCGGAAGGTGCGGGTCGGGGCGAACTCCCCAAGTTTGTGTCCGACCATCGTCTCGGTGACGAAAACCGGAATGTGCTTGCGGCCGTCGTGAACCGCGATCGTGTGTCCCAGCATCGCCGGAACGATCATCGAACGGCGCGACCAGGTCTTGATCACGTTCTTGCTCTTGGCCGTGTTCGCGGCGACAACCTTGCGGAGCAGGTGATCGTCGACGAAGGGGCCCTTCTTAAGACTGCGTGGCATCTTCTGTACTCTGTCCTATTCCCTGGCCTACTTGCGCTTCTTGCCGACGGTCCGTCGACGAACAATGAGTTTGTCGCTCTCGAGGTTTGGCTTGCGGGTGCGGCCTTCCTTCTGGCCCCACGGGCTCACCGGGTGACGCCCGCCGGACGTCTTGCCCTCACCACCACCGTGCGGGTGGTCAACGGGGTTCATGGCGACACCGCGCACGGTCGGGCGAACGCCTTTCCACCGCATGCGGCCGGCCTTACCCCAGCTGATGTTCGACTGTTCGGCGTTGCCGACCTCGCCGATCGTTGCGCGGCAACGCGCATCCACATTGCGGATCTCACCGCTCGGAAGACGAAGCTGAGCGTAGGGGCCGTCCTTGGCGACGAGTCGCACGCTCGCACCCGCGGAACGTGCCATCTTCGCGCCTCCGCCCGGCTTGAGCTCGATCGCGTGAATTACGGTACCCACCGGGATGTTGCGCAGCGGCAAGTTGTTGCCCGGCTTGATGTCCGCGGATGCGCCCGACTCGACGATGTCGCCCTGCTTGAGCTTGTCCGGCGCGATGATGTATCGCTTGGTACCGTCAACGAAGTGCAATAGCGCGATGCGCGCGGTGCGGTTCGGGTCGTACTCGATGTGGGCGACCTTGGCGTTGACGCCATCCTTGTCGTTGCGCTTGAAGTCGATCACTCGGTACTGGCGCTTGTGCCCGCCGCCGATGTGGCGCGTCGTGATGCGGCCGGCATTGTTGCGTCCACCGGTTTTCGGCAGGGGACGAAGCAGCGACTTCTCCGGAGTCGAGCGCGTGATCTCAGCGAAATCTGCGACCGACGAGCCGCGGCGACCTGGCGTCGTGGGCTTGTATTTGCGAATAGACATGTGTTTTCCTTACGCGCCTTAACCGACAGCCGTGAAGATGTCGATGGAGCCGGACTTGAGCGTGACGATGGCGCGCTTGGTGTCCTTGCGCTTGCCGGTACCGAATCTCGTACGGCGCGTCTTGCCCTTTTTGTTGAGGGTGTTGATCGAGGCGACCTTGACGTTGAAGATCTTCTCCACCGCGAGTTTGATTTCCGTCTTGTTCGACCGGGGGTCCACCTCGAAGGTGTACTTGCCCTGATCGATGAGTCCGTAGCTCTTCTCGGAGACTACGGGCGACAGGATGACGTCGCGGGGGTCCTTGTAGGTGGCGCTCATGCGCTTGCCTCCTCGGTGTTCTTGCTGTTCACAAAGGCGTCGAATGCGCCTTTGGTGAAGATGATGTCGTCGCTCACGAGCACGTCGTATGCGTTCAACTGGTCTGCCGGCAGAACGTGAACGCTCTGAATGTTGCGTACGCTCTTGTAACTCAGCTCGTCGCTGCGCTCCAGAACGATGAGCACGTTCTTGCTCGAGGCGATGTCGGAAAGCAGCGCAGCAACGGCCTTCGTCGATGGAGCGTCGCCCGCGGATAGAGAGTCGATGACGTGGATGCGGCCACCACGGGCACGGTCAGAAAGTGCTCCGAGCAACGCCGCGGCAATCATCTTCTTCGGCGTGCGCTGTGAGTAGTCGCGGGGCTGCGGTCCGTGGACGACGCCGCCGCCGCGGTGCTGAGGCATGCGGATGGAACCCTGGCGCGCCCGACCCGTGCCTTTTTGCTTGTGCGGCTTGCGGCCGGAACCGGATACCTCACCGCGACCGAGAGTAGCGTGCGTCCCCTGGCGGGCAGCCGCACGCTGAGCGACAACCACCTGGTGGATGAGCGGGATGTTGGTCTGGACGTCGAACACCTCAGCAGGAAGGTCCACAGTGCTGACCTTCTTGCCTTTCGTATCGATCACATCGAGCGTCATAGCGTCGGACATAGCCTTACGCCTCCTTCACTGAAGTGCGAACAAAGACGATGCGTCCGCGAGCTCCTGGAACAGCGCCTTTGACGAGCAAGAGGCCCTTGTCGAGATCTACCGCGTGAACGGTAAGCCCGAGCACGGAAACACGCTCTCCACCCATCCGGCCGGCCATCCGCATGCCCTTGAACACGCGGCTCGGGGTCGAGGATGCGCCGATCGAGCCCGGCTTGCGGTGGTTGCGGTGCGCACCGTGGCTCGCACTGACGCCCTGGAAGTTGTGGCGCTTCATGACGCCGGCGAAGCCCTTGCCCTTGCTCGTGCCGACAACGTCGACGCGATGTCCGGCCTCAAAAATGTCGACCGACAGTTCCTGTCCCGGTGCGTATTCGGCGGCGTCTGCCGTGCGAATTTCGGTGAGGTGGCGGCGAGGCGTCACTCCCGCCTTCGCGAAGTGGCCGGTCGCCGGCTTGTTCGCCTTGCGAGGGTCGATCTGGCCATACGCGATCTGCACCGCGCTGTATCCGTCGATCTCCGGGGTGCGAACCTGCGTTACGACATTCGGGGACATCTCAATAACCGTTACCGGGATGAGCTTGTTGTTGGCATCCCACACCTGGGTCATGCCGAGCTTGGTGCCCAGCAGTCCCTTCGTGGTTCTCG
>JBIQLG010000010.1:0-76452 GCA_044464485.1 Agreia sp.
GGGGGTGTCGTGGGCGATGGACATGGGTACTCCTTCTTACTGGTTAATGGTGCGAAGCGCGTCGAGAACGGCACCGCTGTGCACGAGTTCGACGGCAGAATGAACTCTGGGGTAGAGAACGGTGTCTTGGGTAATGTGGTCAATGAGGCGGCCGTCGGCGGAGCGATGCGAGCGCACAAGCTCCAGCACGGTTCGGCTGGCTGGGGAGAGCGCCGACAAATCTTTCCCCTCGAGCTTGAGGCGCAACTCCAGGGCTTGTGCCGCCATGAGCAGTTCGATGCCGATCACGTTCTCGATGTTGCTGACGACCTGGCGCGCGTGCCGTCCGGCGTTGTTCGCCATGGAGACGTGGTCTTCCTGGTTGGCGCTCGTCGGGATCGAATCGACGCTGTCCGGATGCGCGAGCGTTTTGCAGTCGGAGACGAGGGCAGCTGCGAGGTACTGCGGCAGCATGAATCCGCAGTCCATGCCGACCTGTTCGCTCGCGATGAGCATGTCCGGCAGCCCCCGGTTGAGCGTTCCGTCGGTAAGGCGGAACAGTCGACGCTCGGCGATGTTGCCGATCTCGGTGACGACGATGGAGAGGAAGTCCGAGGCGAACGCGAGGTATTCGGCATGGAAGTTGCCGCCGGACACCGCTTTGAGGGTGCGCGATTGCGGGAGATCCGGGAAGACGAGCGGGTTGTCGGTCGCGGCGTTGATTTCGGTCTCGACGATGCCGCGAACGAAGCGCAGGGTGTCCTTGACCGGGCCGAGCACTTGCGGTGTGCAGCGCAACGAGTAGGCGTCCTGCGGAGGCTGGCGCACCGGGTCACGGTCCACATCCCCGTCGATGAACTCGCTGCCGGCGAGCAGTTCGCGGATGCGCGCGGCAACCTCGATCTGCCCCCTGTGGCCCCGTGCCTCATGGATCTGAGGCAGGAAGGCGTCGCCGAAACCGGCGAGGGCCTCAATGGACATGGCGGCTGTGACTTGAGCGGTTTCGAGCAGGTTTTCGGCATCGGCAAGCGCGAGCGCAGCCTGCGCGGTGGAGAAGGAGGTGCCGTTCGTGAGTGCGAGGCCTTCCTTCGGGCCGAGCACGATGCGCTCGAGGCCCGCCGCCTTCATTGCGGTGATCCCGCTGACGAGTGTGCCGTCGACGAAGGCTTCGCCGCTGTCGATGTCCACGTCGTCGCCTGCCGGCCGCGACATCACGATAGCGAGGTGGGCAAGCGGAATGAGATCGCCGCTCGCGCCGAGGGAACCATACTCGGGCACGGCAGGGAATACCCCGCGCTCCAGCATGGCCAGAAGTGTTGTGGGAAGCTCGAGCCGCACAGCCGAGTAGCCGCGGGTGAGACTCACAGCGCGGATCAGCATCGACCCGCGAACGACATCCTCGTCGAGGAAGCGACCGACTCCGCTCGTGTTGGACAGGATGAGTCGTCGCGAGAGCTCGGATGCGTCATCGACGCTGTCGAAAGCCTGGCGACCGGCAAGTGACCCGAAGCCGGTGTTGATGCTGTAGATCGGGGCGACGGCCTTACCGGCACGCATGTCGTCGGTGATGGCGCTCACCCACTGTTCGCTGACCCGCATCGCTGCAACAGCGCCCTCGGAGATCGTTGCTTTCCGGCGGTCGCGAACGATCGCCAGAAAATCCTCGAGGGTGAGGGGTTGCTCGCCGATTTCGATGCTCACAGGGGTGTCCTTCCGGTTGCTGCCAGCAACGCTAGTCGTGCCGGGAGCAGGCACAAGGGACGATTCTCACCAGGTGAAAATGGTGAATCCTGATTTGCGGCAGATGCGCTGATTCAACTCGCCGCCATGGCAGGTTTCACTCGATCGCGTGTCACGCAAGTTCGGACTTTTGCCACCTGGTTCGGACAACGACGCTTCAGGCGGACTCCCCAAGGTTGGCCAATACAAACGCCGGCAGCTGGCTGCTCCGAGCGAACCCAGCACACCACAACTGCTGAGGTTGACATCACAGTGAGGCTGGAAGTCCGCCCGATAGGGGAACGGTCTGCGCAACAAGTCTGGCTCCCTGTACCGGATGGGTCAACGCGAAAGCTTGACCGGACTCAATTTGCTGAGTAGCGTCAGGCATACTTACCCAAAATGAAGATCACTGAAAGGTGAGCAGATCCCGAGTCCGGGTGTCAATGGAGAACCCGATCCCGACGACATTGACGAAACAATGTAGGTAAGTCATGGGAGTGCTGATGAAAAAGAGCCGAATTCGTTTGGGCTTCGTTGCGCTGGTCGCGAGTGTCGTCTTAGTTGGCGGGGTGGCCACGCCGAGTTATGCAGACAGCGGGCAGATTTCGCCGGATGTGCTGGCGTTTATCAACACCAACTTCGATGAACTTGGTGTCGCCCAAGAGGTGCGGGCGGGCCTGCTCAAAAAATACGCTGCTGGGGAATCATTCGACAATGCTTCGGGTGCCCAGCCGGTGAGCGTGGAGTCCTACAGGGTTGACATTACCGACTACACACGGGAGGTTTTCGCGGATGGTTCTGTGACGTTGACCTCGCTTGAACGTCCGACGACTCCCACCAAATCATCGAAGGGTCTTACGCCGTATGGAATTGTCGGGTGCTCATACAAGCTCAGTGGTGGGGTTGCAACATGGTCAAACTGCAAAATCGAGAAGAACAACATCATATTGACGATGTGGTACCACGCAGGGTATTGGCGTTACTCAGGTGGCGGCTACGGAACCTCCATCACTAATACTTGGGACTGGGATATTCAAACTGCCGGTGGCGCGTGCGCTTTTAACTATCTTGGAAACCCGACTTCCACGAAGTCCCGCCTTCGCGCGTACTGCACTGTGGTGCTCGGTATCGGCTCCTCTTACCCCTACTTGGATCTCGACATCACGTCGAGCACGGTAGCGGTCAACGCGAACTGGTAGTGGAACTATATGAACCCCTTCTTACAAGTCATTGGAATGCTGCTATTGCTACTGCCCACGGGTATCCTCGTAGCGGTGCTCGTGGTAGTCGTTCGAGGATTCAGGCGGACTAGTGCTGAACTGGTTGAGCTCAAGAGCCGCGATCGCAATCGGGCGAACCACGTTGAAGAGGACTAGGTGTAGTTCCTTTGGGCGTTGTGTCCGGCATGAGGTGAAAAGCGAAGGCCTCCGTTTGTCGAAGTGGGTAACCACACTTAGTTCGACAAACGGAGGCCTTTGTGACTCACATTTAGTGCGCCCTTTGCGTCGTTTGGCCGTGCCCGTCTGGCCAGTCTCATCGTCGATGATGGATGGATGGTAACTTGGCTCGCCGAACGGTTTCATGTATTGCCGTCAGCAGCAGCGAAACGGGCTGCCGACACCGGGCGGGCTCACCGGTAGAGGAACCCTCAACGGGAAATCACTCGTCTTGTCGTCGAAGGCAGATGCCCCTGGTGACTGACCTTGACTTGGAGTGCACTCCAAGTTTTAGGCTCACGGTATGGCAATGAAAAACGCGCTCCCGCAGCAGGAGTCGAACCTGACAATCGCGGAGGTTTCAGAGCTCACCAAACTCTCGGCCGACACCCTGCGCTACTACGAGAAGGCCGGCCTGATCGAGCGGGTGGGGCGAACGACCGGCAACCAGCGTCGCTACGCCTCCGCGGACCTGGCATGGCTGGCGTTCTTGCTTCGTCTCCGAGAAACCGGAATGTCCATCACCGACATGAAACGCTTCGCCCGACTCCGCGCGGCAGGAGATGCAACCATTCCCGACAGGATCACTCTGCTGCGTGACCATGCCGAGGTGGTCGCCAGCCACATCAGCGCCCTCCAACAGAACGCACTCGCCCTGGGCGACAAGATCACTCACTACGAACAGCAGCTGAACTCACGGAAGAAAGTAGATCGACAATGAGCATCGACAACGCCGCACCTAACTTGGCCCACTCCCGGGAGGAGTCCTTCGAGCGCGGGATGGAAGCCTTGACCGCAATCGACGGCGCCGGCGGCCAGAAAGTCATCGACTCCTTGGCCGACATCTCGCCTGAACTCGGGCATCAGGTCGTCGCCTGGGCTTTCGGGGAGATCTACGTGCGACCCGGCCTTGCCCCTCGCGACCGCCAACTTGTGACACTCGGCATGTTGACCGCTCTTGGCGGCTGCGAACCCCAGCTCGACGTACACATTAACGCTGCCCTCAACGTCGGACTCACCACGGACGAGATCATCGAAGCGCTCCTGCACTCCGCGGTCTACTGCGGCATGCCCAAAGCCCTCAATGCCACCTTCGTCGCCAAAAAGGTATTCAGCGAACGCGGCTTGCTCAAAGCCCAAGCCGCCTAGCTTCTCCCGACTCGTCGTTGCCGGGGTGGGGGCAAACGCGGCTCAGCTGTCCGTAAGCCGAACCCTCGACGGGCGATTGTTGCACCGCGCTAGTTCGCGCATGGCGCCCGTCAGCTGTGGCTTGCCGTGACCGTTTGCGACCGGCCATTGAGGCGAGTTCATCGGACTACACCCGACCGCGCCATGGTAGGGAGACCGCGACAACTGCCAGTAGTAAGGCGGGAAGGTAGAACCAGCCGAGGGTCGCGGAAGCGACTACTGCGAACACTCCTAGCAGCGCGGTGCTGGCGATCGACACAGCGCGCCATCCGCGTTTGCGGGCGATAAGAGGCATTATGGCGAGCAGCAGCGGAATCGTCATCGGGATCAGCACGATCGGTGAGTTGCTCTGCAGCAGAGTGGTCGCCACGATGATGTGGTCGCCTGAGTCGAGTTGAGTGTCACTGATACCGGCCGGTAGCAGCAGCGCCGCGAGCGTCGCGGCGACTACCAATGCGAGTACCCCGATCTGGAGCCCGCGCGGCACAGTCAAGTACTTAGGATGGGCGGTGCGACCAGTACGTTCCTCATAATCATCTAGTGCCTGTTGGGCAACTTCTTCGGGAGTTCCGAGTGAGCCGAGCACATCGTCGGTGCGGTCGGGATCGTCGCTGGCTGCACCGAGTCCCTCGCGGATGTGCGCTTCGATTCCGGCAATGACCTCACGCTGGTCCCTTTGAGGGAGCGCCCAGAGGTTGCCGCGCAGTCTGCGGAGATAAAACTGTGCCAGTCCAGGCAGCACGGTGACTCGATCTGTTGTGTTCATGGTTTCTCCTTGACGATGCTACTCACGCTGGCACTGAACGGCTCCCACACGGTGGTGAAGCGGCGTACGCTCTCTCGTCCGACATCGGTAATGGCGTAATACTTCCGGGCTCGCCCCACGTCCGACTCATCCCAGCGAGTCGTAACCTGTCCCGACTGCCGCAGCCGGGACAATAACGGGTAGACAGTGCCCTCTCCAGCGAGCAGGCCAAGTTCGCTCATCGTGCGTGCGATGTCCCAGCCGTAGGCCTCTCCATTCCGAAGCAGAGCCAGTAGGCAGAACTCAAGCGTCCCTTTGCGCAGGTTCGCCAGGGTCCTTTCTTCGGATGACGTCATGCATAACATGATATCAACTAATGCAAGGTACAAAAGACACTCGAGACGGCGTTTCGCGGAACCAAATTGAGAAACCAAGAGAGCCGCATTCCCAAAATCACTTAATACCTTGTATCGCAAGGTAAGAAGGTGTAGCGTCACGGTCGAGGTGACGATATTTTACGATTGGGAAAAGCTGCGATCGGGGGATGCCACCGTAGTCACCTCATTGACACCCTCTGACGGAGCGTTGGAGGTATGTCATGAAACACACTCGATTGCCGCTGATTGCGGCGCAACTAGGTGTCGCCGCGTTGATCGCCTCGATCGGGATCGCCGCCCCCGCCTACGCCGACTCTGAGACGTCGCAACTCGTGGCGAATCCTACGACCTACATCGATCACAGTGGCGTGGTCCACTACCAGTTTGATCCGGTGGAGTTGCCGGGTGCGATCGTTCGGGTCGACGCAGGCACAAGCACGGATGGATCGTGCCAGTTCACTGGTACGGGTTCAGGATCAGCGAAGGACGCGCCGACCATCGAGGTAGGTTCGGAACTCACCTTCGATCCGGCAACCTGCACACGCCAGATCGCGGTCGGCAAGTATGAGCTGAGCAATGCCCCGGCTTCTGTGTTGGCAACGCTCAACATCCCGAAGGGGATGATCACCGACAGCGTAATCGACACCGCGGCATCCGCCCAAGCTGCCCTATCGAACTGGTACGGAATGATGAACGCACGAGTTCAAGATCCGATCGGCATCCACGTCTCGGAGACCGAGGCGGAGCACACCTGGAACAGCGGTGGAGTCGTCTCTCATCACAACAGATGGGGCTGGTACTCGCCAACAGGTTGGAGTCGCACTTCGTCATCGACCCTGAACACGTCAATAGCCACGAACACCCGCGGCACGTTCCAGAACATTATCTTCTGCAACCCATTCGCCGCGACCTACACCAATCACAGTCGCACCGAGTTCCGAGGCTACACCTCGGGTCTGTGGGACTGGGGTTACACAATGAGCAAGTCCGGGGACTGTGCCGAGTTGCTCAGCTACCACTACTCGGTAATCGCACCATGAGTGCGACGGGAATCGGCGCCGCACGGCGAAGCGGTCGGCGTATTTTGTCAGCAATCGTAGGTCTCGCCGCTCTTGCCCTCGGAATATTCGCTTTCGGACCATCACCGTCTCAAGCGGCCACGCCACTCACGACGAAGGCGACTTTGATTGTCACAGGGTTCGATGCGAGTGTTGCAGAGGCGAACGGATACAGGGTCGTAACTTCTTCCGACGGCACCGCAACCGTCGTGCCCTCTACGAACAAACCCAACGACTTGTCAAACGGCGTGCCGATTCCGGCAGGACTAACACGGGCAAAGTCTGGTGGCAGTGTACAACCGAACAACACTGGGTACGGCGAATGTGGCACGTCCTGGCTCTACTTCACGAGCTCGACCCAGTACCGCACCGGGTTTTCGATCAACGGGTCCTACGGCAACGCGGTTTGGCGAACTTGGCAGGTCAGCAAAACCTCAACTGCCGGAAGTGCCGGAGACGGATTCAACTCGATCATGAACGCGTCTAGTTGGCAGGAATATCGAGCCTTCGGGCTCGGTGGCACCAATCGCCGCGCGCAGGTTTCTGACGGTTGGGTGCTCACTGCGTTCGGATTTACTTGCTCAACTATCAAACCCTGGGACACTTGGTGACTCGTAGGTAGGCGACGAAGGCGTGGTCGATCAGACGCCATTGGTGGCTTCTGATCGACTGCACCAGTTCGCGGCGACGTTCAGCTTCCACGTTCAACTGGCTAGTAAGAAACCAGATGCGTGCGCACCGTATGAGCCTCAAACATCGGAGGATCAGTGCAGAAAACACTACTCATCATTGCAACGTGGGCAGTCACCGTGGCCATCTCTGTGCTTGGGGTCAATGCCGGGGCAACGATCTGGTTCTATATGGAGCCAGCGATGGGGTCAATAGATGAGCCAGCCAGCTATTCTGTTGCTGTTTACTCTGGGTTGGTGGCACTAGCTCTGAGCATCGTCGTGAGTATTGGAATATCCATTCACCTGCTGCGGTGTAAAAAGGTAGTCGTCGCGCACCAGTGATCTTGCGTTCACCGTCCGGCGGTGCGCTCAAAATGTGGCTTATGTCTCTACTGACAGGCGACGACTCCTCCCGCACGGGTTCGCGCTTGTTCTCGGTGCACCGTCCGCGACCGTGAACGTACCGCGCTACACCCGAGTGTTGACGATCACCGGACGCCACTTCAAGACCTTGCGGAAGCACTGCCAAGACCATATGTCGCCGAAATGCGGTGCCCGCAGGGGAACCACTTACGGGACGCTCATGTTTCAGGAAGCGGATCGACTTATGGCAAGGCGCGGCACTAAGTGCGGTCATCTGATGATGTTTGTCCGTTTCGGTTCACCCGGGGCTGTGCGTCGAGGATGTAACTGAGGCGACCTTCTGGATACGGACTCGAAGCCCGAGCAGCCGCAGCGAAATGAGGCAACCTGCCAATGTCATCCCGATCAACACGGCTATCCCGAAAACATCCTCAAACGCCCTTCTTCCCATAGTGCTCAACGCCACCGCTGCAAAAGGCAAGCCCAAGATTAGGACACTCGCCGCCCACGCCCGCTGGCCAAATAACCGCAGCAATATTGAGGCCGCGACGACGACCACCGGCGACCAGGCGAGTACCGGCAAGGAGAGTACCGTCCAATTCTCCATCCATGCCGGGTTCTGAAATAGACGATCGTTCGTCAGCTGCGGCAGGAGTAGCACAATTAATGGCGGCACGAACCAACAAAGCAACCACCGAACCCCCTTCCGACCGGCCGCTGGGTTTCCGGCCACCACGAGCACAGCAAGCATTATCAGCAGTCCGTAGAACGTCCATGTGGGCCGCAAGAACATGCCGCTTGCGTCTGCGAACACTCGTGTACCGATCGCCAATGGGATTGTCAACGCGATGATCCACCGGCCGGCCACAGTGAAGCCGGCTAAGGACACCAGCAGGGCCGCGAGCCACGCGAAGTACAGGAGGATGGCGGGAGAAGCGAAGGGACCGAACGACACCACGTCGACACCAAACATCGATTCCGCGCGGAGTGGGTTCGACTCCAATTGCATGATTGCGGTGAGCGAGATGGCAGATCCGAGCGCAAGAGCTGCCGTTGACGTTCGATCGCGTACCGCCGGTGAGACCATCGCAGGAAGCATTCGCATCCTGGTGGACAGGCCATGGGCGGCAAGATTCACCATTTCAGAGATCCGGGGTCGGGTGCGGTGTTCGGCGTCCGCAACATCCATCAGTGTCCCCACCACGACTTCCTCGTTCGTAGCCCGCCACCATGCCGGATACCACAGTAGGGCCCGTCGGTACTGCCGCGTAAGTGTGCTCACAGTGCGAACCCCTCACGGTATCGACCTAATAACGCGGTAGCCCTCGCCGCGCGATCCGTGAGACGCGCCGATTCAGTTTCAAGAGCAGCGGCACCTTGGCTGGTGATCGTGAAATATCGGCGATGCCGCCCGGCGACCACCTCCGTCCCGGACTCCTCCACCCAGCCCTGACGGGCGAGCCGCTCAAGCGAACCGTACAGCGTGCCCACTTGCAACGTCAGTCTCCCTTCGGACAGTGTGCCCACCTCGGATATCAGGGCATATCCGTGCTTTCGGCCACCCAGTAACGCCGTCAGGACGAAGAATGTGGGCTCGCGCATCTCGTTACTCATGACGTGAGGATACTACGGCAACTGAAGTATGTGGCATGCTCTACCGCGTGTCGTGGCAACCCCAGACCGGCATCCGATGGCAAGCCCACGTGGGCACCACTGGCCAGGATACGAAGTCACGGCAGCACTTCGCGCAGCATCAGGATGGCAGGCTCGAGTTCGTTGGCCTATGTCGGCTGAGCGTCACTTCTCCGCGGTGGGGCGGGTCTGGCCATCCCCGCTAATCGTCAATGCAACGGCAGCTTGACCGGCCCTAGTGACGGTAAGTGAGAAGCAGCGCGTTGGGTCTTGGACCAGCAGACCACCATAGAAACTGGTGGGCGCCTCCGCGCAACCATGGGCAACAACCTTTGAACTGGTCCATCCTCTCCTAGCGGCAACTGATTCGTCGGCACCAGTCCAAGCGTCCGCGCTGGTCCAGACCAAATACTGCCTACCGTCGTCCGGCACCTCAAGGGTGACCACCTGCGAGCCTGCGGAGAGAAATAGAGGTGCCTTTCGGAAACTCCATTCCTTCGTAGGCGCCCAGATACCGACGTCCATGGCTTTGGGAAGAGTCGAGATCGTGTCTCGAAGTGCACTACCCACTCCCTCCGTCAGGAGAAGCGACGGCACTATGGAGCCGGAATTTGCGAATCCATCCGCGCACTGTAGCTGAACACTCGAGGCGATGGTCGGCGTGGCGGAGGGTTCGGGCTTGCTCACTTGTGCCGTGCATGCGGTCACCGAAATGAGAATTCCGATCACAAAAACCGGTACCGACGCCCGCCAGAGCTTCATCTTTGAAGTCAATCATGATCTAATGCAGGCCGACAATGATCCGACAGCAATTTCATCCTTACATCGGAGGTTCACCTGACGCCATTTCGCATGGTCGTGAGAGCAGGCTCGACTCGAGGCCACTTTCGACCAAGAAGGGTGCACGCAAGCGGGACGGTAGGTGCGACAAGTCCAGTTTTCAGTACGGGATCGGTCATTGGTCGCCCGGGAGGACCAGTCGGGTCCAGCGCCAGTCATCTTTTGGCCGGGTCCACTGTTCTCGCCCCTGATCCCACTCCCGGGCGGCGTCGGTGAGCCAGATAGTCGAGTCTGGTCCCCATCCCCCAATCACGGATCCGTATTCCGCGTCGATGTCGATCAGCTGCGTTGCCGCAGAGAGGTACCCGACCATGGTGAGGTGCACGGCGTCCCACCGTTCGGAGACGCGCTGCCAGTCCGGGATCAGCCACCTCCCGTCACGACCCGTCACACGGAACCAATCGTGACGACGGGAGGCCGTAACCTCCATCGGATACGCCCGGCAGAGGTGAGCCCAGTCATCGGGCGACCGGATCTCGAGCGTCTCACCCGCCCCGCGCACGGGGATGACCGTGGCGATCTCCCAGCCGAGGAAGTCCTCCACCAACTCGAGAGCATCCAGGACACTTCCCCTCGTGGTAAGCAGCCTCTGCGGCACGGACCACCAGGTCCCCGACACATTCGCGCGCGGATCGGCGGGCCACTCACGTGCTGCTCTGGCCTCACCCTCCCGCTGCGCTCGTGTCCACTCCGCGAGGACGGCGGCGGGAGCGGATTCCAGTGGCGCCGCGTCGTTGAGCGGACGCCAGTCCACCGCCCACTGCACCGCCCCTCGGGTGGCGGTTAGCTCAGGGATCGCGGCGACCAGGCGTTCTGCGACGCGCCGCAGAGCGCCCCTCACCACCGGAAGCGCAGCGACAACGTCCTCGCCGTCGGGCTCCTGCCAGTACCGAGCGAGGTCGACCGACCACTGCAACGAATCCCGCACGATGTCCACGCGGATCTCTGTCAGGTCGGCGCCGTCGATGAGTGCCGCGACCGCGTCATCGGTGTACGTCGGATCCTGCTTTCTGTCGGAGGCGTCACCGACGAACCGGAGGAGAACTCCCGGGTTGGGATCTTGCTCGTGCCCGACCCAGAACACCGCGGTCCGCACCGCCTCGTCCGTGCGCGCCACATACTCCAGACACATCCGACGGCCGCGCGGGCCGCGCACAAGTGCATCCGTGAGATTCGTCATCAGCCCACTCTGCCCCACAATCACATGATGCCTCCAACGCCGCCACTAGTTCGTACCGGCACGTCACCGCTGGGCCTGAGCGCGAATGGCGGATGGCCACGGACGCGGATTCGGGTTAAACGCCGCAACGTAGCGTCGAGGCGCATGCTGTGTCACAAGGGAACCCCTTGCGGGACATCACTCAGCGTCGTACAATAAGTTGTACGTTGGAAAGGAAACATCATGCGCACAATGACTTACTCAGAGTCCCGAGCACAGTACGCTGCGACACTTTCCGCTGTAGTCGATGACCGCGAGGAAGTCATCATCACCCGCGCCGGCCACGAACCAGTAGTCATTGTCTCGCTAGACGATTATGAGTCATTGAAAGAAACCGCGTACCTGTTGAAATCCCCGACGAACGCCAGGCGACTTCTCGGTGCAATAGAACGGCTCGAATCTGGTAAAGGTGTCGAGCACGACATCACAGAATGAAGTTGGTCTGGGACGAGGACGCGTGGGACGACTATGAATGGTGGCAGACGCAGGATCGAAAGGTTCTCAAGCGCATCAACATCCTGCTGAGGGACATCGCACGAAATGGAAACGAAGGCATCGGAAAGCCGGAGTCGTTGAAGCACGGTTTTCATGGCTATTGGTCGCGACGAATCACCGACGAACACCGGCTCGTGTACAAAGTTGACAGCGATGAAATTCGGATTGCCGGATGCCGCTATCACTACGGTCACTAATAAAAAGCACCGACCCGCAAGCCGGAAGATGAACAGACACTTCCCCGCGATGCCGCATACATGGAGATAGGCATCACTAGATGTCGCATGTGCCCCGCCCGACATTAAGCCCGATGGAGGGGCGTCATATGCTCGAGCCAGATGCGGTGTTTTGTCCGAACTGGCGAATCCCGTGACGTCGCGGTTCAGCGCACGTGCGGTTCCATCGCGTCGGTGAGCAGATCGGCCGCGTCGCTCAGCGCCCGCAGCGCGCGGTGCGACCACGCGTTGCTGCTGCAGCGGCTTTCCGGCCCGGCGACAGTGAGGGAACAGACGATTTCGCCGCCCGAGAAGACTGGGCGCGCGATCGCGATGGCGCCCTGGCTCAACTCACCGCGCGAGATCGCGTATCCGGTGTCCCGGATTTGCTTCAGGTACTCGAGCAGGGCGCCGCGCGACGGCGTGCGCTCGGTGAAGCGCGGAAAACGCTGCTCGAGCACCTTCTCGATGACCGCCTCCGGCGCATAGGCCAGAAGGGTGCGCTGGCCTGCGCCGGCATGCAGGGGCAGCAACTGGTTGATCTTGAACGCGTAGCGCAAGGGGTGCGGCGAACTCACCTGCTTCAGGCAAATGGCATGCAAACCGGATCTCACGGCCAGAACCGCAGTCTCCGAAGTGCTCTCCACAATCGATTCGAGCACCGAGACGCCGATCTCCGCGAGCCGCGTATGCGTCAGGTGCTGCCCGGAGAGGTCGAGCAGCCTCCAGCCCGGCGTGTAGCTTCCGTGGAACTCTTCGATCAGCGAAAGTTCCCGCAGGCTCTTGATGTAGCGGTACACCGTGCTGACCGGAATGCCGAGGTCCGCGGCGAGCTCCTCGACGCTGACTTCGCCGGTCGCAGCGATCCGCACCATGATCGCGAGGCCGCGTTCAAAGGATGTGCGAGGTTCGGGAAAACCGCTGACCATGCACTCAGCGTAGGCCAGGGCGGTCCGGCCGCGACAGCGCGTCGGCCGCACCCGCGACGGCGGCAATCGAGATGACCGCGACGACGCCGTCGGCGGTGATGGCGTGCTGGTGTGCCGCAGACCCCACCACGGTGTCGTAGCGCCCGAGGTCCACGGCGGCTGCGCGCTCGGACCCGGAGTCGGCGGCGGGCCGGAGCGATGCCTGGCCATGCAGCACAACGCAGTATTGCGACCCCTGCATGAGCAGCGGGCGGCGGGCATCCACGTGTTCGATGGTCACGTCGGCGCTCACGGTCCCGGTCCGGGCGATCAGGTTCAGGTCGCGAATCGGCCCGTGCGGAAGCGCTGCGCTCGTTTCGGCGCCGCCGTCGAACTCGAACGGCCGGTACCGTTCCAGGTTCTCCACCCTGCCATCCACCGTGAGAGTGATCCCGGCCCCGTCGATGACGGTGAGGATCCTCGTCATCCCGGGGAAGGCCGAGAATGGGCCGGAGCTGTCGACATCCGCGATGCTGAGCCGCCAATCCCAGTCGTGCTCTGCCGGAATCCATCCTCCGGAGCTGGCGAGGCGCCTGCTCAGGACCTGCCGAGTGACGCCACCGCCGTTGCGCCACGGCTCGGCGGTGAGGTTCTTCCACGCGATGACCATTCCTGAATCAGCAAGGTCATCCCGGGGGTCGGTCACCTGCCCAGAATACGGCGGCGTCGCGCAGTTCGTCCCCTGGTTCGCGTGCGGCGGGCGCGAGATTCCGGACGGTATCCTGAGGAGCGCGGGCCAAAGCCCGCAACGGATGCGGACGCTCACCCTCGGCTTCACCGGGTCGGCAGAAAGGCGCCAGTGCACATCACGGTCGTTAATTCGTTGCTGGGGGCCATCGACGATATTGGGCGGGATGCGCGCCGCGGCGGCTACTCGCGCCCCGTATATTCGGAGGCCGAACTGACCCTGCGGGAATGGTTCACCGCGGAGGCCACGGCGCGGGGGCTGGACGTTTCGACGGATGCGAACGGCATCATCTGGGCGTGGTGGGATCTGCCGAACGCCGCAGACGCGGGGGATGCGTCGCGCGAGGGTGCCCTCGTCACCGGCTCGCACCTGGATTCCGTCCCCGGCGGCGGTGCGTTCGACGGCCCGCTCGGTGTGGCCAGTGCTTTGGCCGCCTATGACCTGCTCGCGGCGAGGGAGGCGGCCGGCGAACTCCACCGCACCCGCGCCCTGGCGATCGCGGTGTTCCCGGAGGAAGAGGGTTCGCGCTTCGGCGTCGCCTGCCTCGGGTCGAGACTGCTCGCCGGCGCGATCGATCCGGTCAGAGCCCTTGCGCTGCGCGACCGAGACGGAAACACGTTCGCGGACGTCGTCACCGCACAGGGCCTCGACCCCGACCGCATGGGCAGGGACGACGCAACTCTCGCGCGCATCGGCCACTTCGTCGAACTGCACGTTGAGCAAGGCAGAGGGTTGAACTCGGAGGCGTACACCGATCACGCGGGGCGCGGACCCGCCATCGCGGTGGGCAACAGCATCCTCGGGCACGGGCGCTGGCGGCTGAGGTTCACCGGTCAGGGCAACCACGCCGGCACGACGCTCATGACCGACCGCGCCGACCCGATGGTTGCCGCCGCTCAGACCATCGTCGCCGTGCGCGCGATCGCCGCGGCTCAGAACGATGCCCGGGCGACGGTGGGTCGGATCGAACCCATCCCGGGCGGCACGAACGTGATTGCCTCCATCGTGGACATGTGGCTGGACGTGCGGCATCCGGATGATGCGATCACGGCTGCGCTCGTTGAGAAGATCCACCTCGATGCGCAGACCATCGCCGCCGCTGAGGGTTGCGCGGTGGAGCTCGTCGAGGAGTCGCTGTCGGGCACCGTGCACTTCGATACGACGCTGACCCGGTCGCTCGTCGACTCGGTGCGCGGTCGGGTGCCGGATGCGCCGCTCCTGCCGACCGGCGCTGGACACGATGCCGGCGTGCTCGCCGCCGTCGTGCCGACGGGGATGATCTACGTGCGAAACCCGTCCGGCATCAGCCACTCGCCGGAAGAATTCGTGGAGGATGCCGATGCCGACGCTGGCGCGTTGGCGTTAGCGGAAGCGCTCGCTGACTTGCTCTAAGGGAGCGGTGCGCTACCCGCGGCGGAACACCTCGGCGGCGATGACGAGGTCCTCCCACGGCATCCCCGAACTCTTGAACACTCGAGTTCGCGTGCGATCGACCTCGACAGCGCCGGTCACCAGCTCGCGAATCGTCGAAACGTGATCGAGCGTGATGGCACCTTCGCCCACGGCCATCATGATGTCCCCGCCCTCGATCTGCACGTGGCCGAGATCCTCGACAATCACTTGCGAGCGAGCGATGAGCCCCGAGTCGAGTTCGCGCGCGTCGAGTTCGTGGCTGCCGACCGCCATGACGCACGAGTCGATGGGCGCCAGAGAACCGTCAAACACCGGCTCCCGCGCGGTTGTCGCCGCGACAATGAGCTGCGCATCCTTCACGTCATCCGCTGAGCCCACGATTGTGGGGATGCCCGATTCCGTGACCTGATCAGCAAGAACTTGCGCACGGTCCTTGTTGCGGGCGACCAGGGTGATGCGCTTGATGTCCCGGATCGAGCGCAGCGCCTCCACGTGACCCCACGCCTGCGGGCCGTAACCGAAGATGACCGTGTGCTCGCACTCTTCCGGCGCGAGCAGGTCGGCGGCGGCGGCCGACACCGCAGGCGTGCGCAGCGTCGTGAGGGCGACGCCGTCCATGATCGCGATCGGGGTCAGTGTTGGCGTGTCAAAGAGCAGGTAGTGGCCCTGAATACGTTCGAGCCCCAACTCCGGGTTCCCGGGCGCGACCGTCACGACCTTCACGCCGAGGAACTCCTCGCTCTGCGTCGGCATGAGCAGCACCTGGCCTTTGTGCACATTGTCGATGTGCTTGGGCAGATCCTTCGCGGGGTCGACGCCCGCGCGCAGGTTGCGGTGGTACGCCTTCACGGCGTCGCCGAAGCTCACGCGGCGGTACACCTCGTCGGCGGAAATCCAGGGAATCGTGGGGGTTGTCATCGCAGTACAAATCCTGTTCCGACCGGATCGGTCTCGTCTAGGGTGAACGTGTGAGTGCCGGTGAGGTAGGCCATACCCTCCACCTCGGGAATGATCGATCCCGCGGTTGAGCCGGCGCGAAAGCGGCCGAGAAAGCGTGTGTCGACGATGGAGTCGTGAGTGAGAGTCTGGCCTTCGCTGAGTCGTCCGGAGTGCGCAAGCAAGGCCAGCCGCGCGCCGGTTCCCGAGCCGCACGGCGATCGGTCGACCTCCCCGTCAGCGAAGACGGTGACGTTGCGCTGATGCACGCCGTCGGCGGTGTCGCCGAGGTCGTCGAAGAGAATCGTGCCGTAGATGCCGCTCAGGCGCTCGTCTGCCGCGTGGTGCGCCACCGGATGTTCGTTGAGCAGCCACTTGATTTCCCGACCAATCGCGATGAGCTCGCTGTAATCCTCCGGCCTCACTTCCAGACCAACGGATGCTGCGCTCACCGAGGCGTAAATCGCCCCGCTGAAGCTCACATCAGCGGTCACCGGTCCGCGCGAGGTCTCGAGCTCGAGCGAGGTTGCGACGACGTGGCTCTCGACGTTTTCGAACACGACATTGCGGATGACGCCGTCCGTGCTGTGCACGCGTGCTTCCACGCGACCGGACGGAACGTCGATCGTCACAACGGTTACACCGTCGGGTTCGGCCTTCACCAGACCGGATGAGACCGCCCAAACACCCAGTGCGATGGTGCCGTGGCCGCACGCAGTGGAGTATCCGTCCTTGTGCCAGAAGAGCACCCCGAGGTCGGCACCGTCATCATCCGGAGGGACAATGAATCCGCCGTACATGTCCGCGTGGCCGCGAGGCTCCTGGCACAGCAGTTGACGCATCCGGTCGAATTCAGGTGAATTCTGCGCGGAAACCCGCTTGTGGGCTACGGTGTTGCCCGCAAGCTCAGGCACCGAGTCATGCACGATCCGGAATGGCTCGCCCGCGGTGTGAAAGTCCGTGGTGGTTACCGGAGTTGTAATATGCCACATATTAGGATGGTATCCGACCCTCCACTGAACCAGCCAGTCGCTGGGCGAAAGGCCGCGAGATGAAAATCACCTCCGTGGATTGCTTCGGCTACGACCTGAACTACGCCCATGGCGAATACGTCATGTCGGGCAGTCGTGCTGCGACGACGGAGGTCGGCACTCTCGTTCGACTGCGCACCGACGAGGGCCTCGAGGGCTGGGGTGAAATCACACCCCTCGGAAACCGGTACCTGCCCACCCACTGGGCGGAAGTGCGCGCAGCGCTCCACACGCTCGCACCCGCGATCATCGGCTGCGACCCCACAAATATTTCGTCGGTGAAGCGCGCCATGGATCGCGAACTTCTGGGCGGGGGTTACGCCAAGTCGGCGGTGGATGTCGCCTGCTGGGACATCCTGGGCAAGGTTGCGGGCCTGCCGATCTCAACTCTCCTCGGCGGTGTCCTCCAGGAGGACTTCCCGCTGTACGAGGCGGTGCCGCTGCGCTCGCCTCAGGAAATGGCGGAGTTCGTCGTCGAGCGGCAGAATGCCGGCATCCATCGGTTTCAACTCAAGGTCGGAAATGATCCGCACGAGGATGCCGCGCGCACGCGCGCGGTCGTGGACGTGGCGCAACAGCAGAGCATCATCGTTGCGGATTCGAACGGCGGATGGAACCTTCGCGCGGCGCAAATCGCCCTCAAGGAATTGGCGGGGCTTCCGGTCTTCATCGAGCAACCGTGCCGCGAAACGAGTGATTGCGCATTCGTGATGCGGCACAGCGATCTGCCGCTCGTGCTCGACGAATCGATCCTTGACTCCACTGATGTGTTTCGCGCCAAGAACGAGGCGGGCGCGGTGTCGATCAACATCAAGGTCAGTCGCGTCGGTGGACTCACGGAGGCGGCGCGAATGCGCGACCTCATGCAAGAGCTGGACATGCTCGTTTCCGTCGAGGACACCTGGGGCGGCGACATCGTCACCGCGACCGTGAGCCACCTCGCGGCCAGCACTCGCCCGGAGAATTTCCAGAACGCGTCGTTTATGAACGACTGGACTGACGGGCACGTCGCCGGGTACGCGCCGAAGTCCGTCGACGGTCGCGGCTCGGCACCGACCGCACCTGGCCTCGGTATCGAAGTTTCCTCTGCACGTCTCGAAGAAGTGTTTTCGTTCGACTATCGCGGGGCGAGATAAGCATTGCGTATTGTCCGCCGAGTGGATCGGATATGTCACGTACTATAGTGCGATCACAACCGACGGCACGTGAGCGGCGCGAGAGGTCCGGTTCCGATGGATATGACAGTTTCGAGTATTCGCAAAGTTGACAAGGTCGCGAGTCTGCGCGAGCGTATCCGCGAGACCCTGGCGTCGGCCATCGTCTCCGGCGAGCTGGCCCCCGGCGCGATGGTGACGGTTCCGCTTCTCGCCGCTGAATTTGAAGTGTCTGCGACGCCGGTGCGCGAAGCGATGCTCGACCTCGAGCAGCGCGGCTTTGTGCAGTCGGTCGCCAACAAGGGTTTCCGTGTCACCGAGGTGAGCCGAAAGGATCTCGAGGAGATCATCGAAATCCGGACTCTGCTCGAGGGGCCCGTCATGGCACAGCTCTCCACGGTGATTTCCGCGGAAGAGATGCCGAAGTGGCGTCACTTGGCCGATCTCATCAGCCAGCACGCGGATGACGGAAATCTGACGGAGTTTCTGGAGTTTGATCGCGAATTTCATCTCGGCCTCATCGGACTGCACGGCAACAGCAGGCTGGTGGCCCTCGTGAAGGAACTGCGTTCCCAAACGAGGATGGTGGGGCTCGCGAAAATGACCAATACTCCTGAACTGAGCAAGTCGGGCAGAGAGCATCACGAGATGCTGGACCTCATCGAAAAAGGGGACGGAGTAGCGTTGCAAGCACTCATGGCCAGCCACTTCGCTCACGTATTGGCGTGGTGGGGTCCGAGTCCAGAACGTTAAGGACGTATAACGAAGGTTGACCCTCGTCAGTAAAATGTCATATTGTACAAAAAGCAAAGTGTGCGAGCGCGGACTTCGGACCGTCTGCACCCCGGCACATTTTCCCCATCAAAGGAGAGGCAGAAAATGAAATTCCGTAAGCGCACGTTAGGAATGCTGGGTGTAGCCACAGCAGTCCTGCTCGCGACATCCGCCTGCAGCGGCGGATTACTCGGTGGTGGCGACAGTGGCGACAGCGACGCCGGCCCCATCAAATTCGGCATGATCGTTCCCACCTCCGGCAGCAGCGCCCCCACCGGCGCCAGCATGGCCAACGGTGCTCAGATGGCCGTAGACGAGATCAACAAGGCCGGCGGAGTGCTCGACCGCAAAATCGAACTCCAGATCGCTGACGGCGCATGCGATGCGCAGCAGGCGGTAGCAAGTGCCAACAAGCTCGTGTCGAGTGGCGTCGTTATCTCCGTCGGCGGATACTGCTCCGGCGCAACCCTCCCGACCCTGCCGATCTTCAACAAGGCCGGCATCCCGATGATCATCCCCGCTGCGAACTCGCAGGACCTTGTCAAAGAGGGCCTCAAGAACGTGTTCCTCATCAACGGAACCGGTCTGCAGCAGTCGACCGCAGCGCTGACCTTCATCAAGAAGCAGGGATACAAGTCGGTTGCCCTCGTCGATGACAACACGAGCTACTCGGTGGACATCACGACGGAAACCAAAAAGCAGATCGAGGCGGATGGCGCAGCGAAGGTTGTGCTCAAGACGTCCGTCAACGCCGGTGAGAGCGACTACTCCTCCGTCGTGCGCGACATCATGGGTTCCGGTGCAGACCTGCTCTACTGGACCGGTTACTACCAGGAGGGTGGCCTGATCATCGACCAGCTCAAGAAAGCTGGTTACACGGGTGACATCATGGTTGCGGATGGCAGCGCCGACCCGACGCTTGCCACCATTGCCGGTGCTGCAGCCGAGGGTGTCTACGCCACGATGACCCCGACGCCCAACACCATCAAGGGTGCAGAGGACTGGATCGCGGACTACAAGAAGCAGTTCGGTGACGACCCGAAGCCGTACTCGACGCAGTCCTATGACGCAGTTCGTCTTGCTGCTGCCGCGATCAAGGCCGCGGGCAACACGAAGACCGACGATGTCATCAAGGCTCTGGAGGGCATCAAGGACTTCAAGGCGTTCTCCGGCCCGCTCTCCTTCACCAAGGAGCACACTCTGGCCAGTGGTGGATTCGTCATCCTCGTGATGAAGGACGGCGACTTCCAGCTGTACGACAACCTCCAGTAACAACTGATGGCGGATGCCGTGGTCGGCGCGCCAGCATCGACCACGGCATCCCGTCGCCTTCACTGCAACGGAGCAGGCTTCCCATGGCACAGTTTCTCTCTGACGTTCCCCAGGTCTTTTGGGACGGGTTGTTCGTCGGTTCTTTCTACGCCCTCATCGCGCTGGGTTACAGCATGGTGTACGGCATCATCAAGCTTCTGAACTTCGCGCACGGCGATATATACATGGTCGGCGCGTTCATCGGTTACACCCTTCTCACCTCGCTCGGCGGCTCGTTTCAAATGATGGGCCTGTTCGCGCTCATCGTCGTCATGATGATCAGCATGGTGCTCACGGGCGTGATCGGTGTGGTCGTCGAAAAGCTCGCGTATCAGCCGCTTCGCGGCGCACCAAGACTCGCGGTTCTCATCACCGCGGTGGGTGCCTCCTTCTCGCTGGAGTACGGCGTGGCCGCGATAGCAAGCCCGAATCCGCGCGGATTCCCGGTGCGGCTGGACGGCGATTTCGTCATGGTTCTCGGTGCGCGCGTCACCTTCCCGCAGATCATCCTCATGTTGATCGCCGGTGCACTCATGATCGCGTTGGACACCTACATTCGGCGCACCTCAACGGGCCGTGCCATGCGAGCAATCTCGCTGGATATGAAGGGCTCGCTGCTCATGGGCGTGAAGGTGAACTCGGTCATCAGCCGCACCTTCTTCATCGGTTCTGCGCTCGCGGGGGCCGCCGGCGTGATGGCCGGTGCTTACTACGGCAAGATCGACTTTCTCATGGGGTTCATCATTGGACTCAAGGCGTTTACCGCGGCGGTCATCGGCGGTATCGGCAATATTCGTGGCGCGATGCTCGGCGGGCTCGTACTCGGGCTCGTTGAATCATTCGGCTCCGAACTCGTCGGGGGGCAGTGGCGGGATGCCTTTGCGTTCGCCGTGCTGATTCTCTTCCTTACCCTGAGACCCACGGGAATTCTGGGCGAGCGCGTAACGGAGCGTGTGTGACATGACTATCGACAACAGCACCGAAAGCATCCACACGGTCGAGGGGCCAGGCAACAAGAAGAGCGTCGGCTCGGTGATCAGCGGGGTGTTTGAAAACAAGTACATCGGTTTCGTGGCTCTCGCGATTGCCCTGCTCATGCCGTTCCTGATCGCGACCCCGTACGCGATCAACATCATGACGACAGCCGCGATTTTCGTCGTTCTCGCAGCGGGCCTCAATATTGTTGTGGGCTACTGCGGGCTGCTGGATCTCGGGTACATCGCGTTCCTGGCCGTTGGCGCCTACACGGCGGGAATCATCGCGAAAGCGTTCGAACTGCCCGTGCTCTTCACTCTCCCTGCCGTCGTTGTGATGTGCATCCTCGCCGGCCTCATCATCGGCGCCCCGACGCTCCGGTTGCGCAGCGACTACCTCGCGATTGTCACGCTGGGCTTCGGTGAGATCACGCGCATTACGGCGAACAACCTCACCATCACGGGTGGCCCTTCCGGCATCTTCGGCATCCCCGGTTTTCTCAAGATCGGCGACATCGACTTCCAGAACCCGATCATCTTTTACTACCTGACGGTAGTGATCGTGGCCGGTCTCGTGCTCGCTGCGGCGCGTCTGGGAAAGTCGCGGCTCGGCCGAGCATGGAAGTTCGTGAAAGAAGACGAAGACGCGGCGGAGGCCATGGGCATCCACACCTACAAGGTGAAGCTGCTTGCCTACATCTTCGGCGCCGTGTGGGGTGGATTCGGTGGAATGCTTTTCGCTTCGCACCTCACGGCGATCTCGCCCATGAGCTTCGTGTTCCTGCAGTCGGCGCTCGTGCTCATGGCTGTGGTTCTCGGCGGCATGGGGAACATGAAGGGCGTTGTACTGGGCGCGCTCGCCATCAGCTTGCTGCCTGAGTTGCTGCGCGAGTTCTCCTCGTACCGTTATCTCGTGTTCGGAATATTGCTTGTCGTCGTCATGGTGTTCCGGCCGCAGGGTTTGTGGCCACCGCGAGGAGCGGAGCGGGAGCGCTCGAAAGCGGAGCGGGAAGCTGCAGCATTCGCGAACGGATTGAAAAAGTGAGCCCGGTACTGGAGGTCACGAACCTCGAAATAGCGTTCGGCGGTGTCAAGGCCGTCGACGGGTTGAGCTTCAGCGCCAACGCGAAAGAGATCATCGCCGTGATCGGACCGAACGGTGCAGGCAAGACCTCGGCCTTCAACTGCATCACGGGTTTCTATAAGCCCACCGGCGGAACCGTCACGCTGAACGGTGTCGACATCACGGGCAAGCGCCCTGCCGACATCGCCCACGAGGGGGTTTCACGCACGTTCCAGAACCTCAGGTTGTTCCACGACATGACGGTGCTCGACAACGTCCGGGCGGGAATGCACCTTTACGGCGGCCAGAACTTCCTGGACGCAATCTTCCACACGCCGCGATTCAAGCGCAGCGAGGCACGCTACACCGAGGAAGCGCACTACTGGCTCGACTTCGTCGGATATCGCGGTCGCCGCGGTGTGCCGATTCGCAACCTTTCCTACGGACAGCAAAAGCAGGTGGAAATTGCCCGGGCGCTTGCGCGAAAGGCAGAACTGCTGCTGTTCGATGAGCCTGCGGCCGGCCTCAACCATTCCGAGAAGCGATCACTTCTCGACCTGGTGCGCCGCATCCGAGATCTCGGCACGGCAGTCGTGCTCATCGAGCACGACATGGGGCTCGTGATGGAGGTTTCCGAGCGCATCGTGGTGATGAACTTCGGCAAGGAGATAGCCGACGGTACCCCAGCAGAAGTGAAGGCGAACCCCGCCGTGATCGAGGCGTATCTCGGTAAAGACGATGAAGACGAGGAGGTGCCGGCTCATGGCGATGCTTGAGTTTGACGACGTCGAAGTCTTCTACGGCAAGGTCCAGGCGTTGCGTGGGCTCACCATGCACGTTGACGAAGGCGAAATCGTCGCACTGTTGGGCAACAACGGTGCGGGTAAGACTACGACGCTGTCCACCGCGTCCGCTCTCATGAACCCGCAGTCGGGCACTGTCACCTTCAACGGCGTGGACATTTCCAAGGGCAAACCGTGGGATGTCGTAGGTGCCGGCCTGATTCACGTGCCGGAGGGGCGACGCATTTTCAGCACGCTTACCGTGCAGGAGAATCTTCTGCTCGGGGGTTACATGGTGAAGAATCGTGCGACGATCGCCACGAGGATGAAGCACGTCTACGAACTGCTCCCACTGCTGGATGAGCGGAAGGCGCAGCAGGGCGGAACGCTTTCCGGTGGCGAACAGCAGATGCTCGCGATCGGTCGCGCGCTCATCGCGGGGCCGAAGATGCTCATGCTGGATGAACCCTCGATGGGCCTGGCGCCGTTGATCGTCGCCCAGGTGATGCAGGTGATCAGCGACATCCGAGACGAGGGAACGACCGTCCTTCTCGTCGAGCAGAATGCGCGCGCAGCGCTGAAGGTGACGGATCGTGCGTACGTGATCGAGGAGGGTGCGACGACCCTGGAGGGCAAGGCCTCGGACATGATTGCCGATCCGCGAATCATCGATGCGTACCTCGGCGCCTAGCGGCGCAGAGCCCGGCGACATTCCGGCGGGCCAACATGCTTCGACTGATGTAGTATGTTACATATTACCGTGAGAAGGGGCGAGTGATATGACGCGCAGTGCCGTCGTCATCGGCGCGGGAATCGTTGGCGCCTCGTGTGCGCGCGCGCTCGCACTGGCGGGCACGGAGGTCACGGTCATGGATCGCGCTGCTGCTGCGTCGGGAACGACGTCACAGGGCGAAGGCAATCTGCTCGTCTCGGACAAAGCGCCGGGGCCAGAACTCACACTGGCATTGAACGCTGCCGCGCGCTGGCCCGCACTCGTGCGCGAACTCGAGGAAGAGCTCGGCATCGAATTCCCGTCCATCGAGTTTGAGGCAAAGGGCGGACTTGTCGTGTCGACGACGGAAACGGGTGCCGCGCCCCTCCGCGTTTTCGCCGCGGTACAGGCAGAAGCGGGAGTTGTCGCGAACGAACTCACCGTTGCGGAAGCGCGCGAACTCGAGCCGGACCTCAATCCGGCTGTCACTGCTGCGATCCATTACCCTCAGGATTCGCAAGTGCAACCGCTCATTGCTGCGGAAGCGTTGCTGGCGTCTGCCCGCAGGCACGGGACGCGGGTCGTGCAATCCGTTCGACTCACCGGTCCGATCCTCGACGCCTCGGGAACGCTCGTGGGCGTGACAACCGAGAGCGGCGACGTGCGCGCGGATGCCGTGGTCGTCGCCGCAGGACCATGGTCTGGCGAGGTTGCGGCAATCTTGGGCGTCTCGCTGCCGGTGCGGCCGAGACGCGGGATGGTCCTCGTCACGTCGCGCATGCCGCAGCGGATATTCCATAAGGTGTACGACGCCGATTATGTTGGTGCCGTCGGTTCCGGCGAAGCGGCACTGCAAACCTCGGCCGTTGTCGAATCCACGGCGTCCGGTACCGTCCTGATCGGATCATCGCGCGAACAGCTCGGCTTCGATGCACGACTCCGCCCGGATACGATTACGGAGATCGCGGCCAAGGCGATTCGACTTTTTCCCTTTCTGGCGGAGCACGCGGTGATGCGCACGTATGGCGGATTCCGACCCTATATGCCGGATCACATGCCGCTCATCGGACCGGATCCGCGACTGCCAGGGCTCTGGCACGCCACGGGCCACGAGGGCGCGGGCATTGGGCTCGCACCGGTAACGGGGGACCTCCTGGCCGCAATGATGTTGGGAACCCCGCCCGCGTGCGACCCCGCCCCGTACTCGCTTTCGCGTGCAACGCTTGCACCCTACCTCGAGGTGGCATGATGTCCGCGCGCATGCTCCACCCGGGCGAGGACCCGATCGCCCCGTACGACGGCGTTCCCGTGACCATCACGGTAGACGGAGAGTCATTGTCGGGAATTCAGGGCCAGAGCATTGCTGGCGTGATCATGGCTCGGGACCAGCTGCGGTTGAGGAACACGGCCGCATCAGGTGCTCCGCGCGGGGTATTCTGCGGCATCGGCGTGTGTTTCGACTGCCTCGTCGAAGTCAACGGATTGGGGGACGTTCGAGCCTGCCAGCGCAAGGCCCGCGACGGCGACATCGTGGTGACGCGCCCGGATGGCGGCGTGGCTGAGCGTGGGGGTGCCGAGTGAAAAACGTGCTCGTGATCGGGGCGGGTCCTGCCGGTCTCTCGGCCGCGCTTGCCGCGAAGAACAACGGTGCTCGCGTCACGCTTCTGGATTCGTCGGATGCGCTCGGCGGTCAATTCTGGCGGCACCTTCCCGATAGCCGGCCCGCGCGCAGAGAGAAGCACCTGCATCACGGTTGGTCGAAGTTTCAGAGAATGGTGACGGAACTCGAACACGATGAGCGCGTGCGCATCGTTCGCGGAGCGAGCGTGTGGGCAATTGACACTCTCGACGGAATCCGCGTTCACGCCATCATCGGCAAATCCGACGGTGCGGGCCGCGAACATGAAACATTCACTCCCGATGCGCTCATACTGGCAACGGGTGCGTACGATCGCACGCTGCCGTTCCCCGGCTGGGACTTGCCGGGCGTGTTCACGGGAGGCGCAGCACAGGCGCTTGCGAAGAGCGAGCGGATAGCCGTCGGGGAACGCGTGATCGTCGCAGGCGCCGGGCCGTTCCTGCTGCCCGTGGCGCAATCGCTCGTGCGGGTCGGCTCCCGGGTAGTCGGTGTTCTCGAAGCACACCGCTGGCCACAGTTGCTGCGAGGCTGGGGGACGAAACCGTGGCAATTGCTTGGTGCGGCAGGCAAGGTGGCGGAGCTTGCCGAATACGCTGCGGGACACATCCGGCATCGCATTCCTTACCGAATGGCGCATGCCGTGATCGCCGCTCACGGAGCAGAGCGCGTCACCTCAGTCACGACGGCGAGACTGGATGCCCAGTGGCGGCCGATTCGCGGCACCGAGAAGACGATTGCCGTCGATGCCGTCTGCGTGAGCCACGGGTTCACCCCTCGGCTGGAACTCGCGGTAGCAGCCGGATGCGAGCTCGATGAATCGCAGTTCGTACGCGTTGACGCGCATCAGCTCACGTCGACGGCCGGTGTGTACGCGGCGGGTGAGATCACCGGAATCGGCGGAGTGGACCTCGCGCTTGCCGAGGGTGAAGTCGCCGGCCACCACGCCGCCGGCGCCACTGACGTCCCTGCATCCGCGGTGCGCCGCCGGAGTGTCTTCACGGGCTTTGCGCGGCGCATCGAAGCCGCGCACGGCATCCGCGATGGCTGGACCAGCTGGCTTGAGGATTCCACGGTGATCTGCCGCTGCGAGGAGGTGACCCTCGGCACGATCCGCTCGACGGCGCATCGCACCGAGTCCGCGTCGCTTCGCTCTCTCAAGCTGTCGACGAGGGCGGGACTCGGCATCTGCCAGGGACGAATGTGCGGGCGGACGCTCAATGACCTGTTCTGTTCGTTCGCCCCTGACGGGATGTTGCGCGACGACGCGACTTTCGACAACAGACCTATCGCTTCACCACTGCGGCTCGGCGAACTCGCCAGCCGGCTCGACCACACAACGCAAGAAAGGCAGCATCATGACCAACAATGACTTCGATCTCGGAGGCGTCGTCGTCGCCACCACGCTTCCGTTCAAGGAGGATGCATCGGCCCCCGCCGGTCTCGCCGTCGACTGGGACAAGTTCGCGGAGCACTGCGACTTTCTCATGAACGAGGGATGCCGCGGCGTCGGCCCGAACGGTTCGCTCGGCGAGTACGAGGCGCTCACGGATGAGGAGCGCCGCAAGGTCATCCAGGTTGCCGTGAAAGCGGTGGACGGCCGCGGAATCGTCATCGCGGGCGTGCACGGCACCGGCTGGCATACCGCGAAAAGGTGGGCGGAGTACGCGAAAGAGGACGGCGCGGACGGCCTGCTGCTGCTTCCCCCCACGATCTACAAGGCGAACGATGACGAAATCGTGGAGCACTTCGCGAAGGTCGCCGAGGTCGGCCTGCCGATCATGGCGTACAACAACCCGTTTTCCACGAAGATCGACCTGACGCCGGAACTCATCGCGCGGCTCGCCGAGATCCCCGAGGTCGTCGCGATCAAGGAGTTCTCCGGCGACATCCGCCGCATTCTGGCGATTCGCGAACTGAGCGACATCCAGATCATCTGCGGTACGGACGACCTCCTCTTCGAGTCGCTCGTCGTGGGCGCTGAAGGCTGGTTTGCCGGTTACCCGAACGCGTTTCCGAAGGAAGCGGTGGAAATCTACGACCTCGTGAAGGCCGGCAACATCCCCGCCGCACTCGAAATCTACGAGCAGCTCGTCACGGTATTCCGCTGGGACACGAAGATCGAATTCGTGCAGGCGATCAAACTCTCGATGGACATCCACGGCCGCACCTATGGCGGACCCACCCGTCCGCCGCGCGGTCCGCTCACGCCCGAGCAGCACAAGCAGGTCACCGCGGACACGAAGAAGGCCCTCGATTTCATCGCGAGTCGTAAGGTCTAATCATGCGTTCGAAGCGAATGTTCACGGCGGTCGACTCGCACACCGAGGGTATGCCCACGCGGGTGATCACGGGCGGCGTCGGCGTCATCCCCGGCGCGACCATGAATGAGAAGCGCTTGTATTTCATGGAGCATCTGGACGACATCCGGCTGCTGCTCATGAACGAACCCCGAGGCCATCCCGCGATGAGCGGTGCCATCCTGCAGGCGCCGACCCGACCGGATGCCGACTGGGGCGTCGTGTACATCGAGGTGTCGGGTTTGCTGCCGATGTGCGGCCACGGAACCATCGGCGTCGCGACCGTGCTCGTGGAGACCGGAATGGTGGAAGTGACCGAGCCCGTCACGACGATCCGACTCGACACCCCCGCCGGGCTCGTGATCGCGAGGGTCGCCGTGACGGACGGCCACGCGGACTCCGTGACGATCGAGAACGTGCCGTCGTTCACCGTCCGGTTGGATGCGAACATCGACGTACCGGGCTACGGGAACGTTCCCTACAGCCTCGCCTTCGGCGGGAACTTTTACGCGCTGGTCGACCTCGACGCGATCGGCCTCGAGTTCGATCGCGCCAACAAGGAGGAGATCATCGCCGCGGGTCTCGCGATCATGACGGCGATCAACGAGACGGATCCGCCGCATCATCCGGAAATCGAGGGCGTCGACCACTGCCACCACGTGGAGTTCATCGCGCCGGGGTCGGATGCGAAACACTCGCGTCACGCCATGGCGATCTACCCGGGTTGGTTCGACCGCTCGCCGTGCGGCACGGGGACGTCGGCCCGCATGGCCGAGCTGTATTCGCGCGGTGAGCTCGCCTTGAACGAGGACTTCCTGAACGAGTCGTTCATCGGCTCGTGCTTTACCGGGCGACTCGTCGCGGAGACGACGGTGGCGGGCACGCCTGCTGTCATTCCGACCATCACCGGGCGGGCGTGGATTACGGGTATCGGGCAGTACCTGCTCGACCCGAGCGATCCGTTCCCGACCGGGTTCCAGTTCTAACGCCAGGAGGCACACCATGAGCACGCAGGATCTTGAAGCCATCGCCGCGCGCGCGGCCGAAATCGCACCGCAGTGGGCGGCGGCCTCGCCGCGCGATCGGGCGAAGGCGCTCGTCGCGGCGGCAGATGCGCTCCTGGCTGCCCAGCCCGAACTCGTTGCGACCGCGATGGAGGAGACCGGCCTTTCCGAGGCGCGCCTCTCCGGCGAACTCAAGCGCACCGCGGTGCAACTCAAGCTCTTTGCGGAGGTCGTTGTCGACGGCTCGTATCTGGATGTTCGCATCGACGACGCGGACCCTGACTTCGTTCTCGGCCCGCGGCCCGATGTTCGCCGCTACCGCATTCCGGTGGGTCCGGTGCTGAACTTCGCGGCCAGCAACTTTCCGTTCGCGTTCTCCGTCGCGGGCGGAGACACCGCGGCCGCGCTCGCCGCGGGGTGCCCGGTCATCGTCAAGGCGCACTCCGGGCATCCGCGGTTATCCGTGCAGACGGCGGAGGTCGTGGCGAAGGCGCTGGAGTCTGCCGGCGCCCCGAAGGGCACCCTGCAGGTCATTTCCGGGCAGCAGGCCGGGGTGGATATGCTCAACGATCCGCGCATCAAGGCGGGAAGCTTCACGGGCTCGATTCGGGTCGGACGGATGCTCGCGGATATCGCGGCAGCACGACCGACGCCCATTCCGTTCTACGGCGAGCTCGGCAGCGTGAACCCCGTGTTCGTCACCGAGGCTGCGCTGGAAGAGAATGCGGACGGCATCCTCGACGGGTTCATCACGAGCGTTTCGGGATCCGCGGGGCAACTCTGCACCAAACCGGGATTCCTGTTCGCGCCCGCCGGCTCGGCGCTCGCCGACGGCATCGCTTCCCGCGCCGCATCGGTCGCGGAGCACCGGCTCCTGAACCCGGGCATCACCTCCGGTTACCAGTCGCGGCGCGACGCCGTACTTTCGGCACCCGGCGTAAGAGTCCTTGCGGAAGGCGGTCTTCGCATCGATGATGACGGCCAGGGCTGGGCGACCCCCACTGTCGTCTCCGTGCCGGTGGGCGTGCTCAGGGAGCACCGCGAGGCGCTCCTCGACGAGTCGTTCGGTCCACTGTCGATCGTCGTCGAGTACGACAACGCAGACGAGCTTGCGAGCATCGCCGAGGATCTCTTCGAGGGAAACCTCACGGGCACGATTCACGCGGGTGCCGGCGAGGATTCGCCGGCTGTTCGGCATCTCGTGGACTGGATTTCGCGAAGCGCCGGGCGCGTGCTGTTCGGTGGGTGGCCAACCGGCGTCGCGGTGACTCCGGCAATGCAACACGGTGGCCCGTGGCCCGCGACGACGAACGATTCGAGCACGTCGGTGGGCACCGCGGCGATCGCGCGATTCACGAGACCGGTCGCGTACCAGAATGCTCCTCAGGAGATGCTTCCCGAGCCGCTGCGGGACGACAACCCGTGGGGTGTCCCCCAGCGCCGAAGCCGTGCGGGCGAATCACAAGACTGGGGTTCACTCGATTAACGCGACAACTGTCGGGTTTTATCGGAGCCGTCGTGAAGATCGGGCGCAAAGACCTTTATCGTCTGCCGGTGTCAAACCTCGTGGGCGAGAGGGTGTTGGATTTCGGCTTCCTCATAGCGGATAGGCGGAGCAAACTGAACACGGCTTCGACATATGCAGAAGTTGTGTCTTGCCTCTTTTCGCTGAACTATAAGAATTACGACCAGACGCTGATGATACGTTCAGGCCTGCGGAGGGTGAGAGCCACTCGGATTAGTCGAAGTAGCGGACATCTCCCCAAGTCACGGGAAGTTTTTATGGGTCACACAGATGCGCCTGTGATAACTCACGTGAAGGCTATCCTCATTCGATGTGTTGCTGAAACACTCTCCAGACCGCCCCTTGCCCGAGCAGGCCAAGCCTGACTCGGGAATGATCTGTTACAGCTACTCGGGGAAACTGCGAGCTGGCTTGTTCCCGGTCGCCTCAACTGCTAGAGTGCTGGCCGGGTCGGTGTCCCGGGTCGTCGCCCGGCACCAGATCTCCAACCTGGCTGCCGGCCAACCATCTTTCACCTAGCTGCAAATCCATTCTGCAATTTCGGCGAAAGTAACCTGAGTCCCTGTGGCCGTCTCTCGGAACCGAAGAAGTTCCTGACGCAAAGGTCCGATATTTTGCGGTTGCCCCAAATTCGCGTCAGCCTTGCTGTGCAACATTAGAAAAATTCGTGCGTCAAAACTGCCATCACGAATGAGGTTGCGAAGAACTGCGCAAATACCGGAAGAATGAGGCTTATCGCTTAAGGATTGACCATTATTTCGGAAGATTCACGTCTGCGCTTTGATGCGCGTACCGTTACCCATGGCCATAGTTTTTCGTTATGATTCACGCCCGTATCATTTTTCACATTCAGCTCACCCAAGCGCACATCGCTGACTCGAATGTTCAATTCTGGAATCAATATTTGGTGAGTGTAATATCCAACATGGAATAGGTGCTAGCACAGTGTACTTATGAGAAAATCGGGCCTTGGCAAATTCTCACTAAAGGTGTTTCATGGCTTGCTTGCGGGAAGGGGAACATTGTGCCTGAGGTTAACATGGAGGATTCGACTCCTGCGCCAGGTGTCCGCGCGATTCCTGACCCGATGTCTCTTGAATCATCAGCGTATGTGGAAATTAAGCGAACGATCACTGAGGGTGTATTGAAGCCCGGGCAACCGATTTCCGTCAACGCCATGGCGAAGGAGCTCGGGGTAAGTCGACTGCCTGTGCTCCATGCTCTTCGGCGACTGGCGAGCGAGGGATTTGTACAGCTTCCCCCCCGGCGCAATGCCGTGGTCACCTCGCTAAACGCTGCCGAACTTCGGGGCCGGAACAGAATACTCGCCGCGGTTGAAGAGGTCGCACTGCGAGATGCATGGTCGCTAGATGCGAGGTTGCTAGCCCAATCGGATAAAGCACGCAGGGCATTCGAAGCTGACGTGCATGCGGGCGGAGACGGTGTTAATGCCGACCGAGACTTTCACAACGTGGTTTGGCACGCGACGCAGATTTCCGAATGCAGGCGCATCCTAGAGACCATTTGGGACCAGGGTTCGTATTATCGTGCGCTCATCCACCAGTTCAGTACTCCGGAGGTGGTTGCGGATCGTATAGCGGAGCACGCTGCGATCCAATCTGCCCTGGAGGCAGGAGATCTGGAGGCGGCTGTCGTCGCACTCCGTACTCATCGGGAGTCTGGAGCCGACAGGCTAGAACGGGTGATGAGAATATTTGAATCAGTTACCTCCGATCCTTCCGGTGACTGACTGATCTTGATCGAACTCGTTCGTATCTGAAGCTGTGGTCTTCGCGGCGCGAAGTCGACGAAGCACAGGTTGCCGCGCGTCATCCTTTTAAATTGAATATTGCATTTCATATGCAGTAGCCAGTATCCTGTTGAAGATCAAGTTCTTGTCGAACACTCGTGAGACGGAGTAAGAATGGTTTCGTTGCCAGAAGTTGTGGACATAGCGGCGTTGCTTGCCCCACACCCTCCGCGTACCAACATCAACCTCTTCTGGGTGGATGGTGAATATACGTTCCGCGTAGCAACGATCGAAGACGCATTTCCGTGGCACTATCATCCCGAATCCGATGAGGCCTGGCTGGTGCTCAAAGGCCGAGTTCGATTCCGTACCGAACTTGGCGATGTTGAAGCAGCGGCTGGCCAATCGACCATTATCCGCTCGCCGATCCGGCACAGCCCACTGTCGCTTGAGCCCGGAACGCAAGTGCTTATCGTAAACTCCCGAACCTTCACGACCGTCTATACGGAGGATGGAGTCAACGACTCTACGGCTAGATATGTCGAAGTTGAGTTTTCCTCGTCGGACCACAAGCCTTTGCAGGCCGACCAATGACACGGTATGTGATGCTCGGCGCCGGTGGAATCGGAATTGTTGTCGGAGTCTTGTTGAAGTCAGTCGGCAACGACGTTCTACTTATCACCAACAAAGAGGATGAAGCGACCGCGATTCGAGCAAACGGTGCTCGGGTAATTGGTCTGCGAGATATTGAGGCTAATCCAGCTGTTCACACGGGGCCGCTCGTTTGCGGATCTGATGACGTTCTTATTGTCGCAGTGAAAGCTCATCAAACCCTGACGGCATTGAGTGGCATCGACGGAACACCAAAGGCGGTGCTTTCACTGCAAAACGGTATTGAGAAAGAAGTCACACTTGCGGCACGGTTTGGGTCTGAACTCGTCATCAAAAGCGTCATTCAGGTTACTGCGACTCGACGGTCTGCTGGTGTGAGCCACTGTGCCGGGATTGAGGCCAGTGGGTTGTCAGCGGAATTTGCGCCCACGCAGGCAGTTGCGCAGGAGCTTGCGGACGAATTGAACTCGAGCGGGGTGCCTACGTCAATACTTGAGGATGCTGGGGCCTTGGAGTGGACGAAGGCGGCTCAGTGGCTTGGGACCTCCTTGCTTTCGGCCGCGACTGGGCTCACGTTGGACGCGGTGCTTCGGCATCGTCAACTCGCACGCGTCTATCAGTCTCTTGTGCGCGAGTGTGCATCGGTTGCGCGAGCACTGGGTCTCGATCTGATCCATTTTCCTGGCTTCTACTCGCGCGAGGTTCTTGACCTCGATGAAGAGGCAGCCGTCGAGTTACTCAATGAGCTCGGCCGTGAATTTGGAGCTTCGTCGATGTCGGGATATCGCACGGCAATGGAACTGGACCTTGCGTACGGTCGACTTCCCGAACTGGACCCGACGGCTGGGGCGGTCGAGCGGGCTGCTCGCGCTGTGGGTGTGCGTTGCCCTGTGTTGGAGACTGCGCATGCTCTTGTCTTGGCGCGTGCTGAGTTGAACGCCGGTTCAGCTGAGGATGGTGGATCGTGAGGGTAGATGGGCACGTTCATTTGTGGGATTCAGGGGCAATTTCCACTGAGCTCCCTTACCCACTGCCCGTCGACGTGGCATCAGTTGAGGACCTCCTACGTGACATGACGGTCAACAACATTGATTGCGCAGTGCTCGTCCAACCAACTCCCCACGGCGGCGATCATTCAATTCTCATGTCGGCATTGGAGAAGTACCCTGACCGGTTTGTGGGTATCGGGCTATTGGAAAGCGGAATCAGGGATTCGAACGCGCAAGTAGAACAAATAAGCAGGGTTGCAGATTTGGGGCTGTCAGGCATCCGGGTGCATCCAATCGACAAACAAAGTGTCGATCTCGAGCTAATTGCACGCGAGGCTCACCGAAGAAAACTCTCGCTGGAACTTCACGTCGATGAATCGACATGGGAAACCGTATTCCGAGCGCTCGATGCTGCTCCGGATACCTTGATAGTTGTCGATCATTTTGGTCGTCCGAGCGACCCGATGAGCAGTTCTGCGCGCGAATTTGTCCGGATGCTCAGCGAACGAAAAAATATCGCCGTAAAGGTCGCGGCAATCGATCTGATCTGGGGTACCACGTACCCGTATTCGAACTTTCAAACGTGGATCAGGTTTGCGATGGACACTCTCGGGCCAGAGCGATTGTTCTGGGGGTCGAATTTCCCCTGGTCGAGCGGCGAACAGTATTCAGCATCGCAGCGGGCGATAGAGGCTGAGTGGGGCCTGAATCGTGCGGAGCTAGACGCTCTTTTTGGCGGCACCGCATGCCGGGTCTTCGGCTTCAACTACGGGAGTAAAAAGTGACTGGTCCACTCGAAAAAATCAGGGTGATTGATTTTACACAGTTCATGGCTGGACCGATGGCGACTCAATTGCTCAGCGATCTTGGTGCTGATGTCATTAAGGTAGAACGCCCGGTGGTTGGGGACATGGCGCGACAAGGGTCGGCCTCCCCGTTTCTTGTCCATGGCCAGCGGGTTGCGTTCATGGCATTGAACCGCAATAAGCGCAGTGTCACACTCGATCTAAAAGATGCTGGTGATGTCGCGATCGCTCAAGCACTTTGCACGCAGGCTGACGTTGTTGTGGAGAATTTCCGTCCTGGCGTTATGGATCGATTGGGGCTTGGGTACGACACGCTCTGCGACCATAATCCGCGCCTCATCTATTGTTCGATTACTGGATACGGGAACGATGGTCCTCGGTCATCTGATCCTGGACAGGATCTACTCGTTCAGTCAATTACGGGTCTCACAATGCTGCAGGGGAGGCTAGGCGACCCGCCGATTCCAGTCGGGCCACCAGTTGTTGATGCCAGTACGGGGCATTTGGCGGCGTTGGCAATTGTGACGGGACTATACGAGCGTGAGCGTTCGGGTCAGGGTCAGCGGGTAAGTGCGAGTTTGGCGGCCACCTCGGTATCACTACAGAGCCAAGAAGCGACGCTATTTCTCAATTCCGGAATCGTTCCGACTCGAAGCAAAGCCGGCGTCGCCAATCCTTACTTCGTCGCACCGTACGGCGTGTACCCCACATCCGATGGGTTCATTTCACTCGCACACACCTCACTGCCCCGTCTGGGTGAACTGATCGACAAACCGGAGTTGAGTCGCCATGTCGACCCCGTGGAGATTTACGAGTCTCGAGACGAAATTTATGAACTTCTTGCGGACATATTTGTAACGCGAACTTCCTCGAGTTGGCTCAGTCTCCTCGAACCGGCCGGCTTCTGGGTAGCGCCGGTGCAGTCCTATGACAAATTCCTCGCTGAAGAAGCGGGAGACCTGATCTGTGAGATTCCAACGTTAGACGGTGGTGTTTTCAAGTCGATCTCGACACCTATTCGATTCGAAAGGACTCCCGCGCAGCAGTATTCGCTTCCGCCAGAGTTAGGCGCTCACACAGAAGAAGTACTCGCGGAATTTGGGGTGAGTCGGTAGACGAAATCCTCGAATCATTAGGAACAGAACAAACCAGACAAGTTGGGAGAAATTAATGGCTGACAAGTACTTCGAAGAATACGTGCCCGGGGTGGAGTGGACAAGCCACGGCAGGACAATCACAGAAGCCGATATCGTCAATTTCGCAGGAATTAGCGGCGACTTTCACCCTAGTTCGATGGACGAACGATTTGCCGTCAAATCAAAATTTGGCCGTCGTATCGCGATGGGAGCCCTCACCTTCTCCGTAACACTCGGCATCTCGTGGCAGATGAAGATGAACATGAAGAACTTCACTTACGGGATCGATCGCATCCGTTACATCAAGCCAGTCTTTGCTGGCGACACGATTTACGTGGTTGCGACAGTGACAGAGATCACGGACTACCCCAAGGATCCCAAACGCGGATTCGTCGTCATGCGCTACGACACATACAACCAAAATGACGAGCTGGTCCTATCATGCGTTCACCGGATGCTCGTTGAACGCCGAGAAAAAGGGAAGAGCTGACCAAAACATGCGCTGGTATTTGGTCAAGAAAGCGGAATTCGCCGCGAATGTACCGTATGGAGAACCGCGGCAGCGGCTTTTCAGATCTACAACTTTTTGCTTCTTCGATCCCGAGCCTGTCGGTATCACCCAAGGGGCGAGGTAGGAATTGAGCGAATTCAATGCTGTTGAGCTTCGGCGGGTCATGGGATCTGGCCTATTGGCGTTTCCCGTCACCCACGCGACCACTGAACTCGAGTTTGACGAGCCCGCCTATCGCGAGCATGTCGCATACCTTTCGAGTTTTGCTCCCGCGGCCATTTTTGCGGCTGGCGGAATGGGCGAATTCTTTTCGATCACACCCGAGGAAGTCTCGGCGGCCACTCAAGCCGCGCGAGCAGAGGCAAGTCCCAGTATTCCTGTCCTCGGAGCGGCAGGTTACGGTACCTCCATCGCCGTGCAGATGGCGCAGCGTGCAGAGGCCGATGGAGCGGATGGGATACTGCTACTTCCGCCCTACCTCACGTACGTTTCGCAGCGAGGGCTGTATGAGCATGTTGCTCGGGTCTGTGCTTCGACGTCAATTGGTGTCATCGTCTACCATCGCGCAAACGCACGCTACACCCTGGAAACATTGGCTCGCCTTGCCGCCACTTATGACAACTTCATCGGGTTCAAGGATGGCATAGGGGAGGTTGAACTTATCACTACACTTCGCGCGGAAATTGGTGACCGATTGCTTTATACGGGCGGTCTGCCGACGGCGGAAATGCATGCGAGAGCTTTCGCAGAGATCGGGATGCAGACGTACTCGTCTGCAATCTTCAATTTCGCGCCGCACTGGGCACTGGCTTTCTATAAGGCGGTTACGAATCGCGATGGTGCCGTTTTAGACGCGATGACCAAGAGTTTCCTGCTGCCCTACGTTGAAATTCGTGATCGCGAGGAAGGTTACGCGGTCGCAATCGTGAAGGCCGGCCTCACCATCGTTGGTCGCCCAGCCGGCCCAGTTCGTCCACCACTCGCGGATCTAGCTCCCAAAGATTTTCAGGACCTCACAAGCCTCATCAGATCCGAGAAGATCTCATGAGTGGAGTGGTTATTTGGCGCCATTCAGCGCACCGATTGTTTCCGTCGACAGCACGAAATCGCTTGGCCTCATGCGGCTCCTCGACGGAACAAAGAGCCGCAAACGGATGCCAAACGGACCTTACACAATGAAGAGGAGTAGTGATGATAGGAAGTATTAGGCAACGCCTGTCGTTTGCGGCACTGGCTGTGGCGATATTCTCGGCTGTGGGACTAGTTGGTTGCTCGAGTCCAAGTGATACTGGTCCCAAGACACTAACTGTTTGGTCTCCGCAGGAGCAGTGGCAAAAATCGGCTGATTTCCTTGAGGGGAACACGGCTGCACTGGCGGAGAAATACCCGGGAGTCAAAGTCGATTTCGTACAAATCCCTTATGCAGAATACGAGGCCCGTTATCAGGCCGCGTTTAGCAGCGGTGGTCAAAACGCACCGGACGTCTTTATTGGACCCGTGCCCTACTATGTCTACCTTGGAGTCGCAGCAGAAGCACCAGCGGACCTTCAGAAGAAGTGGAGCGCGGAGGTCGTTAATTCTATTTCCGAGGCGTTCAAGGTTGACGGTAAATGGTATGGCTACCCGGACTCCGCTGACCTCGGGATGGAGCTTTACTACAACAAAGCGATGTTCGCCGAGGCCGGTCTTGATCCAGACAATCCACCGGCCACATTTGATGAGCTTCTTGATTATGCAAAGAAACTCGCGGTGACCGAAAGCGGCAAGATCACCCAGAACGGCATTTCCGTGCGATACGACGGCTCTCCGACAGGAATTGCCGATAAGGCGCTCCCATACATTCACGCTTTTGGCGGACGACTCTATGCGGAGGACTACTCGACGGCCGAGGGCTACCTGAATGGTTCTGACACTATTGCAGGGCTCACATATTTGCAGAATCTGGTCCAAGGGTCTGACGCGGTGGCCAGTTTGGAACTGGGTAACCCTGACAACACCTTTGCTCAGGGACTTTCGGCAATGACGTTCCGAGAGGCTTGGTACGCAGGATACCTCGACACCAATTCGCCAGATCTGGACTACGCAGTAGTTCCGTTGCCTACCGGCCCCGGCGGCTACCCGAAGGTGAGTTTGCTTTTCAACTGGTCGTACATGGTGTATTCCAAAGGCCCGAATCAGGAACTGGCGTGGGATTGGCTAAGGACTACATTCGATGAAAAGACTGATCTCAAGATCGCCGAAATGGAAGGATATCTTCCAGTTCTCGAGGCGAACTATTCTGAGCCGTACGTTGCTGACCGTGTTGACTATTCGGCAGTGCAGAAGCAGATGAGTGAAGGTCCCGGCCCCCAATACGCTTCGCCAATGTCAGTTCAAATCAACGCACGCATCGGTGAGGCTGTCGAAGCAATCCTGCAGGGCTCGGATGTTAAGAAAACCGTTGATGCGGCAGTGCCCGAAATCAACGAGATGTTGAAGAAGGGAAACTAACACGTGACTGTTGCAGCCCCGGTGAGCCGACGAAGGCGTGTTCGCCGGGGCTCACTCACGCCTTACCTGTTTCTGACGCCGACACTATTTTTTGTTGCCATTCTCTTCGTCGGTCCATTTCTCTACAACATCCTGATTTCGTTCTTCGACTGGTCTCTCATGCGTTCGAGCACCTTTGTTGGATTCGAGAACTATGTGGATGTTGTGACTAGCGCAAGATTTTGGAACTCGTTTAACAACACTGTCGTCTTCGCTTTGCTCACAGTGCCCGTGGGGTTCATCCTGTCTCTACTTGTAGCACTTGGTCTTCACGCACTTGCGATTCGTCGTGGATCGTCGATTATCCGAGCTCTGTACTTCATGCCTGTTGTCGCGTCCCTGACCGCAGTAGCGGCGACGTGGCAGTGGATATTCAACCCAGTGTATGGATTAGCAAACGCGCTGCTAAAGGGACTAGGGCTTCCAGGAGCCGCATGGCTCACGAGCCAAACAGAGGTTTTGCCATCTCTCGCAGCTATGTACATTTGGGCTCGATTGGGATTCAACGCGATTATTCTTCTCGCTGGCCTTAACGCCATCGACAAGAGTTATTACGAAGCTGCTCGCATCGACGGTGCAACCCGTTGGCAACTCTTCTGGAATATCACTCTTCCATTGTTGAACCGACAAATCGTTCTGGTCGTAACTGTCGAGATTATGAATGCACTAAAGATTTTTGACCTACCGTTCGCGGCTACACAGGGCGGCCCGAGTGGTGCTAGTCGGACTCTAATCATGGAAGTGCAGCAACAGGCTTTCAAGTTTGACTCTTGGGGTATAGCGGCGGTGTACGTGCTAATTACGTTCGCGCTGATCCTGCTCATGACTTTGCTCGTGCGGCGTTTGCTTAGCCGCGATATTTCGGAGAGTTGAAATGGCTAATAATTCTTACGTCCTGAGACGACGGGCGCATCTGAAATCACGCATTCGTCAAGGCGCACTGGCTGCAGTTCTGTTGGCTGGTGGGCTCGTAATTGTAACTCCAATAGCTTGGGTCGCATTGTCGTCGCTTAAGCGCGCCGACGAGATACTGACGATCCCTCTCAAGTGGATACCCGATAACCTGTTCAACTTCGCGAACTATGAGGAGGTCCTTGTCAAGAACGACTTCGGCCGCTACTTTTTGAACTCGTTCATTGTTACGGGGATGAGCATTGTAGTCAGTTTGATCGTTGCACTTTTTGCGGCGTATGCTTTCGCCTACTTCAATTTCAAGTTTAAAGAACCGATTTTTCTTTTGGTGTTGGCTCTCTTCATGGTTCCACCAGAAGCACTCGTGATTCCTCAATACTTGATGGTGGCTAATCTCGGCCTCGTAAATTCATACTTGGGGCTGGCATTCCCAGATCTGTTTACGGTGCTTGGGGTGTATCTGCTTCGCCAGTTCATGGAGGGCATCCCAATCTCCTACGTGGAGGCCGCACGAGTCGATGGTGCGCGAGAAGTGAAGATCTTATTTCGCATTATCATGCCAATGGTCGCCCCTGCGATGGTTGTCTTCATTATTATCAAATTTTTGTTTTCATGGAACGCGTTCCTTTGGCCATTGCTCGTCGCACAGAACGAAGCAATGTATACAGTTACCGTCGGCTTAGTTGGCTTTGCGGGTTCCACTTACATTCCCTGGAACCTCATCAACGCGGCGACAATGCTCAGCATGATGCCACTAATCGTTTTGTTCGTTACGCTTCAGCGATATCTCGTCCGCGGGGTTGCGTTGTCTGGTATGAAATAGCCGATTGCTGAAAACACGAAAAAGTGCCCAACGCACGCACGCATTCGTTTGGCCAATCACTCGCGTCATGCGATGGCGAATTATCCGGGCGGCTTACCGCCCAGACGGTGGTAGCGGGTATTCCGGCGGTGGTCCCCACGATCACGGGGCGGGCGTGGATTACGGGGATCGGGCAGTACCTGCTCGACCCGAGCGATCCGTTCCCGACCGGCTTTCAGTTCTAACGTCTGGAGACGAATATGACCACGCAGGATCTTGACGCCATCGCCGCGCGCGCGGCCGAAATCGCACCGCAGTGGGCGGCGGCCTCGCCGCGCGATCGGGCGAAGGCGCTCGTCGCGGCGGCAGATGCGCTCCTGGCTGCCCAGCCCGAACTCGTTGCGACCGCGATGGAGGAGACCGGCCTTTCCGAGGCGCGCCTCTCCGGCGAACTCAAGCGCACCGCGGTGCAACTCAAGCTCTTTGCGGAGGTCGTTGTCGACGGCTCGTATCTGGATGTTCGCATCGACGACGCGGACCCTGACTTCGTTCTCGGCCCGCGGCCCGATGTTCGCCGCTACCGCATTCCGGTGGGTCCGGTGCTGAACTTCGCGGCCAGCAACTTTCCGTTCGCGTTCTCCGTCGCGGGCGGAGACACCGCGGCCGCGCTCGCCGCGGGGTGCCCGGTCATCGTCAAGGCGCACTCCGGGCATCCGCGGTTATCCGTGCAGACGGCGGAGGTCGTGGCGAAGGCGCTGGAGTCTGCCGGCGCCCCGAAGGGCACCCTGCAGGTCATTTCCGGGCAGCAGGCCGGGGTGGATATGCTCAACGATCCGCGCATCAAGGCGGGAAGCTTCACGGGCTCGATTCGGGTCGGACGGATGCTCGCGGATATCGCGGCAGCACGACCGACGCCCATTCCGTTCTACGGCGAGCTCGGCAGCGTGAACCCCGTGTTCGTCACCGAGGCTGCGCTGGAAGAGAATGCGGACGGCATCCTCGACGGGTTCATCACGAGCGTTTCGGGATCCGCGGGGCAACTCTGCACCAAACCGGGATTCCTGTTCGCGCCCGCCGGCTCGGCGCTCGCCGACGGCATCGCTTCCCGCGCCGCATCGGTCGCGGAGCACCGGCTCCTGAACCCGGGCATCACCTCCGGTTACCAGTCGCGGCGCGACGCCGTACTTTCGGCACCCGGCGTAAGAGTCCTTGCGGAAGGCGGTCTTCGCATCGATGATGACGGCCAGGGCTGGGCGACCCCCACTGTCGTCTCCGTGCCGGTGGGCGTGCTCAGGGAGCACCGCGAGGCGCTCCTCGACGAGTCGTTCGGTCCACTGTCGATCGTCGTCGAGTACGACAACGCAGACGAGCTTGCGAGCATCGCCGAGGATCTCTTCGAGGGAAACCTCACGGGCACGATTCACGCGGGTGCCGGCGAGGATTCGCCGGCTGTTCGGCATCTCGTGGACTGGATTTCGCGAAGCGCCGGGCGCGTGCTGTTCGGTGGGTGGCCAACCGGCGTCGCGGTGACTCCGGCAATGCAACACGGTGGCCCGTGGCCCGCGACGACGAACGATTCGAGCACGTCGGTGGGCACCGCGGCGATCGCGCGATTCACGAGACCGGTCGCGTACCAGAATGCTCCTCAGGAGATGCTTCCCGAGCCGCTGCGGGACGACAACCCGTGGGGTGTCCCCCAGCGCCGAAGCCGTGCGGGCGAATCGCAGAATTGGGGTAGCGTCAAACCGTAATTCGAGAGGAGCGAATGTGACGGATGACGCGCAGCGGAACGAGATACCGCCCGCGGATGGCGCGGACGACCAGAGCATTGCCTCATCCGAACGAGTGAAGGCGTTTGCCGATGCCGTTGTGGCGATTGCCATGACGCTTCTCAGTCTTCCTCTGGTGGACAGCGTCAGTCAGGCCGCGGCAGACAACTTCACGACACTCCAGTGGCTGCAGGCGAACCTCTCGTCGATTCTGGTCTTTCTGATCAGTTTCGTGGTCATCGCCAACTTTTGGATCATTCATCATCGGCTGTTCGCGCGCGTCGAGCGAGTCACGGGCGCTCTGTTGTGGATCACGGTTGCGTGGATGCTGACGATCGTCTGGCTCCCCGTGACCACGGCCCTCACCGGGCAGATGAACTCCGATACTCCCCAGCGCGTGCTGTACATCGGGAGCATGGTGCTGGCGAGCCTGCTGCTGCTCGCAACGCGTCTCTATGTGCGCCGGCATCCGCGGCTGCATGACATCGACTCCGTCAGACTCACGCGCGGACTTGTGGCCGACATCGTCATGACTCTCCTCTTTCTCCTCTCCCTCGGCGTCGCGGTGCTCTTCCCCGGCATCGGCTATTCGGCGTTGTTCCTCATGCTGTTGACGTCACCACTTCACGGCATGAGCATGCGGCTTGTTTCGCGCTGGTCACGTCGACGCGGTGAAGCTCAATGACATCACCAACCGATCAACGCCAGTATCAGGTCCGGTTCGACTGGGGGGCGGATGGCGTCAAACGCATCGCGTCGGATGCCGACGTCATCGTGTGGGTCGACGTTCTCGGCTCTCCCGCTGAAAGTGCCGTGGAGGCATGGCCCGCGGGCGTCGCGGTGGTTGCCGGTTCGCTGCGAAATCGTCGTGCGGTTGCCGACTGGGTTCTGGCGCGGCAGGAACTCAAGCGGGACCGATTTTCGGTAGCCGTCATCGCCGCGGGCGAACGGGGCTCGGACGCCGAGCTGCGATTTGCGGTCGAGGACATGTTGGGTGCGGGTGCGATTGTCGATGCACTCGCCGACACGGGCATCGACTACTGCTCGCCGGAGGCTGCCGCGGCGTGCGCCGCTTTCACTGGTTTGCGAAACGCCGTGGGGCATCTCGTGAGCGCGTCAGGAAGCGGCAAGGCGCTTGGCCGTCGTGGTCTCGCCGACGAGGTCGCGACGGCTGCGCACATCGACGCGTCGTCGGTGGTGACCGTGTTGAGGGAATAGTACGTTCGCACTCGATGTTCGGGGAAGGTAACCGCGCAAAAACGAGGAAGTGGAGACACCGTGAAAGCCGTACTGAAGGGCACCGTCATCGCCGAGGCGCCGAAGGAAGACCTCATTTCCATCGAAGGCAACTGGTATTTTCCGCCCGAAAGCGTCAAGGGCGAGTTGCTCAAGGAGAGTCCCACGCCCTACACCTGCGCCTGGAAGGGCGAGTGTCAGTACTTCAGCGTGAAGGACGGTGACACGTGGCTCCAGGACCGAGCATTCAGCTACCCGAACCCGATTCCCGCATCCTTTGATCGCGTGGGCAAGGACTACAGCAACTACGTCGCCTTCTGGAAAGAAGTGCAGGTTACCGAGTAGCGCACTGGTCCGACTGCGCGCCCGTCGAGCGAACCGCGGCCCCGAGGTGGCCTTTAGCGCCGGGATCGCGCGCGATGGGCTCGCACTTTGGCGCGATTGCCGCAGCGCTGCATGGAGCACCAGCGGCGGTTGCCGCTTCGCGACGTGTCGAGGTACACGAGGCCGCAGTCATCCGCGGAACACTGACGGATACGGTCGGCTGCGTCGCCGCCGAAAATTCGGATGGCCTCCCTCGCAACACTGGAGAGCCCCTGCTGCGCACGCAGCCTGCTCGCGCCGGCCTGACGTGAACCACCGTCGAGAACCGGCGGCACGTCGGGCATCGCGGCAAACAGGTTCAGGATGTCGACGTCGGCCTCTGATCCTGCCTCGTGCTTAAGCGCGCACACCGCGAGTGCCGCGATCGCCGCACGCAGTCCGAGCGCATCGCTCAGTTCCCGCTCGGTGAGCTGCGGGTCGATGCGATCGATTCGCGCGCGCAGCCAGATACCGAGATCTTCCGGTGCGTGAAACTGTTCCTGGTTGTCAGGAAGCGCACCGGTGTTGGCGAAGTCCAGTGCGACGGACCCGGAGTCGAACCACCAGCGTGCTTCACCCGGCGAGGCGAACCACTGGCCGGTATCGACTGCGGCACCTTCACGCGGGGGCATGTAACCAATCTACTCGGTTACGTCTGCGATTCAGCCCGCGACCGCGCGGCGACGCATCGCGGGGGTCACTTTGCGATAACGCCACACGATGGCGTTCGCGGGGTCGAACTTTCGGGAGCACCGGCCGCACGACATGGGCCTCGTCGGTTTGCGGTACCGAAACAGTTCATGACCGCGGGGGCAGGTTCCCACCCACGGAGCCAGGGTGTCGCCGACGGAGCCGTCGTGGGTGCGGCGGCCCGAATACCCGATGTCCCGCGCGATGACCTTCCACTTCGCACCGTGACCCGAACGCGGTCCCGCCATCGCGTGAGCGACCTCGTGCAGGAGAACCTGATGGATCTCGTCATCGTCGAAACGCGCGGCAAGGTAGCGTGACACCGTAATCCGCTTCGCCTTGAAGTCGCAGAGGCCAGCCCTCGTTTTGGCGGAATCGAAGCCGAAGGACCACTCGCGAGCATCAAGATGCAGGGCGATGAGGGCATCCGCCCAACGGCGCACCCGAACCAGATCAGCCACGTTGAGACGATAACCCGAGCAACCGACGTGATGCGGTCAACTCTCCGGCGCGGCCGCAGTCACAGCGCGCGGCCGAGCCAAAGCCCCAATCCCGCAAGGACGACCGCGAGGGCCAGCATCCCGAACGTATTGGCGACAACTGCCCACACGCGCCGATCCTGCAGCAGGCGCAAACTGTGAAAACTCGTCGTGCTGAACGCGGTGAAACCGCCCACAAGGCCGACGCCAAGTCCAAGCCCCCACGGTTCGGGAAGAACATGAGAGGCCAGCAAGCCCGTGACCACGCCGAGCGAAAACGCCCCCAGCGTGTTGATGAGAGTCATGGCTACCGGGTAAGTCGGACGTACGCGGCGATGCACTGCGCCGTTGATCGCCAGCCGCAGTGCTGCGCCAATTCCGCCACCGATGGCCACGAGCAGGCTCGTCACCATCACGCATCCACTCGTTCGACGCGTTGGCGGCGAAACAGGCCGCGGCCGGCCATGAAAATGCCGGCCCACGTGGCCACTGCCCCCAGCACGAGAGTCCCCACTCCGTAGACTGCCGCCAGCGCGAGCTGCCCGCTCTCGCCGAGTTGGATGATGTCGAGCGCGAGCTCTGCGTAACTGGTGAACGCACCGAGGAAGCCGACCCCCACAAGCAGTCGAAGCGTGCGCCTCCTCGGTGTCTCCTGCCCTGCGGAAAGCGACTGCAGGAGCGCACCCAACAGAAACGGGCCGAGAATATTGGCCGTCGCGGTTCCCGCAGAGAGACCGTCCCATGCGGGACTCACCTGCACGAGGCCGAACCGCGCGAGTGAGCCCGCTGCTCCGCCGAGAGCCGCGAGCCACAGGTCGGTCGGGCGGAGTCGGATGACCACCGGCACACCGACGACCGTGCGCGACACCTCGATGTCGCTGTTCATCGGGAGCAGCACGCGCGACCGGCGCCACAGCCTCGCTATCAGGTTCCAGCGACCCCGCGCGGGAGTCTCATCCAGTTCGGGCATCGGCGTCAGCCCTCGTTGAGCGGAACAAGATGAATCTGCAGCACCTTGTCGTCGCCTTCTCGCGGGCTGCCCCGCCCATCCGTGTTGTTGGTGAGCACCCAGAGGTCCCCGGCCGGACTCGCAACGGCGTCCCGAAGACGTCCGAATTCGCCGGTAAACCACGCCTGGGAGTCCGGCTGAGCACCCTCACCGGCCCCCGGGTAAATCGCCCACAGCCGTGCGCCCCGGAGTGCCGCCATGAAGAATGTTCCGCGAACGAAGGCCAGCCCGCTCGGACTTGCCTCCGACGTGGACCATTGCAGCACAGGATCCACAAATCCGGCTTTGCCGCCCATGCCTTCCACGAGGGGCCACCCGTAGTTGCGGCCCGCCTCGATGCGGTTGAATTCATCCCACGTGTTCTGCCCGAACTCGGATGCCCACAATTGCCCGTCCGAATCCCAGGCGAGTCCCTGCGGATTGCGATGGCCGAGCGTATACACGAGCGACCCCGGGAACGGGTTGTCGGCAGGAACACTGCCGTCGAGGTTCATGCGAAGAATTTTGCCGTTGAGCGACGCCAGATCCTGAGAACGCTGCGGATCGCCGGCATCGCCCACCGTCGCATACAACTTCCCGTCGGGGCCGATGGCAATCCGGCCGCCATTGTGATTGCCGGCCTTCGCGAGACCGGTGAGGATCGGCTTCGGCGCGCCAAGCTCATAGTTTCCCGCCGAACCGCGGAGCGGCATCCGGACGATTCGATTGTCCGTTTCGGACGTGAAGTAGGCGAAGAGCGTGGTGCCGTTGCCGTCCTCGACAACGGCGAGACCCAGCAGGCCACCCTCACCGCCATGCGCAACACCCGAAATCGTGTCCACCGTGCGGACTGCACCGTCCGCCGTGAGCTCGACGACTTTCGCGGTATCTCGCTCGCTGATGAGAGCCGAGCCCGAGTGAAGCGGAACGATGGACCAGGGCGACGTGAGGTCGGTCGCGAGCACGGTGGGCGCGCCCGCGGGAGTGACCGGTCCGACCCCGGTGCCGAGAGTCGCAGAGGGCAACGGAGTGCGGTTGGGAATCGCGGTTTCCGAAGGGCTGCTGCAACCGGCGAGCGCGAGCGCAGCGATGGCGGTTGCCATCACGAGCGCGCGCGCTTTTCTCACACCCCCATCATTCTCCTGATCGCCCACGATTCCTAAAACCCGAACAATTCCTGAAACCCGCTCGATGGGATTCCGTGTTACGGGCGCTGGGTGAAGATCCCTGCGGAGGGGAGCGGCGAGGCTACGGCCGTCGCATCCGTCACCACTGCGGCCCCCGCTATCCAGTCGACGAGTTCTTTGCCGGCCAGCACCTTGGCCGGGTGTGGTCCACCCGCGAGCAGTCGCGGGATCCAGTCGAGCGGCAGCGGTTCGGGTGAGCCGGCGAGCACGACGTTGCCGAATCGCCGCCCTTTCAACACCTGCGTTTCGGCAAGTGCCGCGACGTCGTTGACGGCGGATGCCAGAGTGGCCGTCTGCGCGCGTGCGAACGTCAGGCCGGGCCCGTCCGCAATGTTCACGAGCACCACGCCGTCGTGGGCGAGCACGGATACCGCCTCCCGATAGAACTCGGCACTTGTAACGTGGGCTGGAGTTCTCGCACCGGCGAAAATGTCGATCACGAGAAGGTCGACCGTGCCGAGAATTCCCGCGGGCAATCGACTCAGCACGTCGCGTGCGTCCCCGTACCGAACGCGGATGGCCGCGTGTTTCGACCAGGGAAGCTCGGCGCGCACGAGGTCGATGAGGTCGCGCTCCAGTTCGATGACCTGTTGCCGGGAACCGGGTCTGGTCGCTTCGATGTAGCGGGGCAGGGTGAGGGCGCCGCCGCCGAGGTGAACTGCCGTGAGCGGTTCGCCGGGTATTTTCAGCTGGTCGATGACGAGGCCCATACGTTGGATGTACTCGAAAAAGAGCTGCGACGGGTCACCGAGGTTCACGTGCGACTGCGGCGTGCCGTCGACGACGAGGGTGAAGGAACCGGGCACCCAGCGGTCTGCCTCGATGACGGCGCGATACCCGCTGCCCTTGAGCACCACAGAAGGATTCACGTCCACATCCCGACACTGCCACACTGGAGGAATGAACGCACCAAAACGTGAACTCCCGCCCGGAATGAGGGCTCAGCTCGATGCCTCTTCTTTCCAGGGTCCGGCAACCTTCGGCATGCGCCCGTTGCTGACCGAGCCGGAACAGCTTGATGAGTGGCAGCCGGATGTCGCGATCGTCGGGGCACCGTGGGATGACAGCACGACCAACCGCCCCGGTGCGCGATTCGGGCCGAGGGCTCTGCGCGCAAACGCCTACGACCCTGGCACGTACCATCTCGACCTCCAGGTCGAAATGTTCGAACACCTCGAGGTGATCGACTACGGCGATGCCATCATGAGTCACGGCATGTGGGAACCCTCGAAGGCAGCTATTCACGCGCGTGTGAGCGAGATTGCCAGCCGCGGCATCATCCCGATCATTCTCGGCGGCGACCATTCGATCACGTGGCCGGCCGCTACCGCGGTCGCGGAGCACCACGGATTCGGAAAGGTCGGCATGATCCACTTCGACGCTCATGCGGACACCGCAGAGCACATCGACGGAAATCTGGCGAGCCACGGATCCCCCATGCGCAGGCTCATCGAGTCGGGGGCCATTCCCGGCCACAACTTCATCCAGGTCGGCCTACGCGGCTACTGGCCCGGCGAGGAAGACCAGAAGTGGATGCGTGATAACGGCCTTCGCCACCACACCATGCAGGAGATCTGGGAGCGCGGTGCGAAGGACGTGATGAAGGATGTCATCGCGGAGGCTCTCGATGGCACGGAAGCCATCTACCTCTCCATCGACATTGACGTGCTCGACCCCGGATTCGCCCCCGCGACCGGCACCCCGGCTCCCGGCGGCTTCGCGCCCATCGACTTGCTCCGCGTCGTGCGCCAGATCGTGCTCGATACGAATGTCGTGGCGATGGACGTCATGGAAGTGGCTCCCGCGTACGACCACGCCGATATCACCGTCAATAATGCGCACGGCCTCATTTGGGAGGCGCTCGCCGCGATGGCCGTCAAGAACAAACGCGCAGGGAGTCAATAGCGGCGTTGACTGCATAGTAGTTTTCTTCGAGCAGGCTCGAAAAAGTCTATGCGCGTGCTGTTAATTTTCGCGCCCCTTTGCGTCGCAGGTGTAGTCCAGAAAGTGAGCACCGAAGCCGAACGTCACGGGTGGATCCCGCGATCCCGCTCCGGCGTCCAGCCTGCACGCAAAGGAGACGAGGATGTCCACTCTTACTTCAGATCACAAACTGGGCCGACCAGTGGTCAAACTCAAGCGCCATGTCGGCCCGGTCGGCCTCCTGTTCGCGGCAATCGGGTCGATTATCGGATCCGGCTGGTTATTCGGCGCGTTCAATGCCTCGGCTATTGCCGGACCGGCGGCGATTTTCTCGTGGCTCATTGCGGGCGTCATGATCATTCTGATCGGCTTGACGTACGCGGAACTCGGGCCGATGTTCCCCATTTCGGGCGGCGTGGTTCGCTATCCGCACATGGCTTGGGGCTCGTTCGGCAGCTACACGATGGGCTGGATCACCTGGATCGCCTCGGCAGCCGTGCCCGCGATCGAAGTGGAAGCCGCCTTGACGTATGGAACCAAGTACGCGCCATTCACCGTTCTGGCGGTGGAGAAGAACGGCCCGTCCGCGCACGTGTTGACACCGCTGGGTATGGTTGTGGCGATCATCCTGCTGGCGCTGTTCGTGGTCATCAACTATTTCGGTGTGCGCCTGTTCGCGCAGATCAACAACGTTCTCGTGTGGTGGAAAATCTTCGTCGTCGCACTCGTGATCGTCGTGTTCATCGTTTCGGCGCTGACGGTGTCCAGTTCGCAGGCATGGGGGAACTTCTCGTCAAAGGGCTTCGCGCCTCAGGGGTTCTCGGGCATTTTCGTCGCCATTGCGACCGCCGGAATCACGTTCTCGTTCCTCGGCTTCCGACAGGGCATCGAGCTGGCGGGTGAAACCACGAATCCCAAACGCAACATTCCGCTCGCCGTCATCGGCTCCGTGGGGATCACGGCCATCATGTATGCGCTGCTGCAGATCGCGTTCACCATGATGGTGCCGGCAAGCGCGCTCGAACACGGCGGATGGGCCGGGCTGGCATTCAAGAACGATTTCGGTCCGCTTGCCGCCCTTGCGCTCATCAGCGGCCTCGCGTGGCTGGCATACGTGCTGTATTTCGATGCGATCATCTCTCCGCTCGACACCGGACTCATTTACACGACGGTGACGTCGCGAGTCTCCTACGCTGTCGGCCACAATGGCAATGGACCGCGGTGGCTGGCTACCAACAACAAGTACGGGGTACCGGTCTGGAGCCTCATCCTGTCGTTCTTCGTGAGTATTCTGCTGCTGCTGCCGTTCCCGAGCTGGCAGCAACTGGTCGGTTTCATCACGAGCGCCACCGTGCTCTCCTTTGGCACTGGGCCACTGGTCCTCGCGGTCATGCGCCGCAAGCAGCCGAATCGCCCGCGGCCATTCAAGCTGCCAGGCGGGGACATCATCCCGTTCCTGGCGTTCTATTGCACAAACATGATCGTGTACTGGGGAGGGTGGGCGACGAACTTCGATTTGATGATCGCGATTCTCATCGGCTACGTCTTCCTGATCATCTACCAGATTGCGGCGCGAAACCGCGCGGACAAGCCTCCGCTTGACTTTGCGGCGAGCGCGTTCTGGGTGATTCCCTGGCTGGTCCTCATGTTCCTGGTCAGCTGGTTGTTCGACCCGTCGAGTCCCGTCGTCAAGGGGATGTTCTTCTGGATGTTCCTGATCAACGCCGTCATTGCTCTGGTTATCTACTACATAGCCGTGAAGTTCACTCTGCCGACCAGCACGATTGAAAAGTACATCGACATGACGATCGGGGAGTCCGAAGAAGAAGAGGCGACGCTCGTGGGAGGGCGGGTAGTCGGATGACGCTGCGATGCGCCGGAGCTACGCCGACGGGCGTTCTCCCCTTCGCGCGTTCGCGCCGAGGCGGACGGCTACCGGCCCGCCGCCGCGAGGGAAGGGCAACTTATATCGCATCCGTCAAATCTGGTCAAGAATTAAGTAGACATGTCGCGAAAATAGTCCTATAGTTGTTCCTTGCGCTCCTAGATTCTCCCTGCCTTCATATTGCGGTTGGCCGTGCGTTCCTGAACACGCTTTCGTTTCCAAGCACAATTCAGCGAAAACGCTTCATGGGTTCTGGTGAGACGTAAGCCCACATATCACCGACTGTAACCGGCCATGACGGCCACCGGAGGTTATTTCCTTGGCTGCTGCGCGCAACGCATCCACCTCAAATTCCAAGAAAGCCCTCAAGAACGGTCGCTCCGCCGAGCGCCTCTCGTTCGCGAAAATCACAGACACTCTGACAGTTCCCGATCTGCTTGCCTTGCAGACGGAGAGCTTCGACTGGCTTGTGGGCAACGACCTGTGGAAGGAACGCGCGGCCGAAGCGAAAGCCGCCGGTCGCCAGGACCTTCCTTCGCTGACTGGCCTCGAGGAGATCTTCGAGGAGATCTCCCCCATCGAGGACCTCGGCGAGACGATGCAGCTCTCCTTCACGAACCCGTTCCTCGAGGAGAAGAAGTACACGATCGACGAGTGCAAGGAGAAGGGCAAGACCTACTCCGCCCCGCTCTACGTCGAGGCCGAGTTCATGAACCACCTCACCGGCGAGATCAAGACCCAGACCGTGTTCATGGGCGACTTCCCGCTCATGACCCCCAAGGGCACCTTCGTCATCAACGGCACGGAGCGCGTCGTCGTCTCCCAGCTCGTCCGCTCCCCCGGCGTCTACTTCGACCGCGCCCAGGAGAAGACCTCCGACAAGGACATCTACTCCGCGCGCATCATCCCGAGCCGCGGAGCCTGGCTCGAGTTCGAGATCGACAAGCGCGATCAGGTCGGCGTGCGCATCGACCGCAAGCGCAAGCAGTCGGTCACTGTCTTCCTCAAGGCGCTCGGCATGACGAGCGAGGACATCCTCGAGGCCTTCAAGGGCTACGCCTCGATGGAGGCGACTCTCGAGAAGGACACCATCCTCACCAAGGAGGAGGCGCTCAAGGACATCTACCGCAAGCTGCGCCCGGGAGAGCAGGTCGCGGCCGAGGCCGCCCGCGCGCTCCTCGACAACTTCTACTTCAACCCGAAGCGCTACGACCTCGCGAAGGTCGGCCGCTACAAGATCAACCGCAAGCTGGGCATCGAAGCGCCGCTGTCGAACTCGGTGCTCAGCCAGGAAGACATCATCGCGACGATCAAGTACCTCGTTGCGCTGCACGAAGAGCAGAAGACGATTCCGGGCACGCGCGACGGCAAGAAGGTGGACATCCGCCTCGACGTCGACGACATCGACCACTTCGGCAACCGCCGCATCCGCGCGGTCGGCGAACTCATCCAGAACCAGGTGCGCACGGGACTTTCCCGCATGGAGCGCGTCGTTCGCGAGCGGATGACGACTCAGGACATCGAGGCGATCACTCCGCAGACCCTCATCAACGTGCGTCCGGTGGTCGCGGCCATCAAGGAGTTCTTCGGAACCAGCCAGCTCTCGCAGTTCATGGACCAGAACAACCCGCTCGCGGGCCTCACCCACAAGCGCCGCCTCTCCGCGCTCGGCCCCGGTGGTCTGTCGCGTGAACGTGCCGGCGTCGAGGTGCGCGACGTTCACCCGTCGCACTACGGCCGCATGTGCCCGATCGAAACCCCGGAAGGCCCCAACATCGGTCTGATCGGGTCGCTCGCGTCCTTCGCGCGCATCAACTCGTTCGGGTTCATCGAGACCCCGTATCGTCGCGTCGTCAAGGGCAAGGTCACGGACACGATCGACTACCTCACCGCGAGCGAGGAAGACGAGTTCGTGGTCGCCCAGGCCAACGCGCCGCTCACGAGCGACTCGCGTTTCGCCGAAGACCGCGTTCTCGCCCGCTCCAAGGGTGGCGAGGTCGACCTGTTCCCCGTCGACGAGATCGGCTACATGGATGTCTCGCCCCGCCAGATGGTGTCGGTGGCGACCTCCCTTATCCCGTTCCTCGAGCACGACGACGCCAACCGTGCTCTCATGGGCGCGAACATGCAGCGTCAGGCTGTCCCGCTCCTCATGAGCGAAAGCCCGCTCGTGGGAACCGGTATGGAAGGCTACGCCGCGATCGATGCCGGCGATGTTCTCACGGCTACGGCCGCGGGCGTCGTCTCCGAGGTGTCCGCGGACATGGTCACGGTGCAGCTGGACGCGGGAGGCACGCAGGACTACTACCTGCGCAAGTTCGACCGCTCCAATCAGGGCACGAGCTACAACCACCGCGTGATTGTGAGCGCGGGCGACCGCGTCGAGGTGGGCGAGGTCATCGCGGATGGGCCCGCTACCGAAAACGGTGAACTGGCTCTCGGCAAGAACCTCCTCGTGGCATTCATGCCGTGGGAAGGTCACAACTTCGAAGACGCCATCATCCTCAGCCAGAACCTCGTGAAGGACGACGTGCTCTCCTCGATCCACATCGAGGAGTACGAGGTGGACGCGCGCGACACGAAGCTCGGCAAGGAGGAGATCACGCGTGATCTCCCGAACGTGAGCCCCGAGTTGCTCGCCGATCTTGACGAGCGCGGCATCATCCGCATCGGCGCCGAGGTTCGTCCCGGCGACATCCTCGTCGGCAAGGTCACGCCGAAGGGGGAGACCGAGCTCTCCGCGGAAGAGCGACTGCTGCGCGCGATCTTCAACGAGAAGAGCCGCGAGGTCCGCGACACGAGCCTCAAGGTTCCGCACGGTGAAGAGGGAACCATCATCGGCGTCAAGGTGTTCGACGCGACGGATGGCGACGACGAGCTCGGCTCGGGCGTCAACCAGCGCGTCGTGGTGTTCATCGCGCAGAAGCGCAAGATCACCGAGGGCGACAAGCTCGCCGGCCGTCACGGCAACAAGGGCGTCATCTCGAAGATTCTGCCGGTGGAAGACATGCCGTTCCTCGAGGACGGCACCCCCGTGGACATCATCCTGAACCCGCTCGGCATCCCCGGCCGCATGAACTTCGGCCAAGTGCTCGAAACCCACCTCGGTTGGGTAGCGAAGCAGGGTTGGGAGATCGACGGCAATCCGGAGTGGGCTGCGAAAATTCCGAAGGCGGCCCACAGCGCGGAACCGAACACCAAGGTTGCCACTCCGGTGTTCGATGGTGCGCTCGAAACCGAAATCGAAGGCCTGTTGAACTCGACCAGAAAGACTCGCGATGGCGAGCGTCTGATCGACTCGAGCGGCAAGACGCGCCTGTTCGACGGCCGCAGCGGCGAGCCGTTCCCGGAGCCCGTTTCCGTCGGCTACATGTACATCCTGAAGCTGCACCACCTTGTCGACGACAAGATCCACGCGCGCTCGACGGGTCCGTACTCGATGATCACGCAGCAGCCGCTCGGCGGTAAGGCGCAGTTCGGCGGCCAGCGCTTCGGCGAGATGGAGGTGTGGGCGCTCGAAGCATACGGTGCCGCGTACGCGCTGCAGGAGTTGCTCACGATCAAGTCCGACGACATCCTCGGTCGCGTCAAGGTGTACGAAGCCATCGTCAAGGGCGAGAACATCCAGGAGCCCGGCATCCCCGAGAGCTTCAAGGTGCTCATCAAGGAAATGCAGTCGCTGTGCCTGAACGTCGAGGTGCTCTCCTCCGACGGTCAGGCCGTGAGCCTCAAGGACACGGATGACGAGGTCTTCCGCGCTGCGGAAGAGCTTGGCATCAACATTTCCGCCCGGTTCGAGAACTCGTCGATCGACGAGATCTAAGCCCCGGCCATCAACGACTCACGAAGATTTAGGCATTAGGAGAAAAATTGCTCGACGTCACAACGTTTGATGAGCTGCGTATCGGTCTCGCGACGGCGGAGGACATCCGCAAGTGGTCGCACGGTGAAGTGAAGAAGCCGGAGACCATCAACTACCGCACGCTCAAGCCGGAGAAGGATGGTCTGTTCGGTGAGCAGATCTTCGGCCCATCCCGCGACTGGGAGTGCTCGTGCGGCAAGTACAAGCGCGTGCGCTTCAAGGGCATCGTGTGCGAGCGCTGCGGCGTGGAGGTCACGAAGTCCTCGGTGCGCCGCGAGCGCATGGGGCACATCGAACTCGCCGCACCCGTCACCCACATCTGGTACTTCAAGGGCGTGCCGAGTCGTCTCGGCTACCTGCTGGACATGGCGCCGAAGGATCTCGAAAAGGTCATCTACTTCGCCGCCTACATGGTCATTTCCGTCGACGAGGAGGGCCGTCACGCTGACCTGCCTGGCCTCGAAAACGAGATCCGCCTGGAGATGAAGGAGCTGGAGAACCAGCGAGACGCTCGCGTGGCTGAGCGCTTGCAGCGGCTCGAAACCGATCTTGCCGCTCTGGAAGAAGAGGGTGCGAAGGCCGACCAGAAGCGCCGCACGAAGGATGCCGCCGAGAAGGAAATGGGTCAGACCCGCAAGTCCTTCGACGAGCAGATCAACCAGCTTGAGCGCGTGTGGGAAGACTTCCGCAACCTCAAGGTGGGCGACCTGAAGCCCGAGGATTCCGTGTTCCACGAGTTGCAGGACCGCTTTGGAATTTACTTCGAGGCCTACATGGGTGCGGAGGCAATCCAGCGCCGCCTGCAGGCGTTCGACCTTCAGGCAGAATCCGACAGCCTGCACGACGAGATCGCCACCGGCAAGGGTCAGAAGAAGATCCGCGCCATCAAGCGCCTTCGCGTCGTCAACTCGTTCCTGCAGACCGGCAATTCGCCGGCCGCCATGGTGCTCGAAGTTGTTCCGGTGATCCCGCCGGAGCTTCGCCCCATGGTTCAGCTGGACGGTGGCCGCTTCGCGACCTCCGACCTCAACGACCTGTACCGCCGCGTCATCAACCGCAACAACCGCCTCCGCCGCCTGCTCGACCTGGGTGCGCCGGAAATCATCGTCAACAACGAGAAGCGGATGCTGCAGGAGGCCGTCGATGCTCTGTTCGACAACGGCCGCCGTGGTCGCCCCGTCACGGGCACCGGCAACCGCGCGCTCAAATCCCTGAGCGACATGCTCAAGGGCAAGCAGGGCCGGTTCCGCCAGAACCTGCTGGGCAAGCGCGTGGACTACTCCGGCCGTTCGGTCATCGTCGTTGGTCCACAGTTGAAGCTCCACCAGTGCGGTCTGCCCAAGCAGATGGCGCTCGAACTGTTCAAGCCGTTCGTCATCAAGCGCCTCATCGACCTGAGCCACGCGCAGAACATCAAGAGCGCCAAGCGCATGGTCGAGCGCAGCCGCCCGCAGGTGTGGGACGTGCTCGAGGAGATCATCCGCGAGCGCCCCGTGCTGCTGAACCGCGCACCAACCCTGCACCGTCTGGGCATCCAGGCGTTCGAGCCTCAGCTCGTCGAGGGTAAAGCCATCCAGCTTCACCCGCTCGTGTGCGCGGCGTTCAACGCCGACTTCGACGGCGACCAGATGGCAGTCCACCTGCCGCTGTCGGTCGAGGCGCAGGCCGAGGCGCGCATCCTCATGCTCGCGTCGAGCAACATCCTGAAGCCGTCGGATGGCCGCCCGGTCACCCTGCCGACCCAGGACATGATCATCGGTCTTCACCACCTCACCACCCTCAAGGAGGGTGTCGCTGGAGAGGGCCGTGCGTTCTCAAACGTTGCCGAGGCGATTCAGGCGATGGATCAGGGCAGCCTCGACCTCAACGCGAAGGTGCGCATCCGGTTGACGGATGTTGTTTTCGCCGAGGGCGCGGCGCCGGAAGGTTACACGGGCGGCCCGGTTCTCATGGAGACCACGCTCGGTCGCGCGCTCTTCAATGAGACGCTTCCGGCCGACTACCCGTACTTCGAAGCGGTTGCGGACAAGGGATCCCTTTCCGGAATCGTCAACGATCTTGCCGAGCGTTACCCGAAGGTGGAGGTCGCGGCAACGCTCGACCGCGTCAAGGACGCCGGTTTCCACTGGGCCACGCGCTCCGGTGTCACCGTCGCGCTCTCCGACATTTTGACGCCACCGAAGAAGCGTCAGATCATCGAGCTTCATGAAAAGCAGGCGGCAAAGGTTCAGGGCGACTACGACAAGGGCCTCACGACCGACGCCGAGCGTCGCCAGGAGCTCATCGAAATCTGGAACAAGGCCACGGCTGAGGTCGCCAAGGCGATGGAAGATAACATCCCTGATGACAACAACATCAGGCGCATGGTGGGTTCCGGCGCTCGCGGTAACTGGATGCAGATCCGTCAGATCGCCGGTATGCGTGGACTCGTGTCGAACCCGAAGGGTGAGATCATTCCACGTCCGATCATCTCCAGCTACCGCGAGGGCCTCTCGGTTGCGGAATACTTCATCGCGACCCACGGTGCGCGGAAGGGACTGGCAGACACCGCACTTCGCACCGCGGACTCCGGGTACCTCACACGGCGTCTCGTGGATGTTTCGCAGGATGTCATCATCCGCGAAGACGACTGCGGCACCACACGTGGCCTCGACCTTCTGGTTGCGGCGCCGAACATGGATGGCGTGCTCACGGCAGACCCGAACGTGGAGAACTCGCTGTACGCGCGCAGCCTCGCCGAGGATGCCGTGGACGCGAAGGGCAACGTTGTTGCCAGGGCCGGCGACGACATCGGCGACGTGATGATCGATACGCTCATCAAGGCGGGCATCACGCACGCCAAGGTGCGCTCGGTGCTCACGTGCGAGTCCGCCGTCGGTGTGTGCGCCGCCTGTTACGGCCGGTCGCTCGCGACGGGCAAGCTCGTCGACATCGGCGAAGCGGTGGGCATCATCGCGGCGCAGTCGATTGGCGAGCCGGGTACCCAGCTCACGATGCGCACCTTCCACTCCGGTGGCGCGGCAACCGCAGACGACATCACGCAGGGTCTTCCCCGTGTGACCGAGTTGTTCGAAGCGCGTACGCCGAAGGGCGCGAGTCCCATCGCGGAGGCCGCCGGTCGCGTCACGATCGAAGACACGGATCGCAGCCGCAAGGTGATCCTCACCCCCGACAACGGTGACGAGCCGATTGCGTACCCGGTGCTCAAGCGTGCGACTCTCCTGGTCGAGGATGGCGAGCACGTCGAGCTCGGGCAGCAGTTGCACGTCGGCGCTGTCGACCCGAAGGAGGTTCTGCGCGTGCGCGGCGTGCGTGCCGTACAGGAGCACCTCGTCGGTGGCGTTCAGGGCGTCTACCGGTCACAGGGTGTTCCGATCCACGACAAGCACATCGAAGTCATCGTTCGCCAGATGCTCCGCAAGGTCACGGTTGTCGACCACGGTGACACCGGCCTGCTGCCCGGCGAGCTTGTGGACCGCTCGCGCTACAACGAGTTGAACCGCGCTGCGCTCACCGAGGGCAAGAAGACGGCATCCGCTCGCCAGGAGGTCATGGGTATCACCAAGGCCTCTCTTGCGACGGAGTCGTGGCTGTCGGCCGCGTCGTTCCAGGAGACCACGCGTGTTCTCACGCAGGCCGCCATGGAGGGCAAGTCGGATCCGCTCATGGGGCTCAAGGAGAACGTCATCATCGGTAAGCTCATCCCCGCGGGAACGGGTCTGCCGATGTATCGCAACGTAACTGTTGAGGCGACGGAGGAGGCGAAGGCGGAGCGCTACCCGAACCGGATCTACTCGGACGAGTCGTCGTACACGGAATCCGACCTGAGCTTCGTCGATTTCGACAGCTTCGCTTCGGATGACTTCACTCCCGGCACCTACTCGTAAACGCTCCCTGAGCACCGTCCTGAGTTGGGCGAAGGGCCTCCGTTACCCGCGGGGGCCCTTCGGTCCGTCTCGAAGGGGGATCGCGTAGCGATCAACTCGAAGGGAACGCGCCGTCTGCGACGGCGACAGGCGTAGCGCGAAGCGCGCCGCGATGGCCTGGCCGACTCCGCCCCAACCATGACGGCCATTGTTTCTCATGCCGCCGAACGTTCGCCGGCATAAGCTACACACCGCGTCATGGTCAAACTCCTCTGGAGGGCTAACGTTGCCCTGCGTCGCTCCGACTCGCTATACCCCCCGATAGCGGGTATGGCGTGCAGCGACACGGCAAGTTAGATTTGCAATTCGACGCCAATATTCTCTTGCACCCGAAGTAAGCGAAGTGGCGTCGTCGGGGGAACAACTTTAGGGGGGAGTTCCGTGGCTTCATTGACTGAGATTCTGATCTTGCGTGGCGTCATGCCGATCGAGAGTCTTGACACAATGCCCGGTGGCTGGGGCGAGGAAGAAGTTTCCGTTCGCGCCCTCATCGACCAGGGCGTACTTACAGAAGCTCAGGTAGCATCCGCGCGCGCGGCCCAGGCGGGTCTGCCCTTCGTGGAACTACTGGAATACCCGGTCGATCGCACTGCAGTATCTCTTGTCGCGGCATCGCTGTGCCGTCGTCACGAAGTGTTGCCGATTGCCATGAGTGAGGACTCCCTAACTCTTGCCATGGTAGACCCAGGGAACGTCTTCGCCATAGACGACGTGCGTGCAGCCACGCGACTTCAGATCCATCTTGTTGTTGCCGAGCGCAGCGACCTGATCAGTGCGATCGACCGCTTCCACCGTGCGGATGGTGAACTCAGCGACCTTACCTCCGAACTCGAGGAGGAGAGCGCGGGCACTGATCTTGCGCTCGCCGGTCAGCAGGAGGCGCAGCAGGACGATGCGCCCATCGTACGATTTGTGAACCTGCTCATCAGCCAGGCGATTCAGGACCGGGCATCCGACATCCACATCGAGCCGGCCGAACGCCAGATGAACGTTCGCTATCGCATTGACGGCGTTTTGCACGAAATGCAGCAGGCGCCGAAGGCCATTCAGAACGGTGTCATTTCCAGGCTCAAAATCATGAGCGACATCGACATTGCCGAGCGGCGCAAACCGCAGGACGGCCGCATGTCGGTGAGTCACGGCGGTCGCAAGATCGACTTGCGTGTGGCGACCCTTCCCACCGTGTGGGGAGAAAAGGTTGTCATGCGTATTCTCGACAACTCGGAATCGACCATGTCGCTGAATGACCTGGCGATGCTCGACTACAACATGACGTCATTCCGCTCGTCGTTCGTCAAACCCTATGGAATGATCCTCGTGACCGGGCCTACCGGTTCCGGTAAGTCCACGACCCTGTACACGACACTTCACGCGGTAGCGAAACCCGAAATCAACGTCATCACTGTGGAAGACCCGGTCGAATACCGGATGCCGGGGATCAATCAGGTTCAGGTCAATCCGAAGGCGGGGCTCACCTTCGCCAGCGCCCTGAGATCCATTCTTCGTTCCGACCCGGATGTCGTTCTGATCGGTGAGATCCGCGATCAGGAGACCGCGCAGATCGCCGTGGAGGCGGCACTTACCGGCCACCTTGTGCTCTCGACACTGCACACCAACGATGCACCGAGTGCGATCACTCGATTGACCGAGATGGACATCGAACCGTTCCTGGTGGGCTCCGCTCTGGACTGTGTGGTTGCCCAGAGGCTCGCGCGTCGACTGTGCGATCGCTGCAAAGAGGCGTACCAGCCCAGCCAGGCCGAGCTCGCGCATTTGCGCGTCGGCTTCGACCCGAGCCAACCGCTTCCCACGCTGTTCCGAACGGTGGGGTGCCAAACCTGCTCGGGCACCGGTTATCGCGGACGCATCGCGGTTCACGAGGTGATGCTCGTGACGGAAGAAATTGAACGTCTCGCCGTGGAACGAGCTTCGGCCGCGGAGATCGCACGATTGGCCCAGGCGCAGGGGATGATCCCGCTGCGAATGGATGGCTGGATGAAGGCTCAAATGGGCCTGACGTCCATTGAAGAGATTTTGCGAGTGGTCGCCTAGCCGGGCGGCAAGGTCCTGAGGGGGAACCTGATGAGCAAGCAAGTACACGAAATTCCCGTGCTGGGAGACGACGAAGGGATTGGCCCTCGCGTCGGTGCCGGAGTGCCCGCGGGGGCGCCCGGCGTTGTGCCGCCCGTGGCACCGGCGCCATACCAGACTGCACCGCCGCCGGCGATGCCCGGCGCGCCAGCGCCTCAGACCGCACCGGCCACAGGTGAGCCCGTTCTCGCTCCGCCGGCACCCGCACCCCTTCCGCCTATGCCTCCGCCCGGAGCGCCGCCGATGGCAGCCATGCCGCAGCCCGGAGCCGCGCCGGCCGCCCCGCAGGCAACGCCTCCCGTCATTCCAGTGGGTACTTCGGCCACGCCACCCCCACAGCCAGCCCCACCGGTCGCGGCTCCCGCGCATACGGCGGCCCCGGCAGCGTCGTCACCGTCATTGCTCGCTCCTCCCACGGTGCATGTGGTGGAGCACGATCTGGACCCGCTCGGTCGGGTAATGACGGGTTTCACCCCGCATTCGGGTGCGGACGAGGGGCTCATCTCCGCGCTGCAGGAAGTCGTGCGGCTCACGGCATCCGACCTTCACGTCACGTCCAATGCGCCGCCGATGCTCCGCATTGATGGCGCGCTGACGCCGGTTGAGGGCTCGCAAGTGTGGGACCGCACTCGAGTCACAAAGGCCCTGTACAGCATCTTGACGGATGCGCAGCGCGAGACGTTCGAAAAGAACCTCGAACTCGACTTTGCGTTCGCGGTCTCGGAGAGCGCCCGCTTCCGTGTGAACTTCTACCAGCAGAGGGATGCCGTCGGTGGCGCGTTCCGACTCATCCCTACCGAGATCAAGCCGCTGGAGAGTTTGGGTTTGCCGGACTCCGTTGCGAAGTTCGCCGAACTCGCGCGAGGCCTCGTGCTGGTCACGGGACCAACGGGCTCGGGTAAGTCGACGACGCTCGCCTCCATCATCGACCTCGTGAACCGGACGAGAACCGACCACATCGTTACCGTCGAGGACCCGATCGAGTTCATGCACGGCAACAAGCGCTCGCTCATCAACCAGCGTGAGGTCGGCAGCGACACCCACAGCTTCGGTGAAGCGCTCAAGCACGTTTTGCGCCAGGACCCGGATGTGATCCTCATTGGTGAGCTCCGGGACCTCGAAACCATTTCCGTGGCACTGACGGCGGCAGAAACCGGTCACCTGGTCTTCGCGACCCTGCACACGCAGGATGCGGCGCAGACCGTCGACCGCGTCATCGACGTGTTCCCGCCGCACCAGCAGGACCAGGTGCGTGCTCAGCTTGCGGCGACACTTCAGGGTGTCGTCTGTCAGACGCTCGTCAAGGTTGCGAGCGGAAAGGGGCGCGTCGTCGCAACGGAAGTCATGGTGATCACGCCCGCCATCGCGAACCTTATCCGCGAGGGTAAGACGTATCAGATTCCCACGGCGCTGCAGGCAGGTCGTGAACTGGGCATGTTCACCATGGATCAGCACCTCGCCGAACTCGTGGACAAGGGAAAGATCACGCACGCTGCAGCGCTCGAAAAGGCGCACGATGTCGAGGGTATGAAGCGCCTCATCCATCGAGCCAACCCCGGCAGCGGGGCTATAGGTCGTCAAATGGCAGATGCTGCCGCCGACTTCGCCGACGGCTTCTCGCAAAGGTCGTTCTGAGATGGCGACCGCGGCAACATTCGCGTACAAGGGGCGCGACACCGAGGGCAAGCTCGTCAAGGGACGTATTGACGCCATGACCGAGGGCGCGGTCGCCAACCGTCTGCGCACCATGGGTATCTCGCCCCTGTCGATTCAGGAAGCAGCCGGGGGCACCGGCCTGCAAATGGAGATCAACATCTCGGCGTTCAAACCGAAGGTGAGCCTCAAGGATCTTGCGATCATGAGCCGTCAAATGGCGACGATGATCACTTCGGGCCTTTCTCTGCTTCGGTGCCTCACGATTCTCACCGAGCAGACCCAGAACAAGGAACTCAAGCGCATTCTCACAACGATCACGCGCGAGGTGGAAGCCGGCTCGTCCCTGTCTGAGGCGACGTCTCGGCATTCGACCGTGTTCCCGCCGATCATGATCAGTCTCATCAGGGCGGGTGAGACCGGCGGATTCCTTGACGATGCCCTGATGTCGGTCGCAAAGAACTTCGAATCCGAGGTCAAGCTGCGCGGCACCATCAAGTCGGCCATGACATATCCCGTCATCGTCTTCATCATGGCCATCGTCGCGGTGATCGCAATGCTCCTGTTCATCGTGCCGATCTTCAAGAAGATGTTCGAAAGCTTTGGCGGAGAACTGCCGCTGCCCACGATGATTCTCGTGTGGCTGTCGAGCATCATGTGGTGGCTCGTGCCCCTTCTCGTCGTCGCCGGCATCATTTTCGCCGTGTGGTGGCAGAAGAACAAGAACACCGAGCGCGTGCGCAAAGTCGTGGATCCGCTCAAGCTGAAGATCCCCGTTTTCGGACAACTGTTCAAGAAGATCGCTATTGCGCGATTCTCGCGAAACTTTTCCAGCATGATGGCCGCGGGCGTACCGATTCTCCAGGTGCTCACGATCGTGGGGGACACCTCGGGCAACTGGGTCATGGAGAATGCGCTGCGCAAGGTTGCCGAGTCGGTGCGACAGGGCAAGACGGTCGCGGCACCCCTGAGCGAAGAGAAGGTCTTCCCGTCGATGGTGACGCAAATGATCGCTGTCGGTGAAGATGCCGGAGCGATGGAGCAGATGCTCGGCAAGATCGCGGACTTCTATGACGAAGAGGTGCAATCCGCAACCGAGCAGCTCACGGCTATGATCGAGCCGCTCATGATCGCGTTCCTCGGCGTCGTGGTCGGCGGAATGATCGTCGCACTGTATCTGCCGATCTTCAACATCTTCACGCTCATCAAATGACGGCTCAGCGTGTGCCTACAACTGGGGGCGTGGAAATGCCGGATGTGCCCCCTTTGCGGGATTACTACACCTGACGATCGGGTACAGCATGTTGTGTGGGGGGTCACAAGCTTTATGGGGGCCCTGTCCTAGTTCCTCAATAACAGACAGGAAGTTGAAAATGTTTCTACGTTTGAACAAGGCGCTGAACGATCGGCGCGCGGGCCTTGAGCGCGAAGAGGGCTTCACCCTCATCGAGCTTCTGGTCGTCGTTATCATCATCGGCATTCTCGCTGCCATTGCCATCCCGGTGTTCCTGGGTGTGCAGAGCAGCGCGAAGGACAGCGCGGTCAAGGCTGACCTGACGAACCTGAAGACCGCTGCGGTCGCGTACCAGACCGACCACTCCGGTAAACTGCCGGCGTCGGTCAGCGACCTCACTACAACAGTGACTATCGATCCCGCAAACTACAAGGTCACACCGGTCTTTAAGGCGTCGGGCACTGGTACCACCGCAACCTTCACGATTTGTGCTCAGGCATCAAACGACAATTTCTGGGAAGTGACCGCAACCACCGCACCTAAAGCAGGCACGGCATGCGCAGCGACTCCGTAATACAGTGAGCTTTCATGGCGGTGAGGTTCGGTTCTCGAACCTCACCGCTGTGAAGGCTTAACGGGGAAATTCAAATTTAGTCCAGCAACGAGGTCGGGGGAGACGTAGAATGCGAGTTCGCTTGATGTCCATCAAAGCCCGCTCGTCCGAAGACGGACTCTCCCTCATCGAGGTCATCGTCGCGATGATGATCTTCGCGATGCTCGTCGTCGGCATCGGGTACGCCCTCATCAATGTGCTTCAAATGACACGGGACAGCCAGGCGCGCGAAACCGCGATCAGCCTGGCAAGTTCCGAGCTGGATGCCGTTCGGGCAATCGGCGATCCCCTCGCGATCACCGACGATGACTACACCAGAACGGTAGGTAGCAACACCTACACGATCTCCCGCACGGCCAAGTGGGTGGATCCCGAGGGCGAAGTCGCCACGTGCGGTACGGGTGGATCGACCCTCAAATACAAGTCCGTCAGCGTCGAGGTGAGCTGGGCGGGAATGCGCACTGGCGCCGGCACGGTGAAAACCGACACCGCGCTGGTCCCCTCCACTCGAATCAACGACCCGACGAAGGGCACCATCCTGGTTTCCGTCATCGACGGTGCCGGCCTCGGAGTTGAGGGCGTTGCGTTCACCGCGGTTTCCAGCGGTGGATCGCTCGACACAACGAAGACCAATTCCGACGGCTGCAGCTTCATTTTCGGCGTCGAGCCGGGCGATTACACGGTGACGCTCTCGGGATCCGGGTACATCGATGTCAACCAGATGACGTCTCCGTCTTTCCAGAGCACCGTCGAAGCGGGCTCGTCAGCGAAGTTCAGCTTCCAGTACGACAAACAGGGCACGTACCAGGTCAACTACGCATCCAACGATCTGGATGCGGTACGACCCCGCATCCCCAACGATCTCACGACCACGTTCTACAACGCGAGTGGCGTCTACACCATGAACGTTCCCACGTCGGGGTTGGCGGGCAGCGTCAATCTTTATCCCGCCAAGTCCGGCTATGAAGTCGTGGCGGGTTCCTACGTTCCCCCGAGCGAGTCGGGAACCGCGTGCGAGTCTGTTGATCCCATGTCGTGGGCACCCGACACGACGAAGGACCCGGCAACCGTCGGCACGAGGGCCCCAACTGCATTCACGACTCCGGGAGGGATTGCGGACGTCACGCCCGTACCGATGGGAATTGTCAACGTAAAGGGCAACAAGTACAAGGCATATCTCACTGCCGTTTCCCAAACATCGAATCCGGTGCCTGGCCAGCCCGTGTGCGGGATTTCGACAAAGTACACGTTCGGTTACAGCTTTTCCACCTCGTCAGATTCGACGCTGAAAATCGCGCTGCCGTTTGGGACCTGGCAACTGTATGAGAGCAACATGTCGACCACGCTCGGTAGCCACGTGGGGGTATCCGACATCTCGCTCGTCACGCCGGGACTCATGGTCGGCACGGACGGCACCTTCGTCTTGGATCCGCGGGGCGTGACGCCGTGATCAGCAGAATGCGAACCGCGATGGCACCGCAGCAGGCGGAATCGGGAATGAGCCTCATCGAGCTTCTCGTCACCATGATGCTCCTGGGCATGATCCTGCTCATGGCGAGCAACATGTATATCAGCGTCGTCCACACAACCGATACCACGCAGTCGGTCAACGAAGGTACCCGTGTGGCTTCCAACGCCATGAACGAAGTCAACCGCGTGGTGCGTTTCGCGGTCGATAATCCGAAATCGGGAACCACACCGCAACCAGCGTTCAGCACGGCGAAGGCGAGCGAGCTCGAAGTTTTCAGCCTCGTTGACGTGGATGGCCTTGCCAACGTGACGGTTCGTCCCCTGAAACCCGTCATGGTCAAATTCTCGTTGGAAAGCGACGGCAACGTTTACGAGCGTCGCTGGAACCCAACCGCGTCCGGCCAGTTCTGGAAATTTGACACCGTTCCCGGCAATGACGCTACGGCTGTGCTTTCGCGTGTGCTCGGTGGAAAGTTTCTCGCGACGGGCACCGGAACCTCCCTGTTCCGTTACTACGACGCGTCGGGCAACGAGATGGTGCCCATGGGCACGGCCAATCTGACTCTCGCGCAACGGCAGAAGATCGCCTCGGTCGTCGTCACGATGAACACTGTTCCGCTCGTCGGGCCCGACGATCATCCGGTCATCATTACGAACACGATTGGCATGTTGAACCTCGCGAACATCCAGGGTGGAAGCTGACATGAAATTCCCCATTGCACAACTTCGGCACCGCTTCGCAGAGGAGACCGGCGCGGCGCTCGTCGTCGTGCTGGCGCTGTCGATCACGATGCTGATTCTGCTCACTGCGGCACTGAGCTTCAGCATCTCCGGTGTGAAGGTTGCCCACAAAGACAGTGATCAGACTGCCGCGCTCGCGGCGGCATACGCGGGCATCGACGAGTACACGAGCCGACTTTCCAACGACAGTCTCTATCAGCGATACGGCAACAAACTGGCGCCGTTCACGATTGCCACCGGCAGCGCTGGTACCGTCACGCTGCCGCCGGCGGCGGAGGAGAACCCCGCGTTCGGCGTGGGACCGGAGGGCACCTGGGCGCCCATCGCGGGCACGGACGGGCGCGCATCCTTCCGTTACGAAGTGGATAATTCGCAGTACTCCGGGAAGGGAACGCTGCGTGTCCGGTCAACTGGCCGGGTCGGAAACGAGACACAGTCCGTCGTCGCAGACCTGAAGCAAACGGGTTTCATCGACTACCTCTACTTCTCGAATTACGAGATCATGGACCCGGTACTCTCCGACACGCGGTGCACGGAAGCGTCAGGCTGGGCGGCATTCAAGAGTTCCGGCAACGTGAAGCACGGTCCGTATTGCACGGAGATTCAATTCGGTGATGCCGACGTGCTCGATGGAAAAGTGCATTCGAACGACATCATCCGAGTCTGTGGCGCAACCTTCAAGCGCGCAGTGACAACGTCGAGTCCCATCACGAGTCCGGAATACGTCAAGCCGAGCGGTTGCACGAGCGGGACGTTTTCCGACCCATTGAACAGCGGTGGCAAGATTCCGCGGGTTCCCTCGATGAACATGCCGCCGACCAATGCGGACATGGACAAAGAGGCCAGAGTGGACTTGGATACCCAGGTGCCGAGACCAGGTTGCATGTACACCGGTCCTACGTCGATCACGTTCAATGCGGACGGCACGGTGACGGTGGTGTCCCCGTGGACGAGGTTCACGCGACCATCGCTGACGGCTGGGATCTCGTCCAGGAATGACGCCGAGTGCGGCGACATCGATGATCTGCACACCTCGGCCGGCGCCACATTCACGCCGCCAGCCCAGAATCTCCTGTTCGTGCAGGAAGTGTCGCGAGACAGCACCAACCCGAACTACTGGGCCCCGCCCGTGTGGGTACCCGGCAGCTGGTGGTCGCCGGGACACTGGACCTCCGGCGACGTGCCGTCGGGCTTCACGTGTTCCGACAGCGGAACCAAGGATGAGGGATGGACTTTCAAGAAGCCATCCTCCGGGCCAACGATTGCTTACCCGACATCCGGTGAGCGGACCCCAGACGCGTCGTCGAACGCCTACCCCGCATACAAGTGCACCGCCGGCGACGCATTCGTGAAAGGGACGGTGAACGGGCAGTTCACGGTTGCCAGCTCGAACTACGTTTACATCACCGGCGACCTGGTCTACAACGACCCCGCCGTGGATGTGATGGGAATCGTCGGCAACAGCGCGGTGTGGGTATGGAACCCGATGAATCGCTGGGACAGCCCATTGCTTTCGAAAAACCGCACGATCGATGGAGCGATACTTTCCGTGCAGCACACGTTCCAGGTTCAGAACTACTCTGTCGGTGGAGACCGCGGCACGCTCACGGTAGTCGGTGCTATCGCCCAGAAATTCCGCGGCACAGTCGGTCGGGGCTCCAACGGATATGACAAGGACTACATTTACGACCCTCGACTGTTCTCCGTGAGCCCGCCGAAATTCCTGCTGCCCACGTCGACGACCTACGGAGTTACGAAATATGCTCTCGTCGCGCCGGCGTTCGCTGCCGACGGGTCTACAATTCCCTGATGCCAGTGCAGGATTGGACACCGCTCCTTATCGGCGCCTACCTACTGTCCGCCATTCTCGGACTCGCCATCGGTTCGTTCCTGAATGTCGTGATCTGGCGTCTGCCGCGCGGCGAATCCCTGAGCAAACCAGCGAGCGCCTGCCCCCGCTGCGGACATGCGATTCGACCGTTCGACAACATCCCGGTGCTGTCCTGGCTGATTCTGCGGGGCAAGTGCCGGGATTGCGGCGAACCGATCTCGATACGGTATCCGCTTGTCGAGCTGGGTACGGCGCTGTTTTTCGTGGTGGTCACGCTGTGGACGACGACGCAGCCTGCGGGACTCGTGCTTGCCCCTGCGTACCTGTACTTTGCGGCGGTATCCGTGGCGCTCGCACTTATCGATGTTGATACGAAGAAGCTGCCGAACCGGATTGTCGTGCCATCGCTCGGCGTCGTTCCCGTGCTCCTGGCTGTTGCGAGTTTGGTGAGCAGTGACTGGTGGGCGCTGTTGTGGGCAATCGCGGGAGGCTCAGCCCTTTTCACCTTCTACTTCGTTCTCGTTCTCATCTACCCGAAGGGCATGGGTTTCGGTGATGTCAAGCTAGCGGCGCTCGTAGGCATTGCGCTGGGGTACCTCGGATGGGGTCCTTTGATTGTCGGTGCATTTGCTGCATTCTTGTTGGGGGGAGTCCTTTCCCTCGTTCTTTTGTCACTCGGCAAGGCGACGAGGAAGACGGGAATTCCCTTCGGTCCATGGATGCTGTTGGGGGCGTGGGTCGGAATATTCTTTGGAATCGAGATCTCAACTGGGTATCTCGCACTGGTCGGAATTAGTTAGGGGACATGATGGCCAGCACTCAACTTGTCGGTGTCGACATTGGTTCGTCCAGCATCAGGGCGGTAGAAGTAGTCGGTGTGGGAACGAAGAAGCCGACGGTCTCGCGCTTCTTCACGCTGCCACTTCCCGACGGCGCCGTGAAGAACGGAGAAGTCGTCGAGGTAAACACGGTTTCTGCCGCACTCAAACAGCTGTGGAGCACGGCGAAGTTCGGCAGCAAAGAAGTCATTCTGGGTGTCGGCAACCCCAAGGTGCTCGTGCGCGACCTGAGTGTTCCCAAACTCAGTCAGGCTGAAATCCGGGAATCGTTGCCAACCTACGTGCAGGAAATGCTGCCGGTACCTGTCGCCGACGCACTGCTCGACTTTTACCCCATTTCCGAGGGCGTGTCCGAAAGCGGTCCGATAGTAAATGGCCTTCTCGTCGCTGCTATCAAAGACCCCGTTCTCACGAACGTGAAGTCGGTGTTGCTCGCCGGGCTCACCCCGGTAGGGGTGGATCTCATCCCGTTCGCGCTGACCAGGCTCACCTCCCCTGCCCGGATGGTGGGCAACGTAGCGCACATCGACATCGGGGCTCGCACGACCAACGTGATAGTCACCACCAACGGCGTACCGCAATTCGTCCGCATCATCGCCAGCGGCGGCAACGACCTCACGGCGGCGCTTTCGGATCGCCTGGACATTTCGGATGTCGAGGCCGAGAACACCAAGCGCGCGCTTGGCCTTGGCGGGGTCACGGTTCAGCCAGAGCATGCACCGGCGATTGCCATTATTCGCGAGGTCACGGGCACGTTCCTCACGAGCCTCAAAAACACGCTCGGCTACTTTGCCAACACACGGCAGAATGAGCCATATTCAGGAGTAATTCTTACCGGGGGCGGTGCCCAACTTGTTGGCTTTGCCGACGCACTTTCGGAAATGACGCGAATTCCCGTCGTTCTCGGTGACACTTTCGGAAGCATTGACGTCGCGCGCGACGCGTCGAGAGGCACGCAAAGCCAGCTGGGGATGAATGTTGCGCTGGGACTCGCACTGGGAGGCGCAGCAGCATGAGTCGGGACAAAGACAAAAGCGGTGATCGCCTCGTCATAGGCGGCCCGGCTAGGGCCAACCTTCTGCCACCGGAGGTGGGCGCGGCGGCACAGGGCAAGATTGTGCGACGCAACGCGGTCGCACTGGTGATTTTGGCGGTACTTGTCGTCATCGCCGCATACGCGGGAGCGACGGTGCTGGCGGGTGCCGCGCAGGCGCAATTGGATTCCGCCAACAATGAAACGCAGGCGCTTCTGGCCAAGCAGGCGGACTATTCGGAAGTCCGCAGCGTGAAGTCGCTGTTGGCTACGGCTGAGGCCGCCCGCACAGCGGGTACCTCCACCGAAATCGACTGGCAGGATTATCTGGAAAAGATACAGGCGATCCTCCCCGCGGGAACTCTCGTGACGAACGTCAACGCGCAAAGTGCTACGCCACTCTCTGCGTTCGCCCAGCCGTCCGTTCCGCTTCAAGGCGATCGCATTGGCGAGCTTACGTTTACGGCGACGAGTGCATCCCTGCCCGACGTCGAGGCCTGGCTGCTCGCGCTCGCCAAACTCACCGGTTATGTCGACGCGACGCCGGGTTCCGTGAGCCTGCAGGGCGCGGGCACCTATCAGGTGAGCGTTACCATGCACATCAACAAGGACGCGCTTCTCCTCCGCTTCGACAAACCGGCGAAGGATGCTCGGGATGCCGAACAGAAGGCCGCGGAAGAAAAGGCGAAGCAGGAGGAAGACAACAAGCAGACTCCCGCGCCTTCCGCGTCGCCGGAACCATCGCCCGACGCCACCAACTCTTCGAGCACCGATGGGGGTTCCGACGGTGAATAACAACAGAATTTGGCTGGTTGTCGGTGCCGTTGCGAGCGTGGGAATTCTCGTCATGGGTTGGTTCCTCGGCGTCTCGCCGAAGATCGGCGAGATGACGACGGCCAATGAGCAGCGGACCGCAATCGAGCAGCAAAACGCGTCACTGCGGGCGACCAACGACAACCTGGAAAAGGAGTCCAAGAAGATCGATGAGTTCAAGAAGGAGCTCACCGAACTGCAGGTTGCCTTGCCGCCCGGCGGAGACCTTCCCATTTTCATCGGCCAATTGCATGAACTGGAGTCGGCAAGCGGCGTGCAGCTGGCATCCATTTCAACGAGCGATGGCAAGCCGTTTACTGCTGTGCCGAATGGCACGGGAACGACGGTGAGCCCGCTCGTCACCCCTCAAAATCTGATTGTCATTCCCATCGACATGAAGGTGACGGGTCCGCGCACGAACATTTTGAATTTTGTTCACGCTCTCCAGTTCGGCAAGAGGCTGTTCCTGGTCAACTCGCTGACGATCCAGAGCGGTAGCGCTCCGGAAGAGGGCTACACCGGCACGATTGCGGGGTTCATCTACGTGCTCGTGGATCCGTCCGCGCCGCCGCCCGTCGTGACTCCGATAGCGCCGGTCACGCCGTCGCCGTCGCCCACGCCCGAACCAGGGAAGTAATTCTCCACCTGTCGCAAGTACGGCTTCCATTGCTAGAGTGACCCTGACCGGGGCACGCAATCCCGGCATGTGGAGGTACGGATGAACGCCAAGAACGTCACACCCGAGGAGAGCGCTGCAGACGACGCTCCCGTTGTCGAAAAGACCGTCGAAGAGACGACGTCGACGACGGAAGTCGTCGATACGCCCGCTGATTCTACGGAAGCAGCGGAGTCACGCGACGCCGCAGCAACCGTGGACGAGTCGAAGACGACGGTCGAGTCGTCCGAGTCGACCACGGTGTCGACCGCGACGGGTGAAGTAACGTCCGCTCCCGTTCAGACCGTCTATGTGACGGCCCCGAATCCGCCGCGGCCAAAGGGCAATCGTGGCTTCGGCATCCTCATGGCCGTCGTTGCCACTATCGTTTTTGCCGCGGTGTACGCGGGAGTCTCCGCGTTGCTCATCATGTTCGTGAGTTCGGATCTGGTGGCCGGTGCGGTCAGTTCGTTTATCGTCAACCCCCTCTTCTACGTTCCGGTGGTTGCCTTCTTCGTTCTTATGATCATCTGGGCTCTGTTGGCCAACCGCGCCGGCTGGTGGTCCTGGGTGATCGGGTCACTCGTTATCGCGGTTGTGACCTATTTCGCGTCGATCGGCGTTCTGCTCCTCATGGTCGGCGGATTCGGGCTCACGGCGAGCGCAGCGACCGTCGCGTTCATCGGGTTTGCCGTAAACCCCTTGCTGATCGCCGGAGCGCTTCTTGCGCGGGAGTCCGCCGTGTGGTTCGGCGCCGTCGTAGCCACGCGTGGCCGCAAGGTGCGCGAGCGCAACTATGCCGCATGGCAGGAATTCGAAAACGAAGAGGCGCGCAAGAGGGCAGAGTTTGGCGCAAACTCTGCCGCCTGATCCGCCCGAGTCGGGGTCGTTCTCCCGGGCACTTCTCGTCTCAGTCATGGTCGCTGTGCTGTACGGGGCGATTCTGCTTGCGGTGGATGGTCTCGTGAGCCTTTTGGCGAACCGGGAGGTCATCCGCGAAGACGATGCGGGTCCGCTGGTGGGGCCGATTATGGCGGTTGCTGCGGTGAGCGTCGTCTTCGTGTCGACGCTGGCCGGATTGAGACCCAACTTCGGCCGAACCCGTCGAACGGCCGTACGCGCCGTCGTCACCGGAATTGTTGTGTACGCACTCGGGCCGATCGTCGGAGCGATCGTGTACAGCCTTGGGCACAAACAGGAACTGTCCGGTCCAGGGTTTTTCGTGGAGTATCTGGGCAGCCCGTTCGTTGTCGCCTCGGCGGCCGTAGCGTTCCTCACTTTGCTGCTGCTTCCGCTGATAGCCAAAGCGCGTTCGCACGCTCGTTAGCTCTCGTCCTGCGGAAGAACTATTTGACCGAAGCGGCCGAAGCGACTACTCTTTTTTAGGTGTGCGCATTGTCGCGCGTCTTCTTGTGCCCAAAACCACAGGCAGACGGGCACTGAGGCACCAACCGGAATTGGGCTCAAATAAATCGACAAGGTTTACGCGAAACCCCCACGGCATATCCACCACACAAGCCAGGAACACAGTGTTCTCAGGAACAGCACTGTTCCACGGTGGATCACGTCGTTCGGCACAGCGGATTTCAACGTGTCGGCGATACAACAAGCACCAACTGTCACCGTGCAGTCAATTCAAGGAGTTACATCAGTGCCAACTATTCAGCAGTTGGTCCGAAAGGGTCGCTCGCCGAAGGTCGCAAAGACCAAGACGCCCGCCCTGAAGGCCAATCCACAGCAGCGCGGTGTGTGCACGCGCGTGTACACGACCACGCCCAAGAAGCCGAACTCGGCTCTGCGCAAGGTTGCTCGTGTCAAACTCTCCAACGGAACTGAAGTCACCGCCTATATTCCTGGCGAGGGCCACAACCTGCAGGAGCACTCGATGGTGCTCGTGCGCGGTGGTCGTGTTAAGGATCTCCCCGGTGTCCGCTACAAGATCGTGCGCGGCGCACTGGACACGCAGGCAGTGAAAAACCGCAAGCAGGCTCGCAGCCGCTACGGCGCGAAGATGGAGAAGAAGTAATGCCTCGGAAAGGCCCGGCTCCCAAGCGTCCCGTCGTCAACGACCCGGTTTATGGCGCCCCGATAGTCAGTCAGCTCGTCAACAAGATTCTCCTTGACGGCAAAAAGGCCCTCGCTGAGCGCATCGTCTACGATGCACTCGCCGGCGTTTCCGCGAAGAACGGTGCGGATGCCGTGGTCACGCTCAAGAAGGCACTCGACAACGTTCGGCCCACCATTGAGGTGAAGAGCCGCCGGGTCGGCGGTTCGACGTACCAGGTGCCCGTGGACGTCAAACCGCACCGCGCGAACACGCTCGCGTTGCGCTGGCTGACGACGTACGCGAAGGCTCGCCGCGAGAAGACCATGACGGAGCGGCTCACCAACGAAATCCTGGATGCGTCCAACGGTCTCGGTGCAGCGGTGAAGCGTCGCGAAGACACTCACAAGATGGCCGAGTCGAACCGCGCCTTCGCGCACTACCGGTGGTAACCGCTTAGGTCCCTTCGAGACGGCCCGTTCGGCCTCCTCAGGGAGCGGCTACTTGCCGGTTGAGGGATCGCGCGGCGATCGTCTCGAAACCGCTGCGCGGATACCCCGGCTGCACGCATCAATTCACACCCAAACGTAAGGAATCACAGTGGCACAGGAAGTGCTCACCGACCTGCACAAGGTCCGGAACATCGGCATCATGGCGCACATCGATGCCGGCAAGACGACGACAACCGAGCGCATCCTCTTCTACACGGGCGTCAACCACAAAATCGGCGAAACGCACGATGGCGCATCGACGACCGACTGGATGGAGCAGGAGCAGGAACGCGGCATCACCATCACCTCCGCCGCGGTGACGTGCTTCTGGAACAAGAACCAGATCAACATCATCGACACCCCTGGCCACGTCGACTTCACGGTCGAGGTGGAGCGTTCACTTCGAGTTCTCGACGGCGCGGTTGCGGTGTTCGACGGTAAAGAGGGCGTGGAGCCGCAGTCCGAAACGGTGTGGCGCCAGGCGGACAAGTACGACGTTCCGCGCATTTGCTTCGTCAACAAGATGGACAAGCTCGGTGCCGACTTCTACTTCACCGTGGACACGATCGTGAAGCGCCTCGGCGCAAAGCCGCTCGTGATCCAGCTGCCCATCGGTGCGGAGAGCGACTTCGTCGGCGTCGTCGACCTCGTCGAAATGCGTGCCCTCGTGTGGGAGGCCGACTCCAAAGGCGACGTCACCATGGGTGCGAAGTATGACGTGCAGGAGATCCCCGAGCACCTGAAGGAGAAGGCGGACGAGTACCGCCAGCAACTTCTCGAGGCTGTGGCCGAGACGGACGATGCGCTTCTGGAGAAATACTTCTCCGGCGAAGAATTGACGGTCGCCGAGATCAAGTCGGGCATCCGCAAGCTCACGGTGTCGAGCTCGATGTATCCGGTGCTGTGCGGTTCCGCGTTCAAGAACCGCGGTGTGCAGCCGATGCTGGACGCCGTCGTGGACTACCTTCCGAACCCGCTGGATGTCGGCGCGATTGACGCGCGGGATCCCCGCGATGAGGAGAAGATCATCGAGCGTCATCCGGATCCGAAGGATCCGTTTGCCGCGCTTGCGTTCAAGGTTGCCGTGCACCCGTTCTTCGGCCGCCTCACGTACATCCGCGTGTATTCCGGCCACCTCGAAAGCGGGGGCCAGGTCGCGAACTCCACGAAGCAGAAGAAGGAGCGCATCGGAAAGATTTTCCAGATGCACGCCAACAAGGAAATTCCGGTTCCCGCCGTCACCGCCGGTCACATTTACGCGGTTATCGGTCTCAAGGACACGACCACGGGCGACACGCTGTGCGACCCGAATCACCAGGTCGTGCTGGAGTCCATGACGTTCCCCGAGCCCGTCATCGAGGTCGCGATCGAGCCGAAAACGAAGGCCGACCAGGAAAAGCTGGGCGTCGCCATTCAGAAGCTCGCTGAAGAAGACCCGACGTTCCGCACAGAGCAGAACCAGGAGACCGGTCAGACCGTCATCAAGGGCATGGGCGAACTTCACCTCGACATCCTGGTCGACCGCATGAAGCGCGAGTTCAACGTCGAGGCAAACGTGGGTAAACCACAGGTTGCCTATCGCGAGACGATCAAGCGCATTGTGGACAAGCACGACTACACCCACAAGAAGCAGACCGGTGGGTCCGGCCAGTTCGCCAAGGTTCAGATTTCGCTCGAACCGTTGGAGCTCTCCTCGGAGAACACCTACGAGTTCGAAAACAAGGTCACGGGTGGACGTGTTCCGCGTGAATACATCCCCTCGGTGGATGCCGGTATGAAGGATGCCATGGAGGTCGGCGTGCTCGCCGGCTACCCCATGGTCGGCGTGAAAGCCATCCTTCTCGACGGTGCGGCACACGATGTCGACTCGTCGGAAATGGCGTTCAAAATTGCTGGCTCGATGGCTTTCAAGGAAGCCGCGCGCAAGGCAAACCCCGTTCTGCTCGAGCCGCTCATGGCCGTCGAGGTGCGTACCCCTGAGGAATACATGGGTGACGTGATCGGCGACCTGAACTCTCGACGTGGCCAGATCCAGTCGATGGAGGACGCCACGGGCGTGAAGGTGGTGCGAGCGCTTGTGCCACTGTCCGAAATGTTCGGATACGTCGGCGACCTGAGGTCGAAGACCTCGGGCCGCGCCGTGTATTCGATGAGCTTCGACAGCTACTCTGAGGTGCCGCGTGCGGTGGCCGACGAGATCGTGCAGAAGAACAAGGGCGAATGAGCCTGCTCGCTCGCCCGGATGTAACATCACCCAGCAGTATCCCGTAACATAAAACAACATCCCGTAGGAAACCCGTTCGCAAACCCGCGTGCGGAGTTTCTACTCGAGAAGTCCTGAGGAGGACCACAGTGGCTAAGGCCAAGTTCGAGCGGAC
>JBIQLG010000011.1:0-66947 GCA_044464485.1 Agreia sp.
CCATGGACCTCTACGACCAGGCGGTCGCGAACACGTGGTTCCCGAACGAGATCCAACTCGACCAGGACATCGCCGATTTCAAGAAGATGACGGATGAGGAACGCCACGCGATCACCTTCCTCATGAGTTACTTCAACCCGAATGAGCTGCTCGTCAACAAGGCGCTCGCGTTCGGCGTCTACCCGTACATCAACGCCGCCGAGTGCCACCTCTACCTCGCCAAGCAGATGTGGGAAGAGGCCAACCACTGCATGAGCTTCGAGTACGTGCTCGAGACCTTCCCGATCGACCGCGAGGCCGCCTACAACTCGCACGTCGAGGTGCCGTCGATGGCGCGCAAGGAGGAGTTCCAGGTCAGGTTCATCAAGCGGATGACCGAGGAGACCCTCGACATCACGACGACGGAGGGCAAGCAGGACTTCGTGCGCAACCTCGTCGCGTACAACATCATCCTCGAGGGGATCTGGTTCTACTCGGGCTTCATGGTCGCGCTGAGCTTCCGGCAGCGGAACCTCCTGCGCAACTTCGGCTCGCTCATGGACTGGGTCATCCGCGACGAGTCGCTGCACCTCAAGTTCGGCATCAACCTCATCCTCACGGTGCTCGAGGAGAACCCCGAGCTTCAGACTCCCGAGTTCGCGGCCGAGATCAAGCAGATGATCCTGGATGCCGTGGAGATGGAGGAGGAGTACAACCGCGACCTGCTCCCCGGCGGCATCCTCGGCCTCAACGCGACCTACATCAACCAGTACGTCAAGTACCTCGCCGACCGCCGCCTCGAAGAGCTCGGCTTCGACCCCGAGTACAAGGTCTCGAACCCGGCCAAGTGGATGGCGACGGCCAACGACACCTACGAGCTGGTTAACTTCTTCGAATCCACGAACACCTCCTACGAGGCGAACGCGAAGGCGGTCACGGGTTCAAAACCGAAATAGAACGCTAGTTTTCATCAAAAACAGAGCATTTCGTCAGCGGACTGTGACCATCGCAACGAAATCTTGTTCTTCGGCAGGAGTAGGCTGCGAAGACCGAGGTGTCGGTGGCCCGCGCCCATTCAGGGAACCGTTGTTGCCGCACTGACCGCACCATTTTGACCAGCAGAAGAAAAGGAAACGCAATGCGCACCAAGTACGCGCTGCCGGCCATCATCGCCGCCGCAGCTCTCATGCTCACGGGCTGTGTGGACAACAGCACTCCCTCCACCCCGGGTGGCGGCGGAGACACACCCGCCGTGGGTGCAGACTCTGCCGCCGTCGCTTTGCTTCCGGATGACATTAAGAAGTCCGGCAAGCTCGTCATCGGCATCGACCCCACCTACGCTCCCAACGAGTACAAGGATGACGCCGGAAACCCGATCGGTTGGGATGTCGACCTTGCGACCGCAATGGCGGAGAAGCTCGGCCTGAAGGCTGACTACCAGATCTCGAGCTTCGACAAGATCATCCCGAGCATCACGGGCGGCACCTACGACATCGGAGTCTCCTCGTTCACCGACAACGCCGAGCGCGAGAAGCAGGTTGATTTCGTCAACTACTACAACGCGGGCATCCAGTGGGCGCAGCCGATCGGCAAGAGCGTCGACCCGGACAACGCGTGCGGACTGACGGTTGCCGTGCAGGCGACCACCGTGGAAGAAACGGACGAGCTTCCGGCGAAGTCCAAGGCATGCACGGATGCCGGTAAGGCCGAAATCACCATCCTCAAGTTCGACAAGCAGGATGAGGCAACCAACGCCCTCGTTCTCGGTCGTGCCGACGCGATGAGCGCCGACTCGCCGATCACCCAGTACGCCGTGTCGCAGCAGAAGGACAAGATCGAGTTGGCCGGTGACCCGTTTGATGTCGCCCCCTACGGTATTGCCGTGGACAAGGGCTCCAAGCTTGCACAGGCCATCCAGGCGGCACTGCAGTCGATGATGGATGACGGCAGCTACAAGAAGATCCTCGACAAGTGGGGCGTCTACAGCGGAGCGGTCGACAAGATCACCATCAACGCGGCCACCGCCGGCTAGGTACATGAGTTCGCCTGACTCGAACCGTACGGCGGCACGGGAGACTGTGCCGCCGTACGGTGGCGAACAGCCAGCACCCATCAAGGCGATTCGCCTCAAGCATCCGTGGCGAATCATCCTCGCCATCATCCTCATCGCCGCGCTCGCGATCTTCGTCATCGACGCATCGCAGCGCGAAGCGTACGGCTGGGACAACTTCGCGAAATACATTTTCGACAAGCGGATCTCCCAGGCCGCGGGATACACCCTCCTGCTGACCATCTACTCGATGGTCATCGCCATCGTTTTGGGCATCGTTCTCGCAGTGATGCGGCTCTCCGACAACCCCGTCGTCAAGGGTGTCGCGTGGCTGTACCTCTGGATATTCCGTGGCACACCGATCTATGTGCAACTGGTGTTCTGGGGACTCTTCGCCACGATCTACAAGACAATCGACATCGGCGTCCCGTTCACGACGCCGTGGCTGCAATTCCCCACCAACTTCATCGACGTGTTCTGGCTCGCCGTCATCGGCCTCTCCCTGAATGAAGCGGCCTACATGGCCGAGATCGTGCGCGCGGGCATTCTCTCCGTCGACAAGGGGCAGGAAGAAGCGGCCACCGCTCTCGGGATGTCGTGGATCCAGACCATGGGCCGCGTGATCATTCCGCAGGCCATGCGCATCATCATCCCGCCGACGGGCAATGAAGTGATCTCGATGCTCAAGACCACGTCCCTCGTGACCGCCGTGCCGTTCAGCTTCGACCTTTACGGGAGAGCGCGGGACATCTCTGTCGCGATATTCGACCCGATTCCACTTCTACTCGTCGCGTGCGCGTGGTACATCGCGTTCACCTCGGTGCTCATGGTGGGACAGTATTTCCTGGAGAAACGGTTCTCTCGTGGCGTCGGCCAGGCCCGCCCCGAAAAGAAGACGACCGTCGAAACGGGCGCGATCGATGTGGCCACGGGCGCCATCCGGGTAGACGCAAAGGGATCGGAGCACACCAAATGACCCCCTCGCAGACCGCGCAGGTGCGCGACGCTGATGTTCCCATGGTTCACGCGGACCGCGTGTCGAAGAGCTTCGGATCGAACGAGGTGTTGAAGAGCATCTCACTCACTGTTCCGCGCGGCGAAGTGCTGTGCCTCGTCGGGCCGAGCGGGTCGGGAAAATCGACATTCCTGCGCTGCATTAACCATCTCGAAGTGGTCAATGCGGGACGGCTCAGCGTCGACGGCGTGCTCGTCGGTTATGAGGAACGGGGCGAGAAGCTCTACGAGCTCCACCCACGAGAAGCTGCTCGTCAACGCCGCGACATCGGCATGGTGTTCCAGCGCTTCAACCTGTTTCCGCACATGACCGCGATGGAGAACATCATCGAGGCGCCCATGCGCGTGAAGAAAATCAAGAAGACTGCGGCGGTCGAGCGCGCTCGCGAGCTTCTGGCCCGGGTCGGCCTCGCCGAAAAAGCGGATGCTTACCCCGCGCACCTTTCCGGCGGCCAGCAGCAGCGAGTGGCGATCGCCCGCGCGCTCGCCATGGATCCGAAGCTCATGCTCTTCGACGAGCCGACATCCGCTCTGGACCCGGAACTCGTGGGCGAGGTGCTCGATGTCATGAAGTCGCTCGCGGAATCGGGTATGACGATGATCGTCGTCACTCACGAGATGGGATTTGCGCGCGAGGTCGCGGATTCGCTCGTGTTCATGGACGGTGGCGTCGTTGTGGAGTCGGGAGACCCTGCCGAAGTGCTGAGCAACCCGCAGCACAAGCGGACGCAGGCCTTCCTGTCGAAGGTTCTGTAGACCTCCCTGACGGACCGCGTGAGCAATCGTCTTGAAGGCGTGCCCTGAGGGATCGCGAAAGCGATCGTCTCGAAGGCGTGCCCTGAGGGATCGCGCAAGCGATCGTCTCGAAGGCGTGCCCTGAGGGATCGCGCAAGCGATCGTCTCGAAGGGGGCGCCGCGATTGGCGGCGCGTTTGCCGGCTCCACCCGTAGACGCCCGCCACATCCGAGCCAGCAAACGCCCCGCCAAACGCCTCTGTTACCTGGCTACAAGTGTGCCCCGCACCGTCGCACCGCGAGGAGCGCGAGCGAGCGGGTGACCGCGATCAGCTCGTCGAGGTTCACCTGCTCGCGCACCGCGTGGGCGAAACGCACGTCGCCCGGTCCGAAATGCAGGGTCGGGATGCCGCCGATTCCGGCGTACAAGCGCAAATCGCTGCCGTACGGTGCGGCCGCGCGCTCGGGCACGGCGCCGGTGAGGTCCGTGATCACCGCTGATACTTCGTCGATGAACTCGTGCTGCGCGTCGATGCTTCTGCTCGCGAATTGCCCGCCGGGCCAGGTGACACGCGCCGGATGATCGACCAGCCATGGGTCTCGCGCACACGCCGCGGCGACGCGTTCCTCGAAAACCGCGCGGGCATCCGCCGGATCTTCGCCGAGGAGAACGCCCATCCGACCTTCCGCGACGAGGCTTTCCGGCACGCTCGACGACCAGTTGCCGGAGTTCACCTTGCCGATCGAAATGCCGAAAGGCATCTCGTAGTTGCGGAACAGCGGATCGGGGTTCGCGTTGCGCTCTGCCTCCAGTTGCTTGATCGCCGCGTCGATGCCGAGGAACGAATCGAACGCGCTCACGCCGCTCAACCGGGTGCTGCCGTGCGCGGCCTTGCCGTCGACCTCGATACGGAATGTCAGAGCACCGGCGCACGCCGTCACGATGCGACCCGTCGTGGGTTCGGTGAGCACGGCCACCTCGCCGCGGTGGCCGCGCAGCATCGTGGCGAAGGCGCCGAGTCCGCCATCCTCCTCGCTCATGACGGAGTGCACGGCAAGCGGGCGCTCAAGTGTCACCCCAGCAGCGCGGAGTGCTTTCACGACGGCTAGGTTTGCGGCGACGCCGGCCTTCATGTCGCACGCGCCGCGTCCGTGAAGAACACGGCCGATGATGTCGCCGGCGAACGGGTCGCGGCCACCCCACTTTTCGAGTTCGCCTTCCGGCACGACATCGACATGACCCTGCAGCACGAGCGCGGGCGCACCCTCACCTTCAGTCACGGCAACGACGCCGTAGCCTTCGGTGCGCTCGGTTTCTTCGCCCGGATAGAGCGGATGCGACCGAAGCTCCTCCAGATCAAACTTCCAGCTATCGACCTCAAGGCCGAGCTCCTCGAGGGTACGAGCCTGCGAGCTTTGCAGGTCGGATTCTGCGTCCGTGCCGGTCGTGCTGGGCACGCGGATGAGCTCAACGAGGCTGTCAATGAGAACCTCCTCGTCGATAGCGTCGAGCACACGACGCTCCACTGGGGTGAGATCAGCTGTTGGCATACGCTCACTTTATTGGTTGAGCGTGCGCCTCTAACGCTTTATTCGATCGGCGGTCTACTCGCCGGCGAGCAACTTCGTGATGCGTTGCAGCGATGCGGGTTCCGCCGCGGGCAGGTGCTGGGCGAAGAGGGACAGGCGCAGTTCCTCCAGGAGCCAGCGGGCGTGGATGAGGTGGGGTGCGGCATCCGGATGCGGCGGGAGCTGGCCGCCTGCAGCACGGTAGCGTTCGGTGGCAGTCTGCACTTCCTGCATCCAGACGCGGTCGCGACCCAGGTTATCCGCCAGCTTGGAAATGCGGTGGGTGATGCCCCGCAGGTAGATGGGCAGCCTGCGCAACTGGGTTGTGCCGGTGCGCGCGACGAACCCCGGGAAGACCAGCGCGTCGAGTTGCTCCCTCGCATCGGCGAGGGGCGACAGCAAGGCCATACTCGAGTTGGCGGCGATCGCTTTCTCCGCGTCTCTCGCCGCGGCGAGCGTCGCGCTCACGACGCTCACGGTGGTGAAGAGAGCGTCGAGGATGCCCGCGGAGAACTCGTCGCGGAGCGCCTCAAAGTTCGCGCGCGTGCGCACGTCGCGGCCCGCGAGCACGTCATCCGCGCAGGCAAGCATGCAGTCCGCGAACAGGTCCGCGATGTTGCGGTACGGGCTCCTGGCGAGGGCGAGTTTCTCCGCGGTGGTGAGGTGTTCCTGCACGTAGCTCGTTGGCGCAGGGATCGCGAGGAGCAGCATCCGCACGACACCGCGGCGGTGTTCGCGCACCTGATCTGCTGGCGTCGCCATGAGCTTGATAGCCACGCTCGTGCCCTCGTCGACGAGGGCCGGGTAGGCGCGGATCGTGTTGCCGGCGGCCTTCGTGTCGAGCACGGCGGGGAGGGAGTCAAAATCCCACGCGGTCACGCCGGTGCGCTCGATTGCGTTCGGCGTGTGAACGTGCGCTTTCGCCACCGACTCGCGCGTGCGCGTTTTCAACTTGTGTTGCAGGCTGTCGAGGTCTTTGGATGCGGCGAGCTGGCGACCATGCTCTCCGATGACCGCGAACGTGATCTTCAGATGGTCGGGCACTCGGTCAAGATCGAAGTCCGCCACGGAGACAGGGGTGTAGGTCTGGCGCTGGATTTCCCGCGCAAGATATTCCCGAAGCGACATTTCTTCGGAACCGTCCTCGGGGCTTCCCTCCATGAGGCGTCGGGCCCAGTCCGCGGCCGGGACGACGTTGCGGCGGATCGCTTTCGGCAGCGCCTTGATGAGCGCCGCGACGAGTTCCTGCCGCACACCCGGCACTTGCCAGTCGAACCCGGCCGGGCTGAGGCGGGGGAGGAGTGCGAGAGGCACCTCAACAGTGACGCCGTCATCGTCGGCGCCCGGCTCGAACCGGTAGGTGAGGTTGAAACGTTGGTCGCCCTGAAACCAAAATTTCGGGTAACCCCCTTCGAGACGGCCCTCGGCCTCCTCAGGGTGCACGCTGTCGGCCAGCAAGTCCTCGCGTCGAAGACTGAGCAGGTCAGGATTCTCGACTCGAGCCTTCTTCCACCACGATTCGAACGCGCGCTGGTCGGTGACCTCAGCCGGCAACATCCGGTCGTAAAACTCGAAGACTGCTTCATCGTCGAACAGGATGTCGCGGCGGCGGGTTCGCTCTTCGACTTCGGCGAGCTCGCGGCGAAGATCGCTGTTGGAACGAAGAAAAGCGGTGAGGCGTTTGTCGAGGCGGTCGACGTTCCAGTCGCCTTCGACGAGAGCGCTGCGGATGAACAGTTCGCGGGCGAGCGCGGCATCGATGCGGGCGAGCTGCACCCGGCGTCGCGCGACGATCGGCACGCCGTACAGGGTCACGCGCTCATAAGTGACGGCGGAGCCTTGCCTTTTTTCCCAGTGCGGTTCGCTGTAGTTGCGTTTGACCAGGTCTCCGGCGATCGGTTCCGCCCAGGAGAGGTCGATCGCGGCGTTCATGCGCGCGAACAGGCGGCTGGTTTCCACAAGTTCGGCGCTCATCAACTCTGGCGGCGGTTTCTTCGCGAGCGCCGATCCGGGAAAAATTGCGAACCGCACCTGGCGCGCGCCCAGGTAGTCGCCGCGTTGCTGCTTCTTCTTGTCGCCTTGTTGTTCGTCGCGGATGCCGATCTGGCTGAGCAGGCCGGCCAGGAGGGAGCGGTGGATGGCTGCGGCATCCGTGCCGGGCTGGCCGACGGTGAGGCCAAGTTGTTTGGCCATACGGGTGAGCTGCCGGTACACGTCTCCCCACTCGCGCACGCGCAAGTAGTTGAGGTATTCGGCTTTGCACTTGCGGCGGAATGCGCTGCCGGAGAGCTCTTTCTCCTGTTTCTTGAGGTAGTTCCAGAGGTTCAGAAGCGTGACGAAGTCGCTCGTCTTGTCGGTGAATCTCGCGTGTGCCTGATCGGCCTGCGGACGCTTTTCGAGGGGTCGTTCGCGCGGATCCTGGATGCTCAGGGCCGCAACGATCGCCATGACCTCGCGCGTGACGCCGTGCTTGCCCGACTCGATGACCATGCGGCCCAGCCGGGGATCGATGGGCAGCCCGGCAAGCTGCCGTCCGATTCTGGTGATCGCGCCTGCCGCGTCGATCGCCTTGAGCTCGCGCAGCAGGTCGAGGCCGTCCTTCACCCCGCGCGAGTCGGGAGGTTGCAGGAACGGGAATTCCGCAATGTCGCCGAGCCCGAGTGAAATCATCTGCAGGATGACGGCGGCCAGGTTGGTGCGCAGAATCTCCGGTTCCGTGAACTCCGGGCGGCTCTCGAAATCGTCTTCCGAGTAGAGGCGGATGGCGATGCCGTCACTAGTGCGCCCACTGCGGCCCGAACGTTGGTTGGCAGACGCCTGCGAGATGGGTTCGATCGGCAAACGCTGGATCTTGGAGCGCACGCTGTACCGGCTGATGCGCGCGGTTCCCGCGTCGATCACGTATTTGATGCCCGGGACGGTGAGGCTCGTTTCGGCGACGTTCGTCGCGAGCACGATGCGGCGCCGAATGCCCGCACTTACCTTGCCGAACACGCGGTGCTGGTCGGCGGAGCTCAGCCTGCCGTACAGGGGCAGAACCTCGGTCGCCGGGAGAGCACGGGCTTTGATCGCCTCTTCGGCGTCGCGGATCTCGTTCTCCCCGGACAGAAACACGAGCACGTCGCCCGGGGCTTCCCTCGCGAGCTCGTCGAGCGCGGAGTTGATTCCGTCGAACAGGTCGAGCCCGTCGTCTCCGTTCCCTGAGGAGCGCGGAGCGCGTCTCGAAGGGAGCCCAACCGGTGCTGCCCCCTTCGAGACGATCGCTTCGCGATCCCTCAGGGAGCGGTCCGTTGTGACGGTGGCTTCGCGATCCCTCAGGGAGCGGTCCGTTGTGACGGTGGCTTCGCGATCCCTCAGGGAGCGGAAGTCGGAGGAGCGGTTGTCCTCGTCGTCGTCCTCGTCTCCGGGGGCATCCCGTCTCAGTGGTCGATACCGGATTTCAACCGGGTAGGTGCGGCCGGAGACCTCGATGATGGGTGCAGGCTCGCCGACGGCATCCGCGAAGTGCCTGGCAAAACTCTCCGGGTCGATCGTGGCAGAGGTGATGATGACCTTGAGGTCGGGCCGACGCGGCAGCAGCTGCTTGAGGTAGCCGAGCAGGAAGTCGACGGTGAGGCTGCGTTCGTGGGCTTCGTCGATGATGATGGTGTCGTATTTTTTGAGCAATCGGTCGCGGTGGATTTCGTTCAGCAGGATGCCGTCGGTCATGAGTTTGATGCGCGTGTCTTTGCCGACTTTGTCGGTGAAGCGCACCTGGTAGCCGACGATGCCGCCGAGCTCGCTGCCGAGTTCTTCGGCGATGCGTTCGGCGATCGTGCGCGCGGCGAGGCGCCGTGGCTGGGTGTGACCGATCGATTCGCGGCCCAGTTCGAGGCAGATTTTCGGCAGCTGTGTTGTTTTGCCTGACCCGGTGGCCCCCGCCACGACGATGACCTGGTTGTCCCGGATGGCGGCAGCAATGTCGTCCCGACGCTGGCTGACCGGCAGGTCGGGCGGGTAGTTGATCGCCATTCCTCCCGGCAGCGACAGGCTGCGCTGTGTGGCGGGGGAGTCGGATGCGGACATAGCCCTCCAGCTTAAGTCCGCCGGCATCCACACGGTCACAGCAAGAACAAATCATCGCAAGGGAACGTTGCACAGCAAAGTAGTTTGTGATACAAAGTACTTTGATGAATTGTTCAAACACGCCGCCCTGCCGCGACACAGCACGCGAAACGCACCGAAAGGATCAGCGATGAAGACGAGCCCACCTGACCCGCAGCCCGGCGATCAGGAGCACGCGCTTTCGCCCGAGGAGATGCTTCGACTGGTTCGCAACCAGCAGCGGGACGTGGAGCGCAAACAGCTTTCCCCCATCCCGTGGATGCTGGGGGTGTGGGGTGTGGCCTGGACCATCGGTTTCCTCCTGCTCTGGTCGGCGTGGCCGGGCGGCAACCCGTGGTTCAGCGTTTCCGGGGGTGTTGCGGCCACGACCTTCGGCATCCTCATCGCCGTGGCCGTCGCCGTCTCGGCGATACTGGGCGTGCGCATCGGACGCGGCGTCAAGGGCACCTCGAACTTCGCGGGAGCCGTGTACGGCATTTCGTGGTCGCTGTGCGGGGCAGCGTTCACCGCGGTCGGTGTCGCGCTCCTCCGAAACGGCATGTCGAGCGAGCTTGCATCGCTCTACTTCCCTTCCGCATTCGCCTTGATGGCCGGCACCCTTTATCTTGCCGGTGCCGCGCTCTGGCGCAACGTGAGCCAACTCGTGCTCGGCATCATGTTGCTGTTTGTGGGCGCAGTGGCCCCATTTTTCGGAAACCCCACGAACAATCTGGTATTCGGCATCGTCGGCGGCGGCACATTTCTCGTGATGGCCGTGCTGGCGGCCGCGAAGCAGCGCAAGCCGGGTGAGTTGAATGGATGAGCTGGATCCGGTCATCCACGCCTCGGCCAGGCTGCGCATCACCGCGGCGCTCGCGACGCTTGCCCCCGGCGATCGTCTCGCGTTTCCGCGCCTTCAGGAGTTGCTCGACATGACCGCCGGAAACCTTTCCACGCATTTGCGCAGGCTCGAAGACGCCGGATACGTGGAGGTCGACAAGACGCATCAGGGCAGGACGCCCGTCACCTACCTCGCCCTCTCGAAGCGCGGACGCCGCGCGTTCGAGGACTACACGGAAGCCTTGAAAACACTGCTCGGAGAACCCTCATGACAACACTCGTGAAACTTGACCACGTCACTCGTCGCTTCGGCGAGATTACGGCCCTCGACGATGTCTCGCTCGAGATCGACTCGGGGCGCGTCGTCGGCTTGCTGGGGCCGAACGGAGCGGGCAAGACCACACTGCTCTCGCTCGTGCAGGGCCTCCGCAAGCCCACGATCGGCAGGGTCGAACTGTTCGGCGGAAACCCTGCGGAACCCCGCAACCGCACGCGGCTCGGCTCCACGCCGCAGGAGACTGCGCTCCCACCGACTCTGCGTGTCGGAGAGGTCATCGACTTCGTCGGCGCACACTTCGAAAATCGTGTGCCGCGTGAGGAGCTCGCCGAAGAATTCGGGTTGACGCCGTTGCTGCGGAGGCAAACCGGTGCACTCTCCGGTGGCCAGAAGCGCCGGCTGAGTGTCGCGCTGGCCTTCGTCGGCCGGCCGCATCTCGTGCTGCTCGATGAGCCGACAACAGGTCTCGACGTTGACGCGAGGCGCTCCCTCTGGGAGGCGGTGCGGCGCCAGCAGGATGCCGGAGCGACGATCGTCGTCACGAGCCACTATCTCGAGGAGATCGAGGCGCTCGCCGAACGGGTTATCGTCATCGGCGAGGGCCGCGTTCTCGTGGACGACGACTTGTCGGAGGTGCTGCAGAAGGTGGGGCTGCGCATGCTGCGCCTGACCACTCCCGCGCCGGATGCCGTGGCCGCGCTTCCGGGCGTCGTCGATTCCCGCGCGGAGGAGGACGGTTCGCACACGTTCTTTGTTCGGGACGCGGATGCCGCGGTAATTGATCTGGTGCGCTCGGGCATCCGCTTCTCCGGCCTCGCCGTGCGGGGCGTCACTCTCGAGGAAGCCTTCCTCACTTTGACCCATACGCAGCCGCAACCCGTCGCTGCCGTTTCGAAGGGACTGTGACATGTCGACCATGAAACTTGCCATCACGCACTCCAAGTATTCGCTACTGGAGACGGTGCGCGTGCCGATCGCCGTGATCGGATCGCTCGTGTTCCCCGCCCTCGCTCTGCTGTTCTTCGTGGTGCCGCAGCGTGTCGTCGCCGAGAACCCGAACTATGCGACGCAGGCGGTGATCTCGCTCGCGGTGTTCGCCGTCATGTCCAACTCGCTGTTCAGTTTCGGCCTCAACATCTCGGAGGATCGAGAAAAGCCGTGGGATCCGTATTTGCGCACGCTGCCGGTGTCGGGCATGTCGCGCGTGCTCGGATACCTGTTCTCGAACGGGCTCATGGGGCTCGTGGCGATCCTCCCGGTGATCGCGATCGGTGCCCTCTTCACTGCGGCGGAGGCACCCGTGTGGCGGATCGTCTTGGGGTTGCTTGCGTTGGCGGCATCCGCGATCCCCTTCATGCTCATCGGAATTTGCGTCGGGTATTCGATGCCGTCGAAGGCCGCGATTGCGGTGGTCCAGGTAGTAATGTTCGGGTTCGCATTCGCGGGCGGTCTGTTTCTTCCCCCTCTCATGTTCGCGCCGTGGCTGAACACCCTGTCGACGTTCTTTCCCTCGCGTCAAGCTCGCGAGTTCGTGATCTGGGCAGTTCAGGGCGGGGAGCTGGCTCCCTGGGTGTGGATCGGGATTTTGGTGTGGACTGTGGCGACCCTCGCGCTCGCGCTGTTCCTGTTCAGGAGGGACGAGGGGCGCCGCTTCAGGTAACCGGCTCTAGGCGGAACGTGGGCGCGAATCGGTCCAGCAGCGCGTCATCGAAAGCAGACGACTGGTGTCACGAACTCAGGAGTCCGAATCCTCGTTCGCCATCGCGTCTTCTGGCTGCATGCCGGATGCGGTGGGGTCCGTCCAGATGATGCCGAAGTGGTTGCCGTCCGGGTCCTCGAAGTCTCGGGAATACATGAAGCCGTAGTCTTGCGGCTCCTGGTCTTCGGTTCCGCCCGCAGCAAGCGCCTTCTCGAGGAGTGAGTCAACGTCGCCGCGAGAGTCCGCGCTCAATCCCGTTTGCGTCTGAAGCATTTTGCTCGGGTCGACAATCGGTTTGTCGGTGAATGTGGCGAGGAACTCGCGCGTCATGATCATGATGAATATGCCCTCTGAAACCATGAAGCACGCTCCGTTGTCGTCGGAAAGTTGGGGGTTGATGGGCCAGCCGAGACCGGTGTAGAACTCCTTCGCTCGTTCCAGGTCACTTGTGGGAAGGCTGACGAAAATTTGTGTGGCCATGGTCTGCTCCTGACGGACAAATCGTTGAGGGTTCGTGAAGAATTAGATACTTGCAGGTGGCGGGCGAGCTTGTCGAGAGTGGTTTTTATCGACTTCGCAGGGCTGCGCGAGCTCTGGGAAAATGTATACATTGGCTGGATAGTTTGCCCAAACTCGCGTAGAATTGACGCCATATAGCCTGACAATGTATACAGATTGGCCACAAGATGCGTGCAAGCGATACCGCCTACGCGGCCCTTCGCGACGACATCCTGCACTGGAAAACCCCGCCGGGCACGGTGTTCGCCGAAGTCGAGCAGGCGAATCGTCTTGCAATATCTCGCACTCCCGTGCGCGAAGCGTTCGCCCGTCTCACCGCCGAAGGGCTCCTCGTCGCGCTTCCCGGCCGCGGCCTCGTCGTGAGTGATCTCTCGCGCGAGACGATTGTCGAACTGTTCGAGCTGCGAATCGTGCTCGAGACGGAAGCGGCCAGGCTCGTCGCGCAGCGACGCGATGAACAGGTATTCAGGCAGCTTCACTGGGAGTTCAGCATTGCACCGTCGCTGCTGGAGCGCGACGACGACCGTGACGAGTATTACGCGCTGGTTTCGCGTCTCGACGCCGCCATGGACGATGCGGTCGGCAGTCGATTCCTCGTTGCCGCGATTCGTCAGTTGCGACCGCATCTTGTGCGTGCACGCAGGCTGGCGCGCGACAATAGGGCACGGTTGCTCGCAGCTGCGGCCGAACACCTCACGATTGTCGAAGCGATCATTGATGGCGACGCGCAGCTCGCGGGCGATGCGACCGCCGTGCATCTGCGAAAAAGCCTCAAGAACATCCTCGATGCGGTCGACACGGCCGTCACCGAGTCGCCCAACTCCACTCTGCACACACGTTAGGGAACAAAAATGAAACAGCACGATGTCCGCGTTCACACGAGCGAAGAGAACCTCCAGCGCGAAGACCAGCTCGCCTGGAAGATCGCCGAAGTCGCCACCGACCCCGTGGAGGTCACCCCCGAAGTCACCGACATGATCATCAACCGGATCATCGACAACGCGGCGGTTGCGACCGCATCACTGCTGCGGGAGCCCGTGGTGGCGGCGCGAAGCCAGGCCGCAGCGCATCCGGTGTCCATCGGCGGTGTCGGCGCGACTGTGTTCGGGAAAACCTTGGATCGCCGATTCAGTCCCGAGTGGGCGGCCTGGGCCAACGGCGTCGCCGTGCGCGAACTCGACTATCACGACACATTCCTCGCCGCCGACTACTCGCACCCCGGCGACAACATTCCCCCCATCCTTGCGGTCGCGCAGCATGCCGGTCGCACCGGTCGCGATCTCGTTCGCGGAATCGCAACCGGTTACGAGATCCAGGTGGACCTCGTGAAAGCGATCTGCCTGCACAAACACAAGATCGACCACGTCGCCCACCTCGGCCCGTCCGCCGCGGCCGGCATCGGAACGCTCCTCGGCCTCGACACCGAAACCATCTTCCAGGCGATCGGCCAGGCCCTGCACACCACAACCGCCACCCGTCAGTCCCGCAAAGGCGAAATCTCCAGCTGGAAGGCGTACGCCCCCGCCTTCGCAGGCAAGATGGCGGTCGAAGCCGTCGACCGGGCCATGCGCGGCGAGAGCAGCCCCACCCCGATCTACGAGGGCGAGGACGGCGTCATTGCGTGGATGCTCGACGGACCGGATGCGCGTTACACCGTGCCGCTTCCGTCACGGGGTGAGGCGAAGCTCGCGATCCTCGACACCTACACGAAAGAGCACTCCGCCGAGTATCAGGCGCAAGCCCTCATCGACCTTGCCCGTAAACTGCACCACGAGCACCCCTCCGTTCGAGAGCCTCAGGGAGCGGGTTTGCCTCAGGGAGCCGACGCGATCGAGAGCATCGTCATCCACACGAGCCACCACACGCACTACGTGATCGGCTCCGGCGCGAACGACCCGCAGAAGTACGATCCGAGCGCGAGCCGCGAGACGCTCGACCACTCCATCCCGTACATCTTCACGGTCGCCCTGCAGGACGGCGCGTGGCACCACGAGCGCTCCTACGCGCCGGAGAGAGCCAACCGCCCGGACACGGTCGCGCTCTGGAACAAGGTCACGACCGAGGAGGACGCGGAGTGGACTCGCCGCTACCACTCCATCGACCCCGCCGAGAAGGCATTCGGCGGCCGAGTCGTCATCACGATGAAGGACGGCTCGACGATCGTCGACGAGATCGCCGTCGCCGACGCTCACCCCCTCGGTGCGCACCCGTTCACGCGCGAGCAGTACATCGCGAAGTTCCGCATGCTCGCCGAGAACGTGCTCGACGAGGAGGAGATCGAACGCTTCCTCGCACTCGTTCAACGGTTGCCGGAGCTCACCGCGGAAGAACTCGGCGGACTCACCGTGGTCGCGAAGACCGGCCTGCTCTCCTCGGTCGAAAGCCCGGAAGGACTCTTCTGATGTTGTCCTCCACGGTGACCGCGGCCCACAAGCGCCAGAACCTGCGCGAGCAGCTCGCCACCGGAAAGCTCCTTCGCTTCCCCGGCGCCTTCAACCCGCTGAGCGCGATGCTCATCCAGGACAAAGGCTTCGAGGGCGTCTACATTTCCGGCGCCGTGCTCTCCGCCGATCTGGGGCTCCCGGATATCGGCCTCACGACGCTCACGGAGGTCGCCCACCGCGCCAGCCAGATCACGCGCATGACCGACCTGCCCGCGATCGTGGACGCCGACACCGGGTTCGGCGAACCCATGAACGTCGCACGCACGGTGCAGGCGCTCGAGGATGCCGGGGTCGCCGGCCTCCACATCGAAGACCAGGTCAACCCCAAGCGCTGCGGGCATCTCGACGGCAAAGCGATTGTCGATGAGGAGACCGCAACCAAGCGCATCCGCGCCGCCGCGACCGCGCGGCGGGATCCGAACCTGCTCATCATGGCGCGCACCGACATCCGCGCGGTCGACGGGCTTCAGGCCGCGGCAGATCGGGCAAAAGCGCTCGTGGATGCCGGAGCGGATGCGATTTTCCCCGAGGCCATGCGCGACCTCTCCGAGTTCGAGACCATCCGCAAAGCCGTCGATGTGCCGGTGCTCGCAAACATGACCGAGTTCGGCAAGAGCGACCTGTTCACAACCGAGCAGCTCGCGAACGTCGGAATCAACATCGTCATCTATCCGGTGAGCCTGCTGCGCCTCGCGATGGGCGCCGCAGAACGCGGCCTCGACGCGCTGCTCGAAGCGGGTACGTTAGAACCAGTCGTCAACGACATGCAAACCCGAGCCCGGCTGTATGAATTGCTCGATTATGAGGCGTACAACACCTTTGATTCCGGTGTTTTCAATTTCACACTCGAAACAAATAAGGACTGACATGACTGAGCCAGAAATCCGAAAGGGCCTCGCCGGCGTCGTCGTCGACTCGACGGCGATCTCGAAGGTGAACCCGGAGACCAACTCCTTGCTCTATCGCGGCTACCCCGTGCAGGAGCTCGCCGCGAACTGCCAGTTCGAGGAAGTCGCGTATTTGCTGTGGAACGGTGAACTTCCGAACCCCGTGCAGCTTGAAGCCTTCCAGAAGATGGAGCGATCGCAGCGTGCGCTCGAACCCCGCACGAAGCGGATCATCGATGAGTTGCCGCTCACCGCTCACCCCATGGATGTCGTGCGCACCGCTGTGAGCGTCATGGGTGCGTGCGACGACGGCGGGCCGAAGGGCATCCGCGACACCGACCTCGAGCGGTCGATCCATCTGCTCGCCCAGCTGCCCGCGATCGTGGCCTACGACCAGCGCCGCCGCCGCGGCCTCGACCTGGTCGAGCCGCGTGAGGACCTGGCGTTCTCGGCGAATTTCCTGCACATGACGTTCGGTGAGGTACCCGACATCACGGTCGTGAACGCGTTCGACGTGTCGATGATCCTGTACGCCGAGCACTCCTTCAACGCGTCGACCTTCACCGCGCGCGTCATCACGAGCACGCTCTCTGACCTGTACTCGGCGGTCACCGGCGCGATCGGCGCGCTCAAGGGTGCTCTGCACGGGGGCGCCAACGAAGCGGTCATGCACATTTTCGACGAAATCGGTTCGGCAGACAACGTCGACGCATGGCTCGACAAGGCGCTCGCCGAGAAGCGCAAGATCATGGGCTTCGGCCACCGCGTCTACAAGAACGGCGACTCGCGCGTCCCCACGATGAAGGCATCCCTCGACACGCTCGTCGCCGAATACGGCCGACCGGATGTCGCCCGGCTCTACGATGCGCTGGAGAAGGGGATGGATGACCGCAAGGGCATCAAGCCGAATCTCGACTATCCATCCGGCCCCGCGTACAACCTCATCGGTTTCGACACGGAAATGTTCACGCCGCTGTTCGTCATGTCGCGCATCACCGGATGGACGGCGCACATCATGGAGCAGCTGGCATCCAACTCGCTCATCCGGCCGCTGTCGGCATACAACGGGGTTGATGAGCGTCACGTGAGCGGTTCAGCACAGTAGATTGACGTCCGCCGCACCGTGAAGGTGGTCCTTCGGTGTGGAACCTTTTCTTGTGCCCTTTTTGTGGAATTCGCACGTAATCTCTGCGGCTGAAACGGCATTCCTGGCGCGCACCGTGAGCCGTGTGTCGCCACAGCTCGTGCGCCGTGAGCTTGCGGAAATCGTGCAACATCCTTGTGCACCCGCCGAGCTGTTCAGCGTTATGGCGCCGCCGCCACGTGCGAATCTTCTTGACTTCAATAAACACGGTGTGCATACTATTCGAACAACATAGTTCTATTTTTGATAAGGGTTGCAATCGAGCTTTCCCCCTGGCCACGACGGAGTACCTGTTGAAAACGTTTGAAGCAATCGCCAAAGCCATTGAGTCAGAAGGATGCACTGCGGTATTCACTCTGCTCGGTGACGCCAACATGCTGATCATGTCCGCGGTGCAGGAAAAAACCTCGGTACGGCTGGTGCACGCGCGACATGAAAACAATGCGGTGGCGATGGCGGATGGTTATGCCCGAATGACGGGCCGCGTGGGCGTAGCGTCGGTGACCGCGGGGCCAGGTGTCACCAACATTGCGACTTCCCTGGTGGTGGCGGTGAAACACCGCACTCCGCTCGTCGTCATCGCAGGAGATATCCCGCAAAACGCGGACTATCATGGTCAGAAATTCGAGCAAGGATCGTTTGTAAGAAGCACCGGAGCGATCAGCCTCGCGATCATCAATCCCGAGACCGCACTCCGCACCTTGCGTGAAGCGTTCTTCGTCGCTCAGCAAAGACTGCTTCCGGTCGTTGTCTCAGTACCGGCGAACGTGCTGGTGGCCGAGTGGGGTGAGACGTGGGCGTATCAGCCGTCTTCGGCTTCGCTGCCGAAACCTCAAAGGGTGCAGCCGGACCCCACCATGGTCGACGAGATTGCCAACGTCGTGCAAAAGGCGAAGCGTCCCGTGATCATTGCCGGGCGGGGTGCCGCTGATTCCGGGGCTCACGACTCTCTTGTGCGTCTTGGTGACCGGATCGGTGCGCTTTTGGGCACGACTCTCCGGGGCAAAGGATTTTTTCGCACGGATGAATTCAACATCGGAATCATCGGATCGCTGGGCACGAAAGCGGCGCGCGATCTCATCGCAGGCTCTGACTGCATTGTCGGAGTCGGAGCAAGTCTTGGCCATTACACGGCAGAAGACGAGCGCGCATTTGCCGGTGCGACTGTCATTCAGATCGACTCGGAGCCACAGGGATTTCATCAGGGCAGATATGTTGCCGACCACTACCTTGTCGGCGATGCGCTCGCTTCCGTTGATGCCGTGAATGCCGTTCTCGAGTCACGGGGTTTCACAAGCTCCGGATATCGGACACCCGAGATCGACGCGACTCTCGCGAGCGTTGAGTCTCCGCCCGATTACGAGGAATCTGAACTCGAAGAAGGTTTCGTGCATCCTGCCCACGTAATGCGCGAACTCAACAAAGTGCTGACCTCGCACCACCACGTCGTGGTGGGCGGAGGAGCATTTTGGACGTATCCGGGTGCAGATCTGATTGCGCTGGGTCCCGAAGGTTACAACTTTGAGGCCGACTTTATGGCGATTTCGCAGGCGCTGTCTATGGCAATCGGGGCAGCGTCGGCCGACGATGACCGGCGGATAATCGCCATCGAGGGTGACGGCAGCGCGCTCATGAACATTCAGGAGCTCGACTCGATTGCCGTTGGCAAGGTTCCTGTGCTCTTCATCGTCATCAATGACGGTGCATATGGGGCTGAAGTGCACGGGCTCGCCGGCGCCGGACATCCGGGTGAGATTGCCAGATTCCGTCGAGTCGACTTCGCCGCCGTGGCGGAAGCATTCGGTGTGCGCGGACATCGCCTTGCGAATGCCGCGGAAATCGGCACCATTGTGAAGGAATTCGACGAGACCCGTGAGTCCATCGTCGTCGACGTCCCGATGTCGACAAAGGTGATTTCATCGCGGATTCGCAGGACCAAGTATGGCCAGGACGTTTAGCACCGGCAATCGAACCGAATACGAAAGATTGGTGAACAGAGTTGTTCCACATGAGACAGGAAATAGTCGACCGGCCCGGATATCGCGGTGGACGAACCGCAGCGGATCTGGAATTCAGCGGCGATCTGCCTGCGGTCAAATTGTCGTCCAACGAGTTGCCGTATCCCCCCGTCAAGAAAGTCCTGGATGCTGCGCTCGGCGCAACCCTTGAGCTCAATCGGTACCCGGAGCCATCCAGCTCGGAACTTATTCGCGCTATCGCAAATCGATATGGTTTATCGCCGGAACAGATCGCGGTGTCGAATGGAACGGCAACCATCATCGATGCGCTGATGCGTCTCACGTCGTCACCCACCAGTCACATCGTGTACCCGTGGCGCACATTCGAGGCATTGATTCCTCTGACAACTCTCACGGGAATGAGAGGTCGTCAGATTCCGCTCGCGTCGTACCATCACGATCTGGAGGCGATGGCCGATGCGGTCTCGCCGGAAACGTCGTTCGTATATGTGTGCAATCCCAATAACCCCACCGGAACAATCGAGACCTCCGCAGATCTGATCCGCTTCCTCGACGCCGTACCGAGCACGACCATGATCGTGCTCGATGAGGCGTACATTCACTTCACCGCCGGCAGAGACACTCTCGACGGTCTCACCGTGCTTGACAGGTACCCGAATCTCGTGATTCTTCGTACCTTTTCAAAGTCGTTCGGTCTCGCTGCACTTCGCGCGGGATTCGCGGCGTGCGCTCCGGAAATCGCTCGGGAACTTCGAAAAGTGATCTCGCCGTTTTCTATGACGGCGATGGCGGCGGCGGCGGTAATTGCATCTCTCGACGAGGACCTGCGTCCCATTTTTGACGAGAGAATTTCCGAAATTGCGCGCGAACGCGACCGGTTGACACTCTCGCTCCGCAACCTCGGAATAGACGTTGTTCCCGAATCGGCGGCGAACTTCATCTTTTTGCCGACGTCGGAGGCCGAAGCCCAGGCAATTTCGACTCAGTTCGAAGCTCATGGGTTGATCGTGAGGCCTTATGCCGACGGAATTCGCATCAGCATCGGACTGCCACCAGACAATGACCGCGTCGTTGATGCAGCCCGCGAGATCAAGTCATCCGGCGCGTTTGAGCGGAACGCAGCATGAGCGAACAACTGAAGTCATCGGCGCTTGAGACGACTGACGCGGACGCGGGCGAACGCTGGTACCTTCGTCCGCTCAGAGTTATCGAGTTCCTGTTGGCGGGCCGGGACAGGTCCGTGAATCCCTCCATTCGCAACTATCCCAAGTGGGGTGTCGGGCTCACTGCCGTGGTCGCCCTGCTCTTTTTGGCGACCGTCATCCAATCGCTTGCGGTGAACCCGAAACTCCAGTGGGATGTCGTTGCCAAATACTTTTTCGACCCCGTCATCCTCAGTGGGGTTTGGGGCACTCTCACCCTCACTATCGGGAGTGTTCTCATCGCGATAATTGTGGGTTTCGTCATCGCGTATATGGGCGAATCGAACATTGTCGCGCAGTCGGTGGCGCGCACCTACATCTGGTTCTTCCGAGGCGTCCCGCTTCTCGTCCAACTCCTGATCTGGTTCAACATCGCGTTGCTCATTCCCACGGTCACCATTGGAATTCCGTTTACCAGTATCGGAGAGTCGATCAATACCAACCTCCTGATTTCGGGTTCGACGGCCGCCTTGCTCGGGCTCGGGTTACATGAGGCGGCGTACATGGCGGAAATCGTCAGGTCGGGGATCATATCCGTTCCGGTCGGTCAAACCGAGGCTGCATTGACTCTGGGGCTTCGACGCTCCGAAGCGCTGCGCAAGATTGTCTTTCCGCAAATGCTGCGCGTGATCGTGCCGCCAACGGGAAACCTCGCGATCAGTTTGATGAAAGCGAGTTCGCTCGTCGCGGCAATTGGAGGCGGTGAGCTCCTGAGCAAGGCGCAATTCATATACGGCCGCACTCTGGAGGTGGTCCCGCTGCTGCTGGTTGCCTCGATGTGGTACCTGGTGCTCGTGAGTGTGGCGACGGTGGGACAGTACTTCCTGGAGAAGAAGCTTCAGCCTGGGTCCAAATCGAAGCCGAAGATGGAAGGGGCAGAAGCATGAGCACACCCTCGGAAACCCGCAAGCCCACCGCGTCCTCGGCAATGCCGGCTGATGCGGAAGTCATGATCGACGCCGTGGATGTGAACAAGTACTTCAAGAACAATCACGTGTTAAAGGGAATAGACCTCGTTGTTCGCAAGGGCGAGGTCGTCTGCATCGTCGGCCCCTCCGGATCGGGAAAGACCACGTTTCTGCGCTGCCTGTGCCAGCTGGAGGAACACTTCTCCGGCGTCATCTCCATTGCCGGAGAACCGATCGGCCACGAAGTCCGGAACGGCCAGGTCTACCGGCAAAAAGAAAAGGACACCGCACGCCTCAGGCGGCGGATCGGCTTTGTCTTTCAAAGCTTCAACCTGTTTCCCCACATGAATGCCGTGGCGAATGTGGCGTACGGTCCCACAAAGGTTCTCGGTCGAAAATCCGAAGTGGCCAAGAAACGCGCTCGCGAACTGTTGGATCAGGTTGGGCTGTCGGACAAATACGATGCCCATCCGCACTCGCTTTCGGGTGGGCAACAGCAAAGGGTGGCCATTGCCAGATCGCTTGCCATGGACCCGGATGTCATTCTTTTCGACGAGCCGACGAGCGCTCTGGACTCAGAATCGGTCAACGAAGTGCTCGGCGTCATGCAAAACCTCGCAAAACTCGGCATGACCATGGTGGTTGTCACCCATGAGCTGGCCTTCGCACGAGCAGTCGCAGACACGCTCGTGATGATGGAGGACGGAGAAGTCGTCGAATGGGGTCCTTGCCAGGAGTTCATGGATTCGCCTCGAACGGAACGTGCTCGGCGATTCCTTAACCACCAGAGAGAGGAGACAGTATCTGAGATCTGACTGCGTCAAACCCGAACAAAACCAAGCTACAAAAAATGAACCGAAGGAGATTCATTGTGAAGCGACTTGCACCATTGATTGCAGTGCCTTTGACTGCAATGTTGTTACTCGCCGGCTGTGCTGCCGGCTCGTCTGATGATGGCTCGAAGGCGCCGTCAGACAGCGCAGACGCGGCTCTGGCCGACATGTTGCCCGCAAATATCAGGGATGCAGGCGTATTGAACGTCGGTGTCGCACCGGGCTTCTACCCGAACGCGTACTTCCCCGAGGGCAGCGACAAGCTTGCGGGTGTCGATCCCGATCTCTTGGCCGCCGTTGCCGAGAAGCTGGGCGTCAAGGTCAACTGGATTACGGCCGATTTCCCATCACTGGTTGTGGGTGTTGCATCCGGGAAATTCGATATCGCGATGGGAGATATCAGTGATACTCCCGTGCGAGAAGAGCAGGTTACCTTTGTGGACTACCTGCTGAGCTACCGGATGGTCTACACCCAGGCAGCAAATCCACACAACATTTCCGGCGAGCGTTTGAGTCTGTGCGGACTGTCCGCGCCATACCAGAGCGCGACTATCACCGGTGACGTGATGGATGCCATCAGCAAGGAGTGCGAAGCGGCAGGCAAGAAGCCGATCGATATCATTCCCGTGTCAAACCACGACGCAATCCAGCTCGCCGTGGACTCGGGTCGCGCCGATTTCGGCATGACCGCGGGTTCCGAGGGCGCCGGTTTCGACAAGCAGGCACCGGGAAAGTACAAGCACTGGAAACTTGATGGATCGCCCATGATTCCCTCGGGAATTGCCACGCCACGTGACGCCACAGACTTGCAGCAGGCTCTTCTCGCCGGTCTCAAGGCAGTTCAAGCGGATGGCACGTATGCGGCGCTCCTGAAGAAGTACACCCTTGAGGAAGGAACTCTCGATGAGTTCGGCATCAACCTCGGCAGCAAATAACAGAAACAGATAAACACGGTTCTGTCCGATTAACGGGGTGTTCGGGTCACGCTAATGACTCGAACACCCCTCGGACCCGGTCCAAATGATCTGTAGGCACACACCATGATTGGAACCAAGAAATGAAGCTCTCCGTTGCTCGACTCGGTCACGTTGGCATTGCTGTCCGTGACATGCAGAGGTCGATTGACTTTTACACGAGCGTACTAGGACTCAAACTAAGCGAACAATTCGATTACAACAATAAGAAGGGACACGGGGTGGCCGTGCTCGCCGGCGCATTCATTCGCAGCGACACTACTCACCATTGCCTTTCGATATTCAAGCTTCGTGACGCAGTCGAGCCGCCTGCAGCCCACCACATCGGACTGCACCACATCGCGTTCGAAATGCGCTCCTCGGAAGACCTGCTGGAGATGTACCGCAGATTCCATGACCAGGAAATACCGATAGTGAACGCGCGAATCGGTGGCCCGGGAAATCAGCCGCGATTCTATGGCCTGGACCCTGACGGAAATCTTCTCGAGTTCTATTGGAACATTGACCAAATCGGGTGGGACGGCATCCCTCGACCGTATGCGCCCATTCAGGAAGTCGAGTTGGAATCTTTTGACTTCGAAGCATACGAGGTTGAACGCGAACGGATCGCTGCCGAGGCGCAACGCATTTGGGCCGAGGGCAGAGACGAGCTGACGGCCGGTTAGGTAGAGACGAATCACAACGAGAAGATAGAGACTGCGCATGAAAACTGATGTCCTCATCGTCGGGGGAGGCCCCGTTGGACTGGCTTTGGCAATGGAGCTCAATCATCACGGAATCCGGTCTGTGATCATTGACCCTCGACTCGAGGTCACCATGTTTCGCAAAGCGAACGGATGCAATGCGCGAACCTTTGAACACTTCCGCCGGTGGGGGGTCGCGGAGGAAGTGAGGCGTGAAGCGCCACTTCCGGGTGACTGGTCGGATGACATTCTCTTCATGACTTCCTTCACCGGCTATGAGTTGGGTCGGCTCGCCGGGGCCAAACACGGCGTCGGACGAATGAACGAGTCGCCGGAGACATTCCAGCGGGTTCCGCAATGGATTATCGAACGAACTCTTCGCCGAAAGTTGGAGGAGAACGCACTCACAACGACGCGTTGGGGGGTGAAGCTGGTTCGCCACGAGCCGGGCGATGGGGAGCATTCCGTCGCGACCGTTGTCGATTCCGACGGTATCGAGTCGACCATCGATGCTCGTTATGTCATCGGATGCGATGGAACACGAAGCACCGTGCGCTCAGACATCGGCGTGGCGCTGGATGACGAAACTACTTACTCCCTGAACGCCAACATCACGATGAAGTGTCCGGAGCTGGGCGGCCTTCACGGAAAGTCACGAGCGGTGCACTACTGGTACATGAATGAGGACGTCAGCGGACACTTCAGCCCGCAAGACCTGTCGGGTACCTGGCTGCTGACGTCGACGTGGCTGGCCGAAGACAAGGAACCCGATCTTGATGCGCTTATTCGCCGAGCGGTCGGTACTCCAGTCGAATACACGATTGTTGATTCCTCGGTGTGGTGGGCGAACAGTTACCTTGCCAGGGAGTACCGCAAGGGGAACTCGTTCCTGTGCGGGGATGCCATCCACGTGCATCCGCCGTCGGGTGGCTATGGAATGAACCAGGGTGTGCAGGACGCCGTTGACCTTGGTTGGAAGCTTTCGGCAACGCTCTCTGGCTGGGGCAGTGACGGTCTGCTCGACAGTTACGAACTCGAGCGCAAACCGGTGAATCGCTGGTTTGTTGCGGAGGCGGTGGACAGCTGGCGACGGACCGGCCGCCAATTGGCTGAGCCCGGTTTGGAAGCTGAAGGACGGGACAATGATCTTTTGCGCGACCGGATCGGGCGGGAAATTTGCGCCTCGCGGGCAAAGCAGTTCGATGCGCTGGGAATCATTTTCGGCTACCAGTACGAGAATTCCCCCATCGTCGTGGACGACGGGACAGAAGTGATTCTGTCAACGGTGTCCCACTATGCTCCCACAGCACGCCCAGGGGCACGGGCGCCGCATGCCTGGCTGGAGGATGGATCGAGCCTGTTCGACCACTTTGGACGTGAGTTCACTCTGCTGGATCTGGGAAGTGACAGCGCTGACGTGGATTCACTTGTTCACAGTGCGGAAGAGCTCAAGATCCCGCTGACTGTTCTGCGCGTTCACTCTGAAACGCTCCAGGAACTGTATGGATCGGACCTCATTCTGATTCGGCCGGATCAGCACGTCGCGTGGCGCAGAATGGACGCGAAGGAACAGCTGGATCCGCAAGCGATCCTGTCCACGGTAGTGGGGCGGGTGGCCTCATTGGCGGGATGAGTCGAGGAGAATACTCCGTGCGTCGAATCAACACTTTGCCGGCGTGGCGAATCGGTAGAAGCATGTGACGTGACGCGAGTACTCTCAGTAGTTGTCCAAAAGGCGAAGAAGTATCAAGCGAGAATCGAGTGGTTTGATGGATAGTTTGAAAACCGTTGAGAAAGCTCTTCGCATCATCGACGAGTTGCTCGACCGACCTCTTAACGCCACCGACATCGCGAACGTTCTGAAGATGAATCGAACGGTCGTACATCGCCAGTTGCTGACCTTGCAAAACAGTGGATATCTCATTCGAATTGGGGAAGTTTATTATCCAGGGCCAAAGTTCGTGCGTTTCAGCGAACTGACGGAGCCGGACCTCATGCATCGTCTCAACCCGATTATGAGGGACCTGAGTGCCCTCGTCGGTGAAACGATCATCCTCACCATTCCTGACCGGTTGGAAGCAATCGGTATTGGAAGCGTACTCGGCCGTATCTATCCCGTCAGAGTCGAATACGAAGTCGGAGTGCGCCGCCCGATTTGGCTCGGCGCGAGCGGCCGCGCGATTCTTGCCTTCAGCGACGAGTCGGTAATCGAAGCTGCCTCGCAAAGTGCGCCAGATCCTGAAGCGCTGCAGGTGCAGCTGGAAGAGATCAGAGACAAGGGCTATTCGGTTTCGAGCGACGAGCTCAAACAGGGTATTGCGGGGATTGCCGCTCCCATCATTGATCCCATCAACGGTGCGTTTGCGAGTTTGTCGATCGTCGTTCCTCTGGTTCGGGCAGACAACATCGAGCGATTCGTTCCGCAGTTGCTCGACGCCATTGCCCACGTGAGAAAGTAACTACCCTCGGTTAGTTGGGCGATTCCTCGCTCAACACTTCTTTGGCGATTCGAAACGCTTCAACACCGGCTGGGATACCGGCATAGATTGAAAGCTGAATTAGCGTGTCTTCGATTTCCTCGATCGTGCATCCATTGCGGAGTGCGCCCCTCATATGGAGCTTGAATTCCGCGCCGCGGTTCAGTGCGCCGATCATGGCGAGGTTCAGAAGGCTGCGGTCACGCAGTGTGAGGTTTGGTCTGCCCCACGAGGTTCCCCAGCAATATTCGGTAACAAGTTTTTGAAAGTCGTGCCCGAACGTACCTTCGGGGGAGGCGGCCAGGGACTTTTCGACGTACTCGGCGCCTACGACCTTTTTTCTCATCGCGAGACCTTGCTCGAATACTCCGTTGCTCATGCTCATACCTCTTCCATTGCCACGGGATTGATCAGTGAACCCAGGCCGGTGATTTTGATTTCTACCGTGTCTCCTGGTGTGAGGAACTCGGGCGGCTGTCGTTTGAAGCCGACACCTTCGGGAGTGCCCATGGCTATGACGTCACCGACTTCGAGCGGCAGAAACGTTGAAATCTGCTCAATCAGCGTGGGGATGTCGAACACCATGTCCCTTGTGTTGCCATTTTGCTTTTGGACACCATTGACGAAGGTTTCGATGTCAAGGACGTTCGGGTCGTCAATTTCGTCTGCGGTGACCAAATATGGCCCGAGTGGCCCGGTTGAGGCAAAGTTTTTGCCTTCGGTATATTGAGCAACCCGAAATTGATAGTCGCGAATCGTAGCATCGTTGAAAATTGTGTACGCGCCAACGTGGCTCATGGCTTTGTCGCGAGAAACGTGCCGTCCGCCTTTGCCAATGACTACAGCCAATTCGCCCTCCCAGTCGAGCTCGGAGGAGACAACTGGACGAATGATCGGTTGCCGATGGCCCACGAGCGATGCAGACAGACGCGCGAACAAAATCGGAATCTCTGACAGTTCGCGGCCCGCTTCCTTCGCGTGCGCGGCGTAATTGCGCGCTACGCACAGAAACTTCGGCGGTCGGGGGACGGCCGGTAAAATCGTGACGGAGTCGAACTTCAACCCGGCATCCGCTCCGTTCGCCGCGACAAATTCTTCCACTGCTTCGCGAGCGCGCAGCAGTTGCGTTCCCTCGTCCTGAAAAAGGTCCGTGGCGACTTGGGGTTCCGCGAGCGTGGAGTACTTTCCGTTCGAGCGTCCAGAGAATTCACGCACCGCGCGAGGGATGTCGATGAGGTAATCGTCGATGCAGGCACCGAAACTCTGGGATCCGTGTGATTCGTAGGTGGCAATCTTCATTCCTCGTAAACCTCCAGCGTCGCTTTCGTCTTCCGTGTCTCGTTTGGTTCTGCAGGAAACGGGCATGCTGCGGGCCGCCGGCAAGCGCTTCTTCCTGCGCGATCGAGCAGTCGTTCGATTAGAGAACATAGATGTTCGATCTATGGTCAAGTGTTCCGCTAGTTCGGGCGCGATGTCAAGGCCGAATTGTCAAGTAAGTGTGAATGGGGTGATTTGGGCTGCACTGTACTACTTAAGTCGTGTTCTAAAAGCGAACACTTGACTTCGATAAAAGAACATGCCACATTAATTTGATCTCGCGAAAGGAAACGCATGTCCGACAGGATTCGCGATTACGGCATCGACTTTGAATGGCGCTCGTTTGCGCCCGTGATTCCCCGCTGCGATCACGACGGTCGAGACCTGTCAAGGCCGGATGTGGTGATTGTCGGAGGCGGGCCAACCGGTCTCGCCACCGCAGCCGGCCTCGGTCACGCGGGTGTGCGCGTACTGGTGCTGAATGCCTCCGACACGGTGTGCTCGACGAGTCGCGCGAATGGGATCAGCCATCGAACGTTCGACAGTTTGGATCGACTTGCGCCGGGGTTGGGAGCAGAACTCTACAGTGTTGCTCGACCGCTGGCCGGATTGAAGAACTTCTTCGGCGCGCGACAGATCCTGCAGAACGATGCACCGTCTGTCCCGCCGGATGGCTCACGATATGCAGGAGTCTCCTACCTTTCTCAATGGCATATCGAAGACGGGCTTGTACGCCACATTGAGTCGAACCTTGCGAATGTGGAAATACGGTGGCAATCGACGGTGACGTCAATTGACGAATCACGTGGCGTTGTCCAGGTTCACACGACGATCGGCGACTATGAGGTGAAAGCACCGTGGATTGTTGCGGCAGATGGAGGCAAAAGCACGATCCGCAAGCAACTCGGGCTTCGCATGGAGGGGCACGGATTCGACTCCACCTACGTCATCGTCGATGTCGAGGTGGGTGGCGTTCAGCCGCCGCCGGTACGCACTGTGTGGTTCGACCCGCCCTTTTTGCCCGGCGGTTTGCTCTTGCAACACATCACTCCCGGCGGTCTTTGGCGCCTGGACTTTCACTTGCCATTTGGCGTTGCCGTTGAACCGTTCATGGATCTGGACAGTATTCGATCTATAGTCGGGGAACACCTCGCGCGCGAGGGACGTGCGGCTGCCCACGCGAGGATCGTCTGGGTAACCACCTACACAGCGAGGTCGATATCGTTGGACCGGTATCGGTACGGGCGAATACTCTTTGCTGGTGATGCCGCACACCTGGTACCCATTTTTGGCGGATTTGGTTTGAACTCCGGAATGGATGATGCCAGCAATCTGAGTTGGAAGTTGGCGGCAGTAGTGAAAGGCCAAGCTCCGGAGAGCCTGCTGGACAGCTATTCGCACGAGCGGGTTGCTGCGGTCAATTTGGGCCTGGAGTTCGTGGATCAGGCCGCGGAATACATGATTCCGTCAACACGCGCATCCGAGCAACTTCGCTTCGCATCGTTGACGCTCGCCGCCGAAGGCGACGAGCTGTCGGCGGGAATTGGGCGATTCCGCCCGTTCAGAACTATGCCGGTGAGAAACTCCGAACTCAATCAAGACCCGACGCACCCGCGATCAATCTCGGGTTTAGAGACTGGCGCACCCATGCCTCAGTTCAACATTGTGGTCAACGGCGTCGAACAGCACGTGCTCGAATTCATGGGAGGAGCGCTCACGCTGTTCTTGGTCACGTCGCCAACGGAATCGACCGAAACCGTCAACCTCATTCAGCTCGCCGACCTTGCGGAACGAATTCCGTATCCGTGTCTCATGGTCGGAGTGGCTGCACACAACAACAGCGGCTCTGGTGACATCCCCCGTGTAATTGAGGTTGTCGATTGTCAGGGTTTTCTGCAGAATCTGACCGGACCGCTCGGCGGCGCAATTCTCATCAGGCCGGATGGGTTGGTTGCGGGGAGTTGGATCGAGCCGACCATAAACGAGCTGCGCGATGGCGTGCACGATGTCCTCTCACTCGCGGGATCAAAGGTCTAAGGGTTCACCATGATGGAGCAATCAGAATTCACGAGGGTGTACACGACGCTCGCGAAAGCGGTGGGGACCCAGGAGGATGCCACTCTTTTTCGTGATCGACTTTTGCTGCTCACGCTACGCGAGCTCACCGCCGCGCGTGCGCACGACCTCATCGCGCAGGCATCACTTGACCCGGGAGCAGTAGAAGCTCTCAAGTCCGGTGAAGCCGGCGACCATTCGCGAAGTGATTCGCACGCGACGCAGTAGCCTCGTAGGGTGTCTCCCAAGCTCGGCAGAATCATCCGACTCGCTTCCATCGGATTGATTGTCGGTTTCTTCTCGGGACTGTTCGGCGTCGGCGGCGGAATTGTGCTCGTACCGCTCCTGATCGTGGTCGTCGGTTTCGACCAGCGGAAAGCAAGCGGCACTTCGCTGGCCGCAGTCTTGCCGACCGCCATCGCCGGGATGATTTCGTATGCGTCACACGGTTCAGTTGATTGGATCGCTGGAGCGATTCTGGCGGCGGGTGCCGTGGTGGGATCGCTGCTGGGAACCTGGCTCCTGCACCACACCCACCAGCGCGTGTTGCGCTGGATATTCATCGTGTTTCTGCTTCTCGTGGCCGTACGGTTGTTCTTCCTCATTCCTGATCGATCGGCGGACCTCACCTTCACCCTCGTGGTGGTTGTCGCACTTGTTGCACTCGGAGTTGTCACGGGAATCCTCTCAGGGCTGCTGGGAATCGGCGGTGGTGTGTTCATCGTTCCCGCGCTCATGCTTGTCTTCGGCGTCGGTGACCTCGTGGCAAAGGGCACGTCACTGCTCATGATCATCCCTACGGCAATCACGGGCACGTTTTCCAACGTGCGACGAGGGAACGCCGACCTCATTGCGGCAGCGACAATCGGATGCCTGTCCGTACCGGCGTCAGTCGGCGGCGCGGCGCTCGCGTGGGCCGTTCCGCCCGGGCTCGGCAGCATCCTGTTCGCCCTGCTTGTCATCTACAGCGCGCTGCAACTCGCGTGGAACGCTCTTCGTAAGCCGAGGTTCAGCGACCCGACCTAGGCTTGGACCATGGACAGCATCACGCTCAACGACGGAACAACCATCCCCCAGCTCGGATTCGGCGTCTTCAAGGTCGACCCCGGCGAGACCGAACGCATCGTCTCCGAGGCGCTTGAGGTGGGGTATCGCCACATCGACACGGCGGCGATCTATGGCAACGAGAAAGGCGTCGGCAAGGCGATTGCGGCATCCGGGATCCCGCGCGACGACCTGTACATCACGACGAAACTGTGGAACGACCGCCACGACGACGCTCAGATCGCGCTGCGGGAAAGCCTCGACAAGTTGGGGCTCGAGCACGTCGACCTGTACCTCATCCACTGGCCCGCGCCGAAGAATAATCGCTACGTGCACGCGTGGGAGTCTCTCGTGGAACTGCGCGGCGACGGTCTCACGACGAGCGTCGGCGTGGCGAACTTTCTTGTGCCGCACCTGGAGAAGCTGCTTGCCTCCTCGGACGTCGTCCCCGCCGTCGACCAGATCGAGTTGCATCCCGCGCACCAGCAGCCGGCCACGACGGCGTTCGCGCGCGAGCACGGCATCCACATCGAGTCGTGGGGACCGCTGGGGCAGGCGAAGTACCCGCTGCTGGAAAACCCCGTGATCAGCGCGGCGGCGGAGGCGCACGGCAAGACTGCCGCGCAGGTTGTGCTGCGCTGGCACCTGCAGAGCGGGTTCATCGTCTTCCCGAAGACGAACCATCGCGAACGGATGGTCGAAAACTTCGACGTGTTCGACTTCGCGTTGACGGATGCCGAAATGGCCGCGATCACCGCCCTCGAGCGCGGCGGCGAGGGGCGCGTCGGGAGTCATCCGGACACCGTCGACTAGTGGAGGGCGCAGACGTCCGTGCCCTTGCTGCGCCCAGTCTCCCCGGTGCGTCCGGCCCTCCCTGCGCCCAGTCTCCCCGGTGCGTCCGGCGCTCCCTGCGTCCGAAAGCCGCTCCGCGCACCCGAAGCAAGGCCCGCGCGGAGGAGGTTACTGGCGCCGGGACGTTACTGATGCGGGGGGCCTACTGGTGCGGACGAGACTACGGGTGTGGAGGAGGTTACTGGCGCCGGGACGTTACTGATGCGGGGGGCCTACTGGTGCGGAGGAGACTGCTGGCGGGGCGACTGGATTCCGGGCGGGCAAGCGACGACTGGTGCAGGGACCGGGGCATGTCCTTAGGGATACAGTCGCTCGTGCGTCCAGCCGCTCGCCATGCGATCATAACGGAGCCGCCGGTGCATCCGGTCTGCGCCGCCGTGCCAGAACTCGATCGTGTCCGGCCGCAACCGGTAGCCGTTCCAGTCCTCGGGGCGCGGAAGTGGCAAACCCGGCGCCGCGAGGCGGGAGGCGGCTGCGCGATATTCTGCGTCATCCGGCAGCGGCGCGCTCTGCACGGATGCTGTGGCCGCCGCCTGTGATTCCACCGACCTGTCGACCCAGATCGCGTCCGACTCTTCCGTGGTGGCCACAGAGACGGGACCCGCAAGCCGCACCTGTTGACGCGTTTCCCGCCAGTAGATGGCCACCGCCGCACGGGGATTAGCGGTGAGCTGCATCCCCTTCGCGCTGCTCGTGTTCGTGGCAAAAAGCATGCCATCGGTATCGAAAACTTTGGCGAGTACGAACCGGTTGGAAACGTCTCCGTGCCCGTCGGAGGTCGCCAGCGCAATGTTGTAAGGCTCCAGCACGCCGAGGCGCTCCGCCTGATCCACCCACGAGATCAGCAGTGGCAGCGGGTCACGCGGCGGGTTCTCAAACTCAGGCAGGGAAAGTTCGATTGAGCCTGTGACCGAGGGTCGTGATCGCATAACTCCAGCGTATCCCTGCCGTTGTATTCCGGTCGCGCGACGGCGTTGAGCGTAGCGTGGAGAACATGCCCAACACTCTCGCGACTGCACTCAGCCCCTACCTTCGGCAACACGCGGCGAACCCTGTGGAGTGGCAGCAATGGGGCAACGCACCTTTCAGGGAGGCTGCGGACCGAGGGGTCCCCGTGTTCATTTCGATCGGGTACTCGACGTGCCACTGGTGCCACGTGATGGCGCGGGAGAGCTTCAGCGACCCCGCGGTTGCCGAGTTTCTCAACGCTCACTTCGTGGCGATCAAGGTTGATCGGGAGGAGCATCCGGAAGTCGACTCCGCCTATCTCACGGCGGCGAGCGCGTTCACTCAGAACCTCGGGTGGCCGCTCAACGTGTTCGTCACTCCGCAGGGCCAAGCGTTTTTTGCGGGAACGTACTGGCCCCCGGTTGCCATGCCGGGGCATCCGGCATTTCGTGACGTGCTTGAGGGCGTTTCGGATGCCTGGACGAATCGTCGAAGCGACGTTGAAGAAAACGCCGCGGATGTCGCTGCCGCTATCCTCCGGCACGCCGTACGGCCCGAGGCGGAGCTTCCGAACCGCGTGCAACTCGACAATGTCGTCGAGCTTCTTGCCGCGAACGAGGACGAAGAGTTCGGCGGGTTCGGATCCGCGCCGAAGTTTCCGGTCGTTCCGGTGCTCGAATTTCTGCTGCAGCACGATTCCGAGAGTTCGCGCGCGCTCGCCGACCGCACGCTCACGGCAATGTCGCGCTCAGGTTTGCGGGATCCGGTGGAGGGCGGCTTCTTTCGCTACGCCACGCGAAGGGACTGGTCCGAGCCCCACTATGAGCGGATGCTGTACGACAACGCGGGTCTGCTGGAGTGTTACGCTCTCCTGGCGTCCCGCGTGCCGCATCACTCCGACCTCGCTCGCGACACGGCCGCAGGGATCGCCGAGTACGTGTGCGCCACACTGCGGCTGCCTTCCGGTGGCTTCGCTTCGGCGCAAAACAGCGAGAGCGTCGTCAACGGTGAACTCACCGAGGGCGGTTATTACCTGTTGTCCAGGGAGGAGCGAACCACACAGCGGCCACCCGCTCTGGACGACAAGGTTCTCACCGGGTGGAATGGTCTCGCACTCGGTGCGCTGGCCGTGGCAGGATCAGCGTTCGCTCGCACCGACTGGATTCAGGCAGCGCGCGAAGCGGCGGAATACATTCTGGCGTCGCACCGGAATGCGTCCGGTGAGTTGGCGAGGGCGAGCCTGGCGGGAACGCTGTCCGGCGCGCGCGCAACGCTCGAAGATTACGGTCTGCTCGCACGGGGTCTCGTGAAGCTCGCGATCGCGACAGGCGAGCACCACTGGGCCCAGGAGTCGCGAATGCTGGTGGAAGCCTGCACGACGCCGTCGGGGTTTGCGATTCCGGGCGGGGGAGACCCGGTGCTGGCAGAGTTCGGACTCGAATCGGATGTCGACCCGACCGAGGGCGCGCTGCCGTCCGGGACGAGCGCGCTCGCCGAGGCATCCCGTCTTCTGTACCTGTTGAGCGGTGACCGCCGCTTTCTGGACGCCGCACTGAATGCGTTGCGCCGCGTCGCCGAGCCGGCTCAGCAACAGCCGCTCGGTTTCGGCTCCGCGCTGGCCGTCATGTCGTCGCTCGCGTCGTTGCCGACCCAACTCGTGGTGGTCGCGGATGACCCGGATGCCGAACTCGCGCGGGCAGCCAGGAACTGGCATACCGCCGGTGGCGTGGGTGTGACGGTCACGGAACGCGGCGCGCGGGAATGGGCGGGCGCCGGGTTCGAGCTGTTCGAGGGCAGATCACTTCAGAGTGGCGTGCCGACTGCCTATTTGTGCACCGACTTCGTCTGCAGTCTCCCGGTCACCTCGGTCATCGACTTCGTGCGCCTCGGGGTGGGCACGGAACCAGAAGTAGGTTCCAAAGCAGACGCCGGCGAACACTAAGAGCACGGCGAGCCAAAACCAGAACGATCCGTCGATGCTGCCCCACAGTGCGCCACTGGGGACGACGATGACGAAAAAGGCGATGAGCGTGACCGCGTAGGTGGCCAGCCACAGGCGTTTCGAGTATTGAAACACGCTGCGCCCGTCGAGGAATCCGAGCGGCAGCAGGCCGATCACGAGGCCGGAGATTCCTTCGGTGGCAATGGCGACAATGGAGTCCCCCAACAGGGCACCCGCGAAGTCGGTAGGGCCGCTGCCACCTGCAATGAGGCTGTAGCCGATCCAGCTCGCGACGGAGAGAGCGAGAATTGCTCCCATCCACACGAGAACCGCGCGCACTTCATCTTTCGCGGTGGCAGTTGCCATGAGAGAGAGCCCGAGAACCAAACCGATGAGTAGACCCGGCGCAAAATCGAGCACGCGGGAAAGTATGACGCCCGCAAGCGCAACGATCAGGCCGAACGGCTGAAGTTCGATGACGGATGCGATGCTCCAGCGGCGTCGGATGATGCGCCCCGTGATGACGTTGGCGACATAGCCGAGCACGAACATCCCGATCGTGCACGCAAGAAACAGGCGCAGGGAGGCGAGATCGAAGCCGAAACTCGGGTCCGCGAAGCTAAAGATGAGCGCTGCAAGCGTTGTCAACGCGAGCCCGCCGACGACGGGGGTGCGCTTGAGACGGTCGCGTATTCTGGCGAGCCACGGCAGGCGCACCTTCGGCAGTCTGCCGAAGATCCGTTCGTAATTTTCGTCGAGCGTGGAGTTGAGAATTTCGGCGGGGAACGCGACGAGAAAGAGGAGGGCGAGGCTGCTGGCTGCGGCGGCCGCGAGCACCAGCGGGTTCGCAATGATGTCGAAAAGGGTGGGGAGTGCGTGCGTGAGCACGTTGGGCGCGGCGGGCGCATTCCTGGCGGCGGATGCCTGCGCCGTTCCGCCGGCGAGGTCACCCGAGGCGTTCGCCTGAGGAGCAGTTGTGGCCGCGCTGGGCGGCGAAATCGCATCGACGCGGGGTGACACGACGACCGACACGGGCAGTTGCGCTGTTTGCGCCGAACCCTGAAGCGGGGTGACAGTAACAACATAATGGTGTGGCCCCGGCGGCACGGTGTTGGGGATGACCGTGTTGAGCACGAAGGTGCCGTCCTCTTTCACCACGGATCTCCCCAGTGGCACCGGCGTGGAGTGCAACTCTGCGGTCACCGTGGCGCCCGGCGGGAGATCGGATCCGGTGAGCGTGACGTTTTGGCCGGGCGCGGGGGCATCCGTGCTGCTGGTGAACTGCAGCAGCCAGCGAGGTGCGAGCGTTGGCAGCGCGGGGCTCGGTTCGGGCGGATCGACGACGGTGAGTCGCAGGAGTGTCACCGAGGGTCCGCTGGAGTTCCCGGCCCGGTCGGTCTGTGCGAATCCGAAGTAGTACACGCCGGGGCTCAGCGTCGTGGCAACGGTGCAGGCGAACTGCCCTCCCTCGTCACCGACGACTGCACCTTCCGTGCATGGAACAGGCATCGAGCCGCCGCGCACGATGTGCACGCTTGCGCCGAGTTCAGCGCTTCCGCTGATCACCGGATGCCTCGCTGTTGTGGTGGCCTGAATGACACCGCTGACCAATGGTCCGGTAGGCGATGTGACGGTGGGTACGGCCGGGGCGGCGGTGTCAACGGAGAATCGAAGCACGGGGGTCGCGAAGGGTGACGCGTTCATGGCGGCATCGGTCTGCCCGAAGGAGAGGTCGTGGTCGCCGTCCGGCGTCAGCGGGATAGCCAGTTGGCAGGTCCAGTTTCCGCTGGAGTTGACGATCGCCGCAGCCAGGCAGCTGTTGCCGGAGACCACCACTGTCGCCCCTGGCTCGCCCGTGCCCATTACGGTCGGCCCCGTGTTGTTGGTGACGACGGTGTTGAACCCGCCGGCGACATTGCCCATCGGTAGCGTGACGATCGGGGCGAGGGGCGGTGTGTTGTCGGCGATTACCAAAGGCTGCGTGCCCGCGGCGGAGAGGTTGCCGGCCAGATCGGTTTGATGGACTGTCACATTGTGCGGCCCGGTTGTCAGGCCCGTCCCGAGCGTGCACGACCAGGTGCCCATATAGTCGACGGGTCCGCCAGCGCACGAGGTCACAAGGCCGTCCACCAGCACGGTAAGCGTCGCATCCGGTTCGCCGGTTCCCGAGACAAGCGGCCCGGGAGAACTGTTCACCGGATTGGCGAACGGCGTGACCACGGGGGCTGCTGGCGCGGTCGTGTCGACGGTGAACCGCAGGCCTGGGCTTGCCAGTGCGGACGTGTTGGCCGCGGTGTCCGTGAGGCTGAAGAAGACATCGTGGTCGCCGTCGGGCGTCATGGGCGTTGTCAGCTGGCACGTCCAGTTGCCGCCGGAGTCCACGATCGTCGGAACGATCATGCAGATATTGCCGACAACGTTCAGGGTAGCTCCCGGCTCACCCGTCCCGGTCACTGTGGCGGCGGTGCTCGCCGTGAGCACCACATTCATTCCGCCGCTGAGCGTACCTACGGGGGAAGTGACGACGGGGGGTGTTGGGGGAGTGGTGTCGTTGATGACGAGCGACTGGGGTGAACTTGCGGGCGAGACGTTGCCTGCCGCATCCGTTTGAAATGCCGTGACGGTGTGTGCGCCTGCAGACAGGGTGTCGCCCACGGCACAGGACCACGACGAGGACATGACTACGGCGCCGGGGCAGCTCACCGGGTAACCATCGACGAGCACGCTCACGGTTGCGGCTTCTTCTCCGGTGCCGGAAACGGTGGGTGCCGGCGAACTGTTGACGGGGTTCGAAAACGGGTCGAGGGTGGGGGCTGACGGCAGCGCCGTGTCGATGTGAATTGTGCGGTACGCAGAAAAAACGGTGGTGGCGCCGAACGTTGTCTCCACAAGGTAGGTGTAATCACCATCGGGGAGCGGGGTCGACGGGGTGCAGTTCCACGCGTTGTTGACGACTGTGCCGCTGCAAAATGTGGTGAGGAAGTCCGAGGTGGATACCGTGAAGTAAGTGCCATCGGACGCACCGGAGAAAGTGGGTTCGTAGTCGTTGGTGTACACGCCATCCGCGGGTGACGTGATCGTCGGGGCGTTGACCACCTGAATGGTGATGGGGGCTCCTGGCGCGGAGGTTCCCGTTCCGTCCGTGGCTCGTGCGCGCACGTAATTGAGGCCAAGCGAAAGCGAGTATGTCGAAGGATTGCAGTACCAGACGGTGCCGCCAGGAGCATAGTTCACCGTGCACAGAGGCGAATAGGTGACGCCGTCCTGCGACATCTCCACGTCGATCTGCGTGACCGTGGCATCCATGGTTCCCTGAACTTGAGGTTGAGTTGCACTCGTGATCCACGGGTCAGGGAATGTTTGCTGCACCGTGGGCGGATTTGGCGCTGCGTACGCCGGCGTCGATTCGGCGACGACTGACATGAGCAGCAGCGCGCCGACGGCGACAGCGGCACCAATTTTTCGTAGACTCACGGGGACTTCTTCCATCGGATTCGCCAGTCCGATGGGCTGACAGCAAAGTTTCTTCGGGGGAGAAACTGCCGTGTTTAATGTATTCCTCATTCGAGCAGTTGTCATTACTCGATATACCGGAAAACTAGAGCCAGGTTCTGAGCCAGTAGTGCAATCGGATGAACTCCACGGGAACTTGCATACCGGTCCACAGTGGGTAGAAGAACGCGCTCGTGAGCACCATGGTGACGAGGACGACCGCGATGAGGCGAATGCCGCCCACTCGTCGCCAGGTTTCATCCGTTCGTTTGCCGAGCAGCAAGCCCATCACGAAGACGAGCGCGAGGATGAGGAACGGCTCGAACACTATCGTGTAGAACTGAAACACCGTGCGGTTCAGGTACATGAGCCAGGGCAGATAGCCCGCGGCGATTCCCGTGAGAATCGCCCCCACCTGCCACTCCCGGTACCGGATGACGCGATACACCAGGTACACCGCGGCCGCCACGGCGCCCCACCAGATGAACGGGTTCGCGATTCCCGTGATGGATTCCCCGCACCGTGTGAACGCGCAACCGTTTTGCCCGAAATCGCTCCCGCGGTAGTACATGGCGGTCGGTCGAATCATGAGCAGCCACGTGAGCGGATTCGCCTGGTAACCGTGGGGCTGGTGCTCCCCGATGTTGTACGCGTACGCGCTCGCCTGGTAGTGCCAGAAACTTTGCAGGTCGAGCGGCACCCACGCGAGCACACCCTGCCATGCGTTTCCCGCCTGCTCGGCCCAGTGCCGGTAGTAGCCGCCCTCCGTGGCGAACCAACCTGTCCACGTGACAAGGTAGGCGACAAGTGCGATGGGCACGGTGAGCAGAAACGACACGGGGGCCTGTTTGAACGCGACGCCGCTGCCGAAGAACGTCACGCCCGCGCGACGACGGGCGACCGCATCGACCACGAGCGTGTAGATGGCGAACCCGGCAAGATAGTACAGTCCGTTCCACTTCACGGCCGAGGCGAGTCCGAAGGCGAGCCCGGCCGCGACAAGCCACGGTCGCCACCAGAGCGCCGGCCCCCAGTCGATCGAGCGCCGGGCATCCGCTCGCTTTCGAAGCCACTTCTCCAGACGTTTGGCGCTGTGACCACGATCCAGCAATATGGCGCCAAAGCCGAGCATCACGAACAGCGTCAGGATTCCGTCAAGCAACGCGAACCGCGACATGACTATCGCATTGCCGTCGATGGCGAGCAGGCCTCCGGCGATCGTGGCGAGCAGCGTCGAGCGGAAGAGTCCTTTCGCGATGATCGCGACAAGCGCCACAAGCAGGACGCCGGCGATCGCGGTGCTGATCCGCCAGCCGACCGAATCCTGTGCGCCGAAAATCGCCAGACCGACGGCAATAATCCACTTGCCCAGCGGCGGATGCACGACATAGGACCCGTCGTGGAGGTAGCCGTTCACGTCCCCCGCGTTGAAGGAGGCATCCGCTTCTGCCGGCCATCTGGCTTCATAACCCAGGTGAAGAAGCGTCCAGGAGTCTTTCACATAGTAGGTTTCATCGAAGACAAGCGTGTGCGGCGAACCGAGGTTCCAGAGCCGGAGCACTGCCGCAAGAACCGTGACGAGAACCGGGCCGCCCCACGCCCACATCGTCTGCCGGGCAGGAGTGGAAAGAACTCGAGCCCACCACTCGTCGAGCCGTGAACCGCGGGGCTCCCCGGTCGAATGAGGATTTTCGCCAGCGGGGTAGGCGACCGCCGCCGGGTCACCCCCGCTCAGCACGCGATCGAAGTTGCCATCGGAAGCCACCCGCTAATGCTAACCAGCCGCGCGGATGCAGACCGCCACCGCACACCGGGGATGCCAGACAGCAGGGGTGCCAGAATGGGGGCGTGATCATCCTCGCCGCAACCCCCATCGGCAATCTCGGCGATGCATCCCGACGGCTCATCGAGGCGCTGGAAACTTCCCCCATCGTCGCGGCGGAAGACACTCGCACGGCCGTTCACCTGATGAAAGCGCTCGCGATCAGCAATCGGCCGCGACTCATTCCGCTGCACGAGCACAACGAAGTGGCGAAAGCGGAGGAGGTCGTGGCGCTTGCGCGCGACGACGACGTGCTCGTTCTGACGGATGCGGGAATGCCGGCGATCAGCGACCCCGGCTTTCCGCTCGTCGCCGCTGCAGCGGCTGCGGGAGTCGCCGTGACCGTGATCCCTGGGCCGAGTGCGGTGCTCGCGGCGCTCGCGGTGTCCGGGCTCCCCACAAATCGGTTCACGTTCGAAGGCTTTATTCCGCGCACCGCGCGCGTGGCGTGGTTCACCAAACTCGCTCGTGAAGAGCGCACCATGGTCTTCTTCGAATCGCCGAACCGCATCGCGGACTCGCTCGCCGACATGGTGACCGCGTTCGGCGACGAACGACGCGTCGTTGTCGCGCGCGAACTCACCAAGCTGCACGAAGAAGTGCGCAGGGGAACCGCGGCCGAACTTGCCGCGTGGGCCGCAACCGGAGTGAAAGGCGAAATGTGCATCGTCGTGGCCGGCGCTCCACCGGCGGCCGCGAGCCTGGAAGACGGCATCCTCGAAGTGCTCGCGCTTGTCGAATCCGGTTCGTCGTTGAAGGATGCCGCCGCCGACGTGGCGGAGGCAACCGGACTTGGTCGCCGCGACCTCTACCAGGGCGTGCTGGAGCGAAAGTCACAGGCGCGCAGCGCGGATTAGGATTGAGCGCATGGCCGCGCAGCACTCCTTCTACATTGCGACACCCATTTTTTACGTCAATGATGTGCCGCACATAGGGCATGCGTACACCGAAGTGGCGGCGGATGTTCTCGCCCGCTGGCATCGTCAGGCCGGCGACGACACCTGGTCGCTCACGGGAACGGATGAGCACGGCGAAAAAGTGTTGCGCGCTGCGGTGGCCAACAACACCGCTCCCAAAGCGTGGGTGGACAGTCTTGTGGAGAGCGCGTGGCTGCCGCTGCTCGACACCATTGACATCGCCAACGACGACTTCATCCGCACGACCGATGCGCGCCACGAGAACGGCGTCACGCTGTTCCTGCAGAAGCTCTATGACGACGGCTACATCTATCTCGGAGAATTCGAGGGCTTCTACTGCGTCGGCTGCGAAGAGTACAAGCAGCAGAGCGAGCTCGTGCTCGGTTCCGGCGCCTTCGAGGGTGAACTCGTGTGCGCCATCCACTCGAAGCCGGTCGAGGTGCTCAAAGAAACGAACTACTTCTTCAAGCTGAGCGAGTTCGGCCAGAAGCTCCTGGACCTGTACGAGTCGAATCCCAGGTTCGTTCAGCCCGAAAGCGTTCGCAACGAACTCATCCAGTTCATCAAGCGCGGACTGCACGACCTGTCAATTTCACGGTCCAGTTTCGACTGGGGTATTCCGATACCGTGGGATTCGAAGCATGTGCTCTACGTGTGGTTCGACGCGCTTCTCAACTACATCACCGCGATCGGTTACGGTACCGACCAGGAGCAATTCGATCGGCGTTGGCCGGCCGTGCACATTGTCGGCAAAGACATTGCCCGATTCCACGCGGTCATTTGGCCGGCCATGCTCATGGCGGCGGGAATCGAGGTGCCGCAGGAGGTCTTTGCCCATGGCTGGCTGCTTGTCGGCGGCGAAAAAATGTCCAAGTCGAAACTCACGGGCATCGCGCCGGCGGAGATCACCGACACGTTCGGTTCGGATGCGTTCCGTTACTACTTCATGAGCGCCATCACCTTCGGCCAGGACGGTTCGTTCAGCTGGGAAGACCTGTCTGCCCGCTACACTTCCGAGTTGGCGAACGGTTTCGGAAACCTTGCCTCGCGCGCTCTCGCGATGATCGGCAAATACTTCGACGGGCTCGTGCCGGCCCCGAGCGGATACACGGACGCCGACCTTGCCATCCAGCGCTGCGTCGCGCAGGTGGCGAACGACGCCGATGCCGCGATGGAACGTCTCGAAATCGACTCCGCAATCGAGGCGATCTGGACGATTGTCGATGAACTCAACGGGTACATCACGGTGCAGGAGCCATGGGTCCTTGCCAAGAGCGATGCCGACCGCGAGCGGCTCGCCACCGTGCTGTACACCGTTGCCGAGGGTCTGCGCGCGCTTGCCGTGCTGCTCTCGCCCGTGGTTCCGAAGGCGACCTCGAAACTGTGGACCGCACTGGGCACCGGCACGGCGCTTGCCGATGAGCCGATCCGGGATGCGGGCGCATGGGGCAGGCTGAGTCCGGGTGGTCGCGTGACCGCGATCGAGCCGCTCTTTCCGCGCATCGAGACCGTTGCGTCGGTGGAGTAGCCGATGAGCGAATCCCACTACATCCGTCAGCGCGATTCGCGGGCAGAGCACGGGCAGACCCGTGATTTAAGTTATCCGCCGCTGCCCGAGCGGCTGCCGGTCGCGGTGTATGACAACCACACGCACCTCGAAATCGCTGACGGCGACAACCCCATGGATTACCGCGAGCACCTGGATCGTGCGGAAGCGGTCGGGGTGAAGGGCGCGATTCAGGTGGGCGGCGATCTGCCCACATCCCGTTGGTCTGCCGAGGTGGCAGAACGCGAGCCACGGCTGCTTGCGGCGGTGGCGATCCATCCCAACGAGGCCCCGCATTACGAGGCCGCCGGAACGCTCGACTCTGCGCTGGAAGAAATCGACGATCTGGCCGCCCGGCCGCGCGTGAGAGCAATCGGCGAAACCGGCTTGGATTTCTTTCGCACGGAAGAAGACGGTAGGGCCGCGCAGTTTCGTTCGTTCGAGGCGCACATCGCGCTGGCCAGGAAGCACGATCTTGCGATGCAGATCCATGATCGTGACGCGCATGATGAGGTCATTTCCACGCTGATGAGAGTGGGTGCACCCGAACGCACGGTGTTCCATTGCTTTTCCGGGGACGCACAGATGGCGAAGCTGTGCACGGATCGCGGTTGGTATCTCTCCTTCGCCGGCACGGTCACGTTCAAGAACGCTGACAATCTGCGGGAGGCGCTCGCGGTGGCGCCGCTCGACCGCATCCTCGTTGAAACGGATGCGCCATTCCTCACCCCCGTGCCGTTCCGCGGACGACCGAACTCGCCGTACCTGATCCCGCACACGGTGCGTTCCATGGCGGAGTATCTCGCGATGGACGTGGCTGAGCTTGCGCGCCAGATCGCCGCGAATACCGAGAGAGTGTACGGTTCGTGGGATGCCGATCCGGCCAGCGCCTCCACCTAGGATTGCATGCATCATTCGGAAGGTCGTGGTCGGGATGCTGACAGGATGACGAAACCCCTAAGCGGTTACCTCGGCCCTGCCGAAATTCGCGATCTTGCGGCGCTGCTGGATCTGAATCCCACAAAAAAGCTTGGTCAGAATTTTGTGGTGGACGCCAACACGGTTCGTCGTATCGTCGCGGCTGCCCGGCTCGGCGAATCGGATACGGTGCTGGAGGTGGGTCCCGGTCTCGGCTCGCTCACACTGGGGTTGCTCGCGACCGGTGCGAGGGTCGTTGCGGTGGAGATCGATCCGCGTCTGGCCGCTCAGTTGTCGCTCACGGTTGAGTCGATGCTCCCGGATGCCCCACTCGACGTTATTGAGGCAGACGCCATGACGATAACGCAACTGCCCCATGAGCCCGCGCGTCTCGTCGCCAACCTTCCGTACAACATTTCGGTGCCGGTACTGCTGCACCTTCTCGAAGTGTTTCCCTCGCTGGAGTCAGGACTCGTCATGGTGCAGGCCGAGGTGGGGCAGCGCATCGCCGCCATGCCCGGCTCGAGAGTTTACGGCGGACCAAGCGTGAAGGCCGCATGGTACGGGCAGTGGCGCACGGCGGGGCAGGTGAGCCGTCAGGTCTTTTGGCCGGTACCCAATGTCGATTCGATTCTCGTCGGTTTCGAGCGCCACGAACATGCGCCGGGTACTGACGATGAGCGCCGTGCGACGTTCGCGCTGGTTGATGCGGCATTCGGTCAGCGACGAAAAATGCTGCGGCAGTCGCTCGCGAGCGTCTTCGGCAGCGACGCTACGGCCGTGCTTGAGCGGGCCGGCGTGACTGCGACACGTCGTGCCGAGGAATTGAGCGTGCACGATTTTCTCGCCATTGCCCGCGTCCACTAGTTTTGTTTCATGTCAGCGCCAGTACACAAAACTCGCGGTCGAGGCGACTAGGTTGAAGCAATGACCTCAGAGGTAGACCGTGTCGTACATGCGCGAGCACCGGGCAAGATAAACGTCTTCCTCGGAGTTGGACCTTTGGCCGAGGACGGTTTCCACGAGATCGCCACCGCGTATCAGGCTGTTTCGCTGTACGAAGACGTGAGAGCCAGCCACGCACCTGACTTCTCAGTGTCATTCACCGGGAGCGTTGACTGTTCGCAATTGCGCACGGACGGTTCAAACCTCGCGCTGAGGGCCGCATCCCTTCTCGCTCGTACCACGGGTTATCGCAAGGGTGTGCGTCTCAAAATTGAGAAAAATGTTCCGGTCGCCGGCGGCATGGGTGGCGGTTCCGCCGACGCCGCTGCCACGCTTGTGGCGTGTGACGCGTTGTGGGGAACATCGCTTTCTCGCGATGATCTTCTCGAACTTGCCGCACAGCTGGGCGCGGATGTTCCGTTCGCGTTCACCGGCGGGACGGCCATCGGCACCGGACGAGGGGACCAGCTCAATCCGGCGCTTGCGAAAGGCAGTTTTCAATGGGTGCTCGCGTTCGCCGATTTCGGGCTCAGCACGCCGCTCGTGTATGAGGAATTGGACCGCCATCGCGAGCGACACGTTCTCGACATCTCCCCCGCGGAGTCGCAGCCGAGAGTGGACGCGAACGTGCTGCAGGCGTTGCGCGCGGGCGACCCGCACGTGCTCGCCGAGTGCATGGTGAATGATCTTCAGGCTCCCGCGCTCCACCTCAAACCCGAACTCGCGAAGGTTATCGAACTGGGTGAAGAAAACGGTGCGCTCGCCGGAATTATCTCGGGATCCGGCCCCACGGTTGCCTTTCTCGCCGCCGACCTTGACAGTGCGCTCGAGCTTCAAATTGCGCTCTCGGCGGCGCGGCACACGGTGGTACGCGTGACAGGACCGGTACACGGGGCCCGCATCATGGCAGAATGACGCCCGCCGCCGGGTAGCCTTGAAGCAAATGGCCCATCTTCTCGGCGCGGAAGCGCTGCACGTCGAATACCCCACGCGCGTCATCTTCGATTCGGTGACTGTCGGACTCAATGAGGGCGACCGGATCGGCGTAGTCGGCAGAAACGGTGACGGCAAGTCCACGCTGCTTCGCCTGCTGGCCGGTCGTCTCGAACCGGATGCGGGGCGCGTGACCCGCAGGGGCGGCATCCGCATCGGAATGCTCGACCAGGCAGACGAACTGCACAGCGAGCGCAGCGTGCACGAGGTGGTCATCGGCGACATCGACGAGCACGTGTGGGCGGGCGATCCGAAGGTGCGGGATGTCATCGCGGGTCTCATTGCGGACATCCCCTGGGAGGCGCGGGTGGACGACCTCTCCGGCGGCCAGCGCCGCAGGGTGGCGCTCGCGGCGCTCCTCATCGGCGACTGGGATGTTGTTTTTCTCGACGAACCGACTAACCACCTCGACGTGGAGGGTATTGCGTGGCTCGCGAAGCACCTCAAAAATCGGTGGCCGAAGAACTCGGGCGCGCTCGTGACCGTGACGCACGACCGGTGGTTCCTCGACGAGATCTGCACCGCGACCTGGGAGGTGCACGACCGGCTCATCGAGCCCTTCGAGGGCGGCTACGCCGCGTACGTTCTGCAGCGGGTCGAGCGCGATCGGATGGCGGCGGCGAGCGAGGCGAAGCGCCAGAATCTCCTGCGCAAGGAGCTGGCCTGGCTGCGGCGCGGGGCACCGGCCCGAACGGCGAAGCCGAAGTTCCGCATCGACGCGGCGAACGAGCTCATCGAGAACGAGCCGCCCATCCGGGACAGCGTCTCGCTCGCGCAGCTGGCGATGCAGAGGCTCGGCAAAGATGTCGTCGACCTCGAGAACGTGAGCGTGTCCTACCAGATCCTGCGCTCCGAGGAGAGTGTGGTGTCTCGCCCGCTCCCTGGGAAGGCCTCGGTGTCTCGCCCGCTCCCTGAAGAGGCCTCGGTGTCTCGCCCGCTCCCTGAGGAGACCGCTGAAGGCGGTCATCTCGAAGGGAGCATCCAGGTCCTCCGCGACATCACCTGGCGAATAGCCCCCGGAGAGCGCACCGGCATCCTCGGCGTCAACGGTGCGGGCAAGTCCACGCTGCTGAATCTGATCTCTGGCGAACTGCAACCCACGAGTGGCCGGGTCAAGCGGGGCAAGACGATCAAGGTCGCGCAGCTTACCCAGCAACTGGCCGAACTCGCGGATGTCTGGAACGACCGCGTCAGCGACGTTCTGGCGAGGCAGAAAAGCAGCTACGTAAGCGGCGGCAAGGAACTCACACCGGGGCAGTTGCTTGAACGTGTCGGTTTCCGGAGCGCCCAACTGAGCACTCCCGTGAGGGACCTCTCCGGCGGCCAGAAGCGTCGGCTCCAATTGCTTCTGATTCTTCTTTCCGAACCCAATGTGCTGATCCTCGACGAACCGACGAACGACCTCGACACGGACATGCTTGCCGCGATCGAGGACCTGCTCGACACTTTCCCTGGCACGCTACTGGTCGTCAGTCACGACCGATACCTGCTGGAGCGCGTGACGGATCAGCAGTATGCCGTGATGGATGGGCAACTGCGTCACCTGCCTCGCGGGGTCGACCAGTACCTTGAACTGCGCGCTGCGGCCCTCCGCAACGCGCGCCCTGACCACGGCCCACTCGTTGACCGTCGTCCTGAGGGAGGCGCAGCCCGTCTCGAACGAGGTTCGCGAAGCGATCGTGCCCCGCTCCCTGAGGGATCGCGAAGCGATCGTTTCGAAGGGAGCCCCCAAGCCCTCAAACTTGCCGGCGCCGAACTCCGCAACGCTCAAAAAGAGTTCGCGGCGGCAGAGCGCAAACTTGCCAAGCTCGGCATTCAGGTCGACGACATCCACGCGAGAATGGCAGAGCACGATCAGAGTGACTTTGAGGGCCTCGCGAGCCTTTCCGCCGAGCTCGATTCGATCACTGCCCAAATTTCGGATGTGGAGACTCGCTGGCTGGAACTCGGTGAGCTGCTCGGTCACTAAGAGGTGTTTGCCCGCGGCAGGCGAATCGGAATGAAACTCTGATTAACATCACAGGCTCGACGGATAGGCTCGGCGCCATGACCGATACCGTGACCCGCGACGACGGCACTCTCAGCGCCGAGACGCTCAACACTGAAGCAATCACGACTGCAGCCCTCGACACCGACAAGTTTGATGCGGTTCTCGCCAAGCTTGAGGCGGAGGCGGTGAGTTCGATTGTCAGCCTCGGCGGCAGCATCGATGCCATTGTCAGTGCTCGTCGGGATTCGAACGGTGACGACGAGCATGATCCGGAGGGGGCAACCATCGCGTTCGAACGCTCTCAGTCGGATGCCTTGCTGCGGCAGGCAGAGCAGCGCGTCGACGAGATTCGGGAAGCCCGCGCACGGCTTGACGCAGGAACATTCGGCACGTGCGTCGCGTGCGGTTCGCACATTGCGACGGGCAGGCTGATGGCTCGCCCGTACGCGAGCACCTGCATCCGCTGCGCTTCGTAACGGGCGGATTCTGTTCGGTCAGAGTGCTTTCAGTCGAAGTCGAGACTGAGCTTCCTCAGCAGGGAGGCGAGCCGTTCGCGGTCGGCGGGCGGGAGAGTGCGCAGGAGCTCCGATTCGGCGTCGACGAGGCTGCTGATGGCGTTGTCCACACTGTCTCGACCCTTTTCCGTCATTACCACGAGAACTCCACGACCGTCATGCGGATCGGTGCGGCGCTGTACGAGTCCCCGCTCCGCGAGTCGGTTGATGCGGTTGGTCATCGTCCCGGAGGAGACAAGAGTTTGCTGCAGGAGCGCTTTGGGGCTGAGTTGGTAGGGTTGGCCGGCCCGGCGGAGCGCTGACAGCACATCGAATTCCCAGGACTCCAGGTGCGATGTCGAAAAGGAGTCTTTGCGCGCCCGGTCGAGGTGGCGCGCGAGCCGACCGACTCGGGAAAGCACCTGCAACGGCGCGAAGTCGAGATCCGGCCTTTCACGGGTCCACGCCTCCACGATGCGGTCGACTTCGTCGTGGTGCGGCATGTTTCCATTATCGCGGTTCCGCGTGACGCGCGGTCGAAGGGTGTCTCCGTCTGGCAGACTTGTTGTCGCGCAGGTGCGCGATCCGCCTTGGTGTAACGGCAGCACGACAGCCTTTGGAGCTGTTAGGTCCAGGTTCGAATCCTGGGGGCGGAGCTCAAAGATCGAACACCGATGTGTTCGAGATTTGAGCTCCGTGCGCGGAGCGCGAGTCGGCGCAGCCGGCTCAACTTGTTCCGTGCGCGGAGCGCGAGTCGGCGACGTCGGCTGAGGCGGTACCGGAGAAGGAGTGCACATGACGGACGCAAATCTCGCAGTGATCATTCTCGCGGCGGGCGAGGGCACGCGGATGAAGTCGGCGACACCCAAGGTGCTGCACCTGCTTGCCGGAATTCCGCTCGTCGGGCACGTGCTGGCAACGGCGCGGGAGCTGCATCCGGCACACGTGATTGCCGTTGTGCGCCACGAGCGTGACGCGATTGCTTCCGTCATTTCCAGCGTGCTGCCGGAGACGGTGATCGTGGATCAGGATGACGTGCCGGGTACCGGGCGAGCAGTCGAGGTTGCGCTCGGTGCGCTGCCAGATGAGTTCATGGGCGATGTGGTCGTCGTCAGCGGAGACGTTCCCCTGCTCGACGCCGAAACCCTCACGCAATTGGTCGCTGCGCATCGTGCGGCGCACTGTGCGGCAACGCTGCTCTCTGCGGTGCTCGACGACGCGAACGGTTACGGCCGCGTCATCCGCAACGGCGACGGGTTCGTTGACCGCATCGTGGAACACCGGGACGCGAACGAAACCGAACTTTCGGTCAACGAAATCAATTCGGGCAGCTACGTTTTCAGTGTGGCGTCATTGCGGCAGGAGTTGCCGCGAATCGGGACGAAAAACTCTCAGGGCGAAAAATACCTCACGGATGTCGTGCGCTTGTTGCGGGAGTCCGGCGCGACCGTGGAGGCGGTGCCCGTGGCCCAAAGCTGGATCGTGGGTGGCGTGAACGACCGCGTGCAGCTCGCCGAGGCGGCCGGCCGGTTGAACGCTCTCATCGTGCGCGGTTGGCAACGCGCGGGCGTGACGGTGCAGGATCCCGCGACAACGTGGATCGACCTGAACGTGACGCTCGCCGAGGACGTCGAAATTCTGCCGGGTACGCAACTCAAAGGTGCGACGAAAGTCGACCGCGGTGCCATCGTCGGACCGGACACAACTCTCGTGGATTGCGAGATCGGTGAAAATGCGGTGGTCAAGCGCACGGATGCCACGCTCGCGGTGATCGGAAAGGGCGCGACAGTGGGGCCGTTCGCGTACCTGCGCCCCAACTCCGTGCTGGGGGAGAGCGGCAAAATCGGCGCGTTTGTGGAGACCAAGAATTCGACTATCGGTTTCGGCAGTAAGGTGCCTCACCTCAGCTACATCGGTGACACCGAGATCGGCGTGCAGTCCAACATCGGCGCGGGCACTATCACGGCAAATTATGACGGTGTGAACAAGCACCGCACGAGCGTCGGTTCCCACGTGCGCACCTCGTCGCACAACGTGTTCGTCGCTCCGGTTAGGATTGGTGATGGAGCCTACACCGGTGCGGGTACCGTCGTCCGAAAGGATGTTCCGGCCGGCGCTCTCGCCATCAGTGTGGCTCCCCAACGGAACATGATGGGCTGGGTGGAAGACAAACGTCCGGGTACTGCGGCGGCTGAGGCTGCAGCGGCGGCAGGCGAATCCGACAACTAGCCACCAACGTCGGCGAGCCGGCAGAGAGCGGGAGACGTGTCCGGCATCAAAATCACGGGCCAGAAAAGACTCGTTATCGTCTCCGGTCGCGGGTATCCGGAACTCGCTCAGCAGATTGCCGATGAACTGGGCAGCGAACTGGTTCCGACCGACGCGCGCACCTTCGCGAACGGCGAGATTTATGCACGCTACGACGAAAGCGTGCGCGGATGCGACGCCTTCGTCATCCAGTCGCACACTAATCCCATCAATGAGTGGCTCATGGAGCAACTCATCATGGTGGATGCCCTGAAGCGCGCGTCGGCCAAGCGCATCACGGTTGTTGCGCCGTTCTATCCGTACGCGCGTCAGGACAAAAAAGGTCGCGGACGTGAGCCCATCTCTGCTCGGCTCGTCGCCGACCTGTTCAAGGCGGCCGGCGCGGACCGCATTATGAGCGTCGATCTGCACGCCGCTCAGATTCAGGGTTTCTTCGACGGCCCCGTCGATCATTTGTTCGCGATGCCCGTGCTGCTCGAACACTTCAAGAACAACCTCGACACCGACAAGCTCACGGTCGTGTCCCCGGACATGGGCCGTGTGCGCGTTGCCGACATTTGGAGCGACAAACTCGGTGCGCCCCTGGCCATCATCCACAAGCGTCGCGACCCGCTCGTTCCGAACAAGGTAACGGTGCACGATATCGTCGGCGAGGTCGAGGGCCGCGTATGCCTTATCGTCGATGACATTATCGACACCGGAGGCACCATCGTGAAGGCGTGCGAGGCTCTGAAGAAGGCGGGGGCGCTCAGCGTCGTCGTGGCGGCGACGCACGCAGTGTTCTCGGGCCCGGCGTCGACGATCCTTCAGTCAGAGTTCATCGACTCCGTCGTGGTCACCGACACCCTGCCGATACCTGAGGCCAAGCGCTTTCCCTCGCTCACCGTGCTGTCGATAGCGCCCTTGCTGGCTCGCGCCATTCACGAGGTGTTCGACGACGGGTCTGTCACGTCGATGTTCGACGGAGCGGCGTAGCCCGCTCCCTGAGGAACTTGCTGGGCAGGCGTCGCGAAGAGAGCGAAATCGCGGAACAGCAAGCGTCAAGGCTGGAGACGCTCAGCATGCCACTGGGTGCCTTTCAGTGTGTACCTAATGCGGTCGTGAAGGTGTCGTTCGCCGCGTTGCCAGAATTCAATGGCTTCCGGTCTGAGGGAGTAGACCACCCAATGGTCCGGTCTCGTGAGCTCTTTGTCGCGCAATTCGTCCATTGCGTTATCCAGGTTCCGCTCAAGCTGTTCGCGATCGCTGATTGTCCTGGACTGCTCGTTGACGAGGTACCCGATTTGCGACCGTCGCTCGCGCGAGTGGAAAGCGGCGTCGCTCACACTGGGAGGAAGAATGGTCACGCTTCCGCGCACGCGCGCCTGTCGTCCCAGATCCGGCCAAAACGCGACCATCGCTGCCCGAGGTTCTGCGGCCATTTGCTGTCCCTTCGGAGAACGGCTGTCGTTATAAAAGGTGAGGCCTTCTTCATTGATATTTCGAACGACGACGAGTCGAGCGTCGGGCGCGCCAGTGGAATCAACCGTCGCGAGCGTGAACACGGGTTCGTCGCCAAGCCCGGCATCACGCGCATCGGCTACCCAATGCTGCAATGCAGCAATTGGGTTTGGTCCAAGGTCTTTTCGTGAGAGCGTCACAAAGTTCCTTTCGAAGGGTATGAAGAGAAATCGGTTAGTCTGCCACTCGGTTCAGCACCCGGCTGGTCACGGCCTGGCGGGCAGACAGTGCCGAATCTGCCGCCAACGCGACAACAGCGAGTTCCTTCGCCTGTTCCAGAGTGTGGTTTGAGAGTTCAGCCCGCACGTCAGCGAGCGCTGAAGGTGCCATCGACAGGCTCGTTATGCCCAGCCCTACAAGCACTACCGCCAGAAGCGGATCTGCGGCGGCCTCTCCACACACCCCAACCGGCTTACGAGCATCCGCGCCGGCCCGGCCCGCCATTGAGATGAGTTGTAAGACTGCGGGGTGCCAGGGGTTTTGATAGGCGGCGACAGAACCGAGTTGCCGGTCAGCCGCCAGCGTGTACTGGGTAAGGTCATTCGTGCCGAGACTGATGAAGTCGCAGTGTTCCAGCACCTGGTGCGCAAGCAGTGCCGCAGAGGGAATCTCCACCATTACCCCCGCGGTGCGGATTCCGCATTCGTGTGCAATATTCACAAAATATTTGGTGTCTTCGATGTCAGCGACCATGGGTGCCATCACCCACAGTTCGGCCCCGCTGTCCCTTTCCGCTTCTGCGAGGGCCGTCAATTGGTCGCGCAACACGCCTTCGGCCTGGCGAAGCGCGCGGAGCCCACGGAGCCCTAGGGCCGGATTGGCTTCGCTGGTGTTTCCGAGAAAGGAAAGCGGTTTATCAGCGCCCGCGTCGAGAACACGTGCGACGACCTTTTTGCCGCGGAAGGCAGACAAGAGTTGAGAATACTGTTCACGTTGTTCGTCTCTTCCCGGAGGCTCTGCCGCGTCCAGAAACAAGAGCTCAGTTCGGAACAAGCCGACGCCTTCTGCTCCGAGCGAGAGCGCTTCTTCGGCCTCATCAGGTGATCCGAGGTTGGACAGTAGCGGTACGTTAAAGCCGTCAGCCAGTGCACCAGCTCTAGGAGGTTGAACCGAATCTGCCTTCAGGGCATCGAGTCTGGCGTGCGCTAAGGCGACAGACTCTGGGGACGGGTTCGCTTCAATGGTGCCCGCTGCGGCGTCCACGATGACCAATGTTCCGTCCTTGAGGGTAGCCGCATCAGCCGCTCCGACGACTGCGGGCAGAGACTTCGACCGCGCGAGGATCGCCGTGTGTGAAGTCGGACCGCCCTGTTCCGTGATGAGAGCGAGCACGACGTCAAGGTCCAGGAGCGCGGTGTCAGCCGGGGCAAGGTCTTCCGCTACGAGAACGAATGGGGTGTCTGACTCAGGAACGCCGGGAGGCGGCAGACCTCGAAGAAACGAGATAGTCCGTTGACTGAGATCGTCAAGGTCCGCGGCTCGATCTGCTTGATAGCCGCCGAGTCCTGCGAGAAGTTCGCGGTAAGCTCGAAAGGCCTCAAACACAGCGCGCTCAGCTGTCTTGCCATTCCTGATGAGGGCCTCTACGTCCTCGGCAAGCGCGGGATCATCCGCCTCATCCGCGAGCGCTTGCAGTATGTCTTTCGCCTCTCCATCTGCGCGTTCTGATCGCTCAAGTAAGTCGGTAGCCGTCGACGACAGCGCTTCGGCGGCGAGCGCCCATTCGCGTTCCGGGTCGCCTGAGAACGGTTTATCTTCTGGTTCGGGAAGTCGCGGGTGTTTTCGGATGACGGGCCCAACCGCGATTCTTCGCCCTACGCCCATCCCTCGAATAATCATGGTGCTTGGTTGTCCGATTCGGGGGAACCTCGAAGGGGTTCGGCGCTATCGGTCTTGGCGTCTAGTTCGGTCGAAATCAGTTCTGCGAGAGTCGCGAGCGCGCTCTCCGCGTCTGGACCATCCGAAGCAAGAGTGACCTCGTCGCCAAAAGCGATCCCGAGTGACATGACGAGCAGCGGGCTCGCAGCGTTAACTGCTTTACCGTTGCCCTTGGCGATAGTCACGGGAATGCCAGTTGCCCGCACCGCGCGCGTGAAAATACTCACGGGTCGAGCATGCAAACCGACTGCGGAGCCTACCCGCACGGTTACTTCTGTTTTCATCGTCATTCCTCAAACTTTCCCAGTCGCGGTTTGGCTTTCTTTTGACGTTCGGCGATCGCGTCTCGGCACAGTTCACTCACGGGGAGCACTTTTGGAAGCCGTTCCGCCGTTGCCTTTATTGGCCATAGTCCCCACCGGCCAGCGATAAGCGCACCTTCGCCAACCGCGGCGATGTCGGTCCAGTTCAGCTTTCTCGCCACGAATGCATAAAGTTTTGGCCCAGAACCTGGCTTGCCCGCAGAGGCAATGATCTTGCTGACCTGGTCTATTGCGGCGCGTCGGAACGGGCGAACCTTAAGATGCAGGTACACGAGAAAGCCGCCATACGCGATAACGACAATGTTGATGGGCAAGGAGTAGCTGAGATAGAAGTCCATGATGCCTCGACCCCAGGTACCGAACGCGTTGTCGATTATCCAATTGATCACGTTTCTGCACCTCCGGCTGCCATGACGGCCATCAATTCTTCCGGAGTTGAGCACGAAAGTAGTCGTGCGATGAGTTCCTGATTTTGCAAGGTGCCCGCTAGCGAACGAAGAGTCTGCAACTGCGATTCTGCATCCGGCAGTGCAAGAAGGAAGACCAGGCGTACAGGAATTTCCACGTCAGCGTCATCCATCTGGTGGAAGGCGACCGGCTCGGCGAGAACCGCCACCGCGATAGCCGCTTTCTCAACGTGTTCACGATCCGCGTGTGGTATCGCCGCATTGACCCCTTCCGTGTTCAGCAGCAGGCCCGTGGGGAAATTTCGTTCCCGTTCGAGCGCAGCCTCCACGAGAGTGCTTTTGCCAAAGCCTCCCTCGATGAGTAGACCACCGAGTTCCTGGATCACAGCATCCGCGGTGTCAAGGCTCGGCTCGATCGCAATAAGCCCGGGTCGAATCAACTCCGACAGATTATTCATGGAGATCGCCCTTCTTGATTTGCTTAACCATTTGCTCGAGCCGTAGCGACTCGAACAGCGCTCTGCCGATCACCACAGTTTCGGCACCCGCGTCTACGACTCGTCGGATGTTTGACAGACCGACTCCACCATCGACCGTAACCGAAACTCCCAGGGGCGCGCAGACGTTCACCGCGGACTGGACTGCTGCCAGTCGCCCCTTAAGAAATGGTGTGTCACCATTCTCTGGTTCTGTGGTGAGCATCAAGACATCGTCGAGGTGGGGCAGGAGCGTAGAGAGGTCGAAAAGAGGTGTGGCCGGGTTAAAGGCGATGCTTGCCTTCCAACCTTGCTCCCGAATGATTTTCAGGACACGGCGCGGATAGCGTGTCGCTTCCGCGTGGAATGACACCTTCTGCAGCGGCAAGCCGTACAGAAGTCGGAGAACACTTTCGGGATTTTCTACCATCAGGTGCACGTCGATGGGAAGCTTTCCCCATTGGACTGCGGCGTCGACAATTCTGGTTCCGAGATTCATCACCGGAACGAACGTGCCGTCTTCGATATCAACGTGAAGGCTGTTAACACCAGCAGCCAGAAGCCGCTCGAATTCGGATTCGAGAGCAAGCAACTGTGCCGTGACGATCGATGCGCTCACGCATACTTCACGTGGTGATGACGGTGTGACGGTCACTGTAACTCTCCAATGGCGGGCGTAGCGTGTACAAATAGGGAGGGGTGCTGCCGCGCGCGGCAGCACCCCTCAGCTCGATTACTTCTTTTCGGTTGGTTCTGCCGCTCCCCGTTCGAGGTCGGGGTCTCCCGGCATGACATCAACAGATCGTGCTTCCGATGACACGCCCTCGTTCGGCGTGTCAACAAGTGATTCGCCGGCAGCATTCACGAGCACGGGCAACAGCCGTTCTCCCAGTGGGAAGAAGTGCTTGAGGAAGAACAGCCCGATTATGAACAGCAGACCAACGATGATTGCGACGGCGACGGGTGTCTGGAACAAGTAGTAGAACCCGTATGAGACGGGAACCGCTCCATCGCTCATCACTGTGAAGGAATCGTAGCCGCTGGGGAAGTCGATCGTTGTCGACGACGCCACCATTTGGCTGACGGCCGGAGCAATCTGGGTAGCAAACCAGAGGCCAATACCCATTACGATCGCTCCGAGAATCACGGTGAGGATCAGGTCTCCACCAACGAGCGGCACAAGCAGCGCCGCAACAAACACACCGTCCGCGAGGTCGACGAACGGGAGTGTCTGGTTTCCGAGGGGTGAGAGTCCCAGGGCGAGAAGAATCTCCACGGGAACCATCAGCAGACCGGCAGCAATTACCGCGGGACTACCCACCAGCACCGCGGAGTCGAGTCCAATGTAGAACTCTCGTCCCGCAAAGCGCTTCGTCATGAACTGCCTCGCAGCAACCGCGACGGGAGTCAAACCCTCCATGAGGATGGCAACCATGCGGGGGATGAGGAGCATGACGGCGGCGATTGTGATCGCGGTCGCAAGCGCGGTACCGAGATCCTGGCCGGCAACGAGCCCGAGAATCAGACCGATGATGAATCCGAGAATCATGGGTTCGCCCAACAGCCCGAGTTTACGGCGGGTGGTGTCCGGGTTGAGCTTCATGTTTCGAAGGCCCGGGATCTTGCGCAGGACAATCGCGAACGGAACGGCCAGCATCATGTAGCCAGCCGACTGGAGATGCGGAATCGAGATTCCCGGCATGCCGTAGTACTTCTCGACGAGAGGTGCCGACCAGTCAGCAAGGAACAATGCAATAACGAACGCGAAGATCGCCGCGATGAGCGCGACCCAGAAGTTGTTGGTGACGAACTGCACCAGGGCGCCAACGAATGCGATGTGCCAGAAGTTCCACAGGTCAACATCCAGCGTCTTAGTCGCACGCACGAACAACAAAATGATGTTCAGCACAATTCCGATCGGGATGATGATGTATCCGATGGGTGAACCGAACGCCAGTGACGACGCGGCCGGCCAGCCGATGTCGATGACGCTGAGGCCGGTTCCTGTGTTCTTCGCGAACGCCTCACCAATAGCCGAAACAGTGTCACCCAACAGGCCGACGGTGAGGAAGATTCCGACGAATCCGACCGCGACTGTGATGCCGCTGCGAATCGCAGAACTCCATTTCATCCGGAGAATCAATCCCAGAATGATGATGACGACGGGCAGGACCACCGTTGGTCCCAGTCCATTCAAGAAGTCTCCAATGCTGGAGAGTATGGTCTCGAAATCGGGCATGGATTTACTCTTCTTTCTCTAGAGGGGTGGTGAGTACTTCTTCTATCTGCTTCAGTGCAGCTTCTTCTCCGATCCCCGTAAGGAACGGAACCCCGTTGACAACGGGCACGACTTTTGCGAATTCGGCCGGCATCGAGGTGGTTGCGACGATGACATCCGCATCGACTCGATCAGCCGACAACTCCCCGACGCGATATTGGGTGAATTGTGCTTTGATTCCTTTTTCGTTGAGATATTCCTCCACTCTGAGGCGGACCATCGTTGAGGTTGCGATTCCCGTTGCGCATACGACAAACACTTTTTTCACAGTTCTTCTCTCTTTTCGCGCATGGGGGCTCCCTCAGCGCCGTCGCGTTCGATTGTGTGGATGGTGCGGCCACGAGCGGTGAGGCCATCCACCATGTCCGTGGAAATACCCGAGTCCGTGATGAACGTTCCCACCTGTTCAATCTGACCCACTGTCGTGAATGTCGTTCTGCCGAACTTTGAGCTGTCTGCCAGAAGGTAGACCTGGTTCGCGGAATGAAGCAGTTCGCGCTTCACCATTGCGTCTTCGATGTTGTACTCGGTGAGACCGTCCGCGAGACTGACGCCGCCAATGCCAACGAACGCTTTGTCGACATGGAGTTCCTTGTATGTACGCTGTGCAAGGTCCCCGATCATGGACAGCTCGCCGGGGCGCGTTTCGCCGCCGGTGATGATGAGGCGATGAGCTGGGCCGCGCATTCCCACCTCAATGATTTTCTGCGCGACGGGCAGACTCGCGGTGACAACAGTGAGACCCCGACGTTCTCCGAGAAGCGACGCCAGTTCGAGAATGGTGGTCCCGACGTCGAGGGCAATGCTGTCGCCGTCGTGGATGAAATCGAGAGCACGCATGGCGAGAGACCGTTTTATGAGCAAATCCTGTGCAGCACGTAGAGAGTAAGGCGGTTCGTAGGAGCGCCCATCGGGGAGGATGGCGCCGCCGTGAACACGGCGAACGAGGCCGGCACGATCCATTTCCGCAAGATCTCTTCGGATAGTCATCTCTGAGGTATCGCAAAGCTTGCACAACTCCGTGACGGTGACTTCAGCGTCAAACTTCAGACGCTTCAAAATGAGCGCCTGGCGTTCTATTCTGTTCACTTCAAATCGCCTTTGTTTGTTTGATCGAACATTTTTGATGTTTGGTATGAGCGACTTTACTGGTAGTTTGCTGGTTGAGACAAGTATTTTTCGAGAAAGGTTTCCTCCAATGGTCGATTGGCTCGGAGAGGTTTTTTCAGTTCCCAAACCTGTGATCGCCATGCTTCACCTTTCCGCACTGCCCGGTGATCCGGGATTCGACTCTGCGGCCGGCTTGGCTGCGGTAATTGATCGCGCGCGATCAGAACTCGCGATTCTTCAAGAAGGAAAAGTTGACGGCGTACTGATTTCCAACGAGTTCAGCCGCCCTTATCTCACCAAGACGGAACCAATTACGGCAATCACAATGGCGAGGATCATTGGTGAGCTCATGGATGAGATCTCGGTTCCCTACGGAGTGAACGTGCTGTGGGACGGTGCTGCCTCCATCGACCTCGCGGTAGCAACAGGCGCAAAATTTGTCCGCGAAATCTTCACGGGTGTGTACGCAAGTGATTTCGGATTATGGAATACAAACGTGGGCGAGGTAGTTAGATACCGTCAGCGAATCGGCGGATCTGACGTGAAGCTCTTCTTCAATATCGTGCCGGAGTCGGCAAAATATTTGGCAGAACGCGAACTGGCGTCTGTTGCGAAAACCACAGTATTTGCAACTCTCCCTGACGCGATTTGTGTGTCCGGCTTGACCGCTGGCGCACCCACAGACACGCAGTCTGTTGCAATAGTCAAAGCGGCTGCGGGGGATGTTCCGGTGTTTGTCAACACCGGTGTGCGTGCCGAGAACGTTGGTGATCAGCTCGCTGTCGCAGATGGTGCCATCGTCGGTACCTACTTCAAGAAGGACGGGATTTTCGAAAACCAAGCTGATCTCATCCGTGTCGAAGAGCTCATGCAAGCGGCTCGGGACTTCCGAAGCACACTCACGTGATGACCTCACGAGGCGGGTGCGAGCGATGACAATACTCGCACTCATCCGTCACGGAGAGACAGATTGGAATGCGCGAGGACTGATTCAAGGTCTCGCCGATATTCCACTCAATGACACCGGAATTGATCAGGCGAGGAGTGCTGCGAAAGAGCTTCGTAGTCAGTTTCCAGACATGAAGTGGGCGGGGCTCATTAGTTCGCCGCTCATCCGAGCGGCTGCGACCGGGCAGGTCATTGCGGAGACTCTGGGCATTCCGATCATGGACCCGATGCCGCAATTTGCGGAACGCGATTACGGGGCGATGGATGGAGCAGAGGTGACGCGCGCAAAAGCGCTTTATCCTACAGGCGAGTATCCCGAGTCAGAACACAATCGTGCCGTGCTTGAACGCGCTCGTGACGCGATCAATGGGTTGCACCAGGCTCACGAGGGAAAGTCACTCATCGTCGTGTCCCATGGTGGGCTTTTGCACACATTGCTCAGCGATATCCACGGGAGCCGAGTTCCCTCGATTCAGAATGCAACCGTGAATATTCTTGAACACCGCGGAGGCGTCTGGGTAATCCAGCACATCAACAACGAGGAGTTCGTGGCCTAAGTGTGAACGCCACGGGGAATCTCCACCACCCCGGGAATGATCCCTAGCGAAAGAATGTGTTTCGCACCGGTGAAGCCACCCACTGAGTAACATTCCCAACCGATGCCGCCGGCCCCAAAAATCTCGAATCGCGCGGAGGAACCCGTGGCGTCCGGGGTCTCGTAGGCGGCAGCGGCCGCGCACGCCGACTGGGCCGCCATCGTGTTCACTGCAAGCAAATTCACGAGCACAGGCAGCAACATCGCGCCCACGGCGATGAGCACGATAACGCGGATGACGGTGGTGCGCCGCCTGCTGTAGAGCGGGCGGTCATCGGTTTCACTGTCGGTCGGCTCCACGTCAGTGGGCATCATCTAACACAACCTCGCTGCGATCCCCGGACCACAGCGTGTGGAAGGTGCCTTCCGTATCCGCGCGCTTGTACGTGTGCGCGCCGAAGAAGTCGCGCTGCCCCTGCACGAGCGCGGCCGGAAGTCGGTCCGCACGAAGCCCGTCGTAGTACGCGAGAGATGACGAGAACGCGGGCGCCGGAATACCACTTTGCGCGGCGGCGCACACGACGCGACGCCACGAGTCCTGCGCATTCGCGACAACGTCACGGAAGAACGGTGCGGTGATGAGTGCGACGAGATCGGGATTCTCGGTATAGGCTTCCGTGATCCGGTTCAGGAATCTCGCGCGGATGATGCAACCGCCGCGCCAAATCTTCGCAATGTCACCCTTGTGGATGTCCCAGCCGTATTCCTTCGCGCCCGCGACGATCTCATCGAAGCCCTGGCTGTAGGCGATGATCTTGGAGGCGTAGAGCGCGAGCCGCACGTCTTCGATGAAGGAATCCGGATCGGAAACCGGTGTGGCGGTCGGTCCAGGCAGATCGCTCGCCGCCACACGCTGGTCGAGTCGAGAAGAAAGCGACCGGGCGAAAACTGCCTCCGCAATCCCCGAAACCGGAACTCCGAGATCGAGCGCAGTTTGCACCGTCCACGCGCCGGTGCCTTTCGCGCCCGCCTGATCGAGGATCACGTCGACGAGCGGTTTTCCGGTTTTGGCATCCGTCTGGCGCAGCACTTCTGCCGTGATTTCGATGAGGTAACTCTCGAGTTCGCCCGTGTTCCACTCCGCGAACACTTCGGCGATCTCCGCGGGAGTTTTGCCGGTTCCGCGGCGGATAAGATCGTAGGCTTCCGCGATCAGCTGCATGTCGGCATACTCGATGCCGTTGTGGATCATCTTGACGAAGTGCCCTGCTCCATCCGTTCCCACGTGCGTGACGCAGGGTTCGCCCTCCGCGACGGCGGCAATGGACTCCAGGATGGGTCCGATAGTTTTCCATGCTTCCGCCGAACCGCCGGGCATGATCGATGGCCCGAGGAGTGCACCCTCCTCGCCGCCGGAGATGCCTGCCCCGACGAAGTTGATTCCCGTCTCACGCACGGCCTTTTCGCGGCGGATGGTGTCGGTGAACAGGGCGTTGCCGCCATCGATGATGATGTCACCCGGTTCGAACACCTCAACCAGCTGGTCGATTACGGCATCCGTTCCTGCACCCGCCTTCACCATGATGATTGCGGTGCGCGGTTTCGTCAGTGAAGACGCGAATCCTTCGATGCTCTCGCTCGCGATGAATCCGGCTTCGGGATGCGCCTCAAGAAGCTCGTGGGTGCGACCGGCTGAACGGTTGTAGATCGCCACCGTGTTGCCTTCGCGGCTGGCAAGGTTTCGAGCCAGATTCGAACCCATGACGGCGAGGCCGACGACTCCGATGTTCGCGCTTTTCGTCGTTGAGTCTGTCTGGTTGTCCGGCATCGTGTTTTCCTTTCGGCGGCCCGCTCCAAGGTTATCTCGTTGCCGTGCAGGCACGATTGGTAAGGTCAGCACATGCAACCCCTTGTCGTGGTCATGGGCGTGAGCGGTTCGGGAAAATCGACCGTGGGTTCGTTGCTTGCGACCGAACTCGGCGTACCCTACGCGGATGCCGACGGGCTGCACTCCGAGGCGAACATCCAGAAGATGGCGGCGGGGCATCCGCTGACGGATGAAGACCGGTGGCCATGGCTGAAGCGGGTGGGCGAGGCGCTGCATGACGCCGAAGACACCGGGCTCGTGATCGCGTGTTCTGCGCTCAAACGTGCGTATCGGGAGATACTGCTCGAGGCTGAGAGAAGAACAACATTCGTCTTTCTCGATGGCTCGCGGGAGCTTCTCGAGCGCAGACTCGAGCATCGACACCACCACTTCATGCTTGCCGACATGCTGGATTCGCAGTTCGCGGCGCTGGAGCCCCTTTCGCCGGACGAGCCGGGCGTTACGGTATCGATCGACGAGGCCCCGAGCGCGATCGTCGAGGACATACTCGGGAAACTCCGCGCGTTGTAGGGTGGCGTCATGCGCCCAATGCAGCAGCAGATCATCCGGGAACTCGGCGTTTCGCCGGTCATCGATCCGGCCGCCGAGATCGAGTCGCGTGTGTCTTTTCTCGTCGACTATGCGAAAGCCGCCCACGCCAAAGGTTTTGTTCTGGGCATCAGCGGGGGCCAGGATTCGTCGCTCGCCGGCCGACTCTGCCAGCTCGCGGTCGAGCGACTCGTCGCGGACGGAGTTCCGGCGGAATTCATCGCGATGCGATTGCCGTATGCGGTGCAGCGGGACGAGGATGACGCGCAGCTTGCCTTGGCGTTCATCCGGCCCCAGCGCATCGTGACGTTCAACATCCAGCGCGCGGTCGACGGATTCGAGGCAGAGTACGGTGACGCTCTCGAGAGCGAAATGCTCGACTTCACGAAAGGCAACGTGAAGGCGCGCTCGCGGATGGTCGCCCAGTTCGCGATCGCCGGTCAGCGGGCACTGCTCGTCGTCGGCACCGATCACGCTGCGGAAGCGGTGACCGGTTTCTTCACCAAGTTCGGCGATGGCGCGGCAGATCTCACCCCGCTTTCCGGTCTCACCAAGCGGCAGGGGAGGGCGCTGCTTGAACAACTCGAGGCCCCTGAGCGCCTGTACACGAAGGAGCCAACGGCCGACCTTCTCGACGACACCCCCGGTCAAACCGACGAGGCAAACCTCGGGTTGAGCTATCAACACATCGACGATTACCTCGAAGGCAAGTCGGTTCCGGATGCTGTCGCGGAGGCCATCGAGGCGAAATACAGCAATTCCCGGCACAAGCGACACCTGCCGGTTGCCCCCTCGGATACCTGGTGGCGCTGAACCTCGGTGACCGAGTTGGTGCCGCAGTGCGCTAAACTCGTACTTTGAACTTCGGCGAGGGAGGCTCTACACCCGATGCGTCGGGCACAGGGCATCCGTAATCGACGCGGTGAGCAGGCATGGTCTTCATTGGCCGCACAGTCTTTCCTCACGCGCAGGCGTTCGAGTTGACCACTTTAGAGACATGCGGGCCGCACAGCCTGCGAAGGAGACAGACATGACCAGCAACAAGGTTTCGACCGGCAAAAAGTCGGCGGCAGAAAAGAACGCACCCGTCGACAATCACATTGCGGCGGACGTGCGCGAGAATTTCGGCAAAGGCTACGCGCGTCGGCTTCGCATGGAGGGCCGCATCCCTGCCGTCATTTACGGGCACGGCACGGCACCACAGCACGTGAGCGTTCCGGCACACGAGGTGGGCCTTCTTCTGCGCAAGGCGAACGCCATCCTGCAGCTCGATGTTGCGGGCAAGAAGATTCTCGCGCTCGTGAAAGACGTGCAGAAGGACCCGGTGCGTCAGATCATCGAGCACCTCGACCTCGTGATCGTCAAGAAGGGCGAGAAGGTTCACGTTGAGGTTCCGATCCACCTGGAGGGTGAGTCCTTCAGTGGAACTATCGCGATGCTCGACGTCAACACGATCCGCCTGGAAGCGGATGCGACCAACATTCCCGAGCGTGTCGTCATCGACATCGAGGGCGCCGAAGAGGGCACCAAGATTCACGCGGGTGATGTCGAACTTCCCGAAGGTTCGAGCCTCATGGATGACGCCGAGCTTTTGCTTGTCAACGTCATTGTTCCCGCTGCCGTGAGCCTGGGCGAGCCGACCGAGGTCGAAGAGGGTGCGGAGGGCGAGACGCCTGAGACAGCGGATGCCGCGGGCGAGGATGCTGCGTCCGAAGAGCCCTCCGCCGAGGCTGCATCCGAGTAATCGGTGTGATCGGTGGGCACTGACTCGTGGATCGTGGTCGGGCTCGGTAATCCCGGGCTCGGCTACGCCGCGAATCGCCACAACGTCGGCGAAATGGTGGTTGCCGAACTGGGCGCGCGAACTTCCGCGAAGTTCAAACGCCACAAGGCCAACGCGATGGTCGCCGAGGTTCGCGCAGGACCCGGCGGTCCGAAACTCATTCTGGCGGGGACCAACACGTTTATGAACGTGTCGGGCGGGCCGGTCGCGAACCTTCTGAAGTTCTACAAGCTCGAGCCGGATCGGCTGATCGTCATACACGACGAGCTCGACATCCCCTTCGATTCGCTGCGCCTGAAGTTCGGCGGCGGCCACGGCGGCCACAACGGCATTCGCGACATCGTCGCGGCCGTCGGTACCGGGGATTTCGTGCGCGTACGCATCGGCATCGGGCGCCCGCCGGGCCGTCAGGACCCCGCCGACTTCGTTCTGAAAGATTTCTCCTCGACGGAGAAGAAGTCGCTGCCCTCGCTGCTCGCGAATGCCGCGGACGCGGTGGAGTTCATCGCCACCGAAGGCCTTGCCGCCGCGCAAATGCGATTCCATACCGCTCCCTGAGGCGCTCGAAGGGGGCCTACCTCCGCTCCCTGAGGCGCTCGAAGGGGGCCTACCTCCGCTCCCTGAGGCGCTCGAAGGGGGCCTACCTCCGCTCCCTGAGGCTCTCGAAGGGGGCAGCATGAAGCTGCCTCCAAACCAGGCGACATAGAATTGCCCAGTGATACTTGAGGGCTTAAATGCCAGGCTTCTGCACGCCCGCACGTATTCCAACGCGCTGCGCAGCGCCAACCGGAGCGCCGATTTTTCTCTCGTCGAGGGGCTTCGAGCGCCTCTCCTGTCGGGTCTTCTCCGAGAGCGAAAGGGCGCCCAGGCGCTGTTTGCCATCGTGGCGACCGGACGTGATTCCGAGTCGTTGCGCGACGCTCTCGCCAGCCTGATCCCCGACGCTGAGATCCTCGAGTTTCCGGCCTGGGAGACCTTGCCGCACGAGAGGCTGAGTCCGAGTGCGGAGACCGTGGGCAAGCGCATCCGGGCGTTGAGGCGAGTACACGCGTGGCAGGAGGGCCGACCGAAACATCCGATTATCGTTGTGGCGAGCGTGCGTGCGGCGTTGCAACCGCTGGTTCCCGATCTCGCGTCGCTGGAACCCATTGTTCTCAGGAGGGGCGAGCGCGGCTACAACCTGGCCGAGTTGTCGGAACGGCTCGTCGCCCTCGCGTACACGCGCGTGGACATGGTGACCCGGCGCGGCGAGTTTGCCGTGCGCGGCGGCATTCTGGATGTCTTCGCCCCCACGGATGACCACCCCGTTCGTGCCGATTTCTTCGGCGACGAGCTTGAGCAGTTGCGGTTCTTCTCCGTCTCCGACCAGCGTTCGCTCGACACCGACATCACGGAGGCGGAGCTCCAGCCAAGCCGCGAACTTTTGTTGACGGATGCGGTGCGCCAGCGTGCCGCGGAGATGCAGCACGAGTTTCCGAGCCTCAGCACCATTCTCGCGAAAGTCGCGGAGGGCATCCCGGTCGACGGGATGGAGTCGATTGCCCCGGCACTCGTCGACAGGTTGGTTCCCGTGACCGAGTATTTGCCTCCCGATGCCGCGATTGCGGTCATCTCTCCGGAGCGTGTGGCCAGCCGGGCGGTGAGCCTCGGCGAGACGAACCGGGAGTTCCTCGCGGCGGCGTGGAATGCCGCGACCGCGGGGGCGGAGGCCCCCATCGATCTGGATGCCGGCGACTTTCTTACCATGAACGAGCTGAGGCATGCGGCCGGCGACCGTGTCTGGTGGACTTTCAGCTCGTTTGATGCCGGCGCCCCTCCGCTCCCTGAGGAGTTCGCCGGAGGCGATCGTCTCGAAGGGGGCTCACCGGTTGGTTCCCTTCCAGAGCCTCAGGGAACGGATCCGCAGCCGCAAGGAACGAGTCCGCTCCCTGAGGAGGTCGCCGGAGGCGATCGTCTCGAAGGGAGCGCGGGCGCCGATTACCTCCGCATCAATGCCACCCCCGCCCCCAGTTTCGCGGGGAATCCGGATGGCGCGATCGAGCACGTTGCGAAGAGGCTCAAGGACGGCTGGAGTGTCGTCGTCACGGCTCAGGGCGCCGGCCTGATCGAGCGCGCGGCCGACGTTCTCGGTGAGCACGGGCTTGCCGCGCGCGTGGCAGACGACGTGCCTGCGGAAACCGAAGCCGGCGTTGCGTACCTGGTGAAGGCATCCGTGGAGGCGGGGTTCGAGCTGGCGGAGTCCAAGTTTTCGCTGTTCAGCGAGGCGGAGTTCTATGGCCGGAGCGCAGGCTACGACTCGCGCCAGGTAAAGAAACTGGCCAGCAGGCGACGCAATGTTGTGGACCCGCTCCAGTTGAAGGCCGGGGATTTCGTCGTGCATCAGACGCACGGCATCGGAAAGTTCGTCGAACTGGTGCAGCGTGAAGTGAGTACGGGCGGTACCACGGCGAGACGTCTCGCGGCATCCGCTTCGAGTGCCGCAGCGGGCAATCAGAAAGTCAACCGCGAGTACCTGCTCCTCGAGTACGCACCGAGCAAGCGGGGTTATCCGGGCGACAAACTTTACGTGCCCACCGACCAGCTCGACCTGCTGACCCGTTACGTCGGCGGCGAGTCGCCCGCGCTCAGCAAAATGGGCGGCAGCGACTGGGCGGCGGCGAAAGGCAAGGCGCGGCGCGCGGTGCGCGACATCGCGGTCGAACTCGTGAAGCTCTACAGCGCGCGGATGGCGAGCAAGGGCCACGCGTTCGGTCCGGACACCCCGTGGCAGGGGGAACTGGAGGAAGCTTTCCCATTCGTGGAAACCCCCGACCAGTTGACGACGATCGATGAGGTGAAGGCCGACATGGAGCGGCCCATCCCCATGGATCGCCTGCTCTCCGGAGACGTCGGTTACGGCAAGACGGAGATCGCCGTGCGCGCCGCGTTCAAGGCGATTCAGGACGGCAAGCAGGTGGCGATGCTCGTTCCGACGACGCTGCTCGTGCGCCAGCACATGGAGACGTTCGTCGAGCGGTTCGCCGGGTTCCCCGTGCACGTGCGTGCACTCAGCCGGTTCCAGTCGGATCGCGAAGTGAAGGAAACCTTCGCCGGCCTTGCGGATGGCACGGTCGACATGGTCATCGGAACGCATCGTCTGCTCACGGGAAACGTCACATTCAAGGACTTGGGTCTCGCGATCATCGACGAGGAGCAGCGCTTCGGGGTGGAGCACAAGGATGCGCTCAAGAAGCTGAAAACTAACGTGGATGTGCTCGCGATGAGCGCGACACCGATCCCGCGGACGCTCGAGATGGCGGTGACCGGCATCCGCGAAATGTCGACGCTCGCGACGCCGCCAGAGGACCGGCATCCGATTCTCACGTTCGTCGGGCCGTACAGCGACAGGCAGGTGGCAGCCGCCATCCGGCGCGAGCTGCTGCGCGAGGGGCAGGTGTTCTTCGTGCACAACCGGG
>JBIQLG010000012.1:0-66309 GCA_044464485.1 Agreia sp.
CTGGTTGTCCTGGTACAGCGCGACCGAGTCCGCCACCCCGTTCACCGCCGCGATCTGCGTCAACTGATCTGGGGTGAGAATCGGCGAGTCGATGCGGATGTCGGCACCGACCTTGGATTCGGCTGCCGCGGAAATACCGCTGGCCACGGTTCCCAGGAGCGCGCCGGAAAACACGGCAACGGCGATTCCCACCACCATCGCAAGCACGGGCGCAAGTCCCGCTGCGGGACCTCGGATGCCGCGGTGCGCGCCAAGGAACCCGACGATTCCCGTACGCCGCTTCGTGGCCCTGGCGTAGGCCACGAGCGGGAGCGGATAGAAGCGTAAAACAAGCAGCCCGGCGGTGAGCGCGAGCAACAGGGGGGTTGCGGCAAGCAAGGGGTCCACGCCGATGGTCGAAGAATTGGTGGTGAGGCCGCGTTGGAGGAGGAGCGTTACCGCGAGGGCCGTGAGCGCCAGGACCATGATTTCGACGACGGCACGGAATCCCCTGCCCACTCGAGGATTCACATCGCTGCGCGTTCCCCTGATGTTCAGGCGCGGAGTGGTGAGAGCGATGATTACGGGGGGAAACACAGCGACCGCGAATGCCGCGACGGTTGACACGGGCGACCACGCGGCCGGAAACAACCGCCAGGCGATGATCGCGCCGAGCGCGGCGGCCGGGAGTGAAACGGCGAATGCCTCCATCATGTGAAGGGCACGAAGTTGTGTGCCGCTCGCGCCGCGCGCCGACGCGAGAATGAGTGCGTCACGTCGCCTCAACACGATGAGGCGGGAAAGCAACCAGAGTGCCGCGATCGCGACGCCCAAGGGGCCCGAAGCCAGGAGAACGAGAACGGACGTGATCGTGGAAACCCGGGCAATCGCCGTCGAGAGCGCGTCTTCGGAGTCCGACGTGAAAAGCAGCGAGGCGACCGTGTCCTGTCCGACAACGTTGGTTACCGGTTGCGGCTGACTGAGGAAGTGACGAAGCGGCGCAAGCAACGCTGCATCGTCTTCGGCGGTGAGGCCCGTCGTGGAGAGCGGGATGCCGACGCTCGTGGTGGTCGGGAACCTGGCTTCCTTCGCCAGAACCGCCCACGAGTTCGGATCGATGAACGCGGCGCTCGTCACGATTTTCGTATACGAGCCGCTGAACGAGGTGTGGGATATCCCGGGGTTCACAGCGGACCGGGCCACTGTCCAGAATCCATCAGCAGGATCCTTCGCGTCGAAGATGCCGGAGAGCCTGACGTAGTAGCCGTCGCGCGAGTTCACCATGATGAGGCGTTCTTCCCCGACCTTCCACTCGGAAAGCGCGGCGCTCGTTGTTGAGAGAACGATGTCGATGCTCGGGTCGGAGGGGTCCCGATGAAACGGATCCATCTGATGCGGGTTCGACAACCTTGCCGGGTTCATGACGTGGTCGAAGGGTGCCGGCATCGTCCCGTCGGTAAGCCGAATATGTTGTGCGAGCGCAGGGGAGGCAGTCAAGCTGATGCGCGATATCGGGTCGTTGAATTCGACCCCGAGTCGCAGTGCTTCCGAGTCGAGGGTCGACACCACGAAACTGGCGTCGCCCATTGCGTCGCGCAAGGGATGCGGGGCCTTCCCGACGATGTCGGCGAGCGCCTTTTCGAACGGTGCGAACGGAGCAACACCCGGAGCGAGGGGCGGATTTCCCGCCGCACGGCTGATGAGATCCCGCCGCGCAGACGGAAGGTTTTCAAGCTGGTATGCCACTTCCGCCGATGTCATTGAGCGCAGCGCGAGTGGGGCAGTCGCCGCGAGCGTTGCAACAACAAGCACGATAACTGCCATCGCAAGGAATGGTCCACGCTGCGATCGAAACTGTCGGGCGACGAGGCCGGTCCCGGAGGTGCGTGAGCGGCGCGTCATCGTGTCTCCAGCCTCTCACTCGTGTCGAGCGCCGAGCGGCGCACGCGGCGAGCATTGAGTGCCGCGATTCCGAGCAGCGCCGCGAGGGTAATGGCCAGCAACACCCCACCCTCGACGAAGGCGAACTCCAACGGTGCGGGCATTCCACTCGGCGCGGATTCGACGGCGGAGTGCACAAGGTTCGGTACGGTCAGGGCAGACACGATGGCTCCCGCGAGAATGCCGAACCCGGTCGAAACCAGAATGACGGCACCGAGTTCCCACACGCGCGAGCGCGACTGCCCTCGAGCGGAAACGCCTACCGCTCTGAGCACGGCAATCTCGCCGCGTCGCGCGCGCGCGACGGTGAGTGCGACGGCGCCGAGGGAGATCGCGGCCAGGAGCAGTCCGCCCGCGGCCGCGATCCACAGCGCCCGCTCCGCGGGGACGGCAAAATCACTGTTGACTGCCGTCGACGCCGTCACCGCTGTGGCGCCATCCGGGAGCGCGCCGGTTAATGCGCTCGCATTGCTCGTCGCCACCCACACCTGGTTTGCGGCAGGAACAATTGGGCTCGTACTCAGAACGTAGTTGTTGAAGGCCCCGAAATCCGCGACTATTCCAAACCGTGACTGCACGCCGGGAACAAACGGCACGACACCGGAGATCTTCCCGTTGATGGACAGCCCGCTCCCCGCGAACCGAAATGTGAACGGGTCACCCCGTGCGAGACGGTAATGGTCCGCAAGCTCCCGACTCACCACTATCGGAAGGGGTGGAGGCTCGAAATAGGAACCTCCATTCACGCCCGGTTGGCTGAGCTGCGACGACGCGCCGCCGAGGTCTACGAATCGGATGCTTGAAGTCAGCGATCCTTTGCTGGGCAACCCGATCGTGAGACTGCTGCTGCCGCTTTCGGAACTGAATCCGAAGGAATTCAGCGTCGAGGCACCCCACGTCGTGGTGTCGAAATCCACCCCGGCCGTGCCTGCCGATGTTGTGGCGGTAAGGCCGCTGTAGTGCGCCGCAAAGTAGCCATCGTCGACGCGAAGGGTGTAGTCGATTCCCGTCAGCCACCACTGCCGCGTACCAGGCGGGAGGTCGACGTGGAGTTCCTGATGCAGTGTTGACTGCGCGCCGAGGCCAGAGAGGTCGACACGGGGAAACTGCACCGTGAGCAGTGCCCCCTGCGCATTGTGCAGCCACAGTTTCGATTGCGCCCAGCCGATGGGCGTCGCACCGCGAAGTGGCGAGAAGTCGGCCGAGCCAATGTCGGCGGAAAGCGAAACGGACGTAGCGCCTTCCGGCAGCGCCACGCCGGTCGGATCCGGTGCGCCAAGAAAGCGCGCGAGCGTTTTCACGTCCAGCGTGTTTCCCGCTCGGGAAACAACGGATGTCAGGGCATCGTGCGGGATTGCAGTGATGCGGCCCGCGTCGTCGTCGCCAATGGTGACGGGCGTCGAAAACACGGGAGCAACAGCGCTCACACCAGAAATCGACCGGAACTCGCTGCCGTCGACAGGTTCGGCTCCCGCCTCGGGGAAGTCGGAACTGGTGAGCATGACGCGCGCGTCGGCTCCGGCGATCAGTTCGGCGTTGCGTTCCGTGAGTGTGCGCCACGAGCCCGAATATCCGGATGCGACGACGAGGCCGCCTATGGCGAGCGTCACGACGAGCACGGCCACCGCGTAACTGCTGAGGCCCCGCGCCACCTGCCTGGCCGAATACGAGGGTTGCAGGCGTCGCCGACCGGCCGCGATGCGTTGCCACGCGTTGGTGAGCGGCCCGAAGGCCACGAGCGCCACGAGTGCGGTCGCGATGAGCGCAAGAGTTGGGGCGATCACCGCGAGAGGATTCACCGAGACGCGCCCGGAGGCGTCCGTGATCAGGGGAGTGCCGTAGAGCAGCAACTGCCATACCGCAACGGCAGCGGCGGCAAGTGCGAGCGCGGTCGTACCGAGCGTTGCCGCGGTTCTCGTGCGCCCCGAGTCATCGACTTCGTCGCGCCTGGCAAGGCGAATCGCGTCGAGAAAGGCGGTCACGCCGAAGATGCCGAGCACACCGGCGGCGGCCAGCACGCCGAATTCCCACGGAATGAACGCAATGGCACTCGCACTGATCACGGTGTCGAGCACCATCGTCGCAACGGCGAACCCGGCGCCACATCCGATGACGGCGACGAAGGCGGCCTCGCCCACGCCGGCGACGGTGAGCCAGGCGGCGGAAGCGCCGCGCGAGCGCAGGAGTGCGTTCTCCGGGCGTCGCGCGAGCGAGAGCAGTCGCGCGAGCTGGACGAGCGCGATGGTTCCCATGAGAACGACGAGGAGCGTGCCAACGGGAGTGACGCCTCGCACGGATGCGAGTTTGGCGTTCACCACGGAGGCCGTGCGGGAGACGGTTCCGTCGACGGTGACTTCACCCTGCGCAACGGACTTCTTTTTCTTGATGCTCGTGAGCAATCCGCTCGCCGCCGTGCCTGCTCGATCGAGTTCCTCGGGGGTGAGCTCACGGGTATCGAGGGCAATCGTCCAGCGCACGGCAGGGGTTGGCCCGAGATGGGGGATCAGACTCTCAGGGATGACGAGCGGCCCGAAACTTGCCGTTCCGTCCCCGGCGGCTTTGGCATGGCCATCCGCGATCCCCTTTTCGGAGAACCAGCGGGAGGCGCTCGCGTCTTTGGCACGCCACGTGCCCGCAATCCTGATCGATTTCGCGTCGGAGCCGGTACCGACCACGATTACGTCGCCCACCGTGAGTCCGAGCGTCTGGGCGGCGTCCGCTTGAAGAACTCCGGGTGCGGGGTGGTCTGCGCTGCCGTCGCCGGCGGTTTCGTCGGCCCACTGTCCCTCCACCAGTTCGGCATTGTGCCGCAGGTCGGGGTCGGTGGCGACGGTGATGCGTGCTTCGTCTTCGGTGTCGAGGGTGAGCTGCCGACCGTTCAGGGTTGCGGGAAGCGGATAGTCGGCGAGGGTTCTCGTCACGACGATGGGTACACCGGAAAGCTTGCTGTCGAATACCTTCATCGCGCCGGAATTCTGCGCGCTCGCATCGTCGGCCAGTTTCGTCTCGACGCGGAGGGCGCGAGCGGTGGCGTCTGACTTCGCCACAAGCTCGCGCGTGTTGATGGTGCCCGAGAAATCGAGGTACCCGACAAGCCCGACGACGAGTGCGGTGAGAACGAGGGCGACCGCCCCGATGGTGGCAAGCAATCCGGATTGTGCGCGCGAGCGGCGAGCGGCCAGTCGCGTGCTGTGCATGGGTGCTCCCTCGATGAACGACACGAGAATACTCTCAGTCGGAAGAACTGCAGCGGGAATGCGAGTCGATTGCGGCACTTTTTCGCAAAAAGAAACAAAAATCTGCTCGAAAACTAGACAAGAGTTTGTTTGTACGCTTTACTAACAAAATGACTGCAGCGGGAACGCAGCGAAGCCTTCCCCCGAAAACCGCCCAAGACACCCCGGCGGCTCGAGGAACCGGATTCGCAGACCACACAACGACGGGCTTCACATCCAGCCGCGCGCTTCGCCCGCATTCCAAAGTGCTTCCCGAACACGCACGCGCACACAATCGTTCCCTCGTGCTTCAAACTCTCTACCGTGCGGGGCAGCAAAGCCGAGCAGACATCGCCAGAAGCACCGGGCTGACGCGAGTGACGGTCTCTGACCTCGTCGGTGAATTCGTTGCAGAGGGCCTCATCGTGGAGACCGGTCAGCGCGAAGATGTTCGGCCAGGCAAACCCGCCACGCTGCTGGAGATGAACCCCACTGCGTTCCAAATCGTGGGCATCGACCTGAGTGACTACGCGCTGTTTCGCGGAGCACTGCTCAACCTCGACGGAACGATGGTGGAGCACCGCACGGTGCCTCTCTCCGGAAGCACGGCAAAAGACGCCACGGCGAAAGTAGTGGCACTCATCCGGGAGCTTTTGTCCATTGCGACGAGTCCGATCCTCGGAGTGGGAGTCGGTTCGCCCGGCGTCGTGGATCTTGCCGGTACGGTGCTCTCCGCTCCGAACCTCGGGTGGACTCACGAACCGCTGCAGGACATCCTCGCGGCGGAATTTTCGCTTCCTGTCGTCGTGGGCAATGACGCCAACGCCGCGGTACTCGCCGAACACAGTTTCGGCGACGCGGAAGGCGACATGATGCTCGTCAAGGTGGGGCACGGTGTCGGTGCCGGTCTCCTGCTCGGTGGCGCGCCGCTGTACGGCAGCCGATTCGCCGCCGGTGAAATCGGGCATGTCGTGGTGGGAACCTCTGACGGCTTGCCGTGCGCGTGCGGCAAGATGGGATGCCTTGAGACCTGGCTTGCCGTTCCCAGACTTGAGGCCGCGCTCGAGCAGGCGGATTCAACGGGCACGGACCCGCGGGAGATTCTCGCAGCAGCCGGTCGTCACCTCGGGCTTGCACTTGCACCCGTCGTCGGGGCGCTCAACCTCGCAGAAATCGTGTTGAGCGGCCCGACCAGCCTTCTTGATGGCCCGCTTGCCGCGGCAACCATCGACACGCTCCGCAACCGCACGATGGCCGAATTCCATGGCGATCTCACGGTTCGGATGACAACGCTCGGGGAGAACATCGTCGTGCGCGGCGCTGCCGTGATGGTGCTCTCCGGGCAACTCGGGGTTTCGTGATGGCAAACACAGTCACCCCACTGCACCAAGACGGTGTGCGTTCTCTCACATCGCCCAACCCACGAAAGGAAAGCTAATGAACAAGAAGTTCGCGAGCCTGGCCGGCCTGGCCATGGCTTCCGCTCTTGTGCTCGCGGGTTGCGCCGCGGGCGAGTCAGGAACCGGCGGCGGAGACGGCGCCAGTACCGATGGCAAGGGCAAGACAATCACGCTTTGGGTCAACGGAGGCGACACACCCGATTCGCTCCGCACCTACCTCATCGACGAGTTCAAGAAGGAAACGGGCGGCACGCTCAAGATCGAGCAGCAGGACTGGACAGGTCTCGTGCCGAAGCTCACGACAGCGCTTCCTGACCCGAACAACACGCCGGATGTCGTCGAAGTGGGCAACACGCAGTCGCCGACATTCACGAACGTCGGCGCGTTCCTCGACATCTCCGACATGTACAAGGAACTCGGCGGCGACGACCTGCTGCAGTCTTTCGTGGATGTCGGAGTCGTCGACGGAAAGAACTACACGTTGCCGTACTACTTCGGATCGCGTTACGTGTTCTACCGCAAGGATGTCTGGAAGGAGGCGGGCGTCGAGGTGCCCAAGACGCTCGACGAGTTCAACGCCGCGGTCGAGAAGATCGCCGAGGCGAACCCGCGGAACATCCCGAACTTCTCCGGACTGTTCATCGGCGGTCAGGACTGGCGCAACGGCATCTCCTGGATCTTCGCCAATGGCGGGGACCTCGCCAAGGTGAAGGACGGGAAGTGGGTGTCGACGCTGAGCGACCCGAACTCCATCAAGGGACTGGAACAGCTTCAGAAGATCGACGAGACCGCCAACAACGCCCCCGCCGACGCCAAGGACAACACTCCGTGGATCTACCTGAATGACACGGATGTCGCGACCAACGCCGACAAGTCGACCTCGGACACCTCGATGAACTCGGCCACGATCATGGCCCCGGCGTGGGCGCACTGGTCGATCGGCGACCTGTCCGAGAAGGACGGCAAGCCGGTCCGCACATGGAACGACGATACGTTCGGCGTGTTCGCTCTCCCCGGCAACGACGGCAAGCCGGCTCCCGTGTTCGCGGGCGGCTCCAACATCGGGATCTCGGCGAAGAGCAAGAACCCGGGACTGGCCAAGACGCTCCTGAAGATCATCTTCTCCCCCGAGTACCAGCAGATGCTCGGAAAGAACGGGCTCGGTCCGGCCAACACGAAGTACATGTCCTCGCTCGGCGACGACGAGTTCGCGCAAGCGCTCATCGCCTCCGCGTCGAACTCGAAGCTGACCCCTGCCGCACCCGGCTGGGCCACCGTCGAGGGCAAGCAGATCCTTGAAGAGTTCTTCAGCAAGGTCGCCCAGGGCGGCGACATCGCGAGCCTCGCCAAGGAATATGATGCCAAGATCACGCCGCTCCTGAACCTCAAGGGCTAAGCGGCTCCACGCGACGGTTGGGGGCGCAAGAGCACTTCTTGCGCCCCCAATCCGTTCCCCCCCCGGCCAATCGCACACAGGAAGGAAGAACGCACGATGACGGTTGACGCTCCGCGGCACGCGTCGAAACTCGCTTTGACTCCTTCAAGGCGACGCGCACTTCCCTACCTCCTGATCTTCCCGTCGGTCGGCATCCTCGTCCTGGCGCTCGGTTACCCCGTTGTGTGGCAGCTCGTCACGTCGATGCAGCAGTTCGGACTTCGCCAGCAGTTCGGGCAGCCGGCAGACTTCGTGTGGTTCCAGAATTACCTGGCTCTGGCCACCGACCCTGAGTTGTGGGGTGTGGTGGTTCGATCGATCGTGTTCTGCGTCGTCACCGCGGCCGTGACCATGGTGATCGGTGTGCTGTTGGCGCTCCTCATGAATGCGGTGGGCAAGACCGTGCGGATCATCCTCCAGGTGGCGATGCTCCTCGCCTGGGCCATGCCCGTCGTCGCCGCGATGACGGTGTGGACGTGGCTGTTCAACTGGCGCCGCGGCCTCGTCAACTGGGTTCTCACGTCGATGGGAATCGACTTTCAGGGTCACAACTGGTTGCTCGAGCCCCTGTCCTTCTACTTCATCGCGATGCTCGTCATCGTGTGGATGAGCGTGCCGTTCGTGGCGCTCTCGGTGTTCGCCGGGCTCACGCAGATCTCCGACGAGATCACCGAGGCGTCCGAGATGGATGGCGCCAACGGCTGGCAGCGCTTGTGGAGCATCATCGTCCCGATGATTCGACCGATCCTGTCCATCGTGCTGCTCCTGCAACTCATTTGGGACCTGCGCGTGTTCACCCAGATCAAGCTCCTGCAGGACGCCGGCTCCATCGCGAACGAGACGAACCTGCTCGGCACCTACATCTACCAGATCGGCACGGCCGCGAGCGACTTCGGGATGGCCTCCGCCGTTTCGGTGTTCATCCTCGCGCTCACCGTGGGGCTCAGCTGGTTTTATGTTCGAAGCATGCTCAAGGAGGATGAATCGTGAGTCGGTCGACGGTGAGCAGATCGCGGGCTCGCTCCCGGAAGGCGGTTTTCGGCATTGTCGCGATCGCTGTTTCCCTCATCTGGATGTTCCCGGTCTACTGGATGCTGAACTCCTCGCTGTTGCCGAACGTGCAATTGGAAAACACGACCCCGACATTCCTTCCGTTCGGCGGTTCTCTCGACAACTTCGTTGAGGTCATCAAGGGAGGCACGTTCCTTCCCGCACTCGGAATGAGCGTGGTCGTCGCGTTTCTCACGGTAGGGGCGTGCCTGATCTTCGCCCTTCTGGCTTCGCTCGCGATCAGCCGATTTCGGTTTCGCGGCCGAAAGTCGTTCGTCATCGCAGTCCTCCTCGTGCAGATGCTTCCCGCTGAAGGGCTCTTCATCGCGCAGTACAAGCTCATGTCGGGTCTCGGCCTCATCAACAGCGTGCTCGGCGTGAGCATCATCTACACCGCAGCCGTCGTGCCGTTCACGATCTGGATGCTCCGCGGATTCGTTGCGGGCATCCCCGCCGACCTTGAGGAAGCCGCCATGGTCGACGGGCTGAGTCGCACTCAGGCGTTCCTGCGCATCACGTTCCCGCTGCTCGCACCGGGCCTTGTCGCCGCGGGAGTGTACGCCTTCCTCCAGGCGTGGAACGAATTCACGGTCGCTCTCGTCGTTCTTCAGGACACGAGTTCGCAGACGCTGCCGCTGTGGCTGCGCGGATTCATCCAGGCGAGCGCAACGAAGGCCACCGACTGGGGTCAGGTAATGGCGGCATCCACTCTGGTCGCGCTGCCCGTCATCATCTTTTTCATGTTCGTCCAGGGGAAGATGACGAGCGGACTCGTGAGCGGGGCGGTCAAGGGTTGAGTGGAGTGCCTGAGTCGGTCATACGGACCGACGGGGTTGATACTGCGTGGACAGCGGAATGACGGGAAGAGCTTTGCGAATCGGGGTAGACATCGGCGGCACCAAAACGGATGCGGTCGCCATCGACGCTGCGGGGGACATGGTCCAGCAGGTTCGACTGAGCACCGGGTACGGTGCCGATGCCGTGCTGGCGACCGCAGAGGAAGCCGTGAACCGCGTTGCCGAGCTCGCCGGCATCCGTGTCTCTCAGGCCGCGTCCGTGGGCGTCGGAGTCCCCGGACGGGTCGATTCTGCCCGCGGCACCGTGGAGCACGCAGTCAACCTCGGAATTGAAGGGCTGGGGTTTGGCGACGAGCTCTCGGCCAGACTCGGTGTTTCTGTGCACGTCGAGAACGACGTGAATGCGGCATCCCTCGGCGTGTACTACCTGCTCGAGAAGGAGGGCTGGCCCGACAGCTGCGGCCACTCGATGGCCTATCTGAATCTCGGTACGGGTCTCGCTGCGGGTATCGTCATAAATGGGCAAATTTGGCGAGGGTCGCGCGGCACCGCCGGAGAGATCGGACACATTCCCGTGGACCCGACCGGGCCGCTCTGCCCGTGCGGTCAGCGCGGGTGTCTGGAAATGTTGGCTTCTGGCTCCGCGATTGCTCGTCAGTGGCCCTCGGTGCACCCCCAACCCGCGCAGGAACTTTTTGCTGCCGCAGACGCAGGAGACGAGGCCGCGCTAGCCGTGCGAAACGGCGTGCTGCAGAGCGCGGCATCAGCGGTGCGGGTTCTGGTGTTGACTATTGATGTGGATGTTGTCGTGATGGGTGGCGGAATAGCGTCACTTGGTGAGCCCCTGCTTGACGGGGTGACCGCGGTGCTCAGGGAGAGGGCCGCCGAGTCTCCGTTTCTTCGTTCCCTCGATCTCGCCGATCGAGTGCGCCTCGTGCCTGCGGGCTTCCCCTCGGCGGCCATGGGCGCAGCACTCGTGGGAACGGTCGCCGAGAAGTCTGTGAGCGCCGCCTGATGGCCGAAGTGGTGATTGTGGCCGACGCGGATGCTGCGGGGGAGCTGGCGGCTGCGCACATCGCGCGACTCGTAGCGTCGAAACCCGATGCGGTGCTGGGGCTTGCGACCGGGTCAACACCACTGTCGACCTGGAACGCACTCGCGAAGAAGGCGCTCGACTTGTCGAGAGTGAGCGGTTTCGCTCTTGACGAGTATGTGGGTCTCCCGCCGGGGCATCCGGAATCGTATCGCGCGGTGATCGATCGCGAGGTCGTCGTACCGCTTGGCCTCACTCCGTCACGGGTTCACGTGCCCGGCGAGGGCGTTGACCTGCCGTCTGCGGGCGCCGCGTACGAGGATGCCATAGTCTCGGCCGGCGGCGTCGACCTGCAGGTTTTGGGCATCGGCCGCACCGGCCACATCGGATTCAACGAACCCGGTTCGTCGCTCACGTCGGTCACCCGCGTCAAGACGCTCGCGCGGCAAACGCGCATCGACAATTCGCGGTTTTTCGACTCCCTCGACGACGTACCGCGGCACTGCATCACTCAGGGGCTCGGCACCATATTGAGAGCACGAGAACTTTTGCTCCTCGCGGTCGGGGCGGCGAAGGCCTCGGTCATCGCGCGAGCACTGGAAGGCCCGCTGTCGGCGAGTGTTCCGGCATCCGTCATCCAGCTGCACCCGCGCTCGCTCGTCATCGTCGACGAGGCTGCGGCGTCAGAGTTGAGCAACATCGAGTACTACCGGGATGCCTGGGAGAACCGGCTCGACTGGGACAGCGACGGGGCCATCAGCTTTCCAGCGTGACTCACACCGGAGACCCCCGAGGTCACCGACGACAAGTTGCTTTGAGGATCGTAATCGATGGTTGTCACCGGCCCGGTCACACTCTGGGTCGAGGTGGCCGACTGGTTGCGGTTACCGTTGCCGTCGAACTGGAAATCAATCGTCACCTCGGCGGAGGCGCTGACGAGAGAAGTGAGTTGCTGAGCAGCGTTATAGGTAAGCGTTGAACCAGCAGGGGTTCCGGTGAGCTGACCCGCAGCGGTCGTGGTGAAACTGCCTTCCGCACCCGACGCCGCAAGCGGAACCCCCGCCCGTGGTTGGGCTTGATCCAGCCGAGCCGATGCTGGCAGTCACCGCGTCCCGGCACCAAGAGCACGGCGAGTCGGGCCGCGCACCTCGACCGATCGCAGCCGAGGCTACCTAGTGCGCAGAGTCAGGTGAGACAAGCGACGCCTGCGCCCAAACGCGGTCGACGTGCAGTTCGTGATCGAGAATCACGGCGTCTGCGGCGAAGCCGGGCTTCAGAAGGCCGAAGCAGTGATCGAGTCCGAGAGTCCGGGCGGGGACGAGGGTGAGCGCGGCCACGGCGTCGCGAAGCGAAATCTCCGCGAGGTTCACCGCGTTGCGGAGCGCGACATCCTGCGTGAGCGTGGAACCGGCGATGGCGCCCGTGTCCGCGAGAGTTGCGATCCCGTCTCGTACGCGGACCGCGAGGGAGCCGAGAAGGTAGTCGCCGTCCGATGCGGCCGCCGCGGCCATGGCGTCGGTGATGAGCGCGACGCGGTCGGGCGCCTCCCGAAACGTCAGAGCGGCAACATCCGGATGCACATGGTGGCCGTCAAGAATGAGCTCGACGGTCACTCGGTCGTCCTCGAATGCCGCGACCACGGGCCCCGGTGCGCGGTGATGGATGCCGTTCATCGCGTTGAAGGCGTGGGTGAGGATGCGCGCCCCGCGATCGAAAGCTTCACGGGCAAGATCGAAATTCGCGTCAGTGTGGCCGACGGCGACAGCGACTCCCGCTGCTACCAGCACATCGATAGCGTCGAGGGCATTTTCGAGCTCGGGCGCGAGAGTGATCTGGCGGAGGGTCCCGCGGCTGACGTCGATGAGTCGCTCGACGACTGCCGGCTCTGGCGGGATCAGGAAGGTCTCATTGTGTGCTCCCTTGCGCGCGGGGGAAAGAAACGGTCCCTCAAGGTGCGCCCCCAGAATGGTGGAGTCGCTCTCCGCGAGCTCCGCGATAAGCGCAAGGCTCTTTGCGAGCCGCCGGTGTGGATTTGACACGAGGCTCAGAACCGACCGGGTCGTGCCGTGCGCCCGATGCGCGGCAATGGCCACGCGGATGTCGTCGGCAGTTCCATCGAAGGAGCACCCCCCGCCGCCGTGCCCGTGGAGGTCGATGAAACCGGGAACGAGCCAATTGCCGGCCACGTCTACCCGATCAATCCGGCCTAGGAGATCCTCTGGAATAGCACCGCTGCCCGTCGAGGTGATGGTGTCGCCGTCGACCAGCATCCAGAAGCCATCGACGAGCCCGTCGGCATCCAGCTTTCGTGCGCCGTGAAACAGGATGCTCATTCGGACTCCTCGCGCTGCTCCCGTGCCATCTCCCTGCGAAGATTCAGGGTTCCACTGAGGAGGGCGAGGACGGCAAACACGATCGCCACGATCGGCTGATCCAGCATCGCCCACGCGATGGCTGCGGAGCCCATTACCGCAATCTCCACGAGCCCTCTGCCGACCGGGTCGAGCGGTATGCGCGCTTTCGGCGACCGGAACAGTCCCCACACGAGGATCGCGAACAGCGGGGTTCCGATCATGAAGAGGACGCCCGGCCACGGGAACGGCCAGGCGAGGTAACCCCAGTAGCCGAGGGTGAAGAACGCGAAAAGTTCGAGCAGAAATCTCAGTACCTCGTTTGCGCCCACCGTGATGTCACGGGGTGTTTCAGAGCGCGAATCGGACACGCCACAAGCCTAGCGAGCGTTGCGAGTGTCACGCGCGGGGCGCGACATCCGAAACTCAGCGGAAAATTATCGTGCGCTGACCATCGAGAAGCACGCGGTTTTGCGAGAACCAGGTCACGGCCTGGGTGAGCGTGCGGGACTCCTCATCCTGGCCGATCGAACGCAGTTCCTCTGGCGAACGGGAATGATCGACCCGCACCACGTTCTGTTCGATGATGGGGCCCTCATCCAGGTCATCGGTGACGAAGTGCGCGGTCGCGCCGATGAGTTTCACGCCGCGAGCGTGGGCCTGGCGATACGGGTTCGCGCCCTTGAAGCCGGGAAGGAACGAGTGGTGGATGTTGATCATGCGGCCCGCGAGCTCCGCGCACAGCTCCGCCGAAAGCACCTGCATGTATCGCGCGAGCACGACAAGTTCGATGTCGTAACTTGTCACCGCCTCACGAATGCGATCCTCGAACCGCGCTTTTTCTTCCGCGGAGGTCACCGGCTGGGACTCGAAGGGGATTCCATAGAACTCCGCGAGGCCGGAAAGATCGTCGTGATTGCTGAGCACGAGGGGGATTTCCACGCAAATCTGACCCGCCCGCTGCCGAAAGAGCACATCGTTGAGGCAGTGGCCGGCCTTCGACACGAGAACGAGCGTGCGCAGTGGGCGGCCCAGCCTGTCCAGACTCCAGTCCATGTCGAACTGCCGGGCAACCGGAGTGATGTGGGACTCGAACGCCGCGCGATCGGTATCTGCCGCAACCTGAATCCGCATGAAGAATCGGCCGGTGTCCAGACTCGCGAACTGCTGCGACTCCGTGATGTTGCCCCCGGCCGCCACAATCGCGCCGCTAATCGCATGCACGATTCCCGGACGATCTGCGCACATGACGACGAGAACCCATTGGCCAGACTCGTTTGACTCCCTCACCTGACCAGCGTAGAGGAATGGTGCGGGTATTCTGGAAGCGATGCTGTCGGATCACAGCATCCAGCGGGCGGCTTCACGCACCACAACATACAAAGGACTCAACGGGAATGCGTGCGTCGAAAACCGAAAACGGGTTCCCGTTGGTCGGTCTTCTGACTCTCGCTGGCGCGATATTCACCGCGGTGACGAGCGAGTTCCTGCCCACCGGACTGCTGCCGGAGATGGCAGAGGGTCTTGGCGTACCCCAATCCAGCATCGGCTTGCTGATCACCGTGTTCGCGGCGACCGTTGTGGCGACGGCGGCCCCGCTCGCCGGCGTCACGAGGAGGCTGCCGCGAAAAACTCTGGTCATTGTCGTGCTGATCACATTTGCGGCATCCAACTTTCTGAGCGCGCTCGCGCCCAGCTACGAGTTCATGGTTGCCTCACGCATTCTCGGTGGACTCTCGCACGGCTTGTTCTGGGCCGTCGTCGGCGCGTATCCGGCGCACCTGGTTGCACCTCGGCATCTTGCGCGCGCGGTGGCCATCACTTCTGCGGGCGGATCTGCGGCATTTGTGCTGGGGGTTCCCGCAGGGACCGCACTCGGTCACGCGCTCGGATGGCGCCTCGCCTTTATCGTCGTGGGAGCGGTCGTGCTCACGCTCGCCGTGCTCGTGCTGTTCTTTCTCCCGGCAGTCGACCACCACCAGCGGTTGGCGACGGGAGAGATCAGGCTCCCCCTTCGCAAGGATCGCTCGTGGGGCGGAGTGATTCTCGTGTGCATGATCATCACCCTCCTCATGGTGGGACACAACGTGTACTACACCTACATCGTTCCGTTCTTTACGGAGATCAATGGGTTCCCCATCGAATCGGTGAGTATTCTCCTTCTCGTTTACGGAGGTTCGGGAGCGATTGGTCTTCTGCTGGTCGGTATCTACGGCGGCCGCTTTCCGCGCGCCGGCCTGCTGGTGAGTGTTCTTGCGATAGCCGCGGCTGTCGCCACGATGGCACTGCTGCCTTCGGCCACCATCCTCGTTCTGATCGCCCTCGTGCTGTGGGGCGCGGCATTCGGCGGCACACCGGCCCTTCTGCAGACACGCGTACTTCAGATCGCCTCGCCGCAACTCCGCGACGTTTCTGCAGCGCTCGTGACGACATCGTTCAACGTCGGGATCGGTGGCGGCGCACTCGTCGGTTCGCTCATCCTCGACGGCTGGGGTCTCAAAGTTCTGCCGTTCGTGGACATCGCGGTTGTTGGCCTCGTGCTCGTGCTCATCGTCGTGAGCGAACTGTATTTTCGCGAGAGGCGCGCAAAAGCGGTGCGGCTAGTCGAGCCGTGATGGTGGCAGTTCACTCACCGGGTGCAGGCGAAACAGCCTGACCACGCGACCGGATTCCCGCTCGTACGATCGGTAGCCCGGCCACTGCATTTCGATGAGTTTCCACGCGGCGTCTCTCTCGTCGTCGCCGATGAGGGTGGCGTGCGCCCGGAGCCTGCGACCGCGCACGGTGATATCGGCCTCCGGATGTGCGAGCAGGTTGTATGTCCATCCCGGATGCTTCTCCCGCGCAAAACTCGTTCCGGCAACAATCGCATTGCCCATGCCGTCTGGCGTATACATGAGCTCGGTATCGCGCACCTCTCCCGACTTTGCGCCCACTGAATGCAGGGTGAGCGAGTGCACGAGCAGACCACTGACCTGCACGCGACCACCCGTCAACCCTTTGACCAGAAGCTCGAGAGACGGCAGCGCCCGGGGGCCCAACCATCGAAACGCTTTCGTTCTCGTGAGCGGCGCGATGACCGAGCGCACGGCGTGAAGGACTGGGGCCATGCGCATCATTCTTCCTCACTTCTCGAGTGCGGGGCGTCACTCTCGAATCTGACGCAACCGGAACTCACTGCCACGGCACACCGGGCACCCTTTTGTACCCGATGCCCGCTGCGTCAAGATACGGGCCGAAGGACGCGAGACGGCGAGTGAAGTCATCATAGTTTCGGGCATCCTGCGCCATCCACCCCACCTCCGCGATGGCGACAATGCGGGGAAAGGCCATGTATTCGATGTCGGCCATGGTCTCCACGGTCTCCGTCCACAGTGGCGCCTCCACGCCGAGGACGCTGTCGGCAGGGTGCCCGGGGAAGATGGCGGCAGGATCCCAGTTGTAGGCTTCAGCGAGCGTGAGCGGAGCCTCGGCCCACTTGGTGCCGATGTCTTCACCCAGGTCGTATTTCTGATCCATGTACGCGACATTCGCGGGCGACACGATGAGCTTGCCCCCTGCATTCAGGATGTTCTGGGTGAGCACGTAGGACCCGCCCCTGGGGGTGGTGTAGTCCCAGTATTGGCCGATCGTTCCCGACGGAAGCGCCGTGCCATAGCCGATGTCGTGCCAGCCAACCACAGTTTTTCCGTGCGCAGCGGCGATCGCGGTGGCCCGATTGATGAAGTCGATGTACTGCGCGGTTGTCGTGGCATCGGATTCGTCTCCGCCAATGTGAATCCACGGTCCGGGGGTCAGCGAGGCAAGCTGACTGAGAACATCGTTCACAAATTGCCACACCACGTCTTTGCCCGTGCACAGCGCCGAAAATCCGACGCTCATTCCGAAGTAGAGAGATCGGGCATGCCCGTTGCAGTTGAGTTCTGCATAGGAGGCGAGCGCGGCATTCGTGTGCCCCGGCATGTCGATTTCGGGCACTATCGTGATGAAGCGTGCTGCCGCGTACGCGACAATTTCGCTGTACTGCGCCTGCGTGTAGAACCCGCCCACACCCCCGCCGACCTGCCGAGAACCGCCGACTTCGGTGAGTCGCGGCCACCCCTTGATCTCGATGCGCCAGCCCTGGTCGTCGCTGAGGTGCAGGTGCAAAACGTTCAATTTGAGCATCGCGATGTCATCGATGTAGCGCTTGACGTCGTCGACTCCGAAAAAGTGTCGCGCGACATCGAGCATGGCACCTCGATACGTGTAGCGGGGATAGTCGGTGATCGTGGTCGCGACGATGCCGTAGCTTGTGGTCGTCGGGGTCGAGGGCGGAATGAGTTGCCGAAGTGTTTGAACGCCGTCGAAAAGCCCTTCCGGCTCGCTTGCGGCAAGCCAGACGAGGTCCTTCGTGACGCGCAGTTCGTAGCCGCCGGGTACGTGGCCCGGCTCGACGATGAGAACGATATTGCCCCGGCCAGAGAGCGGAAGAGAGAGGCCCGTGAGTGGACGAAGCACGTTGACGAGGTATTCGGCGATCGGGGCGGCGGCTCCTCGCGCATCCACCGAACTCGTGCCGTCGAGCATGAATGCGCCCTCTCCGGCCACGCGGGAGACCGGCGAGGGGACCACGCTTCGATCCAGCACGGATATCGGAGACTCGTAGGTCGTTTCAGGTGCAGGAGCCGCGATGGTCGCGCCCGCTGCGGGAAGAGCGACGGCCAGCAGTGCAGCGAGCGGCACGTACCAGCCGACCCGGTGCAGGAAAGCCATGGATTACCCTCACGTTGGCGTGCGGCGTTCCGACGAGACTACCGCCACGGCACCCGAGGCGTCCGGTGGAAGGGGATGCCCAACTTGTCGAGGTACGCCCCGAATGCGGCGACGCGCCCCGCGAACTCGTCGAAGTTCCGCATTCCTCGGGGCGACCACGCGATCTCGGCGATCGCGGCAATGCGCGGGAATGCCATCGTCATGAGGTCATCCAGGCTGGCGAGCGTTTCCGTCCACAGCGGCGCCTCAACCCCGAGGATGTCGGCCTCGCCTACGCCGGGAATAACTGCGGCGGGATCCCATGCGTACGCCTCCTCAAGACTCGTCGGCCCCTTCGCCCAGACAAGGCCGAGAGGGTTGGACTCGTCGTATTTGATGTCGAGGTACGCGACATCCGCGGGTGCCATGATGAGCTTTCCTCCACCGTCGACGAACCGCCGAGACAGTTCCGCAGCATCGCCTTCCGGTTCCGTGTAGCCCCAGTACTCGCCGATCGTACCCGTCGGCAGGTCAGGGCTCTTTCCCATCTCGTGCCAGCCGATCACCGTCTTGCCGGTTCCCGCGGCAATTGCGGATGCCCGCACAATGAAGCGAAGGTAGTCTGCCACCGGCGTAGCGAGCGCCTCGTCTCCTCCGATGTGGATCCACGGCCCCGGCGTGATTGCCGCGACCTGACCGAGCACATCGTCGAGGAACTCGTATGTGCGCTCGTTGTCGATGCACAGCGACGAGAATCCGACGTCGATTCCCTCATACAGCTCGGGAGCGGCGCCATCGCACGTCAGTTCGGGGTAGGAGGCGAGGGCTGCGTTCGTGTGTCCCGGCAGGTCGATTTCGGGGACGATCGTGATGAATCGCGCTTGTGCTCGGGCCACGATTTCGCGGTAGTCGTCCTGAGTGTAGAAGCCGCCACCTCCGCCGCCAACCTGTGTTGAGCCGCCGTGTTCGGTGAGCAGGGGCCAACCGTCGATTTCCAGCCGCCAGCCCTGGTCATCCGTGAGGTGCAGGTGCAGCACGTTGAGCTTCAGCAGGGCAATCGCGTCGAGGTAGTGCGTGACGTCGTCGACGGAGAAGAAATGCCGGGCGACATCGAGCATCGCTCCGCGGTAAGCGAAACGCGGGCGATCGGAGATCGTCGTCGCAGGGATCGCCCAGCCGGTGTCGGGATCCGCCGTGACCGGCACGAGCTGGCGCAGAGTCTGCACTCCCCAAAACAGCCCCGCAGGTTCGCTCGCCGTGATCCGGATGCCGTTCTCGGCGACGCGCAGGACGTACCCGCCATCCGGATGCCCGGGCTCGGTCGCGAGGACGATCGCGGGGTCTTCGATGATCGTCCCGTTCTCGGCGAGGACCAGTGGAAGTCCGGTGGCGTTTCGCAGCGCTCCGGCAAGGTAGTCGGCGACCGGCCGAGCCTCGTCGGTCGCCACGATCGCGGTGGACGGGGAGAGCGGGAATGACCCCGTCCCGTCGACGCGGGATACGGGGGCAGGTACCACAGTGCCGGATTGTTCTGCCACGGGGGCTCCGTTCGAGTTGATGATCGCGATAGCCGCGATGGCGACGATACCGATGACGGCGACTGCCACGATCGCGGCGGACGCCTCTCGAGGCCGTCGCGTCATGAGTCTCCCTCAGCGGCGAGATCCCGAGTTTGCGAGGAGTCCTAACTAAATAGTTCCCCAATTCTGTCAGATACGGATTGTCTTGGCGAGGGTTTGCGAACAGGCGGGCCACCTCGGCCGTCCCGAATCCCTCGCGGCGGCGAAGAGGTACTGGGCTGAACACGGTGTCGACGTGCACCGCGTCCGCCATCAACGCACATCCAACGCTAGACTTTTCACATCGCAACTGGCGTTGGGTGGATGACCACCGGGGAGCGACAAGCAAGCGATTCGGCCGTACGCCTGGGCCGGAACGGATACCGTAGAAACATCCGATGAGCTTGTAGAGGAGCCAGCCCCGTGTCCGATCGTCTCCCATCCACCTTCACTGATCCGCTGTCGAGCGTCGACCCGGAAATTGCCGCGGTATTGCAGCAGGAACTCGGCCGTCAACGCGACTACCTGGAAATGATCGCGAGCGAGAACTTCGTACCTCGCGCGGTGCTCGAATCTGCCGGTTCCGTACTCACCAACAAATACGCGGAAGGCTACCCCGGCCGTCGTTACTACGGCGGCTGCGAATTCGTCGACATCGCCGAACAACTCGCGATCGACCGGGCGAAAGCGCTCTTCGGTGCGGAATACGCGAACGTGCAGCCGCACTCCGGCGCCACCGCGAACGCCGCGGTGCTCTCCGCAATCGCCCAGCCCGGTGACACCATCCTGGGCCTCGAGCTTGCCCACGGCGGCCACCTCACCCACGGCATGAAGCTGAACTTTTCGGGAAAGCTTTACAACGTTGCGAGCTACGGAGTCGATCCCGGCACGTTCCTCGTCGACATGGACGTCGTGCGCGACAAGGCACTGGAGCACAAGCCCAAAGTCATCATCGCCGGATGGTCCGCGTATCCGCGTCAGCTCGACTTCGCGGCGTTCCGCGCGATAGCGGATGAAGTCGGGGCAAAACTGTGGGTCGACATGGCGCACTTCGCCGGCCTCGTGGCAACGGGACTGCACCCGAGTCCGATCCCGCACGCGGATGTCGTCTCATCCACCGTGCACAAAACGCTTGCCGGCCCGCGGTCCGGTTTGATCCTGAGTCGCGACCAGGAGCTCGCCAAAAAACTGAACTCCAATGTGTTTCCCGGCCAGCAGGGCGGTCCGCTCATGCACATCATCGCGGCGAAGGCCACGGCGTTTCTGCTCGCGGGCACTGACGAGTTCAAGGACCGTCAGGAGCGAACGCTTCGCGGAGCGAAAATTCTTGCTGAGCGATTGACGGCAGACGATTCCAAGGCGCACGGCCTGGACGTGCTCACGGGCGGCACCGACGTGCATCTCGTGCTCGCCGACCTTCGCAATTCGAAGCTGGACGGCCAGCAGGCGGAGGACGTGCTGCACGAGGTTGCCATCACCGTGAACCGCAACTCCGTGCCGTTCGATCCGAGGCCGCCGATGGTGACATCCGGATTGCGCATCGGAACGCCGGCGCTCGCCACGCGCGGTTTCGGCGACGAAGAGTTTACGGAAGTCTCCGATGTGATTGCGGCGGCGCTGCAACCGAACCCCGATATCGCGGCGTTGCGTGAACGCGTCGCAAAGCTTACCGAGGCGTTTCCGCTCTACCCCGGACTCGAGTCGTGGTAAGTGCTCGCGCGCAGGTGCTGGATGGTCGCGCCACGGCAAGGAGCATCAAAGCTGAGCTGAGGGAGCGCGTGTCCGCCCTGCGGGCATCCGGCGTCACTCCCGGACTCGGCACCGTGCTCGTGGGCGACGATCCCGGCTCGAAATGGTATGTCGAAGGCAAACACAAGGATTGCGCCGACGTAGGGTTGGCATCCGTACGAAGAGATCTGCCAGCGACCGCAACGCAGGCCGAGGTTGAGCGGGCGATCGACGAGTTGAACCGCGATCCCGGCACGACGGGCTACATTGTGCAGCTACCCCTACCCGCGCACATCGACACGAACGCGGTGCTGGAACGAGTCGATCCGCGGAAGGATGCCGACGGGCTGCATCCCATGAATCTGGGGCGATTGCTGCTGGGTGCGCACGTGCCGATTTCGTCGCCCCTCCCGTGCACACCGCTCGGCATTGTCGAGCTCGTCGAACGGTACGGGATGAGCTGGCAGGGGAAAGACGTCGTGGTGGTCGGTCGCGGCGTCACGGTGGGTCGAACGATCGGCCCGTTGCTCACGCGACGTCAGTACAACGCGACGGTGACACTGACGCACACGGGAACCGTGGACCTCGCCGATCATCTTCGACGTGCCGACGTCATCGTGGCGGCTGCGGGGGTGGCCGGAATTGTCACGGCTGACTCGGTAAAACCAGGGGCGATCGTGCTGGATGTCGGTGTCAGCCGCGTCGCTGAGGGTGGGCAGAGTCGTGTCGTCGGCGACGTCGCCGCAGATGTTGCCGGAGTTGCCGGGTGGATTTCACCCAACCCTGGCGGCGTCGGACCCATGACCCGCGTCATGCTCATCAGCAACGTGGTCGAGTTAGCTGAGCGGGGCTATTCCCCGACGTAACCGATCTTGCAGGAGATTCCGTCTCCGGCACCGTTCGGCGACCAGCCCGGCAGATCCGCAATGCCGTTCTTCATCCCGACTTCGCTGAGCACCACTTTGCACGCTTCGATGGTTGCTCCAGAGGAGGGTGCGACGAAAAAGCCGTACCTTCCGTACTTCCATTGCGTCAGGTCCGCAGCGCCATTGGGGTTCTCAAAGTCCGCAATACCCGTCACCGTTCCCGACTTCGCCCAGGAGAACCCGTTGAAACAGGTGACGCCGTCGGGGTCGGGTGATATTCCGTGCCCGATAGCGGCCTGCGCGTAGTAGGGGCTGCCGAAAATCAAGTCGATGGGTGTCGCGAACGTGAGGTCGGGCGTAGTGGACGCGATGGAAATTCGCATGAGCGAACTACCGTTTTCCCGCAGGTAGTCTTCCGTGATGGGCTGGGAACCTGAGCCGGCACCGCATACGTCGATGAGCTTGCTGCGCAGCTCTTTCGCTTCGGGACTGGTGCTCGCGACGGGCGCGTGACCCGCCATGGAGATTCCGATCGTGCGGCCATCTGCGGCCCTGACGTTTGCGGTGATGGTGAAGAGGATGTCCGCGTTCGGGTCCGCGCTCGGTTCGATGCTCGGTTCGACGCTCGGTTCCGTCGTAGGCTGAGCAGTTTCTTCGGGTTGCGTTGCCTCACCCCCCGCGCACCCGCTCACGGCGGACAGCACGACGACGGCCGCGATGGACAATCCAGCGAGCCTCAACTTTTGGCCCCCCATTTACTCAGCTCCCTTTTGGCGTCAACCGCTTCTGAGTGAATTACGCGTCCCGTTGGGCACCAACGGATGCAGACACGCCAAAGATATCAGGTTGGCCATACGCGTGTTCCGCGAAGGCACCATCGATAGCAACTCGTAATAGGGACTCGCGCTCGCGCGGAATAAGTGCGATGGCGCACCCTCCGAAACCGCCGCCGGTCATGCGAGCGCCAAGCGCTCCGTGATCGCGTGCGGTTTCGACGGCGAGATCAAGCGCGGGCGTCGAAACCTCGAAATCATCCCTCAGCGATCGGTGCGATGCGTCGAGCAATGGCCCTATTTCGGCAGCACCCACATCCCTCAACATCCGTACCGTTTCCACCACACGCGCGTTTTCCGTGACCACATGACGCACACGTCGGAATGTCGTGTCGTTGAGCAGCTCGCGTGCCCGTTCAAAATCCGCCTCGGTGAGTTCACGCAGCGAGGCGACGCCGAGTGCCGCCGCCGCGCGCTCGCAGGATGCACGGCGATCCGCGTATCCGTTCGTGGCGTTCTGGTGGCCGGCCCCCGTGTCGATGACGACGATGGCGAGTCCGTCCCGCTCGAGGTGAAGATCAACGAGCGACGTGCGCATGGTCAGGCAGTCCAGCAGAACTGCCCGGCCGGGTTCTCCGAACATCGATGCTGTCTGGTCCATGATGCCGGTAGGTGCGCCGACCGCGGTGTTTTCGGCGCGCTGGCCCGCACGCGCGAGAGCGGCCTTGTCGAGACTCAATTCCCAGACGTCGTTGAGCGCGATCGCGACGGCGCATTCGATCGCGGCCGACGATGACAGACCGGCTCCGACCGGAACATCTGAGTCGAGCATGATGTCAACGCCCGGCAGTTCGGTAGGGCGGCCGTCAGCGGGTCCGAGGGCCCATGCGACGCCAAGCGGGTAGGCAGACCAGCCGTTCAACGCGCCGGGGGATAGCTCGTCCAGCGACATCGTGACGAGCTCGTCGGCGAAGGTGCTCGCGATGCGAACAATGTGATCGTCGCGCTTTCTTACCGCGGCGAAGGTGCGTCGCTCGATCGCAAACGGAAGCACGAAACCGTTGTTGTAGTCGGTGTGCTCTCCGATAAGGTTTACCCGGCCGGGCGCGGACCAGATGCCGTCTGCTTGGGTGCCGAACACTTCGCGAAATGCCGCGGAGACATCGGCGAGCACCTCGCTCATGACACCACGCCGTCCGCGCGCTCGATTCCCTGCCGCACCAGTTCTGCCGTGCGCTCGGGCAGAACGTCGCTCACCCAGGCCCCCATTGCTGACTCGGAGCCGGCGAGAAACTTGAGTTTGTCGACGGCCCGTCGGGGCGACGTGAGTTGGAGCATGAGACGGATGTCCTCGCGGTGCGCGGCGCGGCCCGCGTTCTCCGTCGGTGCTTGATGCCATGCCGCTATGTACGGGGTAGGAGTGTCATACAGGGAATCAATTCCGCGAAGCAATCGACGGAGCAGCACGGCGAGCTCGTCGCGTTCCTCCGTCGTCGTCGCGGCAAGATCGGGCACCTGACGATGCGGCAGCATGTGCACTTCGATCGGCCAACGGGCCGCAAAGGGCACGAAGGCGCTCCAGTGTTCGCCGCGGAGCACCACGCGCTCCGCGGCGAGTTCGCGCTCGAGGATGCTCGCGAAGAGATCCGGCAGGGCCTCGACCGCGGCGATGAGGCGCCGGGTGCGGGGAGTGACGTAGGGGTATGCGTATATCTGACCGTGCGGATGGTGCAGCGTCACCCCGATGGCTTCGCCACGGTTCTCGAACGGAAAAACCTGTCGAACACCCGGCAGTGCAGAAAGTGCGGCCGTGCGATCGGCGAGCGCTTCGATGATCGTGCGCGCGCGGGAAACAGTCTGACTGCCGAAGGAGCCGTTCGGGTCAGGGCTGAAGGAAACGACCTCGCAGCGGCCGATGGCGGGGAGCGAGCGTTCAAAGCCGAACCCGTCGACATCCGCACTGGCGTGGGCGCCCGCAAGCTCCGGGCCAAACGACGGAGAACGGTTCTCGAATACCGCGACATCGTAATTGCCTGGTATTTCGGAGGGATTCGCCTCGGTTGCCGGCGCTAGCGGATCATGATCGGCCGGAGGCAGAAACACCCGGTTTTGCCGTGCCGCCGCCATCGAAATCCATTCGCCGGTGAGCACATCCTGACGCATGGTGGCGGTCGGCGGCCGCTCCTGAAGGTGGGGGCCGCCGACTATCCGAGAGTCGACGGGGCGGTCCGGGCCGAGAGTCGAATCCGCGTCATCGAAATAAATGAGTTGGCGGCCATCCGCGAGAGTGGTTTCATACCGTTTTATCGACGACATCGTTCTCTCTGCACCTAGGCTGAATATTATGCGCGCACCCACCGGTGAACAGTTCTCGCTTGCCCTCGAGAGTGGTTCGTCGCGATCTCGAGCAATCATAACGGAGGTTGCGGCGAGCCTTCGCGTGCTGGAAGTGGAGGGTGTCGACATCGTCGATTCCTACCCGGAAGACCGCCAGCCGCCGTACGCGTCCGGCGCAGTGCTCGCACCGTGGCCCAACCGCATTCGCGATGGCGCGTGGGTGCACAACGGCGAATCATTCCAGCTGGACATCACGGATGTCGCGCACCACTGTGCGATCCACGGCCTCCTGCGCACTCGGCCATACCGCGTAGTGGACAGGGCCGCGCACTGCATCACGCTCGCTGCGACGATTTTCGCGCAGCACGGTTACCCCTTCGTCGTCGACACCACCGTCCGCTACGAGCTCACCGCCGACGGAATCGAGGTGACGCACGGGTTCACCAACGCATCTGCCGTGCCCGCGCCCGTCGCGGCGGGTGCGCATCCGTTCGTGCGGGTGGGTGCCCTACCCATCGAAGAATTGACGCTCTACCTGGCGTCTGAAACCAGGTACGTCGTGGATTCTCAACTCATCCCGGTCGACGAAGTTTCCGTCGAAGGCACCGAGTTCGACCTGCGTGCGGGACAAACCGTGGGCACGCTCGACCTTGATACGGCGTTCGGCCGCGTGACGCGCGGAGAGGATCGGCTCGCGCGGCATCGACTCGTGGCACCGGATGGCTCCTTCACGGAAGTGTGGCAGGGGCAGGGGTTCGACTTCGTTCAAGCGTTCACTCCGCACACGTTTCCGCGGCCGCGTCCGGATGCTGCAGGTGCGCTCGGCCAGGCCGTAGCCATCGAACCGATGACCGCCCCGCCGGATGCGTTCAACAGCGGCATCGGAGTGCGTTGGCTGGACCCGGGCGAGCAGTGGTCGGGAAGCTGGGGGATTCGCTATGGTCGCGGGTGAACCGACGCGCGCAGAGGCGCGTCGCTGGCGCAAGTATCTTGCGAACGAGCGCGCGGAATCGGCGACATACCGTGATCTCGCGTCCCGCCGCTCGGGTGAAGAGCGAGAGATTCTGCTCGCCCTCGCCGAAGCGGAGAAGCGCCATGAAGCTCACTGGCTTGCCTTGCTCGGGGACCATCAGGGCGACCCGCTGAAGGGCGACCTTCGCACCAGGATTCTGGGCTGGTTCGCCCGTCGGTTCGGCTCGGTTTTCGTGCTCGCTCTCGCCCAGCGTGTGGAAGCCCGATCACCCTACCAACTTGATGAGGACGCGACGCGATCGATGGCGGCGGACGAACGCATCCACGAGGAAGTGGTGCGCGGGCTCGCGGCCCGCGGCAGGGCGAGGATCTCGGGGACCTTCCGCGCCGCGGTATTCGGTGCAAATGACGGAGTCGTGAGCAATTTCGCACTCGTGCTGGGCATCGGGGCGACGGGAGTGCCGACGCAGTTCGTCATTCTCGCGGGAATTGCCGGGTTGCTTGCCGGAGCGCTCTCCATGGCCGCGGGAGAGTTCGTCTCGGTGAGTTCGCAGCGGGAGCTCCTGGAATCGAGTTCGCCGAGTCCGCATCGGAGCTCGGCACTCCCCGACCTCGACGTGAACGCGAACGAGCTCGCGCTCGTCTATCGCGCGCGGGGCCTTTCCGAACAGGATGCCGATGCGAAAGCCGCGGAGGTTTTGCGCGACCATGCCACGGATTCCCCGGACGTTTCATCAGATTTCAGCGAGATAGGTTCCGCCAGGGGAGCGGCCCTTTCCAGCTTCGTGTTCTTCTCCGTCGGCGCCCTCGTCCCCGTGCTTCCCTACCTTTTCGGAGCAAGCGGGTACTTTGCCATCGTCATCGCGGCAGTGGCCGTCGGCGCAGTACTGCTGGCCACGGGCGCAGTGGTCGGGCTCGTGTCGGGCGCTTCACCGTGGCGCAGGGCGCTGCGTCAATTGCTCATCGGCTTTGGCGCGGCGGCGGTCACTTACCTGCTCGGCTCGCTCGTCGCACTCTGGACGGCCTGAATTCCGCCATCCGGTGTGGGGCTCGGGGAAATCATCCGCCGGAACCATTCCGCGTCGGGCAACCGGCCGAGTATCGAACCGGCGACGATGGTGAGCAGCACATAGGCGGTAGCAACCGGAGCGAGTTGAGGTTGCAGGCCAGCCCCCACGGCGAGTCCCGCGATGACGATGGAGAACTCGCCTCGGGGTGTGAGCGTGAGTCCCGTACGCCAGCGACCGAGAGGCCCGATCCCGGCATGGCGCGCCGCGAGGTATCCGCTCGCCGTCTTGGAGACGATCGTGGCCGCCGCGAGCGCGAGCGCGGGCAGAAACACCGGCCAGATCTCGGCCGGGTCCGTCGCGAGACCGAAGAAGACGAAGAAGATGGCCGCGAAGAGGTCGCGCAGCGGTGTGAGCAGTTGCACTGCGTTGTGGGCCACCGGACCGGACAGCGCGATCCCGACCAGGAACGCCCCCACCGCCGCAGACACGTTCAGCTGATCGGCGAGCCCGCCGACGAGCATGGTGAGCCCCAGAACACCCAGCAGGAGCGGCTCCGCGTGCTCGGCAGGAAAGAGCCTGGAGACCAGCCCTCCCCAACGCAGAGCCACGAGGAGGATGACGAGCACCGCGCTCACCGCAATGACGACCGCGACGGCACCCTGGAGGAGCGCCGCGCCGAGGACGAGCGCCGACAGCACGGGCAGGTAGAAGGCCATGGCGAGGTCTTCGATGACGAGCACAGAAAGAATCGTCGGCGTTTCGCGGTTACCGATTCGCCCGAGGTCGCGAACGAGCTTTGCCACAACCCCGGATGACGACACCCATGTGATTCCCGCGAGTGCGACGGCTGCGACCGGCCCCCAGCCGAGCAGGAGGGCGAATGCTGCGCCCGGCAAGGCATTGAAGACCGCGTCCAGAAAACCGGCGAGCGTGGAGCGGCGGAGACTGCCGAGGAGTTCTGCTGCCGAGTATTCGAGACCGAGCATGACCAGGAGCAGGATCACGCCGATCTCAGAACCGACCTGAAAAAAATCATTGCTCGCCGAGAGTGGAAGCGCCCCCCCCTTTCCGAACGCGAGTCCCGCAAGCAGGTACAGCGGGATGGGCGAAATTCCGAAACGCAGGGCGATTCGCCCCAGCAGGCTCAAGCCGAGCAGCAGTGCGCCAACCTCAATGAGAAGGATTGTCGTGTTGTGCACCGATTCGCCGCCGGTTCTCAGCCGGACGTGGCGACGATCAGGTCGGAAAGAGCATCCAACCCCGGCCGGGTGCCGACGACGATGAGCGCATCACCCGCCTCGATCAGAAAGTCCGGGCCCGGGGAAGGGATCACCTTCTTGTCGCGGACAACCGCCACGATCGACACGCCCGTTCGCGTGCGGGCTTTCGTGTCGCCAAGCGGTCTGCCGGCGTACACAGAATCGACGGGGATGAGAACGTGCTCGGAAAACAGGCCTGCGGGGGCATCTGAGAGTTCGGTGAGCTTGCTGAGCAGTACGGAGGTGCCGAGCAACTCGGCAAGCGTCGCGGCTTCCGCGTCCGTGATGGGCATCGAAACGCGGCACGAGTCAGGATCGTCAAGGTCGAAAATCGCGAGTTCGCGCCGACCGTCGCGAAACGTGACGACCCCGATGCGACGGCCTCTCGCCGTGATGAGGTCGTGCCGAACCCCGATACCGGGAAGCTCGGTCTTTTCTATGCGTACACCCACGACTCAAAGCTATCAGTCGCTGTGCCTGTCCAGCAGGGCGGCGAGCGCGCCCGCGACAGGCGCAGCCCCATCCGACCAGTGGATAACTCCACCGCGATACCCGACCTAAAAGTTCCTTTGCACTTTCGTTAGCACTTTTGCCCGCCGGTGGGCACGTAAAATGACACCTCTTCGCAAGGATGTGTGCCGCGATGTGGACGTGACGCCCCGGGCGCCTTGGAATGACTCATCTGGGCTCCAATCTGCCGGCTGCTTGCCCTGCGACGTCGCTCTTCTTCGCGCGGCTGCGGTTGCGGAGGCTGACGAGCAGTACGGTGAGGATCACGCCGATGATCATGATGCCCAGGTTGACGAGCCCGTAGGCCCAGATCTCGCCCTCATCGTAATGCAAGGGGAAACCTGTGGGGAACGGTCCGAAAGCTCCCTTATCGGTGGCTCCGCCGAACCCGCCCTCACCCGCCATCCAGGCCACGAGGACGGCGAGTGTCTGGAACGTGAAGAGGATCGCCTCGATGACGAGATAGAGCAGCGTCGTGCTCAGCCGTGACCGGACGAAGAGTCCGATGAGGATCACGAGAACGGGGGTGACCAAGATGTTCATGAGGATGTCCAATCAGATGCGGAAGGTTGTATATCTCGTATTGACTTGCACGGTTGCACCTTTAGGTGAGCATCGTGAGGATGCAGGTGGTGAGCATGGTGAACCATCCGAGTGCTCCAACGATCGCGTGGAGCGCGGGCACGGGGCGCGAGAACCCGAGCACGTCTTTCGCCGCCGCGGCGTAGCTGCCGACCTGCGCGACGCGGTGGCGCGCGCGGTAGCTCGCGAACATGAGCAGGTCTCCGAAGACCTGTCCGGCGGTGATGATGGCGAACCCGGACCAGGCGATCCAGGACTGCATCGTGAGGAGGAAGACAAGCCAGATCACGATGCTCGCACTCTGCAACGAGACGTGGGTCGCGATCTTCTTCGACGGGAAGCCAGTGCCGCGATGGCGCCGCCAGGCCATGAGCGATGTCACGCCGAGGATCGCCGTGACCGTGAGGAGCACGAGCACGAGGACTGCGAAGAAGACGATGGCTGACATACCCACACCATACTATGATCTTAGTGGAAAGTCACTACGTTCATAGTAGACTGGGATCATGACCAACAACCGAGAGCGTGTTATCGCCGCAGCCATCGAACTGCTGGCGAGCGGCGGCATCCGTGCGCTGACCCATCTGCGAGTGGACGACCGCGCTGGCCTCTCCAAGGGGTCCACCTCCAACTCATTCCGCACCCGCGAGGCGCTGCTGCTCGGCGTCACCGAGCACATGGTCGCGAGCGAACGGCCCGAGATCGCCACCGGCTTCGTCGTTGCCACACCCGATGAGCTCGCCGGGTCGCTGACGGCGCTCTATAACTACCTGGTCGGCCCATCGCGCACGATCACAGCTGCCCGCCTCGCTCTCATCGTCGAAGCGGGACATGACGAGGCGGTCCGCTCAGCTCTCGCGGCGGGACGGGTCGGGATCGAGAGCTTGATTCTCCCCGCGCTCGTCGCACTCGGCGCGCCAGACTCCCTGCTCGGTGTACAGCTGATCGCAACTTGCTTCGAGGGCCTGTTCCTGCACGAGATCGGGCAACACGCCCAGGTCGACGCGGAATCGATCATTGCGGCCACGGTACGCACCATCTTCACCCCGTCGACGAGTCCGCACACTGAAGGCTGAAGGTCGGGTCTTCTGGAGCCGTGCACGACGAAACCCCTCGGAATACAAGACCGAGTTGTTCGCTCGCACCGAGGTGCGGTTATCGCTCGCTCTCACTGAGCATCGCTTCGAGCAGTTCGGCTGCGCGGTCGCCACCGCTGAAGGATTGCAGCTCCGCGCCGGCGCGATCCGCTTCGGTGCGAAGGACGAATCACCGAGTACGAGGGTTATGGCCGATTCAAGTGCCGACAGAGCGTTGGACGCTGGAAGCCTTGGCCGCGAACGCAGACAAGGCCGGAACAACCACCAACGACTCTGTTGGCAAGGGTTCACGCCTGGTGCGTCAGGTGGGCCCCGTGGGGCTCGAACCCACGACCCAAGGATTAAAAGTCCTTTGCTCTACCAACTGAGCTAGAGGCCCGCACAATAAATCTATCGGTCTCAGACGGTACACGAAAAACCGGCCCGTCACCGGGTGGGGTGACGAGCCGGTCCGGGGGAGCAACTGCCTCCACCCACCGAGGTCACCGATACCACCCCAACGCACAGTACGACGCCGGAAACCTATTTGAGCCCCAATAAGGCGAGCAACTTCGGGGGAAGCGAGAAGTATTCCGCGCTTACTCGGTCGTTTGCATACCCCCGAACCCTGGCCCCGGACTCCGTCGCTCTTCAGGGAAAATGGTTGCTGGACGGCCAGTACATTACGCCCAGGGACGGCGCCGCGGGGATTCGACTCAACTACCAAGCGAAAACTGTGCGGATGGTTCTGGCGGGCGAGGGCGAAGTGACGGTCGTCACCGACGGCGCATCACGCACCATCTCGGTGAGCGGAACTCCGAAGTCGTACGAATTGATTCCTGCGGGAAGCGAGTCTTCGGGAGAGCTCGAGGTGCGCGTGAGTCGCGGGGTGCAGGCGTTCTCGTTCACCTTCGGATAGCGCTCGCATAGTGTGGAGAACGTGAACGAGCAGTTTCATAAACCAACCCAGTTCTCGGGCTCCAGGTTTGAGGAGTTCGAGGGCGGCATGGACCCCGCCCACATCAGTAGGGTGGCGCATGAAACAGCTCAGGCTCTGCTCTCCCGCGTGCGAGGAAATCCTGATCCGGATGTCGTCGAGCGCCTTGTCGCGTACACCGATGTGCAGGGAATCGATGCTGTCGCGGAGCTGTGGGCGCGCGCGAGTGCGCGCAGCCTGCCCGGCGCTCTGTGGCGCATGTATTTGCTGCGCGTGGTCATCCGGCAGAATCCTTCCGACATGAGCCTTCTGTTTCACCGTGGCAGCGAGGCCGCCGCGTCAATCGACCACGTCGTCGCCGGGGCGACGGAGCCGGCCGGTCCCACAGAAATCGTTCAGCTCGCCGACCAGATCCTCCGAGGACTGTTCCAGGGGGATTTTGCCATCGCGCTCGAACGCGCCGCCGCCTTTTGCCGTCTTGCCTCAGCGGGGGCGACGTCCGTGGCGGACGACGCGGAAGCAGGCAACCCTGAGCACGCGACCGCCCTGACCACGCAGGCGCTGCGCTTTTCGGAGCTCGCGGCGGAACTCGTCGCGTGTGCTCGCTTGTGGCGAACGGACAGCCTCGATTAGGTGAATCGTGGGCGAGAAGGTCGCTGCACGGTTAGAATCGAGTGGTTCGAAAGAGCCAGCGTCGGGCCGCAGTAACCCCGGGCTCCAATATTCGCCGCTTCGAGCGGCCTCGCGCCGAGAGGCGTTCTGCGGCCCGGCCAATCCAAACCGCTCGCGGCAACGAACCAGTTTTATGCTCACCGCGCTACTTGAGTCGGATGTTGCAGAGGAGCGCCGGTCGGCGCAGAAATTTGAGAAGCTTGTTCTCGTGCCACGCGACTCTGCCTCGGACTCCGACAGGAGGAGCGTTGGCGCGCGCCGAGAAACTGATGCCGATAGCGATGCTGCGGTAACGGATCTGGGGGCGCGCCTGGATGCCCTCGTCGCGCGCGTCGCCACGGGAGACCAGGCGTCATTCGGCGAGCTGTACGACCTGATCACCCCGCGGTTGCTCGGACTGATCAAACGAATTCTGGTTGATCACGCTCAATCCGAGGAAGTTGTTCAGGAAGTTTTGTTGGAAATTTGGCAGAGTGCGACACGGTTTGATCGTACGAAGGGTTCTGCGCTCTCGTGGATGCTGACGATGGCGCACCGGAGAGCGATTGACCGGGTGCGTTCCTCGCAGGCCGGGCGGGACCGCGATGTGAAGGTCGGCATCCGTGACACGCCGCGGGAATTCGATCAGGTTTCTGAATCGGTGGAATTGAGAATCGAAAGCGAAAGGGTGAGGGTTGCCATGGCGAGTTTGACGGATCTGCAGCGTCAGGCGCTCGACCTCGCCTACTTCGGCGGATACACGCACACAGAAGTCGCCGAATTGCTCAGCGTTCCGCTCGGCACGGTGAAGACCCGACTGCGTGACGGAATGATGCGGCTGCGTGACGAATTGGGGGTCGCATCATGAGCCTCACACCCCGTGAACAGGCGGAAGTCGAAGCGGCCCTCGGCTTGAACGTCGAACCCGTCGCTCCCTCCCCGCAGCTCAAGGACGCTGTCATGGCCAGAATCGCCGTGACGCCTCAGCTTGCTCCGGAAGGCGAACCTGCGGCGGAGCAGGTAGTTGAGGGCGCGACGGAGGCATCCGTTGCTGCAATCGCGCCCCACGGGAAGGCGTCGCGGACGGCGCAGGCCCGGTGGTTTTCGCGGCCGATAGGCGTGCTCGTTGCGGCAGCGGCCGCCGCGGTCATTTTTGTGGGCGGCACTCTGGTGGGAGTGGGGTTTTCGGGCAATCGAACGGTCGACCTTGAGGCGCAGAGTCTTGCGGCGCTCACGTCAGCGGTCGACCTTCAGCGTGCCTCCGCACCCATTGCCGGTGGCGGCGAGGCAACGCTCATTTGGTCGCTGGATCAACGCAAGTCCGCCATTCTCGTGAACAACCTTCCCGCGCTTTCCAGCGGCAAGACGTATCAGCTCTGGTACATCGGGCATGACGGTCCGATTCCCGCTGGAACGTTTGAAGCGAGCAGTTCGTCGACGACCTGGCGCGTGCTCGATGGCGCCATGAGCGCCGGTGACACCGTGGGGGTCACGGTGGAGCCTGCTGGCGGGTCGCCGGCGCCAACCACCGATCCGATCGTGGCTATCGCCAGTTCCTGATGTTGCCGACTGCGGCTGAGCGTCGCTCCGCTCACAGCGCGCACGCATATTACTAGCTAAGCTAGTAATGTCTTTAGCTAGGGAATGAGGAGCGAGTTGTCGATAAAACACTCAAGCGTCGTCGCGTCGCCGATCGGCGAAGTATTCGCGTGGCACACTCGTCCGGGTGCATTCACGCGGCTCAGTCCGCCCTGGCAGCCGGTCAGACTCGCAGCCGAGACTGAGTCACTCGAACACGGCACGGCCGTGCTGAACCTTCCCGCTGGTCTCACCTGGGTGTCGCGACACGATCCGCAAGAATACGATCCGCCGTATCGCTTCGCGGATGTCATTACCAGGTCCGGGCTGTCGTCGCTTCCCCTCGCTGCGGCTCTTCGTTGGAGACACGTGCACGAATTTCTTGAAGAATCGGCATCGACCACGAGGGTTACCGATCGCGTAGATACCCCCGTGGGGTCGCGGATGCTACGGCCCATGTTCCGCTACCGCCACCGTCAACTCGCAGACGATTTGTCGGCACACCGCTGGGCGGCTGCGCTGCGAGCGGAGCCGCTCACCGTCGCCATGACCGGCTCATCGGGACTCATCGGCACTGCACTCGGCGCCTTTCTGACTTCTGGCGGGCACACGGTCATCCGGCTCGTGCGTCGAACCCCCGCAGGGCCGCACGAACGCGAATGGAAACCGTTCGATCCGGATCCGCAGTTGCTGAACGGCGTCGACGCGGTCGTCCATCTCGCCGGAGAGTCCATTGCCGGACGCTTCAGCAAGAACCACAAAGACGCAATCCGGCGCAGTCGCATCGACCCCACGCGGTTGCTCGCCCAGCTGGCGGCGTCCACGCCATCGGGGCCAGAAACCTTCGTCAGCGCCTCTGCTATCGGCTTTTACGGAGCGGAGCGCGGTGACGAACACGTGACGGAAGCCAGTTCCCGTGGCCACGACTTCCTCGCCGACGTTGTGAATGACTGGGAAAGCGCGACGCTGCCTGCGAGTGAAGCGGGCATCCGCGTTGCGACCATTCGCACGGGCATTGTGCAATCCGCTCGCGGCGGCTCGCTACGGATCTATCGTCCCCTGTTCAGCGCGGGCCTCGGCGGAAAAATGGCCGGAGGGAACCAGTGGGTGTCGTGGATCGATATCGACGATCTCCTGGATATCTACTATCGAGCGCTCGTGGACGAGCGCATTGCGGGGCCCGTGAACGCGGTGGCCCCGCATCCGGTGCGCAACGCGGAATACGCTTCGGTGCTCGCTCGCGTGCTTCGCCGCCCTGCGATGCTGCCGGTTCCGGCGTTGGGTCCGCGGATTCTCTTGGGTACGGAAGGCTCAAGAAACCTCGTGGAGGGCGGGCAGTTCGTCATCCCCGCCGCCTTGACGGATGTCGATCACGAGTTTCGCCGGCCGACGCTCGAAGACTCGCTCCGCCATCAGCTCGGGCGCTTTGTAAGGCCGAGGTGAGCTCGACTCAGGCAGAATGCGATGAGCTAACCGAACTTGCCCGAAACGTAGTCCTCAGTGGCTTGCACTGATGGCCGGGAGAACACCGTGGTGGTGTCGTCGTATTCGATGAGTTTGCCTGGTTTTCCCGTTCCCGCGATGTTGAAGAACGCGGTGCGATCCGACACCCGCGATGCCTGCTGCATGTTGTGCGTCACGATGACTATCGTGTATTCCTCTTTGAGCTCCTCGATGAGGTCCTCGATCGCGAGCGTCGAAATCGGGTCGAGTGCGGAACACGGTTCATCCATGAGCAGGACATCCGGCCGCATCGCGGTGGCGCGGGCTATGCACAGTCGCTGCTGCTGGCCCCCGGAAAGACCCGACCCGGGCCGCTCGAGCCGGTCCTTGACCTCGTTCCACAGGTTCGCGCCGATGAGCGCGCGCTCGACGAGATCATCGGCGTCGGGCTTTGAGATTCGACGGTTATTGAGCTTGACGCCCGCGAGGACGTTGTCTCGAATCGACATGGTCGGAAACGGGTTTGGTCGCTGGAAGACCATGCCAACCTGACGTCGAACGAGCACCGGATCGACTCCCGGCCCGTAGAGGTTGTTGCCGTCGACGAGCACCTCTCCCTGCACATACGCACCGGGAATTACCTCGTGCATGCGATTGAGAGTCCGGAGGAACGTCGACTTGCCGCATCCGCTCGGGCCGATGAACGCGGTGACGGTGCGTGGTTCGATGGTGAGGGAGACGTCCTCCACGGCCTTGAACTTTCCGTAAAAGACATTCAGCTCGTTCACTTCGATGCGCTTGGACACAACCGGTTCCTTTGTCTCACTGTCTGCCGAGTTTGGGGGAGAAAATTCGCGCAAGCAGTCTTGCGACGAGATTGAGCGCCATGACGATGAGGATGAGCGTGAGCGCACCCGCCCAGGCGCGATCGAGGTACGGCTGCACGTCGGCGCCGGGATTCGCGTATTGCGTATAGACGAAGAGGGGCAGCGCCATCATCCGACCGTGGAACGGGTCGTAGTTCATGCTCGACGTAAATCCGGCAATGATGAGCAGGGGCGCGGTTTCGCCGATGATGCGCGCGATGGCAAGAGTGACGCCCGTGGTGATTCCGGCGATGGACGTCGGGATGACCACCTTCAGGATCGTGAGCCATTTCGGCACGCCGAGCGCGTACGATGCTTCGCGCAACTCGTGAGGCACGAGCTTGAGCATTTCTTCACTCGAACGGACGACAGTGGGAATCATGAGAAGCGTGAGGGAGATGGCGGCGCCGAATCCGAAGCGGATGCCGGGATCGTCGAAAAGCAGCGCGAACAGCGCAAAGGCGAACAGCCCGGCCACGATGGAGGGGATTCCGGTCATCACGTCAACGAAAAACGTGATGGCGCGCGCAAGATGCCCGCGCCCGTACTCAACGAGATAGACGGCGGCGAGCAGGCCGACCGGCACGGAAATCAGCGTCGCGATGAGCGTGATTTCGACGGTGCCCACGATCCCGTGCAGCGCGCCGCCGGGAAACTGCTCTGTTCCCGCACCCACGATGTTGCGCATGGACTGCGTGAAAAAGGCGATGTCGAAACGCCGGGAGCCATCCACCACGACGGTGTAGAGCAACGAGACGAGCGGAAGCAGCGCGACGATGAATGCGGTGACGACGAGGGAGGTGACGAGTCGATCTCGCGCCCTGCGCCCGCCTTCGACGAGGGCGGATACCGTCACGAGCAAACCGTCGAACAGCACGGTGCCGAAGAACACGACCGCCACAATGTTGAAATCCCCGCCGGTGCTTGCCTGAATGATGCCAAACAGCATCGCGAGAACGGCCCAACTCCCGATCAGGAGCGCCCAGGGCACGAATCGCGGGAGCTGCGCGGTAGTCAGGCTGTTGACGACCGCGCCCGGGGTCGTGCTCTTCGCCGTGCTGAACCTCATCATCAGTTCGCTCCGGAGAATGCTTTGCGGCGGTTGATGAGCACGCGCGCGCCGGAGTTGACGAGAAGAGTGATCACGAACAGGATGAGGCCGGTTGCGATAAGCGCGTTGACGCCAACGCCGTGCGCTTCGGGAAAGTTGAGCGCGATGTTGCCTGCGATGGTGGGTGGGTTCACCGAGCCGGTGAGCACGAAATTGATCACGATTGCCGGCGATAGCACCATGGCAACGACCATCGTTTCGCCGAGCGCACGCCCGAGGCCGAGCATGGTGGCCGAGATGATCCCCGGCATGCCGAAGGGCAGCACGGCCACGCGAATCATCTCCCACCTGGTTGCGCCAAGCGCCAGTGCGGCCTCTTCGTGCAGCACGGGTGTCTGCAGGAAAACCTCGCGGCACACGGCCGTGATGATGGGGAGCACCATGACGGCTAGCACGATCGCCACCGTCAGAATGGTGCGGCCGGTGCCCGAGACGGGCGGAGCGAACAGCGGTATCCAGCCGGCGTTGTCGGTGAGCCAGACGTAAAAGGGTTGCACGAAAGGAGCAAGAACCTTGATGCCCCACAGACCGAACACGACCGAGGGAACCGCGGCGAGAAGGTCGATGATGTAGCCGAGGGTCTGCGCGACCTTTCGTGGCGCGTAATGCGAAATGAACAGCGCTATTCCCAGCGAAAGAGGGAGCGCAATGAGAAGAGCGAGAGCAGCGGCCCACACGGTGCCGAAGGCCAGCGGTGCGACATATTCCCAGAAACTGGAGGGGGAGCCCGGCAGTTCCGCCGGGTCTGCCACCAGCGCGGGGATGCTTTGCGCGATGAGAAACACCGCAACCGCGGCGAGAGCGAAAAGAATGATGACGCCGGCGGCGAGTGCTCCCCCTGAGAAGATGCGATCGGCCGGTCGCAGGGGTGCCTTGGCTTGTGCCGTGTCGTCATGAGCGGTCATGAGATCGTTTCGATTGCGCGCGCGACCTGTTCCGATAATTCAGCAGAAAGCGGGGCGGCTCCGGCGAACTTTTCGGCGACGGCCTGGCCTTCCGTGCTCGCGATGAAGTGCGCATACGCCTTGACAAGCGCACCGAGGTCGGAATTCGCGTAGGTCTGGCAGACGATGAGATAGCTCACCAAAACGATCGGGTAGTGGGTGGGATCCGTCGTTGTGCGATTCAGCGACAGGGCTATGTCGTTTCCCGTGTGGCCTTCGGCGCGCGGCGAATCGGCGACGAGTTTGGCAGCGGCGGCCGCGGTGTAGCTGACGAACGAGTCTCCCACTTTGATGTGAGCAAACGGCAGCGCGCCCGCGCGCGACGCGTCGGCGTAACCAATCGTGTTCCGGCCGTTGGTCACCGCCTCGACGACGCCGGAGGTACCCTGAGCCGCTTCGCCGACGGTGAACGGGAACGTGTCCGACGCCGTGGCCGGCCACGCGTCCCCGGCGGTCTGGGCCAGGTAGTCGGTGAAGTTTTTGGTGGTCCCCGAGTCATCCGATCGGTGGACGGCAGTGATGGTGGCGGACGGCAGTTGCGTGTTCGGGTTGAGCGAGGCGATGTGCGGATCATCCCAGTTCGTAATGTTGCCCGCGAAAATCCGCGCGATAGTCTCCGCGTCGAGCCTCAGGGACGAAACGCCGTCAACATTGAAGATGAGCGCAATGGGGGAGATGTAGACGGGCAAATCGATGGGCGAGGTGCCCGGCGCGCACGCCGCGAAGCGCTGCGTGAGTTGCTTCATGGTGAGTGCGGAATCCGATCCCGCATACGCTACGCCGCCGCTAAGGAACGCCTTGCGTCCGGCGCCCGATCCATCCGGCGAATAGTTGATGGTCACGGCCGGGTTCGCCGTCTGGAACGCAGCTATCCATGCGTCGGATGCGCTGCCCTGCGAGGACGCGCCGGATCCGTTCAGTTCACCCGCGAGGTCGCTCGTCACGCCCGACTGCGCCATCTCGTTCGCAGCGCACGACGTGAGCAAAAGCGCCAGCACCAGCGCGGTGGACGCGAGTCCGCCGCGACCCACGAGGTTTCGACGCGAGGGAGGCACTCTCGCTACGTTGCCGTGCGAGGGTAAACGAATGGTAAACGAACGGGCTCGTCGGCGCGGTGTCGTTCAGGTGCTCTCGACGGGCGAGTGCGTCTCGACGGCGATGATTCGTACCTGCGGGTTATCTTTGCTCACATGAATGACGCTGAACTCGCCTGTCGAGAGTTGCGACGCTCGTTGCAGTTCGCGGTTCAACGGCATCTCTGTTGCCGCCGCCAGTTCGGCGATGATGTCGGGAAGCACCGGTCCATGACTGCACAGCGCCGCGGACTTGCGCTTGGCGAGCCTGCGCTGCACCACTTTGCGCACGTTGGCTTCCCCCCGCGCGTGCGCGTGCTGGCTGATGGCCGCGGTTGACGAAACCGGCAGGCCGGTCAGTTCGGACAGCGGGGCGAGCGTGGCCAGGCATCGCGCGGCAGTGCTGGAGATGAGTTTCTCCGGACCGAATGCCGCGATAGCCGGTGCGATGCTGGCCGCCTGCTCGAGACCACGATGCAGCAGAGGGCGGGTTGCATCCGGTCCGTCCCAACTCGCCGGTGCAACGGTCTTTCCGTGGCGAACGGCAATTATGGCGAAGGTTTCCAGACACCGATGTGTCTCGAGTTCCGTGAACCGGTCGATCACCTCGCGGTCCCGTTCGTAGCTGAGCGCTTTTCGCGCTTTCTTCACCGGAAGCCATTCGAGCGCGGCAATCTCATGATTGGGCGCAAAGCGAGACGCGGCGAGCGCTTCGTCGCTCACGTGCGCGGCCCAGTAGTGCACCACTTTGTCTCGCCCGGCGGTAATGGTGTATTCGATGCTGCCGAGAGGCGGACCGAGCGCGACTCTCAACCCCGTTTCTTCTTCCACTTCGCGCACGGCGGTATGCGGCGGGGATTCGCCAGGATCCACCTTTCCCTTGGGCAGCGACACGTCGGCCTGCGCCTCGCGGTGAACAAGAAGAATGCGCAGCTCACCGGCTTCCCTCCGCCAGCACACGGCACCCGCGGCGATGATGAGATCATCGGCCGCAGTCCGCTTCATCGCTGACCTCCGCGTGTCCGCGCCGACACTCGCCTCATGATCGTATTTTGCAGGTCTTTGAGCGGCGCCCCCGATGCGGTTCGATGGTGGCGTTCCCATGTGCCGGAACTGTCGAGCCACCACGAGGAGGTGCCGTCAGACATCGCGAGATCGAACATTGCTTCAATCTGTTCGAGCTGTTCGGGGTCGTTCAACCTCACGAGAGTTTCGATTCGGCGATCCAGATTGCGGTGCATCAGATCCGCGCTTCCGATGAACACCTGCGGGTCGCCGTCATTGCCGAACGAAAAAATTCGGGAGTGTTCCAGATATCTGCCGACGATGGAGCGGACGCGGATGTTTTCGCTCATCCCCTCCACACCCGGCCGCACGCTGCAGATTCCCCTCACCCACAGGTCGATGGGGACACCGGCCTGGCTCGCGTAATAGAGCGAGTCGATGATGGCCTCGTCCACAATCGAATTGACTTTGATGCGGATGCTGCTCGGCTTGCCCGCCTCCGCGTTGCGCGTCTCCGTGCGGATGCGCTTGAGCAGCCCCTTGCGGAGGTGAAGGGGCGCAACGAGCAGCCGCTTGAACTTCTTTTCGATGGCGTAGCCGGAAAGCTCGTTGAAGAGTCTGGTGAGGTCCTTGCCGATTTGGTCATCCGCCGTGAGCAGGCCGAGGTCTTCGTAGACGCGACTGGTTTTCGGATTGTAGTTTCCGGTACCGATGTGGCTGTAGTGCCGCAGCACTCCACTCTCCTGGCGCACCACGAGCGCAAGCTTGCAGTGCGTTTTGAGCCCGACCATCCCGTACACCACGTGTACGCCGGCTTTTTCAAGTTGTCTGGCCCAGTTGATGTTCGCGGTTTCGTCGAAGCGAGCCTTGATCTCCACGAGCGCAAGGACCGCTTTGCCCGCTTCGGCGGCGTCGATGAGGGCCTCCACGATGGGGCTGTCACCGCTCGTGCGGTAGAGGGTTTGTTTGATCGCGAGCACGTTCGGATCGCGCGCCGCCTGTTCGAGAAATGCCTGAACGCTCGTCGTGAACGACTCGTACGGGTGGTGCAACAGGATGTCCTTGCGCGCGATGGACGCGAACACGTCCGGTTCGGCATGCGGCTCGTTCGGCAACAGCCCAACGCTCGTCGTCGGAACATCCTTTCGGTACTTGAGCGCAGGGCGTTCGATGCGCGACACTTCGAACAGGCCGCCGAGGTCCAGTGGCGCAGGCAGCCGATAAACTTCCTGCTCGGTGATCCCCAGCTCGCGCACGAGCAGTTCCAGCGTCCTGTCGTCCATGTCGTCGGTGACTTCGAGCCGGATGGGAGGGCCGAAGCGGCGACGCAGCAGCTCGCGCTCGAGGGACTGGATGAGGTTCTCCGACTCATCCTCTTCGAGATCGAAGTCTTCGTTGCGCGTGACGCGGAACTCCTGATGCTCCAGAATCTCCATTCCCGGGAAGAGCTCCTCGAGATGATTCGAGACGAGGTCCTCCAGCGGGATGAAGCGCAGCAGTCCGCGTTCGTCATCCGGCAACTGCACAAAGCGCGGCAGAACGGAAGGAACCTTGAGGCGGGCAAATTCTTCCTTGCCGGACACCGGGTGCCGCACGCGAATGGACAGGTTCAGCGACAGTCCCGAAATGTACGGGAACGGGTGCGCGGGATCGACGGCAAGCGGCATGAGCACGGGAAATATGCTGGTCGAAAAGATTTCGTCGATGCGCTCGCGGTCGCCGTCATCCAGGTCTGCCCAGGTTTCGATGTGGATGCCGGCGTCATCCAGTGCGGGTTTCACGAGGTCGCGGAATGTCGCGGCGTGGCGAGCCTGCAATTCGTGTGCTCGATCGCTAATGGCCGCCAGCGCGTCGAGGGGTGCAGTGCCCACGTTCGTGGGCACGGCGAGCCCGGTCATGATCCGGCGTTTCAACCCGGCAACGCGCACCATGAAGAATTCGTCGAGATTGACCGCGAAATACGCGAGAAAGTTGACTCTCTCCAGCAGCGGAACCGATTCGTCTTCCGCGAGTTCGAGCACGCGCTCGTTGAAGGCGAGCCAACTCAGCTCGCGATCAAGGAACCGATCCGCCGGCAACGTGCCGTCGTCGACCCAGGTCGAATCGTAATCGTCGTCGAGGCTGTCTGTTGCGAGCCCCGTATCGTCCAGGTAACCCTCCGCTTCCATCCAACGATCATTGCACTCGCGGGGGCGCAAACGGTTAATTCCCGCGGCGGTGATAGCGGATGTCGATGGTGTTCTGGCCGAATCCGTAGCGTCGATAGAGCGCGAGAGCCGGATCATTGTCGGCCTCGACGTACAGCGTCGCGGCGCGGATGCCGCGCTGCGCGAGTCGTGAAAAGCCCGCCTCCATGAGAATACGGCCGAGTCCCTCGCCCTGGCGGTCCGAGTCGATTCCCACCGCGTAGAATTCACCTTCGTCACCGTCGACTTTGAGCCAGCAGAATCCGACGATGCTCGGTCTTTCGACTGAAGAGGCCCGATCCACGAGCAGGAGAAAATCTTCAGGATCGAACCAGGGCTCGGCGAGCCGGTCGTCGAGATCGCGCTGCGTGAGCTTTCCCTGTTCCGGGTGATCGGCGAACGCGCGCGCGTTGAGGGCGAGCCACGCGGCATCATCGGTCCCCGGACGAAACGCCGCGATATGCAGCCCGTTACCTGCCGGGTTGCTGCCCGCGTGTTCCGCAACTGGTGCGATGAGTTGGAGCAGCGTGCGCACCGGCAGGAAACCGAATCGGGCAGCGAGGGCTCGCGAGGCGGGATGATCACCGTGAGCCCACGCGTACCGCGCTTCGGGGTGATCGGCAAGCACGCGGGCGGCCAGCGACGTTCCGCGGCCGCTGCCTCTGGCGTCCGGATCGATGACGAGTTCGAACTCGTCGGCGCTGACGATCGCGGCACCGACGATGGCGCCGTCATCCTCGTCGCTCAGGAGAACTCGTTCGCCGCGCTCGAATTCGACGAGGCTTTGATCCGAGAATGGTGACTGTCCATCGCGAGCTTTGGCGCGGGAAACCAGGCCGGAGAGCAGCTCAGGTGACGGCATTTGCGGTGACGCGTTCATTGTCATCCTCGTCGAAAACGTTGAAGCGGTAGCCGACGTTGCGGACAGTACCGATCACCGACTCCTGGTCGCCCAATTTTGCGCGAAGCCGACGCACGTGCACGTCCACCGTTCGGGTGCCGCCGAAGTAGTCGTAACCCCACACTTCGCTGAGCAACTGTTCGCGGGTGAAGACGCGGCTCGGATGAGTCGCCAGAAACCTCAGCAATTCGAATTCCTTGTACGTGAGATCGAGCGGTTTCCCTCGCACTTTCGCGGAATAGCTCGCCTCGTCGATGACCACTCCGCTGGCGCTGATCGTCGTCTCCGGTTGTTCGAAACTGCGCCTGCCCAGCACAATCCGAATGCGCGCGGCAACTTCCGCCGCCCCCGCAGTGGTGAGGACGACGTCATCTGCGGCCCATTCCGCGGTGATGGCAGCCAGACCGCCTTCGGTCACAATGAGCATGAGCGGCACCGCGATCCCGGTTGCGTGCAGTATCTTGCACAGCGACTTTGCGCTCGCCAATTCGCTCCTGGCATCCACCAGAATGAGGTCGCAGGCAGGTGCATTGACGAGCATGGCCGGTTCAGCAGGCATTGTTCTGACGGCGTGGTCCAGCAGCTCGAGCGCAGGCAGCACGTCGACTCCCCTGTCGGGTGTGAGAATCAACAACCCAGCCACAGAATCCTCCGGCCTCGATGGTTCAACAGTCTATAAGCGGCCCACTCATGGGGCAGTATGGAGTGGTGACGAACCCTCCGCCGACTGACGAGCACAAGGCCAGAGATCTCAAGGTCGGCACGGTGGCGCCCGTGTGGATTCTTACCGCGCTCGCCGCGGTGGCAATCGGCGTTCTGAGCCCGCGCGAACAGTTCTTCACGTGGATTTCGATCTGCCTTGCGGCGGCGGTGCTACTCACCTTCGCGGTGCAACTCGGCACGCGCACGAAGCAGGGGTTCGTCGACCGTGTGATGGCATCGCTGGGCGGCGCTGTGCTGATTCTTGCGGTCGCCAGCGGAGCGCTCGCAGTGCTCACGATGATGAACGGCTAGAATCGGATCATGCTTCTCGCGCTTGAGCTCACATTCGTCGGCCTGCTCGGTCTGGCGTCCCTCGCGATCGCGTATGTCTCGGTTGTCGTGCTCTACAACCTTTTCCGCGGCGCACGCTGAGTCGCAGCGATGCTGCAATTGCCGGAGGGACTTCCCGCTGAACTCGCTCCCTTGGCATGGCTGATCGGCGTATGGGAAGGCACCGGTGTGCTCAGCTATCCGGTCGATGGCGACGTGCGCACGTATGAATTCGGCCAGCGGGCAAGCTTCAGCCACGACGGACTGCCGCACCTGAACTATTCCTCCTACACGTGGCTGTTGCCACCGGAGGGCGACGACTCGTTCCCGTTGCCTCTCGCAACCGAGACCGGGTATTGGCGACTGGCCCGCCCCGCGACGGACGCGGACCCCGGGCCCGGACTCCTGGCAGGAATCGGCGCGCCGATGTATGGGAACGCCGAGGCGGTTGAGACTCTCCGCAACTCGGATGGCGGGTTCGATCTTGAAGTCTCGCTCCTGCATCCGGGTGGTGTGAGTGAGCTGTATCTGGGGCAGACCAAAGGCGCGCGCATCGACCTGGCAACGGATGCCGTGATGCGTTCGGCGAACGCCAAGGCGCACACCGCGTCCACGCGGATGTACGGTCTCGTTGACGGCGATTTGCTGTGGGCATGGGATATAGCGGCCCTCGGGAGACCGCTCACATCGCACGCTTCGGGGAAGCTTGCCCGTGTCGACTGAGTTTCTTTCCCTGGCGGGCGCGGTTCAGGCAACCGGCGCGGACGAGGGCGTCGCCGCGCACTATGGCAATCCGAACGCGGAACAGCGTGCGCTCGCGGCAGGGGGCACGGTCGTGGATCTCTCCCACCGTGGCCTCATCACCGTTACGGGACCCGACCGTCTGAGCTGGCTCGATTCCGTGTCGAGTCAGCGGCTCATCGGTCTGGCACCAGGCGAGTCGGCGGAGACGCTGCTGCTCGGGCAGACCGGTCGCATCGAGCATGCGATCCACGTGCTGGAAGATGGCGAAAGCGCCTGGCTGCTGGTCGAGGCGAGCGAGACTGCCGGTCTTTTCGAGTGGCTGGATTCCATGCGTTTCCTGCTGCGCGTGGAGGTGGCCGATCGGTCTGCCGACTTCGCCGCATTGGGGACGCTCGGCGTACTGGATATTGAGCCCGCTTCCCCGCACGGCGTGCCGCTCGTCTGGCGCGACCCGTGGAGTGCGGTTGCGACGGGCGGTTACCAGTACTCGCAGAGCCCTGAACACCCCGGCGCCCTGTGGACCTATTCGGAAGTGATCGTGGAACGCGACTCGCTCGCGCGGGCGGCGAGTCTGCCTCACGCCGGTGTTCTTGCGCTCGAAGCGCTGCGCATTGCCGCCTGGCGACCGCGTTTCGCTGCGGAAGTTGACGATCGAACAATTCCGCATGAGCTCGACTGGCTCCGCAGCGCGGTGCACCTGACGAAGGGCTGTTATCGCGGTCAGGAAACCGTCGCCAAGGTGCACAATCTCGGGCATCCGCCGCGAAGGCTCGTGATGCTGCACCTGGACGGATCGGAATCCGTCCTGCCCGCGCGCGGGGATGAAGTGACGCTCGGTGACAAGGTCGTGGGAACCGTCACGAGCGCCGCGCGCCACTACGAGCTCGGCCCCATAGCCCTCGCGATGGTGAAGCGCATGACAGACCCGGATGCCGTTCTCACCGTGACGGCGGGCGGCACCGCGGTCTCGGCAGCGCAGGAAGTTATTGTTCCGCCCTCCGCGGGCGCTGTCGCCGAAGTCCCCCGGCTGCCCCGCCTCCGCTAGACGCACAGCAACACGCGAGTACCGGAAGATAGGCTGGCACGATGACCCACACTCTTATCCTTTTGCGGCACGGACAGTCCGACTGGAATGAGAAGAACCTGTTCACCGGCTGGGTGGATGTTCCCCTCACCGAGCTCGGCTGGCAGGAAGCGCGCAACGCTGGCGAGCTGATTGCGGCATCCGGAGTGCTGCCGGACATGGTCTTCACGAGCGTGCTGAAGAGGGCGATTCATACGGCGAATGAGGCCTTGAAGTCTGCCGATCGGGACTGGTTGCCCGTGCGAAGAAGCTGGCGCCTCAACGAGCGTCACTACGGTGCGCTTCAGGGCAAAGACAAGGCGCAAACCCTCGCCGAGTTCGGTGAGGAACAGTTCATGACGTGGCGGCGCTCCTTCGACGTCGCGCCGCCGCCGCTGCCGGATGACAGCGAGTTCTCTCAGGCGAGCGATCCGCGTTACGCGGGCCTCGGCGCAGATCTGCCCCGCACGGAATGCCTCAAAGACGTGATCGCCCGCATGATTCCGTATTGGGAATCGGACATCACGCCGGCTCTCGGGGAGGGCAAGACGGTTCTCGTGACCGCGCATGGAAATTCGCTGAGGGCGCTCGTGAAGCACCTCGACGGAATTTCGGACGATGCCATCGCTCAGCTGAACATTCCGACGGGAATTCCTCTCGTTTACGAGCTGGGGGATGACTTCATGCCCGTTGCTCCTTCGCGATACCTGGATCCGAATGCGGCCGCAGAGGGTGCGGCGGCCGTCGCTGCGCAGGGGAAAAGCTAAAACTCAACGACCACGATGTGCTCCACGCTCATGACTGAAGGAACGTGACAACATGGCCAAAAAAGACTCGAAGCGCATCATTGAGATCCGCGAAAAAGCCAACCAGCGGCGACGCGAGGAACAAAAGGCGCAGAAGCGCAGGACGATTCTCCTTCAGGTGGGGATTATCGTCGGAATCCTGGTCATCGCCGCGGCGGTAGTCGGCGGCGTCCTGCTCGCGCAGAACAACAAGCCCCCTGCCGAAGCCCCGTCGGCAAGCGGCACCATTTCCCTTCTCGGAACCTCGGGAGTGCCGCTCGTCATCGACGGCACCGCGGTGAGACTCGGCTCGGCGGATGCTCCGGTCACGATCGACATTTACGAAGACTATTCGTGCCCGCACTGCGCGGACTACGAAGCGGGAGTGGGGCACACGCTGTTGTCGCTCGTGGCCAGCGGAGACGCCGTGGTGAACTTCCACCCCATGGGCTTCGTCACTCCCTACGGCACCGCCGCCGGTTCCGCCGCAGCGTGCGTTGCGGCGCAGGATCCCGCGCGCTGGCCGGCGTTCCACACCGCGTTGTTCGCGAACCACAACCAGCAGACGGATCGCTGGTCGGCCAAAGACTTTGCCGACTATGCGCGCGCACTGGGCATCACCGACGAGAGCACGCTGAAGTGCATCACCTCCCAAAAATACGTGGGCTGGATCGGAACGAACACGGATGCCGCCCGTGACGCCGGTGTCTCCCAGACACCCACGCTCATCATCGACGGGCACAAGCAGCAGTCGCTTCTTGGACCGGATGACCTCGTCGCCGCAGTACAGAGCGCGAAGGGATAACGAGATCGACACCCGCGTCACGCACCCGCGTCACGATCAGTTCGGCGGGTAGCTAACCTGCCAGTCGCCCGTCGCGAGATACTGCACCTTTTTCGCGATGGAGACCGCGTGGTCGGCGAATCGTTCGTGATAGCGCGACGCGAGCGTGGCATCCACGGTGTCCTCGGTTCCGCCCTTCCAGGAATCGCTGAGCACTTTCGCGAAAACGCTCGAATGCAACTCGTCGATGCGGTCGTCGTCCTTGCGTATTTCTTCCGCGATGCGCACGTCCTCGGTCGTCAGCAATTGCGTAAGCCGCCTCGCGACCTCGACATCGAGCCGGCCCATTTCCGCGAAGGTCGCGCGCAGTGCCTTGGGGACGACCTTTTCGGGGAACCGGTACCGCGCGAGCTGCGCGATGTGCTCGCTCATGTCGCCCATGCGTTCGAGGGACGCGGATATTCGCAGCGCGCTCACGACGATGCGCAGGTCTCGCGCAACGGGTTGCTGCCGCGCGAGGATGTTGATGGCGAGTTCGTCGAGGCTCACCGTGAGTTCGTCGATGCGGTCGTCGTCCGCGATCACCTGGTCAGCGAGGGCAACGTTGGACTCGTTGAATGCGCGCGTCGCGTTCTCGATCGAGGATTCGACGAGTGTCGCGATTTCGATGAGTCGTTCCTGAACTTCGCGCAGTTCCTGTTGAAATACTTCGCGCATCCTTTGCCCTTCCTGCGGCTCGAGCTGTCTTTGCCACGGTCGTCGTCAGGCCAACCACATGGGAAGTAACTAATCTAGTCGCTATGGACTCCGCCTGGCTGGTGCCCGCCTCGATGGCGTTTGGTGCCGTCGTGGGCGCCGGCATCGTCAGCATCCTCTATCTGGCTGCACGGCGCGGCGATCGGGCGGTGAGCGTCGTCATGCCGAGTGTTCCGGATGGCGTCGATCAGGTGATCGACGCGCTCGAGTCAGCGGGCGTCGTTCTCGACCCTTCCAATAACGTCATGAAGGCGAGCCCCGGCGCGCTCGCGTTCGGTCTGGTGTGGAATCACTCTCTCGTGCATCCGGAACTGGTCGACCTCGTCGATTCGGTGCGGCGCACCGGCGAGTCGGTTTCTCGCGAGGTCGAATTGGCGCGCGGCCCCCTCGGCGACGCGAACATTTTTCTGTATGTGCACGTCGTGAAGCTCGGTTCGCGATACGTTCTGCTGCTCGCGGATGACCGAACCGAAGGTTACAAGCTCGAGGCGGTGCGACGGGACTTTGTGGAAAACATCAGTCACGAACTGAAGACGCCCATCGGGGCGGTCAGCATCCTCGCGGAAGCGTTGCACGCGGCGGCGAAGCAGCCGGATCAGGTCAAGCGCTTTGCGAAACGCCTCACGAAGGAGGCCGAGCGTCTCACGCGCATCACGCAGGAACTCATCGAACTGTCGCGGCTGCAGGCAGCGGACGCCCTCAGCAAGCCCGAGCCGGTCGAGATCGATCACGTCGTGGCCGCCGCGGTGGACCAGAACCGGGTGGCTGCGGAGGCACGCGATGTGACCATCGCGAGCGGGGGCGATGCGGGTGCGGAAGTTTTCGGTGACGAATCCCTGCTCGTGGTGGCGCTTCAGAACCTCATCTCCAACGCGATCGTGTATTCGCCGAAGGGTTCTCGCGTGGGCGTGGGCGTGAATACTGTTGACGGAATTGTGGAAATTGCCGTTACCGATCAGGGCATCGGAATTCCTGCGGACGAACTTGATCGCGTCTTCGAGCGCTTCTACCGCATCGACCCGGCCCGATCCAGGCACACGGGCGGAACGGGCCTGGGTCTTAGCATCGTGAAGCACGTTGCCCAGAATCACGGCGGCGACGTGCGTGTCTGGTCGCAGCCCGGTTATGGTTCGACGTTCACTCTTCGACTTCCCCTGGCTCCTGCCGCGGCGATCACGCCGGGAGAGGAAAGCGCGTGACGACCCTCCTGCTCGTTGAGGATGAGCGATCGCTTCGCGACCCGCTCGCGTACCTCCTTGAGCGAGAGGGCTATACCGTCACGATCGCGAAAGATGGTCCCGGCGCGCTTGCGGCGTTCGAGAGCGAGGCGCCGGATCTCCTGCTGCTGGATCTCATGCTGCCCGGACTTTCAGGTGCCGAAGTGTGCCGCCGCATTCGCGCCCGATCCGCGGTCCCCATCATCATGCTGACGGCGAAGGACAGCGAGGGGGATGTCGTGCACGGCCTCGAGCTGGGTGCAGACGACTACGTGACGAAGCCCTATTCGTCGAAGGAGTTGCTCGCGCGCATTCGCGCGGTCCTGCGGCGCAAAGCCGACGTCGATGTCGGTGCGAATGAGCTCCTCGCCGTGGGAGATGTTGCCATGGATGTCGAACGTCACACCGTTCACGTGCGCGGTGACGCCATCTCGATGCCGCTCAAGGAGTACGAACTGCTCGAGATGCTCCTGCGCAACGCGGGCCGCGTGCTCACGCGCAGCCAGCTCATGGATCGCGTGTGGGGGCCGGAATACGTGGGTGACACGAAGACCCTTGACGTGCACGTGAAGCGCATTCGGGACCGCATCGAGCGTGACTCGGCGAATCCGAAAATGCTGGTGACGGTGAGGGGTCTCGGCTATCGCTTCGAGGCGTAGCGACACCTCGGAGCGCGGCGTGACGTTGGCGCGGCGGCCGACTCGGGCGTCACAGCGCGAACAGTTCGGCGCTGGCGATCGACGGGAGGTTACGGCGCGGCGGCTGGCGATGGAGCGAGGTCTGCGTAGGCGCCCTCGGGTGCAAGAACCGGCAGCCACAGCTGTTTGCCGCTCACGTCGTCGTACTGGAAGAACACCGGAAATAGCGATCCGGCCTTGGTGTCGATTCCCGTGAGCACGACCTTCGAGGGGCCGGATGCGCCGAGCGAGACTACGGAGTCGGAGTTCACGAAGACGCTCTCATTGACCTTCGCGTGGTCCGAATTCTCGTACTGGATCGTCACCTGTTCGCCGTATTCGGAGGAATTGTGCAAACTGACGATGAGCGCCGCATTGTCTCCATCGGCGGTCACGAGAAGCGCGTTGTTCACCTTGATATCGCCAAGGGTCGTTCCGATTCCGTCACTGGGCTCGTAGTTTTGCGTGGTTGCCTGCGGAGTGATGAATGTGCAGCCCGTCGTGCCGACAGTCAGCAGCGCGACGAGAACTGCGCTCGCAGCAAGACGTGTTCTCACAGGTTCCTCCGAGGTCGAAATCGGTGCCGTTCACAGGGAGGCGGTCCTTGTGAACACAATTCAGAGTTTAGCCTAGCGCGATCGGGCTTCTCCTCAGGGAACGGCCCACCGAAGGCTCAGCTCGCTGTGGTAAACTTTTGGTCGCGGAATGGAGCCTATTCAATGCTTTTCGAAGTCGGCGAGACTGTCGTTTACCCCCATCACGGTGCAGCGACCATCACAGAGGTCAAGAAGCGTACCGTTCGAGGTGAAGAGAAGCTCTATCTGAAACTCAACGTCACTCAGGGCGATCTCACCATCGAAGTTCCCGCCGAAAACGTCGACCTCGTCGGCGTGCGGGACGTCATCGGGCGCGAGGGTCTCGACAAGGTGTTCGAAGTTCTGCGCGCACCGTTCACTGAAGAGCCGACCAACTGGTCTCGCCGGTACAAGGCGAACCTCGAGAAACTTGCCTCCGGAGACGTCATCAAGGTCTCCGAAGTCGTTCGCGATCTCTGGCGCCGCGACCAGGATCGCGGTCTCTCCGCCGGCGAGAAGCGGATGCTGGCGAAGGCGCGTCAAATCCTCATTTCGGAGCTGGCTCTGGCAGAGAAGACGGACGAAGAAAAGGCGTCGAACGTTCTCGACGAGGTACTTGCGTCCTAACCCGGTTACTCGGGCAGAGTAGCGGCTCGATCGAGTTGTCTCATTGGTACGCTGTGAGGCATGTCCTCGCCGACCGTCGCCGTCGTAGTAGTGGCAGCGGGCAGTGGTTTGCGTCTTGGCGAGCCTGGTCCGAAAGCATTCGTGCCGATCGCCGGCAGAACAATCCTCGAACGCGCACTCGATGAAGTCTTTGCGGTCCTGCCGCAACCGGAGATCGTGGTCGTCGCACCCGCTGATCGGGTTGACGAGGCGAATCGTCTGATGGCGAAGCGACCCGTTACGGTCGTTGCTGGCGCGGAAACCCGCCAGCGGTCCGTTGCGTGCGGTGTGCGCGCGCTCAGCGCCGAAGTCGAGATCGTGCTCGTTCACGATGCCGCCCGAGCATTCGCTCCCGCCGCGCAGTTCGAGCAGATCATCGCGTCGGTCAGGGCTACCGGTTCCGGAGTGGTGCCGGGCGTCCCCATGGTCAATACGGTCAAGCGCGTGGACGCGAGCGGTCTCGTCGTCGAGGAGCTTGATCGCAGCGAACTGCGCGAAATTCAAACGCCACAGGGGTTTCCCCGTGCCGCGTTCGTCGCGGCGCACGAGGCTGCCACCGCGGAGTTTACGGATGATGCGGCCCTTTTCGCCGCCGCGGGACACGCGGTCTCGGTCATCGACGGGGATCCTCTCGCCTTCAAAATCACAACGCCGTGGGACCTGCGGCGAGCCGGGCAACTCGCGGGAGCCGCCACCCGTAACACGCGCGTGGGAATCGGCGTCGACGTTCACGCGTTTGCTGCGCAGGATTCGACGGCCACTGAAGGGTCCGGCGTCGAACGCGTGCCCCTGTGGCTCGGCGGCGTGCACTGGCCAGGCGAAGTGGGGCTTTCCGCGCACAGCGACGGCGATGCCATTTGCCACGCGATGTGCGACGCACTGCTGTCTGCGGCGGGCCTTGGCGATCTCGGAAGCCGGTTCGGCACCGATCGCAGCGGGTTCGCCGGAGCACGAGGAGCCGTCTTCGTTGAGGAGACGATGCGCCTGATCACGGATGCGGGTTTTCGCGTGGACAACATCGCCGTCCACGTGGTCGCGGCGACGCCGAAAATCGGCCCGCGCCGACGGGAAATTGAGCACGTCCTGAGTGCGCTGGTCGGTGCACCGGTCAGCGTGGGCGCGACGACATCCGACGGTCTGGGTTTTGTCGGCCGCGCGGAAGGCATCGCGGTGTTTGCCACATGCCAGCTCAGTTCAGCGTGAAACGCGATCGACGTGCAGTGCGGTCTGCGAGAGCGCCGACAGCAGGGCGAGACCGGAAAGGTTGTTCCAACCCGCGGTCCAGGTGAGTCCGGAGGCGATGTCCCACACCGACGGAGCTGAGCTGCCCGCCTCGGTGGAAAGGTGCGCGGGCGCTTGCGTCGGTGCGGGCACGGCACGCTCCGAGCCGGCGGCCTCGAGCGCGAGCGCGACCTCGGCGGTTCGCGCCTCATGGTGCGCGGCGGTTTCGGCCGCGTGTTCGGCAATTCCGGTGAATCGGTATCCGTGGCCCGGCAACGCCTCGAATGCATCGAATTGTGAAACCAGGTCAAGCGATTCCAGGTAGTGCTCGATCGGATTTCCGGTCGGCGTGCCACCCAATCCGATGCCCGGAAACTGGTTCGGCAACAGCAGGTCGCCGAGGTACACGACTCCATGCAGCTCGTCGACGAGCGCGAGGTGTCCCGCAGTGTGACCGGGGGTGTGCACGACGCGCACCGAGTGACCGGAAATGCGCAGTTCCTCTCCGGATTCCAGAAGCCGGTCGGCCGTGAACGCGGGCCACCCGCTGCGCCGACGAAACGCTTCGACCAACTCGGCTCGGCGATCCTGCGGGACGCCCCACGCATCCAGTCGATCGTGCAGCGTCGAGTCTGGTGCAGGGGAAGAGAGCTCCGCGATTCCCTCCTGCTCCGCAGCGTGCAGCGCAACGCGTGCGCCGGATGCGGCCCTGATCCGCGCGGCCATGCCGAGATGATCCGGGTGCAGGTGCGTGATAGTGACGGTGGCGACATCCGCGACACCGCGATCGAGAGCGGAGAGAGTTTCGGCCAGTCTGCTCCAGTTCTCGTCCGAATCCCAGCCGGCATCCACGAGGTGCACGGCGCCGACCGTGTCCAGCAGCAGATAAGTGAACGCGAAATGCGGCAGGGAGCCCGGTTGCCTCAACCCCACGGTGTAGAGTCCCTCTCGCACTCGTTCCAGACCGGGCACCTCATTGCTGTTGGCGGCTTCGAATTGCGCGGGACTTGTGGGATGCATCCTTCCGATGGTAGTTGAGTCCACGTCACACGAAGCTCGCGCAATGCCGGGCCAAGTAGGCTTTGCCTGTGACTGTGCGACTGTATGACTCCCGAGCCCAATCGGTGGTGGATTTTGTTCCCCTCGTCGAGGGTGAGGCGGGAATCTACGTGTGCGGTCCGACCGTTCAGTCATCGCCGCACATCGGCCACTTGCGCTCCGCGCTCGTGTACGACCTGTGGCGCCGTTGGCTCACATACCGTGGCTATCGCGTCACCCTCGTGCGCAACGTCACGGATATCGACGACAAGATTCTCGCCAGTGCGGCTGCGGAGGAGAGCGCGGGAAAGACGGGTGCTGCCGAACAGTGGTGGGCGCTCGCCTACCGCTATGAACTCGAGTTCTCCGCGGGATACGCGACACTCGGAATTCAGCCCCCGACGTACGAGCCGCGGGCAACCGCGAGCATCGGCCAGATGCATGAGCTCATCCGGCGACTCATCGATGCCGGTCACGCATACCCTGCACCGGATGACTCGGGCGACGTGTACTTCGACACCGCGTCCTGGCCGCGATACGGCGAGCTCACGCGGCAGAACCCGAAGGACATGGCTCCCGCGGCGGATGCCGATCCCTTGCCGAAGCGCGACCCACGCGACTTCGCACTGTGGAAAGGGCACAAGCCAACGGAGCCGGAGTCCGCGAGCTGGCCATCGCCGTGGGGTGCTGGCAGACCGGGCTGGCACCTCGAGTGCTCCGCGATGGCGTCGCGGTACCTCGGCTCTCGGTTCGACATCCACGGCGGCGGTCTGGATCTCAGATTCCCGCACCACGAAAACGAGCTGGCGCAGTCGGCGGCGGCCGGCGATGAGTTTGCGAACTACTGGGTGCACAATGGCCTCGTCAATGTCGACGGGCAGAAAATGTCGAAATCGCTCGGGAATTCGATTTACGCCGCAGAGTTCCTCGCGCAGGCCAGACCCCTGACCGTGCGTTACTACCTCGGCTCCGCGCACTACCGTTCGACCATCGACTACCACGAGGGCGCACTCGTAGAAGCGGAGGCCGCTCTGGAGCGCATCGAGGGTTTTCTCGCTCGCGCCGACCGCAGGCTCGAGGGCGCGCACACTTCGACAGGCGCGGCGGTCATTCCTGACGAGTTCGCTGCGGCCATGGACGACGACCTCGCGGTGCCGCAGGCGCTCGCGGTGCTGCACGATCGGCTTCGCAGCGGCAATGCGGCGCTGGATGCCGACGACGTCGCCACTGCCGCCACCCTGCGAGGAGAAGTTTTTGCCATGACCGAGGTTTTGGGCATCAACCCGCTGGTGGCTCCGTGGGATGCCGGCGGCAGCGACTCGACCGCACCCGCGCTTGCCAGACTGGTGGAACGTCTCATCGACGATCGCAATGCCGCCCGTGCGAACAGGCAGTTTGCGGAAGCTGATCGCATTCGCGACGAGCTGGTCGGCGCAGGTATCGTGCTCGAAGATTCGCCCACCGGAACGCATTGGAGTCTTTCGTGAAAAACCCGGCACCCCGGCACGGCCGTCCCGGCGCCGTGCGCAAAAAGAGCCGCGGACCTCAGGTGGGTTCCGGCGGTCAGGGCCGGCAGGCACTGGAAGGAAGGAAGCCGACGCCGAAGGCGGAGGATCGCCCCTACCACCCCGCGGGTAAGCGCAAGGCGGCGGCCGAGCGGTACGAAGCGGCAGGTGGCCGGCGTTCGAACGCGAAGCCTGCGGAGAAGCCTCAGCGTCACAAGCGGGCAAAGACATCCGATGAATCGGAATTTGTGACCGGTCGCAACTCCGTTCTGGAGGCACTGCGCGCGGCGATCCCAGCCACGACTCTGTACGTCGCTTCGCGCATCGAGTACGACGACCGCGTGAAAGAAGTCATGGGAATTGCCACCAAGCGCGGTCTGCCGATTCTTGAGGTGATGCGGCCCGAGCTCGATCGACTTGCGGGATTCGACTCCGTACATCAGGGGCTCGCACTCAAGGTGCCGCCCTACGAATACGCGCATCCCACCGAACTGCTCGACGCCATCGTTTCGCAGGGCAAGAAGCCGTTGCTGGTGGCCCTCGACGGCGTGACCGATCCGCGAAATCTCGGTGCGATCATCCGCTCGGTGGCCGCGTTCGGCGGTCAGGGTGTGATCGTTCCGCAACGTCGATCCGTGGGCATGACGGCAGCGGCGTGGAAGACGTCTGCGGGCGCGGCGGCGCGCACCCCGGTGGCGATGGCGAGCAACCTGACGCAAACGCTCAAGGCGTTCAAGGAGCGCGGCGTGTTCGTGCTCGGCCTGGATGGCAACGGGGACGTTGCGCTGCCCGGCATCACGTGGGCGACCTCGCCCCTTGTCGTCGTCGTGGGAAGCGAAGGAAAGGGTTTGTCTCGACTCGTGACCGAAACGTGCGACGCCGTGGTGTCGATTCCGATCTCCTCGGCGACCGAATCACTCAACGCGGGAATCGCGGCGAGCGTCACGCTCTACGAGATTGCGAAATTGCGCGCACAGTAGAGACTGCGGGAACGCTTTCGGGTGTTCGCGAGGGGGACGGCTCGATGGGCCCATGGGCGTGGACAATGATGCCGTTTGTTTCTTATGCCGCCGAACGTTCGGGCTCATGGGAGACAAGTCACGTCATGGTCCGACGGTCGCCGACCGACGGGCCCCTAGGCTCCGAGCGCCTGGAGGATGTCCTCGTAAATGTCGTCCACGTGCTCGAGTCCGATGGAGAGCCGCACGACGCCGCCACCCGGTTTGGCCTCCGCCGCCACGGGACGGTGGGTGAGGGATGCGGGATGTTGCGCGAGCGTGTCCACTCCACCGAGGGACACGGCGTGGCTCACGAGCCCCAGCGACTCGATGAATTTCGTGGCACCGTGATAGCCGGATGCCAGATCCAGTGACAGCATCGAACCTGGACCCTCCAGCTGCGTGCCGAGCAGCCCCTCGGGGTCCTGGCCCGGAAGGGATGGGAAGAGCACGCGGGCGAACGCCTCGTTGCCGTTGAGACGTTCGGCGAGCTCCTGGGCCGTGGCCTGTTGCGCGCGCACGCGCAGCGGCATCGTGCGCAGCCCTCGGTGCAAAAGGTACGCGCCGAACGGGTGAAGCAATCCGCCGGTCAGGGCACGGATGTGGCGCACGGGTGCTGCCCATTCGTTGTTGGTGACGATGACGCCCCCCATGGCGTCGCCGTGGCCGCCGATGTACTTGGTCGCACTGTGGAGCACGATGGTTGCACCGTGCTCGATGGGACGCTGCAGCACGGGGGTCGCGAAGGTGTTGTCCACGAGCACGGGCACGTCTCCCGCCGCTTTCACGGCGCGCGCGATGTTCACCAACTCCAGGGTCGGGTTCGCCGGCGTCTCGATCACGACGAGTCCGGTCTCGGGCCGGATCGCATCCGCAATCTCATCGACCGTGTGCGCCCACGTCACAGTGGTGCCGACCAGACCGTTGTCGAGTACGTGATCCGTTCCTCCGTAGAGGGGGCGCAAACCGACGATGTGCGGCTTGCCCGCAGTCACGGTGGCGAGCAACACGGCGGTGAGCGCGGCCATTCCGGTGGAGAAGGCGACCGCGGCATCCGCGCCCTCGAGGTCAGCGAGAGACTCCTCGAATCGCGCAACTCCTGGCTGCCACAGCCGCTGATACACGGCGGACTGCCCCGGCAGGAGCGTGCCCCCGGTGGCCAGGTTTTCGTACGAATCCCCACCGAGCTCGACGTTAGGCAGAGGGTTCGTGGTAGAGAGATCGATGGTGGGAACGTGGGAGCCTGACGCCTCGAGGCCCTCCATTCCTCCGTGGACGGCGCGGGTTTCCAGACGGGGTTTCGATGGCTTCATATGACGACAGAAACAGAATCCGCGATCGAGTTCAAGCCCACGTCACGATTCCGCGCATTTCGGTGCTGCTTTTCGAATTTCCTGCGAAGATGTGGGGTTATGGATGAGATTGATCGCAGGATCCTTCGCACGCTTTCCGCCAATGCGCGCGTGTCGGGCAGTTCCCTTGCCAGAACGCTCGGGATTGCGGAATCCACGAGCTCCCTGCGCATTCGCAAACTGCAGAGAGACGGATATCTGCGCGGTTACCACGCGGACCTCAACCTGACCGCTCTCGGGCTCACGGTGCAAGCGCTCATCTCCATCCGGCTCGTCTCCATCATCCGGGAAGACGTCGAGAGTTTTCGCGATGAAGCCCCGAACTGGCCCGGTGTTCTCGGCTTGTTCCACATGGCCGGTGTCGACGACTTTCTCCTGCACGTCGCGGCACGGGATTCCAGCGAGCTGCGCGACTTTGTTCTTGAACACCTCGCGGGACATCCCGCGGTGGCCAACACCGAGACGAACCTGATCTTCGACCACGTGCCGGGACGCGGCGTGGAGCAACTGCTTGCCTAAAGTGCAGGATTCGTGAACTCCGTCACACGCGATCGCGCCAGTCGTCCGCGTCGATGATCGCGATGGGCAACGTGAAAGCCCCGGTTGGCGGATCTATGACGGTGGCTTCGTCGCGTCGATGTCGAAGCACGGTGTCGATGTAGGAATTCACGGCTTCGGCGAGAGGCACGTCCCTGGCGTCGTTTTGGGAAAGAAACCAACGGTGTTCCAGCATCTGGTGGAACACTTCCGCAGGTTCCAGCTTTCCCTTGAGTTCACGCGGGATCGCCCTGATGACCGGTTCGAACACTGTCGTCAGCCACTCGTGTGCCGCGAGTTCCTCATCGGGTTCGTTGCTTGCGTACGTCGCCGTGTACGCGTCCAGGTCGTTGAGGAGCCTCCGCGCCTGGTTCTCCTGCGCGTCCAACCCGGTGAGGCGCAGCAGGCGGCGCTGGTGGTGACCAGCGTCGACCACTTTCGGCTGAATGCGTACGCGGCTGCCGTCGGCATCCGTTTTGATCGCAAGCTCCTCAATATCGAATCCCAGATCATTGAGGCGCTCGACGCGCTCGGCGATACGCCAGCGCTCGGTGGAATCGAACGACTCGGTGCCGGTCAACTCCGCCCACAGCGTGCGATAGGCGGCGATGATGCCCGTGCTCACCTCAAGGGGGTCCGTCGCGTCGTCAAGTCGACCGCCCGCCGCGAGATCCAGCAATTCGCCCGCGATATTGATGCGCGCGATCTCCAGGTCATGCTCGCGCTGGCCGTCCGAGAGCGAGTCGTACAGGTTGCCGGTTTCCGCATCGACGAGGTATGCGGCGAACGCGCCGGCATCCCGTCGAAACAGCGTGTTGGAGAGCGACACGTCGCCCCAGAAGAAACCGGCGATATGCAGTCGAACCAGCAGCACCGCGAGTGCGTCCACGAGCCTCGTTGCCGTATCCGGCCGCAGCGCCTGCGAGTAGAGCGCACGGTAGGGCAAGGAGAACTTGAGATGCCTGGTCACGAGAACGGATTCGAGGGGTTCGGCCTCATCGCTCGTTCGCCCCGTGATCACCGCGACGGGCTCAACGCACGGGACATCCATTTTTTGCAACGAACGAAGCAACTCGTATTCGCGGCGCGCCAGATCCTCGGAGGTCTCCTTGATCGCCACCACATACCCGCTCAAGTGCGCGAACCTGACGAGATGCCGCGAAATACCCTTGGGCAGGGTTGCGATGAAATCTTCCGGCCAGATTTCCAGCGGCAGATTCCACGGAAGGTCGAGCAGCGTCGGGTCGGCGATGGCCGACGTAATGTTCAGCGAGCCGCTGGCGGTCACGCGGCGGTCTCGACCGCCTTCTTGCTCAGCCGCTCGCCGGACTCGATGTCGAAGACGTGGATGTGGTCGGCCTTCGGAGTGATGACGACCTTGTCTCCAGCGCTCGGGTGCACTCGGCCGTCAACACGCACGACGATGTCGACTCGTTCGCCATGCACGTCGGTGTGACCGTAGAGGTAACCATCGGCGCCGAGCTCTTCCACGAGGTCCACTTCCACCGGCAGACCGTCGCCGCTCGTGGAGACCACGATGTCTTCCGGGCGCACACCGATCGTGACCTTCTTGCCGGTCGCGCCGGAGAGGGTCTCGCGATCAACCTTCGCGGTCGCGGACCCGAAGGCGAGACCACCATCGACGACGTCGGCGTCGAAAAGATTCATGGCCGGGGAGCCGATGAAGCCGGCAACGAAAACGTTCGAAGGTTTGGCGTAGAGGTCGCGGGGTGTACCCACCTGCTGCAGGAGGCCGTCCTTGAGCACGGCGATGCGGTCACCCATCGTGAGCGCCTCAGTCTGGTCATGCGTCACGTACACGGTGGTGACGCCGAGGCGCCGCGTGAGGGATGCGATCTGCGTGCGCGTCTGCACGCGAAGTTTCGCGTCGAGGTTCGAGAGCGGCTCATCCATGAGGAACACCTGGGGGCTCCGTACGATCGCGCGCCCCATGGCCACGCGCTGACGCTGGCCGCCGGAGAGTGCCTTCGGTTTGCGACCGAGATAGTCTTCGAGGTCGAGCAGTTTGGCGGCTTCCAGCACCCTGGATGCGCGCTCCTCCTTGTTGACCCCGGCGATTTTGAGCGCGAAACCCATGTTCTCCGCCACGGTCATGTGCGGGTACAGCGCGTAGTTCTGGAAGACCATCGCGATGTCGCGATCCTTCGGGGGGACATCCGTGACATCGCGGTCACCGATCAGAATTCTGCCTTCGCTGATCTCTTCGAGGCCCGCGAGCATGCGAAGGGAGGTTGATTTACCGCAACCGGATGGGCCGACAAGCACGAGAAATTCGCCGTCGGCGACGTCAAGATCAAGCTTGTCGACGGCAGGACGGGCCTGACCCGGATAGATGCGGCTTGCCTTGTCAAAGGTGACTGATGCCATGTTCGTACAACTCCTTCACCGGCAGGTACGTGCCGGACGATCCGTAGTGAATGGATGGCGCTCGCCTCCGGGAGGGTCGCGTGTGGGTAATTATGCCACCCGTTCGGGGCGCGCGCGAACCGTATTCCGCCTCAACTGATTAGGCTGTACAGGGATTGTCCCAAGAATTCCCAGATACGCGGGCCTAAGATATGCCGATGGCCCCGGGTCAGCACAACTTTTTCGAACAACCAGAGGTGAGATGTGAGTATCGGCACAGGCGACGCCAAACCGACTAAGAATCAGCGCCGCGACGCCGCCCGCGAGAAGGCGCGCAAGCTGCGTGAGGAGCAAAAGAAGAAGGAAAGAAGAAACAAGTTCCTGCTTCAGGGCGGCCTCATCGTGGTTGTTCTCGCCATCGTTGCCGCGACGGTGCTCATCATCACGAGCACGATCAAGCCGCCTGCACCCGGTCCACTCAACATGCTGAGCGACGGCATTAAGATCGGCGCAGACCTGGATGCCGTGCGCACGCCCGCACTGCAGCCGAGTGCCGAGCCCGTGCCCTCCGCATCCAACGACTCCGCCACGACCCTCGATATCCGCGTGTACGTGGACTACCTGTGCCCGATTTGCGGAAACTTCGAGGCCGCCAACGCCGCGCAAATCAAGAAGCTGATCGTGGATGGCGCGGCGACTCTGGAGATTCACCCGGTCGCGATCCTCGATCGCGCATCGATGGGCACGAAGTACTCGACGCGTTCGGCCAACGCTGCGGCGTGCGTGGCCAACTATTCTCCGGACAACTTCTTCGAGTTCAGTGCCCTGCTGTTCAAGCATCAGCCCAAGGAGAACTCCACGGGGCTCAGCGATGACGAGCTCATCGGTTATGCGAAGGAAGCGGGCGTCGTTTCAAAGTTCAAGGATGTCTCGGCGTGCATCAACGATCAGATATTCAAGAATTGGGTGGCGGCGGCAACCGACCGATTCACCACCAACCCGATTCCCGCCGTTTCTGAGCAGCCGCCGAGCCACGGAACGCCCACGATTTACGTGAATGGGCAGCTCTACAAGTACACGTTCGACAGCCAGACTGGTCAGTTCGACCCGAAGGAGTTTGCGGCATTCATCACGAAGGTGCTCGGTGCGAACTTCTCGGACAGCGTGACGCCATCTCCGTCGCCCGAGCCCTCCGTTTCGCCGACGCCGTAGTGCGGGAACGCCGCCACTGATACCGTGTAGCGCGTGACGCACACGCTCACGCGCGACGAGGCGCGCCGCATCGCGGTGCAGGCGCAGCTGCTGGATGCTCGTCGCCCCGGCGACGTCGTGGAGGTCGCCGAAACGCTCGGGGCGATCAAGATCGACCCGACTGCGACGATCGCTCCGGCCGAGCACAGCATCCTGTGGTCGCGCATCGGGCTCGGCTACGACCCGATCCAGCTGTCGAAGGCGGTCGAGAGGGATCGGCTGCTGTTCGAGTTCGATGGGGCGTTCCGGCCGATGAGTCTGCTGCCGCTCATGCTGCCGGGGATGCGGGAGAGGCCGCAGCGTGCGAGCACGCGCGAGTGGCTGGAGGCTAACCAGAGCTTTCGCTCTGACGTGCTCGCGCGGCTGCGCGCGGAGGGTCCCCTGCTGGGTTCTGAGATCCCCGACACGGCGGTGGTCGCGCACAGGTCTGAGGCCGGATGGTACGGAACCAACCAGGTCGTGCACATGCTCGACTTCTTGATGCGACAGGGCGAGATCGCCATCGTGGGCCGCGAGGGCCGCCATCGGCGGTGGGATCTGGCCGAGCGCGTGTATCCACAAAACCTGCCCGAATATTCTCTCGAGGAGGCGGAGCGGTTGCTGCAGGAACGTCGCTTGCAGGCCGCCGGCATAGCGAAGCAGAAGTCTCCGTGGACTCCCGTCGGCGAGGCGGGCGAGCCGGCAAAGGTCGAGGGCAGCTCGTGGAAGTTTCGCGTAGCTCCTGAGGCGCTCGCCGCACTGGATGACGATCCGGGAGGTCGAGTCGCGTTCCTGAACCCTTACGACGGAATGCTCTTCGACCGCCCCAGGCTCAAGGAGATTTTCGAGTTCGACTACGTGCTTGAGCAGTTCAAACCGAAATCGCAGCGAAAGTACGGTTTCTTCGCGTACCCGATTCTCATGGGGGACCGGTTCGTCGGAATGCTTGATGCCGTCGTCGGCGAGAAGCTCATGGTCAACGCCGTGCACGAGTTTCTGCCGTTCGAAGCGGAAGAGGATGAGATGGTCCGTGCGGAAATCGACGAGTTGGCCGAGTGGCTGGGCGTTGAGGTTTCCGCCTGGTGACGAGTGCGCGCCGACGAGAGCCTGCTGCGCGTGCACGGCGAGCCAGATCGAGTTCTTGCTGGAGCCCCCTGTCGGATTCGAACCGACGACCCCCGCTTTACAAGAGCGGTGCTCTGGCCAGCTGAGCTAAGGAGGCGAATGACCTCCCCTATAGTACTGGGGAGGTCAGGGGTCAGTTGTCCTTCGGTGCGAAACTGAGCGAGACCGAGTTCATGCAAAATCGTTCGCCCGTGGGGGTCTGTGGCGCGTCGTCGAAGACGTGGCCGAGGTGGGAGCCGCAGTTCGCGCAACGCACCTCGATGCGCTCCATGCCGAGCGTCGAATCCTTGAGAAGAACCACCGCATCCTTGTCGGACGGGATGTAGAAGCTCGGCCATCCGCAGTGCGAGTCGAACTTCGCGTCGCTGCGGAACAGCTCGGCACCGCAGCCCTTGCACGAGTACACGCCTTCCCGCTTCTCATCGAGTAGCTCACCGGTCCAGGGGCGTTCGGTTGCGGCCTGCCGGAGCACGGCAAACTCCTGCTCGCTCAGCTGCTGCCGCCACTCTTCATCGCTCTTGGTGACGTTGTAGTTCATGGTGATGTCCTTCCCCGGAACGATAATGGGCCCGGTTACACACTATTCAACAGCGTGAGCTCCCGGGATGTTCCTGCGGTCGGAGCGCCTCAGGAAACACACGGGAGGCACGAAATACACTGTGCAACAGCATCCGGAAAGGGCATAGGCGTGGCATCCACCGAAAAGTCGAGGTCCGAAGACGTTCTCGATGCGCCCTCGACCGGTGAAATCGTGCCAGACTCCGGCGCAGGCGGCTTATCGGACCGGGACAGGCGCATTCTCGACTTCGAAAGAGAGTGGACCCATCACCGGCAACCGCGGGATGAAGCGGTGCGCGAGAGATTCGGCCTGTCTACTACCCGGTATTATCAAGTGCTGAACGCTGTCATTGACTCACCGGCGGCTATTGCGTACGACCCCATGCTGGTGAGGCGACTTCAGCGGGTTCGGGAGATCAGGGCCAACGCGAGAACCCTGCTCACGCCTCGCAGCGCAGATCGTTCGAAACTCAGCTGACCTGAAAACCAGAGAGACCCATGGCTAAATTTCCCCCGGATCGATTCGACGATGTTCCCGCGGACATCCTGCGAGTCGGAGCGCATCGTGCGCCCAAAAAAAAGGGTCGCGGCTGGATAGCTTTCGCATGGGCGGTCGTGGCCACCATCGTGCTCACCGGGGCTGGGCTTTTCGGGCTCGCCGCCATCGACAGCAACATCAATTTTGACCTGCCGTTTTTTGCGGGAGAGAAAACGCCCACGCCGACCCCCACCCCGACACCCACGGCGGAGCCGACACTCGACCCCGGCGTACCGCTGACCATTTTGAATGGAACCCCCACGGTCGGGCTCGCGAATCAGGTGGGCGACGCGCTCGTGGCCAAGGGCTGGAACGGCGCCGCGCAGGGCGTGGGAAGTCGTGCCAACGCATCCACTACCGACGTCGACGAGACAACCGTGTATTACGCGGATCCTTCGCTCGAGGGTGCCGCGCGCGGGCTCGTGCTCGCACTCGGTGTCGGCAAGATCCGCCTGTCCACCGACTTCCCCGGATCGCAAATCACGATCGTAATCGGTAGCGACTACATACCGATGGGGTAGTTTCCCGAATGGGGGAGGTGCAGCGGATGGCGAAGCGGGGTTCGACGGCAACCGGCGTGAGTGCTGTCGTGATGCTTGCGCTCGCGGTGTTCGCCGTCACCGGCTGCGCACCGGAGAGAATGCCGAGCCCGACCACGAGCGCATCGCCATGGGTTTCGACCTACGAGACCCCGGCGCCCACGGAGCTGGCCCCGTTGCGCGGAACGACGGTGCCCGCGGGGTCGCTCAACCACGCCTCCATCGCGGCGAAAATCGATAACCACTGGGATGCCAGACCGCAGGTCGGACTCGAACGCACCGATCTGCTGTTTGAAGAGCTCGTCGAGGGAGGCATCACCCGGTACGTCGCTGTGTGGCAGTCGGATATCCCCGAACTCCTCGGACCCGTGCGCTCCATCCGCCCGATGGATCCGGACATCGTCTCGCCTCTGGGTGGAATCATCTGCTATTCGGGTGGGCAGTATCGTTTCGTGCAGCTCATGCTCAACACTCCCGTCTACAACGCAATTCACGGGCAGGCAGACACTGAAGACACGTTCTTTCGCACCAACGTCAAGGATTCGCCGCACGATGTCATCGTGAGGGCGCAGCAGGTGCTCGCGCAGCATTCGGATATCGCACCCCCGCAACAGCAGTTTGCCTACTCACTCGACGGACCGTCATCGACTGCCGGCAAGATCGGTACGCCCACCGCCGTCATTTCGTATCGTTTCTCCTCCATCTACTACGGCACCTGGTCGTGGGATTCCACAGCACAAAAGTGGATGCGCGCGCAACAGGATGGCGCCGATCTGGATAGCAACGGAAACCAGCTGAGCGCGAACAATGTCGTTGTTCTGCGGGTTAACGTGGTCAACGACAAGGGCGTGCCGAAGACGGAACTTTACGGCAGCGGCGAAGCCTGGTTCTCCAGCGGCGGAGGCACCGCGCACGGGTCGTGGTCGAAAGCCGGACCCACCGAACCCATCCGCCTCGTTGACGACAATGGCGTTACGGTGAGGCTCGCCGCGGGCAACACGTGGTTCGAACTTCTCCCGCCGGGCGGCTCTGTCGACTTTGCTTCGCCCAGCGCGCCCTGAGCCGTCTTGCACTCTCGGCCATAGAGTGCCAGAATCATTTAGCACTCTCTTAGTGTGAGTGCCAATAGTGTTGCACTGTTCACGACGTCCGGGAGGGACGAGAATCACACATGGCAAAGATGATTGCTTTCAACGAAGAGGCCCGTCGCGGCCTTGAGCGGGGCCTCAATATTTTGGCCGACGCTGTCAAGGTGACGCTGGGCCCGCGCGGCCGCAACGTTGTTCTTGAGAAGAAGTGGGGCGCACCCACCATCACGAACGACGGTGTTTCGATCGCCAAAGAAATCGAACTCGACGACCCGTACGAGAAGATCGGCGCCGAGCTCGTCAAAGAGGTCGCCAAGAAGACGGATGACGTCGCCGGCGACGGAACGACCACCTCGGTCGTGCTCGCCCAGGCTCTGGTCCGCGAGGGACTGCGCAACGTCGCAGCCGGCGCAGACCCGATCAGCCTGAAGCGCGGCATCGAGAAGGCCGTGGCGGAGGTCATTGCGGCCCTCGTCGCGGGTGCCAAGGACATCGAGACGAAGGAAGAGATCGCGGCCACCGCATCCATCTCTGCCGGAGACACCGAAATCGGTGCGCTCATCGCCGAAGCCATCGACAAGGTGGGCAAGGAAGGCGTCGTCACGGTCGAGG
>JBIQLG010000013.1:0-65316 GCA_044464485.1 Agreia sp.
CCGCGGCGAAGGTGATCCAGGCGGCGCAGGCGATGTTCGATTCGCTGCTCGCCGAGGTGGAAACGGCGAAAGCTCTCGTGGAACTGCCATCGCCGTTTGCCGGCGTCATCAAGGCGCTGTACGCGGAGGCGGGCACGACTGTCGAGGTGGGCTCGCCCATTGTGCAATTCGAGCTTGAGGGTGGCGCTGACGATGACGCGGCTGCGCCGGCGAAGGGTGCGACGGGCAAGCCTGAGCGCGAACCCATGCTCGTGGGCTATGGCCCTCCTGTGGAGGGAGGCGGTCGCCCCGCGCGGCGCGCGCGCAAGGGGGCAGGATCGCCTGCGACGGCGTCGACACCCGAAGCTCCCGCTGTACCCGCGCCTGCACCGGCCCCGTCACCCGTATCCATGTTCTCGCCCGAGGTGGCGCCACCCGCACCCGCCGAAGCGACCGAGGTTCCGCGTTCGACTCCGCCGGTGCGCAAACTCGCGCGCGATTTGGGTGTCGACCTGTCCAGCGTGACCGGAACGGGAGAGCACGGTCTCATTACGCGCGATGATGTCGAGGCGGCGTTTGGTGGCGCATCCGTTGCTTCTCATGCCGTTGCGTCCGATGCCGGCGCGGCGGATCGGCAGCGCGCTGCAGCGGCAGCATCGGGTGCCAGAGGGGGCGAGACTCGCACGCCGATTCAGGGTGTACGCAAATTCACCGCTGCTGCCATGGTGCAGAGCGCCTTCACTGCGCCACACGCGAGCGAATTCCTCACCATCGACGTCACGCCCACGATGGATCTCATCGCCGACCTCAAAGAGTCGGCGACGTTCCGCGGCAAAAGACTGAACCTACTCACGGTCGTCTCCAAAGCACTGTGCGTTGCGGTCGGCCGCAACCCTTCAGTGAATTCACGGTGGGATCACAAGGCTCAGGAGATTGTTCAATACCACTACGTTAACCTGGGGATCGCCACGGCAACGCCTCGCGGGCTCATGGTTCCGAACATCAAAAATGCAGACTCCATGAATCTGGTGGAGCTCGCCGACGCGCTGGCATCGCTCGTGGAAACAGCGAAAGCGGGAACTGCCGGTCAGGCGGAACTTTCCGGGGGAACAATCTCCATCACCAACATCGGTTCGTTTGGAATCGATTCGGGGACGCCAATCCTCAATACTGGTGAAGCGATGATCCTCGCGCTCGGAGCGGTGAAACGGTTGCCGTGGGAATTCCGAGGCGACATTGCTCTTCGGCAGGTGCTGACCCTCAGCGTTTCGTTCGACCATCGACTTGTGGATGGCGAGCAGGGTAGCCGTTTTCTCGCCGATGTCGGTGCAATTCTCGCGAATCCTGCCGTCCTTCTCACCATGGTGTGATCGGGAGCGGTTGCTCGTAGCGGCTAAGGCTCCGGCTTCGGAATGACGACGTCGCCGTCCGGGCGAATTACGTACCAGTAGCCGCCGTCGAGATACTGTCCCTGACCGGTTGCGCCGTGAGGGCTCACGTCGCCCTGGAAGGTGTACAGCGGCCATCCATCGTAAGTGGCAACGTTCGCACCGTTTGGTGCGGTGACGGAGCCGAGTTTGGATGCCTGCACTCCGTCGCCCGCCACGAGTCGTGTTCCCTGCGGTATGACAATGGGCGGCCAGTGGATGGCACACGCATCGGTGCACGTGACATCGGTTTGAGCGTCGGGCGGGAATGTGTAGAGCGCATAGCCCGTATCCGTCACGAGAACGGTTCCGAGTTTCCCGAGAGTTTCGGAGTTGATCACGATTTTCCCGTCGTTCACGCTGTATTGATTCGAGGTCCCCGATCGCGTCGCGACGATGACGAGCGTGGCGATGACGGCGACGACGGCCGCGATGATAAGGATCGTCACAACGAGGCGACGGCGGGCGGCCTGGGGTGAGGGGTTCTGACTCGACAAACTGGACACGCCTCTTAGGCTAGGCGCTTCTGTGTCGCTGTGCAGCTTCGTCGGAGCGGAGACCGCAACCCCTCGCGGGGTGATCAGCGCAGGGCCGCGGCAGCCATCCGTTCGAGCTCGTCCCGAAGAGTGCTTCGTTCGATCGCGTGCTCGGTGTGCGGCGTGGAGTTCAAGAGGCCGAACGCTGCGTGCGCCCTCGTGCGCAGCACCGCGCGATCCAGGCCAGGTTCGAGGGACTCCAACACATCCACCCACAGCTCGACGTATCGTCGCTGCAGTGTTCGCACCGTGTGCCGGTCACGGTCGGAGAGCCGCTCGAGGTCTCGGTCCTGAACGCGGATGACGTCAGCGTTGTCGAGCGCGAAGTCCGCGTGAAAGGCGATGAGCGCTCGTAATGCTTCCGATCCGCGGGTCCGCGCAAGTACCCGCTGACCTCCCTCGTGCAGTCCTTCGCTCGCATCCAGAAGAATTGCGGCGAGAATTGCCTGCTTGCCGCTGAAGTGTTTATACAGCGCTGGCCCGCTGACGCCCGCTGCCGCACCGATTTCCTCAATGGTGGCGCCGAGATATCCGCGCTCGGCAAACAGGCGTGCCGCCGCGGCGAGCAATGCCTGACGGCGGTGCGCCTTCGCACGGTCGCGCGCCGTAAGCTTTTCGCGTTCGCTGACGGACATCGCCGCTCTCCCGTGGACAAATCAGTTAGTGATCACTAACCTAGTTTTACGAGGCAACACTAGACCGAAGCGCACGTTCAGACAACCGCAACAGGCCACGTTCAAACAATTCCGGAAAGGGTGGATGCCGTCGATGGAGACTTTGCGGAGCACTCTCGACCCGTCGAGCGCGGATTTCGCGGCAAACGATGCCGCACAGCGTGCGCTCGTTGACGAACTCAACGAACGACTGAAGGTCGCCTCGCTTGGCGGGTCACCCGCGTCACGTGAGCGGCACATCGCGCGCGGCAAGCTTCTGCCTCGGGATCGAATCGATCGATTGCTGGACCCTGGAAGCCCGTTCCTGGAAATCGCGCCCCTGGCCGCGTGCGACCTGTACGACAACGACAGTCCGGGGGCCGGCCTCGTCGCCGGTATCGGTCTCGTGCACGGTCGACACGTCATGATTGTCGCCAACGACGCGACCGTCAAAGGCGGAACGTACTATCCCATGACGGTCAAAAAACACTTGCGAGCTCAGGAAATCGCGTTCGAGAACCGACTGCCTTGCGTGTATCTCGTTGACTCCGGGGGAGCGTTCCTCCCGAAACAGGATGAAGTGTTTCCGGACCGCGAGCATTTCGGCCGAATTTTCTTCAACCAGGCGAAGATGTCCGGTCAGGGAATACCTCAGATCGCCGCGGTACTTGGTTCTTCGACTGCCGGCGGCGCATACGTCCCCGCCATGAGCGATGAGACGGTCATCGTGAGGAATCAGGGAACGATCTTCCTCGGCGGGCCGCCGCTCGTGAAGGCGGCAATCGGTGAAATTGTGACCGCAGAGGAACTTGGCGGTGGCGACCTTCACTCCCGCACCTCGGGCGTCACCGACCATCTGGCCGAAAACGACGAGCATGCCCTGCACATCGTGCGCGACATCGTGTCCACCATTCCCGTTCCTGCACAGCGGGCATGGGATGTCGCTGACCCGATTGAGCCTGACGTCGCCGCGTCAGAAATGTATGGAGCGGTGCCCACGGATGTCCAGGCAAAGTACGACGTTCACGAGGTCGTTTCGCGACTGGTTGATGCTTCCCGTTTCCACGAGTTCAAGCGCGAATACGGCACGACTCTCGTGACGGGTTTTGCGCACATCCACGGCCATCCGGTCGGCATCGTTGCCAACAATGGCATTCTCTTCAGCGAGTCTGCGCTGAAGGGTGCCCACTTCATCGAACTGTGCGATCAGCGTGGAATCCCGCTGGTCTTTCTTCAAAACATTTCCGGCTTCATGGTCGGCAAAGACTACGAAGCAGGTGGAATCGCCAAGAATGGCGCAAAAATGGTCACCGCGGTGGCCACGACGCGCGTACCGAAATTTACGGTCGTCATTGGCGGCTCATTCGGCGCAGGAAACTATTCCATGTGCGGGCGTGCCTACAGCCCTCGCTTTCTTTGGATGTGGCCGGCGAGTCGCATCTCCGTCATGGGGGGCGCTCAAGCGGCGAGCGTGCTCGCCACAATTCGACGCGAACAGCTTGATGCGCGCGGCGAAGAGTGGTCGGCGGACGATGAGGCTGCGTTCAAGGCTCCCATCACCGAGCAGTACGAAGCTCAGGGCAGTCCGTACTATTCGACCGCGCGGTTGTGGGACGACGGCATCATCGATCCCGCGGATACCCGAACGGTGTTGGGGCTCGCACTCGATGTCGCGTCATACAGCCCGCTTCCCGACCCCGCTTTCGGCCTCTTCAGGATGTGATGGATATGTCGCAGAAGAATCATTCGCGCTTCGGCACCGTGCTGGTGGCGAATCGAGGAGAGATCGCGTGCCGGGTCGTCCGAACGCTTCGTGAACTCGGCATTCGCTCTGTCGCCGTTTACAGCGATGCTGATCGCGGTGCGCGACACGTAGCGGACGCCGACGAGGCAATACGCATCGGACCTGCTGCAGCGCAGGAAAGCTACCTGAACATCGATGCCATCATGGATGCCGCGCGGCGCTCGGGCGCGCACGCAATACACCCGGGTTACGGCTTCCTTTCGGAGAACGCGGATTTCGCACGTGCCTGCGATGATGCGGGAATCGTCTTCGTCGGACCGGGTACGGAAGCGCTTGCGCTCATGGGCGACAAGATTCGCGCAAAAAACCATGTCTCGGAAGCCGGGGTTCCCGTCATTCAGGGAGTGTCGGATCCTCGACTCTCCGATAAAGAGCTGGAAGCGGCCGCGCGAAAGCTAGGATTCCCCATCCTCATCAAACCCTCTGCCGGCGGTGGCGGAAAGGGAATGGAACCGGTGTTCGACGCCGCGGGCTTTGCGGACGCACTGGCGACAGCCCGTCGCGTTGCGAAGTCGGCGTTTGGCGACGACACCCTGCTGCTCGAGCGGTTGGTCACCGCGCCGCGGCACATCGAGGTGCAGCTTCTCGCCGATCGGCACGGAAACGTCATCCATCTGGGCGAACGGGAGTGCTCGCTGCAGCGCAGGCATCAAAAGGTCATCGAAGAGGCTCCGTCCGCGCTCCTGAGCAGCCAAACCCGGGCGCGAATCGGTGAGGCGGCGTGCACGGTGGCACGGAGCGTGGGTTACGTGGGGGCGGGCACCGTCGAGTTTCTCGTTTCTGACGACGCACCCGATGAGTTCTTCTTCATGGAAATGAACACGCGCCTTCAAGTGGAGCATCCGGTGACCGAAATGGTTACCGGACTCGACCTCGTCGCCTGGCAGTTGAAAATTGCCGAGGGAGAAAAGCTGACTGTACGTCAAAGCGACGTCGAACTCACGGGGCATGCCGTCGAGGCTCGAATCTACGCGGAAGACCCGGAAGCCGGATTCCTCCCCAGCACGGGGACGGTTGTCGCGCTTCGCGAAGCATCGGGTGAGGGCATTCGAGTGGACAGTTCGCTTGCGCTCGGTCTCGACGTGTCGCCGCATTACGATCCCATGCTTGCCAAACTCATCGCGTGGGCGCCTTCGCGCGCAGAAGCACTCTCCCGACTGGACAGGGCACTGTCTGACACCGTTGTACTCGGTGTGCGCACGAACGTCGAGTATCTGCGTGCCCTCATCACCGATCCCGACGTTCAGGCCGGACGTCTGGAAACAACGCTCATCGAACGCAAGCTTCCCTCCTTGAGTTTTCGGCACCCGGATTCGGAACTTCTGTGTGTTGCGGCCAAGCTCCTCGGTGAACTTGACCGTCGAACGCTCGCGGGGGAGCCCGCCGGTCCCTGGGTCGCGGCTGAGGGATGGCGCCCGGGCGGCGTTCGCATTCCCCGTCGAATCCGGTTTGCGACAAGTGCCGCAGACCGCGTCGACGTCCAGCTCGCGGGAAATCGGGTGACGTGCGACGGCGTGACTCGTGACGTTGACTGCGTGACCTGGTCGGCAAACTCGGCGGAAATTGCCGTTGACGGAACCATCCAGACCTGGTCGTTCGCGCGCGAGGGTCAAACCCTGTGGATCGGTCAGGAAGGATTCAGCTGGCCGCTGAGGATCATCGGACGCGAAGCCGAGCTGCAGGAAACGCTCGCGGCTCGTGAACGCGAACATCATCCATCCAGCCCCGAGGTCCGTTCGCCCATGCCGGGTACCGTCGTCGCGGTGCCCGTGGCGAGTGGGGACCACGTGGAGCAGGGCGAAACCGTGATCACCGTCGAGGCAATGAAAATGGAGCACAAATTGTCCGCACCGGTTGCAGGGATAGTTTCGCTCACCGCACGACCCGGGGATCTCGTCAAACTCGATGAGCTTCTCGCCACCATCACACCGTAAGGACACAATGCAATGAACGTCGACATCACCGAGGACGAGCGCGACCTGTACGAAATGGTCAAGGACTTCGCCGACACCGTCGTTGCGCCCCGGTCCTATGAGGCAGACACGAAGCACGAACTCCCCATGGATATCGTCGCCAAAATGGGCGAGTTGGGGTTGTTCGGCCTTCCGTTCCCCGAAGAATTCGGAGGACAGGGTGGTGACTATTTTGCACTCTGTCTGGCGATCGAGGCACTGGCGCGCGTCGATCAGTCGATTGCAATCACGTTGGAGGCAGCCATCGGTCTCGGCGCGATGCCGATTTACCGGTACGGCACCGACGCCCAGAAAGAAGAGTGGCTTCCCGACCTGGTTGCCGGCCGTGCGCTCGCAGGATTCGGACTCACCGAAGCGGAGGCCGGATCGGATGCGGGGGCAACGCGAACGACTGCGGTGCTCGATGACGGCGAATGGCTCATCAACGGTTCGAAGCAGTTCATCACGAACTCGGGAACGTCAATTTCGCGATTCATCTCGGTCGCCGCGGTAACGGGGGAGCGCACGCGACCCGATGGCACTGTGTCGAAGGAACTATCCACCATCATCGTGCCGCACGGCACCCCAGGGTTCACGGTGGAGCCCTCCTACGACAAGGTGGGTTGGCGGGCCTCAGACACTCACCCGCTCACTTTCGATGACGTGCGCGTGCCGCAGGAGAATCTCCTGGGGGAACGCGGCCGCGGTTTTGCGAACTTCCTGCGGACACTCGATGAGGGACGAATCGCTGTAGCGGCACTCGCAACCGGCGCGGCAGACGGATGCGTGGAAGAAAGCGTCAAGTATGCCAAGTCGCGCAACGTGTTCGGCGTGCCCATCGCGCGACACCAGTTCATCGCGTTCACCATCGCGCAAATGCAGGCGCGAGTGCACACGTCCCGGCTGGCGTGGCATGACGCTGCGCGTCGCTGCGACGCGGGGATGCCGTTCAAGACGGAAGCGGCGATTGCGAAGCTTGTTTCGAGCGATGCCGCCATGCGCAATGCGCGGGATGCCACCCAGATCTTCGGTGGTTACGGTTTCATGAACGAGACCCTGGTGGCGCGGCAGTATCGTGATTCGAAGATTCTCGAGATTGGTGAAGGAACGAATGAAGTACAACTGATGATCATCGCGCGCGCCCTGGGGCTCGACGGTTGACGATGGGTGTCAGGTGAGGAGCGAGCATGGTCAGTACAACATCGAATGACTCTCCGCACGACGATCACAACGAAGTGCTCCAGCGCGGTCTCTATTACGAGGAATTCACCATCGGTACCCGGTACCTTCATCGACCGGGTCGCACCATCTCCGAGGCCGACAACATTGTGTTCACCACGATGACGATGAACTCGCAGTCTCTGCATTTGGACGCCGCATGGTCCGCTACCCAGCCGTTCGGTCAGCGGCTGGTCAACTCCATGCTCACGATGTCGATCATGGTCGGCAGCTCCGTTGCGCAACTGACTGAGGGGACCATCGTGGGAAATCTGGGCTTTGAGAACGTAGTATTTCCCCATCCGGTCTTCCACGGCGACACCCTGTACTCGGAGACGCTTGTGACGGCAAAACGGCTGTCGAAATCCAGACCGGGTCAGGGAATCGTGACCTTCGAGCACACGGCCCGAAATCAGCACGGCGATGTCGTGGCCACGGCGACGCGAAACTCCCTCATGTGGTGTGAGGCGGGTGCGCCGTGAGCTTCGATTTTGCGCCCGCGCTGTTATTCTGTCCCGCCGATCGGCCAGACAGATTCGACAAGGCAGCGCAACGCGCGCCGGCCGTCATTCTTGATCTCGAGGATGCGGTGGCGCCGGCAGGAAAGGCCTCTGCGCGAGAAGCGCTGTGCGCGCATCAACTGGATCCGGCAGCAACCATAGTGCGCGTCAACGCTGCTGACTCGAGCGAGTTCGCCGCCGACATCGCGGCACTGGAACGCACGAACTATCGCACGGTGATGCTGCCGAAGGCGACGTCGACAAGCCAACTGCGCGCGCTGGACGGTTACGGGGTCATCGCGCTGTGCGAAACGGCGGCGGGGGTGCTTGCTGCGCCATCGCTCGCCGCCCACGAGTCGGTGATCGGTCTCATGTGGGGGGCAGAGGATCTGGTGGCCTCGCTCGGTGGCACGTCGAGTCGCGACGGCGAGGGACGATACCGCGGGGTGGCGCGCCACGCGAGAGCTGCTGTCCTGCTTGCGGCCGCGGCGTTCGGCAAGGCGGCCATCGACGCGGTTCACGTCGACATCGAGGACGTCGCGGGGTTGACCGAGGAAGCTCAGGATGCTTCGGCGAGCGGCTTTGCCGCGAGTGCGTGCATACATCCTTCCCAAGTGCCCGTGATCCTCGCAGCATTCGTTCCCACGGCGGAGGAGTTCGCGTGGGCTCAAGGCGTCATTGCTGCGGCATCCGGCGAGAACGGCGCGTTTCGCTATGAGGGGAAGATGGTCGACGAGCCGGTGCTGCGTCACGCGGCGAGCATTCTCCGCCGTGCCGAAGTCGCAAAGCAGTAGGCTACTTTACAAATTAGCTATTCTGTAAATTAGCAGTATAGTTGAATGGTGACTTCCGAGATTTCCGTCGCCGCACTCAAGGCAGACCTGTTCAAGGCCCTCGCGCACCCCTTGAGAATCCGTGCGCTCGAAAAGCTCGCGGATCCCGCTCATTCGGTCGAGCGATTGTCGGTGACGGAGTTGGCTGCGCAACTCGGCGCGGAGATCGCTCAGGTTTCACAGCAACTCGGGGTGCTGCGCCGCGCCAACGTCGTCACGACCGAGCGCGAAGGAAACGCCATTTACTATTCCGTGAGCGATCCGCGGATGTCCGAACTCCTCGCGGTCGCCCGCCAAATTCTGCTGTCGAATCTTCAGGACTCGCACAACATACTCACGTCGCTCCAAGAGGAGTCGGTACCACAGAAGAACTCGACGGGTCGTCGGCCGGAGTGAGGCGACGGATTTCGGCGAGTGGCCGATTCCTCATTGGGCTGCTGCCGTCGCGTGCCGACTTTCTCCCCATGAAGAAGTCTCCCGCACGCGATGTGCTCGCAGGGATCACCGTTGCCGTCGTCGCGCTGCCGCTGGCTCTGGCCTTCGGTGTGGCGTCGGGGCTCGGCGCTGAAGCCGGAATCGCCACTGCCATTATCGCCGGAGCTCTTGCCGCGATCTTTGGCGGAAGCAATATTCAGGTTTCCGGGCCCACCGGCGCCATGACCGTTGTGCTCATTCCGGTGGTTCACGAGTTCGGACCCTCGGGAGTGCTTCAGGTGGGAATGATGGCCGGCGTCGTGTTGCTGGGTCTGTCCATTTCGGGTGTTGGACGTTACGTTCGATTCCTTCCCACGTCGCTCGTCGAAGGCTTCACGGCGGGCATCGCCGTGGTGATTGCACTTCAACAGCTTCCGAATATCCTCGGTGTTGCGCCGGGGAAACAGGATAAAGTGTGGCAAATCGCCCTCGAGGCAATCACCGACTTTGCACGCCACCCTAATTTTGCGGCGGTTGCCATCTCCCTGGGGGTCGCGGCGGCCATCCTCGTCGGCGCCCGATGGAGACCTGCCCTGCCCCTCTCGCTCTTCGCGGTTGTCGTGGCCTCCATCGTTGCGCACTTTTTTGCTCAGGATCTGGCTGTCGTCGGCGCTCTGCCGCGAGGACTCGCCGCACCGTCCATTGGTTTCTTCGACTCGTCGGCGCTCAGCGCGCTCATCCCTTCCGCCGTGGCGGTGGCCGCGCTTGCCGCGCTGGAGAGCCTCCTGTGCGCAACGGTTGCCGATGCAATGAGCGTCGGACAGCGACACAATCCGGATCGCGAGCTGTTCGGTCAGGGAATCGCAAACCTGGTTGTTCCGCTCTTCGGGGGTGTGCCGGCAACGGCGGCAATTGCGCGCACGGCCGTGAACGTGAAGGCCGGGGCGCGTTCTCGCATCTCTTCCCTGACTCATTCCGTCGTGCTGTTGATGTTCATTCTGGTGGCGGCTCCGCTGGTCGGCATCATTCCCTTGGCAGCGCTCGGGGGAGTGCTGCTCGCCACAACCGTGCAAATGGTGCAAGTGGGCGCAATCCGAAGCATTGTGCGCTCCTCCCGCGGCGATGCGATTGTGCTCGTGCTGACGTTCGGCGTGACCGTGGCCGTTGACCTGGTCACCGCCGTGATCGTGGGTCTCGCTCTCGCGGGAATTGTAGCGCTTCGGGCGGTGGCCAGTACGGCGCAGGTGGCAAGGGTGCCTCTGGATCGCAGCGACCATGCTGACGAAGAGCAGAGCCTTCTCGACGACCGCATCGTCGCGTACCGACTTGACGGCGCGTTGTTTTTCGGGGCGGCTCACCGGTTTTTGCTCGAACTCAGCGGGGTGACGGATGTCGCGGTGGTCATCTTACGAATGTCACGATTGAGCACGATCGATGCTACGGGGGCGCTCATGCTTGACGACGCCATCGTGCGGCTGGAGAAACGCGGCATCGTTGTGCTTCTCTCGGGCATTCAGCCAGAGCATGAGCGAGTGCTCACCGCGCTCACCTCCGCAGTTCGACTTACGCAGGCCGGACGCGTCTTTTCGGAGACCCCGAACGCGATCGCCTATGCGCGAGAACTGGTCAGAGCCTGAGAAACTAATTCTGCTCAGGGGTCGACGAGAGGGCAGTGAGCTGTGCTCGGCCGATCACGTGAGTTCGCATCATGAATCCGAGTACGGCCGGCGTGCACCCTTCCGGCAGTTCAAGGCTCGCGACATCCAGCGCAGAGACGGTGAAAACATAGCGATGGTCGCCATCTCCTGGAGGCGGTCCCGCTCCCTCAAATTGTCTGGCCCTGGATTCGTTGGCCACGGTGATCGCACCCTCGGGCAGCAAACCGGAATCGGGACTTCCCGCGCCAGCAGGCAAAGCCGTGACTTCCGCGGGAATGTTGTACACGGCCCAGTGCCAGTAACCGCTTCCGGTGGGCGCATCCGGATCGAACACCGTGAGGACGAAGCTCTGAGTGTGCGCGGGGAATCCGCTCCAACTCAGTGTCGGCGAGCGGTCTTCGCCGCCAGCGGATGCGGTTCTTGCCCAGAGCGGAAGATAGTCGCCGTCGCTGATGTCGGGGCTTTCCAGCGTGAATGCGGGAACCTGTGGCAGTCGCCAATTCGGGTCGTTCGCCATGATGCACTTCCTTTTTAACGGCTCGTGGAGCATGGGCTCCTTCCCTCGATAGTAAAACACTGATAACGATTGGCGAGGGAGAACCCATTTTTCGCGCGAGTTGACATACTCTCAGCGCGTGTCCACAATTCCGTCGATCGACAACGCGGACACCCGTTTTCCCACGCTCGCGCGGCGACGCAGATTAGGGGAATCGGGGCCGCGTGTCTTTCCGGTTGCCATCGGCGGCAATGCGTTTGGATTCACCGCGACGGCGGAGTCTGCTTTCGGAATTCTGGACGCGTACCGCGAGCTCGGCGGAAACCTCGTCGACACCGCGGACTCGTACGCGGGAGGCAAAAGCGAGTCCATCATCGGCGATTGGCTACGGTCGAGAAAAGTGCGCGGCGACATGGTTATTGCGACAAAAATCGGAAAGAGCGTGGACAATCCCGGTTTGTCGGCAGCGGCAGTGTCGTCGGCTATCGAGGCGAGCCTGAACCGATTGCGCACGGACTACATCGACGTACTGTTCTTGCACTGTGACGACGATTCGGTCGCGTTCGAGGAAACGCTCGTTGCGGTGGATGAGAACATCAGACGTGGCACGGTTCGATTTGTGGGAGCGGCCGATCATTCCGCCAACCGTTTGCTCGAGGCGAGAATCATCGCGGCGCAGTTCGGATTGTCGCCCATGATCGCGTTGCAATGCAGATACAACCTCATGCATCGCACAGCGTTCGAAGGTTCGCTTGCCGGACTGGCGGAGCAGCAGTCGCTCGGAGTCATGCCGCGGTTTGCCCTGGATGGTGGCTTTTTGGCCGGCAACTACCGATCCAGGACCGAACTCGATCTCAACTCCACCGGGAACATTGTGCTCGGCGGCGATGCGGAATTGCATTTGAATCGGCACGGGCAACGCGTGCTCGCCGCCCTCGATCGCATCGCCGCCGAGTGGGACTGCGTTCCGGCAACAATCGCTCTCGCCTGGTTGCTGTCCAAGGGGTCCGTCACCGCCCCTGTGGTCGGTGCGAGTGCGCCAAGTCAGGTTGCCGACCTCATGGCGGCAGTCGATATTGTCCTGACGCGAAGTCAGGTCGCCATGCTGGACGAAGTATCGGCGTAGGCGCCACGTCGCGGGCCTGACGGCGGCGACTAGTTCTTGACTGCGGAGAGAACGTGGTCGACGGCGCGATGCAGCGCGCCGACAGCGGCGATCGGGTCCCCGGCATAGCCGCCGGTCATTGCGCCGTCGCGGGCTGCCACGAAATCATCCGATCCTTCGCCAGGCAGCGGATGTCCGATGTCGGTGAGCAATTGCTGAATCACCGCCGAGTACCAGTCGCGGTGTTCGGAGACGAGAACGCGGATCGGGTGACTCGCGTCCGGGTATTCTGCAGCGGCATTTAGAAAGAGGCAACCGCGAAACCCCGGGCTCTGAAGTTGGGCGACAATATCGTCCACGATGGCGTTGATGGCGTCGCGCGGTCGCGCGCTCGTACGAATCAGGTTTTCCATGTTCTCGACGTCGCTCTTATGCCGGTTCGCCACGTACGCGACGACGAGGTTGTCTTTGGAGCGGTAGTGCTTGTAAAACGTCGCTTTCGTAACCTGGGAGGCGCTGATGAGGCGGTCAACACCGACCAGCCGAATGCCTTCAGCGTAAAAGAGCGCGGTTGCCGTCTCCAGAATTCGTGCCTTTGCCCAGGGGGCGCGCTGTGATGTGTGGGTCTTTTCAACTGTTGTCACAACGCGTCTCCTTCTGGCAGATCGGCTAGGTGTCCTCACTGTCGTCAGGAAATGGTGCCGGACGCGGGGGGTAAGCCCGGCACCATTCCGCTGCGGAGTTTTCCCCCGCAAACTTTCCTTGACGTTCAGTATTGAAGGAGTTGGATGGTGTTCCTGAACTTTCGGGTAGCTCAGGCTTCCCGCTCCTCGTGCTCGATCACACTAGCACAGTTTGGGACAGACTGGTCTGTTTGTCCGCATATATTGGAATATTACGTACCCCAATTTCGGGGTCAGCGCCATGAACTCGTGTGTCGCCCCGCTATGACTTAGGCTCGATCCTGATGAATGGTGCAGTCGACTTGCCTCTTGACACGGCAGAAATTGCGTTCACCGCATCCGGTGACTGTCTGGTCAGGCGAACTGTTTTACCCGGCGGCGTGCGGATCCTCACGGAACAGGTTCCCGGCGCCAGAAGCGCGACGGTGGGGCTGTGGGTAGCGGTGGGCTCGAGGGACGAGATTCCGGAACACTACGGCTCCACGCATTTTCTCGAGCACTTGCTCTTCAAGGGAACCCAGCGGCGCAGCGCGCTGGACATTGCGGTCAGCTTCGATGCCGTCGGCGGAGAACACAACGCCATGACGGCGAAGGAATACACGTGCTACTACGCAAAAATCCGTGATCAGGATCTCCCCATGGCAGTGGATGTGCTTTGCGACATGATCACATCATCCCTGATTGATGCTCGGGAGTTTGAAACCGAGCGAGGCGTGATTCTGGAAGAACTCGCGATGGCCGACGACGACCCCGCCGACCGCGCAAACGAACTCTTCTTCGAGGCGGTGCTTGGCGCGCATCCGCTTGGTCGACCCATTGGCGGAAGCTCCGAGACTATCCGCGCGGTGAGTCGTGAGGCGGTATTCGCGCACTACCGCGCAAACTATCGGCCGCAGGACCTTGTCATTACTGCCGCAGGTGCTGTCCCGCATGAGGAGCTCGTCGAACGGGTGGTGAGCGCCCTCGCTCTGGCCGGATGGGATCCTGAATCGACGTCGGCGCCGGTGCCGCGAAGGCCCACCGCGCTCGCCTCCATCGAACGCGGCAGCGCGCTCACGATAGTCCACCGGCCGATCGAACAAGCGAACGTTCTCATGGGAGTGCCCGGCATCACGGCGACCGACGAACGCAAGAGCGCGCTCGCCGTATTGAACGCGGTTCTCGGCGGGGGAATGTCTTCGAGGCTCTTTCAGGAAATTCGAGAAAAGCGCGGCCTTGCCTACTCCGTTTATTCGTTCGCACCGGGATACGCGGACGCCGGTATTTTTGGCCTGTACGCGGGATGCTCTCCCGCAAAGGCGGGCACCGTTGCGGAACTCATGTTGGAGGAGTTTCGGCGCATTGCGATCGGCGGTGTGACGCCCGCGGAGATGGACAGGGCGAAGGGGCAAATGGCTGGAGCATCCGCCCTTGCCCTTGAGGACTCAGACACGCGCATGTCCCGGCTCGGGAGAGCGGAAATCACCCTCGGCGAGTTTGCCGATCTCGACGAAGCATTGCGACGCCTGGATCGTGTCACCGCGGAGGATGTCGTCGCTCTCGCGGGAGATCTGGTTTCCCGTCCGCTCAGTATCGCTGTAGTCGGCACAGCGGAGGAGGAAATGTTTGCGGCCATTACCGGTGCTCTCGCGTAGTTTGCGCGACGAGCATTCTCAGACCAGCGAAACGATTCGACCATAATCGCAACACGGGAGGACAACGATGTCCCACTTTTTGTACTTCGTTCGACACGGAGAGCAGCAGGATGCCGAACACGGCATGCCGGACGGTCCGCTTTCGTCGCGGGGCAAGCGCCAGGCGCGTGCCATCGCCTCACGGCTTGCCGCAGTTCCCTTTGACGCCGCGTGGCATTCGCCTCTTCAGCGCGCGCAGGAAACCGCCCGCATAGTGACGAAGGGGATTCCCAATATCGAGGCCAAGCCAACGGCGCTCCTCATGGACTGCATCCCCAGCGGACCTTCTCCCGACCTCCCGCACGCGTTCGAACCGTTTTTCGGAGGCATCACCCCTGAGGAGATCGAGGCGGGCCAGGCGCAAATGGCGGATGCTGTTTCCGAGTGGCTTTCTCCCGCGCGCGGTGAACGGCATGAGCTCCTCATCACTCACAATTTTGTCATCGCGTGGTTTGTGCGAGAGGTTTTCGGAGCTGCGCCGTGGCGGTGGATGGGACTCAATCAGGCAAACTGCGGCCTCACCATCATCAGGGTTCGTACCGGCAAGCCACCCGTGCTGGTGGTGCACAACGATCTCGGCCACCTGCCTCCCGGGTTGCGTACCGGACTGCCGGAAGACCAGCCCTACTAGCGCGGGACCGCACGGCGTTCTGCATCCGCTTGATAGATTGACTTCCATGACCGTACGAGTTGCCGTTGTCGGGGCGCACGGGCGAATGGGGTCGCTCGCCTGTCGGCTCATCCAGGAGTCCGATGGCTTCGAACTCACGGAAAAAATCGGGTCAGAAGATTCACTCGAACAGCTTCGCAATGCCGATGTCGTTGTGGATTTTTCGGTGCCGGCGGTGAGTCCCGACGTGGTGCACTTCGCGATTGAGCACGGCCTCAAGGTTCTCGTCGGCACAAGCGGGTGGACTGGCGAACGGCTTGAGGCCCTCGCCCCCCTGCTGGCGGCGCGGCCGGAAGCGGGTGTCATCGTCGTGCCCAACTTTTCGCTGGGTTCCGCACTCGCGACGCGGCTTTCGATGATCGCTGCCAGGTTCTTCGACTCGATCGAGATTGTGGAACAACACGGTCAGTCCAAACTTGACTCGCCTTCCGGTACTGCCGTGAGCACGGCGGAACGCATGTCCACGTCGCGGGCTGCAGCCGGGATCGTCGAAGCGCCCCACTCGGACCAACGCGCTCGCGGGCAGCTGGTGGCGGGCATCCCCGTGCATAGCATTCGCATGCGCGGTGTCGTTGCCCATCAGGATGTGCACTTCGGCGGGGATGGGGAAACTCTCACCATTTCCCATGACACCGTGTCGTCTTCAGCCTACGAGGCTGGCATCATGCTCGCGCTAGGAGCTGTCGCCGAAGCGCGGGGCCTCACGGTGGGCCTTGATACGGCACTGGACCTGGATGCCATGATCGCGTCGAACCTGGCCCTTGACGAATGAGCACCCGCATTTTTGTGGGAGTGATGGCGGTACTGCTCGTGCTGTATCTGGCACTTGTCGTGCAACTCGCCGTCCGTCTCATCGCCGTGGACGAGCCGGTGGGCACAGCTCTGGGCATTGCGCTTCTTGTGCTTCCCCTCGTCGGACTCTGGGCCCTCGTCGCCGAATTGCGCTTCGGCATACTCAGTGGACGACTTGGCCGAGCCCTTTCCGAACAAGGCTTGTATCCGCTCCAGGATCTTCCGAGAACGCCCAGTGGACGAATTGATCGATCAGCGGCGAACGCGGTATTCGGACAGTTCCAGGATGAGGTGGAGTCCTATCCGGACCGCTGGCAGTCCTGGTTTCGACTCGGTCTCGTGTACGACGCGTGCGGCGATCGCTTTCGAGCGCGTCGAGCGATCCGCCACGCGATTGGCGTGGCGCGCTCGGCGCACGTCGAGTAACGTCGCAGCCCGCTGACCCGCGATTGCGCGCAACGTCAACCGCTGCTGCACCGGTTCCGGCGTGCCCTCTGCTTCCGGTCTCAATCTTCGCTATCGTAAAAACCGTGCCAACGGAAGAGAGTGCGAAAACCACAGCGAACGCGGAACCTCTCAGCGCGGAGGCGGCGATTCAGTTTCGATCCGATGTGACTGTCGAACTGGTCAGGTCGAGTGCCCACGATTCTGACGTTCTCTTCGCGGCTCGAGTTTCGACGCAGGGCGAGCAGACCCTCGAGCAAAGTCAGCTCGACGGCGCGGCCACGGAGCAGGATGTGAAGCGCAATCGGGGACTGATCAATTTCCTCATGCGTGATCGGCACGGGTCGCCGTTTGAACACAACTCGATGACGTTTTATATTCAGGCGCCAATTTTCGTCTTCCGTGAATTCATGCGGCACCGCATCGCCTCGTACAACGAAGAGTCCGGCCGCTACCGCGAGTTGAATCCGGTCTTTTACATTCCCTCACCCGAACGAAATCTCATTCAGAGCGGAAAGCCTGGCGCCTACGAGTTCCACCCCGGTACTGCGGAGCAGACTGCTCTTGTCGAACAGCAAACGCGTGACGTTTCACAGCACGCGTATGAGGCATACCAGCGGATGCTGGAGGCGGGAGTTGCGCGTGAGGTTGCGCGCATCGTTCTCCCGCTCACGATTTACTCGTCAATGTACGTCACGATGAACGCGCGTTCACTCATGAATTTTCTCTCGCTGCGCACCAAGCACGAGGGCAGCCACTTTCCGTCGTTTCCCCAACGGGAGATTGAGATGTGCGCGGAGAAGATGGAAGAGTACTTCAGCGAACTCATGCCCTTGACCCATTCTGCGTTCAACGAAAACGGGAGGGTCGCGCCCTAGCGCTACTCCCGCGACCTGCGGTCGTGGCGGCAGTGCATGCGCGCTCACGGTACCCTGTAACCCGTGACTATTCGTGAGAATCCATTTGGCCAGGTGCTCGTCGCTCTGGTGACTCCCTTCACCGCAGACGGCGAAGTGGACTGGCCAGGAGTAGAGAAGCTCATCGACGATGTCATCAACGACGGGGCGGATGGAATCGTCGTCTCCGGCACCACCGGTGAAACGAGCACTCTCACGGATCCCGAGAAGGTGAAGCTCGTTGAGGTGGGTAAGTCGGTCGCCGCGGGCCGGGCCAGGATCATCACCGGCGGCGGTTCGAACGAGACCGCACACGCGATGCAACTGTATAAAGCAAGCGAAGAAGCCGGAGCGGACGGCGTCATGATCGTGACACCGTATTACAACAAGCCGACCCAATCGGGAATCCTCACGCACTTTCGGCTTATCGCGGATGCAACCGATCTGCCCGTCATCCTGTACGACATTCCCGGACGCACCGGGGTTCCGATCAGCTATGAGACGATTATCCGTGCTGCGAAGCACCCCAACATCGTGGCCATCAAAGACGCCAAAGGCGATTTCAGCCAGGTCAGCCGGGTCCTCAACGAAACCAGCCTTTTGTACTTTTCGGGTGACGACGCGAATGTTCTCCCGCACCTGGCCATTGGCGCGGCGGGACTTGTCGGCGTGACGGCAAACGTCGCAACGAGGCCGTACCGCCACATTGTCGACGCGGTGAATGCGGGCAATCTTGCGGAGGCGACGGCCGCCCACAAGCTGCTGGAGCCGCTCGTGCGCGCTCTCATGACGCACGTACCGGGAACGGTCGCTGCCAAATACGTGTTGCATGGACTCGGACGCATTGGATCTCCGCGAGTGCGGCTGCCGCTGGTCGGCCCCGAAGACTATGAGGCAGCACAGATCGAAGAAGATTTAGCGCGAATTGAGAGCATACCCGGACTTGATCTCGGCAATTTCCGCCCGGATCGAAATGCCGCAGCTGGCGGTGCGTTGCCGAAGGTAGCGGGTACCACTCGATGATGACTCCCGTGCATGAGCCGCCGGACTTGACGGCGGGCACCCTCCGCGTGATTCCCGTGGGCGGTATCGGCGAAATCGGCCGGAACATGACGGTTTTCGAGTTCGACGGCAAATTACTCATCGTCGACTGCGGGGTGCTCTTCCCCGAAGAGAATCAGCCGGGAGTGGATTTGATCCTGCCGGATTTTTCGCCCGTGAGGGATCGACTGGATGACGTCCTTGGCATTGTTCTTACCCACGGGCATGAAGACCACATCGGCGCTGTCCCTTACCTGCTTCGACTCAGGCAGGACATTCCGCTGATCGGTTCCGGCCTTACTCTCGCACTCGTCGAGGCAAAGCTCAAAGAGCATCGGATCTCGCCGTACACGCTGTCCGTGGCCGAGGGTCAACACGAGCAACTCGGCCCCTTCAGTTTGGAATTCATTGCCGTGAATCACTCGATTCCGGACGCACTCGCTGTGGCCATCACGACGAAGGCCGGTGTGGTTCTGGCGACCGGCGACTTCAAAATGGACCAGCTTCCCCTGGACAACCGGATCACCGACCTAAGATCCTTCGCCCGTCTCGGCGAGTCGGGTGTAGACCTGTTCATGGTGGACTCGACCAACGCGGACGTTCCCGGGTTCACTGCGCCGGAACGCGGAATCGGTTCAGTACTCGAATCAGTGATGGCAAAAGCGCCGCGCCGCGTTATCGTGGCGAGCTTCTCGAGCCATGTCCACCGAGTGCAGCAGGTGTTGGACGCCGCGCACGCCAACGGGCGCAAGGTTGCGTTCATGGGACGCTCAATGGTGCGCAACATGACGATCGCGGCGGAGCTTGGCTATCTCAAGGTCCCCGAGGGCGTGCTCGTCGACACGAAGAAGGCTGCGGACCTGCCGGGAGATCGGATCGTGTACATGAGTACGGGATCCCAGGGCGAGCCCATGGCCGTGCTCGCGCGCATGGCCAACCTCGAGCACCAGATCACGGTGGGGAAAGGCGACACCGTCATCCTCGCGTCGAGCCTCATCCCCGGAAATGAAAACGCGGTGTATCGCGTCATCAACGGGCTCACCAAGCTTGGCGCGAACGTGGTGCACAAGGGCAACGCAAACGTGCATGTCTCCGGCCACGCGGCAGCGGGGGAGCTGCTGTATTGCTTCAACATCGTGAAGCCGAAGAATGTGCTGCCGATCCACGGCGAATACCGGCACCTGGTTGCGAACCAACAGCTGGCGATCGACACGGGAGTTCCGGAAGAAAACACGTTCGTCGTGGAAGACGGAACGGTTCTCGACCTGAAAGACGGCGTGGTGCACGTCGTGGGCCAGCTTGACCTGGGTTATGTGTATGTCGACGGCTCGACGGTCGGAGAGATCACCGAGGCCGATCTCAAGGATCGCCGCATTCTCGCCGAAGAGGGATTCATTTCAATCTTTGCTGCAGTGGACCTGCAAACGGGTCGAATCATCGTGGGTCCGGAAATCCAGTCGCGCGGATTCGCAGAGGACGAGTCCGTGTTCGACGACGTGAAACCGCAGATCGTCAAGGCGCTGACCGATGCCGCGGAGAATGGGACGCGAGACACCCACGCGCTCAGTCAGGTCATCCGGCGAACCGTGGGACGCTGGGTCAACACCCAGCATCGGCGCAAGCCCATGATCGTCCCCGTGGTTATCGAGGCCTGAATTCTCGCACGCTCTTTCGAGGCGTCAGGGGTCCGGCTGCCGGACACTCCCGGTGGGCTGACTGCCATTGTCATCGACGACAAGTAGCGTAGTCGCATGGCTACGAGCACTCGGTCGACCTCGCGTTCGCGCGCGTCGTCCGCAGCGCGCGCGCGAAACTCCACCGCGAAAAGGCCTGCGGCACGGGCACGGAAGCCGCCGGCACGCCAGCCGTCCGCTGTTGCCCGGCTATGGATGGGAATGGCCCACGCCGTGGGCGGCGGGGCGAGGCTGTTCGGCCGGGAAACCCTTTCCAAGAACGAACTTCGCGACGGCGTGCCGTTTCTGTTCCTCATCCTCGCTGCGTGCGGTGCCGTCGTCGAGTGGTTTTTTCCTCGCGAGCCGTGGGCGATCGCTCTGGATGCCTACACGTTTGGGGGTGCGTTCGGTCGACTTGCGTTCGCGCTGCCCGTCATCCTCCTGTTCCTGTCTGTGTGGTTTTTCCGGCACCCGTCGTCCGTGAACGACAATGGCCGCATTGGTGTCGGAATGGGCCTGCTCGTGGTGAGCATCAGTGCACTCAGTCACATTTTTGGCGGCATGCCGGTGTGGGGAGACCCGATCGCAGCGTTTGCAAGCGCAGGCGGAATCGTTGGTTTTGGTCTGGGCATGCCGCTTGCGACCTACCTGAGCGTGTGGGTTGCGGTTCCCCTCGTGGCGTTGTTGCTCGTTCTTTCACTTTTCATCATCACGAAGACTCCGCCGAATCGGATCGGTTACCGCTTTCGCGAGCTGTACTCCTACCTCTTCGGCGCTGAGCTTCCGCTTCCGGAAGAGCTCGAAGCGCGCAAAGCAGCGAAAGCCCAAACCGCGAAGTTCGGAACTCTCGACGACCTGCCATTCGATGAGGATCCCGATCAGGTTCCCTGGTGGCGGCGGAATAAATCGCAGCGAGAGGACGGTCCCGCGTTCGACAGCCCTGTGCTCGTAAATTCACGCACCGAGGTCATCGATCACACGCCGAAAGACGACTTCGGAATCGAATTGATTGAGGATTTGCTCAAGGCCGAGAACGCGGTCAAACGCTTTACGGGCGAGGTGGACGCTCCGGGCTCGACCGGGATCCGGGATGACTCCGTTCGCGACGACGTCGTTCGAGATGGGGCCGCCAGCGACGACGGGACGGGAAAGCAGCCGTTGCCAGGTTTCCCGTCGTCAGCATCCGATCGCGGGAAGGCGGGGGAGTTCGACGACGCCGCTCCCCAGCAACCCACGAAGCCGTATCGACTTCCGGCCACCTCCGTGCTCGAACCCGGTACTCCGCCCAAGTCGCGCTCGGGCGCCAACGACGATATTGTTCGTGCCATTACCGAGGTGCTCACTCAGTTCCAGGTTGATGCCGTGGTCACGGGGTTCAGCAGAGGCCCGACCGTGACTCGGTATGAGATCGAACTTGGCCCTGGTGTCAAAGTGGAGCGCGTCACTGCGCTCAGCAAAAATCTGTCGTATGCGGTGGCCAGCAACGAGGTGCGCATTCTTTCCCCCATCCCCGGCAAGAGCGCGATCGGCGTCGAGATACCGAATACCGATCGTGAAATCGTTTCCTTGGGCGATGTGCTTCGATCCAAGGCAAGCACGTCGAGCGCTCATCCCATGACGATCGGCGTTGGCAAAGACGTCGAGGGCGGTTTCGTCGTGGCCAACCTCGCAAAAATGCCACACCTCCTTGTGGCGGGCGCGACCGGATCGGGAAAATCCAGTTTCATCAATTCGATGATCACCTCGCTGCTCATGCGGGCGAAGCCTTCTGAAGTGCGGATGGTTCTCATCGACCCCAAGCGAGTGGAACTCGCCCATTACGCTGGCGTGCCGCACCTCATTACGCCCATCATCACCAATCCGAAGAAGGCAGCTGAGGCGCTTTCGTGGGTTGTCAAGGAGATGGACATGCGTTATGACGATTTGGCGAGCTTTGGCTACCGACACATCGACGACTTCAACGCAGCCGTCGTTGCGGGAGAAATATCGCTTCCCGAAGGCAGCGAGCGCAAACTGAAGCCATATCCATATTTGCTGGTTGTCGTCGACGAGCTCGCCGATCTGATGATGGTCGCGCCTCGCGACGTCGAGGACTCTGTCGTGCGTATCACGCAACTTGCGCGCGCGAGCGGCATCCACCTTGTCCTTGCGACGCAGCGACCGAGCGTCGACGTCGTGACCGGGCTCATCAAAGCCAATGTTCCGAGCAGGCTGGCGTTCGCCGTCAGCAGCATGACCGATTCTCGCGTTATTCTGGACCAGCCGGGAGCGGACAAACTCATCGGTCAGGGCGACGCGCTGTTCCTTCCGATGGGAGCGTCGAAGACCATGCGAGTGCAGGGGGCGTGGGTAAGCGAAAGCGAAGTTGCCGCCGTGGTCAAGCATGTGACAGCGCAGGCGCGACCCGAGTACCGCAAGGATGTCGCCGCTGCAACCGAGCAACGAGTCGTTGACGGTGATATCGGGGATGACCTCGACGTCTTGCTGGCTGCTGCCGAACTCGTTGTGACCACCCAGTTCGGTTCGACCTCCATGCTGCAACGCAAACTTCGCGTCGGATTCGCCAAGGCGGGCCGACTGATGGATCTTCTCGAATCCCGCGAGATTGTCGGACCGAGCGAGGGTTCGAAGGCTCGGGATGTCCTGGTTGCCGCCGAACAGTTGCCGGCAGTTCTAGCAAAGCTTCGCGGGCAGGAGGCGGGCGAACACGGAACCGCAGACTCAGAAAGATATGGCTCAGATCCGGTTGAGTCTGCTTCGAGCGGTTACGATGAAGTTGAAGGCTCGTCAGACGAGGATGCCTGGAAGCTGACCGACAGGGAGTAACGGTGGCACTCCCAGCGACGCCGTCGTCGGAAAACGAACCGCCTCGTCACAACTCGATGCGCGGCCGGGTGGCCAGAAGCGGCGATACCCCCGCAAGCAACGGGAACATTGCGAACATCATCACGGTGGTGCGCATCCTGCTCGCACCACTTTTCATCTGGCTGTTGATTGCGGACAACGCTGATTTTGGCGCCATGAGATACTTCGCGGCGGCACTCTTCATTCTCGCGATAGTGACCGACAGCGTGGATGGCCTTCTTGCCAGACGCCAGAATCTGGTCACCGATTTCGGAAAGCTCCTTGATCCGATCGCGGACAAAGTGCTCATCGGCGGCGCGCTGGTGACCCTGTCGATTCTCGGCGAGTTGTGGTGGTGGGTGACGATCGTCATTCTGGTGCGCGAGTTCGGCATCACCGCATTTCGACTGGCCGTCGTCCGTGACCGAGTCATCCCCGCGTCCCGTGGCGGAAAACTCAAAACCATTGTTCAGGCGGTTGCCATCTCGTTCTATCTGGTTCCCGTCTGGCTCCTGCTTGGCGACTGGATGCACTGGTTCAACGCCGCTCTCATGGCCATCGCGCTGATCTTCACTATCGTCACGGGCTTCGACTATCTGGTGAAGGCAACCCAACGCACTGCCCGCGGTACCGAAGCTCCCTGACGATGACCGACCCGACACCATCACTGATCGCGGAACTCATCGCGCGCGGTCTGACAATTGCCGTTGCCGAGTCTCTGACGGGAGGGCTCCTCACTGCCGCGCTCATCCAGCCGGCGGGTGCGTCCGCGACCGTCCTCGGTGGGATTGTTGCCTACACTCCAGAACTCAAGGTGTCCCTCCTGGGAGTGAGCCCCGCCGCGGTTGCCGCGGCGGGTGCCGTCAACTCGACGGTCGCCGAACAGATGGCGTCGAATGTTCGCGAGTTTCTGGCCGTGAACGGCAGGCCCGCGGATATCGGGTTGGCGACCACGGGTGTTGCCGGCCCGGGCGACAATGCGGGTGTGCCCGCCGGTGTTGTCTACCTCGGCCTTTCTCACGCATCCGGAACCACTTCCCAACGATGTGAGTTCCGTGGCACGCGGGATGACGTGCGCGGCCGCGCGGTCGAGGCCGCGGTGTCCTGGCTGGCGAGCCTCTACTCCGCACAATAGCGGGCGGATTACCGCAACACGCGGTAGCGATGCTCAGGTCTGCCCGTGGATCCGTATCGCGGCTCGACTTTTGCGTAACCGATGTCCACAAGATGCTCGAGGTATCGTCGAGCGCCAACCCGGGAGATTCCGATCAATTCCGCGATTTCCGAAGCGGAAATGTCGTGCTCCTGAAGTTCCAGCGTCGATCGCACGCGGTCGAGGGTGGCGGTGGAGAATCCCTTGGGCGGGGGTAGTCGTCTGCGCTGCGCTCCAGAAACCAGGAGTTGGTCGACGGCGCCTTGGTCCAGCGGCCCCGTGTGCGCGGTTCTCCCGATGGTCCTCACATGCGTTGCCACATCGTCGAGCCTCTCGCGAAGCGCCGTGGCCGTGAACGGTTTGACCAAATAGTGGCGCACGCCGTTTGCGCTGGCTCTGCGCACGCTGTCGAGATCGCGTGCGGCAGTGACCGCAATAACTTCGATCTGCAGTTCGTCGCTCTGGCGAATTCGTGCCAGCACCTCAAGTCCGGTAATGTCCGGCAGGTACACGTCCAGCAGCACGACGTCGGGTGCCAGCGAATCTATCGCCTCGAGTGCCTGCTCGCCGGAGTAAGCCTCACCCACCACGGTGAACGCGGGGTGGGATTCGACGATCTCGCGATGAATGCGCGCCACCGCGAAATCATCGTCGACGATGAGGGCTTTGAGAGCTGTCATGATTGCGTTCCGACAATCGAAGGGGCGGGACGCGTGGATTCGTCCGGCTTTGGCAACGGCAGGGATACGGTGATGCACGTGCCGCGTTCTGGCGCATCGGCGATGGTGACGGCTCCGCCGCGCCTCTCGACGACGCGTTTCACGAGAGCGAGGCCGATTCCCCGACTCGCCGAAATCTTTCGTTGCCCCGTCTTTTTCGAGGAATAGCCAGGCTGGAACACTCGCTCGCGGAGTCGGACCGGGATTCCCGGTCCGTTGTCGCACACTGTTATGACGACTGCATTCTCGCGCGAGGCCAATGCCTCTGTGGTCACCCGCACGGACACCGAACCGTCGTTTGCACACGCCTCCAGCGCATTATCGATCAGGTTTCCCAACACGGTGAGAGTGTCGTTTCGCAGGGACTGAGCCATGGTGCCGTCCAGTTTGGAGGCTGGATCGATGGTAATGGTCGAGCCCAGTTCCCGCGCACGGGTCTGCTTGACCAGCAGCAGGGCCGCGACCTCCAAGTCGCGAATGCCCGAGGAACCCGTCACGCTTGTGAGGGTTCCACCGTTGCCGACGCGCTCGATGAAGGAAACGACTTCCTCGGTGCGACCGAGTTCGAGTAGCCCAGAAATCACGTGGAGCTTGTTGGCGAACTCGTGGGCCTGGGCTCGCAAACCGTCCGCAAGATCCTGCGCACCGTCGAGATCGCGAAGTAGTTCGTGCAACTCGGTGTTGTCGCGCAGGATGAGCAGCGTGCCGACGGGTTCACCGTCGATCGTGGCGAGGTCGCGCCGCGCGAGGAGAACCCGTTCGCCCGACAGCACGAGCTGCTGCTCAATGTTGACATCCGTCACCATGTTCACGAGTTCGCGTTCGAGGACTTCGCTTGCGGGCAGCCCCACGACATCCCGCCCCTGCGCAATGCCGAGCAGATTCGACGCGGCATCGTTGACGAGGACTATGGTGCCGCTGTCGTCCACCGCGACGATGCCTTCCTTCACGCCGTGCAGTATCGCTTCCCTCGCTTCAAGCAGTCGAAGAATCTCTTCGGGTTCCAGCCCGTGAATTCTCTTCCGGATGACCGAACTCACCCATGCTGCGCCAATAACCCCGAAGATGGTGGCTCCGCCGATCGTGAGAAACAGCAGCCAGGAGTTGCCGAGGTATTCGGTTTGGACTTCGGATTCGAGAATGCCGACCGAGACGATTCCGAGCACGGTGTGGCCCACGCCGAAGATGGGGAGTTTGACTCGCCATGTGGTGCCCAGTGTGCCCGTTTGGGTTCCGTAATACGGGTGCCCTTGCAGGACTGACGTTGGATCTGTCGAGACGTGTTTGCCGATTTCTTCAGGATTCGGATGCGAGTACCGTATTCCGTGCTTGTCCGTCACGACAATGTAGGTCAGGTTGGACGCCTTCCTGAGCACCTCGGCAATGGGTTGAATCGTCGCGCTGGGGTCTGCGTCGTCGAACGCATTGATAATTGCGGGCAGTTGCGCGATGGATTGCGACACCGCGATCATCCGCTCGCGATAGGCATCCCTGAGTTGCTGTTCCTGAAGCCCGCTCGCCACCAGGCCGGTTCCGATGACGGTGACGAGAACTATCGCCATCTGCAGGAGAACCAGCTGGGTTCGGAGCTTCATTGATCCCTTCACGCTTACAAGTGTTGCCGAGCATGAGTAGAAAGGTCGAGTATCGTGCGCGGATCGTTGTGTTCAAAATGACCAAAACATTCAATAGTGCCGAAAAACGCTTTACTCGCCCGCAATTCCGGTGTACGTGAATGGTTGCCCCCATTTCTGGTGGCGCGCCGGGAGGAAGCGTTATGTCACTATCTGTGCCACATGGGCTGTAGCGACCCGATGGCGGCTCAGAAGGACGATGATCATGACTGCACCTCAATCCGGCTTTGCGAAGCTGCCGCTGCGTCGAGACTCCGCGGGTTCTGGCGGGCTTTCCCGACGATCTTTTCTGAGAGCACTCGAAGTTGGGGGAGTTGCGCTGTTGGCTGCCGGCTGCGCCGCCAGGGAAACGCAAGCACCGGGCGCCGCCAGCGACCTGTCGGGAACTCAAAAGTGGCTCCGTTTTGACGGTCGTGACATCTACAACAACATTGCGGGGGAGAGTTTTCCGCTGATCGGTCAATACAGCGCTCAGCACAAGATCGATGTCACCTATACAAATGCCGTCAGCGATGACGGTGTGTATTTTCAGAAGGTCAAGAATGAACTCCGCCGCGGCGCAGACATCGGTGCCGATGCTGTTGTTCTCAGCGACGGGATGGCTGCGCGGTGGATTCGCTCCGGATATACGCAAGAAATCGATCATGCGAAAATCCCCCACCTTCTTACTGTCCGACCGGAGCTGATGCAGGTCGACTTCGATCCGCGACGAACGCACTCGCTTCCCTGGCGCAGCGGCTTTACCGGTCTCGCGTGGAATGTCGATGAACTTCCGCAGGGACTTTCGTCAGTGTCGGATCTGTGGGATCCGGCGTTACGCGGCAGGGTCAGCGTCATGTCGAGGATGCAGGACACGATCGGCACCATCATGCTTGACGACGGAGTCGACATTTCGTCCGGATGGGGCGATGCTGAATTCGCGCGCGCCGTTCGTGTCGTGAAGGATCAGATCGCACTGGGCCAGATTTCCGGCGTCAAGGGCAATGCTTACCTGAGCGATCTGAAATCGGGGAAGACCGTCGCGGCAATCGCGCGATCCGGCGACATCCTCAAGATCAACAAGGAAGCGGGACAGCATTGGGCATTCGCTCTTCCCGATCGTGGCGGGGTGTTGTGGACGGATCACGTCGTCGTACCCATCGGCGCACGCCACAAAGCCAACGCGGAAGACTTCATCAACTATTACCTCTCGCCAGCGCACGCCGTCCAGGTGGCGGCCAAGACGAACTTCATTTCACCGGTGACGCTCGACGCGGTGGACAGCTCGATGGTAGATACCGCGGTGATGGCGAACAGCCTCATTTTCCCGACCGAGGCGACTCTCGACCGGGCAAAGGTTTTTCGTAATCTCAGTCAGGCGGAGGAGCAGCGCTACCTCGTGCAATTTCAAAGCCTCCTCCTCGGCGCGTAGTTCGGCGATTCGGGTATCGCACAAACTGCTCTTTGGGCGTCACGAGCGGACACGCGTGCCGTGCCCCACTCGAACGGGGACTGTTGGCACGGCGGGAATAAGTCCATTATCAATCTCGTTACAACTGGTGATTCACAATGGTCATTCAGAAAGTGCTGGTTAGAGTTTGATCACAGTAGGTTGTAGAGTAACGGGTTCGGGCAGTATTGCCGCAATGCCCGTCGCGATTGAACCAATCGGGAGAACGAGGAGGGTCCAATGGTTCTAGTACGTCAGGAAATCGGCGACGTTCTCCGGGACTTTCGTCTGCAGAAGGGGCACACCCTTCGCCAGGTTGCCAGCAAAGCGTCGGTGGCCCTCGGATATCTTTCCGAGGTAGAGCGCGGCCAGAAAGAAGCGAGTTCGGAAATTCTCGCTTCAGTAGCTGACGCACTCGGTACACCGATTTCGGTCATCATGCGCGAGGTTGGCGATCGGCTCGCCGTCATCGAAGGCATCAACGTCATCCCCGACACGGTTCCGGATGACCTGGTCGCGGATTTCGACGCGGATCTGGTGGTCCGCTGAGTTCGACGCCGTGCGTCTGAGCGAATTTCGCCGTGCCGTGAAGGCGGAATTCGGCGAATCCTACGGGGCTGCGCTCACCCGCGATCTTGTGCTCGATGATCTCGGCAACCTCACTGCTGACGAGGCCCTGAGGGTTGGGATGCCGGCGCGTGACGTGTGGCTTGCCCTGTGCCGAGCGAACGATGTTCCCGAAGCGCGCAGGCACGGTGTGGGGATGCGCGAACCCCGGTGACACGCCGAGAGATTCTATCGAACATTTGTTCGTAGCTGTGTATGCTCGTCCACAGCAGCATTCGAAAACGAATTGTGCACAGTTGGCAGGTCGGTGACAGGGAATGTCGCAGGCTCGGCGTACTGTCGGATTCATTAGCGAACGCAGCTAAACGCCTTGTCGCGGAACCCATTTGCCCTGCACCATCGGCGATGGGAGGAACGGCAGCCTACAGGCACACCGATAACGAGCAGAAGGAGTCCTTCCCATGGCATCACCCGCAGATCGCGAGAAGGCGTTAGATACCGCACTCGCCCAAATCGACCGCCAGTTCGGCAAAGGCTCCGTCATGCGCCTCGGCAGTGACGAACGCGCCCCGGTGGCGGTCATTCCTACCGGATCCATCGCGCTGGATGTCGCACTCGGTATCGGGGGGCTACCGCGCGGCCGCATCGTAGAGATCTACGGTCCTGAGTCCTCAGGAAAGACGACGCTGACACTTCACGCCATAGCCAACGCGCAGCGCGGCGGAGGCATTGCCGCGTTCATCGACGCCGAGCACGCGCTCGACCCGGAGTACGCCAAGGCGCTCGGTGTTGACATCGACGCCCTCCTCGTCTCACAGCCGGATACCGGTGAGCAGGCTCTCGAGATTGCGGACATGCTCGTGCGAAGCGGGTCCATCGACCTCATCGTCATCGACTCGGTGGCGGCGCTCGTGCCCCGTGCAGAAATCGAGGGCGAGATGGGCGACTCGCACGTCGGCCTTCAGGCACGACTCATGTCGCAGGCGCTGCGCAAGCTCACGGGTGGTCTCAGCCAGACCAATACGACCATGATCTTCATCAACCAGCTGCGCGAGAAGATCGGCGTGTTCTTTGGCAGCCCCGAAACCACCGCGGGGGGTAAAGCACTGAAGTTTTACGCCTCTGTGAGGCTCGACATCCGACGCATTGAAACCCTCAAAGAGGGAACGGATGCCGTGGGCAACCGCACGCGCGTGAAGGTCGTCAAAAACAAGATGGCCCCGCCCTTCAAGCAAGCGGAGTTCGACATTCTGTACGGTTCGGGGATCTCCCGCGAAGGAAGCCTTATTGATTTCGGCGTGGAGCTTGAGATCGTCAAGAAGTCGGGTGCGTGGTACACCTACGACGGTGATCAGCTCGGTCAGGGCAAAGAGAACTCGCGCAAGTATTTGATCGATAACCCCGCGATCGCGAACGAGATTGAGGGCAAGATCATGACGAAGCTCGGCATCAGCGCGGAGGCGAAAGCGGCAAGCGCCGCCGCCGCTGCACTTGCCGCACAGGCACTTCACGAGACTGGCGATGTCGATGCCCGTGAGGCGGATGGCGGAAGTGGCGTCGGAGTTGTCGACTCGATTGAAGAAAAAATTGCCAGTCGGAAGGCCGTATAGCTCTTCGAGCTGTACCAGTCGAAAGGTCCGCGAATCTCATGAGTTCTGAGGGCAAACTGGCCAGGGTCACCTACCTTCCCGGGGTGGCCCGCCAGTCTGCCGCGGTCGAGTCGTCCCAAACCCCAACGCCGGAAGTCCTCGCCAACAGGCAGCGAGCCGAGAACATCAGCATGCACGCCTTGACGCGCCGCGCGTGCTCCCGGGCAGAGATTGCCGCGCTGCTGCGTACGAGGGATCTCGATCCCGACACAGTTGAGTTTGAGATTGAGAGGCTCGAGCGAGTCGGTCTCCTTGACGACCACGAGCTTGCCCGTATCCTCGTACGCACCGGCCACGAGCGCAAGGGGCTTGGTCGCGCAGGGTTGCGGAGCGAACTGCAGCGCAGGCAAATCTCGACAGACGTGATCGATGATGCGCTCATCGCAGTCGACGATGAGGACGAGGTGCACCGGGCCACACTCCTGGCGCACCGGCGCGCGCGTCAGCTTGGCGGGTTAGACCACGCCACCGCGGTTCGACGACTCAGCGGTTTCCTGCAGCGAAAAGGATACTCGGCAGATACGGTGCGTGCAGCAGTGACCGCGTCGCTGCCTTCGTCGCCGCCGAAGGTATCGTTTCGCTAAACGATCGGCAATCGGCCGGCGAGAGTCTTGGCCGTGGAGCAGAGCCGTGGTGCGGCCACTCGTTGCGGTTTGGGAAGAGTTTTCGAGACCGTTTAGTATCGAATTCGTGACTCCGCAACGACTGATTCCGCTCGCCGCACTTGCCGCTGCCGCCGTCGTTGCGTTCTCCGCGTGCGGCATCCTGGAACCCACCGAAGTCGTCACGCCGAGTCCCACCCCCACGGTTGTGGATAAGACCACCTATATCGGCGAAACTATCGATCCGAAGAATACCGTGTGGACCGGACGTGACAGCGGCGGCGACGATACGACCTTTACGCTGCACGATGACGGCACAGTCGCCGTGACCTACAGCGCCAACTCCTACGATGACCCCAACGACACGTGGAGCGTGACGAACGGTGTCCTGCACATCGATGTGTATCTTGATCCGAAAAACGGCGAGGCGGAGTACGTCGGCACGTGGAACCCCGAGACCTCATCCCTTGACACCGTCATGACGACGAGCGTGAGCAATCGCACGCTCACTGTTACACTGACGCAGCAATAAGTCATCGCCGCGAGGCTTAGGCTTGAATCACCATGAATGCAGTGACTGACCTCAGTGCGCGGCCACGCACCTATGAGGTGCGCACTTTCGGCTGTCAAATGAATGTGCACGACTCCGAGCGGCTCAGCGGCACCCTCGACGCGGCGGGTTATTCGCGCGCAGTGGACGACAATGCCGACGTCATCGTCATCAACACGTGCGCTGTCCGCGAAAACGCCGACAACAAACTCTATGGAACGCTCGGGATGCTCGCCGAAGTGAAGCGACACCATGACGGCATGCAGATTGCCGTGGGCGGATGCCTTGCGCAGAAAGACAAGGGCGTCATCCTGGAGAAAGCACCATGGGTCGATGTTGTCTTCGGCACCCACAACATGGGTTCGCTTCCGGTATTGCTGGAGCGCGCGAGGCACAACGGCCAGGCGCAGCTGGAGATCCTCGAGTCTCTCGAAGTATTCCCGTCCACCCTGCCCGCGCGACGCGAATCGACCTACAGCGGCTGGGTGTCGATCTCGGTCGGCTGCAACAACACCTGCACGTTCTGCATCGTGCCGTCCCTTCGTGGCAAAGAAAGGGATCGTCGCCCGGGAGATATCCTCGCCGAAATGCAGGCGCTTGCGGATGACGGTGTGCTGGAGGTCACGCTTCTCGGGCAGAACGTGAACTCCTACGGGGTCGAGTTCGGCGACCGCGGCGCCTTCGCGAAGCTTTTGCGAGCGGCAGGCGAAATTCGCGGATTGGAGCGCATTCGTTTCACGAGCCCTCACCCTGCAGCATTCACGGATGACGTCATCGAAGCAATGGCAGACACGCCCACGGTGATGCCCCAGCTGCACATGCCTCTGCAGTCCGGTTCCGACCGCATCCTCAAAGCCATGCGACGCAGCTATCGCACAACCAAATTTCTCGGAATACTCGAGCGCGTTCGCGAGAGAATTCCGCACGCAGCGATCACCACGGACATCATCGTCGGCTTTCCCGGAGAGACGGAGGAGGACTTTCAGGAGACGCTGCGGGTCGTTGCAGAGGCTCGATTCGCTTCCGCGTTCACGTTCCAATACTCGATTCGCGAGGGAACTCCGGCAGCGACCATGCCTGATCAGGTACCCAAGAAAGTGGTCCAGGAGCGTTATGAACGCCTCATCGAATTGCAGGAGCGGATTTCCTGGGAAGAAAACGCCAAGCTTGTCGGCACGCACGCCGACGTGCTTGTAGCCAATGGTGAAGGACGCAAGGATGCCGCCACGCATCGGATGAGCGGGCGCGCCGCCGATGGGCGACTCGTGCATTTTGACGTCCCGACCGGCAGCGAAATTCCGCGACCCGGCGACATGGTCAGCGTCATCATCTCGGGGGCCGCACCGTTCCATCTGATCGCGGATGCCGAGAACGGCAACCTGCTTCGCGTTCGTCGCACGAGCGCCGGCGAAGCCTGGGATCGATCTCAGGCGGCTAGCTGCGCGGCCCCGACGGATGCAACACCCGCGGCGGGTCCGGTGTCGCTGGGGTTGCCCACGCTGCGTCGCTGATCGTGGAGACAGCAGTGCCGCTCATAGCGGTGGTGGGGGCCACGGGCACTGGCAAGAGCGAACTTTCGCTCGATCTTGCGGAGGCACTCGCTCGCGACGGGCACACGGCGGAAATTGTGAACGCGGATGCCATGCAGCTTTACCGCGGAATGGACGTCGGCACTGCCAAACTATCGCCCGCGCACCGCAGAGGAATACCGCACCACATGTTGGACGTCCTGGACGTCACCGAGGAAGCGACGGTCGCGTCGTTTCAGAAGGACGCGAAGGATGCCATTGCGCGCGTGAGGGCGCAAGGCTCAGTTCCCATCATCGTCGGAGGGTCTGGACTCTACGTTTCCTCACTTCTCTTCGACTTTCGTTTCCCCGGTTCCGACCCCGAGGTGCGGGCTGTGCTCGAGAAGGAAGCATGCTCGACGGGTGCGCGCGCTCTTTTCCAGAGGCTCACGACGCTTGATCCGGCCGCGGCCAAGGCGATCGGTCCGCACAATACGCGACGGATCATCCGCGCGCTGGAAGTGATCACCATCACCGGCAAACCGTTTGGCTCCGGACTGCCCAGCGAGCAGCACACGTCGGAACCAACGACAATCATCGGCCTCACGACGCCGCGGGCAACCCTCGTTCCCAGGCTCACTGCGCGTGTGGAAACGATGTGGCGCTCGGGGCTCATCGACGAGGTAGCGCACCTCATGAGGCTCGGTCTGGAGCAGGGCGTGACAGCGCAGCGGGCCATCGGGTATGCGCAGGCCATTTCTCAAGTGAGGGGAGAACTGAGCGAGGCGCAGGCGATGGAGGAAGCATCAGCGCTCACGCGTCGTTACGCGCGCAGACAGGTGGGTTGGTTTCGACGCTACCCTTCGGTTGCGTGGTTGGACTCCGACGATCCCGACCGAGTCACCACGGCGCGTGCCATAGCATTGGGCCATGGCTGAGCTGCATTTCACGAAGGGCCACGGCACGGGCAACGACTTCATACTTTTTGCGGACCCCGATGGCAACGTCGCTCTGTCCTCCGAACAGGTTCGCGCGCTGTGCGACCGGCATTTCGGAATCGGTGCGGATGGAATCATTCGTGCGGTTCGCTCGCGGAGTCTCGCGGCCGGAGCAACTGCGCTCACGGAGGATCCCGCTGCGGAGTGGTTCATGGACTACACGAATTCCGACGGTTCCGTTTCGGAAATGTGCGGGAACGGCATCCGGGTGTACGCGAGGTTCTTGCTCGAGAACAATTTGGTGAAGCTCAAACCCGGCGAGACTCTGCCGATTGGAACTCGCGGGGGAGTGCGGGATGTCCAGAGCAATGCGACGGGCTTCCAGGTGGACATGGGGCGATGGTCGCTCTCCGGAAACGAGCCGCTCGTGCGAACCCGAAACCTCAAGGTGGCCAGGCCGGGACTGGGCATTTCGCTCGGAAACCCGCACGTTGTCGTTGCGCTCTCCAGTGAAGAAGAACTCGAGTCGGCAGATCTGGGGTGGATACCAATTCTGGATCCCGAGCCGGAGAACGGTGCGAACGTGGAGCTCGTCGTGCCTCGTGATCCGCTTGTGAAAGACGGAGTCGGGCGCATCCGCATGCGCGTGCACGAGAGGGGCAGCGGCGAGACGCTCTCCTGCGGCACCGGCGCAGTCGCTGCGGCCCTTGCGACCCGGCACTGGGCAGGCCCGTCCGCGCCCAGCCAGTGGCGCGTGAGCGTTCCGGGAGGAACTCTCGGGGTGCGGATGTGGCCGGCTGAAGACGGCGAACACGTTTCGCTCTCCGGGCCGGCGGAACTCGTTTTCGAGGGCGTCGTGTCGTATTAGTCGGATTCGCCTACCGGCGCCGGACGCGTAACACCCGATAACCCTTGCTCGTCGCTGCTCTGTTGACGCTGAAGTTTTCTGGAAGGGTGCCGTCGAGCCAGCGATGGAGCGAATCAGAGCCAAGGTTGCGTTGCACTACCAACCAGGCATCGGAGCCGGGTTCCAGACGCGGCAGCCAGCGCTCCAGCAGCACGTGGAGTTCGTTTTTTCCAATTCGGATAGGCGGATTCGACCAGATTGTTGTGAATTCCATGTCGGCGGGAACATCATCGGGGTGACACGGGTTGATGTTGTCGAGGCCGAGCGTTTGGGAGTTGCGTCGCACAAGATCGAGTGCACGTTCGTTCACGTCGACCCCCCACACTGTGGCGTGCGGTGAAGCGAGGGCGAGCGACAGTGACACCGGTCCCCATCCGCAACCGAGATCCAGGAGGTTTCCGCCAGGTGGCGGTGGAGGAGTGTTGGCAAGCAGAACCGCGGTTCCGGTGTCAATCCGGTCCGGGCTGAATACGCCGTTAGCAGTAGTGAGTTCGTGCATCGAGCCCATCAGCTCGACGCGAAGTGGACGCAATTGCACCGCACTTGCCGGAGACGCCGAAAAGTAGTGATCGTCGGCCATGCAGAGAAACTTACCGAAAACCGGAGGGCTAGGGTTAACCCGATGACTGAAGTTGAAGAACGAAACGACGATTCGATGGATCCCATCGAACGCATTTTGGCGACCGCTGACGCGCGCGCAGACGGTTACACGCTGTTCGGCTCGCCCGCGCTCGCGTTGCACTCTCAGGATTCAGGGTCCAGCGTTGACGACGGTGATCAGCTTGATCGGGATGAACGGGCTGCGTTGCGTCGAGTGGGCGGGCTCTCAACGGAACTCGAGGACGTCAGTGAGGTCGAATACCGTCAGCTCCGCCTCGAAAATGTTGTGCTCATCGGAATCTATCCGCAGGGCCAGCTTGAGGCCGCCGAGAATTCTCTGCGCGAGTTGGCTGCTCTCGCGGAGACGGCCGGCGCGGTCGTTGTGGACGGTCTGCTTCAACGGCGAAGCCATCCTGATGCCAGCACATTCCTCGGAAAGGGAAAGGCTCAGGAACTGCGCGACATCGTCATGGCACTCGGTGCGGACACCGTGGTTGCCGACACCGAGCTCGCTCCGAGTCAGAGGCGGGCGCTGGAAGACGTGGTCAAGGTGAAGGTCATCGACCGCACCGCCGTCATCCTCGATATTTTCAGCCAGCACGCCAAAAGCCGCGAGGGCAAGGCACAAGTCGAGCTCGCACAGCTCGAGTACCTCCTTCCCCGACTTCGAGGCTGGGGCGAATCGATGAGCCGCCAGGCGGGCGGTCAAGTCGGAGCGGGCGTGGGAATGGGTTCGCGCGGACCCGGTGAAACGAAGATTGAACTTGATCGTCGGCGCATTCACACTCGAATGGCGAAACTTCGCAAGCAAATCAAGGAGTTTGCGCCGGCGCGTGCGGCCAAACGCGCGAACAGGCAACGCAATTCTGTACCGTCGGTCGCGATCACCGGCTACACGAACGCGGGCAAGTCTTCCCTGCTCAATCGGATGACGCACGCGGGCGCACTGGTGGAGAACGCGCTTTTTGCGACACTCGATACTGCCGTCCGGCGTGCGGAAACGGCCGATGGTCGAGAATACACGCTCACCGATACCGTCGGTTTTGTTCGCAACCTTCCGCACGAGCTGGTCGAAGCGTTTCGATCCACCCTCGAAGAAGTGGAGCGGGCTGACCTCATCGTGCATGTCGTTGACGCAAGTCATCCTGATCCGGCAGGACAGATTTCCACGGTGCGTGATGTCATCGGCGATCTGGGTGCGCGAGATATCCCGGAGCTTGTGGTGTTCAACAAAGTCGATCTGGTGGAGGAGAACAGTCGACTCGCTCTTCGTGGACTCGAGCCGACAGCGATGTTCGTGTCAGCTCGAAGTGGCGAGGGACTTGTCGAACTGCTCTCGGAGATATCCCATCGAATTCCACGGCCCAACGTCCGCGTCGACGTGCTCATACCGTATGACCGCGGGGACGTCGTTTCGTCATTGCATGACTTCGGCACGGTCTTGTCGACGTCGTACGAAGAAACAGGAACGCGCGTGAGCGCATTGGTCAAACCCGAGCACGAAGCTCCGCTACGAGCGTTTCAGACCGACCGCAACACGGCAACCACTTTGCCGAGAATTACGGCCTGATCGCCGACGATCGGTGCGAAAGCGGTGTTGCGCGGCAAGAGCCAGGTGTGACCGTCGCGCTGTTGAAACACCTTGACTGTCGCTTCCTCTTCGAGGAGTGCCGCAACAATCTCACCGTTTTCCGCAGTGTGCTGCTGCCGAACGACAACCCAGTCGCCATCGCAAATGGCCGCATCGATCATGGACTCTCCGACCACTTTCAACATGAAAAGGTCGCCTTTGCCGACCAGCTGACGAGGAAGCGGGAACACCTCTTCAACCTGCTGGTCGGCAGTGATGGGAATGCCCGCCGCAATTCGGCCGACGAGCGGAACCATGGCTGCGTCGCCCATGGGAATCGCCGATTCCGTACCCGAATCCGCCGCAGGCACTTCGATGAGAACCTCGAGCGCTCTGGTCCGGTTCGGGTCCCGACGCAGGTATCCGCTGAGTTCGAGTTGATTGAGCTGGTGGGTAACGCTGGACAGCGAGGCGAGACCGACCGCATCGCCGATTTCGCGCATGCTTGGTGGATATCCGTGCAGCGATACCGAGCGCTGAATGAATTCAAGAATCGCGAGCTGCTTGTCGCTCAAACTGCGGCGTCGCCGTGTTCCCGACTTTCCGCCCGCGAGTTCTCTCTCGTCGGTGCGCGTCTCGTCGGTGCCCGTCTCGTCGGTGCCCGTCTCGTCCATGCCGTGTGTCTCTTCCCGATTGCGGAATTGTGCGCCATTGTCAGTGGCCGCTGATTACCTTGTGTTCCGACAATCGAAACTGTATCCCCAAACCATGCGAGAAACAAACATCTCTTCGAGTGTGTCGGGTTGACTTGACCAAATTCATTCGAAGATCAGCTTGATTTTTGGATTAGTCGAAGATATATTCGGAACATAGCTTCGTATCCGGCGTTCCCGGCCGAACGCCGGATACGGAAGTTCGAGTGAAGGTTCGATGAGGAGAACGACATGACTGCAGCAACGATCAACTCTTCTCGGCTTCGCATCACGCGGCGCGGCCGCATCGTCGCAGCTTCGCTGTTTGGCGGTCCTCTTGCCGGTCTTGCGCTGGCGGTCGCTCTCAATGGCGGCATGGCCGCCGCGACGTCCGAGGTGTCGGCAGACTCCTACGAATACGTATCCGTACAGGCGGGGGAGTCGCTGTGGTCGGTCGCCGAATCGATTGCCCCCACCGCAGATCCCCGCGAGGTCATCTCGGCCATCGTCAGACTCAATCAGCTCGAAGATTCGGAATTGCACCCCGGTGATCGCATTGCAATCCCGCTGCAATATTCGCGGTAGCTCGCAACGGTATCCCTCGAAGCCCCTGGCCGCGTCGTCATCCGCCTTCGCGCTCCCGTAGCATTGCTGGGTGGTTTCTCTTGCCGATTTGCCTCTACGCGATGATTTGCGGGGACTGACGCCGTACGGTGCGCCGCAGAAAGCGGTGCGCGTTGCGCTCAACGTCAACGAAAACACTCATGCGCTTCCCGAAGAAGTGGCGGTCGACATTGCCGCGTCGCTTGCAGAGAGTGTGCTCAGCCTCAATCGCTATCCGGACCGCGAGTTCCACGCCCTGCGGGAGAGTCTCGCTGGCTACCTTGGAGGAGACATCACGCCCGAGCAGGTCTGGGCGGCCAACGGATCCAACGAAGTATTGCAGCAGATTTTTCAAGCATTTGGAGGACACGGCCGCAGCGTGCTGGGGTTTGAGCCCACGTATTCGATGTACAGCATTCTTGCCCGTGGCACCGGTACCGAGTGGATCGGCGGCTACCGGGACGAAGCTTTCGAGTTGTCGCCGGAAACCGCTGTGAGACAGGTAACCGAACACCGCCCGAACATTGTCATTTTGTGTTCTCCGAACAACCCGACGGGAACGTCTCTGTCTCCGGAGACAATCACCGCAGTGTATGAGGCGACGACGGGGATTGTCATTGTCGATGAAGCCTACGCGGAATTTGCCGCGCCGGGCACGCCATCTGCAGCGAGCCTGCTGCCCGGGCGCGAGCGCCTCGTTGTGAGTCGATCGATGAGCAAGGCCTTTGCCTTTGCCGGTGTTCGACTGGGCTATCTTGCAGCGGACCCTTCGGTCGTGGATGCGCTGCGGCTGGTGAGGCTCCCCTACCATCTCTCCGTTCTCACTCAGGCGGCGGGCCTGGCCGCGCTGCGTCATTCGGGCAGATTGCTGGAGTCTGTCGCCGACATCATCACTCAGCGAGAACGACTCAGTACGGAGCTCGCCCGACTGGATTTCAATCCGTGGCCGTCAGCGACGAACTTTGTCTTGTTCGGTGGGGTTGAGGACCCTGACCGAGTCTTTTCCGAGCTTCTGGAACGCGACATCCTCGTGAGAATACCCGGGATCGCCCACCACCTCCGCGTGAGCGCGGGAACGCAACGTGAGACCGGTGATTTTCTGGCCGCGCTGGAAGAGATCAGCGCTCGGTAGGCTTGAAACATGACACAGCACCGCACAGCGAGCCTCCGGAGAGAGACGAGCGAATCCAGCATCGAGCTCTCCCTCGATCTCGACGGAACCGGCACTTCGGACATTGAGACGACGGTGCCGTTCTTCGACCACATGCTCACTGCCTTCTCACGGCACTCGCTCATTGACCTCACGGTGCGCGCTTCCGGGGACACCAACATCGACGTTCATCACACGGTGGAAGATACGTCCATCCTGCTGGGACGCGCGATTGCTGCGGCGCTGGGCGAAAAGTCCGGGATTTCACGGTTCGGTGATGCGACCGTGCCGCTGGATGAGGCACTCGTCCGTGCGGTGGTGGATGTTTCCGGTCGCCCGTACCTTGTGCACTCTGGCGAGCCGGCCGGTTTCGAATACCACCTCATCGGCGGTCACTTCACTGGATCCCTTGTGCGTCACGCGTGTGAAGCGATTGCTTACAATGCTGGCCTAACGGTGCATGTCACGGTACTGGCAGGCAGGGATCCCCACCACATTGCCGAGGCGGAATTTAAGGCGCTCGCACGAGCAATGCGTGTTGCAGTTTCCCTGGACTCGCGCGTCGCCGGCATTCCCTCCACGAAAGGTGCGTTGTAGCGGTGGCGAGGCCATCCGTGGTCGTTCTCGACTACGGGAGTGGAAACGTGCACTCCGCGTCCAAGGCCCTGGAGGCGGTGGGAGCCCGCGTCACACTCACCGCGGATCGCGAGCAGGTTGCGCGCGCAGATGGTCTGGTGGTTCCGGGAGTTGGCGCGTTTTCTGCAGTGATGTCGGCGCTGGCAACCGTGCGGGGGGCAGAGCTCATCGACAGGCGCCTGGCCGGCGGGCGACCGGTGCTCGGAATTTGCGTCGGAATGCAAGTGATGTTTGAGCATGGGCGGGAAGGTAACGTCGAAACAGAAGGGTTGGGACAGTGGCCGGGAGAGATCTCTCTTCTGAAGGCCGACGTGCTGCCACACATCGGATGGAACACCGTTGAGGCGCCAGCCGACAGCGTCCTGTTTGACGGAATCGGTGCCGAGCGTTTTTACTTCGTTCACTCCTATGCGGCAACATCGTGGCACCTGCCCGGCGGTGGACCATTGCCATCTGCACGCGTGACATGGGCGATGCACGGCCAACGATTTGTTGCCGCTGTCGAAAACGGCCCTCTGTCGGCAACTCAGTTTCACCCCGAAAAATCCGGTCCCGCGGGTCTTGCTCTCCTGACCAATTGGGTGAAAAAGCTCCACCGTGACTAGTATCTGAACCTTGCCGCCAATCGGAAAAGATCTCATGAGCGAATTCAACACAACACCGAGCCTGGTACTGCTGCCGGCCGTCGACGTTTCGAACGGCAAAGCGGTGAGGCTGACTCGCGGCGAAGCAGGATCGGAGACGAGCTACGGAGACCCGGTCGGTGCGGCTTCCGACTGGATTGATCAGGGTGCGGAGTGGATCCATCTCGTCGATCTGGATGCGGCGTTCGGGCGAGGGGAAAATCACTCCACGATCAAACGAGTCATCAAGCAGGCGAGGGGAGTGAACATCGAACTCTCTGGCGGGATCAGGGACGATGCAAGTCTGGAGGCAGCGTTGGCCACGGGCGCCAAGCGCATCAACCTTGGCACGGCCGCGCTGGAGAACCCGGTATGGACCGCGCACGTCATCGCGGAATTCGGCGAAGCCATTGCGGTGGGACTGGACGTTCGGGGAACGACGCTCGCCGCACGCGGCTGGACGCGGGACGGGGGCGACCTCATGGAGGTGCTCGACCGACTCGAAGACGCCGGATGCGCGCGATACGTCGTCACGGATGTGACGAAAGACGGTACACTCCTCGGGCCCAATATTGAATTGCTCACCTCTGTCGTGAGTCGCACGGACAAACCGGTTATCGCCTCGGGCGGAATTTCGACGCTCGATGACATTGCTGCGCTTCGGGCTCTCGTGCCGCTCGGTCTGGAGGGGACCATTGTGGGGAAAGCTCTCTATACGAAAGCATTCACGCTCGCTGAAGCTCTCGACGTTGCATCAGATTGACCGGCGGGAAGATGCCTACGTCACCCAATATTGCGGATTCCGCAGGACAGCCGTGGGCGGGACGTCACTTCGAACCCAATCCCTCCGCCGATGATGACGGTAGCGCGCCACCGCAACTGATCGCCGAACTCTCGCGCTTCCGCGAGGGAACTGGCGATGTTCGCGATGTGGTTCGAGTTTTTCGGGAATCCCGTCTTCTCATTCCGTTGCTTTCGGTATTGGGTGAGGCAGGGCTTTCGCCCGATGGCCGGGTGATCGACAAAAGCCAGGAACTTTCCATAGTGACGGTCGAGGCGCCCGACGGACGCACCGTTCTGCCGGTGTTCAGCTCCGTCGCGACGATGAACTCGTGGAATCCCGTGGCGAGACCGGTGCCTGCAACGGGAGAACGCGTGGCACTCGCCGCAGTTAGTGAAAATACGGAGCTCGTCATCCTCGACCCCACGTCAGAGACCGAATTTGCCGTGCGGCGTCCCGCTCTGTGGGCGATTGCTCAGGAGCGGGCGTGGACACCCGGGTTTGAGGAGCCGGAGGTTCTCGAAGAGTTTGCTCGAAGCATTGTCGGCGAAGATGCCGTTGTGGAGGTCACGCTCTCCTCAGGCGACCCCTCCGCGAGGTTACATGGCCCGGAAGTGACGATTCATCTGGTCATCGAGCCTGGACTGGCGGAGAGTGAACTTGAGAAGCTCATCGCGCGACTGACGGCTTTCTGGTCCCGCAGCGAACTCATCGCCGAACGCATCGATTCGATCGGAGTGGCACTGCATTCCGAACGCTAATGCCCCGCCTCAGTTGACGGGGCCGGTGTACTTCTCCCCGGGGCCCTGGCCGGGGGCATCCGGGAACGGAGAGGCCTCGCGGAAGGCAAGCTGGATTGACCGCAGCCCGTCCCTCAAGGGTGCCGCATGGTGATTGCCGATCTCCGGCGCCGCCGCCGTGACGAGGCCCGCCAGCGCATTGATGAGTTTTCGCGCTTCATCGAGATCGATGTCGGCCTCGGGGTCGTCGGCGAGCCCGCACTTGACAGCTGCCGCGCTCAGAAGGTGCACGGCGACGGTATTGATGAGTTCTACGGCAGGAACATCGGCGATGTCACGAACTTCCTGGCTGGCGTTGGACTCGCTCATGTCTCGTTCCTCTGTTAGACTCATGCGGGCTCTGGGTCGATTTCGTACCCAGTGCGAAAGTGGAGATTCTCCCACCCGCGACCGCTTCTCTAGGTTACCGGGTTGTTGGTGCCCCGCCGTCCCAGCCAGGTTGGGAGGGTAGCTTTGGGCGCCGAGTTGGTGTTGCCGTGCGCGAGCGCGGTGCGCAACTGGCGACTTTCCTCTCTCGCTGGCGCGTCGACAACCGTCGGCCTGCCGAGTCGCGAACACAGAACAGAGGAGTTACCTATCAGCGATCCCCGTACGAATGACCGCATCCGCGTGCCAGAGGTTCGCCTCGTCGGCCCGAGCGGCGAGCAGGTCGGCGTCGTCAAGATCGAGGTCGCGCTGCGACTTGCACAGGAAGCAGATCTCGACCTCGTCGAGGTTGCACCGAATTCGAAGCCGCCCGTAGCCAAAATCATGGACTACGGAAAGTTCAAGTACGAAGAAGCGCAAAAGGCCAAAGAGGCCAGACGCAATCAGGCGAACACGATCCTCAAGGAGGTTCGCTTCCGCCTGAAGATTGACAAGCACGATTACGAAACCAAGCGCAGGCGCGCCGAAGGATTCCTTCAGGGCGGCGACAAGGTCAAAGCCATGATTCTGTTTCGCGGTCGTGAGCAGTCTCGCCCCGACCAGGGTGTGCGATTGCTCCAAAAGTTTGCCGAGGATGTTGCCGAGTACGGCTCCGTCGAGTCCACACCGACTATCGACGGCCGCAACATGGTGATGGTCATCGGACCCCACAAGACCAAAGCGGCAGCGAAGGCAGAGTCCGACGCGCGCCGTGCCGCATCCAAGCCGAACCGCTCCCGAGGAGAGGGTTCCGAGGACGATTCGGCATCGGAGAAGAACACAAGCAAGGAAGAGGAAAAGGATGCCTAAGCAAAAGACCCATTCGGGGGCGAAGAAGCGCTTCAAAATCACCGGCAGCGGAAAGCTCATGAAGCAGCAGGCTGGCATGCGCCACAACCTTGAAGTGAAGTCGGGCCAGCGCAAGCGCCGACTCAACAAAGACGAACCCGTCGCCAAGGCCGATGTCAAGGCCATCAATAAGCTTCTCGGTCGCTGAGCCGCAAGACGTAAGGAATAGAAGGAAATGGCAAGAGTAAAGCGGGCCGTAGGCGCCCACAAGAAGCGTCGCGTCATCCTCGAGCGCGCATCCGGATACCGCGGGCAGCGTTCGCGTCTGTACCGCAAGGCCAAAGAGCAGGTCACCCACTCGCTCGTCTACGCGTACCGCGACCGTCGTGCGCGCAAGGGCGACTTCCGTCGCTTGTGGATCCAGCGCATCAATGCCGCTGCACGCGAGAACGGAATGACCTATAACCGCCTCATCCAGGGTTTGAACCTTGCCGGCGTCGAGGTCGATCGTCGTATTCTCGCCGAACTTGCGGTCAATGAGCCGGCGACGTTTGCCTCGATCGTCGCAACGGCGAAAGCAGCGCTGCCGAAGGATGTCAACGCGCCCAGGGACAAATCGGCCGCGTAGAGTATTCCTATGATTGACAACCCGCGTTCCCCGCGAATCCGGGCTGTCGCCAAACTTCACAAGAGGGAAGCCCGGTCAGAGACCGGGCTTTTTCTCTTGGAAGGTCCGCAGGCCGTCTCTGAGGCATTGACGTATCGACCGGAACTTGTCGTCGAGCTTTATTCGACGCCTACCGCCCTCGAACGGTTCACGGACATCGCACAGACTGCCGTCGACGCAGGCGTCGACGTTGAGTTTGTCACCGAGCAGGTTCTGGAATTCATGGCCGACACCGTCACGCCGCAGGGCGTGATTGCCGTGTGTCATCAGTTTCCGACGTCCGTCAAAGATATTTTCGGCGCTCGCAACGGTGGCCAGACACCTGCGTTGATCGCCATCCTCGAAGAAGTGAGGGACCCGGGCAACGCCGGCACCATCATTCGGTCGGCGGATGCTGCGGGTGCCGATGCGGTGATCCTCAGCGGCCGCAGCGTCGATCTTTACAACCCGAAGGTAGTGCGTGCCACCACCGGCTCGATTTTTCACCTTCCTGTAGCTGTGAACGTCGACGTGGCGTCTGTACTGGAGCACGCTCGCGGTGCAGGCCTTCAGGTTCTTGCTGCCGATGTGAAAGGTGACGACCTGTTGGCTGCCAGACGCGCCGGGCTTCTGACGCGACCCACTGCGTGGTTGTTCGGCAACGAAGCCAGGGGACTCTCAGACGACCACCTCGCGATGGCGGATGCCGTCATCCGCTTACCCATTTACGGCAGTGCGGAATCTTTGAACCTGGCCACTGCGGCCGCCGTCTGCTTGTACGAATCCGCGTTTGAGCAACGCGATAGCTGACCCCGAAGAGGGAAATTTGGTGCACACTCTGCAATGTATGCAAGCGCTTGTCACGTTGCGGTTACAAAGGCTCGTGGAGTTTGGATCGGGGTGTCGAAGTGTGACAACCTGTCCCAATGGTGCCCTCACAAAGTGGTGAACCCCTCGTTGTTCTTGACCACGTCAACAAGCATTTTGGCGAGCTTCATGTACTCAAAGATATTTCGACGAGCGTCGCACGAGGCGAAGTGGTTGTTGTCATTGGTCCGAGTGGATCAGGTAAGTCGACATTCTGTCGAGCGATCAACCGGCTCGAAACGATTGACAGCGGCACCATCACTATCGACGGCGTCAGACTTCCCGAAGAGGGCAGGGGTTTGGCCAGGCTGCGTGCAGATGTCGGAATGGTTTTCCAGTCCTTCAATCTCTTCGCACACAAAACAGTGCTGGAGAACGTGACACTGGGACCGCGCAAGGTCAGGGGCATTTCTAAAGCTGACGCGGACAAGCACGCGATGGAACTGCTCGATCGCGTCGGCGTCGCAAATCAGGCGGGAAAGATGCCGTCGCAGCTTTCCGGCGGCCAGCAGCAGCGCGTGGCCATCGCGCGCGTTCTCGCCATGGACCCCAAGCTCATTCTTCTGGATGAGCCGACGTCCGCGCTCGATCCCGAGATGATCTCCGAAGTTCTCGATGTCATGGTTCAGTTGGCTCAGGACGGGATGACAATGATCGTCGTCACGCACGAAATGGGATTCGCGCGCAAAGCAGCACACCGCGTGCTGTTCATGTCGGATGGCGAAATTGTGGAAGAAGCGACGCCAGAAAAGTTTTTCACAGACCCACAGACCTCGAGGGCGAAAGATTTCCTCTCGAAAATCCTTACTCACTAATCAGAGGGTAAGCAACCACAGCAAGGAGAGACAGATGAGACTCAAAAAGAGCCTTACAATTTCTGCCATCGCCGTAGCGAGCATTCTCGGACTGGGAGCATGCGCGGGCGGGGGGGACGCAGCCCCACCGGTGGCGGAGGCCCCCACATTCGAAGCAGGGACCACGATGGCAAAACTCGCCGACGCGGGAACCATCACCATTGGCACCAAGTTCGATCAGCCGCTGTTCGGCCTCAAGGGCCCGAGCGGCGACCCGGTCGGATTCGATGTTGAGATCGGCAAGATCATTGCCGCAGCTCTTGGCATCCCCGCCGACAAGATCAAGTGGGTAGAGACCGTGTCGAAGAACCGTGAGCCGTTCATCGAGAACGGAACGGTGGACATTGTCGTCGCAACCTACACGATTAATGACAAGCGCAAGGAAGTTATTTCCTTCGCCGGACCGTACTACAACGCGGGCCAGGACATCCTTGTTCTGAAGGGTAACCCTGAAGGTATCAAGGGGCCGGAGGACCTCGAAGGCAAGAACGTCTGCAGCGTCGCCGGTTCCACGTCGGAGAAGAACATCGCCGAGTACAACGTGAACCTCATCACGACGGACACCTACTCCAACTGCCTTGAGCCGCTGCGCTCCGGCAAGGTCATCGCGGTGACAACGGACAACGTTATTCTGGCCGGCCTCGCCGACCAGAATGAGGGCGAGTTCGAGGTTCTCAGCAACCCGTTCACCGAGGAGCCCTACGGCATCGGTCTTGGGCACGACGATGACGCATTCCGCGACTTCATCAACGATGTTCTGGAGAAGTCATACAAGGACGGCAGCTGGAAGACAGCATGGGAGGCGACGGCAGGCAAGGTCCTGAAGACGCCGCAGCCCCCGGCCGTGGACCGCTACTCCAACTAGCAACACTGGTGAGCCCATCCGCAGGCGAGTGCGGATGGGCCGCTCTATCGAATCGCCGCTCGCGCTCAAGGAGGTGGACTGGACAGCATGATCGATGCCATCATCGACGTTTCGCCGGCATATTTTGCCGGATTCCTGATGACTCTCCAATTGCTCGCCATATCCGGGGTTGGCGCATTCATCGTCGGTATTTTGGTCGCGACGATGCGGATCTCTCCGGTTCCGTCACTGCGTGTTTTCGCCACGGTATACACCGAGGTTCTACGCAATGTACCGCTCCTACTCGTGCTCATGTTTTGTGCCCTGGTTTTGCCTATTCTGGGCTCAGACCTTGATTATTACCCGCTCGCGCTCATCGGCCTCACGGCCTACACCTCGCCGTTCGTAGCCGAAGCGATCCGGTCGGGCTTCAATGGCGTTCCGGTCGGTCAGGCGGAGGCTGCGCGCAGCATCGGCATGGGTTTCAGCCAAACCGTCACCCTCGTGGTTCTTCCGCAGGCGGCGCGCATGGTCGTACCGCCGCTCATCAACGTGTTCATCGCGCTCACGAAGAATACGTCTGTTGCGGGCATTTTTTTCGTTGACGAACTTTTCAAGCAAACCGATGCGGCAACGCGTGATCATCCGGCAAATGTCATTCTGGTTCTCGTTTACGCGGCACTTCTCTATCTGGTCATCACGGTGCCTCTCGGCCTCATTGCAGGAGCCATCGAAAAGAAAGTGGTGGTGATGAGATGAGCCTGAGCGTTCTGTATGACGCCCCGGGACCCAAAACCCGCCGCAACTCCCTGATCGCGTCGATCGTGGCCATCATCGTGATCATTGCTTTCTTCATCTGGATGTACATCACTCTGGCCGCGCCTCGTGTCAATGCGAATGGTGCGGTTCAACCGGGTACGTTCGATCCGTCTCGATGGGACATCGTGGCCAGGGGAGACCTGTGGCTGTCGTTCGGCATCGGTACGCTGAACACACTGCGGATGGCCGCGGTTGCAGCGATTCTTGCCGTCGCGATTGGCATCCTGTTCTCATTCGGGCGGACATCCCGCTTCGCTGTTGTTCGCGGAGTGACGGGAGTGATCCTCGAATTCGTTCGTGGCATTCCTGTCCTCCTCATGATTTTCTTTGTCTTTCTCGTTTTCGCTGCCGGATCGTACTGGTCGGGAGTGCTTGGTCTGGCTATGTACAACGGAGCGATCATCGGTGAGGCACTTCGGGCCGGCGTGAAGTCGCTCCCGCGTGGGCAGCGCGAGGCGGGTCTGGCCGTCGGGCTTACCCCGATCAAGACGTGGACATTCATCGAATTTCCCCAAGCGTTCCGGCAGATGCTGCCCATCATCCTCGCCCAGCTCGTTGTTCTCCTCAAAGACACGTCGCTCGCGTTCATCGTGAGCTATCCGGAACTGGCTCGAACGATCGGCAACAACCGTAACTTCTTTGGAAGCCGGTACATGTTCACACTCTTCGCCATCGGCCTCGCGATATACCTTGTCCTCAACCTCACCATGTCGTGGCTGGCGCGGTTCGTTGCTCGACGAAGCGGCCCAAGACTCGGTAAGGCGCTGCCGAACACGCCGCGGCAGATCGGTGTCGACGGCACGCGCGCTATTACACTCCCTGGCCCGGGATACGGACCGCCCGATCTGCCACACTAAACTTGGGTCTCGTGTCTGACCCCATCGAAATTTCTGAACAGAGCGTTTCTGAAGCATTGAACGCGGCGCTTGCGGCCGTGGCGGAATCAACAAGTGTCGCGGAATTGAAAGTCGCGCGCTCGCAGCATGCGGGAGAAGGTTCGCCGCTCGCGATCCTGAACGCGCAACTGCGTCATGTTCCGGCAGAAGAGAAGGCCCGTGCCGGAAAGCTCGTGGGTCAGGCACGTGCGCAGGTCACTACAGCAGTGCAGGCGCGGGAGACCGAACTGGTTGCACGCGAGGATGCTACCCGGCTCGCGGCCGAAGCGCTGGACGTGACAGCCTTGCCTCGGCGATGGTCGCCTGGCGCCCGTCATCCGTTGAATCTGTTGATCGAGAAAATTGGCGATATCTTCGTGGGGATGGGGTGGGAGATCGCCGAAGGCCCTGAGCTCGAGAGCGAGTGGTTCAACTTCGACGCACTCAACACCGATGCGGACCACCCTGCGCGCTCAGAGCAGGACACGTTTTTCGTCGCGCCCGCGGGCTCACAGCTCGTCCTGCGCAGCCAAACATCACCGGTGCAGATTCGAAGCCTGCTAACGCGCGAGCTGCCGGTGTACGTCATTGCTCCCGGCAAGGTTTTTCGCAAGGACGAACTGGACGCAACCCACACTCCTGTGTTCCATCAGGTCGAGGGAATCGCCATCGACAAGGGGCTCACGATGGCACATTTGCGCGGAACCCTTGAGCACTTCGCGCGACTGATGTTCGGGGCCGAAGCCAAAATTCGCCTCCGCCCAAACTTCTTCCCCTTCACGGAACCGAGCGCCGAGATGGATGTGTGGCAACCGCATGCAAAAGGGGGAGCTCGCTGGATTGAGTGGGGAGGTTGCGGCATGGTCAATCGCAATGTGCTGCGTGCGGCCGGTGTTGATCCTGACGAGTATCAGGGGTTTGCCTTTGGCATGGGCATTGAACGAACTCTCATGTTCCGGAATGAGGAATTGAAAGACATGCGCGACATGATCGAGGGCGACATCCGCTTCTCTCAGCAATTCGGGATGGTGGTCTGATGCGCGTGCCCGTGAGCTGGCTTCGAGAATTCGTCGACGCGCCCGAAACACTCACTCCGGAGGAACTGCACGCTGCGCTCGTGCGCGTGGGGCTCGAAGAAGAGGACTTCCACTCGTTCGGACTCGAAGGCCCTATCGTCGTTGGAGAGGTGCTCGAGTTCGTCGACGAACCGCAGAGCAACGGAAAGACCATTCGCTGGTGCCAGGTGAGGGTTGCGGACGACGATGTTCGCGGAATCGTGTGCGGCGCGCACAACTTCTTCGTAGGCGACAAAGTCGTGGTGACGCTGCCGGGATCCGTATTGCCGGGACCGTTTCCTATCTCAGCACGGAAGACCTACGGTCACGTCTCCGACGGCATGATTGCCTCGGCCCGTGAGTTGGGCCTCGGCGATGAGCATGACGGCATCCTGCGGCTGGCCGAGCTCGGTCTCGACCCTGATGTGGGAGCCAACGCCATAAAACTACTTGGACTGGACGATTGGGCTGTGGAAGTCAATGTCACGCCGGACCGCGGATACGCACTTTCGATTCGTGGGATCGCGCGCGAATACTCGCACGCGACCGGTGCGCAGTTTCGGGATCCCGCGTTGGCCGGTGCCGACGAGAGTACGATCACGGGTGACGACGAGCGCAATCCGGTGCCGGTCATTCTGGATGACCGTGCTCCCATTCGCGCAAGCGCGGGTTGCAGCCTTTTCGTCACGCGCGTCGTGCGCGGAGTTGATCCCACGCGACACACGCCAGCGTGGATGATTGGTCGCCTGAAACTTGCAGGCATTCGGTCCATTTCCCTCGTTGTGGACATATCCAACTACGTCATGGTGGAATTGGGCCAGCCGCTTCACGCCTATGACCTCGACCGCATCCAGGGCGCCATCACCGTGCGGAGGGCACACCCGCAGGAAAAGCTCACGACGCTGGACGGGCAGTCGCGGCCGCTGGATCCGGAAGATTTGCTCATCACGGACGAGCTCGGAGCGATCGGGCTCGCCGGCGTCATGGGCGGCGAGCGTACCGAGAATACACACGACACCGTGAATGTGCTCATCGAAGCGGCAAATTTCGACCCCATCTCCATCGCGCGTACCGCACGTCGGCATCGACTTCCCAGCGAAGCATCCCGCAGATTCGAGCGCGGAGTCGATCCCGCGGTTGCCGTCGCTGCAGCCAATCGGGCCTGCGATTTGCTGGTAGAGCTCGCGGGTGGTTCGAAGGACGCGGAAATTTGGGAAGTTGGCCACATCGCGCAGCGGGAATCCATTGCGCTGCCCCATGGTTATATTAATTCGCTCATCGGCGTCGACTTCTCGGTGGAGGAATCGAAAGCTGCTCTTGACGCCATCGGTGCACACGTGGAGGAGACCGAACACGGCGAGATTGTGACGCCGCCAAGCTGGCGTCCTGATCTTCGCGACCAGGCGGATCTGGCTGAAGAAGTAGCGCGGATCGTCGGATACGATCGCATCCCCTCTGTGTTGCCGACGGCTCCGCCCGGTCGGGGGCTGACGCGCGAGCAACGGTCTCGGCGCACCGTGTCCACAACACTCGCGGCCAACGGACTAACCGAAGTCATGGCGTATCCGTTTGTCTCTCGCGAACAGGTCACTCTTTTTGGCGATCTCGGTCCGGCCGTTGAGTTGGTGAATCCGCTGGATGCGACTGCACCGCTTTTGCGCACGTCGCTTCTGCCCGGCCTCATTACCGTGGCCCAGCGAAACTTTTCTCGAGGACTCACCGATCTCGCCCTGTTCGAACTGGGTGCTGTGTATCGTCCACGGGTGCCGATCACGCCCTCCGTTTCGAGCATTCCCTCGGGAACGGAGCGCCCCTCCAAAGACACCCTTCGCGCGCTGGATGATGCGATCCCGCCGCAGCCGCTCATGATCGCAGCGCTCTTCACCGGTGAGGTCATTCCCAAGCAGCCGGGAGCGCAGGCTGTTGTGTCGGGGCTTTCGGACGCGCTCGCCGCCGCAGAGCAGGTTGCGTTCGCGCTCGGTGCTCGGCTGAGCATTCGTTCGTCGACTCGAACAGGCTTCCACCCGGGTCGCACGGCCGCACTGTACCTGGGGGACGAGCAGGTGGGCACAGCGGGCGAGTTGCTGCCCGCGCTCGTTCACGAGCTTGATTTGTCAAGCCGGGTGGCGGTGATGGAGCTCAACCTGACGCTCATGATGGATCTCGCCCCCGAAGAGGTCGCGTCGCACAGCATCGCGACATTGCCGGCGGCAACTCAGGATCTTTCCCTGGTCGTCGCCGACACCGTTCCGGCGCAGGAGGTTCTCGACGCCATTATTGCGGGAGCCGGGCAACTGCTGGAGCATGCTGCTCTGGTAGACGACTATCGCGGTCGCGGAATGGAGTCGGGCACAAAGTCGCTGACATTTGCGCTTCGCTTCCGAGCGCCGGACCGAACGTTGACGGCGGCGGAGGCAACCGAAGCCAAGATGGCTGGGGTCGCGACCGCCGCCGAAAGGTGCGGAGCAGTTTTGCGGGAGTGAAGGGTCTAGTTCTTGCCGCCCAGCAGGCCGCCGATGAGACCGCCGAGCAAGTCGCCGCCGGAGCCGCCGGCGCTTCCACCGAGAAGTCCGCCCAGAAGGTCGCCGATTCCGCCCGAGGTGCTTTCTGACTTCGTGCTCGGCTTCTTCTTTGCGGTCGTATCCTTCGAGCCGCTGAAGAACTGATTTGCTATCCAGGCCAGCACGATGCGGGCCACAATGGGCAGAATTTTCGCGATGATGTCCTGAGTCACACCCTTGTTGCTCGACACGGCCTTGACCACGTCATCCTTTTTGGATCCGAAAACATGGCTGACGATCTTTTCGCCATCCGCGGTATCGATGTTGGTGACCGACTTGCGGCTGTCGAGCTTTCCCTTGTGCGATGCCAGCGCCTTGGTGAGTGACTCCTCGCCTTTGGAGTCTTTGGCGTTGGCTGCCATGCCGCTCACGAGCGTGGGAAGAATCTGAGAAATCGCGGACTCTGCCACGGAAGGATCAATTCCCACCTGCTTCGCGATGTCCCCGACGGGAATCTGGGAGAGAAGGTCGTCGAATGAGGATGACATGAGTCCAACTTTCGTATCGGTGCCCGTTACGGGGGCGCTGTTTGAGTTCAACCTTAATGCACGAGGGACGGTGGCGGAGTCCCCGATTTCCTCTCTGGCGCATCAACCGCTATTGTTGCGGCGTGGACACTTCCCGCGACCTCCTCCTCGGCGCCGAGCGCCCAGTGAGCCTTCGCGGACGCCGCGCGCGCCGAATTTTGGCGACGCCGCAACGCTGACACAGACGTCAGCATCGCCGCGTCGCCGACACTTCTCTTCTTGACGGTCGCTTCAGAGGTGGTGGAAATGTCCTATACGGTGGCAATTGCCGGGGCTAGCGGGTACGCGGGTGGCGAGCTGTTGCGCGTGCTCGCGGGGCATCCGGAATTTAATGTGCGTACGGTCACTGGTCATCAGAGCGCGGGAGAGATCGTCGCCGCTGTCCACCCGCATCTTCACTCGGTTCGGAACCTCACGTTCGCTCCGACATCCAGAGAGTCTCTCGCGGGTCATGACGTTGTTTTCATGGCGTTGCCTCACGGTCATTCCGCTGCACTGGCACGCGAACTCGCCGACGTTCCTCTCGTCATTGACTGCGGCGCGGATCACCGACTCACCGACGCCGCGGACTGGGATCGTTTCTATGGTGGACCTTTTTCGGAACCCTGGACGTATGGGCTGCCGGAACTCGTTCGCGCTGACGGCGGCGCCCAGCGGGAACAGCTTGCTCACGCACGAAGAATCGCGGTCGCAGGTTGCAACGTGAGCGCCATCAGCCTCGCGCTGGCGCCGGGGATTCACCGCGGGCTCGTGATGTCCGACGATCTCGTGGCGGTGCTGGCCGTCGGAACCTCCGGGGCGGGCAGGACATTGAAAGCCGAGCTGTTGGCGAGCGAAATTCATGGTTCCGCGCATCCCTATGCGGTTGGCGGCGTTCATCGCCACACGCCGGAAATACGTCAAAATTTGGTTACGGCCGGCTCCCGCCAGGTGAGCGTTTCGTTCACGCCGGTACTCGTGCCAATGTCACGCGGAATTCTTGCCGCCTCGACCGCGCGACTCGCGCCGGGAATTACGGCCGACGAGGTGCGCGAAGCGTGGGAAGAGGTCTATGCCGACGAACCGTTTATTTCGGTGTTGCCGGAAGGCGCCTTCCCCTCGACCGCGGATGTTCTCGGTTCCAACCGCGTGAACATCGGGCTCGCTGTCGACAGCTCGGTGGGCAGGGTGGTTACTGTTGCGGCTCTTGACAACCTCATGAAGGGCACGGCGGGCGCCGCAGTCCAGTGCGCGAATATCGCGCTGGGCTTGCCCGAAACATTGGGATTGCCTATGGATGGGGTGGCGCCGTGAGTGTCACTGCCGCCCAGGGTTTCGAGGCCGCGGGGGTCGCCTGCGGTCTCCGATCGGGTGACGGCCCCGACCTTGCTCTCGTCGTCAATCGCGGTCCGGAGTTCGCGGTGGCCGCGGTCTTCACGAGCAACCGGTCACGGGCCAATCCGATCCTGTGGTCAGAGCAGGTCGTTTCCGACGGCATCGTCCATGCGATAGTTCTGAATTCAGGCGGCGCCAATTGCTTCACGGGTGCGCAGGGCTTTCAGACGACCCATGCGACCGCGGAAGCCGTAGCGCGTGCCCTTGATACGTCGGCGGGCGACATTCTCGTGTGTTCTACAGGTCTCATTGGTGAGCAGCTTGATCGAAGCAAAGTGCTCCGCGGTGTGTCGGCTGCGGTGGAGGAGCTCAGCACGAAGGGAGACGCCTCGGCAGCGAAGGCGATACTGACGACGGACACGGTGGAGAAGACCGCCATCCGCCACGGTGATGGCTGGGCGATCGGTGGCATGGCCAAAGGAGCGGGGATGCTCGCGCCGGCTCTCGCGACGATGCTCGTCGTGATCACGACCGATGCACTCGTCGACGCCGCCGAGCTTGATGCCGCATTGCGCAGCTCAGTGGCCACGACGTTCAATCACCTCGATTCTGACGGGTGCACCTCGACGAACGATCAGGTGTCGATACTCGCATCCGGTGCATCCGGTATACGCCCCGACGCGGCGGAATTTGCTTCGAAGCTCACCGAACTCTGCGGCGACCTCGCCGCCCAGCTGATGGCAGATGCCGAAGGCGCGAGTCATAACATCACAATTTCGGTCAGCGGCGCTGCCAGTGATGCCGACGCAGAGGACGTCGGCAGGTCGGTCGCGCGCAGCAATCTTTTCAAGGCAGCGGTATTCGGAAATGACCCGAACTGGGGACGAGTACTCGCCGCGATCGGAACAACGCGCGCCGTGTTTGATCCCTACAACGTCGATGTTCGCATGAATGGCGTGCGCGTATGTCACGCCGGAGAACCGGATGCACCACGAGATCAGGTCGATTTGACTCCGCGAGACGTACTGGTCGAGATCGACCTCGCCTCGGGGGAACACTCGGCAAAGATTCTTACCAACGATCTCACTCACGCTTACGTACACGAGAACAGCGCCTACTCGAGTTGATGATGCGAAATCGAATTGCGGATCATGCCGGCGAACTCGTCGTGGTGAAGTTCGGCGGCAACGCCATGGTGGACCCTGAGCTTTCGCAGTCGTTTTGCGAGGACATCCTCACGCTCTCTCACGCAGGCGCCCGGGTTGTCGTCACCCATGGTGGCGGACCGCAGATATCCGCGGAACTTGCGGCACGGGGGATATCGAGCGAGTTTCGCGGAGGGCATCGAGTCACGACAGTCGAGGCGGCAGAAGTTGTCCATCAGATTCTTGAGAGCATCGGAAACGAACTCGTGTCGTCGCTGCGGGCGCTGGGATCCGCTGCAACGCTTCTTTCCGGGGAATCGGGAGGAGTCCTGACCGCTCGCCGGGCCGAAATCCTGATTGATGGCGAACTGGTTGATCTCGGGCGCGTGGGTCTGGTCCCGGCGGCGCAGTGCTCTGCGATTCATGCGGCGCTCGACGCGGGCCACATTCCGGTCGTTTGCGCCATGGGGCGCGACATCGATGACGGCGAGCTTTTGAACATCAATGCGGATATTGCTGCGGCAAGTATCGCGAGTGCGCTTTCTGCGGATTGGCTGCTCCTCCTCACGGATGTCGCCGGCGTGTATCGCGACTGGCCAGACCCCGGCTCGCTTGTCTCAACACTGTCCGTGGACGAGATCGACGAGCTGTTGCCGACAATTGGGTCGGGAATGATTCCGAAACTTACGGCGGCAAAGAACGCCATCATCGGCGGGGTGGGCAGTGTTGCCATCGTTGATGGTCGCGAGCCGCACATTCTCGCGCGGGAAGCATTCGGATCCCGCGGCACGACAATTCGTCCGGCGGAAGGGCACGGAGAGTGACAGTGAATTTAACGAATGCTCCTTCGTCGGGCGGTGACATTGATTCGACGCAGCCCTGGCTGGCTCGGTATCGCTCCGTGATGATGGGAACGGTGACCAGCCCACTCGCGCTGCTCGTGCGCGGTGAAGGTTGCTACGTGTGGGATGCCCAGGGCAAGCGTTACCTGGACTTTCTCGCGGGGATCGCGGTCAACGCTCTCGGGCACGGGCATCCCGCACTCGTGGATGCGGTGTCGCGCCAGATATCGTCGCTCGCGCACGTATCCAACTACTTCGCGTCACCGCCGCAACTTGAGCTTGCGGAAAAATTGCTCACCATCAGCGGGGCAGGCGCAGCCGGTCGCGTCTTCCTGTGCAATTCGGGAACGGAAGCAATTGAAGCCGGTGTGAAGCTCGCCCGTCGCAACGCTCGGGGCGGGGCGCGGCCACGCATCCTCAGTCTTCATCGGTCGTTTCACGGTCGAACGACGGGCGCTCTCTCGCTCACCGGGCAAAGCGCGCTGCGGGAACCGTTTGAGCCTCTACTACCCGGCGTCGAACACATCGACTCGACAATTGGGGCGCTGGAAGATGCCATCGGACCGGATGTCGCGGCTCTGTTCCTGGAACCTATCAAGGGCGAGGCCGGAGTGGTCGAGTTGCCGGATGGTTACCTCGAGCGAGCACGCGAGCTCACCACCGAAAACGGAGCCCTGCTGATTCTCGACGAGATCCAGACGGGAATCGCGCGAACCGGAGAATGGTTTGCCTTCCAGCACACGGGGATCGTGCCCGACGCCATCGCGCTTGCAAAAGGGATAGCGGGCGGCGTACCCATAGGAGCGCTCGTGACCTTCGGTGCCGCGTCGTCACTGCTGGAGGCGGGGCAGCACGGAAGCACTTTCGGCGGGAATCCGCTCGCTGCGGCCGCAGGGAATGCCGTGCTGGAGGAAATTGAGGGCGCCGGCCTCAGGGAAAATGCGACACGCAGGGGGCAACAATTGGCGATGTTTGTCCGCGATCTGGCTCATCCACTCATCGAGGAAGTTCGAGGTCGTGGGCTGCTCATCGGCGTGGGGCTTCGGGAGCCGAGAGCCAGGGATCTTGCTGCGGCAGCTCTGGAGCGCGGGCTCATCATCAACGCCCCCAATGACACCAGCATTCGTGTCGCACCACCGCTCATTATTGGCGATGCCGAAGTGCGGGAATTTGAGACGATGTTCACACAATCATTGGAGTCCATTTCATGACGCGACATTTTCTCAGGGATGACGATGTGAGCCCGGATGAGCAGGCGGAGATCCTTGAACTGGCCGCGCAACTGAAGCTGGATCGATTCGCAGCCACCCCTCTCGCCGGGCCGCAGACGGTAGCAGTAATTTTCGACAAATCTTCGACGCGCACCCGTGTTTCCTTCGCGGTCGGCATTGCGGAACTGGGGGGAGTGCCGCTCATCATCAGTACCGCCAACAGTCAGCTGGGTGGGAAAGAAACCGCGGCAGACACCGCACGAGTTCTGGAGCGGCAGGTCGCGGCCATAGCGTGGCGGACGTACGCACAGTCGGGACTGGAAGAAATGGCGCACGGTACACGCGTGCCCGTCATTAATGCGCTCAGCGACGACTTCCACCCGTGCCAACTTCTCGCGGACTTGATGACGATTCGCGAGCGTCGCGGGAATTTGCGCGGACTCACCGTCACGTTCCTCGGTGATGGCGCAAGCAATATGGCTCAGTCATATCTGCTCGCCGCGGCGACCGCAGCCATGCACGTCCGTGTCGCATCGCCGGCCACATACTCATCCTCTGCCGCTGTCGTCACTGCGGCGCGTGAGCGCGCCTCCCACACCGGCGGCTCCGTCGAACTGTTCACCGATCCCGTGCATGCCGTGCGACACGCGGATGTGGTGGTCACCGACACCTGGGTTTCCATGGGCCGGGAAGTCGAAAAGGCCCAGCGCATCACCACGATGGCGGGCTATCAGGTGAATGCCGCGCTCATGGCCGAAGCGAAGCCGGATGCCCTGTTCCTGCACTGTCTTCCGGCGGATCGTGGCTTTGAGGTCACTGCCGACGTGCTCGATGGCCCGCAGAGTGTCATCTGGGATCAGGCAGAAAATCGCTTGCACGCTCAAAAAGCTTTGCTCACCTGGCTGCTGCAAGAGCGCTGAATACACTGGAAAACGAACGCTAAGGAGAACTCTTTCATGTCAGAACGCGTAGTGCTCGCATACTCGGGTGGCCTCGACACCTCCGTGGGAATTGGTTGGCTCAAGGATGCGACGGGGAAGGATGTGGTTGCTCTCGCCGTGGATGTCGGTCAGGGCGGAGAAGACATGGAGGACATCCGCCAGCGAGCCCTTGCGTGCGGTGCCGTCGACGCTGTGGTCGTGGACGCAAAGGACGAGTTCGCAAACGACTACCTCATGCCCGCCCTCAAGGCGAACGTGAATTATCAGCGGCAATACGCTCTGGTTTCGGCGCTGGCGCGCCCGGTGATTGCAAAGTATCTCGCTAAGACGGCGCGGGAGCTTGGCGCCGACAGCGTGGCCCATGGATGCACGGGGAAGGGAAACGATCAGGTGCGCTTTGAGGCAGCGGTTGCTGCCCTCGCGCCGGAACTCACGAGCATCGCACCCGTGCGGGACCTCGCACTGACGCGCGATAAAGCGATCGTGTATGCCGAGGAGCACAATTTGCCGATTCAACAGTCGAAGAAGAATCCGTACTCGATTGACAAGAATGTGTGGGGGCGCACCCTCGAAACGGGTTTCCTCGAAGATCCATGGAACGCGCCCATCGAAGACCTCTACGAATACACGCAGGATCCAGCAGAGATCAAACCGGCTGATGAGCTCTTTGTCACGTTCGAGCAAGGTATTCCCACGTCGGTCAACGGCGTCAGCATGAGCCCGTTGGAAGTGATTGAGAACCTCAATATCCTTGCCGGGAAGCACGGCATCGGCCGCGTCGACATCATCGAGGACCGGCTGGTCGGCATCAAGAGCCGCGAGATCTACGAGACTCCCGCAGCGACGACTCTTATCGCGGCGCATGAAGCTCTGGAGAACCTCACTCTGGAGCGTGACGTGAATCGGTACAAGCGCAAGGTCGAGGCGGATTGGGCGAATCTGGTCTACGACGGCCTCTGGTTTTCCGGACTCAAACGTTCGCTCGATGCCTTCATCGATGACACGCAGCGTTACGTGAGCGGGGAAATCCGTCTCACACTTCAGGGAGGTCGCGCGGTAGTGACCGGCCAGCGGAGCGCGGAGAGCCTTTACGACTTCGATCTCGCCACTTACGACACGGGCGACACCTTTGACCAGTCCCTGTCTAAGGGTTTCATCGAACTGTGGTCGCTTCCAAGCCGAATTTCTGCGCGGCGCGATGCTGCCTCCCGGGTCACGGCGGCCAAATGATGTCTACGGGCGGTTCGACGAACGAGGGGAGTCTGTGGGGCGCCCGGTTTGGGTCGGGGCCGTCCCCTGAGCTCGTCCGCCTTGGGCGATCCACTCACTTCGACTGGCAGCTCGCGCCCTACGACCTCGCGGGTTCCCGCGCGCACGCTCGCGCACTGGCGACGGCCGACTATCTCGACGCCTCCGAGCTCGAGCGGATGCTCGCCGCTCTGGATGAGATTCTGGCTGGCGTGCGGGAGGGTTCGATTGTCCCTCTGGACACGGACGAGGATGTGCATGGCGCCCTGGAGCGCGAACTCCTGCGCGTCGCCGGTCCGGAACTCGGCGGCAAACTGCGCGCGGGGCGCAGCCGGAACGACCAGATCGCGACGCTCATCCGTTTGTATTTGCTCGACCACGCGAGGGTGATAGGGCGCCTCGTGGTTCAGGTCATCGAGGCGATCGTTTCCCAGGCGAAGGCTCACCCGACCGCGGCGATGCCGGGCCGTACCCACTTGCAGCACGCCCAGCCCGTTCTTCTCTCCCACCACCTTTTGGCGCACGCGTGGCCGCTCGTGCGCGCCCTGGAGCGGTTGCGGGACTGGCGGGTGCGTGCTGAGGTTTCGCCGTATGGGTCGGGAGCGCTGGCGGGAAGTTCGCTGGGCCTTGACCCCGCACTGGTCGCGCGCGAGCTCGGGCTTTCCGGCCCGAGCGAGAATTCGATCGACGCGACCGCGGCACGTGACGTGGTCACGGAGTTCTTGTTTCTTGCCGCGCAACTCGGGATCGACCTTTCCCGGTTCGCGGAGGAGATCATTCTGTGGAACACGCGGGAGTTCGGATTTGTCGCGCTTCACGACGCCTATTCGACGGGTTCGTCGATCATGCCGCAGAAGAAGAACCCGGACATTGCCGAGCTCGCGCGCGGCAAGGCAGGCAGACTGATCGGCAACCTCACCGGGTTGCTGGCGACTCTCAAGGGCCTCCCGCTCGCCTACAACCGCGACCTGCAGGAGGACAAGGAGCCCGTGTTCGATTCGGTGGAAACTCTCGAAATGCTCCTGCCCGCGTTCACCGGCATGGTTGCGACGCTGCGCTTCGACACCCAGCGGATGGCCGCGCTCGCGCCCGAAGGCTTCTCGCTGGCCACGGATGTCGCGGAGTGGCTCGTGCGGCAGGGAGTTCCGTTTCGGGACGCGCACGAAGTGACGGGGGCGCTCGTCGCGTTCTGCGAAGCGAACGGACTGGACCTCGCGGACGCGACGGACGAGCAGTTGCAGTCCGTCTCGCCCCACCTCACCCCGGCGGTGCGCGACATGCTCACGGTGGACGGCTCGGTCGCGAGCCGGAACGGCGCAGGGGGTACTGCGCCCGAGCGGGTTGCCGAGCAACTGGAGGCGTTGACGCTGCGGGTGACGTCTCTTTCGGATCAGCTGTCTGCCTGATGTCCCTCGACCGTTCTCTCCTTTTGCCGCCCAGCTTTGAGGTGGCGTCACGCATCCTCGGGTCGGTGCTCACGGTGGATTCGCCGGAGGGCACGGTGTCGTTGCGGATCACGGAGGTGGAGGCGTATCACGGTTCCGAGGATCCCGGATCGCATGCGTTCCGCGGCAAGACGAACCGCAATGCCGTGATGTTCGGCGAACCCGGGCACCTGTACACCTATTTCACCTACGGCATGCACACGTGCGCGAATGTGGTGTGCGGGCCGGAAGGGCAGGCTTCCGGATGCCTGTTGCGCGCGGGCGAGATCATCGAGGGGCTCGAACTGGCCCGATCGCGGCGCGACACGTCACGGTCCGATGCGGACCTGGCTCGCGGCCCGGCACGCCTCACGGTGGCGGCGGGGATCACCCTCGCCGACGGCGGCGCGGATCTGGCGTCGAGCCGCATCCGCCTGGAGCTGGGCGGGGGAGTGCCCGAGGTGGCGACGGGCCCGCGGACGGGCGTGTCTGGCCTGGGCGGCACGGAAGAGTTTCCATGGCGGTTCTGGATCCCGGGAGACCCCACCGTCTCGCCGTACAAGGCGCACGCGCCGAAACGACGCAGCTAGGCCGCCCGGCCGATCACCGCGGGCACGGCGCACGCTGCGGCCCACACGATGCTCACGAGCGTGCCGATGATGAACCGTTCCCGCGCTGCCGAGTTCTCCAGTTCGGAAAACCGGCCGAGGCCTTTCACGGCGATCACGACCGCGACGGCCGCGAACTGCCCGACGAGTGCCGCGCCGATGATGGCCAGGCGCTCCAGATAGCCGATCGTCATGCCGCCGCGCAGAATCTCGCGGTCCTTCGCCTTCGGCCCGGTCTCGCTCACGAGGATGCCGCCGTGGTCGCCGAGCGGCACAGCACCGCTCCCGGCGAGTTCGAGCACGACGAGCACTAGCGGGCTGCCGCCCACGACCCCGATGAGGAGCAGAAGCACGGTCGCCGCGACGTGGAATCCGACAGCGGGCGCGGACTGGGCGCCACCCATCGCGGCGTACACGATCGCCACGGCGATGAGGGCGACGACGGGAATCACGAGCCAGTACGCGCCCGGTTTTTGCGCGGTCGGGCGCCGGCTCGCGATGAGCGAGAGGAACAGCCCGGCGGCAAGCAGAAGCAGAAATACGCTCCACAGGATGATGTCGAGGATGATCATGAGCCGCCTCCCGGTGTCATGGGCTTAACGCTACCGAGTTGGTCCAGGATTCGCGCGAGCGGCTCCAGCGCGGCTTGTTCGGTGCGCAGTTCGCCGGCGCGGGCGCGAAGGCTCACGGCTTGCGGGCTGATGCCGAGACGCTGCGCGGCATCCGCCTGGGTCAGGTCGGTGCCGTCGAGGATGTCGTGGAGCTCCCACCCTTCGGGGCTTCTGCGGGCTCGAAGCGCCAGGAGCAGGTCGATGAGGGCTTCACCGTCTGCCGCGGGCGGGGTTGCCGGTTCGGTCTCGAGCGCAAACCGGGTGGGACGTTTCTTCGCGCGATCGACGGCCCTTCGCGCCGCAATGAACGCATCGCCCGCAGCCTCCCGGATGTTGCCGGGCAGCGGGGAGTTCACGGTGCCTGCGCCGCATCCGACGCTCCACTGGCCCGTGCGGGTGAGGTAGAGGATGAGGGTGAGTGCATCGGCGCCGCCCGCCACGAGAATCTGCAGCTCGTCGCCCGCAGTGCGGTCGGCCGCGAGCACGGGATGAACTGGCCCTGAATTGAGGGCATCGATCATCGCGGCGACGCGGTCCGCGCTGGACCGGCTGTCCACCTGGTCGGCGGTGAGAACAAACATGACCTCTCCAGTCTCCACACTTGATTTCGTTGAATCAAGCATACAAGCATGATTTGAAACAATCAAGCATCAATGCTTGCGAACCCGTGGAGTGGTGTTTCGGCTATGGTGAGCCCGTGAGGAAGCCGCAGCCTGCGCGTCGCCGTGACGGCACCGCAGTCGAGCGCTACATCGATGCGCGCGCCCACCGAATCCTGCAACGCGTTCCGCAGAGCCGCATGGCTCGCTGGCTCGTCGAATTCGTCGTGTTCGCGCTCAAGCAGGGCTGGGCCTGCGTGTTCGGCGCAGCCATGCTCGTCCTGCTGTTCGCGACCGCGGTGTGGTATCCCGACGGCGCCGCCCTCGCGCGCAACGACTTCGTCACGCTCGCTGCCGTCGCCACCCAGATTCTGATGGTGGCGTTCCGGCTTGAGACGCTGCGCGAGCTGCGCGTGATCATCCTGTTCCACATCGTCGGCACCGGGATGGAACTGTTCAAGACGAGCGTCGGTTCCTGGATCTACGAAGGGGATGGCGTGCTTCATCTCCTGAATGTGCCGCTCTACAGCGGATTCATGTATGCCTCGGTGGGCTCCTACCTCGTGCGGGTGTATCGACTTTTCGACTTGCGGTTCGAGCGATACCCGCGCAGGTGGGTCACCGCCATCCTCGCCCTGCTCATTTACGTGAACTTCTTCAGCCACCACTACATCTGGGACGCGCGCTGGCTCCTCCTGCTCGCTATCCTTGCGGTCTACGGTCCGTGCATGATGCACTTCCGCATTTTCCGCGCCAGACTGCGGATGCCGATTGTCGTCGCGTTCGTGCTCGTTGCGCTGTTCATCTGGATCGCCGAGAACGTCGCGACGTGGTCCCAGGCGTGGAGCTATCCGAACCAAGCCGACGGGTGGGAACTCGTTTCCATCGCCAAACTCGGCTCGTGGCTGCTGCTCATGATCATCTCGGTCGTCCTCGTGGCTTGGGTGTATCCGCCGCGCGGAAGGGATGCCGAGATGGGGGAGAGCGGCGGGGCAGAGCCGGCGCCCCTGATATCCTGACTCGGTGCCAGCATCCGACGCTCTGAATACCCAATGCAACGATGACACGTTCCCGAACGTGTGGGAGGAGATCAAGTGGCGCGGTCTCGTGCACATCTCGACGGATGAGGTGGAACTCATGTCGCTCCTCGCGGGCGAACCGATCACGTACTACTGCGGGTTCGACCCGACCGCGCCGAGCCTGCACCTTGGCAACCTCGTGCAACTTCTTCTCATGCGCAGGCTCCAGCTCGCTGGCCATAAACCTCTCGGTCTCGTCGGCGGCTCCACGGGGCTCGTCGGAGATCCGAAGCCCACCGCGGAGCGCACTCTCAACGACCGGGAGGTCGTCGCCGAGTGGGTGGGTTACCTTCAGGCCCAGGTTTCGAAGTTCCTGAGCTTCGAAGGCGCCAATGCTGCGCGGCTCGTCAACAACCTCGACTGGACCGCGCCGATGTCGGCGATTGATTTCCTGCGCGATATCGGCAAGCACTTTCGCGTGGGCACGATGCTGAAGAAGGATGCCGTGAGCTCGCGGCTCAACTCTGCCGAAGGGATCAGCTACGCCGAGTTCAGTTACCAGATCCTGCAGGGCCTGGATTACCTGGAGCTTTACCGAACCTACGGATGCGTTTTGCAGACGGGCGGAAGCGACCAGTGGGGCAACCTCACGAGCGGCACAGAACTTATCCGCAAGGCCGAGGGCGCCACGGTGCACGCGATCGGAACGCCGCTCATCACCAACAGCGACGGCACGAAGTTCGGCAAGAGCGAGGGTAACGCCGTATGGCTGGATCCGGCGCTCACGAGCCCGTACGCGTTTTACCAGTTTTGGCTCAACACCAACGATGCGGACGTCATCGAGCGTCTTAAGGTGTTCACGTTCCTGTCTCGTGCGGAGATCGATGGGTACGCGGATGACGTGGCCGCGGAGCCATTCAAGCGGGCAGCCCAGTTGCGTCTCGCGCTCGATGTGACGACGCTCGTGCACGGTGCGGCGGCCGCGGAGTCAGCGATCGCGGCTTCTGCCGCCCTATTCGGACAGGGGGATTTGCGCAAACTCGATCCGGAAACCCTCGAATCCGCATTACGGGAACTGCCTCAGGTCACAACACCCCCGGACACACTCATCACTCAGCTCCTTGTCGACACCGGTCTCACCTCGAGCCTGGGGGAATCGCGGAGGGCGATCAGCCAGGGCGGTGTATACGTCAATAATGTGCATGTTGACGCACCGGATGCAGTACTCACGACGATCGCGGCGCATCACGGAATGGCGGTACTGCGCCGTGGTAAAAAGACTCTCGCCGGCATTTTTATCAAGTAGCTCCATGCCGTAACGTGTCGTGATCTTGCGCTGCGTGAGAACGACACGCCCGGGATGCATCGAAATTTGCACGCATCCCGCTGAACACATAGAGTTTCTCCTTGTCACCCCAAAGGTTTCAGGCAGCCGAAGCGCTACTGGGCCTCAAGCGGAAAGACATCCTCGCCGACAGGCTCACTGCACTTGCTGCAGCGTGTGCGTCGGGCTACGATGGAAAGCCCACCTCTGGAAGTCTCCAGTCATGTACGGCTCTGATCGCATCGCGATCGGGGTTCAACGTCGTGCGGAACTGACGGGTTGGTGGTAGGTTAGAGCAGTTGCCCTAAAAACGGCCGGAAGGTCACGCTTTAGGCGCGCCCGATCCTTGAGAACTCAACAGCGTGCACAATGTCAAATGCCAAAAA
>JBIQLG010000014.1:0-62032 GCA_044464485.1 Agreia sp.
GGCTGGTGCTCGAGAAGTGCGCCGGTTTCGTCGCGCGCCGTGAGGCTCGGGTTGTCGGCGAGGACCGTGCCGGTGCCGACGATGATCGCGCCGGCCACGGCGCGCTGCTCGTGTACGTGGGTGCGTGCTGCCGTCCCCGTGATCCACTGGCTTGACCCGTCGGATGCTGCCGCCCTGCCGTCCAGACTGGACGCCCACTTGAGGGTGACGTGAGGGCGCCCCAACCGCATCGCGGCGAGCCACGGATGCAGCAGGTCGGAAACTTCGGCCGCCAGCACGCCATCGATGACCTCTACCCCGGCTTCGCGCAACCGCGCCGCCCCGTCTTTCGCCGCCGGGTTCGGGTCGTTGACCGCGTAGACCACCCGCGCAATCCCGGCGTCGATGAGCGCTTCGCTGCACGGACCGGTTCGGCCGTGATGGTTGCAGGGTTCCAGCGTGATGACCGCGGTCGCGCCGCGCGCTTCGCCGGCCGTCAGGTGGGAGAGGGCATCCACTTCCGCGTGCGGGGTTCCGCGTCCGTGGTGCCAACCTTCGGAGAGAGTCGCGCCGTCGGGGGAGAGGATCACGCAACCGACCTGAGGGTTCGGATCGGCCGCAGGTCCGCGCGCGGCGAGTTCGAGGGCGCGACGCATCGCATCCTCGATGGGTGGTGTGACCCGCTCGCGCTGCGTTTGCATCCGGTCCTCGTCTTCTCTCGACGAACTCCGGGAACGCTGGCGCAAAAGCCACCGCTGTGCACGCTGACGCGAACACCCGTGCTTCCTTCCATCCGGACTGAGAACCAACACTGGTTCATAACCGTCGGTGCCGGAGTTTCACCGGCTCAACCGTTCCCAGCTTCAGCATTCTCAGCCTCAGTCGGTCGCGGGTCGCGGACTATCACCGCCGGTTCGGATTTTCACCGACCCCGGAGCACGTACTTTTACAGTCTACTCGCCGTGCACGGGGCGTTGCAGCGTTGGCAAATGCCGCGCACACGACCGCTCGTGCCCCGGCATCCGCCCGGGTCCCCTCCCGCTGTTCGCAACTCAGGCAATTTGTGCCCACGTCGATTCGTGGGGCCGTGATTGCGGGCCCCCGGGTGGCGGACTCCACTTTCTGCCTGAATTGCGAACATGACCGGGTCGATATCTTCCTGAGTTGTGCACAGCGGGTCGTCCCAAGCCACATTCCACAGATCCCTCACGAGCGGGCCAGGGGAAGAACATCGACGCCACACTCACTCGCATGTCCATGTCGCACACCGACACCTCGCACGTCGCAACTCGGCAGCAACTGCTTCGCCGGGGGTACACGCCTCGAGGGTTAGCGTCAGCTGTCCACTCTGGGCGTCTCATCAGGGTGCGCAGAGGATATTACGCTGTACCCGAAGTCGAGCCGCAGATTGAGATGGCGGTACGTGTCGGTGGCCTGATCACCTGTGTCTCGGCGGCCCGGCGTGCGGGAATCTGGGTAGTCGATGACCAGTTCCCGCACATCTACCTGCGCCACGAGGCATCACGAATGCGGTCGCCACGGGACCGGTTCACCCGTCTCACACTCGCCAATCGGAACGGATGCGTGCTGCATTGGTTCCCTCTCGTCGACAAAACAGCGGTCACCATGGGCAGCGTCGGGCCGCTCAATGCGCTCGCCCACATCATCCGCTGCCAGCCAGAGAAATTGGCAATCGCCGCTCTCGATAGCGCGCTCTATCTCGGATTAGTAACCGAGCAGGATCTCAACGTTGTCTTTGCGGCGTTGCCGGCGAAGTACCGCCGATATCGAAACCGAGTGGATTCACGGGCCATGTCCGGCATCGAAACGATAGTGCGCCTCATGATTTTAGATGCCGGACTGGGCTGCGAACTTCAGATATTTTTCCCCGGCATCGGAACAGTGGATCTCGTCGTAGAAGGATGCATCGTGATCGAAACAGATGGTCGCCTGGGGCACGCTGACGCTATGGGGACTGCCCGCGATTACGATCGGGATGCCGCACTCGCGGCACTTGGGTACATCGTGCTGCGATTCAACTATTGGCAGGTCATGTATTCACCCGAAGTTGTGATGGACGCTGTTCGTGGCGCCTTGAATACAGCCCGAAACCACGCCTGACCGGCTCCGAAGGGCGCCCCGGCACGTTCCTGACGCATTCCACCCATCGTGCAGTTCGCAATTCAGGCAGAACCGGGCAACCTCGCCCAGGAGGACAGGTAAACAATGGGGACAGAACCGATGTTCGCGCATTTTGCCTGAATTGCGAACAACAATGCGCGGCGGGCGCTGGATGCGGCGCGGGCAGAGCGCGGCGGGGCAGGATGCGGCGGGGGCAGGGTGTGGGGAGGCGTCGGGGTCAGGCGGCGAGGTTGGCCAGAAGCGGGGGCAGGTCTGCGAGTGTGCGGATAACGTGCACGCCGGATGCGGCGGCTGCCGCCAGGTCGTCCGCCGTCGCGGTGCCCGCGCGGTCGAGCCAGACACCGGTGAGGCCGGCGTCGGCGGCGCCGATGGCATCGGTGTACAGCCGGTCCCCGATATACGCGGCGGCAGCGTGCGACACATTGAATTGGTCGCACGCGTACTGAAAGATTCCGGCATCCGGCTTCGCGAAATCGAGGCCCCCTGAGGCGATCGTGTGCTCGATGTACCGGTCGAGCCCGACTGCGGCAATCTTCGGTGCCTGAAACTCGAGTTCGCCGTTCGTGATGATTCCGAATCGCACCGCCGGTATTTCGCGGCGCAATTCGTCAAGGCAGGGGAGGGCATCGCAGTGCAGCGCCCATGCCTTTTCATACTCGAGGTAGTAGTTGCCGTACCCAGCGTCGGCGCCGGCGTCGTTCAGTTCCACACCGTGCGGCGCGACAAAGTCTCGAACCCGTGCCCGGCGATGCCCGAGGAAGTCGAGCTCGCCGGCAAGGTAGCGGTGGTAGTGAAGCTCTTCTAGCTCGTGCCAGCGCGTGATCTCCGCGTCGTCGTCCGCGTCGGCAAATGCGCCGCCGAGTCCGACGCGGTGGGCGGTAATTCCCAGCCCCACAGCTTCCGAGTGGGCCAACAGCGTGTCATCGAGGTCGAAGAGTACGAGCGAGATGCCGGTCGTTTCGCTGTCGCTCATGATGCCGCCGGCACGGTGGAAGCCGGCCATCCGGGTTTCGGCGAGCGACTTTCGTCGGCGCGCAATTCCGCATGCCAGGAGGCAGGCGAGTCACCATCTCGGCCGGTGATGAGCGCTGGCCCGAGCCCCGTGTAACGGAACCCCACCTTCCGGGCAACCATTGCGGAAGCGATGTTTCCCTCGACAGCTTCCCAACGGACGATATCAGCCCACCGAGTAGCAAAAACCCAACCGATCGCCGCAGTCGCCGCGAATGGCATGGATCCGTTTCCGCGGTGTTCAGCACCGAGCCAGTAGCCGATCATCGAGTTCTCGGCACGCACCCCTACGACCCCGAGAAAGGCGCCGTCGTGACGCATCGCCCACGTGACTTCGTCGCCGCGAGTCCAGCCGCCAGGAACATACTCGTTGACAAAATACTCGGCGTGCTCCTGCCGATACGGCCACGGAAGTGTCATGAACCTCTCGAACAGCGGGTCCTGACAGTAACGGGTGATGAGCGGGATGTCGTCGGACGTCGGCTGGTCGAGCACGAGCGCGCCGGCGTGGAGGGTGACTGGCTCCATTGTCACCGCCGCGGCAGCAGACCGATCCGGTCGTAGACCTTCGCGAGCGTCACGTCGGCAATCGAGGCGGCGCGTTCCGCGTTTCCGGAGAGCATGCGGTCGAGTTCGGCGGGGTCATCGAGTAACTCGAGCGTGCGCGCACGAACGGGCGCGAACGTCTCAACGACGACATCGGCGAGATCCTTCTTGAGGTCCCCGTAACCGCGCCCCGCGTATTCATCTTCGAGCGCGGCGATTGTCTTCCCCGCAAGCACCGAGTAAATCGTGAGCAGGTTCGCGACGCCGGGCTTCTCATCACGGTCGAAACGGATCTCTCGGCCCGCATCCGTCACGGCAGACTTGATCTTCTTCGCCGTCACGGAGGGCTCATCCATCATCCACACGACGCCGGCGTCGCTCGACGCCGTTTTGCTCATCTTCGTCTCCGGGGACTGCAGGTCGTAGATGCGCGCGGTTTCCTTGAGGATGATCGCCTCGGGCATTGTCAGCGTTTCGCCGTATCGAGAGTTGAACCGTCCGACCAGGTCGCGGGTGAGCTCGACGTGCTGCCGCTGGTCGTCTCCCACCGGCACGGCCACGGCATCGTAGAGAACGATGTCGGCCGCCATCAGCATGGGGTACGCGAAGAGGCCGACCGTGGTTTTGTCTGCGCCGAGTTTGGTGGACTTGTCCTTGAACTGCGTCATCCGACTCGCCTCGCCGAAACCGGTGAGCGTGTTGAGCACCCATGCGAGTTCCGCGTGTGCGGGCACGTGCGACTGCACGAACAAAGTGGAGGCCTCCGGGTCGATGCCGGCCGCGATGTACTGCGCGCCCGTGCGTCGCGTGTTCGCCCGCAACTCTGCCGGATCCTTCCGCTCGACCAGGGCGTGCAGGTCGACGATGCAATACACGGCGTCGTAGGTGGTCTGCAGTTCCTTCCACTGCATGAGGGCTCCGATGTAGTTGCCGATGTGGAGACTGTCGGCGGAAGGTTGCATGCCAGAGAACAGGCGGGGTTTCTGCGTCATGAAATTATTCTTTCAGGTGTGGGGAGCGACGTGGTTCGGTGATGTTCCCTTCGAGACGGCCTTCGGCCTCCTCAGGGCACGGCGAGGTCAGATGTTGTAGTCGACGACGACGGGAGCGTGGTCGGACCATCGCTCATCCCACGCTCTGGCTCGGTCGATCGCGTAGTCTCCGACAGTCGCGGCGAGCCTCGGTGTTGCCATGTGGTAGTCGATGCGCCATCCCGTGTCGTTGTCGAACGCTTGTCCGCGCTGCGACCACCATGTATATGGTCCGTCGACCTCGCCTGCCCACGTTCGGCCGACATCCACCCAACCAAGCCCGGTCGCCTCCGTGCCATCTGCACAGGTCACGCGTTCGCCGAGCGGCGTGAAGAACCGGTCGAAGTACGCGCGCTCCTCGGGCAGGAATCCGGCATTCTTGCGGTTGCCTTTCCAATTGCGGATGTCCAGCTCGCGGTGCCCCACGTTCAGGTCGCCGACCACGAGCGCGAGTTCGCTGTGCTCAGCGAGCCGAGGGAGGCGCTCGAGCATGGCCTCCAGGAATTTGTACTTTTCCACCTGCTTGGGTGTTCCGACCTCACCGGAATGCACGTACGTACTCACGACGGTGACAACGTGGCCGCCCACCTCGTAGTCTGCTTCAAGCCACCGGCCGGCGCTGTCAAAATCGTCGGCACCGAGCTCAACGCGGTGAATCGAGGCGGCGCGTCGGCTGGCAAGCGCGACACCCGCCCTGCCCTTCGCGGTCGCCGCGTCATGAAGGATGTCCCACTCGCTTCCGAGGAGATTCTCAATGTCTTCGGTGGAGGCGCGCACTTCCTGCATGGCAAGAATGTCGATGCTGCGAGAGTCCAGCCACTCGCCCATGCCTTTGCGAAACGCGGCACGGATGCCGTTGACGTTGACCGAGGCAATGCGCAGTGGTGTGGACACCCGGCCAGTTTACCGGCGGTCACTGACGGTGGCGTTGCCGTCTCTGCCGCAGTCTGCCGAGCAACCGGGCCCACCAGCCACGTTGAGCTGCCGCCGCCGCCGCACGTTCCGCCTCCAGTCTCTCCCGCTCGAGGCGCTCCTGTTCTCGACGTTCGGCCGCGATCTTCGGGTCCGCGGCCAGACCGGCATCCGCCATCCCGACAGCAATCCAGCTTGCCCCCAACAGGATGACGACGCAGATGAGGTTGAACCAGATGAGCAACCCGATGATGAGTGCAAAACTGGCCAGCAGCGGGTTGCGCCCTGCGCCGCCCAGCAAGAGTCCGCCAAGGACTTTCAATATTCCCAGTGCTGTAGCTCCGAGAAGTGCGCCGACGATGAGGCGTCGGAACGGTATCTTCAGTCCGGACAGTGTTCGGTACAGTGCGGAGAGCACCACCGTGTCCAGAATCAGCATGAGCAGGAGGCCCACCACCCGCCCGACGGACGTTGCCACGGCGGAACTGCCACTGAGTCCAAGCCATCCGAGTGTGGCGTCCAGTGCCTGCGTGCTCAGCACGGAGAGTCCGGATGACACGATCAGCGCAATGCCGAACGCGATCATGAGCCCGATGTCTTTGAGTTTGAGAAGGATGAAATTCATCCGTTCGCCCGGCAGGTCGAACAGGGCTCGCACAGCATCGCGAGCTGACGACAACCAGCCGACGGCGGTGAACAGCAAACCGACAGCGGCTACGGCCCCCGTCCACCCGAGGATCTCCACCTGCATCAGTTGAGCGGGATCAATCACGCCCTTGACGCCGTCCCACGTGAGAAGGCCAGGTACCGAGAGCGACAGGGTCGTGAAGAACGCTTCGCTGAGCTGCGGATTGTTGCGCAGGATCAGACCGGCAGTGGCAAAGCCGACCCAAATCGCCGCGAATACGGCAAAAATGGATTGGAAAGACAGGCCAGCCGCGAGCAGGAACCCTCGATAGCTGGAGAAATGCAGGAACACTCTGACCGGACGCAGAGCGCTCACCCAGCTGATGGCCTTCTTGATGCGCTCCATCACTTCAGCTTAGGCATGTGTTCGCGCGATTGACTGAGATAGACCGCTCGGTCTAGCAATTGGCCCGGTTTCGCGGAATACTGGTATCACGGGCACCGTTCATTGCGATGAATGTGACGAAACGCATACGGGGGTGCGCATGAGTTCTCAGGTGTTAGTCGAAATTGACGTTTCCGATCAGGCGCTGATTCAGCGAGCCCGTGACGGTGATCGCACGGCATTTGCCGAGCTGTGGGTGCGCCATGCTTCCGCTGGCATGACGGCGGCACGGTGCATGTCGACGCGACTGGATGCGGATGATCTCGTTGCAGAGGCCTTCACGCGCATCTATCAATTGGTGCTGCAGGGCGGCGGGCCAACCGGCGCATTCCGGCCGTACCTGTACACAACCATTCGGAATCTGGCGCGGCGCTGGGGCAGCCGTTCGCGCGACGTCCAGCTCGACGACATGGGTGACGTCGAGGATGATCGCATTCCCGACGACCTGTCAACGCTCGCACTCGACGAACAACTGACGGCATCCGCGTTCCAGTCACTGCCCGAACGCTGGCAGTCTGTGCTCTGGTACACCGAGGTGGAGGGCATGACTCCTCAGCAGGCCGCACCGCACCTCGGTTTGAGCGCCAACGGCGTGTCTGCACTGGCGTATCGGGCGCGGGAAGGTCTTCGGACTGCCTGGCTTCAGGCACACGTCTCGAGGTCCGCGTCCGGTCCGGAGTGCCGCTGGGTCATGAGTCGTGTGGGTGAAAATGCCCGCCATTCGTTGACGAAGCGAGAAAAGAAGCGCATGGATGAACACCTTCGCGGGTGCGATTCCTGTCACAGCGTCTCAACGGAAGTCGATGAGGTCGGGTCGAGCCTTGCCGTGGTGATGCTGCCTCTGCTGGTGGGCGCGACGGCCGGCGGGTCGCTTCTCGCCACATTTGGCGGTGCGGGTTCGGCTACGGCCGCAACGCTCGCGGCGTCGAATGCAGCAGGAATGGCACCGGCGATACCTTCCGCGTTTCTTCCTGCCGGAGGTCTGGCAACGAGCGGTGCGGCCGGCGCGAGCGCGGCGGCCGTTGCCAGCGCCGCGGGCGTTTCCGCCGTGGGTGCCGCGACGGGACTGTCGGGCGGCGCTTCAGTTGTCGTGGCCAGTTTGGTTGCGGCCGCGGTGCTCGGTACTGGCGTGGTCATCGCGCTCCCGCCGGTGGAGAATTCGGCGCCCGTCGCGATAGTTCAATCGATTGCGCCGACGGATGCGGATGCTGCGGGAGGTTCGGCCGACGCGAACGCGGCAACGGGGAAGGACGCCTCAGCGGACGGAACTCCCGATTCCGCGGTCAAGGGTGTGGTGGATGGCGTGACGGACGTCGTGAAGGGTGTGCTGCCGGTTGGCCCGGTGCCAGAGCACAGTGCGCCAGATGGTGTCGCGGGCGCGCTGATCGATCTTGACCTGAATGGCAAGGGCATGCCGGGCGCGACCGTCTCGGCGCAGGTCGCCGGGCAGGTTTACACGACGGTCGTGGCGAAGAACGGCACCTGGGCGCTCAGAATCACGGCGCTTCCCGAGGGCGTCGGTCCCCTCCGTCTGTCACAGCGGTTGACGGTTCTGGGAATCCCCGTACCGATCGATGTTCCGCTGACACTGCTGTCCGACGCTCTCGGAGTCACTGTCGAACTTCTCAATTGAGGCGCAACGTCGCGATTGAGACGAATGGGTGCGCACGAGTGCGAAGTTTCTTTCAAAACCGCGTCATGATTCGCGCGTTTGCGTGTCTCTTGTGAGAGGAAAGTTAGTCCACGTGGACGAGGGGGCTGGTGCCGACGGTTCTTCGGGGGAGCCGCCGGCACCTGCGTGCGATGGATCTCCGATTCCGAGCTGAAATAGCGGCTAAGGCTTGCCTCGCATGATCGCCTGCTTCACCTCTGCGATAGCCTGCGTGACCTGAATCCCGCGGGGGCAGGCATCCGTGCAATTGAACGTTGTGCGGCAGCGCCACACGCCTTCCTTGTCATTCAGGATGTCCATGCGCACCTGCGAGCCCTCATCTCGGGAATCGAAGATGAAGCGATGCGCATTGACGATGGCTGCGGGGCCGAAATACTGTCCGTCCGTCCAGAACACCGGGCAGCTCGACGTGCACGCCGCGCACAGGATGCATTTGGTCGTGTCATCGAAACGCTCGCGCTGTTCGGCGCTCTGCAGTCGCTCTTTACCGTCTTTTGGCTTGCTTGCGGCCATGAGGAATGGCTGGATGTCGCGGTAGCTGTCGAAAAACGGCTCCATATCGACGATGAGATCCTTCTCGAGCGGCAAACCCTTGAGCGCTTCCACGTAGATGGGCTTGGAGACGTCGAGGTCCTTGAGCAGGGTCTTGCAGGCGAGTCGATTGCGGCCGTTGATGCGCATGGCATCCGACCCGCACACGCCGTGAGCGCAGGATCTGCGGAACGCGAGCGAACCGTCGATCTCCCACTTGATTTTGTGGAGCGCATCAAGCACGCGATCCGTGCCATGCATCTCAAGGTCGTAGTCCACCCAGCGCGGCTCCTCGTCGACCTCGGGGTCGAATCGTCTCACGATCATCGTCACCGTGAACGTGGGAACCGCTCCGTGCGCGATGGGTCCGCTCTTTTCGAGCACTTCGGCTGCCATCAGTACTTTCTTTCTGTCGGCTGGTAATTCGTCACAACAACTGGTTTCCAATCGAGTTTGATGTGGTCCGATGCGACGGCGGACTCGGCGTCGCCGGTCAGGTACGCCATGGTATGTACCATGAGATTCTTGTCGTCGCGCTGGGGGTAATCCTCACGCATGTGGGCGCCCCGGCTCTCCTTGCGGTTGCGTGCCGAGTACACGACCACTTCGGCTAGGTCAAGGAGGAAGCCCAGTTCCACCGCTTCAAGAAGGTCGGTGTTGAAACGCTTCCCCTTGTCTTGCACCTGCACATTGCGGTACCTGGCGCGCAGGCTCTTGATGAGGTCGCCGACCTCGCGCAGCGACTCGTCAGTGCGGAACACCTGCGCGTTGCGGTCCATGGCGTCCTGCAACTCCTTGCGGATTACGGCGATGCGCTCGGTACCGTCGCCGCCCCTCACGTGATCGAGAAGTTTGCGCACGCCCGCGGTCGGATCCTTCGGCAGGTCGACCCAGTCGGCTTTCGCCGCGTAGGCCACGGCATTGTTGCCCGCACGTTTACCAAACACGTTGATGTCGAGTAGAGAGTTCGTTCCCAGTCGGTTCGATCCGTGCACGCTCACGCACGCGCACTCTCCTGCGGCGAAAAGTCCCGGAACAGTCTCCGTGTTGCTGCGCAGCACTTCGGCGTTGTTCGTGGTCGGGATGCCGCCCATCGCATAGTGCGCGGTCGGCAGCACGGGTACGGGCTCGGTGTACGGCTCGACTCCGAGGTACGTGCGCGCGAACTCCGTGATGTCGGGAAGCTTCGCGTCGATGACCGCAGGCTCAAGGTGCGTGATGTCCAGATACACGTAATCCTTGTACGGCCCCGCACCCCTGCCTTCGCGTATCTCCGTGGCCATGGATCGCGCAACGATATCGCGCGGGGCAAGATCCTTGATCGTGGGGGCGTACCGCTCCATGAAGCGTTCGCCTTCGCTGTTGCGCAGAATGGCGCCTTCGCCGCGTGCAGCTTCGGACAGCAGGATGCCGAGCCCGGCGAGGCCGGTCGGGTGGAACTGGAAGAACTCCATGTCCTCGAGCGGAAGGCCCTTGCGCCAGACGATGCCGACGCCGTCGCCGGTGAGGGTGTGCGCATTCGAGGTCGTCTTGTAGATCTTGCCGAACCCGCCGGTCGCGAAAATTATCGATTTGCCCTGGAAGACGTGCAGGTCGCCGGTCGCGAGCTCGTAGGCGACGACGCCGGCCGGGCGGTCGACGCCGTCGGCCTCGGTCATGAGCAGATCGAGCACGTAGAACTCGTTGAAGAAGTTGATGCCGTGCTTGACGCAGTTCTGATACAGGGTCTGCAGGATCATGTGCCCGGTGCGGTCCGCGGCGTAGCAGGCCCTCCGCACGGGCGCCTTGCCGTGCTCGCGGGTGTGACCGCCGAAGCGACGCTGGTCGATGCGGCCCTCCGGCGTGCGGTTGAAGGGCAGGCCCATGTTCTCGAGGTCGATAACCGCGTCGATCGCTTCCTTGGCAAGAATTTCAGCGGCATCCTGGTCAACGAGGTAGTCGCCGCCCTTGACGGTGTCGTAGGTGTGCCACTCCCAGTTGTCTTCCTCGACGTTGGCGAGGGCTGCGGCCATCCCGCCCTGCGCCGCGCCGGTGTGCGACCGCGTCGGGTAGAGCTTGGAGATGACGGCGGTTCGCGCTTTGGGCCCCGCTTCGATTGCGGCCCGCATGCCCGCACCCCCCGCACCCACGATGACAACGTCGTGTTTGTGGTAGTGAACGCCGTCGATGATTTCGCCCTGTTCCGTCTCCGCCATGATCAACCTGCCGTGCAGAAGGTCGCGAGCAGGTCGGCTGGCGCGCCTGCGGGGCAAGGGTCAAAGGTATAGATCACGAGAGTTCCCAAAATAAGTAGCACGATGGTGGCGGCCAGAATGGCGGCCTTAAGGATGACGCCCACAAGCCGGTTGTGCGCGTAGTCGTTGGTGATGGTGCGCATGCCGTTGGCGCCGTGGATGAGGGCGAGCCAGAGCAGCAGGGTGTCCCACACCTGCCAAAACGGGTTGGAGAGCTTTCCTCCGACGAAGGCGAAGTCGAGCGCTTTGACGCCTTCTCCGAGCATGAGATTCACGAAGAGGTGGCCGAAAATGAGCACGACGAGCACGACGCCGCTCAGGCGCATATAGATCCAACCCCATTTTTCCCAGTTGACACCGCCGCGCCGGACGGTGCGGGGGGTGCGGGGTGCTTCGATGCTGACGGTCATGGCGTTACTCGCTGAACACGTTGATGAGGTGCCGTGGCACGAATCCGATGAGCAGCAGGATCCACAGGATCAGGACAAACCATTGAAGCAGCCTCTGATGCCGGGTGCCCCACGCCCAGAAGTCGACAAGGATGATGCGAAGACCGTTGAGAGCGTGGAGGCCGATTGCGGCGACGAGCGCAACTTCCCCGAGCCCCATGATGGGATTCTTGTAGGTGCCGATCACCGCGTTGTACGCTTCCGGGCTCACGCGAACAAGCGAGGTGTCCAAAATGTGCACGAGGAGAAAGAAGAAGATCGCCACACCCGTGATGCGGTGAAGCACCCATGACCACTGGCCGGGATCACCGCGATAGATGGTGCCTTTCGGAGCCTTGGGCTTGGTGATTTTGGGGAGTGTGTAGCGGCCACGTGGGGCCGGGGACGCCAGCGTTCCCGTCGATTTGCCAGGCACGACCAACCTTCCTGCAGAAGTTCGCAATCATTGAGAGAACCGCAGTTTCGCAGCGCTCTTCCATCCAGTCTATTCCCGGGTTCGCTAGTGTGAACGCCATGTCCACCAGTAAAAAGGGTCTCGACCGTTTCTACAGCGTGATTCCCGCGGGCGGAATCGGTTCGCGCTTATGGCCCCTTTCGCGGGCGGATGCTCCGAAATTTCTTCACGATCTCACCGGTTCCGGCAAGACTTTGCTGCGCGCCACGTGGGAGCGGCTGGAGCCGCTTTCCGGTGCCGACCGCATCATGGTCGTCACCGGCAGAGCGCACAGGGCCGCCGTCGAAGAGCAGCTGCCCGAGCTCATCGACCGCAACGTCGTCCTGGAAAGCGAGCCAAAGGAATCGTCGGCAGCGATCGGGCTCGCCGCGGCAATTCTCCACCGGCGAGAACCGGACGTCATCATCGGTTCCTTCGCCGCAGACCACGTCATCGGGGACACTCGAGGCTTCCATCGGGCCGTTGCGGAAGCGGTTGCGGCGGCCGACCAGGGATACATCGCGACCATCGGGATTACGCCCACGGAGCCGGCCATCGGCTTTGGCTACATTCATTGCAACGGCAATTTGGGCATCGAGAGCGCGCCGGGCGCGGTCGGAGCGGATCGTTTTGTTGAAAAGCCCAATGTGGAGGTGGCGCGCGGGTACGTCGCGGATGGCAACTACCTGTGGAACGCGGGTATGTTCATCTCGCGTGCGGACCGCCTTCTGGAACAACTCGGTGAAAGCCAGCCGGAGTTGCTTGAGGGCCTCACCGAGCTCGCGGAAGCGTGGGATACCGAAAGGCGGGGCGCGGTTGTCGACAAGGTGTGGCCGCGCCTGACGAAGATCGCCATCGACTACTCGGTCGCAGAACCTGCGGCCGCCGCGGGAAAGCTCGCGGTCGTTCCCGCGTCGTTCGACTGGGATGACATCGGCGATTTCGCGTCGATAGCGAAACTCCATTCGGGGGGCCGCAAGTCCAATCTCGCGATTCTTGGCGAGGATGCGCGCGTTCTCGCGGATGCCTCCAGCGGCATCGTCATCAGCCAGACGGGTCGATTGATCTCTCTGGTTGGGGTAGACGACATCGTTGTCGTGGACACTCCCGATGCTCTTTTGGTGACGACGAGCGCGAATGCGCAAAAGGTAAAGGCGGTCGTCGACGCGCTGAAGGTCTCCGGGCGCGGTGACATACTCTGATCAGCGAAATTTCTGCTGTTGCAGCTTGATAACCTTTGCGAATTACACTGCCGAATAGGTTGTCAATGGCCACGTAACATTAGGTAACCTGTACGCATATGGCCGCGGCACCGATGTCGTGGCAGCACCTTGGAGGACACCTTGAGAATCACCTCGCAGAAGTCCGCGCTCAGCGGACTTGCGGTCGTCGGAATCAGCACCCTGCTGCTCGCCGGCTGCGCACCAGCACCAGAGTCCGGCGGCGACGGCAGCACGCCGGGCGCATCAGACTTCAAGCCATGCATGGTTTCCGACTCTGGCGGATTTGACGACAAGTCGTTCAACCAGATCGGTAAGGAAGGTCTCGACCAGGCAGCAAAGGACCTCGGGGTCAAAGCCAACGCGGTCGAGTCCCAGACTGAAACCGATTACGCCAGCAACATCACGAACCTCGTCGATGACGGCTGCAACATCATCGTGACGGTGGGCTTCCTGCTCGCCGACGCCACGAAGGCGGCCGCGACAGCGAACACGGATGTCAACTTCGCGATCATCGATGACAACTCGATTGACCTTCCGAACGTCAAGCCGATCGTGTTCGACACGGCGCAGGCTGCGTTCCTCGCCGGCTACGCGGCGGCGAGCTACTCGAAGTCCGGCATTGTCGGAACCTTCGGTGGCATCCCGATCCCGCCCGTCACCATCTTCATGGATGGTTTCGTTGACGGTGTGAACTACTACAACACCGCCAAGGGCAAGGATGTCAAGGCTCTCGGTTGGGACGTCACCAAGCAGGACGGCGCGTTCACCGGTGGCTTCGACGCCAACGACACCGCGAAGTCGACCGCGCAGAACCTGATCGACCAGGGTGCCGATGTGATCCTTCCCGTCGGAGGCCCGATCTACAAGAGCGCGGCTCAGGCGATCAAGGACTCCGGCAAGGACATCGCCCTCATCGGTGTTGACGCCGACGTCACCCAGACTGACCCGAGCATCGCAGACATGCTGCTGACCTCGGTCATGAAGGGTATCGCCGTCGGTGTTTCCGATGTTGTCAAGAGCGCCGCGGACGGCAAGTTCGACAACAAGCCTTTCGTGGGAACCCTTGAAAACGGTGGTGTCGGTATCGCTCCGTTCCACAACTTCGAGTCCAAGGTCGATGCTGGCCTTCAGGGCGAACTCGATGCAATCAAGGCGGACATCATCAGCGGCAAGATCAAGGTCGAGTCGCCGTCGTCACCTAAATAACTCGACGAATCGACAGTAGGGCTCGGGGAGGCCAGCAGCGCTGGTCTCCCCGAGTTCGTTGTAGTCTTCCTCTCTAGCAATTGAGTATTTTCCGGCAGAGCTGCCGGAGGGACAGGAACGTGAAATCCCATGAAGCTCGAACTTCGCGGCATCACGAAGCGGTTTGGCACGCTGGTCGCCAACGACCACATCGATCTGGTCGTGGAGCCGGGAGAGATCCATTGTCTCCTCGGTGAAAATGGTGCGGGCAAGTCGACGCTCATGAACGTGCTCTATGGCCTGTATCAGGCCGACGAAGGCGAGATCCTTCTGGATGACGTCGTTCAGCATTTCGCCGGCCCCGGCGACGCCATGGCCGCCGGCATCGGCATGGTCCACCAGCACTTCATGCTCATTCCTGTCTTCACGGTCGCGGAAAATGTGATGCTCGGCCACGAGCCCACGAAGTTCGGCGGCCAACTGAATATGGCGAAGGCACGCGAGCAGGTGCGGGAGATTTCTGCCCGGTTCGGTTTTGACCTCGACCCTGACGCCGTTGTCGGGGATCTTCCGGTCGGCGTTCAGCAGCGCGTCGAAATTATCAAGGCACTTTCGCGCGACGCGAAGGTTCTTGTCTTCGATGAGCCGACCGCGGTGCTGACGCCTCAGGAAACCGACGAGCTCATGGTCATCATGAAGCAGTTGAAGGAATCCGGCACATCCATCGTGTTCATCACGCACAAGCTTCGCGAGGTTCGCGAAGTCGCAGACAAGATCACTGTGATCCGCCTCGGCAAAGTGGTGGGTCAGGCATCACCGACGGCAAGCAACACGGAACTCGCCTCGATGATGGTCGGTCGCGCAGTCGAACTCACCATCGAAAAAGGCAAGGCACAACTCGGCGAACCCGCGCTGGTCATCGACAAGTTGAGCGTCATCGATCCGATCGGCCAACTCGTGGTCAACAACATCAGCTTCGACGTTCGCGAAGGCGAAATTGTCGCGATTGCCGGCGTTCAGGGCAACGGACAGACGGAACTCGTTGAGGCCATCATGGGACTTCAGGCCAGGACAACGGGAACGATCAGCCTTGATGGCAAGTCGCTCGTCGGGTCGACCGTGCGCCAGATCCTCGATGCGGGTGTGGGGTTCATTCCGGAGGACCGAAACGAAGACGGTCTCGTCTCCGAATTCACGGTGGCGGAAAACCTGATGCTCGATCGTTCCAACGGCGAACCGTTCGTGCGTCGAGGCAATTTGCAACTCGCGACGCTCGCCGAGTTCGCTGAGGAAAAGCTCACGGAATTCGATATTCGCGCTCAAGGGATCGGCACGCGCGCCGGCAATCTCTCCGGAGGCAACCAGCAAAAAGTTGTTCTGGCGAGAGAGCTGAGTCGCTCGTTGAGGTTGCTTCTTGCCGCGCAGCCTACGCGAGGCCTCGATGTCGGGTCGGTTGAATTCGTGCACACAAGGATTGTGGAGGCGCGGGATTCCGGCGTGCCTGTGGTCGTGGTGTCGACGGAATTGGATGAAGTCACCGCGCTCGCGGATCGCATTGTGGTGATGTACCGAGGAGGAATTGTGGGGATTGTCCCTGGAGATACGCCGCGAGATGTTCTCGGCCTCATGATGGCGGGCGAAAAGCCGGCAACCGGGGGGAAGGCGGCATGAGCGACGAACGCGCGACAGACGAGCCGCAACTTCCCAAAGTTTCCGGCGAGCCGCCATCGGACTCGGTGACAAGCCCCGGTTCGGACGAGACCGCCACACCCGAGGCTTCGCGCTGGTCGGATGTCCTGCGCGAGATCGCCTCGGGCAGTGCCGTGATGTCGGTTCTCGCCGTTGTGCTCGCACTCATCATCGGGGGCGTGCTGATTGCGTTTACCGATTCGCGGGTTCAGGAAACGGCAGGATACTTCTTCTCCAGACCGGGTGACATGGTCTCGGCGATTTGGGACTCCATTTCGGGTGCATATGTCGCCCTGTTCCAGGGATCGGTGTACAACTTCCGCCGGCCAGGTTTCGCCAACGGCATCAAACCGCTTCTCGACACTCTTACTTTCGCAACCCCGCTCATCGTCGCCGGGCTCGGTGTCGCTCTTGGTTTTCGCGCGGGTTTGTTCAACATCGGTGGCCGCGGTCAGATGCTCTTCGGTGCCGCCGCAGCAGGCTGGGTAGCGTTTTCGTTCCAGCTTCCGTGGGGCATCCACTTGATTCTCGCGGTCGCTGCGGGTGTCGCCGCCGGTGCCGTCTGGGGCGGAATCGCCGGCTTTCTGAAGGCACGCACCGGTGCGCACGAGGTGATCACCACGATCATGCTCAACTACGTGGCCTATTACTTCGTGTACTGGATGCTGAGCACCCCCGGTCTTCTGCAGGCGCCGGGATCCAATAACCCGAAGACGCCGGGGATGCACGAAACGGCCATTTTTCCGAGAATGTTCGGCGACGGCTACTCGATCCACTGGGGCATCGTGCTGGCGATCGCTGTGACGTTCTTCGTCGCGTGGCTTCTTAATCGCTCATCGCTCGGATTCCAGTTCAAGGCCGTCGGCTTCAATGCGGATGCCGCACGCGTCGCGGGCATGAACGTCAATCGGTTGTTCACCTACGTCATGCTGTTCGCCGGGGGACTTGTCGGTCTTGCGGGCGTCTTTCAGGTACTCGGTACGGTGACCACCGGCTTCAGCGCGGGAATCGACGCAGGGATCGGATTCGATGCGATTACCGTGGCGCTTCTCGGCCGGTCGAGACCGTGGGGCGTATTTGCCGCGGGAATTTTGTTCGGCGCCTTCAAGGCCGGAGGTTTCACGATGCAGGCGACGCAGCAAATCCCCGTGGACATCGTGCTCGTGGTGCAGTCGATGATCGTGCTGTTCATCGCTGCTCCTCCGCTCGTGAGGGCGATATTCCGCCTGCCGGCACCGCGATTGACGGCATCTGCGGTGTCAGCGAAAGTTCACGGCAAGAAAGCGGTGGTGTCCAAGTGAGCACGGCAGTTTCTCCAACATCTCGGGTGACGCTTGACACCACCGTCGTACGAAGCTGGAAGGCGCCCATTGCGCTCGGCTTCTTCGCGATCGTCTCCGTCATCGTGTTCGGCTTCTTCGGCCGACCGGGAGTCAGCCACTTCAGGCTCTCGAGGGCGGCGGATGTCATCCAGCTTCCCGATCTGCACCTTCCGACCACCGAGACCGGCTGGGTCATCTCGGTCATCCTCGTGATTCTCGCCGCGTACTGCGCGTGGCGCGTCAGGCTGGCCAAAAAGGTTCCGCTCTGGCTCATCATCGTGTACGTCGTGCTGATCCTTATCGCATTCCTCACCTGGGTTTCCGCTAACGCGCTCATCCCGGTGCCCGGCCTCCTCATTGGCGCGGTGAGTCTGAGTGTTCCGTTGATCTTCGGGGCCATGAGCGGCGTGATCTCCGAACGAAGCGGTGTGGTGAACATCGCCATCGAGGGTCAGCTGCTTGCCGGCGCGTTCATTTCTGCAATGGTGGCGTCCGCCACGCGCCAGCCGTTCCTCGGTTTGGTTGCGGCGATGGTGGCCGGAATGCTCGTGTCCTTCGTGCTTGCCGCGTTCTCTATCAAATACATCGTGGACCAGATCATCGTCGGTGTGGTGTTGAACGTTTTGGTTGCGGGACTCACGAGCTTTTTGTTCTCCAAGCTCATGGTGCCGAACCCGCAGCTGTTGAATCATCCGCCTCGGTTCGATCGAATCGATATCCCGGTGCTCGGCCAGATTCCGATCATCGGACCCGTGCTGTTCAACCAGACGATCATCGTGTACGTCATGTATGTGACGGTTGCCGCGGTGGCGTTCGCGTTGTTCAAGACGCGCTGGGGCCTCCGCACGCGCTCCGTGGGTGAGCACCCTCAGGCGGCAGATACCGTCGGAATCAAGGTGAACACGATGCGGTTCTGGAACGTGTCCCTCGCGGGAGCGATCGCCGGATTCGGTGGCGCGTACTTCACGCTCGGCTCGGTGGGCGAGTTCACGAAGGAAATGACGGCGGGCGCGGGCTTTATCGCTCTCGCGGCGGTCATCTTCGGACGTTGGGACCCCATCCGCGCCACGCTCGCGGGGCTGCTCTTCGGGTTCGCGACGAACCTTCAAAGCGTTCTGGGGATCATCGGATCGCCGGTGCCGAGCCAATTTATGCTCATGCTTCCGTACATCGTGACGATCTTCGCGGTGGCAGGTCTCGTGGGGCAGTCGAAGCCGCCTGCGGCTGACGGCAAGCCGTACATCAAATCTTGACACTAGCTCCAGAACTCGAGAGCGTTCGAAAGGCCTCAGGCGGCACCTGGGCGGCCATCGCGGTCGTCCTGGTGGCGCTCAACCTGCGGCCGGTGATTGTCGCGGTGTCGCCGGTTTTCGACACGATCAGCGAAGACCTCGGCCTCACCTCGGTGTTGGCGGGCTTGCTCGTCACCCTTCCCGTGCTGTGCTTCGGGGTGCTCGGCCCGCTCGCGCCGCTCCTGGCCGGTCGGTTCGGTTTCGAGCGAAGTCTTGCGCTTGTTTTGCTGGCGATCATTGCGGGCTCGGCCGTACGCATCATCCCGAGCATTCCCGCCCTGTTCGCGGGTACGGTGTTGATCGGCGCGGGTATCGCGGTGGGCAACATACTGCTGCCCGGCCTCATTAAGCGCGATTTTCCGCATCGAATCGGCATCATGTCCGGCCTGTTCTCGATGTCCATGGCGGTCGGTGCAACATTTGCGGCCGGTATCACGATTCCGGTCGCTCAGGCGGTCGGATGGCGGTGGAACGAGGTCCTTGCCGCGTGGGGGCTGTTCGCCGTCGTTGCCCTGGCCTGTTGGGTGCCCGCTCTGGTTCGCGCGCGCGGCGCCGCCGCCATCAGAACGCAGCCCGGCGTCGCATTGTCCCGCGACCCCGTTGCGTGGTGGGTGACCGTGTTCTTCGGACTCCAGTCGTTCAACTTCTACTCCACCACCGCGTGGTTGCCCTCAATTCTCATCGGGTACGGTTACGACAAGGTTTTTGCGGGGTTCATGCTTTCCCTCGTCAATCTTGTGAGCATTCTTCCCGCTCTTGTCGTTCCCCTCGTGCTCGCGCGAATTCGCAATCAGGCCCGATTTACGATTCTCGTGTCGCTCGCCTACTTTGCGGCCATCGGCGGCTTTCTTCTCGCACCGGGAATTGCGCCCCTGTGGATGGTCTTCCTTGGTTTCTCGCAGGGCGCAGGGCTGGGTCTCGGACTCACGTTCATCGTGTTGCGCTCGCCGGATTCCGACCACGCAACCCGGCTTTCGGGCATGGCGCAGAGCTGGGGTTACCTGTTCGCGGCGTTGGGACCTCTCGTTCTCGGAGCGCTCCATGATGTCACTGAGGCATGGATTCTCCCACTGCTGCTGCTGCTCATCATGCTCGTGCCGCAGGCAATATCCGCATATGCGTCCGGTCGTCCGGTGTTTGTCGGGCGGATCAGGGGTTAGATGGAAGACGAAAGGGTGAATCATCATGACGGATATTGACTGGGACGGATTGCGCGATGTGGCGAAGCTTGCCATCACGCACGCGTACGTTCCGTATTCGAATTTTCCCGTCGGCGTGGCGGCGATGGTGGATGATGGCCGGGTCGTCTCTGGCTGCAACGTGGAGAACGCGTCCTACGGGCTCACGCTGTGCGCGGAGTGCGCGCTCGTGTCGAGTCTTCACATGACCGGTGGCGGCAAGCTTGTCGCTTTCACGTGCGTGGACGGGCATGGAAACATCCTCATGCCGTGCGGACGCTGCCGGCAGTTGCTGTACGAGCACTCCGCTCCGGGCATGCTGCTGGAGACGGTGTCGGGCGTGAAAACCATCGACGAAGTGATTCCGGATGCCTTCGGCCCCCGCACACTGGAGGAGTACCGCTCATGAGCGCTCTCGAAGAATTCGACACCGTCGACCTCATTCACGCAAAACGTGATGGAGAGAAGCTGAGCACACAGCAGATCTCCTGGCTCGTGGACGCCTACACGCGCGGTTTTGTGGGCGACGAACAGATGGCGGCCATGGCGATGGCGATATTTTTGAACGGCATGCACCGCGATGAAGTTCGCGATCTCACCCTCGCAATGATCGCATCCGGTGACCGGATGAACTTCGACGGCCTGTCGAAGAAAACTGCGGACAAACACTCGACAGGCGGTGTCGGCGACAAGATCACGTTGCCTCTCGCGCCGCTCGTCGCATCGTTCGGTGTGGCAGTCCCTCAGCTTTCCGGTCGCGGCCTCGGTCACACCGGCGGAACGCTGGACAAATTGGAAAGCATTCGCGGCTGGCAGGCCGACGTGAGCGCAGAAGCCATGCGTGCGCAACTCGAATCGGTGGGGGCCGTGATTTGCGCGGCCGGCGCAACGCTCGCCCCGGCCGACAAAAAGCTGTACGCGCTGAGGGACATCACGGGAACTGTCGAGTCCATTCCGCTCATCGCATCCTCCATCATGAGCAAAAAGATAGCCGAGGGAACATCGGCTCTGGTGCTGGATGTTAAATTCGGCTCCGGCGCGTTCATGCGCGAGCAGAGCAAGGCCAGAGAGCTTGCCGAAACCATGGTTGCGCTCGGCACCGATGCGGGAGTCACCACAACGGCCCTGCTCACCAACATGAACGTTCCACTGGGGCTCGCGATCGGGAACGCGAACGAAGTGCGCGAGTCGGTCGAGGTGCTTGCCGGCGGTGGGCCGGCGGATGTTGTCGAGCTCACCGTAGCGCTCGCGCGCGAAATGCTCACCTCCGCGGGGCAGTCGGATGCCGACATCGAGGGTGCATTGAAGGATGGTCGGGCGATGGACACGTGGCGCGCGATGATTTCCGCTCAGCACGGCGATCCGGATGCGCCGCTACCGATCGCCAGGGAGACGCACGTCGTCGCGGCGGAAAGGGACGGCGTTCTGGTGGAGCAACGGGCGCTCCCGTTCGGAGTCGCGGCGTGGCGGCTCGGTGCCGGACGTGCCCGCAAGCAGGATCCGGTGCAGCATTCGGCCGGCATCGACTTGCATGCGAAGCCGGGAGATCGCGTTTCGAAGGGTCAACCGCTGTTCACGCTGAGCGCGGATGAGCCTGCCAGGTTCGCTCGCGCGCTGGAGGCGCTGGAGGGCGCGTATCGCATCGGCGAGCCGGGCGACCCGGTCAACGATGGCGGCCCGCTCATCGCGGCCCACATCACTGGGTGACGGGGTCGCCGATGCGACGAAGCGCGTCGACGATGAGCCCCCAGAATTTGGCGTGGTCGAGATCGGTCGCGGCGTAGGTTGTGCAGTCCTCCGGGGCGGCGGCGCGGAAGTCGGCCACGGTCATCCCCAGTGTCAGGCTGCCCGTCAGTTCGACGTCGAGCGGTACGCGGACGACGCTCATGACGGTCGGATCGATCACGAGCGCAACCGCGCAGGGGTCGTGCACGGGCGGATACTCGAAGCCCTGAGCATTCCGATAGCTTTCGGCAAAAAAATCCAGAAGTTCGAGAACAAACCGTGCTGGCGCGGTATCGACTGCGCTGATGGCGGCGACGACATCCGGAGTGGCGAGGGCCTGATGGGTGACGTCGAGGCCCACCATCGTGAGCTTCCACTTCTCATTGAAGACGATGTGCGCCGCTTCAGGGTCGATAACGATGTTGAACTCCGCGGCGGCGCTCCAGTTGCCGACGTGGTATCCGCCGCCCATGAGCACGACTTCCTTGACGCGCGAGGCGATCCTCGGCTCCTTGCGAACAGCCAGAGCGATGTTCGTGAGGGCGCCGGTGGGTACGAGCGTGATCGTTCCCGGCTCATGGTTCATGACGGTGTCGATGATGAGATCTACGGCGTGACGCCCATCGACGGCGAACGCAGGCTCGGGCAACGCCGGCCCGTCCATCCCGGAGTCGCCGTGGATCGATTCGGCCACTTCGGCCTCGCGCACGAGGGGTCGGTGCGCGCCCGCCGCGAAGGGCACGCCGGTAATGCCGGCGACCGTCGCGACCGCCAGAGCGTTGCGAGTTACCTTCTCGATCGTCTGGTTTCCGTGCACCGTGGTCACGGCGACGAGCTCGACCTCAGGGTTTCCGTGCGCGAGCAACATGGCCATGGCGTCGTCGTGTCCCGGATCACAATCGAGAATTATTTTCGTCGGCATGCGCACATCCTAACCGCCGCCTTCGGCCCGCTCGCGCCGAATGCGGGGTGCCTGTACGGGATAGATTTGTCGCATGACAGTTGACACTTTTGAGCCGTCCGCGGGCCGCGAGTTCCTTCTTCCCGGCGGTGTAATTCTAAACGCTCTCCCCAAGGTGTCACTGCATGATCACCTCGACGGCGGGTTGCGTCCCCAGACGATCGTGGAGCTGGCCGCTGAGGAGGGACTTGAGCTTCCCGCCCATGACGCGCTCGCTCTCGGCGCATGGTTCGCGGCACAGGCTGATTCCGGATCTCTGGTGGAGTACCTGAAGACGTTTGACGCGACGCTTTCTGTCATGCAGTCCGCGGATGCGCTCGCGCGCATCGCACGCGAGTTCGTCGAGGACCTCCACGCGGACGGCGTGGTCTACGGGGAAATTCGCTGGGCGCCGGAGCAACACCTCACGCGCGGCCTGAGCCTCGACGATGCCGTGGATGCGGTGCAGGGCGGGCTGCAGGACGGCGTTGCGGCGGTGAAAGGCGCCGGCGGCAGTATCCGCGTCGGGCAGCTGGTCACCGCAATGCGGCACGCTGACAGGGGAATGGAGATCGCAAAGCTTGCCGTTCGGCACCGCCAGAACGGGGTCGTGGGGTTCGACATCGCGGGAGCCGAGGCGGGCTTTCCGCCGAGCCGGATGCGCGATGCCTTCGACTATTTGGCGCGGCAATTCTTTCCTGCGACGGTTCATGCCGGCGAGGCGGCAGGACTGGAGAGCATCGACAGCGCGCTCATCGACGGTCGCGCGCTCAGACTCGGCCACGGTGTTCGGATCGCGGAAGACATCGAGGTGGAGTCTGCCGGAGAGGCGCGCAGTCTCGTCACACTCGGGCCACTTGCCGAGTGGGTGAAGGACAGGGAGATTGCTCTCGAACTCAGCCCATCCTCGAACCTTCAGACGGGTGCCATAGCGCAGTGGGGGGCGAGCCTTGCCGAGCACCCGTTCGACATGCTGTATCAACTCGGGTTCGCTGTCACCGTGAACACCGACAACCGGCTCATGAGCAACACGACGCTCAGTCGCGAACTCTCTCTGCTCGCGGAGGCCTTCGGTTACGACCTTGGCGATCTGGAGACCTTTCAGCTGAACGCGGCGGCCTCGAGCTTCCTGCCGGTGGAGGAACGCAGCGAGCTCGCCGCGCGCATCACCGCCGGGTTTGATGCCGCCTGACAGCGGCTCCGAAGCGGGTCTACGGTAGTCGCGCCACCACCTTGCATTTAGAGGAAAACGTCCAGCGTTGGCGCTACACGAGCCTCAGGTAGACGGGGTTGCCCCAGATTCCGTGATATTCGACGTAACGGCCCCACGTGGGCGAGTCGACCATCATCCCGCCACCCGCGTAGATGCCGATATGCTGCCCTGGCCACCAGACCAGATCGCCCGGCTGGGCAGCGGAAGACGAAATCGCCACCGCGCTGTGCGCCTGAGCATCGGCCGTGCGTGGCAGCGAAATACCGAAGTTGCCGAACACGTACTGTGTGAGCCCATCGCAACTGAAACTCGACGTCGGGCTGTTTCCCATTCCGTAGGGAACAATTCCCACGAACTGCATGGCAAAGTCGACGACGGCCTGTCCGCTGTACGTCTGGGCCGGCGGGTTCAACGTGACAAACCGATTGACCATCACGGGAACGACCACGGGTTTCGTAGCGGTGTATCCGTCGCGGGAGACGGCCAGCTCGACGCTGGAAGACACGGAACTCGCCTGAATCTCGACCACCTTCGGCGTGTGCGCGTTCGCGTGGGCTTCGCCCTTACTGTCATCAAAACCGTAGGCGGGAATGGCAAGCGACGCCACGAGTCCACCGGATGCCGCAATGACCGCGAACTTCACGACCAACTCACGGACCTTGCTCTTCACGCGGGCAAACCTCTCTGCCGCCAGTTCGGCTTTCAGCCGTCAGACGGGTACAACACACCGGACACAACCAGATTCAATGGTACAGGGCACGCTGCGTGCGCCAAATGGGGAACAGCAATCACAGCACATTCCCAGCCCCGCGTCACAACCCTTTTCGTCCCATGAGGTCGAAGCGGGCAAGGGCATCCGCATCTCGCGAATAGGTGGCGGAACTCCGTGCGGCATCCAGCGCAGCCACCGGATCGGCCTCTGCTTCCGCGACGGCAAGCAGTCGTTCCGCCTCAGCGAGCCTTGTGCGTGCATCAGCTCCCACGCTGCCCCGTCGCGTGTCGACGTAGTTGCGCGTCGAACGCAACTGGCTCTTGGCGCTCACGAGCGCACCAACCAGAGCGGTTCTGGCGCCTTCCAGCCGCTGCTGTTGATTGCGCGCGCCCGCCATGCTCGCGTCCAGTTCCGCATTGGCGGCACGCAGTAGCTCCAGCGTCGCGAGCGGATCCTTTGTCTTTGGATCGGCGGCAAGCGCAGACTCGACCGTGACGATGGCGCGGCCGACCGCCGCACCGGCATCCGGATCCGGCGGGGCATCCCGCACGGCACGGGCGTCGGCAAGGTTTGTGCGGGTGGATTCGCGCAGCGCGGCGACGGCCGTCCTGGCCTTGTCGAGGCCCTCGCGGAGGGAATCGATGGCGTCGAGCAGTTTCTGCGCGCGAATCGCGTGCTCGCCTGCCTCCTGGATCAGCTTGGTGGCGGTCACTCCCGCTTCACCAGAGGCCTGCGCCGAGAGAAGTTTGCGCGCTTGTTCCGCCGCGGCGGCGGCATCCGCGCGCTCCTTGGCGGCGCGGTCGGAATTGTCCGCAATTGAGGACAGAGCGCTCGGCACGTACTCGCGCCGAATCGCGGCGAGCGTTTCGCTCGCTGATTTCATGCGTGCCTCGAGAGCGTCGATCGCCGTCGTCACGGCGGCAAGATTCTCGGGAGCATTTTTTTCCGCGGAACGCATTCTCGCGAATTCAGCCTCGTGGGCGTCGAGCGCACTTTTCGCGCTTTCACACAGGTGGATGATCCGCCCGCTCCAGTCTCTACGCTGAGTGTCGGAGTCGGGAGTGGAATCGTCGAGTTTCTGCTGCAGCTGGAACGCCTCGCGCAGCTGCTCCTTGGCGTTCTTCAGCGCGGCCTCAAAGCCCTGAGAAGTGACGTCGCCAAATTGCGCAATCGCAAATCCAACCTCGTCCTCTGCGCTCTTAATGGCGTCGTCCACACGCACGAGCAGGATGTTCGCCCGTTGCTGCAGCGCATCGAGCGCGCTGGAGGTTACCGGAACGCGCTTGCGTCGCGCGAGCATCCAGAATCCGACACCGACTATCGCGGCAAAAACCACGGCAATGGTGATGCCCGCCGTCCACGCCGCACTGAAGAGTTGGCCACCCATGCGGGCTATCTTATGGTTGCGGCCGCCGTAGTGAAGTCTTTTCGACCGGATTACCGTTGTCAGACAGTGCGAAACTCCCCGCGCCTCCCCGAAAATGCGGGGATCTGCGCTTAAGGTGGCATCGTGTGGCGTGCCGGCAACAATCATGACGACTTCCTGGAAGACCCGGAAGAGTTCGAAGGCGACCCCGCGCACGCGCCGAATCAAGTCACGTCGCCGCACTCGCTCAGCCTCGGCGACCCTGGCTTCGCGGTGATGAACGTGGCAGAGCCGACGTGGGAGAGCTGGCGGGAGAACCTTTCCCGACTCGGGGGAGTGAACCCCCTCCTGCACTTTACGGATAGTCCGCTCGCGCGCATCGAACTCAGCACGACCCACCCGGGCGGTCTCGCTCAGTTCATCACCGGAAAGACGACGCTGCTCTCGAGCCTCATCCGGGATGATGTCGCGCTGAGGGCGGCGAAACTTGCCGCCGGCGTGATTGCCGCGAAGTCGCGGGAGCTTTCCACTACGCGGGGAATCGACTCGATACATCTGGGAATCGGTGTCGCCGAGTGGCAGTTTGACGGTGAAGATTTTCGCGCGCCGATTCTTCTGCGCCCACTGGCTATCAGGCGGTTCGGAAATGACTTCGAACTTAGGCTCAGAGGCGAACCCAAGCTCAATCCATCGCTTGCCGAGGCGCTGGAGAAGCAGCATCGTATCGTGCTGGACGCGCGCGGATTCGTGGCGCTCGCCGAGAAGGACGGCTCGTTCAAGCCGAACCCGGTCATCGACCGACTCCGGGGTCTCACGCGTCATCTCGAGTGGTTCAACGTGCAACCCCGGCTCGTCGTCTCCTCCTTCGCGGATATCGCTACCGCGCTCGTCAAGGACGCCACGAACCTCGAACACCCCGTTCTCGATGCCATCGCCGGCAACCCGAGCGCGACGTGGGCGCTGGGGGAAAGCCACGTGCCGACACAGGTTCTCGACCCCGATTCGCGCGCACCCGAAACGGACACGCTGCTACTGGATGCCGACTCGGAGCAGGAGGAGATCGTCGCGCACATTTCTGCGGGTAACTCGGTTGTCGTGAAAACCCTGCCGGGAACCGGGGGAACCCAGACCATCGTGAACGCCATTGGCGCTCTGGTGCAGCAAAACAAGCGCGTTCTCGTGGTGAGTCCCCGCCAGGCGTCGCTTCACGGAATTGTTCAGCGGATCTCCGACATCGGACTGCAAGGGATGCCCGTTGCTCCGGGGACGCTGCGCCGCGACATCATCAGAGCGATCGGCCGTAACGAGAAAGCGCAGGCGCCGCGTCTGGGCGAAGTCGATGAAGCGCTGGTGCGGTTGCGCACGGTGCTCGTCAATTACCGAAAGGCTGTTTCGCACATCGATCCGGAACTGGGCGTGTCAGTGCTCGACTGCCTCACCGAGCTCTCCAGGCTCGCTTTGCTCCCCACCCCACCGGCAACGACCGCTCGGCTCAGCCGCTCCTCCGTTTCGCTCATGGTGACGGGCCGGGAGAAGGCGGCAGACGCCATGATCAAGGCCGCGAGCCTTGGCGAATTCAAATATGGTCCGGGAGATTCCGCATGGTACGGCGCCTCGTTCTCGACGAGCGACGAGGCGACGCGCGCACACGGCATAGCGCAGCAACTGTGCCACATTGAGGTTCCGCGGCTCCTGCAGAGGGCGAGCGAACTTCTCGCCACGACGCGGATGCGACCGTTCGAGTCGATCGAACAGCTGGGGGTGTACCTCCGACTGTTGACGGACATCCGCGATTCGCTGGACAAATTCCTGCCGGTCGTTTTCGAGCGTTCCCTCAGCGAATTGATCGCGGCCACGGGTTCGCGCAAGGATTCCGCGCACATGACGGCGACGAACCGTCGACGGATGAGAAAGCTCGCTCGCGAATATCAGCGGCCAGGGGCACACGTCGGCGACATCAACGAGGCGCTTCGACGCATCCAACAGCAGCGTTTCCTGTGGCAGCGCTTTAGCGCAGAGGGAATCACACCTCACATCCCGGTGGGGATTGCCGATGTGCAGGTTGCGCATCAGCAGGTGATGCAGGCTCTTGCCGCGCTGGACGCGCCGCTCGGAACCCACACGACCGCGAGTCAACTTGCCGCCTTGCCGATCCGTGATCTGCTTGCCAAGCTCGCCGGCCTGGCGGAGGAGTCCGATGCGCTGAGCAACCTGCAGGAGCGCACCGAATTGTTGGCAACCCTTCGCGAACTGGATGTTGATCCGCTGCTCGCCGATTTGGCGTCCCGCCATGTGCCCGAGTCGCAGGTGGCTGCGGAGCTTGAACTCGCGTGGTGGCGCTCTGCGCTCGAGTCGCTGCTGGAGAATGATCGCGCACTGCTCGGCGCGAACACGGAAGTTCTCGATCGGCTCGAGGCGGACTTCCGCCTGGTCGATGAGACTCATGCTTCAGGAAGTGCCGCGCTGCTGGGCTGGCAACTTGCGGAGAACTGGAGCGTCGGCCTCACGGACTGGCCCGATGAGGCTGCCGCACTGAAGGCGTTGCTGCGAGGCGGAGAGGTCACGTCCCGTTCCCTTCAGGAAGCCGCGCCGCATCTCTCCCGATCCATTGCGCCGGTGTGGATCGCTTCGCCGTATGAGATTCCGGAGATCGCTGATTCACTCCGATTCGATGCGGTTCTCCTCGTTGACGCGGGCGCTGTGACGGTTGCCGAAAGTGTTGGCGCGATTCGCCGCGCAAAGCAGGTCGTTGCGTTCGGCGACCCGGTGACGCAAACGCCGTCGGATTTCGAGTTGTCGCTCCACGAAAGCGAACCCATCGAACACACGGTGGACGAGCTGGAAGAACTCCACGCGAATTCGGCACTGTCGACACTCGGAAAACTGCTGCCGACGCTGGCGCTCACGCGGAGCTACCGCGCGGGCGGAGAAGATCTCGCAGAACTCGTCAATCGGCGTTTCTATGCCGGTCGCATCGAGTCCATCCCGTGGGCCGGAAGCTTCCTCGGCCACGGCAGCATCAGCATCGACTTCATCGAAGACGGAAAGGGAATGCCGGATCCGACGACCGGTGCGGTCGAAAGCGTGGATGCTGAAGTCGATCGCGTCGTCGAGCTCGTCATGTCGCACGCTGCCCAGCGACCGCACGAGTCGCTCATGGTCATCACGGCGAGCCCCCTGCATGCGGTGCGAGTCCAGCAGGCGGTGCTGCTGGCGCTGTCGACGCGACCAGAATTGCACGACTTTATTCTCGGCGACAGGGCAGAACCGTTCCTGGTGGCGACCATAGAGCAGGCGGTCGCCGAGAGCCGCGACCGAGTCATCTTCTCCATCGGCTACGGCCGCACCCCGCACGGTCGGGTGCTGAGCGACTTTGGGGCGCTTGGCAGGCCGGGCGGGGAGAGAATGCTCGCTGCGGCGATGACGCGGGCGCGTCGGGCGATGGTCATCGTGACCTGCTTCGAGGCCTCCGACATCGACGAAGATCGCATGCAGTTCGGAGCCGTCGCTCTTGCCGATGTGCTCACGGATGTGAAGGCGCGAACGCGGATTGAATCGATCCCCGACGACAGCAACCCGATGCTTGTGGATCTGTCCCGTCGACTGGAGGCGAGAGGTTTGCGCACCGCGCTGGGGCATCGAAACAAGCTGGGGCTTGTCGCGCACCACGAGGGAAAGTGCCTCGCGATCGAGACGGATGCGGTGCTGCAAGGCATGAGCCTCCGCGAGTCGCTGCGGCTGAGACCGGAGCAATTGCGTCGACTCGGCTGGCACTATCTGCGGGTTCACGCTTTCGAGCTGTTCAGCCATCCGAATGCTGTGGCCGATCGCGTCGTGGCACTCCTCGGCGCAAACCCCGCTCCGGCCACGGAGCCGATCCCGTTCGTGATGGCGGCGCAGGAGCCGGACGGTGGTGGTTCATGACCGGGCGGCACGAGGTCGAAGGACCGTCGGATGCACCTGCCGCCGACCATGAATCCCGTCCGCGCGATGATCGTCCCAGTCGGCATCGCCGCGTGACCACCGAGGCGGTTCCCGGCTCGGATCCGACGCCGTCACCTGGTCCGCCGCAGCACGATGGCACGGAGAATGACGAACGCCTCAAGGATGACAAACCGCCGCACTGGGGGTAGTGGGAATCCGGAAGTCTAGCGGATGACTGCGTACCAGATCAGGAGCATGGTCGTCAGAAAGCCCACGGCGTAGTTGATCCACAGAAACCGCTTCCAGCCCCTCGTCGCTCTCGCCGAACTGCTGTCGTCAAGCGACCAGAACGGTGCCGCCGCGGCAATGTACGGCAGTGCGAGCAGCGCGGCGAGCGCTCCCGGCCACGAGGTCACGAGCATGAGAGCGCCCGCGAGCGTCCACAAAACAATGGATACCCGCACGGTTGGGGCAGCACCGAAGACGGTGGCGACGGAACGGATGCCTGCGGCACGATCCGGCAGGACATCCTGCACGGCGCCGAAAGCGTGGCTGGCCATTCCCCACAGAAAGAACGCCACGAGGATCGCCGCAAGCTGCCAGGTAATCGTCGCGCTCGCCAGGGTCAGACCGTAGATTGCCGGACTGACAAAATGGAAACTCGACGTCATCGAGTCGAGGAACGGTCGCTCTTTGAATCTCAGCACTGGTGCCGAATAGGCGATGAGCGCGAAAGCGCTGAGCGCGAGAACCAACCAGCTCCAGGGTCCTCCGAGAAACCCCAGTGCGACGACGAAGGGGAGTGTGCTCGCTGCAGAAGCAACGAGAATGACCCTGTGACGGTCTCGAGGGAGCACCGCCCCCTGCGCTCCTCCCTTGCGGGGATTCGCGAGATCCGATTCGAAATCGAAGACGTCGTTGATGCCGTACATGGCGAGGTTGTAGGGAATGAGAAAAAATATCGTGCCGATCACGAGCGCGGCGTCTATTCGCCCGGTCGTGAGAAAGTACGCGGCAGTGAACGGAAACGCGGTATTGATCCAGCTGAGCGGGCGAGACGCGAGAAACAGGTGACGGGTCACGCCGGGCTCACTCATGCGCGTCGTTCGATGTGCGCGGACCCAAAAGCAGCCAGAGTGCCGGCAGCAGGATGAGGCCGGCAATCGGGTAGCTGAAATCCTCGATCGGCGCGAGACCGAGGAAGAGTCCGATCGTGTGTGCGTCGGAGTAGACCATGAATCCCGCCGCAATCATGATGTTGTCGAACAGGACGGTGAGCAGCACGAGAGCGAGTGCCGTGATCGCCGCTGGTCGCCACCAACGGCGAAGAAGTAGCCGACGTCGATCCGCACCGACTCGCGCACGCGCGATGAGGGCCAACGTGCACGCGGCAGCCAGGAACGCCAGGCTCAGGAGGAGATAGGTCATGAGGACTTCCGCGCGGTGAGCACGCGGTCGGCGCCGGTGAGCACGACCATGGTGAGGTAGCAAAGGAAAATGAGAAAAAAGAGTTCCTCGAGCGGAAATTCCGGTGCGAGCACGATCCCGGACATGAAGGATGTCTCACCCCTCGCGAAAATTTGCAACCCGATGCCGAATGCATCCCACGCGACAAAGAACGCGAGCCCGAGCGCAAGCGTGAGCAAAGCTCGTCTCGGCGACCGCCAGATGAATAACCGAAAGCGGCAGTCGAGTGCAGCCATGCAGCCGAGCGAAACGAGCAGGGCGGCCAGGTAGAGAAAAGTCACAGCGGCTCCTTCAGCGGACCGGTCGACGTGTCCTGCCTGAGGCGTTTGATCATGAGCTCCGCGCTGATGAGGCACATCGGCAACCCAATCCCCGGCACCGTCGAACCGCCAGCATAGTAGAGTCCGTTCACCTTCCTGGACTGGTTGCTTCCGCGAAGGAATGCGCTCTGTCGAAGTGTGTGCGCGGGTCCGAGAGCGCTACCTGACCACGAATTCAGGTTTTCTGCGAAGTCTGCCGGACCGTAGGTTCCGCGAACGACGATCCGGTCGGCGAGGTCAGGAATTCCCGCCTTCTCGGAAATGAGCCGGATCGCTGCGTCAGCGGTTCGTTCCACAAGAGGGTCTCCCGCTTTTCCAATGCCGACGTCGGCGGGAACCGGAATGAGCAAGAACAGGTTTTCGTGCCCCTCGGGTGCGACGGAAGAATCGGTTGCGCTCGGGCGGCACACATACAGCGATGCGGGATCGGGGATCGCTGTAGGGGTTTCGAAGATGTCGGAGAAGTTCCTGCGCCAGTCCGCGCTGAAGAACAACGTATGGTGCGCGAGCTCCGGTAGCGCACCGCGCACGCCGAGCATGGCCAGCACGGCGCCGGGGCCGGGCACCCGGCTCCTCCACCACGATTCCGGATATGTCTGCAGCGCCTCGGGCAGCAATTGGGTCTCCGTGTGATGCAGGTCCGCCGCCGACACAACGATGTTCGACTCGAGGTTATTGGAGTTACCATTGCGATCGCGATACCGAACTCCGGTCGCGCGCGCGTCACCCCCCGAGGTTGTGAGGATTTGTTCGACCGTGCAGCCGGTGCGAATATCCACGCCCTCGTCGCGAGCGAGCGCGATCATCCGGTCGATGATGGTGCGAAAACCTCCCATGGGATACAGCACACCCTGTTCCAGGTCGAGGTGGCTCATCAGGTGGTAGAGGCTCGGAGTGAGATACGGCGACGATCCGAGAAAGACAGCCGGGTATCCGAAAACCTGGCGAAGGCGATTGTCAGAAAATTTGCGGGCGATGAAGCGGTCGAGGGGCTGCAGCAAGAGTCGCACGAGCCGACCCGTGCGCGTCAGAACATCCCTCGTCATCATCGTGCGCAGCGTCGTGAAATTGCTGTAAAGGAATCGCGAGAGCGCCACGCGATAGGTATCGCCCGCCGAGGCGAGGTAACGCTTCGTGACTCGACCGGCCCCGGGCTCGATGTTCTCGAATGCCGCGAGATTCGCGTCAAGATCGGCGACGACATCCAACGGCTCCGCGTGATCCTCGAAATAGACGCGATAGCTGGGATCGAGCCGCACGATGTCGAGTTGCTCGGCAGCGCTCGTGCCGAGGAGCCGAAAATAGTGGTCGAAAACCTCAGGCATCAAATACCATGACGGGCCAGTATCGAACGTGAACCCAGAACTCGAGAGAGAACCAACTCGCCCGCCGGCTCGCGGGGAGGATTCGAGCAGGATGACGGCGAGCCCCTCTCTCGCCAGAAGGGTTGCGGTGGCGATTCCCGCAATTCCGCCCCCAATGACGACGGCGCTGCGGTGCTTAATGCTCTTCGTCATGACGGAATGCCATAGCTGCGTGTGAGGCGCGCGCCCCACAGTCTGGAACCGACGAGAATCTTCAGCTTCACGGCGTTCGGCACGCTCACACGCGTTTCCAGAATCTCGTGCGCTGGCAGCGTGCGCACGCGGCGGCAGAGTTCCGCAAACAGGGCGTGGGCCGCTCGGACGGCGGGCCGGCATCCTCTCGGGAGCTCCCCGATGACCGTTGCTGCTTCACAGAGGTCTGCATCAATATCGTCGACGAGGCGCGTTTTTTGCTCCTCGGACAGGTGGTCAGGGTCGAGGCCGGGAAAGTAGTTTCGGCCGAGTTCGCGCCAGTCCGTAGCCAGATCGCGAAGGAAGTTGATCTTCTGGAACGCGGATCCGAGTTTGCGCGCGCCGTGCGCGAGGTGTTCGGGAGGGGCAACTGCTGGGGTGTCAAGGAACACTCGAAGGCACATGAGCCCGACTACCTCTGCCGAGCCATAGATGTAGCGCTCAAGTTCGTCCTGCGTGAAGTCGATGGGGGAAAGGTCCCGTCGCATCGACGCGAAGAACGGCTCGATGAGATCGCGGCCTATGCCGGTCTCTCGAGCGGTGTTCGCAAAGGCGTGCACGACGAGGTTCGTGCTGTATCCGTCGGCAACGGCGCGGATAACGTCGCGCTCGAGCTCGTCAAGCATCGTCCGTTGCGCAGCAACAGGTGCGCCCGCCTGCTCGGCTGCGCCGTCCACGATTTCATCCGCGATTCTCACGAGCGCATAAATGTCTTCGATGCCCGGCCTCATGGAGGTGGAGAGCAGTCTGCTCGAACGCCCAAAGCTCGTTGAATAGTCGCGAATGATGCGCGAGGAACTGCGGTGCGCGCACCGCGAGTATCGATCGATCGCGTCACGACGAGCAGTGGTCACGGCTTCTTTGGCGATCATGACGTTCGCTCCACACTCAGGTGGGCGACGTTCAGAAGGCTTTCTCGCAGTCCGTGCGGCAATTCGGATGCGGCGATGACCCCGCACGCATCTCCGGCGTACGCCGCGATGAGATCCTCGACGTAGGCTCTTGCCCCGCACAGTTCAAGGATTCCGCGCACCAGTTCGCCCTCTTCCTGCGTCATGTCCGGGTTGCCCAGCAGTTGTTCCACCGAACCCCAGGAGGCGGTCGTGCGCGCGTATGCGATGAGCGGCGTTATCTTGTTCTCGCGCAGGTCGTTGAGATTGCTCTTGCCGGTGAGGGTTTCATCGCCGAACACCCCGAGAAGGTCGTCGCGCATCTGGAAAGCGGTGCCGACGAGGTCCCCGTACTCTTCGAGGGTGGCAAGCAGCTCGCACGACGCGCCCGCAAGGATCGCGCCCGCTTTCAATGGTCCGCTGAAGGAGTAGTGCGAGGTCTTGTGAGAGCTCATGGCGAGGACCTGTGGAAGACCCGCCTCGTGCAGTCCCGTGCTGAATGCGACGTCCGCAAGTTCGCCTGCCGCGGTGATGAACATGCTGTCATCCAGAAGGTCCAGGAGCGCGCTGCGCTGAGGTTCGGGTGTTTCCACGCGCGCGACCATTGACTGCGCGAAGTGGATCAGCAAGTCGCCCGTGAGAATGGCTGCAGCCTCGCCCCACTGCGGCGCGAGATCTTCCGGTACTCCGGAAGCCGCTGCCCGGCGCGCCTCTGCGCCCGCAAGGTTGAGTCTTCCGCGCCGCATCAGATCATGATCGATCAGGTCGTCATGCAGGAGAAAGGCGGTGTGCAGAATTTCGAACGCCGCCGCGACATCGACGGCTGCCGAGGGGTTGCGCCCACCCAGTTCGTTGTGGGTGCGAATCACGAGCATGGGGCGAAAACGTTTGCCCCCGTGGCTGGCGCGCTTTGCGGCATCCCATAAGTGGGGAAACTGGATGCCGTATCGCTCGGCGCGGCGGCGTTGTCCATCAAAGAATGTCGAGAGCCGGTCATCCACTTCTCGTGCAATGCTCTGGTCCGTGAGAACCGATGGGGACGCGCTCACCCGGTCGCCCTTTCCAGGAGACTGATGTCCTCCGGCGGAGCTCCCGCTCGCCCGCCAAGAAAGGGTAGAAGTTGCGCATGCAGTCGCACGAGAGGGTCGAATGACTGGGGCTTCGAACGGGCCGCGTGTCCGAGTTCACGCGGCTGTATCCATCTCGTTTCCAGTTCGGGAGAAACCCGGGGGGCGTCTTCGCTGCTGATCACATAAAACGGATGCAATTGGATCGGTGCGGTATTCGCGTCTGCGCGATTGCCCAGCGTTGGCATGACGGGCGAGATCACGTCCGCAGAAACGATGATGCCGAGGTCGCGTTCCGCGCAACGGCCCACGGCTGCGAGCAGGCTTTCGGCGGGTCGCGGACTCCCCGAGACGGGGTATTCCCAGGTGCACACGGTCGTGCGCGCGGACGCGCGACGGGTCAACAGTACGCGGCCGTCGTTTCGTAGCAGTGTTCCCGAGAACGAGAGGTGGTCGGGGGTGAACAATGGTGAGCCTTTCGAAAATATAGCTAGCTAGGAAAGCTAGTAGTGTAGCATGCATCTTGCCAATGCAATATGATGATGAGATGCACAGCGAGCCCGACAGCCCAAGCCGGAAAATCGATCCGATGATCGATCCTCGCTCGATCGACCCGGATCAGGTACTCATCAACCGGGAGGGGATGGATGCGGCAGAGCTCGACGCGATCATGCACGTGCTCTCGGCTGTGCGACGCTGGCGCGAAGCGGAGTCTCGAATGAGCGAGCAATCGCGCCACGACATGAAGCTCGGCGACAACGATATGAAAGCGATGAGGTTCATCATCGTTTCGACCAATCAAGGAAAGACCGTTACCGCGGGAATGATTGCGGAACATCTTGCAATTTCGACCGCGTCCACGACCAAACTGCTTGACCGGCTCGCCGAGGCGGGCCACATCACGCGTGCGCCGCATCCGACCGACCGCCGAGCGGTGGTGATTACCGTGAACCCTCACGCACACACGGAAGTGCAGGAAACCGTGGGCAGACTCCACGCCAGACGATTCGAGGTGGCGGCTCGGCTCTCACCGCAGGAACGCGACGTCGTCATTCGCTTTCTCGATGAACTTTCCGCGACGGGAGACACTCAGTGACCGCTAAAAATAATGCGGCCTCCCCCCGCAGTTGGCGGTGGGTGCGCGTCGCGCTTCCCGCGTTCCTGCTCATCGCGTGGTTTGCCGCCGCCGCCGTCGGCGGGCCGACGTTCGGCAAGCTTTCCTCCGTGTCGAGCAACGACCAGGCATCCTTTTTGCCCGCGACGGCCGAATCGACTGAGGCTCTCGACTGGCAGAAGAAATTTACCGACTCCGACGCCATTCCGGCCGTCGTGATCTTCGAATCAACGTCAAAAGTTTCTCCGTCGATGCTCGCCGATTTTGCAAAGCTCGGCGCAAAGCTCGGGGACGTTGACGGCGTGCAGGCGCCGGAAGCAGACCAGAGTTCTTCCGTCGCAGGTCCGATCCCGTCGGAAGACGGTCTCGCCGTCGAATTCATCGTTCCAATTGCAGGAACAGACGGCATCAAGGCGGTGGTAGCGGACCTCCGGGCAGTCGTCGAGGCTGGCACGCCCGAGGGGACGACCGGGTACGTCACCGGGCCGGCGGGACTCACGGCCGACCTCGTGAATGCGTTTGGGGGCATCGACGGAATCCTTCTGCTCGTTGCCGGCGGAGCCGTCCTGCTGATCCTTCTGCTGGTCTACCGTGCCGTGATTGTGCCCTTGCTCGTACTTCTGACCGCGGTATTTGCACTGTGTGCTGCCATCCTGCTCGTGTATGCGTTCGCGAGCTGGGGATGGATATCCCTCAGCGGACAGAGTCAGGGCATCCTCTCTATCCTCGTGATTGGTGCGGCAACGGACTATTCGCTGCTGCTCGTGGCGCGCTTCAAAGAAGCGCTCGAGCAAACCCAGTCGAAGTGGTCGGCCATGCTCACGGCGTGGAAAGCTGCGTGGGAGCCCATTGTCGCGTCAGGGGCGACCGTGATCATCGCGCTGCTGTGTCTGCTGTTTTCCGATCTCAATTCGAACAAGAGCCTCGGGCCGATCGCCGCCATCGGAATCGTGTTTTCGCTGCTGGCCGCGTTGACGCTGCTGCCGACGTTTCTGATTCTGTTCGGTCGGGCGGCATTTTGGCCCATTGTGCCGAAGGTTCGCAGCAGCTCTCTCAGCACGGGGGATGCGTCCAGCTCGGTGAGCGGGCTCGAGGGAGTCAAGGGAATCTGGCGACGTGTCGGTACGCTCGTCGCTCGCCGGCCGAGAGTCACCTGGATTGCAGCACTCGTCGTGCTGCTGGCCGGCGGTTCCGGCATCCTGCAACTTCAGGCAAACGGCGTCCCGCAAACGGATCTTGTGCTGACTCAGTCGGACTCGGTCGATGGCCAGTCGGTGCTGGCGAAACACTTCGACGCGGGATCCGGCAGCCCGGTCGTGATCGTGGCCGACGAGGCGTTTGCCGACAGGATTGTGGATGCGGTCGAGAACACGAAGGGGCTCAGCTCCGCAACCGTGTTCACGGGCAACGGACGACCCGTTCTCGACCCGTCTGCTCCAGCGCCAGACCCGGTCGTTCGGGACGGAAAAGTTCTCATCAACGCGGTGCTCGACTATGAGGCCGACTCCGACGAGGCCGAAGACGTCGTGCGGGAACTCCGCTCAAACCTGCCCAAAATCGACGACACGGTTCTCGTCGGTGGTGTCACGGCGATCGCTCTGGATACGACCGATACCTCGCTGAGCGACCTCGCCAAAATCATTCCCATCGTTCTGCTGGTGATTCTGGTGATTCTGATGCTCCTGCTGCGCTCGATTCTCGCACCGGTGCTGCTCATCATCAGCGTGGTGATTTCGTACGGCACGGCGCTGGGAGTTTCCGCACTCGTGTTCAACCACATCCTCCACTTTCCTGGCGCAGATGCGGCGGTGCCGTTGTTCGGATTCGTTTTCCTCGTGGCGCTGGGCGTCGACTACAACATTTTCCTCATGACTCGCGTGCGCGAGGAGTCGCTTGTCCTCGGCACGCGGCCGGGGATTCTTCGCGGCCTCGGAATGACGGGAAGCGTCATCACGTCAGCCGGCGTCGTACTCGCTGCCACCTTCGCCGCGCTGTCGGTCATCCCGATTCTGTTCCTCGTGCAAATCGCGTTCATTGTGGCGTTCGGCGTGCTCGTCGACACGATCATCGTGCGATCGCTTCTGGTTCCCGCGCTTTCATATGACATTGGCAAGGCCATTTGGTGGCCTTCCGCACTGGCAAAAGCCAAAGACTGAGTATCGTCCGACCGAACCGTCGGGTCGAACGAGCCGCCGTGTGCGGTCAGCGTTCCGGGGTCGCGCCACGCGATGCGGCGAGCAGATCGCGAATTTCCGTGAGCAATTGCAGTTCGTCCGGTTTCACTTCTTCGTCGCTGGCGCCCGCTTTGCGTTTTGCTTCTGCGCGCGCCTTGAGACGGTTCACCGGCATGACGAGTGCGAAATAGACTGCGGCCGCAACGAGCACGAATTGAATCACGGCTGCCGCGACGGCTCCGAACATGATTTTCGCCGTACCGCCCGACAGCGTGGGAATTGACACGACCCACGCCTTGTCGAGGTTTTCGGCATTGAACAGGGCGCCGAGCGCCGGGTTGAAGATTCCTGTCACGAGCGCGTTGACGATCGCGGTGAACGCCGCACCAATGACCACGGCAACCGCGAGATCGATCACGTTGCCGCGCATGATGAAGTTCTTAAATCCGTGAATCACAGTGTCTCCTTTGCGGGTTCTGACCCATGGCAGCACAGCGGCTGCTGTCTACTTCGTATCTTGTATCGTTGCGCGGCCGCCCGAGGGTGTGGTCGACTTCGCCTCTGCGGACGACCCCGATCCTGCGGTTGGCGTGGATTTTGATTCCTTCGCGCCGGATTTCTCCGACGGCTTCGCGGCGGCTGCTCCGGTGGTCTTGTCCCCCGATTTTCCCGATTCGCCTGAATTTCCTTTGTCTGCGGCGGGTGTCGCCCGGGAGTCGTTGCGGTAGAAACCCGATCCCGTGAAGGAGACGCCGACAGGACTGAACACCTTTCGGAGCATGCCGCTGCAACTCGGGCACACGGTCAGCGATGCATCGGTGAATGACTGCTGCACGTCGAATGCGTTACCGCATTCGGTGCAGCGATACGAATAGGTTGGCACGTATTTCCTTAGTCGAGATTTCCAGAGAATGTGGTGATCCCCTGCGGGGAAACCACACCGTTGACGGGTTTGTCATGCAATTCCGTCGGCACGGTTTCGATGAGCTCATTATCGAAGATCACGGCGTAGACCGGCGGACACCGCTCCATCGAGCCGAGCGTGCGATCAAAGTAACCACGCCCCCAGCCCATCCTCATCCCGGTTCGGTCGACCGCGGCCGCGGGAACGAAGATGAGGTCTACATCGTTGATGGCAATGGGACCGAGAAGCTCTCCGTCCGGCTCGGGCATGCCGTAGAGCCCTTCCTTCTCGGCATCCCCGGACACCGCCCAGTCCAGCAGTCCGTCGTCGCGGCTCACGGGCAGGAGCACGGTGATGTCGTTCTCCTGGGCCCACGAGAGAAACGGCCTCGTGTTCGGTTCATCCTGGGTCGGGAGGTACGCGGCGATCGAGCGGGCTCCGAGACTCGTCGTGAAGTCGATGAGGTTTTGGGTGAGCGCTGTTGTCGCGTTGTCGAGTTCTGCGGATGTCATGGCTCGCCGTCGTCCGCGAAGCTCCGCTCGGAGCGCACGCTTCTGGTGGCTTTCGTCACCGTTCATGCAGCCAGTTTACGGTGAGAGGGCAGGTAACCTTTGTCCATGGCGTTTCACATCACGAAGGCGGTCATCCCTGCGGCGGGTCTCGGTACGAGGTTTTTGCCGGCGACGAAGGCGATGCCGAAAGAGATGCTGCCCGTCGTCGACAAACCGGCGATCCAATACGTGGTGGAAGAAGCAGTCGCGGCCGGCCTCCACGACGTGCTCATGATCACTGGACGTAACAAGAGCGCGCTGGAGAACCATTTCGACCGCGTAGGCGAGCTTGAGGCGGTTTTGCAAAACAAGGGCGACACCGCTCGGCTCGAGAAAGTCAATTACTCGACCGATCTTGCCGAAGTGCACTACCTGCGCCAGGGGGATCCGCTGGGTCTCGGGCATGCGGTTCTGCGCGCAAAGATGCACGTGGGGGATCAGCCGTTCGCCGTGCTTCTCGGCGACGATCTGATCGACGAGCGCGACCCCCTGTTGACGCGCATGATCGACGTTCAGGCCGAACGCAACGCGACAGTCATTGCCCTTCTTGAGGTGGATCCGTCCCTTGCGCATCTCTACGGGATCGCGACAACCGAGCCGACGGATGATGACGACGTCGTGCGGGTTACAGGGCTTGTTGAGAAACCGCCGGAGGGCACTCAGCTTTCGAATTTTGCCATCATCGGGCGGTACGTGCTGGGTCCCGAAATTTTTGGGGTTCTGGAGAAGACGAAGCCGGGCAAGGGCGGGGAAATCCAGCTCACCGACGCGCTCGAAACCGTTGCGACGGATGCGAGCATCGCAGGCGGCGTCTACGGCGTCGTGTTTCGCGGACGGCGCTATGACACCGGCGACCGGCTGGACTACATCAAGGCGATTGTTCAGTTGGCGGTCGAACGCGCGGATCTCGGTCCGGAACTTCGGCCGTGGCTCAAGAAGTTCTCCGGTGAAATGGACTAGCGAGTGGCGAACATTCCGACTTTGCGCGACGGCCACGTGACGATTCGCGGTGTTCGCGTGAAAGATGCGCGGCGTCTCGAGCGAGAACTGCTCGACAATCGCAACTGGTTGCGCAAATGGGAGGCCACGAGCCCGCACGGGATGCGCAACTTCGATGTCCGCTCGAGCATTCGAGGGTTGTTGGCCAATGCGCGTCACGGTCTCGGGCTGCCGTTCGTCATCGAACACGATGGTGAACTTGCCGGCCAGCTGAACGTGTCGTCGATTTCCTGGGGCAGCGTTTCCTCCGCCACCATCGGCTACTGGGTTGCGGAGAGATTTGCGGGTCGGTCGCTCACTCCCACCGCCGTGGCGCTCGCCACCGACTATTGCTTCTACCAGTTGGGGCTGCATCGCATGGAGATCTGCATCCGGCCCGAAAACGTTCCCTCGCTTCGCGTCGTGGAAAAACTCGGTTTCCGATACGAGGGCCTGCGCAGGAGGTTCATTCACATCGATGGCGACTGGCGCGACCACTTCTGTTTCGCGCTCGTGGTCGAGGAATTGCCTGTCGGTGTGCTGCGCCGCTGGCAGGACGGCAAAGTTCCGCAGGGCGCAGGCGTGGTTCCCGATCACGATCGCACGGCGGCGCGGCATCCTGCGGTGTGAGCGAGCGGTTCGCAGGCGGATGCGGGCGAGCCTCGTGCGATTCTCTCCGGTGAACACGGTCCACTGCGCGACGGCGCGCCAGAGCGCGGTTCCGCGCGACCGCCTTTAGCGTTGATTGCATGGTCGGAGATGGAATCGGTTCGAGCGTCATCATTGCGCTCGCGGCCCTCATGTGGTTCCTCTACCTGGTACCCACGTGGTTCAAGCGGCGCGAGTATCTCGCAACCGAGCGAAACGCGGTGCGCCTTCAGCAGACCATGCGCATCCTCGCCGAAAGCGCCGAATTGCCCTCCGTCGTTCGCGTGGAGGCTACCGCTCGCACGGTCGCGGCGCAGCAGCGGGCGCTGCGTCAGCAGCAGCGCAGGTTGACGGCGCGCGCGGAGTCGGCACTGGACATCCGCGCTCAACGTTGGGTGGATGCCGGAGCCAGAACCCGGCGACGGTTGCGCCGATCTCGTGCCCTGGCATCGTTTGTGCTACTTGCCGCGATCGTCGGCGCCGGATTCGGTGTCGCCGCAGTGGGACAGGGCAATTGGCTTCTGCTGGCCGTGTCTGTCGCTGTCGGCGTCGGTTCGGTTGCGTTGCTGGCGCAGGCGGCGACCGTGACGCGTGCGCGCGCAGAATTGCGCCGGGCGGCATCGGCATCGGTCACCCAGAGTGCGCTCCACGACGAGGCCGACCACGAACCGGTTCGTCGTCCCGGCTGGACGCCGGTTCCCCTGCCGAAACCGCTGTATCTTTCTCGCGGGCGGACGGCAACCGGCCAGTCCGTGCAACATGATCGCCTCGAAACTGCGGGGACAAGCCACGCAGCCGCGCTCCGTGCAGCATCCGCCGAAGCCGAGCGTGCACTCCGTGCCGCGCAGTCGTCGCCATCGGTTGCTCGCATTGATCGTGGATCGGCCTCGGAACGCCCTGCCGCGGCCGGGCAGTTCGCAACCGAACGGTTCGCGAACATGGGCATCATCGATCCGTCTCCCATCGAATCCGCGGATCTCGACGAGATTCTTCGCCGTCGCCGCGCCGTCGGCTGACCTCACCCGCGCCCCGAGGAGCCGGCATCGCCGACTGCCTCTCACCCGCTCCCTGAGGAGCCGGCATCGCCGGCTGCCTCTCACCCGCTCCCTGAGGAGCCGGCATCGCCGGCGTCTCGAAGGGAGACGCACCAAGCGCATCGCGTGATAACGTAGCTACGCAACATTTTGGGGCTATGGCGCAGTTGGTAGCGCGCTTCGTTCGCATCGAAGAGGTCAGGAGTTCGAATCTCCTTAGCTCCACCACAAGTCTGTTACGGAATAAAAGGTGCCGTTTTCGACTTGCATCCATATATGACCATCAATACTGAACTTCAATCCCAATACGTCCAAGGCACCTGGAAGATCGACCCCGCACACTCGGAGGTCTCTTTCTCAGTACGGCATCTGATGATCGCGAAAGTACGCGGCGTCTTCGAGAAGGTTGACGTGACGATCGTCACTCCGGAAGACCCGAAGAAGACCACGATCGAAGCCGTCATCGATGTCGCGTCGGTGAATACGAACCAGCGCGATCGCGATAACCACCTTCGCACCAGCGACTTTTTTCTCGTCGACGAGCACCCGACTATGACGTTCACCTCAACGTCGATTGCCGTTCACGACGAAGACTTCACCATCGAGGGAACCCTCACAATGCGTGGCGTCACGAAGCCAGTTACGCTCAAGGGCGAATTCGGCGGTCTGATTGTCGACGGATACGGCAACACCAAGGCTGGGGCCACCGCGACGACAACCATCAACCGCCACGACTTCGGGGTGAGTTGGAACGCTGCGCTGGAAGCCGGCGGGATGACACTGGGCGACAACGTAAAAATCGATATCGACCTGCAAGTCGTTCTGCAAAAATAGTTCACCTTCAGGCGGCAGTCTCAACGCGCACTGCCGCCTGGAGAAGCATTCACACGCTTCCGAGCAGCCAACTACTCGTTCGGGTTCACCAGAATCTTCACGTGCTCTTCATTGTTGCTGATCAACTGGTCGAAACCGCCGGTGACGAGTTCGTCGAGCGGAATTCTGGCCGTGATGAAAGGCGCAAGCCTGACCTTGCCATCCTGCACCAACCTGATCGCCGAGGGGTGGTCGTTGGCGTAGCCAATCGTGCCGCGCAGATCAATCTCCTTCAACACCAGTGACGGCATATCCACTTCGGGCGAGAAGCTCCAAATGGAGACGTTGACGATGACAGCGCCCGGCCTCACGGCATCAATCAGCATGTCGAGAACCACGGGAACGGAACTGCACTCGAAGGCGACATCCGCTCCTGCACCTCCGGTCAGCTAGCGAACCTTGTCGGCGACGTCAACCTTGCGCGGATCAAATACTTCGTCAGCAACTCCGGTTTCCATGGCCGCTTTCTTTCGGGCTGCGCTCAACTCAGAGACAAAGACCGTCAGGCCGTACGCCTTCAGCACGGCGGCAGTCTGCAGACCAATAGGACCGGCACCACCGACGATCGCAACGTCGCCGGCGCGTGCGCCACTACGCACGTAAGCATGGTGCGCGACCGACAGCGGTTCGATGAGCGCCGCTTCATCCAGCGGAATGTCGCCGACGGGGTGAACCCAACGTCGTTGAACCACGATCTTCTCCGCGAGACCTCCACCGCGGCCGCCAAGGCCGATGAAGTTCATGTCTTCGGCAACGCTTCTTCTCGGGCGGGTTTTCGTCTTTCGGAATGCGGTGGGAGGTTCAGGAAGTGGGTGGTTCAAAGCTGGCCCCACGTCGACGTGAACCAGCGCACGGCTCCGCTTGCGGGGTCATACGATCGGCGCTGGAGAGTTCCGATGTTGTCTCCGTAGATGTGGATGCCGACCACGGGCACGTCCCCTTCGCACCGCACCTGATGCACGTCGTCGTCGGTCGTGCAGCACACCGTGACGTCGCCTGGACCCCACACGTGCTCGGAGCGAATCGTCAGCGGCACGTCCGGCGTGTTCGGCTTGTCGAAACTCAGTTCGTGTTCCTGGCCGCTGTGGATTCCCACGACACCCCAGGTCTCGTGTCCGTGCACGGGGGTGCCCTGTCCGACGTCCCACACCGCAGAGGCGATGCTGAAGCTGTTGTCGGGGGCGACGTGCAGCGGATACATGACGTACCGTTCGGGGTCCGGCTTCATCGCCGGCGCGGGAATCTCGAGTCCCGCCGCGAGCCCCGCGCGGAGCACTTCGGCGACCTTCGCCGTGAGATCGTGCTCATCGGGAATCGTCGTGACCAGTTCGTCCACCTGCTGGACGAGCAATTGCAGTTTCATGAGTCTCCTAATCGACTTGTTGTTCGTGATCGTTGAGTGGAAGCGACGTAGTCCCGAAGTCGATCCGCGATTCCCGAGTGACCGGAGACCGAGCGGACCAGGTGGGCGAGCTGTGCGTCGGGGTGCGTGGTGCGGGCGGCGGCGACCAGTTTCGGCATGGTTCCCGCGGTTAGCCGCTGCGCTCCGGTGCAGAGGGCGTCGAGCTCCGAGTCGATGTCATCGGCGTTCGCAACCGCGCGCAGCACCCCGCCGCGGACAGCGGCATCGTATTCGAGCTTTCGACCGGTCGCGAGAAGGTCCAGCGCAGCGGCCTGACCGAGCACGTGCGCCAGGCGGTGCACCCCCAGTACGACGCCGAAGCTCGCCCCTGGGAATCGGAACGATGCGCGCGGAGTCCCGATTCGGATGTCGCACGCCAGCGCGAGGTCGGCCCCGGCGCCGACCGCGGGACCGTCGAGCACCGCCACGCTCGTGAACGGCGCCGTCATGAGCTCTTCGAGCAGAAGTCCGATCCGCGTGAAACGCCACAGCAGGGTAGCGTCCGTCTCCTTTTCTAAAGACGAAAGGTCGAAACCGCTGCTGAAAGCGGGAGGTGCAGCGCGGAGCACAACCAGCCGTCGCTCCCGCTGTGCGGCAGTGTCGATCTCACGCCGCAAAGAATCCACGAGATCTTCTGAAAGTGCGTTTCGAGTGTCTGGGCGATGGAGAATGAGGTCAACTCGATCACTGGACACGTTCTCGACGAGAAGATGTCGGTGGTCGCTCACGGCCTGCTCCATTCCGCGATCACCTCATCGGTGTGCTCGCCGAGCCGGGGCGGGCTGCTGTACTCCACGTCACCGCTTTCGTCACCAATTCGTGCGGGGAACACAATGAGTGGAGTGGCGCCCGCAACTGGCACAGTGAATTCCTTCACGAGGCCGGTGGCTTCCATATGCGTGTCGGCGAGAATTTCGCCGTAGGTGTTCACGAGGCTCGCAGGAACCCCTCGTTCGCGAAGTTCGCTGATCCACTCGGCGGCTGTCCTGGTCACAAAGCGCTCGTGCAGAATGGCCGTGAGCTCGAGTTGATTCGCTGCTCGAGACTCCTGGTCGCGAAAACGCACATCCGTCACCAGTGATTCGAGACCGGTCGCCTCGCACACCTCTTTCCAGAGCTTGTGGCTTCCCGCCGCGACGACGAACTCTCGGTCCCGCGCGCTATATGCCTGATAGGGCGAATTTCGCGGGTGAGCAGAACCCAGCGCGCGCGGTTCGCGCCCGCTGCCCCAGTATTCGCTGGTCTGCAGCGCCGACGCACCCAGCAGGCAATCAAGCATGGGGCAGTCCACGTGAACGGAGCGCCCGGAATCGCGGATGCGGGGCAGGAGCGAAGCAACCGTGAACGCCGCGTAGAGTCCCGTGAGAAAATCGGCCACGGGCACCCCCGCCTTGACCGGCTTTCCGTCGGGTTCCCCCGTGATGCTCATGAGCCCGCCCATGGCCTGAATGATGACATCGTATGCGCCGTCGCTCGCGTAGGGGCTCGTACGACCGAAGCCTGAGATCGAGCAGTAGACGAGCCCCCGATGATCGCGCGACACGTCATCGAAGCCGAAACCGAGCCGGTCGAGCGCGCCGGGGCGATAATTCTCCATGATGACGTCCGCGCGCTGGACCAGCTGCTGGACGAGAGCGTTTCCCTCCGCACTCTTGAGATCCGCCACAACGCTTCGCTTGTTGCGATTGAGCGAAGCAAAATTGTGGCTGAAGGACTCGCTCCCGTCGGTGGCGATGGGTGGCCATGAACGCATCTGGTCACCCTCTGGCGACTCCACTTTCACGACATCAGCACCCAAGTCCGCCAAAAGAGAAGTCGCGTAGGGGCCTGCGGCGACGTGTCCGAACTCGATCACTCGCACGCCCAGCAAAGGGCGTGCGAGCTCGTCACAACCGGTTTTGCTGTCTGAAGTCGTGGTCGAACCAGGCATGGCAACCCTTCACCTTCCCGTGAAAATATCGTGACGCGCGTGTGGCTGCTCGGGTTGGCATCCTGGCGCCAGAAAATTGGCGAGATGCGCGCTGGGTCTTCACCGAGAAGCCTTGACACGCACTTCGCACTCTCGAAGTGCTACCCACCAGTCAGTGTTGAGAAAGCACTGACGCAAGTCAACGGCTTTCTCACGTCCCGCAAATAAATGTGGCCGGGTAATCGAGGCGGGTCGATCCGTGCGCGCCCAGTTGAGGCTAGCCTGAAGGTATGTCAACCATTTTTGCAATCCTTCACGTAGCCACCGCGGTGTTCATTGTCGGACCGATGGCGATTCTTCCTATGACCGCTTTGCGCTCCTTGCGCGCAGGTCAGGCCGGGCAGGTGCGCTCTCTGGCCAAGTCGACCATGGTGTTCACGCTGCTGTCGCTGTTGCCATTCCTCATCGGTTTCGGCCTCATGGGGATGTACAAGATCCCCTTCGCCCGCACCTGGATTTGGCTCTCCATCGTGCTGTACCTGGTCGCGTTCGTCATCGCTCTTGTGCTCGTCGTACCGGCAATGCGCCGCGCTGCAACGAAGCTGGAAGGCTCGGATGCCGCCGCAAAGACCGGCGGCTACGGGATGATTGCTGGCGGCTCCGGCATCGTCAGCGTGCTGTTGCTGGCGGTCGTGGTTCTCATGGCGTGGAAGCCGTAGCCGCAATTCTGTCGTCGCCGCTCCCCGAGGGTCGCATCACCCTTCGGCGGGGATCGCTTCCTTCGGCAGCTTGCGCACGCGCGCCCGGCGTCGTCGTCGCTCGGGGATCATCGATCGCATTTCTTCGAGTTTGCCGAAACACAGCAGCCGGTCGCCGGCCTCGAGCACGACATCCTTCTTGGGGTTCGGGATGACGCTCGCGCCCCGGTGAACCGTGAGCGTCGTGATGTCGCGCTCCCACAGTCCGGTCTCACGCATGGTTTTGCCCACGAGATCCGCGCCGGCGTGCACGACGATTTCCGCAACGCCGTAACCGGTGGAGACGCTCAGGCGCTGCCGCACATCCACTTCGGGGAACGCCACCTGGTTGCCGATGTAGTCGATGATCGCGCCGGCGACATCCAGTCCCGTCGCGCGTTCGATGCCTTCGAGTCCGGGGGAGGAGTTGACCTCCATGACGAGCGGTCCGTCCTTGCCCTCGAGCATGTCCACACCCGCGACGCGCAGCCCCATGATCTGGGCGGAACGCACCGCCGCCTGCTCGAATGAGGGCGCGAGTTCGACGGGTTCGACCGAACCGCCGCGGTGTACGTTCGAGCGGAACTCGTCGCCCACCGCCACGCGCCGCATCGCCGCGACGACGCGATCGCCGACGACGAGAGCACGGATGTCCTTACCCCGGCTCTCCGAAATGAAACTCTGGATGAGCACGTTCTGCTTCGTCGAATGCAGGGTCTCGATGATCGCCTCGGCGACTTTGATCTCCGGCGCAAGAATCACGCCGATGCCCTGGGTGCCCTCGAGAAGTTTGATCACGACGGGCGCACCGCCGACACGCTCGATCGCCCGGCGGACATCCGCTCGGTTGTGAACGAACGTTGTCGCCGGCATCCCGATGTTGTGTCGGCTCAAGATCTGGGTCGCCCGCAACTTGTCTCGCGAGTTCGTGATGCCGTTCGCCGTGTTGGGCGTGTAGACGTCCATTTGCTCGAATTGTCGCACGACGGCGGTTCCGAAGTAGGTGATGGAGTTGCCGATGCGCGGCAGGATCGCGTCGTAGTCGGAGAGAAGTTTGCCGCGATATTGCAAATCGGGCTCCTCGCCGGAGAGGTCGATCGCGAACCGGAGCGTATTGAGGACTTTCACGGTGTGGCCGCGCTGATCGGCGGCGGTACGCAAGCGCTGGGTGGAATACGCGTGCGGCGCTCGCGAGAGAATAGCCAATTTCACTGTGTGCCCCTGCCAAGATGGTGTTGTGAAAGATGATCACCATTCAAGCACCATCGTGGGGTGGCGCGAATGGGTGAGCCTGCCCGGCATCGGCGTCCCCTGGATCAAGGCCAAGCTCGACACCGGCGCGCGAAGCTCTGCTCTCCATGCTTTCGACATCGAAGAAGTCGCCGATGGCGAGCGCGTGCGATTCAAGGTGCGCCCGTGGCAGAGGTCGATGGAGGACATTGTGGAGGTGGAGTGCCCCATCCACGACAGACGGGTGGTGCGCAGTTCGTCGGGGCATGAAGAAGAACGCATTGTTGTGCTCATTGACGTCGAGATCGCGGGGCGGCGTGTCGTCGCCGAGACAACTCTGAGTCAGCGCGATCAGATGGATTTTCGGATGCTCATCGGTCGCGAGGCCCTGAGGCAGGGCTTCCTGGTAAACCCCCACAAGTCCTTTCTGAGCGGGCGCGCACCCAAGCTCGTGCGGCGCAGAAACCGCGATCGCCCCGCGAGCGGCTAGGACCGCCAGCCGAGCTCGGCACCGATCGTCGCAACACTCTCCAGCAGGTGCGCGTTGTAGGCGACCCCGAGCTGGTTGGGCACCGTGACGAGCACGGTGTCGGCATCCTGCACGGCGGTGTCCTTCTCGAGCTCCAGGGCGATCGCCTCCGGCTCTCCCACGTAGCTCTTGCCGAAGCGGGCGAGGCCGCCGTCGAGATGGCCGACCTGATCGCTGCGCTCGCGCGAGCCCATCCCGCCGAAGTACTCGCGGTCGAGGTCGGTCGTGATGGGCAGGATGCTGCGGCTCACCGAGACGCGCGGCTTGCGTTCGTGGCCGGCCGCCTTCCACGCGTCCCGATACCCCGCGAGCTGCTCGGCCTGCAGCTCGTGGAACGGCACGCCGGTGTCCTCGGTGAGGAGCGTCGAGCTCATGAGATTCATGCCCTGCTCGGCGGTCCACACCGCACTCGCACGCGTGCCGGATCCCCACCAGATGCGGTCGGGGAGCCCGGGCGACTGCGGCTCGATCGCGAGGGCGCCGTCGACGCCGGTCATTCTCGGGTCGGCGCGCGCGACGCCGGCGCCGTCGATCGCGGCACGGAACAGCTCAGCGTGCGCGCGGGCTAGGTCGGCATCCGTCGACCCGTCCTCGGGCACGTGGCCGAAGGACTCGTAGCCGCGCAGGGCCGGCTCCGGCGACCCGCGGCTGATGCCGAGCTGTAGGCGGCCGCCGCTGATGAGGTCCGCGGCGGCGGCATCCTCGGCCATGTAGAGGGGGTTCTCGTAGCGCATGTCGATGACCGCAGTCCCGATCTCGATGCGCTTCGTTCGCGCCCCGATCGCGGCGAGGAGCGGGAAGGGCGAGGCGAGCTGCGGTGCGAAGTGGTGCACGCGCACGTACGCGCCGTCGATGCCGAGCTCCTCGGCGGCGACCGCGAGCTCGATCGTCTGGAGCAGGGCATCCTTCGCGGATCGGGATTTGGAGCCGGGGATTGCCTGATAGTGACCGAAGGAGAGGAACCCGATGCGCTTCACATAAGGTTCAGCGTTCGGAACTCCGCGTGTATTCCCTCACACCGTTTGACCGACAAGAAAGTGCCAGCCGGCCCACCACCAGAACAGGAGCATGCCGATACGCACGGAGCGGGTTGCCATCACTCGGTCGAGAAGGTCTCCGAACGGGGCGATGCGATCGGGGTCGTGCCGTGCCGCAATCTCCACCACGACCGCGACAGCCAGGCACAGCAAGTAGACGGCGACCGTCACGAACCTCATCATCGGTGCTGCTCCCTCCGCAGGAGGCCAATGCCGGCGAGGAGCCACAGCGCGGTAAAAACTGCTCGGCCAAGAACCGAATCGAGCACCGGATCCAGCAGCAGAGAGATGCTCGGGTGGGCGAATTCTGCTTGCGGTGAAGGCAACCCGAGCAGGAACGACGACACCTCCCACAGCGCCAGAGCCACACCGATGACCGACCACACGATCGCGGCACGGCGCAGCGGATCAGCCGACGCCGCAGTGCTGCCAGGGTTCGGCCACGCGAACACGAGCACGCTGATCCCGATCGCAGAAACGATGAGTCCCTCGACCCACCCGTGCCGAGGTGCGATGACCATGAGAACGCCCAGCACCGTCCCGATGCCATACAGGGCTCCGCGTCTCGGCAGCCGTGTATCCGGTGCGCGAACGAATCCGAAGGCATCTGCCACGAGGAGTGCAGCGATCACGAGAAAGAATGCCCCGTCAATCGGTGCGCCGCGAAAAACCTGAAAGAGCCCGGTGATGACGAGAATGAGCGTCCAGGGCTCGGCCACGCGACGAAGCGTGATCCGTTGCCCCGTCGCCCGGTCTGTCGGGCTTTGACGCATGCTCATAGATTAACCCCGGCGACGTGTCACGGGAAAAACCTAGGAGGCAATGCCCATAATCGAAGGATGACCGCGGAAGAGGAAGAGCAGAGCACCCTCGGCAGACTTGGCCGCGAAATCGAGCTGCTGGCGTCCTCCGCGCTCGAACGTGCAGAGGAATCCGACGATCTCTTCGACAGGGCGGCGGTGCTCAGAGACAACGCGATGGGGATTATCTACGACGGCGACGGGTCGAGCGATGAGGAGCGCATCGGGCGTCTTCTCGCGCTTGTGCCCGCGCTCCTGACCGTGGTCGAGGAGGCGCGGGACACAATAGGGCGCCTGCGTGAGCTGGCGGGTGAAACGGATCCGGAGAAAGCGATCAGTCCGTGGGATGCGGCCGGCCGCACAGCGCCGGCCCGGCCCCTGTGGCGCGGTCAGGGTGCGGATCAGTCGCCCGACCGACAGAACGGCGACAGCTAGTTCTGCAGGGTCTGCGATGTCTGTTCCGAGGAGGTGACAGATTTTGCCGTGCGGCGTCGGAGGGCCAGCGTCACCCACAACAGAACGATCACCGTCACAACCCCCGCAGCGACGAGCCACGGCACGAGTACTCCGACCGCAACCAGGACGCCAGCCCAGAACGCCACAAAGGCATTCCACCCGGTAACCAAACCAGACCAGAAAGTGTCGGGCGCGGTCGCCGGAGTGTCACGCTCGGAAATGAGATTGACGTTGACCGTGGAAAGCTGGACCTGGTCGTCGAGGTAGCGTTTTTGAGCCTGCAGGCTTTCCAGTTCTGCCTGCCTCTGCGAGAGCGTGGTTTCCACCGCGAGCAGGTTCTCGGTGGTTGTTGCCTGCGACATGAGCGTCAGAAGCCGGTCCACCGAAGTTTGAAGCGACGTAATTCTCGCCGCGAGGTCCGTCGACTCTGCGGTGACATCAACGGCGTTGATCGATGTGCTCTGTGGCACGCCGAGCTTCTTGAGTGCGTCGAGAGCCTGAGTGAGCTTCGCAGCAGGGATGCGCAAGGTTAGCTGTGCGCTACCCGGATTGCGCTCGGTGGCCGTCGTCTCCGTGCGGTATGAGACCGTGCCGCCGAACTTCCCCGCGATGTCGGATGCGGCATCCGCAGCGGTTGCCGGTGCGTCTACGGTGACCGTGAGATCCACCGTTGTAATGATCTGCAGCCCCGCGACATCCGTTTTAGCCTCACCCGAGACGGTACCGACGGAGTCCGTGCCGCCGCCCTCAATGCTTTGCGGCTGGGGCGCAGAAAAATCGTGCTGGGCTCCGCTCATCGAGTCTGCAGCACCGGCACATCCCGTAAGCAGAAGAGCGGAAACGGCGAGGGTTGTCGTGATCAGGATTCGTCTCATGCGCTCACCATATCCGTAGGTTCGCGCGGCGCACTACCCAACGTTTTGCACGACTCGCGCGTCACCTCCATTTGGTGTCGGATGAGAGACGACTGAGAGAAGGCTGAGTACACAGAGTTTTCTCGTTGTGAAAACGTAGTGTCGAAGAGCTAAAGATATCCGCCAATGAAATGAGGACGCCATGGGAATGTTCGATAACGCCAAAGACGCCGCAGAAGCCACTGGCGAGAAAGTCGGCGAATGGGCCGACGACATGAAGGAGCGCGCGGGCGACAAGATCGACGAATTGAAGTCCGAAGCGGAAGTCAAGAAGGCAGAAGCCGAAGTCAAGAAGGCAGAAGCTGAGCGTGACGCCACCAGGGCCAAGAACGAGTACAAAGAAGAACTGCGCGACAACTGACACCTGACACGTGAAGGCACCGGCAACCGCCGGTGCCTTTGCCTTTGCCGGTGCCTGCGCCGGTGCCTTTTCCGGTGCCTCTGCCTTTGCGACGAGGGTCAGCAGCCCGCCCACGGCATTCTCGGGAACGGGTGGGCGATACTGAAAGCATGGGGTTTCTCGACTGGTTCCGGCGCAGGACTCCTCCGCTCCTTCACATAGCGGGGGATGAAGGCGAGGGTCCGGCGGTCGTGCTCGTGCACGGCATTGCGTCGTCGTCTGTCACGTTCGAACTCCTCATTCCGCGACTCGTGGAGCACCATCGCGCCATCACGATCGACCTCCTGGGATTTGGGAAGTCGCCGTCGCCCAAGGGTGCGCAGTACACGATGGAAGAGCACGTTGACGCACTCGCTCGCACGATCGATTCGCTTGGCCTCAAAGAGAAGTTCGTCTTGGTCGGCCACTCGATGGGCGGCCTCATCGCCGCGCGTTACGGCGCCACCCACCACACGAGATTGTCGAAGCTCGTTCTCGTGAGCCCGCCCGTCTACGTGCATCCGGATGCCATCGGCAACCCACGCGATCGCGCCAGAACCGATCTTCACCTCCGCGCCTACGATTACCTGAGGTCCAACAAGCGTTTCACGATGCGTAATGCGGCCATGCTTTCCAGGCTTTCGCCGATCAAGAATGTGCTCGAGGTGACGGAGCGCAACTGGAACGCGTTCGTGTTGTCGCTCAAAAACCTCATCGAGTCCCAAACCACCATCAGCGACCTTGCCGCCGTGACGGTTCCCGTGGAGGTTATCTACGGAACCCTGGACCCGTTCCTCACGCCCGCGGGTCTGCGCATTGTGACGCAACTGCGGAACGTGACGATCCACAAGGTGGAGGCGAACGATCACATCATCCGGCACCGGATGGCTCGGGTCGTCGCGACCGCGATCGGCTGACGGACGCGCATAGGCTGGCGTCATGAAGATCAATGTGATGGAGCGCTCGGGGGTAGCCGTTTCGGCAATCGGTCTCGGAACCTGGCAACTCGGCGCCGACTGGGGCGAGGTCGACGAAGCGGATGCCCGAGCCGTGCTGGATGCGGCCGTCGAAGGCGGAGTGAGCTTCTTCGACACCGCGGATGTCTACGGCGACGGTCGAAGCGAAACGATCATCGGTGGCTACCTCGCCGACCACCCCGAGCTCGACGTGTTCGTCGCCACGAAGATGGGTAGGCGCGTCGAGCAGGACCCTGCGAATTACACCCTGGCAAACTTTCGGACCTGGACAGATCGGTCACGCCGCAACCTGCGCATGGACACGCTGCCTCTCGTGCAGTTGCACTGCCCGCCGACGCCCGTGTACTCGATGGACAGGGTCTTCGATGACCTGGACACGCTCGTCGTGGATGGCGCTATCGCTCGCTACGGAGTGAGCGTCGAGACGACCGCGGAGGCGCTCGCGGCAATCGCCCGCCCGCGAGTCGCGAGCGTGCAGATCATCCTCAACGCGTTTCGTTTGAAGCCGCTCGACGACGTGCTTCCGGAGGCCCATGCAGCCGGCGTCGGAATCATTGCGCGCGTACCGCTGGCATCCGGGCTCCTCAGCGGACGCTACAGCGCGGACACCACCTTCGCCGCCGACGACCACCGCACGTTCAACCGGCACGGAGAATCGTTCGATGTTGGCGAAACTTTCTCCGGTGTCGATTTCGAGAAGGGCGTCGAGGCCGCGCAGGAATTTGCGAGGCTCGCTGCTGAGTACGGGCTCCAGCCTGCGACCGCGGCGCTCGCCTGGGTGTCCCAACTCGACGGCGTGAGCAGCGTCATCCCTGGCGCCCGCAGCGCCGAGCAGGCACGGGCCAATGCCCAGGCGGGCGCAGTTCCTGCGCTCGGCCAGGAGTTCACCGATCAGGTTACCGCCCTGTACGACCGCTACTTTCGCGAGGCGATTCACCCTCGGTGGTGATCGACGAGACGCCGCCATTGGGTGGCCGCGACGAGATGCTGTGAGCGCGGCGCTTGCACAATTCCGACTCACGCTATATCGTGAGTCTTGACAACGCGATATAGCGTGAGTTTTCTTTCACGGAACGGCGGGGATGATGGCAGTGACCAACCCAACGGACCCCGCAAAGGCGAGCCTCGGCCCCGCCTTCGCGAATCTCTTCACCGCCAACATCGCGAGCAGCCTCGGCGACGGCATCGCGCGCACCGCGATCCCGCTGCTCGCCGTGCAGGTCACCCTCGATCCGCTTCTCATCTCCGGCATTGCCGCGCTTGCGATGCTGCCGTGGCTGCTCTTCGCCATTCCCGCCGGCATCCTCATCGACCGCATCGACCGGAGGGCCGCCCTCGCCCTCGCCAACGGCGTGCGCACCCTGCTCGGCGTACTGCTCTTCATCGTCACGGCCACCGGCAATCTCACGATCTGGTGGCTGTACCTCATCATCTTCATCTACGGGATCTTCGAGACCGTGTACGACGGGGCCATCCGTGCGGTGCCGCCGAGCATCCTCAAAAAGGCTCAACTGCCGCGCGCGAACTCGCTCATCGAGGCGGGGGAACAGGTCATTCAGAACTTCGTTTCCGGGCCTATCACGTCACTGCTCTTCGCAGTGTCGGTGCTCATCCCGCTCGGCGCCAACGTCGCAGTGTACGGGCTCGCCGTCGTGCTCGCCATCCTCCTGCCGAAGGCCGCATCGGGGCGGCAGTTCGCGACGGCGCACGCTGCGGCCAATCCGGCCTCGGCCGTGCCGTGGCACCGTCAGTTCGTCGACGGGCTGCACTTCATCATGGCGAACAAACAACTGAAGACCCTGTGGTTCCTCAGCACCTTCAGCGGGCTGTGCGTCTCGATCGCCACGGCAAGCCTCGTGCTCTACCTCGTGGACCGGCTGCAACTTCCGGAAGCGCTCTTCGGCGTGTACATGCTCACCGGTGCAGTCGGTGGGATCGGCGCGTCGATGATCGCCGCTCGCGTGAAGGCGCGCCTGGGCACCGGCCTGAGCGTCGCCATCGGCAACCTCGTCGCATCCGTCGCCATCGTCGCCGTCGGGGTGTTCCCGAACCTGTGGGCGGTCGGCGTCGCGTGGGTCTTCATCTCCGCGGGCATCACGGTGTGGAACATTCTCGTGATGTCGCTTCGGCAGAGCATCATCCCCGGCCGCCTGCTCGGTCGAGTGCACGGCACGTGGCGCACGCTCCTGTGGGGGACCATGCCGATCGGGTCAGTCATCGGCGGGCTCATCGGGCGCATCGACCTCACCCTTCCGTTCATCATCGGCGGCGGGCTCGCGGCCATCGCGGGAATCATCTGGTTTCGATTCCTCATGACCCTTCCGAATCCTGAGGATGTCGACAACGGTGACGATGCCTCTCTGGGGGCCGCGACGGGTGCCGGACCTGCGGATCCGACGGGCACGCTCGCGGATGCCGGCCCCACGGATCCGGTGATCCTCGAGTAGCGGGTTCTGGCCGCACGGATCCGGTGATCCTCGAGTAGCGGGTTCCGGCCGCACGGGTCCGGTCGTCCTCGAGTAGCGGGCGCTCGCCCCACTCCCGCCGCCCAGCTGGCATCCATGAGGCCGCTTGTTCCCCATGACGCCGAACGTTCGGCCTCATGGGCAACGGATACCGTCCCGGCTGGCCGCATCACCTCACTTCACCGCAGACCGGCGGCGCGGAGCAGATCCCGCAATCGGGCGGGCGACACTGCGACGGACCACCCCCAGCGCGCGAACCCGTGTCCCGCCGCACGCAGATCATCCTCGCGGTCCTTCTCGTCGATGAGGACTTGCTGAGGAGTGCGCCCGCTCATGTACTCCGGATCGGTGTATTTACACTTGCCATCGAATTCGCCGATGAGATTCGAGTGCGGCCACCAGAAATCGACGAACCACACGCGCCCGCTTGCTCCGACGAGCGCCACTTGAAGTTCGGGAGCGGGAAGGCCGGCGCGGAACATGCTCACGCGGCTCACCGATTCACCTGGCCGGTCGGCGAGCCCATTGGAGAACTCGAGCGCTATGCGAGCCTTCGCCGCACCGTGAGTGGGTGGAATCCGATCGAGTTCGTTCAGGAGGTCTTCGCGCGTGACAAACGTTCGCGGCACCTCGGCGAGCGGGTGTGCGGTACGACGCAGCGCGGCATCCGCGACGGCGACCGACTGTTCCAGACTCGCGACACTTGCGACATCGGCAACAGTCTGTGCCAGATCTGTGACGTGGAGGCCCTCGATGATCTCGATGCGCTCCGGCTCACCGGTCGTGTGGCGGAGCACAATCGACGTCGAACATCCGCCACTTTTCGGCGGCCTCGCGACGTGCACGCGCGTCGGCCACGGTCCGACCCACGGCAATCGCCAGAGGGCGGCCGCCGAATGGTGGGAGAACGTGGCATCCGGGAGTTGGATCGCCGCAGCCATGATGACGGTGCGGTACCGTGCGTGTCGATCCAGCTCGCGCCACACATCCGATTTCATGTAGACACCGCGCGTGACAGCGACGAATTCGCCGCGCGCGACACGTCGATAAAAGGCGCTGCGCTCCGCGCCGCCCAGCATCTCGCGGACGACGGTGAACTGCTCCCGCCACTGTGCCTGACCGAGTAGTTCGCGTTCATCGCGCAGCCCGGATGGCGTTTCGTCCATTAGCTCATCCTCACGGCCCGGGTTGCCGCGGAGTGGGTGGTGAGTGGTTCTTGGGATGACGTGGTTGAGTTCAACGCGGTGTACGAGAGGAGGGCATTGCGAGCTCGCGGATGCAGATGCGGATGCGGATGCCCCGTGGCGACGGATGCGCGGTGGCGACGGATGCCCCGTGGCGACGGATGCGCGGTGGCGACGGATGCCCCGTGGCGACGAATGCGCGGTGGAGGCGGATTCCTGCCTACCGCGAGGCCAATTGTTGCCCATGATGCCGAACGTTCGGCCTCATGGGTAACGAACGCCGTCACGGTCGAGCGTGCCGCACGTGGCGCGCGCTACCGCAGTGTCTGGATGGGCTCCGTGTCGGGGATCGGACTCGAGTCGCGCCCGCGCAGATCGGGGTGCGCGCCCCGAAAGATCACGGGAACGAGGAAACCCACGAACGCGAACGCTATCGCGACCCAGAACGCGCCGGGGGAGTCGAATCCGTCGATCATGAAACCGGCGACGGCAGACCCCAGGGCGGCTCCGATGAGCTGGCCCGTGCCGACCCATCCGTAGGCTTCTGCGGTCTCGCTAAACTTCACGCTCGCCGACACGATCGTGAACATGACGGCGAGCGCGGGTGCGATCCCGAGTCCCGCGAGAGCGAGGGTGATCGACAGCCACCAGAAGTTCATGAACGCTGCCGCGCAGGCCATGCCGACAAACACACCGAACATTCTGGCGGCAAGGGCGAGCGGTCCGATCGGACGATGGCCGAAGGCGAGGCCGCCGATGAGCGAGCCGATGGCGAAGATGGATAACACAATGCCGGATTGCGCGTCCCCTTCACCGAAGGTCGCCACCACGCCTGCTTCGACGGCGGCACACGCGCCGACGAGCAGGAAGCCCGTAACGGTCGCAAGCATGACGGGCGGCCTCGTGAGTACCGCACCAATTCTGCGCCGTGCTCTTGGTATGCGAACGCGTCCCACTTCCGGAGACGAGATGAACCAAATACCGCCGGCGACCATAAAGATCAGGGCAGCCGAAATTGCCGCAACGGGGCTGACCTGCATCGCGAGGAACGTGGCGATGACGGGGCCGGTGATCCAGATGATTTCCTGCGCGGAGGCATCCAGCGAGTAAAGCGGCGTGATCTGCGTGGAGTTCACGAGCTTGGGATAGATTGTGCGCACCGCTGGCTGTATGGGCGGATAGCTGAGCCCCGCGATCAGCCCGATCGCCATGTACAGCACCACCGGGAGCTTGGGGGCAAACGCAATGGTGCCCACCGCGGTCGCGCACACTGTCATCGTGAGAACGAGAACTTTGCGGATCCCCCACATGCCCATCCATCTGCTGGTGAGTGGCCCGGCGACTCCTTGCCCGATGCTCGTTGCGGCGAGCACGAGACCCGCCGCTCCATAGGAATGATGGATGCGTTCGATGTGAATGAGAAACGCCAGCGAGAGCATTCCGCCTGGGAAGCGCGCAACCAATTGGGACCCCATCAAACGCGCGACTCCGCGGGTTTTGAGGAGGCTCCAATAACTGTTGTTCACAAGGGTAAAAGTCTATCTTCGACACCGGTGCGTCCACGCCAACGCCGAACTGCGCTGGTGCGCGCGGAGTAATCGTCGGCACGCGGTTCGTTGTCGGTGGCTGGGATGAAAATGTACTCACACGCTGTGTAAAACTCGTGCAACTTATGCACAATTGTGGATGACACGCCCACTACATATTGGGTTCGCTGATTGGTCGAGACCCGCTATATAGTGGTGTGACTGCAGCGGAGCGGACATCGGGTTTGAGCCTCGATTCGGCCCGAGTCAGCCGAATTGAGCGCAAAAAGAGGGCCCGATCAGGGTTTTTCAGGGGTGGAAACTCTGCCGGTATTGGTGGGGATTTCTCGGGATTTGGAGTATGGCATGAGCATTACCGTCGTCAAGCGCAATGGGCAGCGCGAGCCGTATGACGCGAACAAGATCAACCTCGCCATCGAAAAGGCGAGCGAGGGCCTCGACGACAACATCACCTGGGTCACCCAGATCGCGAGCGAGCTCGAGTTGACGCTCTTCGACGGCATCACGACGCAGCAACTGGATGAAGCGGTCATCCAGGTCGCGCTCCAGAACGTGAAGGACGATCCGGAGTTCGACACGGTTGCAGCGCGACTCCTCCTCAAGACGATCTACAAGCGCGTGCTCGGCGACTACGAGTCGGATGAGGAATTGCGCGCGCTGCACGTCGAACACTTCGCCATGAACATCCGGCGCGGCGTGGAGGAGGGCCTCCTCGACGAGCGGCTCGTGCAACTCTTCGACCTCGACCTGCTTGCCAGGACTCTCGAGCCTGCCCACGACGACCTGCTCAAGTACATCGGCGTCGTTACCCTCAATAACCGTTACGGCATCAAGGGCCGCAATGGCGACGCGCTTGAGGTGCCGCAGTACTTCTGGATGCGCATTGCGATGGGGTTGTCGCTGAACGAGGCGGACCCGAACGGGCAGGCGATCAGGTTCTACGAGAAGATGTCGAAACTGGAATATCTTGCCGCGGGCTCCACACTCGTGAACGCGGGAACCAGTTACCCGCAGCTCGCGAACTGCTTCGTCATGGAGATGCAGGACGACATCGAGCACATCGCGAAGACCACGCGCGACGTCATGTGGCTCACGAAGGGCACGGGCGGCATCGGACTGTCGGTGACGAAGCTGCGCGCGCAAGGCTCACCCATCCGCTCGAACAACACGACGTCGACGGGGCCGATCCCGTTCATGCACACGATCGACTCGGTGCTGCGCGCGGTGAGCCGCGGCGGCAAGAAGTTCGGGGCGTTGTGCTTCTACATGGAGAACTGGCACATGGACTTTCCGGAGTTCCTCGACCTGCGCCAGAACTCCGGCGACCCGTACCGGCGCACGCGCACGGCGAACACCGCGGTGTGGATCAGCGACGAGTTCATGAAGCGCGTGCAGAACGACGAGGACTGGTACCTCTTCGACCCGCTCGAAGTCTCCGACCTCAACGAACTGTACGGAAAGGCGTTCTCCGAACGCTACGCACACTATGCAGCGATGGCGGAGGCGGGCGACTTGCGGATGTTCAAGAAGCTCCGTGCACGCGAACAGTTCAAGGCGATCCTCATTTCGCTCTCCGCGTCGAGCCACCCGTGGCTCACGTGGAAGGACACGATCAACAACCGGGCCCTCAACAACAACACCGGAACGATTCACCTCTCCAACCTCTGCACGGAGATCACGCTCCCGCAGGACATCGACAACGTCTCGGTGTGCAACCTCGCGTCGATCAATTTGTCTCAGCACTTGATCGAATCCTCGGAAGCCGGCCAGCGGCCGACGATCGACTTCGCGAAGATCGAGGAGAGCGCCCGCATCGCCGTGCGCCAACTCGACAACCTCATCGACATCACGAAGTCGAGCGTTCCCGAGGCGGACTTCTCGAACCAGCAGAACCGCGCGGTGGGGCTTGGAGTCATGGGCTTCACGGATGTCGTGGAGCGGCTGGGTTTGAGCTACGAAAGCGAGGCGGCGTACGACCTCATCGACGAGATCATGGAACACGTCTCGTATGCGGCGATCGACGCGTCGGCGGAGCTGGCGAAGGAGCGCGGCGCGTACCCGAACTTCGACGGCTCGGGATGGTCGAAGGGCATGGTGCCGATCGACAGCATCGCGAAGACGGAGGAGGATCGCGGCGTCCCGATCAAGGTCAACCGCATGACGCGGCTCGACTGGGACGCGATGCGCGCGAAGGTCAAAGGGGGAATGCGCAACGCAACGCTCATGGCGATCGCTCCGACGGCTTCCATCGGACTCGTCGCGGGCACGACGCCGGGTCTCGACCCGCAGTTCACCCAGATCTTCAGCCGGTCGACGTCGAGCGGCAAATTCCTCGAAGTGAACCGTAACCTCGTGAAGGACCTTCAGTCGCTCGGACTGTGGGGCTCCGTGCGCGAGTCGATCCTGCGCAGCCAGGGCGACGTGCAGGTGATCGACGCCATCCCGGACCACCTCAAGGAGGTGTACAAGACGAGCTTCCAGCTCTCGCCGTACGCATTCCTCGAGGTAGCCGCTCGCGCGCAGAAGTGGATCGATCAGGCCATCAGCCGCAACATGTACCTCGAGACGCGCGACCTCGGCGAAATGATGGACATCTACTACGGCGCGTGGGAGCGTGGCGTGAAAACCACGTACTACCTGCACATGAAGCCGCGCCACCAGGCGGAGCAATCCACGGTCAAGGTGAACAAGTCCGAGGACATCGATGCCGGGGCCAAGCGAGGATTCGGTGCCGCGAACACTCCCTCAGAGCCCGTTGCCAGCACCACCGCCGCCCCCGCCCGCAAGGGATTCGGCTTCGCCGGTCTCACAGCGAAGGACGGTGAGTAGTTCGTGAACGAAGACGAGTTCTACGTACCCGTCGATCCGATGGACGAGCTGCAGTGCGACAGCTGCCAGTAAAAATCTCCGTTGTTCCCTGAGAAGATCGCGCAGCGATCGTCTCGAAGGGATCGACTCAGTCAGTGAAAAGAAAGTAGGAACGCGCAATGTCAGGGATTCTCGGTACGGGCGTGCAGGAGGGCCTGCTGCTCAAGCCGGTCAAATACCAGTGGGCCATGGACCTCTACGACCAGGCGGTCGCGAACACGTGGTTCCCGAACGAGATCCA
>JBIQLG010000015.1:0-58332 GCA_044464485.1 Agreia sp.
AGGGTTGCTTCGAGCCCGAGGCGGTGTGCCACGCGGGGAGCGAACAATCCGGCCAGCGCAAACATTATCGGCGGAAGCATTCCAATAACCCCGAGCCCGAGGGGGCTCAACGGAACATCGCGCGACACCTGGTCGACTATGGGGGAAAGGGAGGTCGCTGCGGTGCGAAGGTTGGCGCTCACTAGGACTATTCCCACGAGGGCGAACGTTCGCCCTGCCCACAGTGGAAGCAAAGAAGAGCCAGTGCGCGCGGGCACCGTCACTCGTCGCTCGCGTTGCGATCCGGCAGCAACTCTCGCACGCGTCGGGTATCAGCGGTGATTCCCGCCACAAGTGCCGGCAGGTCATCGAATCGCACCATCTCGCGAAGGCGTTCCACGAAGTGAAGCTCGAGAAGCTTGCCGTACAGGTCCAGATCAACCGAATTCGCGCCGGCACCCAGCAAGTGCGCCTCTACCTGGCGCGCTGCGACACCGTCGAAGGTTGGGTTGTTTCCGATGGAAACCGCGGCACGGAATCGTTGACCGTCGACGACCGCCCACGCCGCGTACACGCCGTCTGCCGGGACGTATCCTTCCGCGTCGGGCGCAAGATTAGCGGTGGGGAAGCCGAGCGCTCTTCCGCGCTGCGCTCCCTTCACGACACGCGCGCGAACGACGGGCTCGCGCCCCAAAACTCTGGTGGCCGTGCGGATATCGCCCGCACTCAGGAGTTCCCGCACCCAGGTGGAGGAAATCCTTCGACCCTCGTATTCCGCGGTGGGCAGCACGTCGACACTGAACCCGAGCTCGGGGCCAAGTTCCTTCAGCAGTGAAACGTCACCAGCACCGCGACTCCCGAATCGGAAATCCCCGCCGACCATCACGCGACGCGCGTGCAGCGTCTTCACCAGCATCTCCGTAACGAAATCCCGCGGAGTGATCTGGCTGAAGGCGCGCGTGAACGGAAGCATGACGGTGCAGTCCACGCCGCTGGCGCCGAGGAGCGCCAAGCGTTGGCGATTGCTCACCAATTCGATGGGGCACTTCTCCGGCGCCAACACGCCCAGGGGGTTGCGATCGAACGTCAATATGGCCGACACGAGCGACGATTCACGCGCTGCCTCGCGAAGACGCTCGATGATGCGCAGGTGGCCCTGATGCACTCCGTCAAATTTTCCGATCGTGACTGCGGAGGGGCCGAAGTCTGCGGGGACGTCATCGAGCGATTCGTAAATCTCCATGTCAGCGCACTCCCCCGCGTCGTGTGCGCGAGCGGCTCGCCAGCCACATCATTCCGAGCACGGGAAGCACTAGGGGCACGAACAGATATCCTCGGCCGAACACGGACCACACGGTGTCGCTGGGGAACAACTGCCCGTCGAGAATACTCAGGAAGCCTACGACAAGCACGCCGACAAGCTCGAAGCTGATCGTGACCCACGCGACTGCGTACCATTTCTGGCCACTCTTGAACAGCGCGACAGTCGCCACGATATAGACGAGCGCGGAAAGCGCCGAGAGAAGGTACGCCAACGGCGCGTGATCGAATTTGGTGACAATTTGCACAAACGACCGCCCGGTAGCGGCGAGCGCGAGCACACCGTAGACGGCAATGAGCACTCCGCCGATGCCACGCGAACGCGCGGGAGACGGAGTGGAATCGGAAATGGGAGATTGCATCGGTTCAAGATTAGGTGATGAACGGCATGCGCTTTGTCGCCCACTAGGCGATCTGCACGCTCCAGATGTACCACATGCGATACAGCATGATGGCCACCGCGAGGCCGGCAACGCCAAGAATAAGCGTGCTCCATCTGGTGCGCTCGATGAGCGCCCAGAATCCCGCGAGGGGAACAAGAACTATCGCCGAGATGAGATAGGTATAGAACTCGAGCGGACTACCCGTGGGAGTGTTGCCAAAGGCCGGAGCCGCGACGGACATCACCAGCTGGGCGAGAAGAATCACTTCGACGATGACCATCGCGCCAAGGGTGTAATCATTTGGAAGCTGCTTGAATGCGCCGAAGCCCAGGCAAACAATGCCAGCAAGGACGGCAATCGCCATCGACAGCCAACTGAACCACTCGATCATGACAGCGCATCCTCCGGAAAATTGATCAGGGCCTTTGCCGAGCGGCCATCGACCCTTACGAGTCCGACGAGACGGCCATCCGGCGCGATCGCCGCGACCGGGTCAGCAGCGTCGCGGTACCCCGCCGCAACCGGCTCGGGGTCGAGAGAGAGTCGCTTTCCGTGCGAAAGATCCACGGCCTGCTGCGGTGTGAGGTTCAGCACGGCAAACAAAGATCGGGCAACCTCCGCAGGCGCGACGAGCTGCGTCGAGGGACGGAGTTCATCGAGTCCGGATGCGTCCGCCACACTGAACGGCCCCACGCGGGTCCGTCGGAGGGACGTGAGATGCCCACCGACGCCGAGCGAGCTGCCCAGATCTCTGGCAAGGGCGCGCACATAGGTGCCGGTCGAACACTCGACGCGCACGTCGACATCCAGAAAGTCGGCGCGTCGCATCGCGAGAATCTCGAACGCCGCGATCGTCACGTCGCGCGCAGAGAGTTCGACGGTTTCGCCCGCGCGAGCGCGCGCGTACGCCCGCTTGCCGTCGACTTTGATGGCGCTCACGGTCGAGGGAACCTGCACAATGTTGCCCGTTAATGCGCGGACTGCGCTGGCGAGCCGATCTGCGGTGACGGCGTCGAGAAGTCGCGTGTCAGCACGAGTCTCGACCGCACTGTCTGCGTCGTCCGTCGGGGTAGATGCGCCCAGCCGAATTGTCGCGAGGTATTCCTTGTCGAGGCCGACCAGATACGTCAGGAGCCGTGTCGCACCGTTGATCCCCAGAACAAGCAGGCCAGTCGCCATCGGATCGAGCGTGCCGGCGTGGCCGACCCTGCGCGTTCCGGCAATCCGTCGAGTGCGTGAGACTACGTCGTGACTCGTCATACCCGGGGGCTTGTCAACCAGAAGGATGCCGCTTCGCACCGGAGTATCCATCACCACACGAGGCTACCAATCTCAGGAACGCCCCGTAGTATTCGAGGCATGAAAGTAGCTGTCATCGGCGCGGGGGCCGTGGGTGGCGCAATTGCAGCTGTTCTTCACCGTGGTGGCCACGACGTGGAAGTGACTGCGCGCGGTTCTCACCTTGAGGCTATTCGTTCAGCGGGACTCCGGCTGACCGGCGCCTGGGGCGAACACACGGCCGCCGTGATTGCCAACCCCGCGCTGACTCGAGCTCCCGAGCTCGCGATCGTCGCGACTAAGGCAATGGATGCCGAAACTGCGCTACGCGACAATTCTCAATGGCTTGCCGGAATTCCCGTCGTCGTGGTTCAGAACGGAATAACGGCGCTCGACACCGCGCACGCCGTACTCCCGAAGAACGACCTGATCGGTGCGCTTGCGCTCTTCGCGGCGTCGTTCCTCGAGCCCGGACACGTCGCCATCACCACTGCGGGAACCACGTACCTCGGTGGCGCCGCGCACGGCAGGAATGACTCCACGATTCCTGTGGAATACGTGACCGCAACGCTCTCCGAAGTCATGCCCATCAACGTGACTCATAATTTTTCCGGTGCCCAGTGGACGAAGCTCATAGTGAATCAAATCAACGCGCTGCCGGCGATCACCGGGCTGAGTGCGCAGGAGACGATCACGGACAGGACCTTGCGTCGCGTGCTCACCCGCAGCATGCAGGAAGCGGTACGGGTCGCGGTGCGCTCCGGAATTCGATTCGAAAAAATGCAGGGTCTTTCCCATCGCGCACTTCGCGCATTTAGCCGCCTGCCGTTTGTCCTCGCCCAGGCACTGCCCCTGTTCATGAAATCGCGAATGGGCAGCATCCCTAATCCCGGTTCAACGCTTCAAAGCATTCGTCGGGGACAAAAGACCGAAATCGACTACTTGAACGGTGCGATAGTGAGCACCGCGAAACGTCACGGTTCCGAGGCACCCGTCAATGCGGCGCTGGTGGAGCTGGTGCACGAGGTGGAGTCGACCGGAGAGTTTTTCACCGTTGACCAGGTTGTCGCACGCGTCACTCAGTGAAGGTGAGAGCTGCGGCGATCGTGACCGTGCTCAGCAGGAGTCCGCGAAGACCCGCACGGGATTCTCCGGGTCCGTGTTGTCGATGATGGCGCTCGCCGCCTCAGCAGGGTTTGTTTTTGCCAAGTATGCGGCGTCTGCCGCCCGCAAGCGCGCGTCGTCCGGGTCATCAGAGCCTGACTCCGGCGTGGAGAGCCACACGGAATAGTTCCACAACCCTGCCAGTTCTTTACGATGCAGGAACACGCCATCCACGATGAGGATGGCATCCGCGCCCGCCGACATCCACTTTGGCTGAAATACCGGCTGATCACGCACCGCATCGAAACCGGTGAGCACGAAACCCGTACTTCCCGCGGTGTGAAACGGATCGACCAGCACCCGTCGAAAGAGCGAATAGTCGTATGCGTCCCGAAAATACGCCGTACCACCCTGGGCACTCGACCGTTCGCGCACTGCCCGCGGATGAAAAAAATCGTCGATGTGAGCCCGGAACACCTTGAAGCCATCAGACTGCAGCGACTGCGCAAGGTCATCGGCAAACAAACTCTGACCCGCGTCAAAGCGACCATCGACCGCCACCATTGTGCGACCGTGCGGGTCATTGTGCAGGAGTTCACGTTCCAACGACTCCATGACCTGTTTCGCCTGTGCTGTGCGTGGAGTCATATGCCTAGAGTAGTGCGGTGAGGGAAAGCGCGTACGGGGCCATCGCCATCGCGGTTGCCGGATGGTATCGAATCCACGCGCGAGAACTTCCGTGGCGCGCGAACGGTTTTGGCGCGTGGGGCATTCTGGTCAGCGAAGTTATGCTCCAACAAACCCCGGTTTCGCGCGTGATCGGCCCGCTGGAAGCGTGGCTGAGCCGCTGGCCCACTCCAGCCGACCTCGCTGCAGTTCCTGCCGGTGAAGCCGTGCGAGCATGGGGCAGACTGGGATACCCGCGACGAGCGTTACGACTCCACGCGTGCGCGTGCGCCCTCGTCGAACGTCACGACGGTCACGTTCCACAGCGACTGGACGACCTTCTCGCGCTGCCGGGTGTCGGCGAATACACCGCGCGTGCCGTCGCGGTATTCGCGTTCGCAGCACGTCACCCCGTGGTCGACACGAACGTGCGTCGCGTGGTGGCGCGGGCCATTCACGGCAACGGTCATCCGGCGCCGCCATCGACGAAACGAGACCTCGCAGACGTCGAAAACCTCCTGCCGTCCCATGCGCGCGAAGCGCAGCAGGTGAGCGCTGCGCTCATGGAGCTTGGCGCACTCGTGTGCTCGGCGGCATCACCGAAATGCGAAGTATGCCCACTGGCAGAACTGTGCGCATGGCGGGCTCGCGGCTACCCCGATTATCGCGGGCCGGTGCGGAGCCCGCAGGCAGCGTACAAGGGCTCCGACCGGTACGTGCGCGGCCTCATTCTCGCGGAGCTGCGCGCCAGCGAAATTCCCGTACCTGCCAGCGTCATCGCTCGGGTGTGGCAGGACGCACCCCAGCGCCAGCGCGCACTCGACAGTCTCGTCGCGGACGGCCTCGCGCATGTGATTGAGGGCGGCGGGTACACGCTGCCCGAGTGATTAGTCGTCGGACCCGTCGAATTCGTCGCCGTCGTCGTCCTGGGCCGCCAGTTGCTCCCGCGGCTTCACATAAGGGTCGGAATCGCCCGCGTACTTCGCTGACGCCGCAAGCGTCGAAACCTCGGCATCGCGATTGCGCGCCTCCGCGAGCAGATCCTCGATGAGTTTGGCGTTTTCCGGGATGCCGTCCGCAATGAACTCAAGACTCGGCGTCAGTCGAGCTGTGATGTTGCGCCCGACTTCCGAGCGCAGCATGCCCGTCGCCGATTTGAGCGCCGCCGCGGAGTTCACGCGCTCCTCATCCGTGCCGTACACGGTGTAGAAGACGCTCGCGTGCTGGAGATCGCCCGTGACCTGCACGTCGGTGATCGTGACGAAACCGAGCCGCGGATCCTTGATCCCCTTCTCGAGCCGCTTCGCCACGATCACCTTGATGCGATCGGCGAGCTTGCGCGCTCTCGCCGGATCTGCCATTTTTCTCTCCCTTTGCCGTTGGTTTCATACGCCGCTGCGCGACTGCCCTTCAAGAGCCTCAGGGCGGCGCTCAACCAGCGGAGCTAGCGGACTTTTTCCTTCAACTCGATCGTCTCGATCTCGTCGCCGATACGGATGTCGTTGAACTTGCCGAGACCGATTCCACACTCGAAGTCGGTCTTGACTTCTGTCACGTCGTCCTTGAACCGGCGCAGCGACTCGATCGCCAGGCCGTCTCCCACGACAACTCCGTCCCGAATGACCCGAGCTTTCGCATTGCGGGTGATAGTTCCCGAGCGCACGATGACACCGGCAACGTTGCCGAACTTCGAGGAACTGAAGACCTCGCGGATCTCGGCAACACCGGACTGGATTTCCTCGAACTCGGGCTTGAGCATGCCCTTCAGGGCGTTCTCGACATCCTCCAGCGCGGTATAAATGACCGAGTAGAACCGAACATCCACGCCTTCGCGCGACGCTCGTTCGCGGGCCTTCGGATCAGGTCGCACGTTGAACCCGATGATGATCGCGTTGTCGACGGTCGCAAGGTTGACATCGCTCTCGGTGACGCCGCCGACGCCGCGGTGGATGATGCGCAACTGCACGGACTCGTCGACCTCGATCTTGAGCAGCGACTCTTCCAGGGCCTCGACGGCACCGGACACGTCGCCCTTGAGGATGAGGTTGAGCGAATCGACCTTGCCGTCCTCGATCGCCTTCGTGAAGTCTTCGAGGCTGATGCGCTTGCGGCTGCGGGCCAGCAGAGCGTTGCGCTCGACGGCTTCGCGCTTCTCGGCGATTTGCCGCGCAGTGCGGTCGTCGTCCGTGACGAGGAAGGTGTCACCTGCGCGAGGCACCGAGGTGAGACCGAGCACGGCAACCGGCCGGGCCGGCGTTGCGGTCTCGACGCTCTCGCCATTCTCGTCGAACATCGCACGAACGCGGCCGTACGCCGTACCGGACACTATCGGGGCACCGACTTCGAGCGTTCCCGACTGGATGAGCACAGTTGCCACCGCACCACGGCCCTTGTCGAGCTTCGCTTCGATGGTCACACCGCGCGCATCCTTGTTGGGGTTCGCGCGCAGGTCGAGACCGGCATCCGCCGTCAGGAGCACGGCATCAAGCAGTTCGTTGATTCCGACATTGTTGAGTGCAGAAACGTCGACGAACATCGTGTCGCCGCCGTACTCTTCGGCGACGAGACCGAACTCGGTGAGCTGCTGGCGCACCTTCGCCGGATTCGCGTCCGGCTTGTCGATCTTGTTCACCGCCACGACAATCGGAACGTTCGCCGCCTGCGCATGGTTGAGCGCCTCCACCGTCTGCGGCATGATGCCATCGTCGGCGGCGACCACGAGGATCGCGATGTCCGTCACCTGCGCACCTCGGGCGCGCATGGCCGTAAAAGCTTCGTGACCCGGGGTGTCGATGAACGTGATGGCGCGATCCACGCCGTCGTGCTCCTCGATCACCTGGTATGCGCCGATGTGCTGCGTGATTCCGCCGGCCTCGCCCTCGTGGACTTTGGCCTTACGGATGGCGTCGAGCAGTCGGGTCTTACCGTGATCGACGTGGCCCATGACGGTGACAACCGGCGGGCGAGCCTCCAGTTCCTCGTCATCTTCGTCTTCAAGCTCCTGATCGATATCGATGTCGAAGCCTTCGAGAAGTTCCTTGTCCTCATCCTCGGGGGAAACGATCTGAATTTTGTAGCCGAGCTCTTCGCCGAGCACCTCGAACGTGGCCTCATCGAGCGACTCGGTCGCGGTAGCCATTTCACCGAGGTGAAACAGCACCGTGACGAGATTGCCGGGGCTCGCGTCGATCTTGTCGGCGAAGTCCGTAATGGATGCACCTCTGCGCAAGCGGATGACGGTATTTCCATCGCCGCGCGGCACGCTCACGCCACCCAGCGACGGAGCCTCCCTCAGCTCGAACTCTGCGCGCTTCGTCCGCTTGGACTTGCGCGACTTTGCGCGCCCGCCGCCGCGACCAAAGGCACCCGCTGTGCCACCACCGGGGCCGCGACCGCGACCACCGGCGGGTGGACGGTTGGGTCCGAATCCGGTGCCGGGCGCTCCACCTGGAGCACCCCCGGGGCGAAAGCCGCCACCCTGGCGACCGCCACCACCGGTACGGGCGCCGCCGGGACCAACGGTACGGGCACCCGCTCCAGTGCCGGGACGCTGCCCGACTCCCGGTCGGGGTGCGCCCGGTCGCGGTGCCGCCGGGCGCGGGATACTTGCCGGCGATGGCGGACGGGTGCTCATTCCCTGAGAACTTGCGTACGGATTATTACCCGGGCGAGGCGTACCCGGTCGTTGCATGCCCTGCGCGGAAGCGAACGGGTTGTTGCCAGGTCTCGGCGTGCCGGGGCGGGGAATCCCGCTGGTGCCTTCGGGCGCAGACGGAGTCGCAGTAGGCGCGGGATCCTTCGCGGGCGGTGCCGGAGTTTCGGAAACGGGAGTCGCCTTCTCGGCGGGCGTTGCCGCATCCGGCGTGGGGGCCGCCGTGGGCGTGGGTGCCGGCGCTTTGGCCGGAGCTTTCTTGGGCGTTTCGGCCGGCGCGGGGGGCTTGATGCCGTCCGCTTCGAGCGCAGCTTTGAGCTTGCGCGCCACCGGGGGTTCAACGCTGGAGGACGGTCCTTTCACGAACTCGCCCATTTCCTTGAGTTTCTCAAGGGCGGTTTTACTGTCTATGCCGAGTTCCGCTGCGATCTCGTGCACGCGTGGTTTAGCCACAATTCTCCTGTCTGGGGTCTGCCCCGGACGGGAGCAGACCTAGTTGCGGACGGGTCTCATTTCGAGCCGCTCATTAGTTGTCCATAGGTCAATCAGCCTGTTCTTCAAGGGCTTCGGTTGAAGCCTCGATCAATGTCCGAACCTGCCCGGTGGAAAGCGCTGTCCCCGCTCTCAACGCCCGGCCGAAGGCCCTGCGACTGATGGCAGTTTCAACACACTCACGAGTGGGATGCACCCACGCACCGCGGCCATCAAGCGTTGCGGAGCGATCCACAACCACTTCACCGCTCCGGGCGACAACTCTCACCAAAGTGGAGCGTTCGGCCCGTTTACGGCAGCCAAGGCACGTTCTAACGGGTTCCAGTGTAACCCCTACTCGTCGAGGATGCTGTCCGGTTGGATGTCGATTCGTGCGCCGGTGAGTTTGGCGGCGAGCCTGGCGTTTTGACCTTCCTTGCCGATGGCCAGGGAAAGCTGGTAGTCGGGCACGAGGGCTCGAACCGCCTTGAGTGACTCGTCGATGACGAAAGCACTCGACACCTTGGCCGGCGAGAGCGCGTTGGCGACGAACGTGGCGAGATCGGGGCTGTAGTCGACGATGTCGATTTTCTCGTTGTTGAGCTCGGCTGTCACTGCGCGCACGCGTTGGCCCATTTCGCCAATGCACGAACCCTTGGCGTTGATTCCCGCCTCGTTGGCCTTCACCGCAATCTTGGTGCGGTGACCCGCCTCCCGCGCGAGGGAGACAATCTCGACCGCACCGCTGGCAATCTCCGGCACTTCGAGAGCGAAGAGTTTGCGTACGAGCGACGGATGCGTGCGCGACACCGTGATCGACGGCCCTTTGAGTCCCTTGCTTACGCTGGTCACATAAACGCGGATGCGCGATCCGTGCGTGTATTCCTCGCCGGGAACCTGTTCCTCCGGCGGAAGCAATGCCTCCACGGTACCCAAATCGATGTGGATCATGCGCGGATTCGGGCCCTGCTGGATTACGCCGGCCACGATGTCGCCCTCGCGTCCCCGGAATTCTCCCAGGACGTGATCGTCCGCGATGTCGCGCAGCCGCTGGTTGATGACCTGTTTGGCCGCGAAAGCGCCGATACGGCCGAAGTCGCGCGCGCTGTCTTCCGCCTCTCCGATGACTTCGCCGTCCTCGTTCAACTCGGGGACAAAAATGGCAACATGACCGGTCTTGCGGTCAAGTTCGACGCGGGCCGCGGGTGGCGCGTCTTTCGCTCGGGGTTCCGCGTTGCCCGTGTGTTTGAGATAGGCGGTGAGGATCGCCTGCTCAATGATTGTCACAAGCTCGTCGAACGGAATCTCCCGCTCGCGTTCCATGGTGCGCAGCACGCTCAGGTCGATGTCCATCACGCCCTCCACTATTCATTTCTGTTGTTGTAGCCCCTAAGGGCGAAGTCTCCCTCTAAGTTACCCGACTTCTGCGGCTACTCGCTCCGCAATTTCTGTGAGCGGCACAGCGGTGCGCTCGTTGCTGCGCCGGTCCCAGTATTCGACGTTTCCGTCGACCACGGCTTTGCCCACAATGACGATCACGGGAACTCCAATCAGTTCCGCGTCGCCAAATTTGACTCCGGGGGAAACCTTGACGCGATCGTCGTACAGAACGTCGATTCCGCGGGCATCGAGCTCGGCGACGAGGGCATCCGAAGCTGCGTAGACCTCGTCTTCCTTCGTCGCCGCGATTACGTGCACGCCGAAGGGACTGACCTCGCGTGGCCAGATGAGTCCTTTGTCGTCGTTGTTCGCCTCCGCGATCACGGCCATGATGCGCGTGACGCCGATACCGTAGGACCCCATGGTGACGGTGACGCGTTTGCCGTTTTCATCCAGCACCTGCAACCCGAGTGCTTCCGCGTACTTTCGACCGAGCTGGAAAACGTGGCCAATTTCCATGCCGCGCGCGAGTTCCACCGGTCCCGAGCCGTCTGGCGCCGGGTCACCGTCGAGTACAGTCGCAATCTCGACGATTCCGTCGTTTCCAAAGTCGCGGCCCGCGACGAGACCAAACACGTGCCGCCCGTTCTCGTTCGCACCGGTGATCCATCCGGTTCCCTGCGAGACACGAGGGTCAACGACGTAGCGGATGCCCATCGTGCTCTTTTCGCACAGCACGGGGCCCGCCGCACTCCACGGCCCGATGTAACCCTTCACGAGCCCGGGATGCCTGGCAAAGTCGGCCTCGGTGGCGGGTTCGACCGCCGCCGGCGCAAACGCCACTTCGGCCCGCTTCATGTCGGCCTCGCGGTTCCCGGGCAGGCCAACGACCACGAGCTCGCGCTTGCCGTCGAGCCCGGTCAACGCCAGAACCACGTTTTTCAGTGTGTCCGCGGCCGACCACGCTCGTCCGTCCGGCCGCGGATGCTTTTCGTTGGCTACATCCACGAGAGTCTGAATGGTCGGCGTGTCCGGTGTGTCGAACACTTCCGCGGGCGTGAGACCCTCGAACGAGCGCGCTTCGGGTACCTCGGTATGGAAGGCTTCCACGTTCGCGGCGTACCCGGCCGCCGATCGCACATAGGTGTCTTCCCCGACAGGCGTCGGATGCAGAAACTCTTCCGAGCGCGAACCACCCATCGCCCCGGCGTCCGCCTGCACAATCACGTACTCCAGCCCGAGACGAGTGAAGATTCGCTCGTAAGCGTCGCGATGGTTCTGATAGGAGTTGTCGAGTCCGGCATCCGTGTAGTCGAAGGAGTAGGAGTCCTTCATGCTGAATTCCCGACCGCGCAGGAGGCCGGCGCGCGGGCGGGCTTCATCCCGGTACTTGTCCTGAATCTGGTAAATCACCAGAGGAAGGTCCTTGTAGCTGGAATACATGTCCTTGACCGTGAGCGTGAAAACTTCTTCATGCGTTGGCGCCAGCAGGTAATCGGCATCTTTGCGGTCTTTGAGACGGAAAATACCGTCGCCGTATTCGGTCCAGCGCCCACTGAGCTCGTACGGTTCTCGCGGCAGGAGCGCGGGAAAGTGCACCTCCTGGCCACCGATCGATTCCATCTCCTCACGGATGACCTGCTCGATTTTGCGTCGCACTCTGAGTCCGAGCGGCAACCACGCGAAGATCCCTGGCGCCTGACGACGGATATACCCCGCGCGCACGAGCAGGCGATGGCTCGCAACTTCAGCGTCGGCAGGGTCATCGCGCAGGGTGCGGACGAAGAGGTGAGAAAGTCGAGTGATCACAGTATTCGAGTCTACTGAGGTGAATTTCGCACCTAACAAAACGCGCGGGGCTGGCAGTACGCTGGGGGCAGCTTTGCACCAGGAGGGATGCCGGTGACGGGAACGAGATACCGTGTCGACGCCGTCGACCGGCGCATCATCGCGGAGCTGGGGCGCGACGCCCGACTCTCGCTTCGCGCCCTTGCCGACATCGTCCACATTTCCCGGAGCGCAGCCCACACCCGCCTGAATCGCCTGCTGGAGCACGGCGTGATTACGGGATTCTCCGCGAAGGTCGATCGCGAAGCGCTCGGTCTGGGAATCACGGCGATCGTCATCGTCAAAGTCGACGCGGACTGGCCGACAGTTTCCGAGGCACTCGCGGCGCTCCCCTTCGTCGAGAAGGCTCAGGCGCTTGCCGGCGACATCGACATCCTGCTGACGGTGAGTGCCCCGGATCATGACGCGTTGTCTGAGACGATCCTGCGCAGCATCCGCAATATGCCGGGTGTCGCCTCGACGCGCTCGTACATGATTCTCGAGGAGCGGGCGGGGACGGCACCCGAAATCGCAACGGACGCCTGGCACTTGTAGCGGGCGTAATCGCGCCATTCGTCCGCCCGTGAGGGGTGGCGTGAGCCAAGAGTGCCGATTCGCCGCAAACCCCTGACGGTCGCGACGACGATGGATCACGATAGAGAAATGAGCCTCACCGACGAGAACCCGGAATTTCGCGTGCTGCCGGACTCCGAACCATTGCGTCTCATCGATGGGACGGGCAAGGCCGTGTCCGCGAAGCACCGACGTGGGCTGACCCTCCCGGACATCGAGACTCTCAAAGATCTCTACCGGCGCATGGTGATTGCGCGGCGCTGGGACACTCAGGTCACCGCGCTCACACGGCAGGGTCGACTCTCGACCTATCCGTCCTCCCACGGGCAGGAAGCATCCGAAATCGGCACCGTCATGGCGATGCAGGAAAAGGATTGGCTGTTCCCCACGTATCGCGACAGCATCGCGGTGTGGACGCGCGGAGTACCGACCGCGCAAATCCTCTCGGGCTTTCGCGGCGACTGGCACTGCGGATGGGACCCGCACGCGCACAGGACTGCCCCTCAGGCAACCCCGCTCGCCACGCAAACTCTCCATGCGACCGGATTTGCCACGGCGGCGAAGCTGAAAGGCGACCCGATCGCCGCCGTGGCGTTCATCGGCGACGGTGCAACGAGTGAAGGCGACGCTCACGAAGGATTCAACTTCGCCGGCGCGTGGCAGGCTCCCGCAGTTTTCGTCATCCAAAACAACCAGTTCGCCATCAGCGTTCCCATCGCGAAACAAACGAGAGCGCACATGCTCGCCGACCGGGCGGTCGGTTACGGGATGCCCGGCTATCACGTTGATGGGAATGACGTCGCCGCCGTTTATGCGGTGGTGTCCGAGGCTCTGGAGCGCGCCAGAAGCGGCGGCGGACCGACCATGATCGAATGCCTCACCTACCGGATGGGACCGCACACGAACTCCGATGACCCCAGCCGTTACCGCGAAGCGGCGGAAGTGGAAGCCTGGAAGAGCAGCGACCCGATCGCTCGGCTGGAAACGTATCTCAAGGGCAATAGCGCGCTCGATGACGAGCTTCGCGAGGCGATAGCGCTCGAATCGGAAGAGGCCGCATCCGCCATGCGTGACGCCATGAACGCGGAGCCGGCGCTTGACCCGATGGAACTGTTCGAGCACGTTTACGCCACTGCCCGACCCTCGCTGATCGAACAGCGCGATGCGCTCGCCTCCGAACTGGCCGAGCACGGCGCATCACGAGGGGAAAAGTGATGGCCGAGGAGAAAAAGACACCGCTCACGATGGCGGCCGCGCTCAACTCCGCCATGAGGGATGCGCTCACCGAAGACCCGAACGTCGTCATCTTCGGAGAAGACGTCGGCCCGCTCGGCGGCGTCTTCCGCATCACCGATGGGCTCACGCGGGACTTTGGCGAGAATCGTGTCTGGGATGCGCCGCTTGCCGAATCGGGGATCATCGGAACCGCCATTGGTATGGCCATGTACGGTTTGCGGCCGATTGTGGAGATGCAGTTCGACGCGTTCAGCTACCCGGCGTTCGAGCAGATCGTCTCGCACGTCGCGAAAATGAGAAACCGCACGCGGGGGCACGTCGCATTGCCGATCGTGATCCGCATTCCCACGTCCGGCGGTATTGGCGGAGTGGAGCACCACTCCGACTCCTCGGAAGCCTACTGGAGCCACACTCCGGGTCTTACCGTCGTCACCCCGTCAAACCCCTCGGATGCCTACTCGATGCTGCGGGAAGCCATCGCCTCCGATGACCCCGTGATCTTCCTTGAGCCCAAGAGCCACTACTGGATGAAACAGGGCGCAGAGCCCGTGCACGAACCGCTGCCCATGAACAAAGCTGCGGTGGTTCGCGAAGGCACCGACGTCACCCTGATCTCGTATGGTCCGACGGTTGCCGTCGCCCTGAAAACTGCGGAACTCGGTGCGGAAGAGGGTCTCTCCGTCGAAGTCATCGACCTTCGCAGCCTCTCGCCGTTCGATGACGAAACGGTGAGCGTCTCGGTGCGCAAAACCAGTCGCGCCGTGGTGATCCACGAAGCCGCGCAGTTCCTCGGCTATGGCGCCGAGGTCGCCGCGCGTGTCACTGAACGCAATTTCTATTACCTTGCAGCACCCATCCTGCGCATTACCGGTGCAGACATCCCGTTCCCAGCTCCCTTGCTCGAAAAGTACTATTTGCCGCATCCGGAGCGGATACTGAATGCCATGAGCACGTGGGAGTGGGAGGTCTGATGACCACGACCAACAGGGACTTCATTCTGCCCGACCTCGGAGAGGGGCTGACGGAAGCGGAGATAGTGAATTGGCTGGTCGCCGAGGGCGACACCGTTGTGGTTGATCAGCCGATCATCGAAGTGGAGTCGGCGAAGTCGATCGTCGAGCTGCCGTGCCCGTTCGCAGGGGTCGTCCACACACTGCATGCCGCGGTCGGCGACACCGTGCACTCGGGGCAGCCGATCATCACCGTGCAGGTTGAGGATGCGAGCGAAGGCCAGGAGTCTTCGGGGCCAGACACCGTTCCGGGGACCGCACTCCGCGGTGACCCCGGCGCAGCAGCACAGGGTGCGGAAGCGGGCGTGCTCGCGGGATACGGAGCAGGTCGGGATTCCGCCACGCGCGGCTCGCGCTCGGGTCGCTTCGGTCGCCGTTCGACGCCCCTGACGGAACCGGCCCATCCCGAATCGGTCGCGCCCGCCCCAGAGCCCACGGGTATGGCGGCGACTGCGCCGAGCCCATCGCCACAACGCCGCGACGACTCTGCTGACAAGCGCCCCTCACCGGTCGTCTCTCCGGTCGTCTCGCCACTCGTGCGTAAACTCGCCCACTCGCATGGATTTGCCGCACACACTCTCCACGGCTCCGGAAACGGCGGCCTCGTACTTCGGGCCGACGTCGAGCGCGCGATCGCCGAGCGCGGAGATGCTTCCGCAGAAACTGGCGTCAGGGACTCGGCCGGCGCCGCACGCTCTGGGGAGACCTCGGGCGCTGAGGGCGACATCCGCATTCCGATCACGGGGCTGCGCAAAGTCGTTGCGGAACGCATGGCGGCGTCTAGGAGAGACGTGCCCGAGGCGACGATCTGGCTGGATGTGGACGCCACCGAACTGCTGGAGGCGAAGGAGCAGTTGCAGCGCTCGACGGGCGAGAGGTGGAGCCTCAACGCTCTCCTGGCCCGGTTCGTGGTGGCCGGACTCAAGCAGTGGCCGATCCTGAACTCGAGCGTCGACATGGCCGCCGGGGAGATCGTGCAGCACTCGGCGATCAACCTGGGCATTGCGGCGCAGACCGCGCGCGGCCTCATGGTTCCCGTCATCCACGGTGCTGGCGACATGACCACGGAAGGGCTGCGCGACGCGCTCACGGCTCTCGTGGAGACCGCGAAAACCGGCAACTTCCTGAACGACCAGTTGCGCGGCGGAACGTTCACGCTCAACAATTACGGCGGGTTCGGGATGGACGGCTCAGCGCCGATCATCAACCAGCCCGAAGTGGCGATGCTCGGCGTCGGCCGCATCCTCGACCGGCCCTGGGTTGTCGACGGCGAGATCGTCGTGCGCAAGATCATGGTGCTCTCGATGGTGTTCGATCACCGCGTGTGCGACGGCGATGTGCCGAGCGAATTCATGGGCTTCATGACGACGTGCATTCAGTACCCGATCGCGCTGCTGGGCGGGCTGTAGGTCAGGGCTCAGTCGCGTTCGATCCGCACAGCATCGCCGACGCTGATGACGTTGGGCGAGCTCGCACCGAGGTTCACGGGGGCGACTCGGATTCCGAACCACGTGTTGTGATCCCACATGCGATGTTTCGCAAGGGTGCGCGTGGGTTCCTTTCCCCGCTTCAGCGTCTTGGGATCAATCGTCGGCATGGAACAGCGATCGCAAAGTTCCGTGCGCCGAAACTCCGTGTCGCCAATGTGCACTCGCGACCATTCGTCTTCTGAGAACGGCTCGGCGCCGTCGACGATGACGTTGGGCCTGAACCGCACAATATCCAGGAGCTCGTGGGCGCCGTCGTCTTCGGGGTCTTGCGCCACCCATTCGTTGAGCTGCGTCATCGACGACTCGGTCACGAGAAGCAAGGGTGCGGAATCTGCCAGGGAGAGCGGATCCCCCGGCAGTCCGCCGTGGTGGGCACCGATCGAGCGCGCGTTCGGTGCCTCCTGCCAGACGAGGCGCACGTCGCGTCCCACTCGCTCGGTGAGCCACTTATCGACCTCGGGAGCAACTGTCGTGGCGTGGTCAAGCCGGCTGAACCCGACCGGGATTGTCGCCCCACCGTGCGGAACATCAACGGTTATCGAGCCACCCACGTGGTCGATAATGCGAATCGCCGAGTCCGCGAGCAGTTCTGCGCGGAACCCCAGAAGCGCGTTGACCCTTAGGGCGGTCAGATTGGCACCATCAAGCCCGACGAGCGCCCAACGCCGATCACCCGCCAAACCCCACGACAGCACCTCGGCACTTTCAATAGAGTTACCGGCCATCGACTTGACCGGATAGATCCGCAATCCTGTGACGCGCACGCTCATTGCCTCGCCTGCTGACGCACGCGCAGTGTGGCGGGCATGGGGAAGGAAACGGAATAGTAGATTTGCGGCGCGCTCATGTCTCCCCAGTCATCCTTTTTCACCCGGATTTCGTCGGGCAGCACTTCGACGATTCTCACCTGGAGCCATTCGCCGTTCTCCAGCTGAAGCTCGTACTTGTCGGCGAGGTATCCGATTCCCATCTCGTCGAGCATCTGCTCTGCCGTGAACCAGTCGACGGGCTCGCTGAGCTCCCGGCCGAGTCGGTCAATGACGACGAAGCCGTCGCCTTCCGGTCGCATCCAACCCAACGCTTCCCGGTCTCCGCTTCGGCGGTGTTCAATCCAATCTGTGTGCACTCGTCCACTGTATTGGTCAGCTTCGCCCCGTTGCGAAGCGAAACCGAAGTCCCTGCCCCGGGCGCACCTGAGCGAGGGCATCCAGGGTGGCATCGGTCACGACGGCGATGACGGGGTAGCCGCCCGTCACGGGATGATCCGGGCCGAGGATCGTCGGCGCACCGTCGGGCGACACCTGGATCGCGCCCGCAATCATCCCCTCGCTCGGCAGCTCCCGGATGTCGACGCGGTTGAGCGCCGGCCCCTCCAGACGGATGCCGGTGCGGTCGGATCGGGGCGAGACCCCCCATTCGGTTTCGACGAGTTGTTCCCATGCTGTGTTGTCGAACCAGTCGCGGCGCGGGCCGGGTCGAATCTTCACGGCAACGGTGTCGGAGGGTGGCACCTCGACGGGCACGACATCGATGGCCGGAATCGGGTCGCCGGGTTCCGCGCCCACCGGGAGGATCTGTCCCTCAGTGACGGGCGCCGGACCGATCTTCGCGAGAGTGTCCCTCGCCCGCGAACCAAGCACGGGTTCGATGTCGATTCCGCCGCGCACGGCGAGGTAATACCGAATTCCGCGCTCTGCAGTGCCGAAGCAGACAGTCTCCCCCGGTTGCGCGAGCGTCGCAGCGTCGAACTCCACAGCGTGTCCCGAAATCGTCACATCTCCCCTCGCGCCGGTCACGGCGAACCACAGCGGCTCAGTGGCCGCGAATTCGGCGCCGCCGACGAGAATCTCGAGACCTGCGAAGCCCTCCGAATTGCCGACCAGACGGTTGCCGAGCGCGAGCGCGCCTCGGTCCATCGCGCCGGAGGCTCCCACACCCAGGTGCGCGAGCCCGGGACGACCGTGATCCTGAACGAGTGTCATCGGCCCGGGCCGCACGACCCTGAGCAAAGCGCGATCCGGTGCCATCATTCTTCGACCACCTCGAACCGCACGGACCTACCGGGAGTGATTGTCGCCGGTCGCGCGCGGGTGTCGTCCCACAGCGTCGCCTCCGTCGTGCCGATGAGTTGCCAGCCGCCCGGCGAACTGCGCGGGTAAACGCCCGTGAACTCTCCCGCGAGTCCGACCGAACCCGCTGGCACGGATTGACGGGAAGTCGCTCTGCGAGGCATGCCGAAATCGACATATTCACTTGCGAGGTAAGCGAATCCGGGTGCAAAACCGGTGAAGGCGCACGTCCACTCGGCCAGGGAATGGCGTGAAATCAGCTCGGCGGCGGTAATCCCGAGGATGTTTGCGGCATCCGTCAGGTCCGGTCCGCAGTAACGTACCGGGATGATGACGGAGGGTGAGTGCACGTCGTCACTGTGGACTCGCATCGGCTCGATGGCACTCTCGAGCCACTGCTCGGTCGCGCGCAGCGAGAGCAGGGCCGGGTCGATGCGCACGAGAACCGTGCGGGCGGCGGGCACCAACTCCAGCACTCCGGTGCGCCGTCGGGCGTCGCATGCCCGATACGCTGCCATCGTCTCGCGCAGCGTGGCGAACTCGGCGAGGAGGGCGCGGTCGCCGAAGGGCAGCACTCTCATGCGAACGGCCGAATCTCGATTCCCGCGGCCGCGAGCTGTTCGCGAACGCGCTGTGCCATTGCGAGAGCGCCAGGGCTGTCGCCGTGAACGCACAGCGAATCGAAGTGCACGTGAAGCGTTGTGCCATCGAGTGCTTCCACTGTGCCTTCGGCGACCATGCGCAGCGCCCGGCTCGCGGCCGCTTGGGGGTCAGCCAGCACGGCGCCCGCGCTCGTTCGCGGTGCCAGCGCGCCATCGGGCAGGTAGGCGCGGTCCACGAAGGCTTCGCGGAAGAACGGCACGCCACGGGAATCCGCGGCCCTGTGGATTTCGGTGCCCGCGAGGCCGAGGATCGGCAGCTGGGCGTCGCGGGCCGCACGAGCCACGGCATCCGCTTGCAAAGGATCAACGGCAATTCGGTTGTAGAGCGCACCGTGCGGCTTGAGGTAGCGAATCCGTGTGCCCGCCTCCGTGGCTGCCTCCATGAGCGCGCCAATCTGCTCGAGGATGTCGGCGCGAAGCGTCGTGGCGTCGACATCCTGGTCGCGCCGACCGAAACCTTCGCGGTCCCGGTAGGACGGATGCGCGCCGAGCGCGACTCCGCTTTCCGCGGCGAGCCGCGCGCTCGCGAGCATGCTGTCCCGGTTCCCGGCGTGAAACCCGCTCGCAATGTTTGCGCTCGTGACGAGCCGGAACATCGGCGCATCCTCGCTGCCTTTCTCGGGGACATCCCATTCCCCCAGGTCGCTGTTGAGGTCGACGGAGTTCACATCCGAAGACTAACGAACCCGGCGTCCGGATGCAGCGATGGTTGCGTGCCGCGCTACTTCCAGCGGAAGTGCACGAACACCCGACCAAAGTTCTTCGAGTCCTTCTCGACGCGGTGGTATTGCGCTTTGATCTGGGGCTGTTCCAGAAAGCGCAGCACCCGTTTCTTCAGCGCCCCTGAGCCTTTTCCCGGGATGATCTCGATCAACGGTGCCTTCTTTGAAACCGCCTCCGCGATGATGTCGTGAAGCGCACGATCGATGTCGACACCGCGGTTGTAGATGTCGTGCAGATCAAGTTTGAGCTTCACACACCCATCCTGCCTCAGTATCGTGACAGGGGTCGTGACTGGATCGGCTACTCGGCCTGTTCGAAGTCGATCCGCTCGAGGAAAGCGAGCACCCGGCTCATCAGCAACTCTGCCGCCTCCGGCCGATACGACGGCAGTGTTGAGTCCGCGAAGTAGTGCTGATCGCCCTGGTAAACGAACAGCTCGGCACGATCGGTGGCCGCGACAAGCTCGTGCGCTGCGTCGATGTCGCCTTCATCCACAAAGTAGGGGTCGGCATCCATTCCGTGAATTTGGACGGGCACATCTTCCGGCCAGGACTCGCTGAACTCGGTGTACGGGACGCACGAGTAACAGAGCACCGCGCCGAGGGCACCCGCGCGGGTCTGGGTGAGCATCTGCGCTGGCACGACGCCGAGGGAGAATCCGATGTAAACGACCTCTGACGGAAGCTTTTCTACCGCAGTTCGAGCGCGCTGCATGATCTCGCCGAAACCAATCTCCTCGGCGAAACCAACCCCCTCCTCAATGGTGGGAAAGGTTTTGCCTTCGAACAGGTCGGGCGTGTGCACGGTGTGGCCCGCGTCGCGGAGAGCTTTCGCAAACAGTTCGATACCGGCGGTGAGGCCGAGGGCGTGGTGGAAGAGAATCACTTCAGACATTCCGACAGTATGCGCGAGGGAAGATGGCAGTGTCTATCTCCCCTTTTCGTTTCACGGGCATAGTGGTGGGGGACGAAAGGAACCACGTCCCCAGCGACTCGCGCCCGCTTCCGCTCTAACGATTTAGCCCCAGCTCCTCGTTCCAGCCCTCCATCTTGCGAGTGAACTCCTGATCGGTGAGCCGAGGCGGACGCCCAGCGGTGAACACGACGACGTTTCCATCCGGATCCACCGTACGAACATCACGTGTGTTCCACATCGTGTCCACGGGCTCATCGACCCGACCACCGCCGTGCGAGTGCGCGCGCTCGGCAAGATCATCAATCTCGTCATATACAGCGGCAAAACTATAGAACGCGTTCGAACTCGAGGATGCCTCGCCGCTCGTCGGCCGAACCAGGATGTCCTGGAACTGCCAGCGGCGCAGGTGAACGACGGACGGCACACCGTTTGGCCCGGGAATTGTGAAGAGCACGACGAAACCGAGACCGTCGGTGTACCACGACACGGTTGCGTCGACATCCGTCGCAAGAATGGTGACGAAGGCTGGCATCCCGTAGATGTCGCGGGAAATTTCTGGAGCTGTCACGCCGATGCCGGGATTCGGAACTGGGGAAGGAAATTTTGTCATTTCTCCATGTTCAACGTTGCCGTAACGTCAATGTCAAGTCCACACAGTTGACTGCGGAAAACTATCCCGCTCAACTGCCTACATTAAGAACCCTCAGAATCTCCCGGGCTAAATCCGGGATTTCAACGGGCCGGGTTCTGGGTATCCTGCCGCCAGATAGGGTTGAACTCCGTGAGCCGACCTGCCCAAGCACCCAGAGTTCCGGTGTGGCGCGCGCCGGGGATGCCCGCGCTTCTCGTGCTCACTGCCGCGGGTTTCGCGGGCTACGCCGCCCTGTTACCTGTGGCGCCGTTGTGGGCCGTACACGGCGGTTCGGATGAAGCCGGCGCGGGGCTCGTCAACGGCATCCTGCTTCTCGCCACGATTCTGACGCAGCCGTTCGTCCCCTGGCTGCTGCGGACGTTCGGGACGGGCCGCGTCATCGCCGCGGGCCTCGTGTTCATGGGTGCGCCCTCCCTCCTGCACCTGTTCTCCGACCGGCTCGACTGGATCCTGCTGCTCTCGATTCTTCGCGGCCTCGGTTTCGGCGTGCTCACCGTCACCGGGTCCACCGCGGTCGCCCATCTCGTACCTCCCGCGCGACACGGGGCCGCGATCGGCGCATACGGTGCGGCCATCGCCGTGCCGCAAGTGCTGTTGCTGCCCGCGGGACCCTGGCTCGTCGACGCCGTCGGCTACTGGATCGTGTTCGCGCTGGGCGCCGTTTCCATCCTCGGCGTCGCGGCGGCCCCTCGCCTTGCGCGAGCGCTGAGGGATCAGGAGGTCGAGCATGAACTTCTGGGTGAACAGAACGTCGGTGAGCCTACCGAGGCCGCGCCGCTCGTCACGCCGCGGCGAAGCCTCGCGTTGCGGCTCGCGCGTCCGACACTCCTGCTGGTCGGGGTCACGCTCGCGGGGGGCGCTCTCATTACGTTTGCCCCGCAAATGAGCTCGTCGCCGCTCGCCACCGCCGGCGGGCTCGCACTACTCACGGTGACGGCGGCGATCAGCCGCTGGCGCATCGGAACGCTCGCCGACAGGCACGGCATGGCGCCGTTCCTGTGGCCGCTCGTGCTTCTCACCGTCATCGGGCTCGCGCTCACCGCTCTGGCCGTGCAGAATCGCGGTGACACACACGTGGTGCTCTTCCTCGGCGCGATGGCGCTCGTGGGTATCGCGTACGGGGGCCTGCAAAACCTCACGCTGCTGCTCGCACTCGCCGTCGCCCGGCGACACGAGTACGGTGCCGCGAGCGCCGTGTGGAATGTCGGATTCGACGCGGGCATGGGGCTCGGATCTGTGCTCGTCGGTGCTATCGCCGCCGGTTACACTTTTTCACTCGCCCTCCTCGTCGCCGCGGCGATCTCGTTCGCGACGCTTCCGCTCGCGATCATGCGCGGCAGGAAGACGCCGACCGCAGTGGCGTAGGACCGATCGCGACCAGTCAGCTGACTTCCGAGGTCGGCGTGACTTCTTCTGCACTGTCGGACGCTCCCGAACCTTTCAGCGGGACCTCGCGGTTCCCGACGAACGCACCGGTGTAGTGAAAGACACGTTCAGGGTCATGCGGGTCTGCGGCCGCGGCATCCATACCGTGCGCACGCCAGCGTTCCAAAACCTCCGCAACCTCCATGAACATGTCGGTCGCCTCTTTTTTGGTGAGTAGCGCACCGCCCATGTAGCGCCCGCGAGCCGCCTGCTCGTCCCTGGGCAGAGTTTCGGAAATGAGTGCCTGAATCCACGAAAGGTATTCTCGATCGAGAACGTCGCCGGCCGTCGAACTGTCCGCCGCCGAAACATAAATCCCTTCGGGATGCTTCGCCTTCCACACCCGGTCGCGACTGTCCCTGGCCAGTTCGGGAGCCTCGACGATGAGATCCGCCTTGGCGAGCGCACGCAAGTGATAGCTGACGGCGTTCGCCGGCTCGGAGAGGATTTCCGCAAGATCGGCCGCCCGCGCTGAGCGCCTCACCGTCAACTCGAAAATGATGCGCTGGCGAAGCGGATGCGACAGCGCGCGCAGCGTTTTCGGGTCAGTGACGCGGTAGGACTCGGTGACCATGACCCCATCATATCAATTCCGCAAATAAAGTTGCGCAATACTTCTTGCGCATCTAATATCGTGCTCATGACTTCACCTGCCGACGAGACCAGCGTCCCCACTGCAATCTCCCCCGAGACCGCGATACCCGTTACCGATGTCGAGAGCGAGACCCCCGCGGCGGATGCGCAAAAAGCGAAAGTGCCCACCGGGCCGTCGCTCTGGCACAACCGGGACTACATGCTGCTCATGACCGGCAAGACGACCCAGATCATCGGCTCCGGGTTCGCCACGTTCGCCGTGCCCCTCATCGCGTTCGCGCTCACGCAGTCGGTGTTCCTGGCGGGGCTGATCAGCGCACTGGGCGCACTCGGGTATGTCGTCGCGACGCTTCCCGCCGGGGCCATCGCGGATCGAGTGGACCGCAGGCGGCTGCTCATCCTCTGTTCGGCGATTGACCTCATCCTGTTCGCTTCGCTCGTCGCCGCGATAGCAACGTCGACTCTGACGGTGTGGCATCTGACGTTGGTGTTGTTCGGCTCCACCATTGTCGCGTCCTTCTTCGGCCCGGCGGAGGCGGGCGGCATCCGCGAGGTGGTACGCGCCGATCAAATGGGTTCGGCGATGGCGGCCATGCAAGGGCGCTCGGCTGTCGCCTCCCTTGTGTCGGGTCCGGTCGGCGGGCTCCTGTATTCGGTGGGTAGAGTCTTTCCGTTCCTCGCAAGCGCGATCGGGTATGGCGTCGTCCTCGTGTGCACGATTTTCGTGCGCGGGCCCCTCAACGGGAACCTCGACCACACCAAGGGGACGAGCGCGTGGACCTCACTGGTCGAGGGAATTCATTTCGTTTGGTCAGTGAAGTTCCTGCGCGCGGGCCTCGGGATCTTCTCGCTCATCAATCTCGGCTTCAACGGAATGATGTTCGCGCTGAACCTTCACCTCGTTCAGATTCACACTCCACCCGTGCTCATCGGATTGATCGATGCCGTCGCGGGAGCATCCATGGTGGTGGGTGCCATCATCGCAGGGCCGCTCGTGAAGCGATTCCCGGCAGGCAAGCTCGCCATTGTCGGCATTCTGGTAGCGGTCGTGGGCGGAACCGCGATGGCACTGTCGACGGAGTATTGGGAGTATCTGGTGTGGATCGGAATCGCCGTGATCCTGCTTCCGGCGCTCAACTCCGGCCTCATCGGCTACGCGAGCGTGATCACCCCGTCAAAACTTCAGGGGCGGATGAACGCGGTTCTCTCGCTCTCCGGTGTGGCGGTTGCTCCGATCGCACCTGTCGTTGCCGGCGCGCTCCTCGCCGGATTGAACGTCAACCTTGCAATGGGCGCGTTCGCCGTGCTTTTCATTATTGGAGCGGCGGTCTTCTCTCTGTACAAGCCAATCCGCACGATCGGCCGGCCTGAAACGTGGGAGAACGATCTCGTGGAGTGGCCGCCGCGCATCCCGTAAGCGCGACGGCAGGACCGGTCAGCGTTACGGCATCCGTGGAATGGGGATGATGGGCGAGAGCGGCAACCCGGTGCACGCCGCATAGTGACTCCTCTTTCACGTACAGGTTATTGTACAATTTCGCACTGGGAGGTCACCGACCAAAGTCTCGCTGAGCAAGCAATCGACAGTCCAGGTCCGAAATAGTCTGTCAGCGTTACGTAACTGCGTGATGCCAGTTCATAGGCGTGTGCGACGGCAATCAGCTATAAAGAGGTGATGGTCAAGTGTGGATGTTCCAGCCGCGCGTGCAATCTCTGAAGAGGAGGTCGCCGCGATGGCGGACTGCACCAAAATCAAGTACTCCGACCCATCGGCCGCGGCCTTGGCGCTTCGCGAAATCGCATGCGAGAGTGCGAATCGGAAGCCAAAGGTTCCGCAGGCGGAATATCGCCGCGCCTCGTGTCACGCCTGGCATCTCACTTCGAGGAAGCCAACTGGGAAGTCCCGAAGGTGGACGATGCCGATCGCTTGTAGCCTCCCGTGAACTCGGCCTTGCGTTTCTGCTGGAGGTCGGCGAACCCCTCACGGTAGTCGGCCGTCGTGCGGAGGCACTCCTGGGCGACGTTCCCCTCGACCATGGATGCCCAAAACTCTGTTATCTCGCAGGACACCAACGCAGTCACAAGAATTGCTCACACATCTTGCCTGATGCCGTCTATTCAGCCAGCATTGATGGCGAGGGAATGCTCGCGAAACAATGCGGATTCTGACGAGATGCCCGACTTCTGACCGCAGGGGTGTGAAAATGACCGGTTCTGAACTATTGGCAACGATTAAGCTGCACGTGACGAGCAGAGGGTTAAAGCTCGTGGCCGAGGACTTTTCGCAAGGCGACGAGTTCTTGCCTCCAGACCAGTTCGTTGTCGCGGGCGGTGAAGGTCGACTGTATCGAGTCATTGTTGACCACATAGGAACGCAGTGACTCGATCAGAAAATCTCGTCGCATACTGGATGCCGTTTGAGGCAATTCGGGGGGAAATAGATTTCTCCAGGGCGTGGGACGGGGTGAACAAGCTACTCAACCACGGTGTCGCGTTGACCCCCGACGTCGATCGGTACGTCAGGACAGCGGTGATCCGCCAGAGGGCGAAAGCTCAACGCGGCGGCCGCGACGATGTGCGAATCCTTGCAGAGATGCTCACTACTCAAGGTTGTGTGTACGCGCTGTCTGGTAGGCAAGAGGATTCACTTCCGATTTTCGATGATGCGGTGCAACTCTTCATTGAGCTCGACCCACCGGCCTTGTACCACGCAGGAGGTGTTCTGAACAACATGGCAATCGTGTGGCAGACTTCAGATCAGCCTCATCGTTCGAAGGAGTATCTCGAGAGAGCTCGGGCGTTCGGCTACCCGTGGTCTCGCTGACGGAGACGTATTAGCTAGTGTGACTATGAGCCGGCGAAGTAGGAGCTCCGCTTCTGCTGGAACGCAGCGAAACCCTCGCGGTAGTCGGCGGTCATTCGGAGGCGCTCCTGCTCGACGTTCTCCCCCGTGATCGACTCCCAGAGGCCGACGCGGTCATCCCGCAGCTTCGCGATGAGCCTCTTGCTAGCGAGGAATGCCTGGGTGGCACCGGATGCGGCTGCGGCCGCCTTGGAGCGGGCGAAATCGAGGAGCTCGGCATCCGGGATTGCACGGCTGAACAAGCCTGCTGCCACCGCCTCCGCGCCGCTTATGAGTTCGCCCGTGTAGATCAGGTCCAGGGCGCGGTGAGCGCCGAGCCGCTCGAAGAACAGCGCGTGACCTCCTGAGTCGAGCGTGGCACCGAGGTTCGCGAAGGGCGAGCCGAACTTGGCGGACTCCGCCACATAGACGACATCGGTCGCGATCAGGAGGCCCAGGCCGATACCGAGGCACGCACCGTGCGCTGCCGCGAAAGTCGGCGCGGGGAAATCGGCCAGCATGCGCATCACCGGGCCAAAGGAATCCTGCAGGAAGGTGAGAGCATCGTCGGTTGCCGGATCCACCGCCGAAATGTCGCGACCAGCACAGAACGCTCGGCCCTCGCCGCGGATGAGTAGGGCGCGGACGCCCGCGGATTGGGCCTCCTGGAGGCGGGTGCCCAGTCCAGTGAGGGCGGCGTCATCTAGGGCGTTTAACTTATCGGGGATGTTTAGGGTTAGCTCGGCAACGTTATTGGCGACAGTCAGGTCGATCACACTGGCTCCTTTGCTGGGTCCCTTCGAGACGGGCTTCGCCCTCCTCAGGGAACGGTACTCAGTCTCCACAGGGAACGGTACACGGCTACGCGTCGTACGTGACAGTAACCTCATCACTCGTGGGGTGCGACTGACAGGTGAGGATGTAGCCGCGCTCAAGCTCCTCCGGCTCCAGCGCATAGTTTTCATCCATCGTCACCGTCCCATCCACGAGAATCGCGCGGCACGTGCCGCACACGCCACCCGCGCACGCAAACGGCACATCCGCCCGCACCCGAAGCGCCGCATTCAGAATCGTCTCGCGCCCGTGCTTCGGTGTATTGATGGATGCCGTGAGCCCGTCCAGCGTGAACGTGATCTTCCGCACCTCATCGCCCGGGTCCACAATGACCGGCCGCCCCACCGAACCCTCCGGACGGTCGGGCCGATCCGTCGTAAACAGCTCGAAGCGCACGTGCTTGCGATCCACGCCGGCCTCCTCGAGCGTGTCCCGCACAAGCTGCACAAGCTCGAACGGCCCGCAAATGAACCACTCATCCACATCCCCCGGCCGCACCAGATACTCCAGGAACGTGTTCAACCGATCCGCATCCAGCCGCCCCGACATGATCTCCGCCGCACGCTTCTCCCGCGTGAGCACGTGGTACAGCGCAAACCGCGCCGGAAACTCGTCCTTCAACTCCGCCAGCTCCTCCAGAAACATGACGTCGTTGGCGGTGCGATTCGAAAAGATGAGGCTGAACTGCGTGTGCGGCGACGTGCGCAAAATGGTGCGCGCGAGCGACATGATCGGCGTCACACCGGAGCCCGCCGCGATCGCCGCGTAGTGCCGGTTCGTGTCCTCCGCAAGCTCCGTCGTGAACGTGCCCTGCGGACTCATCACATCGATGACCGTGCCCGCCGTAAGCGACTCATTCGCCCACGTCGAAAACTCACCGCCCAGGTCGCGCTTGATCGCCACCCGCAACTCCCCCGGCACGGGAACCGCGCAAATCGAATAACTGCGGCGAAGCTCCCGGCCGTTAAAATTCATGCGCAGCGCCAGGTACTGCCCCGGCTCGTAGTCGTAGTTGTCCGCGAACTCATCCGGCACATCGAACGTGACCTCGATCGAATCCTCGGTGAGACGCCGCACCTCCCGCACCGTCAGCGGGTGGAAACGGGCGCGCTTGCGCTGCGGCGCCGGCTCGAGCCCCACGTCAGATCACCTTGAAGTAGTCGAACGGCTCATGGCACGCATTGCACGTGTACAGCGCCTTGCACGCCGTCGAGCCGAACCGGCTCGTCTCCGTCGTGTCGAGCGAACCGCACGGCGGGCACTTCACCGACATGGTCACCCGCACCGGGCCATCCACCGTCGCCTTACCCGTCGGTGGCGCAATTCCGAACGCCTCGAGCTTGCGTTTGCCCTCCTCCGACATCCAATCCGTCGTCCACGGGGGAGAGAGCACGAGCTTCACCTCGGCATTCGCATAGCCAGCGCCGCGCAACACCGTGAGCACGTCGTCGCGCATGACATCCATCGCGGGACAACCCGAATACGTGGGCGTGATCGTCACCACGGCGCGACCATCCACCAGTTCCGCCGAGCGCAGCACGCCAAGGTCTTCGATCGTCAGCACGGGAACCTCAGGGTCGAGCACCGTCGCTGCGAGATTCCACAGGTGAACCCCCTCACCCTCGGTGGGCCGCGGCCGTGCGACTGTCTCGAGCATCACCACGTCGCCCCCGGATGCGCTCGCGCAAGCACCTGCATTTCCGCAAGCAGTTTGCCCAGAAATTCGGTGTGGATGCCCTCCCGGCCGCCGCCGCTCGCCACGAAACCCTCGGGCGCCTCAAGCTCAGCCTCCGCGAGCACCGCACCGGTGACCGAATCGAAGTCCTCACGCAGCGACGACGGCAACACCGCAGCCGCGCCCAGCGAGACAACAAGTTCGTCGTCACGGAACATCTCGTCCACGTACGGCCACATGACGCCGAGCCCTGCAATCATGCGGCGGCGCGACTCCCCCGTGCCGAGTGCGAGGCGCAGCAGCCACTGCGTCGCGTGGTCGCGGTGGTAGTCAACCTCCTTCACCGCTTTCGCAGCAATCGCGGCGATCGTCGCATCCGAGGAGGGAGCTTCCGAAACGCCGGCAAGCCTGCGGTACAGCTCGAACTGGAAGTGGGAGACGATGAACTGCCGCGCAATCGTCGCCGCGAAGTCCCCGTTCGGCTGCTCCACAATCTGCAGGTTCGTGAACTCCGGCTCATCCCGGAAGTAGGCGAGGTCATCCTCGGTCTTGTCCCGCGCGAGCGCCGCGTAACTCAAAAATGAGCGCGCGTGCCCGAGCTGGTCGAGGGCGATGTTCGTGAGAGCAACATCCTCTTCCAGCTCCGGCGCATTCGCGACCCACTCCCCCAGCCGCTGGGCCAGGATGAGCGCATCATCGCCGAGGCGCACGGCGTAGTTCGCCACCGCCTCTGTCGGTTTCTCGCCGGCCTCGGTGATCTTCTCGGCGGTGAGAGCCTCCCCCGCCGAAATCCGGAACGACTGATCGCTCACAGGTGCTTCACGCCCTCAGACTCGGTGTAATAGCTCGCGTGCCGGTACTCCTTGCCGCGCGGACTCTCGAAGAACGCTCCCTTCGCGTCCGGGTCGGATGCCGTGATGTCGCTCGAGCGCACGACCCACACCGAGACGCCCTCGTTGCGCCGCGTGTACAGGTCGCGCGCGTTGCGCACCGCCATCTCCGCATCCGGTGCGTGCAGGGAACCCGCGTGCAAGTGAGACAGGCCGCGCGATGAGCGCACGAACACCTCCCACAGTGGCCACGGTTCGGTCTCGTCTGCTCCGGGGGAACTCATCAGGCCGCCTTCCCTTGCTCGTTCTGAGCACGGCGACGCTCTGCGTATGCCGCAGCTGCTTCCCGCACCCACGCGCCCTCTTCGTGCGCCGTGCGGCGGCGCTCTAGGCGGATGGCGTTCGCCGGCCCGCGGCCCTTCAGTACCTCGTAGAACTCATCCCACTTCAGTTCGCCGAAATCGTAGTGGCCGCGCTCCTCGTTCCACTTGATGGCGGGGTCCGGCAGCGTGAGCCCGAGCACCTCAGACTGCGGGACGATCATGTCCACAAAGCGCTGACGCAAATCGTCGTTGCTGAAGCGCTTGATGTTCCACGCCATGCTTTGCGCGGAGTTCGGGGAGTCGGCATCCGGGGGCCCGAACATCATGAGCGCGGGCGCGTACCAGCGGTTCACGGACTCCTGCGCCATCTCGTGCTGCTGCCTCGTGCCGCGGGAAAGATGCAGCAGAATCTCAAAACCCTGCCGCTGGTGGAAGGACTCCTCCTTGCAAATGCGCACCATCGCGCGCGCGTACGGGCCGTAGGATGCCCGGCACAGCGGCACCTGGTTGCAAATAGCCGCACCGTCCACGAGCCAGCCGATCGAACCCATGTCCGCCCACGTCGGGGTCGGGTAGTTGAAGATGGAGGAGTACTTGGCCTTGCCGGAGATGAGGTCCTCCGTCATCCTGTCGCGCGTGACTCCGAGGGTTTGCGCCGCGGAGTAGAGGTAGAGACCGTGGCCGGCCTCATCCTGCACCTTGGCCATGAGAATCGCCTTGCGCTTGAGGCTCGGCGCGCGCGTGATCCAGTTGCCCTCCGGCTGCATCCCGATGATCTCGGAGTGCGCGTGCTGCGACACCTGGCGGATGAGCGTCTTGCGGTAGGCGTCCGGCATCCAGTCGGTGGGCTCCACGCGCTGGTCGGCCGCGATGAGCTCATCGAAGCGCGCGCGACCGGCCGGATCCTCGGCGGGGTCCGCAGCGGGCCGATCGGCAGAGGTCTTCGGTTTGCGGGTAGCGGCAGACGCCATGCTCATCACCTTCGATTGCGGGGACAGGCCGGAATTGCATCTGGCAACTGACCGACCGTTCGTTTAGGCTTTGCTCTAGGCTAACATCCGACAGATAGGCGGTCAACGATGAGCGACGCCCCCTCGACCACATACGTGCGCCCGGACACCATGCTGCGAGACGACCGCGCGTCGACCGAATTGCTCGGCATGACCGTCGTGGAAATGAGCGAAGGCCACGCTGTCGTGACCATGCCGGTGCGCGAGGACATGCTCAACGGGCACGCGATAGTGCACGGCGGCCTCGTCTTCACGCTCGCGGACACCGCGTTTGCCATGGCGTGCAACGAGGAAGGCAGCGTCACTGTCTCCTCGGGTGCGGAAATCACCTTCTACGCACCCGGCCACGCGGGCGATACGCTCACCGCCACGGCGAAACTGAGATCTCAAGTGGGCCGGAACGGCATTTACGATGTGGAAGTGCGTAACGATAGCGGACTCATCGCCGAGTTCCGCGGTCACAGCCGAACCGTCCCAGCAGACCGGATTCGATCAAAGCGAGAATCATGACCGACACCGTAACCCCCACCCGTCAAAACCACGACCAGGAGTCGATCCTGCGCGGAGCAGCTGAAGTGTTCATTCAGCACGGCTACGAGGCGACATCGATGGGTGTGCTCGCCGAAAATCTGGGCATCACCAAGTCGGCGATCTACCATCACGTACCGAGCAAAGAATATCTGTTGCAGCTCGCCCTCGATCGCGCCCTGGACAGCCTCGAGGCGATCCTGATCGACCCTCTCGCCTCCACCGGCTCCGCGATTGACCGTCTCATGTATGTGCTGCGCTCCGCTGTCGGTGTGCTCACCGACCAGCTGCCGTTCGTCACGCTTCTGCTGCGCCTGCGCGGCAACACCGAGATTGAACGCAACGCGCTCGAACGACGCCGCGCGTTCAACCAGGTGGTCGCCGATCTCGTCGACGAGGCGCGAAACGACGGGGACATTCGCAAAGACATCGATCCGCGCACGACCACCCGCCTTCTGTTCGGCATGATCGGCTCCGTCGTGGACTGGTACAAGCCCGGCGGTCCGGTGAGCGCGGAGGATGTCGCCAACGATGTCGTCGCGGTCGCCTTCGGGGGTGTCAGAACGCAGTAACGAGGCGTACTCTTTTCCCCATGAGTGAGACGCCGTCGCCGTCTGCCGCCCCCACGAGGTACCCAGCACCTACCTCCGGTGCGGGCCCGCAAGGGCCTTCAGCGGGCGGACTGCCGTCGTGGCCGTGGCTGCTCGCCGTCGTCGCATTGCTCATCATCACAGCCATCCTCGCCACCATGGTCGTCATGCGCGCGGCCTCGGCGTCGCCCGTGGCGGGTCGGCAAACCGCGCCTGCGACATCCGCAGCTCCCACGGCGAACGACGGACAGGCGAACGACGGACAGGCGGAAGGGCCGTTCGACCCGGACGTAGCAGGCCGCATTGCTGACGTGATCAACTCGCGAGACGCGACTGGTTTCGCGAAAGACGGACTATTCCACGATCCCGTGAAAGTCATTATTTTGGGTTTTGAAGACCAGATGATGAGCCCGGACGACGCTGCCAACGCCATCAAGTTCATGTTCGAGTCTGCTGACACAAGCCCGTGGGACCTCCACGTATCAAACGCAATGCGCGTGGAGTTGCGCCACCATTACCCCGCGTACTTTCCCGAATCGGCGATAGTGGCCGAGTCGCATAATTCGTTGTTTTCATTCCTCGGGCATGGTTCCGTCATTACGACGGTCATCGCGATTGCCGACGAAGACGATCTGTGACCGCCACATGGCTCGGTAACCACTCCGCGATGTTGGCCACCTCCGGTAAGAAACCTCGATTCGGGGGTGTGCAAAACCGACCACGGGCGTACCCTATCCCCCATGAGTGAGACAACCTCGGCACCAAACACGGGGTCGGAACACCCCACCAGTGAGCCATCGAAACCGCAACACACGGGCGGGCTGCCGTCATGGCCATGGCTACTAGTGATGACAGTGCTGCTGGTTCTCATCGCCATCCTCGCCACGATGCTCGTCGTCAGCGGCGGAAGTGGAACGAATACCGCGGTTGGGGATTCTTCGCCCGTTCCACCGGTTACCGCGGAAAGCGCGTCGCCTTCCCCTAGCCAAACGAAACCATCAGTGGCCCCGGCACCGCCCCCGCCACCGGCACAGGACGACCTCACGGAGGGACCATTCGACCCGGGAATGAAACAGAAGATCGCCGACATCCTCAATTCGCAAAACACTGCCGTGTTTGCGCAATCCGGACTTTTCCACGATCCCGTGGAAGTGTATGTCGTGGGCGGTCAAGACAAAGCGGTGAGCCCCGACGAAGCGGCCCTGGCGATCTCGTTCATGTTCACGCCGAATGACCCCTACGCGTGGGACCTCGACCTCTCCGACGACTACCTCAATGCCTATCGGACCCATTACGCGGAGTTGTTCCCGTCCTGGGCGATCGTCGCCAGATCTCACAGTGGGTCGGTCTTTTCTTTCCTGGGGCACGGTTCCATCATCACCACCGTCGTCGCCGTGGCGAACGAAGGATCACTGGTCTAAGCCGGACTCAATCGCGGACAGCGTCGATGAGGCGCGAAACGACGGGGACATCCGCAAGGCAATCGACCCGCGCACGACCACGAGACTGTTGTTCGGAATACTAGTGTCTTAACTCAGAGTCACCGCGGCATCGGTGGCTTTGTGAGGAGAAGACGATGTCGTCAAAGATCAAGACGCGGCTTGCCGCCGCGACGAAGGAAAGCCTCGACCCCGAAGAGCGCATGTCGCGCGATGAACTGGAATCCATTCAGCTGGACCGGCTGAAGGAGGCGGTACACACTGCCTACGAGAAAGTTCCCCTCTACCGGGCCAAGTTCGATGCGGCAGGCGTGCACCCCGACGACATCCGGTCGCTCAGTGACGTTCAGAAATTACCGTTCACCACGAAGGCCGACCTGCGCGACGCTTACCCGTTCGGCATGTTCGCCATCCCGCGCGAGAAGGTGTCACGCATCCACGCCTCCTCCGGGACCACGGGACGCCCCACCGTCGTCGGTTACAGCGACAACGACTTGCGCACGTGGGCGCACCTTGTCGCGCGCAGCCTTCGAGCCTCCGGGGTGCGACCCGGGATGCTCATCCACAACGCCTACGGTTACGGGCTCTTCACCGGCGGACTCGGCCTGCATGGGGGCGCCGAAGCGCTCGGTGCGACGGTCGTGCCGATGTCGGGCGGCCAGACTGCCAAGCAAGTGCAGTTGATCCACGACTTCCAACCGGACGTTATCCTGTGCACGCCGAGCTACCTGCTCACGATCGCCGACGGGATGAGTGCTGCCGGAATCGATCCGCGTTCGACAAGCCTCAAAGTGGGCGTGCTCGGCGCCGAACCATGGACCAACAAGATGCGCGAAAACATAGAGAAGATCCTCGACATCGATGCGCTCGATATTTACGGACTCAGCGAGGTGATGGGACCGGGCGTGGGGAACGAGTGCATCGAGTCGAAGGATGGCCCGCATCTTTGGGAAGACCACTTTCTGCCCGAGATCATTTCGGACGAATCCGTCCCGCTGCCGGATGGACAGCCCGGCGAACTCGTGCTCACGACGCTGACGAGGGAAGCGATGCCCGTCATCCGATACCGCACGCGCGATCTCAGCCGGCTCTTGCCCGGCACGGCACGGCCGAACATGCGCCGGATTGAGAAGATCACGGGACGCAACGATGACATGATCATCCTGCGCGGCGTGAACCTGTTCCCGACCCAGATCGAGGAAGTGGTCCTCACCCTGGCCGAATTTTCCCCGCACTTCGTCATCGAACTGACGAGACCCGCTCGCCTCGACGAACTCACGGTAAAAGTGGAAAGGCGAGACACGACAAACGCCGCGGCCGCCGATGCTGCGGCTGCAGAGCTTCGTCGGCGGGTGCGTACCGCACTCGGATGCACTATTGCCGTGAGCGTCGTCGAACCCGGCTCGATAGAGCGCAGCGCCGGCAAGTTCCAGCGCGTACACGATTTGCGCGAACTCTGAGGTGGGACCTCCGCGCGCAGCTTCTAGTGCGCGGAAACATCCGGCAGCCGCGCAGCGACGAAAACGCCGAGTAAGCCAAGGGCAGCGAGGAACACGATCGCCCACTCGACGCCCCACAAGGCGAGCAACGAGCTGATACCCCCGGCGGCAAGAAGAATGATGCCCATCGCGGAATTGGACACTGCCACATAATTGGTGCGCTGGTCACCTCGGGCCATGTCCACAATGTATGTCTTGCGGCCCACCCGCACCCCGGTGTGCACGAAAGTGAGGACGAAGTAGGTCACAACGAACACGGCAACTCCCCACATCGTTCCACCGTCGAAGCCCGGCAACCCGCTCACGATCAACATGATCACGAGCGTGAGCGAGGCCACACCTGCTCCCACCGCCATGAGGGTGCGGCTCGCACGGTCCGCAATCCTGCCAAATACCGGGCCGCCGAGAATCGCAGAAAGTCCCGACGCGATGATGAATGCGCCCAGGCCGCTGAGCGCACCCGCACCTGAGGATACGGCGAGGGTGATGACGAAAGGCGGACTGAGCGCGGACACGAGCAGCAAACTGCGCATCGTGACGAACCGGCGGAACGGCACGTCATCCCGCAACAGCTTCACGGCAGTTTTGAGCCCTGCCGACAGCGCTGGCGGTTCATCTTCGGCCGCGACGTCCGCGCGTTTCCCAGGCGCAGACTGCTCCGCATCCTCTCCCGCGGGCTCCCGAACGCTCGCGTACACGAGGGCGGCAAGAACCCACGCAGCGGAACCGCCGGCAAGGAGCACGACGAGCATCCAGATCGGCGGATCGCCGCCGCCCACGAGACGAAGGACAAGACCGAGGGTTATCGCGACGATGCCGGCCGACATCGTCGAGAGGCCGTTGATTTGCCCGCGCGTGCCCTTCGGCACGGTGCGCCCGAGCACATCCTTGGAGGAGATCGAGCACAGGCTGCGGCCGAGTGAAAACATCGCGAGCGCGACCAGAATGAGCACGCCAGCAAGCAGGCCATCGGCGAATGCCGCGACCATGGCCATGGCCGCAACCGTCGCTGCCTGCACAAGGGCACCGACGACGAACACCCACTTGCGTTTGCGCACGCGCAGCACGAACGGGGTGACAAAGGCCTGAGGGAGCATCGACCCCGACTCTCGGATCGGCACGAGGAGGCCGACCAGCGCGCCGGGCACACCGAGCGCGTGGAACAGCCACGGGAGCACAGTCGACGCTTTGACAACCTGGTCGCCAGAGTTCTGCAGCGCCGTTGCGCCGACGATGCGCAACGCGTTGCGGGGCAGATTTTGCGCGACTTCGTCGGGGAGCTCCTGCTCGGATTGCGCATCAACGGTGAGTACCCTGGCGACGATGCGGCGGAGGAGGGCCATCGACTAAGCCTACGGTTGCGGCCACACTTTCGCGACGAGCGTCAGCACGTCATAGGTAGCCACGATTTCGTCGTTCTGGTTGTGGATGATCGCGTCCCAGCACACTTCGCCGTACTCGTCCGTCTCGCGCGGCGTGATTTTCTTCGCCGTGAGGGTCACGCGGATGCTGTCGCCGGGCGAGACGGGGGTGATGAATCGCAGGTTCTCCAGCCCGTAATTTGCGAGCACCGGCCCGGGCTCCGGGTCGACGAACAGGCCGGCCGCCCACGACACGAGCAGGTAGCCGTGCGCGACGATGCCGGGGAAGAACGGGTTCGCTGCCGCCGCCTCGTCGTTCGTGTGCGCGTAAAACTTGTCGCCCGTCGACTCCGCGAACGCGGTGATGTCGTCGAGCGTCACTTCGCGCAGTGGCGAGGCGATCGCATCCCCGATGCGCAACTTCGCGATCGACTTGCGAAACGGGTGCGGGCCATCGAGGTTTCGCGGGGCGCCCGTGAACCACTGCCCGGTCACGGCCGTGAGCATTGCGGGCGAACCCTGCACCGCGGTGCGCTGCATGTGGTGGAACACCGAGCGGATGCCGCCTAGTTCCTCTCCGCCGCCCGCGCGACCCGGGCCGCCGTGGATGAGGTGCGGCACGGGCGAGCCGTGACCCGTGCTCGATCGGGCGTCGTCGCGGTCGAGGATGAGCGTGCGCCCGTGGTGGGCGGCGATGCCCTCGATCACGGTGCGGGCCACATCCGCGTCGTGCGTTGCCACCGTGGCGACGAGCGAACCGCCGCCGAGCGCCGCGAGCTCCACGGCCTCCTCGACCGTGTCGTAGCCGATCACCGAGGAGACCGGCCCGAACGCCTCGACCGTGTGCGCGGCGGACGCGAGCGCATCCGCGAAGTGTAGGAGCACGGGCTGCATGAACGCGCCCTCCGGCGCCGTTCCCGTCGACCCGTCGGCGCGGCGAACCTCCGGCTCATCGAGCGAACCGAGCACGATTTCGCCGCCGGCCGCCACGAGCTCGCGCACGCGCTCCTTCACTTCGTCCTTCTGCTCACGGCTCACGAGAGCGCCCATCGTCACGCCCTCTGCGCGAGGGTCGCCGACGACGACACGTTCCCGGATGCGCGCCGTTGCTGCCGCGATCACGTCATCCACGAGAGTCGCGGGAACAATTGCGCGGCGGATGCTCGTGCACTTCTGCCCCGCCTTCACCGTCATCTCGGTCACGAGAGACTTGATGTACGCGTCGAACTCCGGGGTGCCGGCCACGGCATCCGGCCCGAGAATGGCCGCGTTGAGCGAATCCGTCTCCCCGGTGAACCGCACTCCGCCGTGAACGACGTTCGGATGCGAGCGCAGCGCATTGGCCGTCGACGCGGACCCCGTGAACCCCACGAGGTCACGGTAGTCGAGGTGGTCGATGAGGTCTCGCGCCGAACCCGAGATCAGCTGCAGCGACCCCTCGGGCAGGAGGCCGGAGTCCACAATCAGGCGCACCGCTGCCTCGGCGAGGTACACCGTCGGAGTTGCCGGTTTCACAATCGTCGGCACCCCGGCGATGAAGGCGGGGGCGAACTTTTCGAGCATGCCCCACACCGGGAAATTGAACGCGTTGATCTGCACCGCGACACCGGGCAGTCGCGTGTAAATGTGCTGGCCGAGGAAGGAACCGTCCTTCGAGAGGACCTCCGCCGCACCATCCACGACGACGTTCGAATTCGGCAGTTCGCGCCTGCCCTTCGAGCTGAACGTGAACAGCACGCCGATGCCGCCATCGATGTCGACCATGGAGTCGCCGCGAGTCGCACCGGTTTGCGCGGAGACTGCGTACAGTTCCTCCCGCTTGCCGTTCAGGAACTGCGCGAGTTCCTTCAACTTCACGGCACGCTCATGGATCGTCAGGGCGCCGAGCGCCGCCTGACCAACCGTGCGCGCGTACTCGATCGCGGCGGGAACGTCGATTCCGGAGACGTTCGCGGAGGCGACCTCCTCCCCCGTACTCGCATCCAGAATTGCCGTGCCGCTGCCGCTTGACGGCACCCACCACTCGTCCATGAGGAAACTGGGGATTACTGCCTTTGCCGATGTGGTCACTGTTGCTCCTTTGGCCACTCATAAAAACCCTTGCCGGACTTGCGCCCGAATTCGCCGCGCTCCACCTTCTCGCGCAGCAGCTTCGGCGGTTCGAACCGGTCGCCAAGCATGACGTGCAGATATTCGGCGATCCCGAGGCGCACGTCGAGCCCCACGACGTCCGTGAGTTTCAGCGGGCCCATCGGATGCCCGTACCCGAGCGCCATAGCGGCGTCGATGTCCTCGGCGCTCGCGACGCCGTCCTCGAGCATCCGGATCGCCTCGAGGCCCAGCGCGAGCCCGAGCCGGGAGCTTGCGAATCCGGGCACGTCCTTGACCGTGATGGGCGTCTTGCCGAGCACCCGAACCCAGCCTTGGGCGGCGGCGATGAGGTCGGGCGCCGAGAGCTCACCGACCACGATCTCGACAAGCTTCGATGGCGGCACGGGGTTGAAGAAGTGCAGGCCGCAAAACCGCGTCGGACGCACGAGGCTGCTGCCGAGCGTCGTGATGGAAATGGACGAAGTGTTGCTGGCCAGCCACGCTGACTCTCCGATCACGGATTCCGCACGCGCCAGCGCATCCACCTTCAACTCGAGCGACTCGGGCACGGCCTCAATGACAAGTCCCGCATCGGCAAACGCGGATATTTCCGTGCTGACGTTGGCGCGCGCGACGATGTCTTCCGCCGTGTCGCTCGTCGTCTTTCGCTCGACACTCGCCGTGATGGCGGCCAACACCCGGCCCCGGGCCATCCTCGCGCTCTCGTCATCGCGCTCGACGACGGTCACCCGTGAACCGGCGAGCAGGAATGCGTGAGCGATGCCCGCTCCCATTCGGCCCCCGCCCAGCACACCGACTCTCTCCGGAACATTCATCGCTTTCCGCCTTTCGCACTGCGGCGCTCCAAAAATGCCAGCATCCTTGCCCGTTTCTGGTCGGATTCAAACAACACCGCCTGCGCGTCGAGGTCCACCTGAGGATGTTCGCTTCGCGGCGCCGCCAGCACGCGTTTCGTTGCGATGAGCGCGGCAGGATCGTTGCGCAGAATCCGGTCGGCGAGCGCGTGCGCCGCGCCCATAAGATCCTCGGACGACACCACTTCGGACACGAGCCGTAACTCCAGGGCCTCGGTTGCCGTCAGCACTCTGCCCGCGAGCAGAATTTCCTTGGCTACGGGCTCGCCAACGAGCTCGAGCAACCGCCACGTCGCGCCCGCACCCGCGATGATGCCAAGTCCCACTTCCGGGTTGCCGATCTTTGCTGTCGTGCTGGCGATCCTGAAGTCGCACGCATACGCGATTTCGGCACCTCCGCCCAGCGCGTATCCGTCGATCGCGGCGATGACGGGCATGGGGAGAGCCGCGACCCGCTGAAACAATCGGGTATTGATGCCCGCGAGTGCTTCCTTGCGCCCGCGATCGATCATTTGACGGATGTCCGCGCCCGACGCGAACGTCCCGCCAGCGCCAGAGAGGATCAGCAGCTTCGGCTCGGCTTCCAGTGCCGCGCAAACGTCGTGCAACTCGTCGATCATCGTCTGATCGATGGAGTTGCGCGATTCCGGCCGGTTGAGAGTGACGTGTAGGCGATCCGCCTGCTCATCCACGAGAAGAGTTGTGTGCGCCATGCTCCGCCTTTGCTGCTGGTTCACCATCATTCTACGAGCACACCGACAACCGACTGACCGTTCGTTCTGCCGGACACCTCGACTACGCGGTGACGACGACCGGTTCCCCGACGGGCGCATCCGGCATTTCTGCGGCCAGACGATTTGCCTCCTCGATGAGGGTGGCAACGATGTCCGCCTCGGGAACAGTCTTGATGACCTCACCCTTCACGAAGATCTGCCCTTTGCCGTTGCCGCTCGCCACTCCGAGGTCGGCCTCGCGGGCCTCACCCGGCCCGTTGACCACGCAGCCCATCACGGCGACCCGCAGCGGCACGGTCATGCCTTCGAGCCCCGCCGTCACCGAATCCGCGAGCGTGTACACGTCGACCTGGGCGCGGCCGCAGCTGGGGCACGACACGATCTCGAGCTTGCGCTCGCGCAAGCCCAAGGACTGCAGAATTTGCAACCCCACCTTGACCTCTTCGACGGGCGGCGCCGACAGTGAGACTCGGATCGTGTCGCCGATGCCCTCCGCGAGGAGAATACCGAAGGCTGTCGCCGACTTGATGGTGCCCTGGAACGCCGGACCCGCCTCGGTCACACCGAGATGCAGCGGCCAGTCGCCACGCTCGGCGAGCAGCCGATACGCCTTCACCATCGTGACGGGGTCGTTGTGCTTGACCGAAATCTTGAAGTCGTGGAAGTCGTGCTCCTCGAAGAGGCTCGCCTCCCACACCGCGCTTTCCACGAGCGCCTCCGGCGTCGCCCTACCGTACTTCTCGAGCAGGCTCGGTTCAAGCGAACCCGCGTTCACGCCGATCCGGATACTCACTCCCGCCGCCTTCGCCGCTGCGGCGATCGCTCCAACCTGATCGTCGAATTTCTTGATGTTCCCCGGGTTCACGCGCACAGCGCCGACGCCTGCGTCGATCGCGGCGAACACGTACCTGGGCTGGAAGTGGATGTCGGCGATCACGGGAATCTGGCTCTTCGCCGCGATGATCTTCAGCGCATCCGCGTCATCCTGGTGTGGAACGGCGACGCGCACGATGTCGCAACCGGATGCCGTGAGCTCGGCGATTTGCTGCAGCGTCGCGTTGATGTCCGTCGTCTGGGTCGTCGTCATCGACTGCACGCTCACCGGCGCGTCACCGCCCACGAGAACCGTGCCGACCGAAATCTGCCGCGACTTCCTTCTCGGCGCGAGCACCTGCGGGGTGTGTGGCATTCCAAGGTTGAGAGCCGGCATATCGCTAGCTTAGCTACCTAATATGAGAGAGGAGCGCCTCATCAAATTCATCCGGGTGTTCGAGGTGCGGAGAATGCCCGCAATTTTCCAGCAACACCTCGCGGAACACGCCGCCAGCGCCTGCATAGGCTTCGAAAACCGCTCGCGTTTGCGTCACCATGGGTTGCGCCGGCGCGAGTTCCTCCCCGGGCCAGCCGGGGATGACGCCGATCTGCCCCAGGTAATTCAGGTCAAAAAATGAGGCGTCGGAAACAATAGCGTCATTCGTGCCGTGGATCCAGAGCACGGGCGGCTTGACGTCGAGGTCCACGATTCCCGACGTGGTGAAGTACGTCGGTGACATGGTGTTCAGGACGCCGAGATTTCCCGGCGCGAACCCGGGCCAATTCTCGCTCGGAACCGAATTGCCGGGGTAGTTCCCGTCGCCCGTCTTCGTCGACAGCATGGATTCGACCCACAAGTCCTCATACGGCGACTCGAAACCGGGCGCCACGTACGCGGTGCGGTAGACGGCGCGCGGCGAAGTCGGTTCGTCAGCGCTCATGTCTTTGGCCATCAGCCGTGCCACGAAATCGGGGTTTGCCCCGCCAGCGCCGCTTCCGGCAGCATCCGACGTGACAAGGCGGCCGTCCGCGCCCGCCGTCGCACCGAAGCCGTACGGCGAGACGGGTGCCTGCAGCGTGGCTGTGGCGACCAGACTCGTGTGATCGAGCATGAGCTGCTGAACGACGCCACCGCCCATCGACCAGCCCACAAAATGCGCCGACGAGATGTTCATGGCGGCGAGAACGGATGCAACATCATCCGCGAAATCGGCAAGGCCGCGCGCCGCATCGACGTCCTTCGTCTCGCTGTCTCCGAAACCGCGCAGGTCGATCGCGAGAACTCGGTACTCGGCGGGCATCCGCAACATGGTGGGCTGCCAGAAAGCCGACGACGAGACGTTGCCGTGAAGGAACACGATGGTTCCACCGGTCGCCTCGACATCGGATGCCCGTGTCAACACATTTGCAACCAGGCGGTCGGTCCGAATCGTCACTGCGGCAATGCCATCAAGCAGCGTGGTGGTCATGACAACCCCGTTCCCACTGAGAACTCGGGTTCTGTCGCCGATCTCACGTCGTCGACGGTGACGCCGGGCGCCAGTTCCTGCAGCACGAGCCCGTTTTCTGTCACATCCAGCACGGCGAGATCGGTGATGATGCGGTTCACGACTCCGCGTCCCGTGAGCGGCAGGGAGCATTCGTTCACAATTTTCGCCGAACCGTCCTTTGCAACGTGCTCCATGAGAACAATGAGTTTGCCTGCACCGTGAACGAGGTCCATGGCGCCGCCGGGTCCTTTTACCATTTTTCCCGGGATCATCCAGTTCGCAAGATCGCCGTTCACCGAAACCTGCATGGCTCCGAGGATCGCGGCATCGATTTTGCCTCCGCGAATCATCCCGAAGCTCATTGCGGAGTCGAAGAATGCCGCACCGGGAAGCAACGTGACAGTCTCCTTGCCCGCGTTGATCAGATCCGGGTCCACGTTCTCTTCCGTCGGATACGGTCCGACACCGAGAATGCCGTTCTCGGACTGCAAAATCACCGTCACGCCGTCGGGAACATAGTTGGGCACGAGGGTGGGAAGTCCGATGCCCAGATTGACGTACGTGCCGTCCTGAAGTTCCTTCGCGGCGCGCGCCGCCATTTGATCGCGTGTGAGCGCCATGATTACGCCTCCCTCACTGTCCGACGTTCGATGCGTTTCTCCACGCCAGTGCCGACTTCGAGCACACGATGGACGTACACCCCTGGCAGATGAATTGAATCGGGATCCAGGTCGCCCGGCTGCACGAGTTCCTCGACTTCGGCGATGCACACTCGCCCGGCCATTGCCGCGATTGGATTGAAGTTGCGTGCCGACTTGTTGAAAATCAGGTTTCCGTGCGTATCGCCGCGCAGCGCGTGGATGATGGCAAAATCGGTGGTGATCGCATCTTCGAGGACGAATTCTCGTTCGCGGCCGGCAAACTCGAATGAGCGTACCTCCTTCTGAAGAGATGCGACATCGATGGTGCCGTCGGGATTGTAGCGGCGGGGCAGTCCGCCCTCGGCAACCTGGGTGCCCACACCGGTCGGCGTGAAGAATGCTGCGATTCCCGCACCGCCGGCGCGCAGCTTTTCGGCGAGAGTTCCCTGAGGAGTGAGTTCCAGCTCGAGCTCACCCGAGAGAAACTGGCGCTCGAACTCCTTGTTCTCGCCCACGTACGACGACGTCATTTTTCGGATGCGGTGGGCCTTCAGCAGAACGCCGAGCCCCCAGTCGTCGACGCCGCAGTTGTTGCTCACGACCGAGAGGTCCTTCGCGCCGGAGTCCAGGATCGCCGTGATCAGGACCATCGGGTTGCCGGAGAGTCCGAAACCCCCCACCGCGATACTCGAGCCGTCTGCAATGTCCGCCACCGCTTCTTTCGCTGTGGCCACGGTCTTGTTCATGGTCATATTTACTCGACCTCCTCATGCCGCGCTTCACGAGCGACGGCCTCCGGGAGCACTGCTGCGATGGCATTTGCCACCATTTTCGCTCCGCGCTCCGTCATCACGATCGTATAGTGATTCACATTTTGGGTGCTCACAACATGCAGCTCTGGCAGCTTGGCCGCCCACGACTCGATCACGGGCGACGGGTATAGCGGCGGCACCTCGTTCATGAGTCCGCGCGGCGCAGACATGAACGTCGTTGGATGATTCAGTCCGTCCAGCGCGGCCAACAGGGAGTCTCCTCCACGAAGTTCGATCGAGTCGGCAGAGACGGCCTCGTACGAGCTGGATGGCCGTAAATGAGGTTCGGCGCCCACGACGTCGTAGTCGAGATAGTCCTCGATGAGAGAGTTCCACTCCTCTGCAAAAGCCGGGTGGTCCCGCCAGTAATCCCGATATTTCGCGCGCGACTCAAAGGTCATCGAGAGCCGCTCGGCCGCCGGTCCGAGTATCGCACGGGTGATTTCGTCATCCGTGAGGCCGGGCGGCGTCGGCAGCGGAAGACCGCCGTCGACGAGCACGAGCGACGACACACGTGATGGATGCCGATGCGCGAACACGAGCGAGGCGAACGCGCCCATCGAGTGCCCAACAACCACCGCGGTGTCGACTCCGAGCGAGTCCAGAACCGCGGCAAGATCATCCGCGTGCTGAGGCATGCCCCACGGACCGGGAAGCTCATTGCTTCGTCCGCGACCGCGAAGATCTGGAGCGATGAACCGCGCGCCGGGAAGCATCGCTGCCACCAGGGGCCAGCACATGTGGCTCGCGGTAACGCCGTGGACCGCGAGAACCGCGGGACCATCCGCAGGACCCCAGATGCCCACCGCGAGTTCGCCGCCGCGAACCGGAACGGTCGTGCGCGTATAGTTTTGCGCCTGAGCGTGACTCATCGTGCCGTCCACCCGCCATCCATCGTGTACGAGGCCCCCGTCACCATTCCCGACGTGTCACCCGCAAGCCAGAGAGCGAGATCTGCCACCTCTTCTGGCTCCACGAGCCGCCGCACCGCGATCTCCGCGAGCATGACCTTCTCGACGACTTCCGACTCGGGGATGCCGTGGATTCGCGCCTGATCGGCGATTTGTTTTTCCACCAGGGGGGTTCGCACATACGAGGGGTTGATGCAGTTGCTGGTCACCCCGTGCGGGCCACCCTCGAGTGCCGTGACTTTTGAGAGCCCCTCCAGGCCGTGCTTTGCGGCAACATACGCAGACTTGAATGCGGATGCCCTCAGCCCGTGCGCAGACGACAGGTTGATGATGCGACCAAACCCTCGCTCATACATTTTTGGCAGTGCGGCGCGAATGAGGAGAAACGGCGATTCCAGCATGAGCCGCAGAATGAAGGAGAAGCGCTCGGGGTCGAATTCCTCGATCGGGCTGACGTGCTGAACGCCCGCATTGTTCACGAGGATGTCGATATCGAGGCTTACATCGGCAAGTGCGCGCGTATCGCTCAGGTCGACCTGCCAGGCTTCGCCCCCGACATCTGCCGCCACTGCGGTCGCGGCGTCACCGTTGAGGTCTGCGACAATGACGTGTGCACCCGCGTTCGCGAATGCTGCGACGCACGCCGCACCGATTCCGCTCGCCCCGCCCGTCACGAGAGCGCGCTTGCCGTTCAGCCCGTTCATTCTCCATCCTTTCCCGGAGCTTTCGCCGCGGTGCCGGCCAGAATCGGCATCGCCGCAGGTCCCGATGCTGCGGAGTTCACTCCGTCGCCGAGTTCGTGGGCCGGAACACCCAAACCGCGCTGAATGAATCGCATCATTTCGTCGAAGACGTGGTCCGGCACGGCCGAGGTTCCGCTTGCCGTAGGGTCACTCGCCCCACCCGCCGTGCCCGAGCTGTCCGTCGCGCCCCACAGAACCCACCGCATTCCCACCATTTCTCCGATGCCCATGAGCATCCAGGAGACGATTTCCGGATCGATGTCGCCGACCTCGCCGTTGCTCTTCGCCGAATCGAGACCGTTGATGTAGCCCTCGACGATGCGCGAATAGTGCAACCGGAGCGCGTTGGGCGAAACGAACTCTGCCTCGCGGACGATGCGGTACAGCGCGGGGTGCGCGGCCGTGAATTCGAAGAAGCCGCGAAAGCCCGCGCGTTCGGACTCGATGCGCGTGGTCGCACCCGCCGCAGCCTCCGTCATGGCGTGGCGAACCCGCCGGTTCAGGTCTTCGACAAGTTCCTCGAAAATTTCCAGCTTGCTCGTGAAGTACAAATAGAACGTGCCTTGCGCTACTCCGGCAGCTTCCGTAATTCGGACGATGGATGCTTCGCTGTATCCGACATCTGCGAACACCTTTTCTGCCGCTTCGAGGAGTTTCGCACGCGTGCGCGTACCTCGCGCCGTGCGGGGTCCGGTGCTCATGTGCTTTCCTCACTCACGTATTGGCTGACGAATTCCTGCACGAGAAGTCGGCGCTGCACCTTGTTTCCCGCGGAGCGCGGAATACTCCGTACGAAGACGATGTGCTTGGGGACCTTGAAGCCGGCAAGCTGTGCAGCGCAGTGCTCGAGAAGCTCATGCTCATCCGTGATGAAGCCCGGTCGCAACACGACATGCGCCGCGCCGACCTCGCCCCAGCGCGCGTCGGGAACCCCGACAACCGCGACCTCCGCGACCGCGGGATGCGAGGAAATGACTCCCTCCACCTCGGTGGGAGAAACGCTTTCTCCGCCCGAAATGTAAATATCTGAAATGCGGTCGACCACGCGAAAGTAGCCGGCGTCATCCCTGTGCACGAGATCTCCCGTGTGCAGCCAGCCATCGCGCAAGGTGAGCGCAGTGAGTTCGGGCTCCCTGAAGTAACCGGGGAATACGCTCGGTCCGCGCACCAGCAGCTCGCCCGAGGCCGCACCCTCGAGGTCTTCTCCCGTCACCGGGTCGGCCACGGCAACCTCGACGTGCGGATACGGCTTTCCGGCGAGGCCCACTTTGGTGCGGGCATCCTCATCCGGCAGGCACAGCACGTTGGGGCTCGCCTCGGTCAGACCGTATCCCTGGGTCAGCGCTACCCCGCGCGAATGCCACGTCCGCAAGAGCGGTTCGGGCATCGGGGCGCCGCCGACTATCGCGTGTCGAAGGCTCGACAAATCCGCCTTCGCGAACGACGGATGCTCGGAGAGGAACAGATAGTTGGCCGGAACGCCCATCGTGGTCGTGATGCGGCGATCCTCAATGAGTTGGAGCACCCGACCGGGATCAAACGTGCGCTCGAGCACGACGGTCGCGCCCACCCACCACGCAAGCAGCGGCTGAACGTTCCAACCGCCGACGTGGTACTGGGGCATGAACGCAAGCACCGTGTCGGCGCTCGTGATTTCCGCCGTACGCGACAGCGCAAGGTTCGTCCAGAAACAATTCGCGTGGGTGAGAATCGCCCCGCGGGCGGCACCTTGCGTGCCCGACGTGAAGATGATGAGCATCGCGTCGTCGTCGCGCACCGCGCGTTGCTCCGGCGGATCGGTCAGCTCGCTGCGCGTGGGATGCGGCACGTTGGCTTCGATTCCATTCGCGCCAAGCCTCGCGACACCGGGAGGAGAGAGCAGCCTCGTTCGCGTCGCCGAAGCGAGCGTCGTGAACTCGTCCTCAACGAGGAGCAGGGCGGGGTCGGCCTTTTCGATTTGCGCAGCCAGCTCGCGGGGAGTCAGACGCCAGGACAAGGGCACAAGAACGAGGCCGGCTTTGGCGCACGCGAAAAAAAGTACGACCTGATCTGCGCTGTTGCCCGTGACCGTGGCGATGCGGTCACCCACACCGTAGCCGCGCGCGAAGAAGGATTCCGCAAGAGCGGTCGCGCGCGAATCCAGCTCGCGGTACGTCAGGACGACACCCCGGTCGTCGACGGCGACGCGGTCGGGCGTTGCGACAGCCCGATCCCGCGTCCATCGGCCGAGGGTGTGGAGCCCGTCCGTCATCTCAACTCCTCCGCAACCACTTGTGGTTCCGTTGCCGTTCGCGTCTTCGCCAGCCGAGCGATGCCGCCCGCGATACCGCCCGGCACGAACATCACCACCAGAATGAACAAAGTACCGAGAATGAACAACGGTTGCGAGAGCGGGATGCGCAAAATATCGGGCAAACCGCTCACGGCATCCGAGGAGGCGAACGCGGTGAGACGCTGGTCGAGAAGGGTGTAAACGACGCCGCCGATCACCGCTCCCCACCGGTAGCCGACCCCGCCGAGCACAACGATGACCAGAAGCGTGAGGGTGAAATCGGCGGACGCGAGTTTTTGGGTCGCGCTGCTCTGAAGCAACAGATAGGTCATTCCGACGATCGTGGCGAGCGCGCCGCCGATGGCGAAGGTCAGCAGTTTCACAAAGTACGGTCGGATGCCGATGACGCGCACGCGCAGCTCGTTCTCCCGCGTTGCCGCGACGACGTGTCCCGCGCGTGACCGCTCGAACCACGTGCTCACGAGGAAGGCAAGCACCAGAATCGCAAGGCACAGCCAGTACAGGTTCTTCGTCTGGAGCACCCCCACGAAGAAGTCGGGAACGTGCGTGGTGTCCAGCGCGAGGCCCTCATCGCCTCCCGTGAGCTGCCCGGGATTTTTGCGCACGAGCACGGAGCCGGCCTGAGCGAACGCGAGCGTCACCATGGCGAAAGAGATCCCGGTGACGCGAAGGCTCAGTGCGCCGACCGCGGCAGCGATGAAGAGTCCGATAACGAAGGTCAGCACGACGGCAGGCAGGAGTTCCATGCCGAAGTGCCGAAGTGCGATTCCGAGCCCGTACGCGCCGATGGCGAAATAAAGGGCGTGGCCAAACGAGAGCAGGCCCGCGACACCGAATATCAGGTGGTAGCTGAGTGCGAGCGCTGCGATGAGCATGCTGAACGCGAGAAGCTGCAGTGTGCCCGGCGTATAGGTGGGACCAGGGAACACTCCCGGGATGTTGATGGCCAGCATCGGAAGAATCGCAAGGAAGCCGACCAGAACTCCGGCGAGCAGCCAGGTGACCAGAGGCAGGCGGAGGAACGAGGCGATGCGGCTCATGCTCTTCTCCCCAAAAGTCCGCTGGGTCGAACCAGAAGTACCACGGCAAGAAGCAGAACAACGACGAAGTCGCCTGTGCCCCCGAGATAGAAGTTTGCGAACTGCTGCAGCACCGCCACGAGCGCGGAGGCGATGGCCGCTCCGCTGAGCGATCCGAGACCACCGATGACGGTCACGATGAAGGCGAAGATCAGGAGCGAGCCGCCAATGCCGGAGGCAACATAACCGTAATAGCTCGAGGCCAGCACTCCCCCGATTCCGGCGGCCGCGCCGCCAATGGCGAAGACCACAGTGAACGCCCGCCGCACATCGATGCCCAGTGCCGTCACCATGGAACGATTTTCAACGCCCGCACGAATGATGAGCCCGTATCGCGTGTATCGAAGAAACAGGACGATGCCCAGGAGCACGAGCGCCGCGGCAAGAATCAGGATGAAGCGGTTGTTCGGGATTGACGCCCCCAGGATCGACGTGGTTCCCGAGAGCCAGCTCGGTCCCGTCACGTAAATGGGGTCGGTGCCCCAGATGCCGTCGAACAGTGCAACCGAGGCAAGCGCAAGACCGACGGTCACCAGCACTTGCTCGATGTGCCGTTCATAGAGCTTCCTGATGAGGAAGAACTCGGTCGCGGCGGCGAAAAGGGCACCGACTACCGCACCGATGAGCACGGAAGCGACGAAAACGGCCCAGTTGTCTGCGCCGAGTCTGCGTGCGAGTTCCCAGCCGATGTAGGCACCGAGCGTGAGGAAGGATCCGTGCGCAAAGTTCAGCACTCCCATGAGCCCGTAAATGAGGGAGAGCCCGGAGGCGACGAGAAAGTAGAGGGCGCCGAGTCCAAGACCCGTTATGAGGAGAAGGATGACCGTGCTCATGCTTTGGCCTCCGCGTGAACACCGAGGAATCTCTTGGTCATTACCTCATCGTCAAGGAATTCATTGGCGTCTCCCGTGTGCACGACGCGGCCGCCCTCGATCACGAAGGCGCCCTCAGCCAGCTGACGGACAACCTGAAGATTCTGCTCCACCAGCAGAACGGGGACCGTCTTCGCGGCCTCCGCGAGAGCGGTGGCCACCTCACCGACGATGATGGGGGCAAGACCCTTCGTGGGTTCGTCCACGAGCAGAAGCTTGTTCGTATTCACGAGCGCACGCGCAAGCGAGAGCATTTGCTGCTGGCCCCCCGAAAGCGTGCCTGCGAGTTGCGATGACCGCTCCACGAGGTCGGGAAACAGCTCGGCGACGAATTCTCTTCGCGGACTCGCATCGCGCTCGGCGAGCTTCAGATTCTCCGCGACCGTCAGAGTGGCGAACACCTCGCGATCCTCGGGAACGTATCCGATTCCACGCTGGACAATGCGGTGGGTGCGCAACTTGTCGAGTCGGGTCTCTGACCCTTCAGCCGAGAAAAACGCCACGTCGCCCTTGCGCTCGATGAGTCCGAGGATCGCCTTGATCGTGCTCGTCTTACCGACGCCGTTGCGACCCAGAAGTGCCGTCACTCCCCTGGAGGGAACATCGAAACTGACGTCTTCAACGACTTGCTGTCCGGCGATTTTGGCACTGAGTTTGCGCACGGACAGAATGAGCTCACTCACGCGACATCCCCCAGGTATGCACCCTGCACAGCCGGGTTCGCCATGACCGCCTCCGGCGTATCGTGTGCGAGCAGCTGACCGTGGTGCATGACCGCGACATTGTCAACGAGTCCCAGCACAACGTCGATGTGGTGCTCGACCATGAGGACCGTGCGCCCTGCGACTTTGTGCAGTCCGCGGATGACGTCCACGAGACCAGGCACATCGCCGGAGGCGACGCCCGCCATCGGCTCGTCGAGCAAAATGAGAGTGGGATCCGTCGCGAGAAGCATGGCGATTTCGAGCTTGCGTTTGTCTCCGTGCGACAGTACGCCCGCATCCGTCGTGGCGTGGTGCGCGAGCCCCACTTCGTCGAGGCGCTCTGTCGCGATAGCGCTCGCCTCGTCTCGCCGATGCGGAAACCGCACGATGGAGAGGCTGCCGCCCAGCTTGACCTGAGCCGCAAGTCTCACATTTTCGTGCGCCGAGAGCCCGTTGAACAGACTCGAGGTTTGAAAGGTCCTGCCAATTCCAGCCCGTGCGCGACGGTGAATCTGCTCGCGCGTGACGTCTCGCCCCTTCAGGCGGATCGTCCCCGATGTGGGGACGAGCACGCCGGAGATGAGGTTGAACAGGGTGGTTTTACCCGCCCCGTTCGGGCCGATCACCCCGAGCATCTCACCCTCCGCGACCGCGAGCGTAACATCCTCGAGGATGCGCGCGCCGCCGATCTGGAGGCTCAGGTGCTCAATGTCGAGCACGGGCTGGTTGGCAGTCATTGTTCGCTGATACTACTTTGCGACCGGCGGTGCCACAGTGTCGGCGTCGATCTTCTTGATCAACTCCGGCGTGTAGGTGTCGCCTGATTTCACGAGCTTTGCCTGGAACATCGGCTGCAGCAATGCGTGGTCTTCGGCGCGGATAGTGAGCTTGCCCTTGACGGAGTCGAAGCTCCAGCCTTCGAGCGACTTGATCATCTTCTGCACGTCGTCACCGCCGCCCTTCTTGATGGCGTGGACGATCATCTGGGCCGCGACGAAGCCGTCCGGCGTGAACAGGTCAGCCTTCTCGCCGTTCTTGTCGAGGAACTTGATCATCGTCTTTTCGATGTCAGTTCCACCAGCGCCCGCGAAATAGTGGTTGAGGAAGCTGATGTCTTCACTCGCCGCACCATAGGCGCCGTAGCTGGCGATATCACCGAGCCCGGTGACGACCGGGAACTGGTCGAACACGCCCTGCTGCGAGAGCGCCTGCCACATGGCACCCGTCGTTGCACCCGCCCACGCAACGAAGACCATGTCGGGCTTCGCGTCGACGAGTTTCTGCGCAAACGGCGTGAACTCAGTGGCATCCTCGGGAACGAGTTCTCCGGTCACGGTTGCGCCCTTGGCTCCGAGCACAGCGGTGACACCCGCGACGTTGCCCTGGCCAAATGCGGTGTCCTGAGCGAACACGACAACCTTTTTGCCGGAAAGATCGCCCACGAAGGTTCCCGCGGTAGCGACGTCCTGCATAGTTTGACGTCCGGATCGGAAGGTGTACTCGTTCACGCCCGTGATCGCGTCAGCCGCTGCCGGACCGGAAATGTAGAGAATCTTGTTTTGCGCGGCCTGCTCGGCGACCGCGAGCGCGATTCCGGAAGAAACGGTTCCCGCAATGATCTGCGTGCCGTTGCCGATCGCTTCCTTCGCGGCGGAGACGGCCTTGTCGGAATCGCCCGCATCATCCGTGTACGTGATGTCGAGGGCGCGACCGTCGACCTTGCCGGTACCGTCTGTCGCGTAGTCGAGCCCCGCCTTCAATCCCTGAGTGTACTCGGCGCCATAACCCGCGAGCGGACCGGTGGTCGAGGTGATGATGGAAATTTTGACGGGCGCGAGTTCCGCGCCGTCGTTCGACTGATCTGCTGTGGGAGCGCATCCGGCGAGAGCCAGACCTGCAACGGCCAGGATGGCCGGTGCGAGGTACTTCTTTCTTGCTCGCATTTTCTTGCCTTTCATGCTGTGTGACGTGGGGAATCGTCCAAACATGACAGACGATTCAGGTCTCAGTAAACTAACCCGTGTCACGCTAGAGTGTCAACTAGGACACACCGTCTGTTATCCCCTCATCGCAATGGAGCACACAATGAATCAGCGCGAAGTCGTCATCCTCTCAGGAGCGCGCACCCCACTCGGCAGGCTGAACGGATCCCTCTCGAGTCTCAGCTCGGTGCAGCTGGGAGCAATAGCGCTGCGCGCAGCCATCGAGCGCTCGGGAGTGGATGTCGGCGATATTGACGCCGTGCTGTTCGGTCAGGTTCTCCAGGCGGGCGTCGGTCAGGGCCCGGCGAGGCAAACCTCGATCGGCGCGGGAATCAGCTTCGATGTGCCTGCCACCACCATCAACAAACTTTGCCTCTCGGGACTGACGACCATCATTGACGGCGCGCGTCTCATCCGATCCGGCGAAGCGGAAGTGGTCGCGGTCGGCGGGCAGGAATCCATGAGCAATGCCCCGCACCTGCTCATGGGATCGCGCAAAGGCTGGCCGTACGGAACGGTGGCTGCACTCGACCACATGGCGCACGACGGCCTGTCCGACGCCTTCGATCACGACTCCATGGGTCTCTCGACTGAGCGCCACAACGTGCCGCTCGGAATCTCCCGCGGTGATCAGGATCGCATTGCAGTGGCCTCCCACCAGCGGGCCGCCGCCGCCGCCGAGTTGCTCGCGGAAGAGATCACACCCGTTACGGTCAAGGGTCGAAAAGGCGACACCGTCGTGAGCACCGACGAAGGTATCCGACCCGACACCACCGACGAGAGCCTGAGCGCTCTGAAGCCCGCCTTCGACCCGGAAGGCACCATCACGGCGGGAAACTCTTCACAGATCAGCGACGGCGCCGCCGCCCTCATCGTGTGCAGCCGCGACTACGCCGAAGCGCACGGCCTCGAATGGCTCGCGCTGCTCGGTGCGCCGGGACAGGTCGCCGGGCCGGACAACTCGCTTCACGCGCAGCCCGCGCACGCTATCGCCGCTGCACTCGAGCGAGAGGGTTGGGAAGCCAGCGATCTCGACTTCCTGGAGATCAATGAAGCCTTCGCGGCGGTGTCGCTGCACTCCACGCGAGCGCTCGGCGTAAGCCACGACATTGTCAACATTCACGGCGGGGCGATCGCGCTCGGACATCCCATTGGAGCCTCCGGAGCGCGACTCGCGCTGCATGCCGCATATGAACTGGGAAGGCGTGGCACGGGCCGGGCCGCTGTCTCGCTGTGCGGAGGCGGTGGCCAGGGCGAAGCGCTGCTTCTGAGCCGCTGACCGCGCTACAGCACGCTGATCGGCTTGACGATGTCCGCGTAGATGAGCAGCAGGCTCATCGCGCCCAACAGAATGACCACGGCAAAGGTCAACGGAATCACCTTCGCGGTATCCACGGGGCCGGGATCACGCCGCTTGAAGAGTTTCGCGAAGAAGCGCCTGATGCCCTCCCACAGTGCGCCGGCAACGTGACCCCCGTCGAGGGGCATGAGCGGGATGAGGTTGAACACGAGGAGCGCGACGTTGACCGACCCCACGAGCCCGATGAGATAGGCGGCGCGATCCGCAATCGGGATCGTGTTGATGCTCGTCACTTCACCCGCGATTCTGCCGACCCCGACGACGCTCAGCGGGCCGTTGGGGTCCCTTGCTTCCGAGCCGAACGCGGCGTTCCACACGTCGACGAGGCGCTGCGGAAGATGAACAATTATGTTGGTGACGGCCACGATGTTGTTGCCGACAGCGGGAATCGCCGCGGTGATCGGTTGCGGCACATACTCATACGCCGGGGTGATTCCCACCATCCCGACGTTCTCCGTGAGCGGCTTTCCGTCCGCCCCGGTTGCCACCTTGCCATCATCCGTGTACACGTAGCGCTGCGTCAGCGCGGGCGTCACGGCGAGAGACACCGGTGCCCCGTCGCGCTCCACCACGAACTCAATTTGTTTGGAGGGAGACTGCTGGATGATTTTCGTGGCCTGCGCCCAAGCCGTCACGGGCGTTCCGTTGACGCTCAGCAGCTTGTCCCCTGGCTGAATTCCCGCCCTCGCCCCCGGCGCCTCCGGGTCGCTCGGCGCACACGAGGTCTGTGAGCTTGTCGCGGGAAGCAGGCATTCGCTCACGCTTCCGATAGTGGTACTGACCTGTTGAACGCCGAAACCGCTCAAGACAATTGCGAAGAGCACGACCGCGATGACCAGATTCATGAACGGGCCGCCGAGCATGATGATGATGCGCTTCCAGATGGCGAGGCCGAAGAACGTGCGATGTTCCTCGCCATCCGGCACGGTCTGGGCGCTCACGGTTCTCGCATCCTGCACCATGGTCTGGAAAAACCCCGTGCTCGCGGTGCGCGCTTTCCCGCCTGGCTTCACGGGCGGGAACATTCCCGCCATCGAAATGTAGCCCCCTAGTGGAATGGCCTTGAATCCGTACTCCGTCTCGCCGCGTTTTCGCGACCAGATGGTGGGCCCGAAACCGATCATGTACTGCCCGACCCGCACGCCGAAGAGCTTGGCCGGAATCAGGTGCCCCAACTCGTGGAGGGCAATGGAAACAGCGAGCCCGAGGGCAACGATCACGATGCCGAGAATGTAGAGGAGCACGGTTTCCATGGAGTGAGAGTACCTGCCGTTAACTGTGGATGAGCTTATTGGCCGCGGACCGCGCCCAGAGCTCTGCCTGGACGAGGCTTTGCAGCGTCACATCCCCGCTCTCCGGCACGAAGTCGTTCACGACGCGATCGATCGTGTCGACGATATCGGGGAAGCGAATTTCACCCGCATGAAATGCGACGACGGCTTCTTCGTTCGCCGCATTGAACACGGCAGGGTATGCGCCGCCGGCAATCCCAGCTTTTCGCGCGAGAGCGACCGCGGGGAATGCCTCAGACTCGAGCGGCTCGAAGGTCCATTTCGTGGGAGCCGTCCAGTCGAGGGGAACCCCTGCCCCGGCAACGCGGCGGGGCCAATCAAGCGCCATCGAAATGGGCAATCGCATGTTTGGCGGCGAAGCCTGGGCAATCGTCGATCCGTCAACGAATTCCACCATCGAGTGCACGATCGACTGCGGGTGCACGACGACGTCGATTCGTTCATACGGCACGCCGAACAGCACGTGCGCCTCGATCACTTCGAGGCCTTTGTTGACCATGGTCGCCGAATTCGTGGTGACGACGGGGCCCATGTTCCAGTTGGGATGAGCCAGCGCCTCCTCCGACGTGACGCTGTACAGCGACTCTCGGCTTCGACCGCGGAACGGACCGCCAGAAGCGGTGAGTACGAGTCGACGCACTTCGTTGCTCTCCCCCGCCTGCAACGCCTGCGCGATCGCCGAGTGTTCCGAGTCCACGGGCACAATCTGGCCGGGTGCTGCGACGCGGGTGACGAGTTCACCACCGACGATGAGGCTCTCTTTGTTGGCGAGAGCAAGCGTGCGTCCGGACTCGAGAGCGGCGAGCGTCGGACCGAGACCGACGGAACCGGTGATGCCGTTGAGGACGACATCCGCCTCCACCGTGCGCACGAGCTGTTCCGCCTCGCTCACGCCAAGCGCCACGTGTTCCGCTGCGAATTCTGACGCTTGCGCGCTCAGGAGAGCGCGATTGCTTCCCGCCGCAAGTCCGACCACAACGAACCGATCCGGGTTCGCGCCGATGACCTCAAGCGCCTGCACGCCAATCGAGCCGGTGGAACCCAGCACGATCACTTTACGCACGATGTGTCACCCGCAATCCGCCGTCTGTTGGCCGAACTATTTCACGGCGCGAATCTGGATGAGGAAGACGAGCGTTTGTCCCGCGAGATTTGTGTCGTTGATCGCACCGTCGCCGTAAGCGTATTTCGGAGGAATCGTCACGAGAACTGTCGCGCCCACCTTCTGGCCGACCATTGCTGCGGCAAAACCTTCGATGACGCCCGACACCGGGAATGTTGCGGGTTCCCCTCGCGTGTAACTCTGGTCGAAAATCGTGTTCTTGTCCCAGGACGTTCCCTGGTAGTCGACAGTGACCGTGGAACTGGCCGACACGTCAGCGCCCGCTCCCTCCTCGATGACCTTGAGTTCGAGTTCGGTGGGCGGCGCGCTCGCTGGCAGCGTGACGACGGGAACGTCTCCGTTGAGATCGACGGCAGGAACGTTGTCGACCCACGGCACGGGAGTCGGAAGCGGAACGGGCGTAGAGCTCGGCGCCGGCGCCGGCGGCTCGGTGGGAGCCGGCCCCACCTTGCTGACGTCAAAGATGAAGACGACCGTGTCGGTGGCGCCGATGCCCTGATTCGACATGTCGGTTTTCGTGTGACCGAACAGCTGGTCCGCGGGGACCGCCGTCACCAGTCGGTCACCGGCTCGCGCGCACAGCAGCGAGTCATAGAGTCCCGGGAGGGCGCTCTTCTGCGAGGCGTTCGGCGAGAACGTCGCGTTGCTCCAGGTGCTTCCCGGCTCCAGTTCCACCGCTTTGCGCGTGGATGCGTTATAGACGGCGTAGTGGGTCTCGACGATGTCGCCGTCCTGCGCGGGCTCGCCCTTGCCGGAAATGACCACCGTGCGCTCGGTTTTGTCGGTGTCAAACGCCGGCGGCATCGTGACTTTGGGTTCCTTGCCGAAGTCCCCAGACACCTTGATGGAATTCGAGTGAGGGCCGGCGGGCGTCGCCTCGCAGGAGCTGTCCGATGGTGAACTGCACGCGACAAGCGAAAGTGCGACCATTGCGGTCAGCGTGACGGTCGTGATGAATTTGGGCACGGGACTGCTTTCCTGGTGAGTGCGGTGGAATGTGGGTACGCGCGAACGAAGCGCAGTGCAATTCTGTCGGCAAATGTTAGGCAAACGCTGACAAGAGGTTGCCGAGCAATTAGCCTACGACGATTTGCGGCTCATGGGTCACGGCGAAGTTCACGGAATTCGCGATGAAACACTTTTGGCTCGCCTCGTGGTGCGCACGGAGTGCCGCTTCCGCCATGTCCGCAGACGCGACGGTAACGACGGGGCGCAGCACAACCGACGTGAAATGGCCGCCGCCATCTGGTGTCTGTTCCATCGTGCCGAATGCAGTATCGGTGTATGCCGTGACGAGGATGCCGTGCAACACCGCCACGTGCAGATAGCTGAGCATGTGACACTGGCTCAGAGCGGCCACGAGCAGTTCTTCCGGATTCCAGCGGTCCGCATTTCCGTGAAAAGTACGATCCGCTGAACCCTCGACCGGATGCTTTCCTTCCGCAGTGAGAAGAAGTTCGCGGCCGTACTCTCGGTATCCGCTCGTACCGGTTCCCCGGTTGCCGCGCCACTCGATCGTGGTCTCGTAGTGATGCTCGTGTCCCATTCCCAGCACGTTACCAGCCCCTGCTTTGCGTGCCACAGCGATACACTTGATTCACTATGACTGACACGCTTTCTGCTACCGTTTCTGCTTCCGCCGCATCGGCTTCCGCTGGGCACGATTCCGCCGGCGCTCCGCGCGAACGGCGCGTTGTCACCGCCATCCCCGGTCCTCGATCTCAGGCGATTCACAAGCGACGGTTGGCGTCGGTCGCCGCGGGCGCGGCGTCGGGATTCCCCATCTACGTCGATCACGCCCACGGCGCCGTGATTGTCGATGTCGACGGCAACCAGTTCATCGATCTCGGCTCGGGGATCGGTGTCACCACGATCGGTCACACGGATGACGACGTCGTCGCGGCGGCACGCGCTCAGTTGGGCAACCTCACGCACGGGCTCTTCACCATCACTCCATACGAAGGCTACGTGCGGGTTGCCGAACTTCTGGCAGAACACACGCCGGGCAATTTCGCCAAGAAGACCGTGCTCGTGAACTCGGGTGCCGAGGCAGTGGAAAATGGCGTCAAGATTGCCAGAAAGTTCACCGGCCGCGTCGGCGTCGCCGTTCTGGACCATGCCTTCCACGGCCGCACGAACCTCACGATGGCGATGAACTACAAGTCGATGCCCTACGG
>JBIQLG010000016.1:0-23048 GCA_044464485.1 Agreia sp.
CGGCGCGCGCGTCGTCGCAGAAACCGACAGCATCACGTCCGGGTAGTTTTCCCTAATGTACGACGCCACGGCGCCCTTTCCGACAGCGGTCGGGCCCGCAAGCACGACGAGCCTGGGATGGGGAGCACGCACGGCATCCGGACTGCGGTTTCCGAGCCATTCACGCAGCGTCGCGCGCTGCCGAACGCCAAGCCCGCCAACTTTCTTGGACTCCGAAATACCCAGTTGATCCATGATCCTCGGCAGCCGGGTCGGACCGATACCCGGGATGCTCACTATCAATTCTCTGACGCGGAGCTTTGCTTCAACGGAGTCCGGATTAGACCATCCCGTCTCCAGAACATCAAGCGGCGTGCGATCGAGTTTCGCCACTGATTTTTTCACTGCGGCCCTTGCTCGTCTGGCCGCGACTGCTGCGCGCGACGCCGCCGCTCGGTCGACTGCGGGCGGATCTATTCGAGGCATTCGGATAACTCCTTCACAGCCCGATCGATGGAATCTCGCACGCCCGCCGGGCCGGCAGACAGTACCGAACGCGACGCGGCGGCAATGACGCGCGCTTTCGAACCAAATATCCGATGGACGTCCGCAAACGACGCGCCCTGGTGGCCGAACCCCGGAGCGAGGATCGGAGTGACCGGTGCCGTCTCAAACGCATCTCGGGAAATCCCGTAGTCGCCCATCCGGATGGTTGCCCCGAGCACGACGCCGAAAGACCCGAACGTGCCGCCATTCGCCCGATTCAGGTCGACAACGTCCTCGACGATGCCAGCGGCGACAGTGCGCCGTTCTCGATGGGCACGATCTTCCGTAGCCATCTGGATTCCCGCCGCTTCGGGATTCGAGGTGGCAGCCAGCACAAACAATCCCTTTGCATGCGCGTTCGCGAGAGCCGCGGCTCCGGTCAGCGATCCGACCCCCTGAAACGGATTGACGGTCATGGCGTCTGCTTCGAGGGGCGACCCTGGCGTGAGCCAGGCCTGCGCGTATGCGTCCAGAGTTGAGCCCACATCGCCTCGCTTCACATCCGCGATGACGAGGAGGTTAGCGGCACGCGCTGCCGAGAGCACGGACTCCAGCGCAGCGTACCCCTGCGCTCCGTGGCGCTCGAAGAAGGCGATTTGAGGCTTTAGCACCGCGATCCGGTCGACAGCAGCATCGACCACGCGAAGGCCAAATTCTCGCGCTCCCGCAGCGGTATCGGGAAGACCCCATTGCTCCAGCAAAAACGGATGCGGATCAATACCGACGCACAGCGGGCCACGCTCGGCCGTCGCTTCGCTGAGTCGGGCTCCGAAGTTACGTGCCGGCATGAACGACTCTCCCCTCGTTCCGTGCACGCGTCGCTCGATCCTTCGCGTAGTCCTGAAGTGAGCGCACCGTGAAGCCTTCGCGGATTGCTTCAACGGACGACACCGCGGCGCCTAACTGCGCGATGGTCGTGAACAGCGCCTTGTCCGCTGCGACCGTGGCCGTGCGAATCTCATATCCGTCCGCGCGCGCCGTGCGCCCGCTCGGGGTATTGATGACGATGTCCACTTCGCCGGCAGTGATGAGCTCAACGATCGTACGTTGATCCTCTGCCGCCGTCGGTCCGTCCGATTGTTTTCTCACCACGCGCGTGCTGATCCCGTTTCGCGACAGAACCTCAGCTGTGCCTCGGGTCGCCAGTATTTCGAAACCCAGCTGTTGCAGGCGCAGCGCAGGCAGAACTATGGCTCGCTTGTCGCCATCTGCGACGGAAACAAAGACGGAGCCGCTGCTGGGCAATCCTCCGTAAGCTGCCGCCTGGCTCTTCGCAAACGCCTTCGGAAAATTGGAATCGATTCCCATGACTTCGCCGGTCGAACGCATTTCCGGTCCAAGAATGGAATCGACAATTTTGCCTTCTTTCGTGCGGAATCGCTTGAACGGAAGCACGGCTTCTTTCACGGCAATGGGCGAATCCATCGACATGTGCAGCCCGTCACGCTCGGGGATGAGCCCCTGTTCCACGAGCGAACGGATGGGCGTTCCGACCATGATAAGCGCGGCCGCTTTCGCCAGCGGAATTCCCACCGCTTTGGACACGAACGGCACAGTGCGCGATGCGCGCGGGTTTGCCTCGAGCACGTAGAGCACACCCTGGCCGATCGCGAACTGGACGTTCAGGAGCCCCTTGACTCCCACACCGCGCGCTATCGCCTCGGTTGCATCCCGGACGCGATCGAGAACGTCATGCCCGAGCGTCACCGGTGGGAGTGTGCACGACGAGTCGCCCGAATGGATTCCCGCCTCCTCGAGGTGCTCCATGACACCGCCCACGTACAACTCGTGCCCGTCGAAGAGCGCGTCGACATCGATCTCGATGGCATCGTCGAGGAATCGGTCGACGAGAAGCGGGCTTCCCGGTGCAATGATGGTCTGCCCCGCCATCCGGTCGAAGTAGTTCTCCATCGATTCGGCGTCGTACACGATCTCCATCCCTCGTCCGCCCAGGACGAAGGAGGGCCGAACGAGTACCGGGTAGCCGATCTCGGCGGCGATCTGAATCGCGCTGGCGCGATCGATGGCGGCACCGTTTCGGGGGGCCACGAGACCGAACTTCGAGAGTATTCCAGCAAACAGCCCCCGCTCTTCCGCAAGGTCGATCGAGGACGGTGACGTGCCGAGGATGGGAATTCCCGCCGCTTCCAATCCTTTTGCCAGTCCGAGCGCCGTCTGGCCGCCGAGCTGGACGATGACTCCGACGAGTTCGCCGCTGGACTTTTCCGCATCGAGAACTTCAAGCACGTCTTCCAGCGTGAGCGGCTCGAAATACAAGCGATCGCTCGTGTCGTAGTCGGTGGAAACAGTCTCGGGGTTGCAGTTGATCATGATCGTTTCAAAACCTGCATCCGATAGAGCAAACGCCGCGTGAACGCACGAATAGTCGAATTCGATCCCCTGCCCGATTCGATTCGGACCGGACCCAAGGATGACGACCTTCCTGCGGGCGCTCGGGGCGACCTCTGTCTCGAGGTCGTAACTCGAATAGTGGTAAGGGGTGAGTGCGGGAAATTCTCCCGCGCACGTGTCCACGGTTTTGAACACCGGCCGCACGTCCAGCTCATGGCGCACCGCGCGCAGCTCGGACTCATCGACTCCGCGCAACTCGGCGAGTTGCGCATCGCTGAATCCGTGGTTTTTGGCGTGACGAAGCAGTTCGGCGTCGAGAGTCGTTGCCTCCGCAACCTGCGCGGCAATCTCATTGATGAGCACAATTTGGTCGAGAAACCACGGATCGATCCCCGTCGCAGTGAAGACCTCGTCAATGCTCGCTCCGGCGCGCAGCGCCTGCTGCACCGTCACGATTCGACCGTCGGTGGGAATGGAAGCCCGTTCCAGAAGGGCATCCTTGTCCAGCACCTGATTGTCCCAGTGGAAGGTGGAGCCGCGCTTTTCGAGCGATCGAAGCGCCTTCTGCAGTGCGGTCGCGTAGTTGCGGCCAATCGCCATGGCTTCGCCGACGGACTTCATGGTCGTCGTGAGGGTCGGATCTGCCGCGGGAAATTTCTCGAACGCGAAGCGTGGAACCTTCACGACGACGTAGTCGAGGGTCGGTTCGAAGCTCGCCGGCGTAACGCGCGTGATGTCATTGGCGATCTCATCGAGTCGATAGCCGATGGCAAGCTTCGCGGCGATTTTGGCGATGGGGAAACCCGTCGCCTTGCTCGCCAGCGCGCTCGACCGAGAAACCCGGGGGTTCATTTCGATCACGATGACGCGCCCGTCGCTGGGGTCGACGGCAAACTGGATGTTGCACCCGCCGGTGTCGACACCGACGAGTCGAATTATCTCGATGCCGATATCGCGAAGTCGTTGGAATTCGCGGTCGGTGAGCGTCAACGCGGGAGCTACCGTGATGGAGTCACCCGTGTGAACCCCGACCGGGTCGACGTTCTCGATCGAACAGACGACAACGGTATTGTCCGAATTGTCGCGCATCAGCTCCAGTTCGTATTCCTTCCAGCCAAGGATCGATTCTTCAAGAAGAACTTCGCTCGTAGGACTCTGGTGGAGCCCATCGCCCACCATGCGCACGAGTTCTTCCTCGTCGTGGGCGAATCCGCTGCCGAGCCCGCCCATCGTGAAGGAAGGCCGAATCACCAGCGGGTAGCCGAGATCCCTGGCGAATCCGACTGCCTCATCGACGGTGTGCGCAATGTGGCTGCGTGCCACTTCGGCTCCGGCCTGCAGAACAATGTTCTTGAACAGCTGTCGATCCTCGCCCTTGCGGATTGCGTCAAGATTGGCGCCGATGAGTTCCACACCGTACTTTTCCAGCACGCCATGCTCGTGTAGCTGCACGGCGGCGTTGAGCGCCGTCTGGCCACCGAGGGTCGGAAGGATGGCATCCGGCTTCTCCTTCGCAATAATGCTCTCGATCACGTGCCAGGTGATCGGTTCGACGTATGTGGCGTCGGCGAAGTCCGGGTCGGTCATGATTGTTGCGGGGTTCGAGTTGATGAGAATGACCCGAATGCCCTCTTCGCGCAGGACTCGACAGGCCTGGGTGCCCGAGTAGTCGAACTCGCAGGCCTGCCCTATGACAATCGGCCCCGAGCCGATCACGAGCACTGAACGGATATCGTCGCGCTTGGGCATCAGCGGTCACTCCTCGATTCGACAACCATGTCTCTGAACCTGTCGAACAGGTAGTTTGCGTCGTGCGGGCCGGCGGCGGCTTCGGGGTGGTATTGCACCGAGAACGCCGGCAGGTCGAGTGCACGCAGTCCCTCAACGACTCCGTCATTGAGGTTCACATGGCTCACCTCGACGCGTCCGAACCCTGCCGGGGACTGAGACTCGCCTTCCACGGGTGCATCGACGGCGAATCCGTGGTTGTGAGCGGTAATTTCCGTGCGCCCCGTGGCGCGGTCCAGCACCGGCTGATTGATGCCTCGGTGTCCGAACGGGAGCTTGTAAGTTCCGTAGCCGAGCGCCCTGCCCAGCAGTTGGTTTCCGAAGCAGATGCCAAAAAACGGCAACTTCCTTCTGAGGACTTCCTGAAGCAACGCGACGTGACGATCGGATGCCCCGGGGTCGCCCGGCCCGTTGGAAAAGAACACCGCGTCTGATTCAAGCGCGAAGAATTCGCCTTCCTGCGTCGATTCGGGCACGACGAGCACGTCGAATCCGCGTTTCGTGAGATATCGAAGCGTGGAAGTTTTTACGCCCAGATCCAGAACGGCGACGGATCCGATGCGGTCGCCCTCGGCAGGCATCGTCCGCAATTCTGTCGCCGATACTGTCGCCGACAGATTCAAACCCGACATCTGAACCGCGCCGCGCACCCGATCGAGCTGCTCCTGCGCGTCGCCGCGCGCATCCGGGCCGGAAAATATTCCCGCTCGCATGACGCCGACGGAGCGAAGGCGACGCGTGAGCGCCCGCGTGTCGATGCCGCTCACCCCGACGACATTCTGGCGAACAAGTTCCGCTTCGAGACCCCCCGTGGCCCGATAGTTCGAGACGGTTCGGGACGGATCGCGCACGACGAATCCGGCGACCCAAATGCGGTCGGATTCCGTGTCCTCGTCGTTGATACCGGTGATGCCAATGTGCGGGGCCGTCATGAGAACAATCTGGCCGGCGTAGGAAGGATCCGTGATCGTCTCCTGGTATCCCGTCATCCCGGTCGCGAACACCGCTTCACCGAACGTCACGCCGCGCGCGCCATATGCGGTGCCCGCGTAACGGGTGCCATCTTCCAGGACGAGCACCGCTGAAGAAAATTCTCCGGTCATTCCAACCCTTCCAATATTTGCGAAGCGGCGTCCAACATTCGCCGCGAGTCGCCGTCCATCCGAAAATAACTGTCCAGCCCCGTCTTCCCCAGCAACCAGGAAATGACCACGAGTCCGCCCGGCTCGACCGCCTTATCGATTGCCCAGGTTGCCGTGTCGACGGCACGAATCACCGATCGCGGCACGAAGAACGGTGCGCGGCCGGTCAATGCGATCGCAATGCCCGTCTCGCTTACTGTCACGGTGCAACGTGAGCGAAAACCAAGTCCACTGGCAGTGACTCGCTCGAGCGGGTGCCCGGCGACGGTCGTCGCAACATACAGTCCTTCAGCCACGAGCGTGACGTTGCCGATTTCTGCCGGCACGCCCGCGAGCGGCGCAAGATCGCCGTTCCTGCGCGAAAGTGCTCGCCACCCCGCGTACATGCCGACAAAGGCGAGCACGATCACACCAGCGACGATGATGGTGGGTATCAGCCTATCCATGTGCTTCTCCTCTCCGATGAGAGGCGCACGCCGAAACCTGTGCCGGATCAACCAGCCGTCCGTCGAGGAGGGTCGGGTAACCGGAATGGATGGTGGCGATCACCCGGCCGGGAAGGCCCAATCCAATAAACGGCGAATTCTTCGACATGCCATGGAGGTCATCGATGCTGAATTCGCGAGTGGCCGACGGGTCGACAAGCGTGATTTCCGCGCTTTCACCGGCACGGAGCTCACCCGAATAGCCGCCCAACTGGCCAATTCGGGCGGGCGCGCTGGACATCAGCCTGGCGATATCCGACCACTCGATGACGTTCGGCTCAATCAGCGCGGCCTGTACCACGGACAACGCCGACTCCAGTCCCACCATCCCGAATGCTGCCTCCGCCCAAGCGCATTCTTTCCCTTCCGGCGGATGCGGCGCATGATCGGTCGCAATGACGTCGATGGTGCCGTCCGCAACGGCGGTGCGAAGCGCCTCAACATCTTCCTGACTCCTCAGTGGCGGATTCACCTTGAACCTCGCGTCATAGCTCCGCGCAAGGTCATCGGTGAGGAGGAGATGGTGGGGGGTGACTTCCGCTGTCACCTGGATTCCACGCCGCTTCGCCCAGCGAACCACGTCCACGGAACCCGCAGTGGACACGTGGCACACGTGAACACGCGCACCGACGTGCTCCGCGAGGAGAACATCCCGGGCAATGATCGCTTCTTCTGCGACCGCAGGCCAGCCCTCCAGCCCGAGTTCGCTGCTGACCGGTCCCTCGTTGAGTTGCGCATCCACCGTGAGCCGTGGTTCCTGCGCGTGCTGTGCCACGACCCCGCCAAAGGTGTTCACGTATTCGAGCGCCCTGCGCATCAACAAGGCATCGGACACGCACTTGCCGTCATCGGAAAACACTCGAACCCCGGCTCTCGACCTGGCCATCGCACCGATCTCCGAAAGCCGTTTGCCTTCCAATCCCATCGTCACCGCGCCCACCGGCCGCACGGTGACGTAACCGGCGTCCTCACCGCGTGCCTGAATCTGCTCGACGACTCCTGCGTTGTCCGCGACCGGCGACGTATTCGCCATCGCGTGCACCGCAGTGAAGCCGCCGCTGGCTGCCGCGCGAGAACCCGTGAGCACTGTCTCGCTGTGCTCGCCCCCCGGTTCACGCAAGTGCGTGTGCAGATCGACCAGGCCAGGCAGCGCGATAAGCCCGGCAGCCTCGATGACCTCCGCACGTGCCTCGGAGAGGCCGCGACCGAGCTCGGCGATTATCCCGTCCGCAACCAGGATGTCCGTGGTAAGCCCGTCCGTCATCGTGACGCCGCGAATCAGTATTTTTGCCGTCACGTGGTCACCATCCCTGTTCCGGAAAGAAGCAGAAAGAGTACGGCCATGCGCACCGACACACCATGAGTCACCTGTTCACGAATGGTCGATCGCGGTGAATCAGCCACTCCCGCGGAAATTTCCAGACCTCGGTTCAGTGGACCCGGGTGCATCACGAGTCCGGACGAAGAAAGCTTCTGCGCTCGTTCTTCATTCAGTCCCCAGCGTCGGGAATACTCTCTCTCATTCGGAAAATACGAGTCGTTCATTCGTTCCGCCTGGATTCGCAGCATCATCATCGCGTCCGGTCGTTCCTCAATTGCCTGATCAAGGTCATAACCCGCCTCGACCGGCCAATTCTCGATCCCGACGGGCAGAAGCGTCGCCGGTGCCACGAGTTTCACCGCGGCGCCCAGAGTCGTCAACAGCCAGATGTTGGAGCGCGCGACGCGCGAGTGAAGGATGTCGCCGACGATCGTGACGCGGCATCCGTCGAGTGCCCTCCCCCGGGCCGCATTGCCGTAAATTCTTCGCCGAATCGAAAATGCGTCGATGAGCGCCTGAGTCGGATGTTCGTGCGTGCCATCGCCGGCGTTCACTATCCCCGCATCAATCCATCCGCTGTTGGCAAGGACTTCCGCGGCACCGGACGCCCAATGCCGTACCACGACCGCATCCGCGCCCATGGCGGCAAGGGTCTGAGCCGTGTCCTTGAGGCCTTCACCTTTGGAAACACTCGATCCTTTCGCGCTGAAGTTGATGATGTCTGCGCTCAACCGCTTGGCCGCCACCTCGAACGAGACCCGTGTCCGCGTGGAATCCTCGTAAAACAAATTGATTACGGTCTTTCCGCGCAGCGCCGGGAGCTTCGGTACCTCTCGTCCGGCAACATCGGCCATGTCCTCCGCGACATCCAAAATGACTATCGCTTCGTCTCGCGTGAGTGTCTTCGTGCTGAGCAGGTGCCTCATTGCTCGATTGCCACCTCGTCAGCGCCATCGACTTCTTCCAGTCGGACATTGATCCGCTCCGCAAGCGAACTGGGCAGGTTCTTGCCGACGAAGTCCGCGCGGATCGGCAGTTCGCGATGACCGCGATCGACCAGGACGGCCAGACGCACCACGCGCGGTCGTCCGAGGTCGACCATGGCATCGAGCGCGGCCCGGATGGTTCTGCCGGAAAACAACACGTCATCCACGAGCACCACCGTCTTGTCGTCAATCCCGCCCGCGGGAATTCTGGTGGGCCGCGGGGTCCTCGTCACGTTTCGCGCCAGATCATCGCGGTACATCGTGATATCGAGAGTTCCGACCGTCCCGCTGCCGGGTTCGATGGTTTCCAGAATCGCGCCGATGCGTTCCGCCAGCGCAACACCGCGGGTAGGGATTCCCAGCACGACGAGGTCTGAACCACCCCGATTGGATTCGAGGATCTCGTGGGAAATGCGTGTGAGTGCGCGCGAGATATCAGAGGCCTGCAACACGGTGCGTGCAGTCATTCTGACCTCCTTCCCCGCCTCTCCGGACGGATATTAAAGGATGTCTGTCTCCACCACTATAGACCCGAGTCGTCCGGCTGTTTGTCGCTACTCGTGCTCGATGCGGTGGCCTGGCCGATGCGGCCAAGCACACCGTTCACGAATCCCGCGGAGTCCTCAGTGCTGTAAGTGCGCGCTGCATCCACGGCTTCAGAGATGGCGACGCCAACGGGAACCTCGGGATTGAAGAGCATCTCCCAGAGCCCGATGCGCACGATCGCGCGGTCAAGCGCCGGCATCCGGTTGATCGTCCACCCCTGCGCATAGGTTTCGATGTATTCGTCAATTTCGACTCGATGTTCATCCACACCCGCGCAGATCGTCTGGGCGTATTCCCAGGACGCAGACCGCGCTGGCTCCGCCTGTGCGCGCGCTGCCTCTTCTGCGATGGCGGTCGAAATCGGCACGGAACGCAGCTCGGCGCTGAAAAGGAGATCGAGAGCACGCTTGCGTGCCTTGGTGCGCGCACTCATAGTTCTGCTCCGCGGTCAGTCGTTGACGCGGCCAAGGTAATCACCCGTTCGGGTATCGACCTTGACTTTGGTACCTTGTTCGACAAACAACGGCACCTGAATCTGATATCCGGTTTCGACGGTTGCGGGTTTGGTTCCCCCCGTCGAACGGTCCCCCTGCAGTCCTGGTTCGGTGTGCGTGATTTCGAGCACCACGGAGGCCGGCAACTCGACGTAAAGCGGCTCCCCGTCGTGAAGCGCGATCGTGACGTTCTGATTTTCGAGCATGAAATTCGGTGCGTCACCGACCTGCTCTTCGCTCAGGGTGATCTGGTCGTAATCGGACACGTTCATGAACACGTATCCGTCGCCATCCTTGTAGAGATATTGGTAGTCGGAGCGGTCGACCGTCTCGATTTCCACCTTTGCCCCGGCATTGAACGTGCGATCGATCGTCTTGCCGGATCGCACATTCTTTACCTTGGTGCGCACGAAAGCACCGCCCTTGCCGGGCTTGACGTGCTGGAACTCGATGACAGTCCACAATCCGCCGTCCATGTTGAGTACGACGCCGTTTCTAATATCTGCTGTGGAGGCCATGAGCCAAGTTTACGGGGTCACCGAGTGCGTCGGCGCACGAGGTCCAGCGCGAGCAGATACGAATCGAATCCGAACCCCGCGATGACTCCCGTCGCGACGCCGGAGATGACGCTGCGGTGCCGAAACTCCTCCCGTGCGTATGGATTGGAAATGTGCACTTCCACGAGCAGCAGCCCAGCATCGGTCACGAGTGCGGCGGCATCGCGAAGTGCGTACGAGTAGTGCGTGAACGCGGCCGGGTTGATGATGACGTGGCTAGCGGTATCGATCGCTTCATGCAGCCATCGAATCAGCTCCGCCTCATCGTCCGTCTGCCGCACCTCCGTCGTCACAGTTGACGCCGATCCCGCGATCACTTCGCCTGCGGCGTCGGCGAGTTGACTGCTCAGGTCATCGAGACCAAGTGAACCGTAAATTTCGGGCTCCCTGCTGCCCAGTCGACCCAGATTCGGTCCGTTGAGTACCAATACACGCGTCATGCAAGCAACTCTAACTTCCGACTTCCTGCCACGCGGCGAACAACAGCGATTCATCCGGTCCGCTGAGGATCGTGGGGCGTGCGACTCCATCGAGAATCACGAAGCGAAGAAGGTCGCCCCTGGCTTTCTTGTCGCGTTTCATCACGCTGATCAGGGTGTTCCAGCGACCAAGAGGATACGTGACCGGCAACCCCAGGGACGTGAGGATGCGACGATGCTGATCGACGACATCGTCGCTGAGCCTGCCTGCCAGCCGCGCTAATTCGGCCGCAAAGACCATTCCTACCGAAACCGCAGCGCCGTGCCTCCAGCGAAACCGTTCGGCGTATTCAATCCCGTGGCCGAGCGTGTGTCCGTAATTGAGAATCTCGCGCTCCCCCGCCTCGCGAAAATCGCTCCCCACCATGCGCGCCTTCACGCGAACCGAGAGTTCCACGAGTCGCAGGAACTCATCGGTTTCGGGATTCGTTGCCGTATCGGCATCCTTCTCGAGGATGTCGAGAATCTCGGGTTCCGCAATGAATCCGCACTTGACGATTTCGGCGAATCCGGCAATCAGTTCCATGCGCCCGAGCCCGGCCAGAATATCGAGATCCGCGATGACGGCCGACGGCGCGTAAAACGAACCGACCAGATTTTTGCCCTCCGAAGTGTTGAGTCCGGTCTTGCCGCCGATGGCCGCATCCACCATGCCGAGGACTGTCGTGGGTATCTGGATGAGGCTGACCCCACGCAACCAGGTTGCCGCGACGAATCCGGCCAGGTCGGTAGCCGCACCGCCTCCGAAACCGATGATGAGGTCCGACCTCGTGAAATCCGCGGTGCCCAGAATCTGCCAGCAAAACGCGGCGACCTCCACTCTCTTCGCGGCTTCACCATCGGGGATCTCGGCAAGCAGAACCTCACACCGTTCGGACAAGCGAGCTCGAAGTTCGCTTGCGAGAGTGGCAAGTGATGGCTGATGCACGATCAGAATCTTGCGGACCCCGGCGTCGATGGCGCCGTCGAGCTCCACCATCGCGCCTCGTCCAAGAACCACATCGTAGTTGTTAACTCCCGGCACAGTGACGGTGATCACGCGGTCTCCTCTCGTTGGACCCATTCTGCGAGTTCATGTGCGACGGATGCGGCAGAGCGGTGCGATGTATCGATCGTGCGCGAGGCCAGACCCTCATATATTGCGCGACGGCCATCCGCAATTTTTGTCCAGGCATCCATTCCGTCGACGAGCAAGGGGCGTGCCGTACCTCGAATACGACGCTCCACCGCGTCGGGAGCAACAGTCAGGAATGCGACACGTGCGCCGGCCAGGTCTGCCTGAGTGTTGCGATCGAGGATCGCCCCTCCCCCAAGAGAGACGACAGCTCGCTCCCGCAAAGCCGCCTGCACTTCGCTTCGCTCTGCGTCGCGGAACCAGGCTTCACCCCTCTCCGCAAAAATCGTCGAGATTGCACCGTGGCGAACCACTATTCTCCGATCGGTGTCCACAAACGGAACTCGAAGGAGTTTCGCAACGAGCTTTCCTACAAGGCTCTTGCCGGCGCCCGGCGGACCGATGAGCACCAGAAGTGAAGCTGGCGGTGTCATTCAGTTGTGGCCAGATTCGTCGGAATGGCGGCGATGTACGCGTCACGGTTCCGCCGCGTCTCATGCACGCTGTCCCCGCCGAACTTTTCGACCATGGAATTCGCGACCACGAGCGCCACCATTGCTTCCGCAACGACGCCGGCTGCGGGAACAGCGCACACGTCCGAACGCTGGTGGTGCGCTTCGGCAGTTGTGCCGGTGGAGACGTCCACCGTGCGAAGCGCGTGGGGAACGGTCGAAATGGGCTTCATGGCAGCGCTCACCCGCAGAACCGTGCCCGTGCTCATGCCGCCCTCGGTTCCGCCGGCACGGTCGGTTTCCCTTCGGATGCCATCCTCGGTAGCAAACAACTCGTCATGAGCTCGGGAACCCCGCCTGGTGGCGGTGACGAAACCGTCACCGATCTCCACACCCTTGATGGCCTGAATTCCCATCACGGCAGCGGCGAGCTGCGCATCGAGTCGGCGGTCCCAGTGGACGTAAGAGCCGAGCCCGGGCGGCAGACCGTATGCCAGCACCTCGACGACGCCGCCGAGGGTATCTCCGTCTTTCTGAGCGGCATCAACTTCCGCCACCATTCGCGTGCTCGTGGCGGAATCAGCGCAACGGAGTGGATCCGCGTCAAGTCTCTCTACGTCGACTGGTCGCGGCAGCGCGGTTCCTTCCGGTACCCGCACGGTCCCGATCGCCACCGTGTGGCTCACGAGCGAGACGCCCAGCTCCCGAAGGAACGCGCGGGCAAGTGCGCCAAGCGCGACACGCGCCGCAGTCTCGCGGGCACTCGCCCGCTCCAGTACGTTTCGCGCCTCCTCGAACGCGTACTTTTGCATGCCCACAAGATCGGCATGACCCGGGCGGGGGCGCGTGAGCGGAGCGCCTCGACCTTTCGGAAGCGTCGCGGGATCGACAGGTTCCACGTTCATGACGTCGACCCAGCGCGGCCACTCGGTGTTGCCGATTCGAAGCGCGATCGGGCTCCCCATGGTGCGTCCAAAACGCACTCCGCTGGAGACGGAGAGTTCATCTTCCTCGAACTTCTGCCGCGCGCCTCGCCCGTAGCCCAGTTTGCGTCGTGCCAGATCGCGCTGGATGTCCGCGAGTCCGACCGGGACCCCCGCAGGCAACCCTTCCAAAATGGCCACGAGCTCGGGCCCGTGTGATTCTCCCGCGGTCAGCCATCGAAGCATGAAGCCATCATCCCATGCTCAGTGGGAGGTGATTGCCGCTCGACGCATTGCCGCGAGCACATCGGCTTCGCCGGCCAACTCCCGATTCGGGTCACTTCCGACAAAAATTCTCACCTGAGCCAGTGCCTGATAGATCAACATGGCGATCCCGTTCTCGGCGACGCCGCCGCGGGCTGCGAGCCAGCTTGTGGCGATCGGGGTCGGCCACGGATCGTACGCGATATCGATGAGCGGCACGCGCGAACGCACCTCTTCGGGAACCCTGATGTCGGGAGTCGCCGTACCGGGAATCGTGCTGACGACGACGTCGGTGGCACTCAGATCGACGTTCAACCCGCCGACGACAACGCGGCTACCCACGCGATTCCCGATCTCGACGAGCGTGTTTGCGGCAGAAGGTGTGCGCGCGGCGACGACAATGTCCTCGACCCCGAGATTGCCGAGAGCCATCACAACAGAACATGCGGTGGCACCCCCGCCCAAAATGGCAGCACTGTGTACGGGTGCTGTTTGCGACTCGCGCAGCATCCGTTCTGCGCCATACACGTCGGTGTTGAACGCCGTGAGTCGACCGTCATCACGCAGGACGGTATTGGCCCCTCCGACGATACGAGAGATTTCGTCGCCATCGTCCACCAGCGAAAGAATTTCGCGCTTGAGCGGCATCGTGAGCGAGAGCCCGCGCCAACTCTCATCAAGCGTCGAGAGAAATGACTCGAGTCCCGCTGCCTTGACTTCGACGGCGACGTAGTTCCAGTTGAGACCAAGCTGGCGATAGGCAGCCGCGTGAAGAGCCGGTGATTTCGAGTGGGATATCGGCGAGCCAAGGACTGCAAGGTTGCGCACGGAGCTAATCACAATTGGGGCTTTGCGTGGTTTCGCACCACTGGTGCAGCTGCCTCACCGCTGCATCGTGTTGGGCGAGAGTCTCCGAGAATACCGTCTCGCCCGTGTCCAGGTTCACGGGTACGAAATAGAACCACGGACCGTCGGCCGGGTGCAGGGCGGCATCGATCGCGAGATCTCCCGCAGCGCCGATGGGCCCGACCGGCAGCCCCGGATTCGCGTAGGTGTTGTATCTGTTGGACGCGTCCGCGCGCTCCTCGGGAGTGGTCCAGACCGTGTGCGTTCTCCCCGTCCCGTAGGACACGGTCGCATCGGACTCGAGGTGCCACCCGTCGTTCAGCCGGTTGGTGAACACGCGCGAGACCTTGTAGAAGTCATCGGCGTTCCGTCCCGCCTCGCGTTGAATGATCGAGGCGAGAGTCAACACGCGCAGTCGATCGGCCGGCGCGACGCCCGCGGCATCCAACGCCTTGAACGTGCGGTCGACGAGCGTCGTCAGCACGGTTCTGGCGTCGACGCCGGGATCGAAGTGATATGTAGCAGGGAACAAATAGCCTTCGAGGCTCGGCGCGTCCGGCGAAACCCCGTAGCTGGTCGGGTCCTGCGCCGCGGCGACGAAGTCCGCAATGGGAATCTCCGTCGCGGTGCTGAGGATGTCAAACACCTGATCGATGCTCTTGCCCTCGGGAATCAGGGCCGTGTGCTCGACCCGGTTCGCGGGATCCTGAAGTGCGGCCAACGCGGCGGCAGAACTCATCTTTTTGGCCAGCACGTAATATCCGGGAAAGAACTCCACCGCCGGATCCTGATTCAGGAGAAGAGTGTAGAAGGTATCAAAATTCTTGATGACGCCCGCGTCCAACAGAGAATTGGTAACCTCCACGCCCGAGTCGCCGGTGGAAATCACAATCGTCGCCTTGCCTGAGCCCTGCCCCTCATAGTCAGGGGGTGGCAATTCCCAGCCAAATAGTTTGCGAATCTGAGGCTCGTAGTTCAGCCACCCGTATCCCGCAGCCCCGCCGACAAGCCCGAGGATGACCACAACCGAAACGAGCCAGGCGAGCCAGCGTCTCCGCCCGCGAGGCGGCTTCTGTGCAGATCGCGCGTCGCGCGACGCATTCCCGCCGTTTTCCGCGAGCCGCGCTTCGCGCCGCGATTGCGGCGGCGGAGCAGAGTCTCGTGCGGCAGACGGAGACGCCCCCGGCTCAGAATCTTTTGGCTGAGAGGTGAAAATATCTTCCCAGCGGGGTTCGTCTGCCACGATTGGCTATCCTTCATCCGGTCTGACGAGTTCGCCCGGAGGTGTTCCGGCCGATCTTTCCAGGTCGAGAGCGTGTTGCAAAATTATAGTCGCGGCGACCTGATCGATTACCGGACGCGACGAGCGAGCGGTTTTTCCCGTGGAGTGCAGCGCCCGCTGCGCCGAGACAGTCGAGAGTCGTTCGTCGACAAGCCGAACGGGTACCTCCGTCGCGCGCGAAACAGCTTTCGCGAAGTCCACGGCATCCTGCGTTGAGCGGGTTCGCTCCCCCGATAACGAAAGGGGCAGTCCGACAACGACCTCACACACCTCGAACTCGCGGATCAGCCGGATGACTTCGGCCACCGTACCGGCATTTCGCGCGAGCGTGCACACCGGTGTCGAGAGCAATCCGCTCGAATCGCTGCGCGCGACGCCGACGCGCGCCGTGCCGACATCCACCCCCAGGCGCGACCCGGGACGAACGCTCACGCGGGCAAAGCCTTGCGAAGCGCCGACATGGCCGCGCTGATCTGCTCGGGCTGTGTGCCGCCTCCCTGGGCCAGGTCGTCCTTGCCGCCCCCACCGCCGCCGAGAACTCTCGCCGCAACGCGTACGAGCTCGCCTGCCTGCACTCCGCGCTTTCGCGCCTCTTCGTTGGTCGCAACGATCACGAGCGGTTTTGCCGAGACTTCCGCAAACAGAGCGACCACCGCGGCATCGCTACCGAGTCGGCCCCTGACCGCCGTCACGAGTGATCTCACATCGTCTGCAGTGGGAACACCACCGAGCGACCGGATCACGGTCGTGAGACCGTTGGCTGATTCAGCGCCCTCAACGAGTGAGGGAATTCGTTCTGCCAGCGCGGCAGCCTGAAGCGACGCGATCTTCTTTTCGGCGTCCTTCAGACTCGACACGATGCTGGCGATGCGTTCGGGAAGCTGATCGCGGGGAGTCTTCAATTCCGCGCTCAACTGGGAAATGATCGTTCGCTCCGCCGCGAATTCACGGAATGCGTCAATGCCCACGAGCGACTCAATTCGACGATTACTCGATCCGACCGATGACTCGCTCACCAGGCTGATGACGCCGACTTCGGCGCTGCGCGAAACGTGAGTGCCGGCGCACAGTTCGCGAGACCACGGGCCTCCGATATCGACCACCCGAACCGTCTCACCGTATTTCTCGCCGAAAAGCGCCATGGCGCCGAGCGCTTTGGCTTCGGCGAGCGGCATAACCCGGGTTTCGACTTCGAGATTCTGACGAATTGCGCTGTTGGAAATCTCCTCGATCTCCGACCGCGTCTGGGCCGAAAGCGCCTGATTCCAGTGGAAATCGAGCCGCATATATCCCGCTTTGTTGTAGGAACCCGCCTGATGTGCCTGCGGTCCAAGCACCTCCCTCAACGCCGCATGGATGAGGTGTGTCGCCGAATGGGCCTGCGTCGCGCCTCGACGCCACTCGGCATCGACTTCGCTCGTGGCAGCCTCGCCAACAGCGACCTCGCCGCGAAGAACCTCCACCTTGTGGCTGATGAGGCCCTTTACCGGCCTCTGGACGTCGAGGACGTCGAGCTCGAACCCCGCACCCACGATTCGGCCGGCATCGGATTCCTGACCGCCCGACTCCGGATAGAGCGACGTCTCCGCGAGAATAACATCCGCTATTTGGCCCTGCGAGGCGCTCTGCACCGATGCGCCGTCCACGATGAGTCCGAGCACTGTGCTGTCGGTCCGCAGGAATTCGTAACCCGTAAACACTGTTTCACCGGCGGCCCGAAATTCTCTGTAGACGGAGAGGTCCGCGAGGAGTGTCTTCTTGGAGCGTGCGTCTTCCTTCGCGCGGTTTCGCTGCTCCGTCATGAGAGTCTCGAACGCGGCCCGGTCGACGGTCAGTCCGGCCTCTTCCGCCATCTCCACTGTGAGGTCGATGGGGAATCCAAACGTGTCATGCAATTGAAATGCAATGTCGCCGTGAAGCTGCTTGCCGCCGGACTTCTGCACCTTTCGCACCGCGACATCGAGAATGGTGGTGCCGCTTTCCAGAGTCTTGAGGAAGGTTTCCTCCTCCGCATAAGCGAGGCGCGAGATGCGATCGTAGTCGGTCGACACCTCGGGGTAGGCGGATTTCATGGCATCGCGCGACGCGGGGAACAACTCGGGGAAGGTTGCCACATCGACACCGAGCAGACGCATTGCCCTCACGCTTCTGCGCAGGAGACGCCGAAGAATGTAACCTCGACCCTCGTTCGACGGGGTGACGCCATCGGACATGAGCATGAGAGAAGATCGCACGTGATCGGCTACCACGCGCATCCGCACGTCGTCGTCATGTTCGACACCGTACTTTCGCCCCGAAAGCTCGGAAGCCCGATCCAGAACGGGACGCACCTGATCGATCTCGTAAAGGTTTTCCACACCCTGTTTGATAAAGGCGACCCGTTCCAGGCCCATTCCGGTGTCGATGTTCTTCTTGGGCAGTTCGCCCAGAATCTCGAAATCGTGTTGCCCGATCGATGCACCGCGAAGCCACTGCATGAAGACGAGATTCCAGATCTCGATGTAGCGGTTGTCGTCAACAGCCGGGCCGCCTTCTCTGCCATATGCTGGCCCGCGATCGAAGAAGATTTCAGAGTCAGGTCCGGCTGGGCCCGGTGTTCCCATCGACCAGTAGTTATCGGCTTTGCCCATCCGTTGAATTCGCTCGTCCGCGAGACCGGCAGTCTTCTTCCAAAACGCCACAGCATCGTCGTCGTCTTCATACACCGTGACCCAGAGATCCTTTTCGGCGAATCCGTAGCCTCCATCGGATTCCGGCGTCGTGAGCAACTCCCACGCGTACTCGATCGCTTGCTCTTTGAAATAGTCGCCGAACGAGAAGTTGCCCGCCATCTGGAAGAACGTTCCGTGGCGAGTGGTCTTGCCGACTTCATCGATGTCCAGCGTCCTGATGCATTTCTGCACGCTCGTTGCGCGCGGAAAGGGCGCGGGCACGAGACCGGAGAGATACGGAACGAACGGGACCATGCCCGCCACCGTGAACAACAGTGTGGGATCGTCGCTCACGAGGGACGCCGAAGGCACGACGGTGTGGTCGCGCTCGGCGAAAAAGTCGAGCCAGCGTCGACGGATCTCTGCGGTCTGCACTGCGGTGCGGACTATTTACGCTTGACGATATCGGCGATCGCGTCTTCCGCGTCGGCCACAGCGGCGCGAAGTTCTGCCTCGCGAGCCTTGTACCCATCGACGACGGCACCGCCGAATTCGCGCGCCTTCGCGTCAACATCCTCAAAGAATCGACGACCCTCTGGCGTTTTGTTGAGCTGGTGGGCGGCCACAAAGCCGATACCAACTCCTGCGATGAGCCACAGTATTTTCTTCATGTCATTGCTCCTTCACGTGCCGGCAGCTAGGTCAATAAGCCTACTTTGTGAAGCTGACAGACTAGCGCGCTGCGTAGTATTCGACGACGAGCTGAACTTCACACGTAATCGGAACTTCCGAACGCTTCGGACGGCGAACGAGTCGCGCCTGCAGCTTGTCGAGTTCGACTTCGAGATAGGCAGGAACCTTCGGCAGGACCTCGGCGTGGCCGCCCGCGGCGGCAACCTGGAAGGGTTCCAGGAGCTCACTCTTCGGGTGCACGTGGATGAGCTGGCCGGGCTTCACGCGGAACGAAGGCCGATCCACGCGCTGGCCATCGACCATGATGTGCCGGTGAACGATCTGCTGCCGCGCCTGAGCCGTCGTGCGCGCGAAGCCTGCACGAACGACCAGCGCATCCAGTCGCATCTCCAACAACTCGACGAGGTTCTCACCGGTAAGGCCCTGGGTGCGTCGCGCCTCCTGGAACACGATTTTCAATTGCGCTTCACGGATGCCGTACTGGGCGCGCAGGCGCTGCTTTTCCCGCAGACGGACCGCGTAGTCGCTGTCGGTCTTGCGGCGGGTGCGGCCATGCTCGCCGGGGGCATATGGGCGCTTCTCGAGGTATCTGGCGGCCTTCGGCGTGAGCGGAATGCCCAGTGCGCGGGAGAGTCGGGTCTTGCTGCGAGTGCGTGACTTGGTAGACACGTTGTCCTTTCAGTGCTGATGTTCATCTGTCTTCTGAGCTGGTTTCCCAGCGCGAGCCGCCGGTGCACGCAGGCACGGTCGATCTCGGTAAGTTTTCGAAGAGGGATGCTGCCGTGGAAATCATCCGGCTAAAGGACGCTTTCTCCAGACCCGGATCTCACGGCAGCCGTGCGTGAAATCCTCTGTCGGCGAGAATCAAGAATAGCAGATCACGGCGACAAGGGCGTCACGCTGAGGCACAGGGCCGATCACTGTCATCATTTTCCCCGGATGATGCGCCGAAGCTTTTCGAGTCTGGTCGAAATCTCGCGCTCCATCCCGTGATCCGTCGGGCGATAATAGGTCGCGTCGTTCAGTTCGGTGGGTGGATACTGCTGCTCGAGCACGCCCAACTCGGCATCGTGAGGGTAGCGATAGCCTTTGCCCGCCCCATTTCTTCTGGCTCCCGAAGAGTGCGCGTCTCGCAAATGCGCAGGAACGCGGCCGAACTTCCCGTTGCGAATGTCGACGATGGCCTCATCGATAGCCACATACGACGCATTCGACTTCGGCGCTGTCGCAAGATAAACCACGGCTTCTGCCAGCGGGATTCTGCCTTCCGGCATCCCGATGAGTTGCACCGCATCTGCCGCGGCTACAGCGATGACGAGGGCCTGCGGGTCCGCCATACCGACATCTTCTGCGGCGAGAATGATGATTCGCCTCGCGATGAACCGCGGATCTTCACCGGCTTCGATCATTCGGGCCAGATAGTGAATCGAAGCGTCCACGTCGGATCCCCGAACCGACTTGATGAACGCGCTGATGACGTCGTAGTGTTCATCGCCCTGCCTGTCGTAGCGCAAGAGCGCTCGATCGACCGAGGCAGCAACGAGCTCGGCCGTGATCGTCGGCAACACGCCCGGTTCTCTATCCGTCGCAGACGTTGCGGCAGCAGCCGCTTCCAGAGTATTCAGAGCGCGACGAGCATCACCCGACGCGAGGCGAATAATTGCGCCGCGCGCATCGGTGTCCAGCGTGACCGCGTTGGCGAGCCCCCGGTCATCCGCAACCGCTCGATCAATCACGGCTCCAAGGTCCTCATCGGAGAGCGCTTCCAGCGTAAGGAGCAGGGAACGCGACAGGAGCGGCGCAATCACCGAGAATGACGGATTCTCGGTCGTTGCCGCCACCAGAATTACCCAACCGTTTTCCACTCCCGGTAACAGCGCGTCCTGTTGCGCTTTGGAGAATCGGTGAATTTCGTCCAGGAACAGCACGGTTGACTGGCCGTAGAGGTCCCGGCTGGAGAGCGCCTGCTGCATGACCTCGCGAACGTCCTTGACCCCCGCAGTTACTGCAGACAGTTCGACGAAACGTCGACCTGAATCCTGCGCGAGCGCCTTCGCAATGGTGGTTTTGCCCGTTCCCGGGGGGCCCCAAAGGATCACGGAGGTCGCGCTGTGGCCCTCTTTCGGTTCCTGCGCGAGAGTGAGGAGCGGTGAGCCAGGGCCGAGCAGATGCTGTTGACCGGCAAGCTCGCCCAGGGTTCGCGGTCTCATTCTTACAGCGAGAGGACTGCTGCCGCCGAGAAGGCCAGGCTGGTCAACCATAGTCGCCATGGTAGTTGCCTCCGTCGGATGCGGTTCGCCATGACGCGTGGCGGGTAATGTACTTCTGGGCGAGAAAGCACATTGAGTCAAGGGAGTACCGTGGCACGGAGCAGGAACGCGGAACGCGAAGCACGAGAGGCGCGGGAGCGGCTTCGACGTTTTAATGCACGCCAGGGAGTGCACAACGCACAGGTTCGTCGGCGCCGAAGGGACAACATTCTTGCGATTGCCGGAGCCGTCGTGGTTGCGGCACTGGCCGCAGCCACGCAGGTCGTTTACTTCTCCGCCGGACCGGGCGCTCCCGTTCCCGAACCGTCTGCATCATCATCCGTGGACCCAACTACCGGGCACAACATCGGTGATATCCCGTCACCGTCCACGGCCGAAAACCGCGAGTGGACGGGCACGCTCACGCTCAACGACTCGACCATGGATATTTCCCTCGACGGCATTCACGCACCGCAGGCCGTTGCGGTCTTCGTGCAGGCGGTTGATGACGGATACTTCGTCGGAAAGACATGCCACAGACTGACTACCTCTCCGACGCGACTGATCCAGTGCGGTTCGCTGAGCGGCACAGGAGCGGGAGATCCGAACTTCATGTTCGGCCCCATAGAAAATGCGCCGGAGGATGGTGAATACCCGGCGGGCACGATTGCACTCGCGCGCGCCGGCGGAGCGGCATACTCTCAGGGACACCAGTTCTTCATCATGCTCGAAGACGGCAAACTACCCAACGACGCCGCAGGTGGCTACACGGTTTTCGGCAGGGTGACCTCCGGTCTCGATGGAGTGATCACGGCCATTGCCGACGCCGGCACGGCCGACGGGTCCGCGGATGGCCGCCCGAAGGTGCCGACCAGCATCACCGCTGTCACGATCCAGTAGCGACGCCACCCGGCACTCTGCCGGTGCAATAGGCTGGTGCACGGCTGTGCAGATTTTGCGTTGCCTTGGACTCTGTGAATCGGCAAGGTGGGACAGTTGGCGAACACCCCAGCACCATGGGGCCGGGTTGATGACACCGGTACCGTTTTCGTGCGTACAACCGACGGCGAGCGCGCAGTCGGTCAGTATCCGGATGGTACGCCGGAAGAGGCGATCGCTTATTTCGAACGGAAGTACACCGAACTCGCCGGACAAGTCACGCTCCTCGAGCAGCGTGTGAAGCGCGGCGCCCCCGCTCAGGACGTCGCCAAGGCAGTCGCCACGCTTCGATCGAGCGTTTCGGACGCCAACGCAGTCGGTGACCTTGCGGCTCTGGAAGCTCGACTCGATGCGCTTCACGGAGCGGTCGGCGAGTTGACGGAGCAACAGGCAGCAGAGGCAAAGGCGGCTCTGGAGTCGGCAATTTCTGAACGTACCGCGATTGTCACCGAAATGGAATCCCTCGCGGCGCAGGACTTCGCCAAGGCGCAGTGGAAACAGGTGAGCGCGAGCGTCGATGCGCTCTTCGATCGGTGGAAGAAACATCAACAGGACGGACCGCGACTTCCCAAGGGCGAGAGCGCCGAACTGTGGAAGCGTTTCCGTGCTGCTCGGACGATCATCGACACACATCGCAAGGCGTTCTTTGCGGAACTCGACAGCGCGCACAAGGAAGTCAAGGGGCGAAAGCAGGAGCTCGTGGAACGCGCTGAAGCGCTGGCGTCGAAAGGAGCTGACGGCATCCCCGCGTATCGTGCGCTTCTGGACGAGTGGAAGCGGGCGGGTCGGGCCGGAAAGAAGGCCGACGATTCGCTCTGGGCCCGATTCACTGCAGCAGGAGACGTACTGTACGCAGCGAAGGCCGAAATTGACGCCCGTGACAACGCCGAATTTTCGGAAAATCTGGACAAGAAGCTCGCGCTCCTTGCCGAAGCTGAACCGTTGCTCCAGGAACACGAT
>JBIQLG010000016.1:23058-37827 GCA_044464485.1 Agreia sp.
CCGCAAAAGAGGCTCTGCTCTCGTTTCAGCGCCGCTGGGATGCAATCGGGAAGGTTCCGCGCGACAAGGTTCGCACTGTGGAAGATCGAATGCGCAAGATCGAGGCCGCGGTGCGCAAACTTGAAGAGGACCACTGGCAACGCAACAACCCGGAAAAGAAAGCACGCAGCGAAGGGCTTGCCAGTCAGCTTGAAGACGCGATCGCCAAGCTTGAAAGCGAACTTGCCGATGCTCGGGCCAGCGGCGACAAGGCCAGAATCGCGGAAGCTGAAGAGGCCCTCGACGCTCGAAAAGCCTGGCTTTCCGCAATCGAGTAGTCGACGGGTTCTGTCCACAGGCCGCGATTTCTCCACAATTTCCTGCCCCTGCCTCAATGCGTCGCCACAACAGGTCACGCTTGTCCCATGCGCATCGGCTCCATACTGACGGCGAAGGATCTGCCTCAGGAAGAACTCCAGGTGGGGGTCCTGGATGGCGAGCTCTCGCGGCTCGGAAACGCATTTTGCACTATCGACACGATTGTCGCTTCTGCGCATCGCGCCTCGTCCATTGCGCCCGACGTGCCAGACAAGATGATTGCCGAGCGGCACACGGCCGCATGGGTCTACGGGGTCGTTTCCGAAACACCCCGGAGATTTCAACTGTGCGTGGATACTCGAGCGAAATTCAGACCGACATCGAACTTACGATTCGAATATCGAGAGGTGGTTCTCCGGGAGATGGATGTCGTTGACATGGGCGGCCTGCGCGTCACCACCCCGGTGCGCACCGCTGTGGACATCGCACGATTTAGTGCCGAATTCAGCGATACGGAGAAAGCAGTGGTGCGTGGACTTGCCGGTCTCGGTGACGGATTTACACTCGCAACATGTCGTGAACTGCTGAATGCGCGACGAAATCTCCCCTATAAGCGTCAGGCGGAACGAAGACTCAACTCAGCACTCGGAGTGCCAGCCGCACTTTAGCCGGCGTTGACCCGGTAAACGTCATAGACCTGATCGATCCGGCGGACGGCGTTGAGCACTCGATCCAGATGCGTCGTATCACCCGTCTCGAATAAAAATCGGCTGAGTGCAAGCCGATCGCTGGACGTTTGCACAGTTGCCGAAAGAATGTTTACGTGATGTTCGGAGAGCACGCGCGTCACGTCGGAAAGCAGACCAGCGCGATCAAGCGCTTCGACCTGAATCTGGACGAGGAATACGCTCTTCGAGGAGGGAGCCCACTCAACCTCGATCATTCGCTCCGGCTGCAGAACAAGTGACGCAACGTTGTTGCAATCCGACCGGTGCACGGAGACCCCGGAGCCGCGCGTCACGAAACCCACAATCTCGTCTCCCGGCACGGGAGTGCAGCACTTGGCGAGTTTGACGAGGATGTCCGGTGCCCCGCGAACCAGCACCCCTGACTCGCTGTTGCGGAGCGGCCGCGCCCGTCCCTTGACCGGAATCGGCAGTTCGGCTTCGTCGTTCTCGGAATCGGACTGCAGATTGGCTACGACCTTTTCCAGCACTGACTGGGTCGAAATATGCCCCTCGCCGACAGCCGCGTAAAGAGAGGACATGTCGTCGTAGCGCATTTGCGCTGCGACTTCGTTGAAAGCGTCCGGACCCATGAGCTTTTGAAGGGGAAGGTTCTGCTTTCGCATGGCCCGCGCAATCGCATCCTTACCCTGTTCAATCGCTTCCTCGCGACGCTCTTTCGTAAACCATTGCTTGATCTTGTTTCGCGCCCTCGGGCTTTTGACGAAAGAGAGCCAGTCTTTGCTGGGCCCGGCATCCGGGTTCTTGGAAGTGAACACTTCCACGACCTCGCCGCTGGATAGCGCAGTGTCGAGCGGCACGAGTCGACCGTTGACCTTTGCACCCATCGTCCGATGCCCGACCTCGGTGTGTACCGCGTAGGCGAAGTCGACCGGAGTGGCCCCGGCCGGGAGTCCGATGACTTTACCTTGAGGCGTGAACACGTACACCTCTTTGGCGCCGATCTCGAAGCGCAGCGACTCGAGGAACTCGCCGGGATCTGTGGTGTCTGCCTGCCAGTCGGTGATGTGCGCAAGCCACGCCATATCGGTGTCCGATGACACCGGCGAGGAAGTGCCTTTTCCGCCGCCGGTCATACGCTCTTTGTACTTCCAGTGCGCGGCGACACCGAACTCCGCGCGCTGGTGCATTTCTTCCGTGCGAATCTGCAGCTCGACCGCCCTGCCGTGAGGACCGATCACCGTGGTGTGGAGTGACTGATACAGGTTGAACTTCGGCGTCGCGATGTAGTCCTTGAATCGACCGGGAATGGGATTCCAACGCGCGTGAATCGCGCCTAATACCGCGTAGCAGTCACGCACCGAATGCACGAGAATCCGGATCCCGACGAGGTCGTAGATCTCATCGAACTCGCGCCCCCTCATGACCATTTTCTGGTAGATCGAGTAAAACTGTTTGGGCCTGCCCGCGACTTTTCCGCGGATTTTCGACGCCTTGAGGTCCTCGTTCACGGCATCGACGACCTCCTGCACGAATTCTTCGCGCTGCGGGGTCCGCTCCTTCACGAGCCCCTCGATCTCCACGTAAAGTTTTGGATACAGCACCGCAAAAGACAGGTCCTCAAGTTCCCACTTGATGGCCTGGATTCCCAGTCTGTGCGCGAGCGGCGCGTAAATTTCGAGGGTTTCCTGCGCTTTGCGCGTGGCGGATTCTGCGGAGACGAATCCCCACGTGCGTGCGTTATGCAGACGGTCGGCCAGTTTGATGACGAGAACGCGAATGTCTTTGGACATCGCCACGACCATCTTGCGCACGGTCTCCGCCTGCGCACTGTCGCCGTACTTGAGCTTGTCGAGCTTTGTGACGCCGTCGACCAGCATTGCAACCTCGTCACCAAACTCGGTTTTGAGGACCTCGAGCGTGTAGTCGGTATCTTCCACTGTGTCGTGGAGCAGGGCCGCCGCGAGCGTTACCGGACCAATCCCAAGATCCGCGAGGATCTGCGCCACCGCAACGGGGTGGGTGATGTACGGCTCACCGCTCTGTCGGAGCTGACCCTCATGCGCGCGCAACGCGGCCTGATATGCCCTCTCAACGATGCTGACATCCGCTTTGGGGTGTTGCGTTCGCACGGTCCGGATGAGCTTGTCGATTCCCTCCACCGATTGCGAGCGTGAGAAAATTCTGGGCAAAAGTGCTCTGCGAGCGACCGGGACGGGCACCGGCGAGTCGTCCTGCGACGTCGCCGCTTCCGTGGGAGCGAGCGCGGGAGGTTTAGTCTCTGTCATGTCGCCTCCTCCCCTGCCAAGCTAGCATTCGTACCTGAGGTAAGCGTGCAGTTTCGCGCGGGGCGGAGAGCATCCTCGAACTCCAGCACCTATTCGGTAATGGCGCTGGTCTTTCGAGATTGCATGACCTTCTTTTCCTTCTTGCGGATGGCATCCTCGTTGCTGCGGAGGTGCGCGTAGAGCGGTGCGGCGATGAAGATCGTCGAATACGTGCCGACAAGCATTCCGATGAAGAGTGCGAGAGAGATGTCCCTCAGCGTCCCGGCTCCGAGCAGAGCGGCACCGATGAACAGGATGGCGCCGACGGGCAGAAGCGCCACCACCGAGGTGTTGATCGAGCGGACCAGCGTCTGGTTTACCGCGAGGTTCACCGATTCTGAGAACGTTCGCGTTGATCCGCCGCCGTCCTCCGTCGTATTTTCTCGAATTTTGTCGAACACGACGACGGTGTCATACAACGAATAGCCGAGGATGGTCAGGAATCCGATCACGGCGGCGGGCGTGACCTCAAATTGAAGCACCCCGTAAACACCCGCAGTAATGATGAGATCGTGCAAAAGCGCGATCATTGCCGCGAGCGACATCTTCCAGGTTCGGAAGTAGATCGCCATGACAATCGCGGCCAGCACCAGGAACGTAATCAGGCCCCGCACCGCGGTATTCGTAATGTCCGCACCCCAGGTTGCACCGATATACGATGCGGTCACATCCTTCTTGTTGACGTCGTACGCTGCCGCCAGCGCATCGCGAACCTTGTCGTTTTGCGCATTCGTGAGCTGATCGGTCTGAATCCTTACCGAATCGCCCCCGATGATTGTCACACGCGGATTCGCCGTCTTCACCTCGCTCACGACGGTATCGGACGCAAACTTCTGATCGAGGTTCGTCGTCTGGGTGATTTCGAACTGTGAGCCACCGCGGAATTCGATGCCGAACTCGAATCCGCCTCGAAGCAGAGTGATTCCCAGCGCCGCCACGATCATCACGATGGCGATGCCGTACCAGAGATACTTCTTGCCAACAAAATCGTAGGATCGTTTTCCCGTGTAGAGGTCATTACCAAACTGCGCGAAGCTGGCCATCAGGAATCCTTCCCCTTCGAACGGGCTTTGGCCGTGCCGCCCGTACCGGCCTCAAGTTCGGCTGCTTTCCGCTCGGCGATCGTTTGGCGCCTTGCGGCTTCCCTGCTGGCAGACGCGCTCTTACTCGCTTTGACGGAGACCGTCGGTGCACGGAACTGGGCTCGTCCGCGGTATACGGCACCGAGTGCCCGTGGATCCAGCCCGCTGAGCTTGTGACCGCCCCCGAAGAATTCGGTATTCGCCAGGAGCTGCAACATGGGGTGCGTGAACATCGTGACCACGAGAAGGTCGACAATCGTGGTGAGCCCGAGCGTGAGAGCGAAGCCGCGAACATTGCCCACGGCGAGCAGGAACAGCACGATGGCGGCGAGGAAGTTCACCCCGTCTGAGGCGAAAATCGTCCTCAGCGCGCGCTTCCAGCCCGCTTCTACCGCAGACACAAGAACCCTGCCGTCACGTAATTCATCGCGTATTCGCTCGAAATAGACGATGAAGGAGTCAGCGGTGATACCTATCGCGACAATCAACCCCGCGACACCCGCTAACGACAGCCGGTAACCCTCCCGCCACGACAGGATCGTCACAATCAAATAGGTGATGGAAAACGCGACAACGAGCGAGACGACCGTCACAAAGCCCAGCACCCGATACTGAAGCAGTGAGTAGCCGATCACGAGGATGAGGCCAATTGCGCCCGCGAGAAGACCGCTGAGAAGCTGCGTCGTACCGAGCGTTGCCGTGATGGTGTCCTTGCTCTGCACCACGAAGCCGATGGGCAGCGCGCCGAACTTCAACTGGTCGGCGAGCGTCTTGGAGGATTGCTGCGTGAAGGAGCCGGTAATCTGCGGCTTTCCGTCGGTGATCACCGCGTTGGTGCGCGGCGCCGAAATGACCTTACCGTCGAGAACAATCGCGAACTGATTCTGCGCACCGGTCATGCCGAACAGCCGCGTCGTAACCTTCGCGAATTCTGCAGCGCCTTCGCTGTCGAACACGATGTTGACGCCCCACTGGTTGGTGCTTGCACCCTGACTGTTGGCGACGAGTCCGTTGGTCGCGTCTTTGATGTGTTCACCGGACACCTCGACCGGACCGAGAATGTATTTGTAGTCCGGGATGGCGTCCGAGGTGGTGCCGTTGATCTCGCAGGTGATGAGCGGCTTGTCTGCCGGGGCGACATTGGTATCAGCCTTCAAAAGGTCTGCGCAATTGAAGTTATCGAACACTTTCTGAAGTTCCGGGGTTATCCAGGCTTTGTCGCTCGCGTTGCTGGGGCTGATGGACGGCCCAGGTTCCGGGGTTTCTGATGGTGCGGGAGTTTCCTCTGCCGCGTCGCTCGGGCTCGGCGAAGGCGTTTCGTCCGCACTGGATACCGCTGCGGCTTCCGACGCGATGACCGCGCGGAACTCAAGTTTCGCCGAAGACTCGATGCGATCGATCGTGTCCTGGTCGGGGATGCCGGGGATGGAAACGACGACATTGCTGCCGCCCTGGGTGTTGATTTCCGATTCCGACACCCCTGCGGCGTCGATCCGCTGGCGAATAATGGCTACGGCTTGGTTCAACTGGTCCGTGCTCACGGTCTGGCCGCTCTCGAGTTTCGGAGCGAGGATGATCTGCGTTCCACCTTCGAGATCGAGAGCGAGCTTGGGTACCCAGGTGCCGTTTGCCCAGAGCACACCCGCTCCGTTGATCGCGATGAGGCCAATGATGATCACCAGAAGCCAGGTGAGCGAACGCCATGCCTTCTTCACCGGGGTTGAGCGTACCGCCACGTGTGACTCAGCTTTCTACTGTCGTACTGAAACGAGGATGATGGCGCGATTAAGAATCCGACGCCGGCTTCTTGCGAGGCGATTTCTTGGTGCGCTCGCCAAATTCGGGATCCCCCATCGGCTCGGAGTTGGATTCGTTGAGCTCAGGCTTGGACGTTTCTTCCTCAGCTTCGACCGGCTCTGGAACTTCCACTGCCTTGAGAATCGCCTGACGATGAATTTTCACGACAGTCTTCGGCGCGATCTCGACCAGCGCGATGTTTTCTTCCTCATCTATGGACACGAGTTTTCCATACAGGCCGAAATTCGTCATCACCTCAACACCGGGCACGATCGTTGCCGTGCGCTCCGCGGCATCCCGCTGGCGCTTCTTTGCGCTCCGGAACTGGAAAACGATGAATACGACGAGTACAAGTCCGATAAGAATCAGTGTGGGATCCATGCTGGCGAAAGGCCTTCCAAAGTAAATTGTGACCAACTCGAGGGATCAGCGCGACAAAGAGCCGCAAGGGAGTTATGGCCAGCTTGAATTATAGGTCATGCTCGAAGAGACCTGTTGACGGTGCCGCCATTCCAAGGTGCTTCCACGCCTGTCGTGTGGCAACTCTCCCGCGCGGTGTCCGGACCAGCAGGCCCACCCGCACCAGAAACGGCTCCACAACCGACTCAATCGTGTCGGCCTCCTCGCCGACCGATACCGCAAGCGTATTGAGCCCCACGGGGCCACCATCGAAACGAGTGAGAATCGCCTTGAGGACCGCACGATCGAGTCGATCCAAACCGAGCGCGTCGACATCGTAGAGTTCGAGCGCGGAATGCACGGCGTGAATTCCGCCAGTGTTGTGCACGAGCGCATAGTCCCTCACGCGCCGAAGCAGCCGGTTGGCAATGCGGGGCGTGCCCCTGCTTCGCCCCGCGATCTCCGTCGTGGCATCCGACTCGATCTCCAGCGAGAGCAGCCGCGACGCGCGCGCGATCACTTCCTCGAGCTCGTGGGTTTCGTAAAACTCGAGGTGGGCGGTGAATCCGAACCGATCGCGAAGCGGGTTGGGGAGCAATCCGGAACGCGTGGTCGCGCCAACAAGGGTGAACGGGGCAAGCTCCAGTGGAATAGATGTCGCGCCTGCACCCTTCCCCACCATGATGTCGATCCGAAAATCCTCCATCGCGAGGTACAGCATTTCTTCGGCTGATCGCGCCATTCTGTGGATTTCGTCGATAAACAGAATTTCGCCCGGAACGAGAGACGAAAGTACCGCGGCGAGATCCCCTGCGTGCTGAATCGCAGGCCCGCTGGACACTCGAAGCGGGTGCCCGCTCTCCTCGGCGACAATCATTGCGAGGGTGGTTTTACCCAGCCCGGGCGGACCAGCGAGCAAAATGTGGTCGGGCGCGCGATGCTGAAGCCGAGCAGCATCCAGAAGCAACTGCAGCTGCGCGCGCACCTTCTCCTGACCGATGAATTCTGACAGCGACTTGGGTCGCAGTGCTCCTTCGAAGGCGAGCTCGGCTTCGGATTCGGGAGTTGGCTGAATGATCGACACTATCGGGCACCCTGTTTCGCTCCGGAACCGAGCTGGGAGAGCGCGCTGCGCAGTACGAGTGGAACCGATTCGCGTTCCGACTCCGGTGCGCTCGCCATGACCTCATCGACGGCCTGAGTGGCCGAACGTTCCGGCCACCCGAGCCCGACAAGCGCCGTGACCACGCTCTCCGCCACCGAGGATGACTTCGGGATCGTCGCGCCGACAGCCGCGTGGACACTGATCTTCCCCGCGAGAGAAATAATGATGAGTTTTGCTGTCTTGGGACCGATACCCGGAACCTTGCGGAACGCCGCGTCGTCATCCTGGGCGACCGCAACCGAAATCTCCGCGGGAGAGAGCGTCCCGAGAACCGCCATTGCAGATTTCGGACCGACGCCGCTCACACCGCGCAACAGGTCGAACAGGTCACGGCCCTCGTCATCGGCAAAACCGTAGAGGGCGAGCTCATCCTCACGAACAATAAGCGCCGTGCGCAGTGTGGCCGGACTCCCGACACGCAACTGGCTAGCGTGAACTGGAGTGACGGCGATCTGCAGCCCGACCCCACCCACCTCGACGATCGCCGAAGTTCCGGCGATCGCCAGCACTTCACCTCTCACCGACGCAATCATGTCCCAAGCCTACGGGCGGGAGATGACCTTCCCGCAGACCGCTCGGCGGCGCGCCACGCTGCCTGTGCCGGCGTGAGGGCCGCTTGCCCGGTTTCCGCCACTGCTCCGCCACGCCACGCATGACAGATTGCCAGGGCGAGAGCATCCGAGGCGTCCGCGGGTTTGGGTACAGACTCCAGGTTCAGAATTCGAGCAACCATGGCGCCGACCTGCTTCTTGTCGGCGCTTCCGTACCCCGTGATCGCCGCCTTCACTTCGGTCGGCGTGTGCAGACCCACCGCGAGTGCGCGTCGCGCAGCCAGGAGGAGTACGACACCGCTGGCCTGAGCCACCCCCATCACGGTGTGCAGATTCTGCTGGGCGAAAACCCGCTCAAGGGCCACCGCATCCGGCGCGTGCCGATCCAGCATCTGCTCCAGTGCGTCCGCAATCTCGGCGAGCCGTTGCTCAAGCGGCAACGCCCTCGACGTGCGGATGACGTCCACTGTCACCAGAGTGGCGGAACGATCGCGGGCAACATCCACGATTCCCACGCCGCATCTCGTGAGACCCGGGTCGACTCCCAGAACACGCAACGGCTTTCGGCGACCGGCGCGCCGCGGCTCCATCGGCCCACCGCGGTCGGACATCGCTCGTTGCCTATTCGTCGTCCGCGTCGAGTTCCGCCTGAACGTCAGCGGGGATGGTGAAGTTGGCAAAAACGTTCTGCACGTCGTCACTGTCTTCGAGGGCGTCGATGAGCCGGAAGACCTTGCGCGCGGTGTCGGCGTCTACCTCCACGCTGACGTTGGGCACGAATTCCGCCTCTGCCGAGTCATAGTCAATGCCTGAGGATTGAAGCGCGGTGCGCGCGACAACGAGCTGAGAAGGATCCGTGATGACCTCGAATCCGCCGCCCTGGTCGTTGACCTCTTCTGCGCCGGCGTCGAGCACTGCCAGAAGGATGTCATCCTCGGAGACACCGTCGACTTTCGTAATCGAAATGACGCCTTTGCGGTTGAAGTTGTACGCGACGCTGCCCGGATCAGCCATGGTTCCGCCGTTTCGCGTCATGATGGTGCGTACTTCGGCCGCCGCGCGGTTTTTGTTGTCGGTGAGGCACTCGATGAGAAGAGCTACCCCATTCGGACCATAACCCTCATACATGATCGTCTGGTAGTCGACCGACTCGCCCGTGAGCCCCGCTCCACGTTTGACCGCCCGATCAATGTTGTCATTGGGGACGCTCGTTTTCTTCGCCTTCTGGATGGCATCGACGAGTGTCGGATTTCCCGCAAGATCTGCACCGCCGATTTTCGCGGCAACTTCGATGTTCTTGATGAGCTTCGCGAAGGACTTGGCACGCCGGGAGTCGATGATCGCCTTCTTGTGTTTGGTGGTCGCCCACTTTGAATGACCGCTCACAGTGCACTCCTCAACATCAACCTTCGCCTCTCGCTGGAACCACGGTCGATTCTATCCAGCTAACCTCACGCCGGCTTCACGCAGCTCCAGTTGAGCAAGCATCGCGATGACGTTTCGATTGCCGAGCCGCCACGCCTCGACCGGATGATCGCCCACGCGAGCGAGGTCTCGCGCAGAACCGTTCATGAGTGCCCTCAGCGCAAGAATGTCTGCGCCGTCGACAAGGTCGGCCAGCCTGCTTGCTTCCGTCGCCCTGCGCGCAAACCGGATCCTCCTGCCGATCCAGAACCAGCACACGCAGAGCACAATGACGCCGGCAACCACGAGTCCCACGATCGTCGCCGTGGTTTCGATGAACGACTGAGTGGTCTGGCCGGCATCCTCGAGCGCTCCGCCCGTGCTGCCAGCTGCATCGAACGGAACCCGGATGGCGGTGCCGATCAAGGGGACCTGACCGAGTGCTGATCCCGCATCCGACATCGCGCTCCTGAACCCTGCACCGGCACTCTCCAATTGTCTGCCCGCTTCGGCGAGCGTGGCAATTGCCGCTCCCACCGCGGCGCCGAGCCACACTCCGCATCCGATGACGGCCAGCGCGACCAAGTCCGCGACTATTTGACGAGTACGCTGTAATGGAAAGTCTGAATAGATCTTCATGACCCCAGCATGACGATTTAGCGGAGGGATCGCACCTTCTCAAGAAAGTATTTGTGGAATCGGTGGTCTTCCGTCATCTCGGGGTGAAACGAGGTGCCGAGCGCTGCACCCTGCTCGACGGCGACGACTCTTCCATCATCGAGCGTCGCAAGCGCCGTGACGCCGATTCCCACGCGCTCAACCACGGGTGCACGAATGAACACCGCGTGGAGCGGAGGCAACCCGATCACGGGAACGTCCAGGTCGACTTCAAACGAGTCGCGCTGCGATCCGAAGGCGTTGCGACGAACATCGATGTCCAGGCTCCCGAGGCCCACCTGCCCGTCGATGCCGTCCAGGATGGTTGTCGACAGCATGATGAGCCCGGCGCACGTGCCGTAAACCGGAAGACCGGAAGCAATCGCCTCACGCAGCGGTTCGCGCAGTCCAAATGTTCGGGACAGTTTGTCCATCACGCTGGATTCGCCGCCGGGAATGATGAGGCCGTCCACTTGCGACAACTCGCTCGCACGACGCACCGGAATTGCTTCGGCACCGAAGCCGCGCAGCACGTTGACGTGCTCGCGAAAATCTCCTTGAAGTGCAAGCACTCCCACACGTTGTGTCGACGTGGTACTCGCCCTACCAGCCGCGTTCGGAAAGGCGGTGGGGTGCGGCAAGATCGGAGACGTTGATTCCCACCATCGCCTCGCCGAGACCGCGCGATACATCCGCCAACACCGCTGCGTCGTCGTAGAACGTCGTGGCCTTGACAATCGCCGCGGCACGCTGCGCCGGATTACCTGACTTGAAAATTCCCGATCCGACAAACACGCCGTCGGCACCCAGCTGCATCATGAGCGCGGCATCGGCGGGAGTTGCGACCCCACCGGCCGTGAACAGCACGACGGGAAGCTTGCCGGTTTCCGCGATTTCCGCAACGAGCTCGTAGGGCGCCTGAAGCTCCTTCGCCGCGACATACAGTTCGTCCTTGGACTTCGACCGCAGCGCATTGATCTCGCCGTTGATCGTTCGGATGTGCTTGGTCGCCTCGGAAACGTCCCCGGTTCCTGCTTCGCCCTTCGAGCGGATCATTGCGGCGCCTTCGGTGATGCGGCGAAGCGCCTCGCCGAGGTTCGTCGCCCCGCACACGAACGGGACGGTGAACTGCCACTTGTCGATGTGGTTCACGTAATCGGCGGGACTCAAGACTTCCGACTCGTCGATGTAGTCCACTTTGAGCGCTTCAAGAATCTGCGCCTCTACGAAGTGGCCGATGCGCGCCTTCGCCATCACCGGAATCGATACCGCCTCGATGATGCCGTCGATGAGGTCAGGGTCGCTCATGCGCGCCACGCCGCCCTGAGACCGGATGTCTGCGGGAACCCGCTCCAGGGCCATGACTGCCACAGCACCTGCGTCTTCGGCAATCTTTGCCTGATCGGCGGTCACGACGTCCATGATCACACCGCCTTTAAGCATTTCTGCCAGCCCTCGCTTGACGCGGCTGGTGCCTAATTCTGCGGATGATGTATCGGTCTTGGACATGCATCCATTCTATGTCGGCCAGGCCGCCGAGATTTCTCGGCGAACCTCCCCAAGGAGTTTCGGGAGGGCCTTGGTGCCCGCAATGATGGGGAAGAAGTTCGAGTCGAGAGCCCAACGCGGAACGATGTGCTGGTGCAGGTGGGCGGCAATTCCAGCGCCGGCAATCTTCCCCTGGTTCATTCCGAGGTTGAAACCGTCGCAGTTCGAATTCGCTCTGAGAACCCTCATCGCGGTCTGGGTGAGGCTCGCAATTTCCGCGACTTCCTCTGCCGTTGCGTCGTCATATAACGCAACATGGCGATACGGGCACACCAGAAGGTGCCCCGAGTTGTACGGGAACAGGTTCAGGAGAACGTAGGCGTGCTCTCCGCGCGCGACAATCAGGGCTTTCTCATCGTCCAACTTCGGTGCGGCGCAAAACGGGCAGGTGTGTTCGTCCGGCTGCGTCTGATCCTGGACATACACGAGCCGGTGGGGAGTCCACAGCCTCTGGAAGGCATCCGGCACCGCCGCGAAATCGGCGGCGTCCTCCACCGGCACGCCGTCCAACTCAGAACTTTCGTTTGCCACGGTCACACCTGCGCGTGTTCGGCAATTGCGGTCGTAATGCGGTCGATGGCCTCGGCAATGGGGATTCCGTTCTCCTGATGGCCGTCGCGGAAGCGGAAGCTCACGGCACCGGCCGCCCGGTCCTCTTCACCCGCGATGAGCTGGAACGGAATCTTCTGCAGCGTCGCATTGCGGATCTTCTTGGGCATCCGGTCGTTCGAGTAGTCGACTTCTGCCCGCACGCCCGCGGCCTTCAATCGGTCGATGACGCCACCCAGGTAGTCGTAATATTCCTCGGCAACGGGGATACCGATGGCCTGGACGGGCGACAACCAGACGGGGAACGCACCGGCGAAGTGCTCAAGCAGGATGGCGAAGAAGCGCTCAATTGATCCAAACAATGCTCGATGGATCATGATGGGGCGCTGCTTTGTGCCGTCGCGATCCGTGAATTCGAGTTCGAAGCGCTCCGGCAGGTTCGGGTCGACCTGCACCGTGGAAAGTTGCCACTCCCGCCCGATGGCGTCTCGCGTTTTGAGGTCAATTTTCGGCCCGTAAAAAGCAGCTTCACCGGGGACCTCCGTGAGTTTCAATCCGCTGCGCAGTGCCACCTGGCGCAGAGCTTCCGTGGAGGAGTCCCAGAACTCCTCTGAGCCGATCCACTTCTCCTTGTGCTCGTCCTTCATTGACAGTTCCAGTTCGAACTCGGTCAACCCAAAGTCGCGCAGCATCGAGACCACGAAATCAAGTACCTTCGCCACCTCGTCCTGCAGTTGATCGGGAGCAACGAAGAGGTGCGAGTCATCCTGAGTGAAACCCCGCACGCGAGTCAGTCCGTGTAGTGCGCCGGAAAGTTCGTTGCGATACACCGTGCCGTTCTCGGCGAGACGCATGGGCAGGTCGCGATAGCTGCGTCCGCGCTCTTTGTAGATCAGGATGTGCATCGGGCAGTTCATCGGTTTGAGGTAGTAGTCCACCCCCTGTTTGGTGATGTTTCCCTTGCCGTCGCGCTCCTCATCCATGCGGATGGGGGGAAACATCCCCTCCTTGTAGGTGACCAAATGGTTGGACTGCAGGAACAGGTCCGCCTTGCTGATGTGCGGCGTGTATACGTAGGTATAGCCGGCCTCGCGATGCCGTTTTCTTGCGTGTTCCTCGATCTCGCCGCGGACAATACCCCCGCGCGGATGCCACACCGAAAGGCCGGAACCGATTTCCTCCGGGAACGAAAACAGGTCGAGTTCTTTGCCGAGTTTGCGATGGTCCCGCCGGGCGGCTTCCTCCATCCGTGTCTGGTACTCGCGCAATTCCTCCTTAGAAGGCCACGCGGTGCCGTAGATGCGCTGGAGCTGCTTGTTTTTCTCCGAACCGCGCCAGTATGCGGCGGCGACGCGCGTGAGCGCGAATCCGTTTCCGATCATGCGCGTGCTCGGCAGGTGCGGGCCGCGGCACAGGTCTTTCCACACCGTCTCACCCGTCTTCGGGTCGACGTTGTCGTACATCGTGAGCTCGGCTCCCCCGACTTCGACGGCCTCATCCTCCGCGTGATTCCCGCCCTTGAGCCCGATCAACTCGAGCTTGTACGGCTCGCCTGCGAGTTCAACTCGTGCCTCATCTTCGGTCACGACACGACGGCGGAACTGCTGGCCCTTCTTGATGATCGCGGCCATGGCCTTATCGATTGCCTTGAGATCCTCCGGGGTGAATGGTTCCTCGACATCAAAGTCGTAGTAAAAGCCATCGGTGATGGGCGGACCGATTCCCAGCTTCGCATTCGGATTGATCGACTGCACGGCTTGCGCCATCACATGGGCCGCCGAGTGGCGCAGAATGTTGAGACCATCGGCAGAGCCGATTTCGACGGCCTCGACGGTGTCGGCATCCGTCACCGTGGCAGCCAGGTCCTTCACTTCGCCGTTGACCCGCATCGCGACAATGCTGCGGTCGTCAAAAAGTTCGAATCCGGTCTTCTGGCTGCTCATTCCATCAACTTTAGCGGCGTCTCACAGGTGCGAATTCTGTGCAAGCGTGCGCCGCCCGCAGCGACGACGACACAAAGTTGCCGCATTCGCGTCATGAAGTCGCTTGATTGGTATCTGCTTTACTGGGTGGTCACGCTCAGACGTGCGGTTTCGACTGCGCCCTGAGCGATGCCGCCTGCCGCGCTGCCACGTCCCCCGCGTCGAGGCGGTGTCGGCGGATCCCCTCCCTGCTTACTCGGGAGGGGATCCAAATTCGCCGCGCACGTTCTCCGCGTTCTCCGCGCGTTGGCCACGCAATGACGCAGGTGTGTGGTGGGCGATACTGGGATCGAACCAGTGACCTCTTCCGTGTCAGGGAAGCGCG
>JBIQLG010000017.1:0-29106 GCA_044464485.1 Agreia sp.
ACCTGGGTGGCGAGGGCCTGGTCGACCGAGAGGAAGCATCCGTAGCCGAGGCCGAGCAGCCCCGCCGCCACCATCGCGGTCTCGAAGGTCGGTGCGAAGGCTAGAAGAAGCGCCGCGACGGCCTGCAGCGCGGATGCCGCAAACACGAAGAGCTTGCGTTGACCCAGCCTGTCGGAGAGCCAGCCAAGGCCGAGGGACGCGAGCACGACAAACACCATGTAGATGAGCGTGAGGGTGAGGAGCGCGTCCTGCGCCGGGTCGCCTGGCGCGAAACCGAGGCCATCCTGCAGGAAGTACAGCAGCAGTGTAGTGCCGAAGGCGTTGCCGAAGTTGACGAGGATGCGACTGAGAAGGGTCCAGCCGAAGTCGGGGAATTGGCGTGGGCTGATCCAGAAGCCTTGAATGAGCGCACGCAGCGTGAATGGCGGTCGGTCTTCGATGGGCAGCACTGCATCCGGAATGCGCAGCACGAACGGCAACACGAGAACCACGAGTAGCACTGCGACGAGCGTGTATCCGAGAAACTGGCTGAGGCCCAGCATGATCACCAGAAGGAGTCCCGCGATCGTGCCGACGGCCTGCGGCGCCGAGAGCCAGCCGGAAACGAATCCGCGCTGATTCACCGGGACTTGATCCGAAATTGTCGCGGTGAGGGCGGAGGTGAGCATGCAGAAGCCGATGATCGTGAGCGACCACATGATGCCGATGCCGACCATCGTCGACTGGAGCCCCAGGACGATGAGCGAGCCCGCGAAAAGCAGCGCGCCGCCGAGGATCCACGGACGTCGACGCCCGAACTTGCTGGTCGTGCGGTCGGAGAGAGCTCCGGTGAGCGGATACGCGACGAGCGCGAAGACGCCCGCAATTCCGGAGATGATGCCGAACGCGACAACCTTGTCGACCCAGTGCGCGGACTCGGCGACATGTGCCTCCACCTGCTGCGGCAGCAGCAGTTGCACGGGCGTAAGTTGCGCCATCCAGATGCCGAACCAGGCGGTGGCGAAGAGCGCGATCCAGCCCGCCGAGACGAGTCGCGTCGGTTCGGATAATGCCGCGGGAGCGGCGGTCGTGTGCTGCGTCATGATGACTTCTCTCTCGTGTGGTCAGGTGAGGTGGCAAGTGCGGCAAGTGAATCGGCGGCAAAATCCATGGTCGTTGCGGCGGCATCATCATCGCGGTCGGCCAGCCAGGCGAGAGTGAGCCCGCCGATGAAGTTGACGAGCAGGCGCGCGACGAGGTCCACCGGCACACGCCAGGTGACACCTGCCGTCTCTGCGCCCGCGCGCAGAACGTCTCCCGCAGTTCGCCGATACGTTTCGTACTGGGCCGCCGGCAGGTCGTGAAGCTCGTCAGTGCGCAGCGCATAGTGCAGGAGTTCGAACATTGCCTGCTCATGGCTGGGCTCTGCGGTGAGCGTATCGAAATAGGCTTGCAATCCGGCTCGCACGGCACTGCGGATGTCCAGTTCGCTGCTGAGTGTGGCTGTTGCGGCCCGACCCTCGTTTTCTACCACGTACGAAATGAGTTCGCGCATCATTTCATCGCGGGACCGGAACGCGTAGTGAAAACTCGCGAGCGGCATGTCCGCCTCGGCAACGATGGCGCGCGTGGTCGCGGCATGAACGCCCTCACGGCGGATGACGCGCAGCGCGGCGTGGATGAGCGCCTCACGCCGATCCGCCGATGAAATGCGCGCCACGATTTCCTGCCTTCGTCACTGAAGTGGGTCAAGCGTCCAAGACGCGTGACTAGGGAAATAGTGCCCTATTCGAAATCGCGTGTCAACCGCGCGCGCTGGCTGGAGCAAGCGTGATCCTGATGCGCCCATGCGCATCAGTTCAACAGACTCAATCGCCTCGGCAACGACCGCAAGCGGCCGCTCCGCTCGCCTCAATCGTCTGTGCCCCCGGAGGGACTCGAACCGAATCTGCGCGAGCAGATTCAGACAGTCAGCGAGACCCGATAGGGCCACGCCACAGCGTGCCCCCGGAGGGACTCGAACCCTCACTGTGACGATTTTAAGTCGTCTGCCTCTGCCGATTGGGCTACGGGGGCGATGCTGTCGCCCAGCCTAGAGGCTCAGCAGGCCGAAATTCAGGACTTGGGTCGGGCAGCGAACTCTTCGAAGGCCGCGCGAGGAGCAATCCGGTCTTCGAGCGAGACGATGTCGCGGCGTAACAGGAAGTTCATAAACCAGTTGCCGAACACGCGGATCTTGCGCTCCCACATGGGAACCGCGAGTCCGTGGTAGCCGCGGTGCATGAACCACGCGATGAGCCCCTTCACGGCAAATCCACCCGACTGGAAGACTCCGTGGTAGAGGCCGAGACCGGCAACCGCACCGAGGTTCTTGTGGTAGTACTCGGCCGGGTCGTCCCCGCGCAAGGTTCCCGTGAGGCTCTTCGCGAGGAGCTTCCCCTGACGAACCGCGTGCTGAGCGTTCGGCACACAGAAGCCGCCGACACCGCCGCCGGTGAGATCGGGGACCGCACTCACGTCTCCCGCACCCCACGCATCCGCCACAATCTGTTCCCCGTCGCGAACCCGCAGGTCCGCGCCGACACGCAGGCGACCGCGCTCATCGAGCGGCAGATCCGTGTTCTTCAACACGGGGTTGGCCATGACGCCCGCCGTCCACACAATGACATCCGATTCAAACGTCTCGCCGTTGGACATGACCACTTTGCCGTCAACGGCAGACGTGAGCTGGGTTTCCAAATGGATTTGCGCACCGCGTTCGGCAAGGTGCTTGATGACCCAGTGGCTCGTCTTGAGCGACACCTCCGGCATGATGCGATCCATGGCCTCAATGAGGTGGAAGTGCGTGTCTTCGAAAGTGATCTCGGGGTAGTAGCGCAGCAAGCCGCTCGCGAGGCTCCGCAATTCGCCGAAAATTTCGATACCGGCGAAGCCGCCGCCCACGACGACGAACGTGAGGAGACGATCGCGTTCGGGGCCGGGCGGCAGTAGCGCTGCGCGGTCGAAGTTCACCATGAGACGGTCGCGCACTGCCGTCGCCTCTTCAATCGTCTTCAAGCCGATGGCCTGATCTGCGACGCCCGGGATGGGGAACGTGCGCGAGACGGCGCCGGCCGTCACCACGATGATGTCGTATTTCAGTTCCCAGGGATCCCCCACGGCGGGCGAGATCGTTGCGGTTTTGGAAGCATGATCGATCTTCGAGACGCTGGCCGTGATGATCTCGGTGTGACGCAGGTGGCGGCGATGGCTGACCACGGCGTGCCGAGGCTCAATGGAGCCGGCGGCAACTTCTGGCAGAAAAGGCTGGTACGTCATGTACGGTCGCGGATCGACGATCGTCACGTCCGCTTCGCCAGATCGAAGCCACTTCTCCAGTTTGAGTGCAGTGTAAAAACCGGCATATCCGCCGCCGACAATCAGAATTTTTGGCACTAAACCAATCTACTACGAGTGTCGAGACGCCCTGACACGCCGCAGAAACGTCACGAGCCACACGGCGAGGAGCGCGAGAAATGCGGCAAAGACCAGCAAGGGGATTCCCACGTCTCGCAACTGGGAAATTGTGGGTAGCAGGGTACCGACTGGCGTGGAAGAATCGGCCTCCGGAACCGGCGTCGGGGTGGGCGTCGCGGAAGGCGTTTCGACGACGGGCGGAGGCTGCGCGGACTCGGCCCTGCGGTGCACATGGATCCAGTCTTTGAGCTGCTGAGCCGGGTTGTCAGTGACGGGCGGCACGTCAGCGTTCACTGCCGCGGCGGCGTTCACGAGCCCGTAGCCGTAAATCGGGCTCGGCACTGCGACGCCCGGCGACGTGGCCGTCGCCGTGATGCGGTGAATCACATTGCCCGCGTCAAGATCCGGATGCGCCGCCCGGACGAGCGCGACGATCCCCGAAACGATGGGCGCCGCCCCGCTCGTGCCCGCCCACGCGTAGTACCCACCACCCGGCGCTGCCCCGACCAGGTCTTCGCTGGGCGCGGAAACGGAAATGGTGATGCCCTGCGACGACGCGTCGAAGCTCGCCGCGCCGTTGCGATCGACGCCACCGACGACGAGGACGCCCGGTATTGTGGCGGGCGCTCCCACTTCAGTGGTGCCGCTGCCGCGGTTTCCCGCCGCCGCCACCACGACCACATCGTGTTCGAATGCGTACAGGAAAGCGTCGTCCCAACTTCTCGGCCATTCGAGGCTGTTGCGCGTGAGCGACATATTGATGACAGAGGCACCGTGATCGACCGCCCATTTAACCGCGTCGGCGATCTGGTCATCCGAACTTCGGGAACCGGCGTCGAAGCCGATGGAGATCGCGAGCAGGTCAGCTGCGGGTGCCGAACCGATCACTCCCGACGCGCTGCCGTGCCCCCGACCGGCGGCGAGGGACGCCACCATTGTGCCGTGCTCGCTGTTGCTGCCGATCGGCGTCTGGCCATCGGATGACCCCACTCCGGAAACATCGGTGCCACCGACAACCGACCCAGCGAGGTCGACATGGGTGCCGTCGACGCCCGTGTCGATGATCGCGATGGTGACGCCGGCACCCTTCGTGGTGTTCCAGGCGGAGGTGATGCCGTATTGGTTCAGCCAGTACTCGCGGTCCCGAATGGAATCCGCCGCCGCCGAGCCGGCACCGATGAAGGTGACGGATGCGGCGAGCGCAAGGCACGCAATTGCGGCGATGACGCGTTTCATGTTCCGACCTCGCCGTCGCCCGCTTTCACGACACCGCACTGGCACACCTCAGGGGACCAGGATGCACGCTCCAGTGCAGCATCGCCGATGGGATTCACACCGGGACCGGCCGCAAGCGAGTGCGCGACAAGAGCGTGCAGGCACTTGACTCTCTCGGGCATTCCACCGGCTGAAATGCCGTGCAGTTCGGTCACCGTATCGACACTGTCGCGGTCGGCAAGATACTGTGTGTGAGCCTCGAGGTAGCGTTGGCGCAGGTGTTCATCGCCCGCGAGAAGCGCGGTCAGTTCCCCCATGACCCCGGTGGCCTCCAGCGTGGAGACCGACGCCGTTGCGGCCGGATGGCTCAGGTAGTAGAGCGTCGGAAACGGCGTACCGTCGTCGAGCCGCGGCGCGGTCGCCACGACCGTCGGGGCGCCGCACACGCAACGCGCCGCAACCCCGATCACTCCACGAGCGGGTCGGCCAAGTTGGAGCGACACGGTGCGGATCTCCTCCTCGCTGGGTGTATCAAACGGCGGCCGCGTCATCCCTGCTTGTCCTTGATCACGGGTGCGACGATCTCGCCCGGCTTGTCGTCGGTGAGCCCCGCCGTGAGAACGGACGACAGCAGCATCCGCACCCAGTCCACCTGGGTGGTTTGCACCTGGGCGCTGATCGGTTGGCCGTCGCTCGTGGTGGGGGTGTTCCCGTCGTCGATGACGAGGTAGCTGTATTCGCCCGGGTATACGTAGTTCAGTCGCTCTCGCGCCTGCGCTTCGACATAGCTCGGGTCGGACCATCGGGCACGTTCGCTCTTCAGCTCCTTCACACCGTCTTTTTGTTGTTGCACTTCCGCGCGGAGAGCAGCGATTTGCTGCTGCTGTTGAACGAAAATGCGCAACGAGGGGGCGAGGACGACAACCGTGAGAACAAGAATGGTGAGCGTTGCGATGGTGAACCATGAGAGTCGGATGCTGCGCACCCAGCCGGCCCGCGCACTCTGCTCGGGCAGGCGCACGGGAACGCGCTCAGGTTTCTGCCTCCGGGTCATGCATCAAGCCTAAGCGCGGAGCCCCGTGCGACCGCGGAGGGATCGCGCCGTGCCCGCACTCGCTCCCTGAGGAAATCGCGCCGCACCCGCACTCGCTCCCTGAGGAAATCGCGCCGCACCCGCACTCGCTCCCTGAGGAAATCGCGCCGCGATTGTCTCGAAGGGAGACAGCTCGCTACCCCTTGAACCGCGGGAAGGCACCCCGACCCGCGTACACGGCAGCACTCGCAAGCTCTTCCTCGATGCGCAGCAGTTGGTTGTATTTCGCCACGCGTTCGCTTCGCGCGGGTGCGCCGGTCTTGATTTGCCCGCAATCGGTGGCGACGGCGAGGTCGGCGATCGTGGTGTCTTCGGTTTCACCGGAACGATGCGACATGACGGAGGTGTAGCCGTTTCGGCGCGCAAGAGCCACGGCATCCAACGTCTCGGTGAGCGTGCCGATCTGGTTCACCTTGATGAGGATCGAATTCGCCGCTCCCTGCTCGATACCTTTCGCCAGTCGAGCCGGATTGGTGACGAACAGGTCGTCGCCCACGATTTGCACTTTCTCGCCGAGCTCTGCGGTGAGCGCGGCCCAGCCTTTCCAGTCATCCTCATCCAGCGGGTCTTCGATGGTGACGAGCGGGTAGGACTTCACGAGGTCGGCGTAGTAGTCGAGCAGGTGCTTCGCGGTCACCTTCTTGCCTTCGAAGGTGTATTTTCCTCCGGAGAAGAATTCGGATGCCGCAACATCCAGCCCAAGCGCGATGTCTTTTCCTGGCTTGAAGCCCGCCTTGGTGATGGCGTCCATGAGCAGATCGAGTGCTGCGCGGTTGCTCTTGAGATCCGGTGCGAAACCGCCCTCGTCACCGAGGCCCGTGCTGAGCTTTTTGTCGTTAAGCAGTCCCTTGAGCGCGTGGTAGGTTTCGGCACCCCAGCGCAGGGCTTCGGCGAACGTGCCGGCACCGACGGGCAGAATCATGAACTCCTGGATGTCCACGTTGGTGTCGGCGTGCGCGCCGCCGTTGATGACGTTGAGCATGGGCACCGGAAGGATGTGAGCATTCGGCCCGCCGAGGTAACGAAACAGGGGAAGATCCGCGGAGTCCGCCGCTGCCTTCGCAACTGCGAGGGAAACGCCGAGAATCGCATTCGCGCCGAGCTTCTTCTTATTGTCTGTGCCGTCGAGTTCGTTCATGGCGGCGTCGATCATGCGCTGATCCGTAGCGTCATATCCTTCGAGCGCCGGACCGAGCACGTTGACGACAGAGTCGACGGCCTTCCGCACGCCCTTGCCCCCGTAGCGCTTCTTGTCACCGTCGCGAAGTTCGTACGCTTCGAATGCACCCGTGGAAGCACCCGACGGCACCGCGGCGCGTGAGACCGTGTCGTCATCGAGCAGAACTTCAACCTCGATCGTCGGGTTGCCCCGGGAGTCCAGAATTTCGCGAGCGCCAACTGCCTCAATCAAAGCCACGGGGGTTCTCCTTCATTGTGATTTTCGTCGGAGTCAAGTCTAGTTCCGTCTCCCTGAGGCTCTCGCTGCGTGACGCGGCTCGCGGAAACCTCAGGGATCGCGACCCCGTCAGTGGGCGGTTCCAAGCGGCCTGAACGAGAGTTCCGCCGCGGTCGCCGCATCGCCCACCCGCGCGAACTGTCCGAAACCGGATGCGGCGAGCGTGTCGAGCAAAGCTTTCACATTGCGCGGTTCCCGCTCAAGCCTCACGCGCCGACCCATCGCAATGAGCTCAGCCTTGATGACCATCAGCTGGGCGGGGTCGGCATGGGCATCGTGCAACAGCACCACGGCATCGGACGCCGCGTTGTCGGCCAGTTCGACCAGATCGACGATGCGCTCGAAGCCGAGCGAGAATCCGCTGGCCGGAACATCGCGACCGAGGAATCGCCCGATCATGCCGTCGTATCGCCCACCCCCGCCGAGCGAATAGCCAAGCTCCGGGTGCATCGCTTCAAAGATCATCCCCGTGTAGTAGCCCATCCCCCGCACGAGGAATGGATCAAACGTGAGCGGGATGCCGGGAACCATCTCCCCATGCAAACCCTCGTGAGCGACTTCGTCTGCCGCGGGAAGCGCGCGCTCGACCGCCACGCCGAGCGCGATGAGGTCGGCAATTGCGGGTGAATCGAATTCGTCGGGCAGGGCGGCGCGAATCTGCCGCTCTCCGAACGGATTGAACTGCATCGTGTGCGGGCGGTTGAGATATTCGTCGAGTGCCGTGACGGCATCCGAGGATGCCTTGTTCCGCGTCAACTCGTCGATCACGCCGGCGGGACCCACCTTGTCGAGCTTGTCGAGGGTGATCAGCACGGACGCGTGCTCCGCAGACTCGAAACCGAAGTGATCAAGCAACGCCGTGAGGATGCGGCGATCGTTGATGCGTATGGTCACGTCAGAAAGCGCAAGTGCGGAGAACGTCGCAAGCGACGCGACGATGAGTTCTGCTTCCGCGAGCCCCGTTGCATCACCAATGACATCGATGTCGCACTGCACAAACTGGCGATAGCGCCCCTTTTGCGGTCGTTCCGCCCGCCACACCGACCCCAGTTGAATGGAGCGGAATACGCTGGGCAACACGGCGTGATGGCTCGCGTAGAAGCGTGAGAGCGGCACCGTGAGATCGAACCGAAGACCGAGGTCGGCAAGATCGAGCGGCTCGCTGGCCGCAGCTAGATCCTCGGCGGTCAGGCCGCGCTTCAGAATACCGAACGCCAGTTTCTCGTTGTCGCCACCGAGGCCCGCGTGAAGTCGCTCGCTTTCCTCGACAACGGGTGTTTCGATTTCGTCGAAACCGTGGGCGCGATAGGTGTCCCGGATGATTCCCAGCACGCGTTCGCGGCGCACCTTCTCTTCGGGAAGAAAGTCGCGCATGCCGCGCGGGGGGTTTACCTGATGTGCCACCCCTCGATTCTGGCACCTCCCGCACGTGCACGGGAGACGGCAGAATCACGTCGCAAAAACACACGCCCTACCATGACGCCAGTTGTGCCTCATGACGCCGAACGTTCGGCGTCATGGGAAAGCACAGCCATCATGGTCAGGCGTGCGGCGCGCAGTGGCCGCAGCGCCAGTGCAGGCGCGCCCCATCGTCGCGCATACGATTGCGGTGCTGTTACGTCGTCGATGCAGGCAAAGGCTTCTGGGACAGGGCCTCCACGCGTTCGCGGTGCTGCGCTATGAGGCGGGAGAATGCGGCCGTTGCCCCCTCGCTGTCTCCGTTGACGACGAGATCGTATTGCAGACCGTAGAAGGCGTCCACCATGATGCGCGCCTCGATTGCGGCATCCTCGGGGCCGAGGCCGAAGGCTTCGAGGGATTCGCAGCCCACGCGAAGCCAGGTCGCGAACAGTGATCGGCTGTAGTTGTGCGTGTCTGGTTCGAGGACCTCGAGCATGGATGCCTCGAACTCGAGGCGTTGCAACTGGCGGTTGCGCGGGTCGAGGGTCCACTCCCAGGACACCACGAGGTTCTGATAGTACTTGTCGATCGTGCCCGGACTTTCCTCGAGACGCGCTTCCATTTCTGACTGTCGCGAGGAGATTGCGCCCACAATGTCGTGCACGAGCTCGTCACGCGTACCGAACTGGTAGACGAGCGTAAACGTGCTGACGCCCAGCGCGTTGGCAAGCGAGCGGAAGGTGAGGCTCGAAAGCGGCTTATCCAACAAATAGTCGAGTATCTGTTCCAGCAGTTGCTGCTTGCGCTCCGGCTCTGGTCTGCGCGTCATTTCGTTAACATAACAAATGTTTGCACTAACAGGTGTTATGAATTACGATTTTGAGTGCAGCGCCACTCCATAAACGGAGGACCGGGGGGAAATCTTTGGATTTGGCGCTTCACAAACTGCGGACCAGAAGCTTCCGATTCCAGGACTTCTCCCGTCAGGCCAGCAGATCGGCGACGTTCAACTGGCCTTTGTCTGAACGCAATGCCGCGTGCGAGCAGCATCGCGTTTCAGACATGGTGCCTGCGCCATTCGGGTTGGTGCAGGCACCTTTCTTTTTCTGGAGTCACGGGCCCTGTGGCGTTGAGTCTGCAGCGAGCGCGCTGGTCTGCGGTGCCTACAGTGCGCCGCCCGCGGCAGTCGGGGCACTGGCATCCTCGCCCTCCCCCACGCTCTCGCGCGACAGATAGTTCTCGACATCGAACAGGTTCTCGGCCCTCGTGATGATCGTGAGGAGCGTGCTCATCGACGCGACCTCTTCGACCTGCTCCTTCAGAAACCAGAGCATGAACTGTTCGCCGAGCGCATCGCCTTCCGCGCGGGCTGCAGCGAAGAGGGACTCGATCTGCTCGGTGACCTGCTTCTCCTGCTTCAGGGCGAGAGCAATCGGTTCACGCTCATCCTTGAAGGTGTTGGTCACGTCCGGCACTCCGGGAATCGTGATGCCGAGGTCCCGGTCGAGCCGGTACTGCACGATCATCATGGCATGGTTGCGCTCTTCGATGGACTGCCGGTAAAAGTGTTTGGCGAGCTGGGGCAAGTCGTGGTTGTCGTACCAGACGGCGATCGCAATGTACTGCTGCGAGGCGGCGAACTCATGGCCGATCTGTTCGGTGAGAAGCTGGTCGAAAGTCTTGTTCTTCATGGTTCGACGCTACTCGCGCGCGCTGACGTTATCCAGACAGGCAAGGCTTGCCTGCGTTGTGCTCGCCGCTCCCTGAGGTGGCCGCACCAATCCCGCTCCCAGAGGAGGCCGCAGGCCGTCTCGAAGGGAGCTCTAGGAAACTGCTTCCGTCTCGATGGCGCGGATGTCTCCCTGCAGTTCGCGGAGTGTCGTGCGCAAGGCGCGCTCCGGGTCGAGTCCGGCCGCACGGGCTGACGCGACCATTGCCAGCAAGCGCGCGCCGAGCTCGGCTTCAGTCGCTGGCGTTGACGTGGATGGCACAGCAGTGGACGGCACTGCGGCATCCGGGATCGGCACACCCACTTTCTCGGCGCGCCCGACGAGCTTGTCGGCGAGCGCGAGCGCGGGCATGCCTTGCGGGATACCGTCGAGCACGCTCGAGCGGTGCGGTTTCTCGGCGGCTTTGAGGTCGTCCCACACGGCGACCACGTCATCCGCGGACTGGATGTTCATGACCTTCTTTGCCTCCGCATCGCCGAACACGTGCGGGTGGCGCGCGATCATTTTGGCGGTCATGTGGGCGGCGACATCCTCGATCGTGAACTCTTCGCCGGGCGTGTTCGCCGCGAGGTCGGAGTGGAAGATCACCTGGTAGAGCACGTCGCCGAGCTCTTCGATCATCGCCTCGCGGTCGCCCGACTCGATCGCGTCGATCAGCTCGTAACATTCCTCCACGAGGTAGCGCACGAGGCTCTCGTGGGTCTGGTCGGCGTCCCACGCGCATCCGCCCGGCGCCCGAAGCTGGGCGAGCACGGCGATGAGCTCGTCGAGTTTCGGATGCGGCGGTCTGCTCGGCGCGGTGATCGGGGCGGTCATGGTCCCATCCTCCCATTTGCACAGGGCACGTTCAGTTGGGGTTTTTATCGTGGTCCGTTTCGGGAAGGGACGTTTGTTGTGCCAATGGGCTACATGTGGTCGATCCTGATCCCGGCGATCTACACGGTGGCGGCACTTTGGCCGATCCGGCGACCGCCGTTCCGGAACCTCAGCTTCATGCTCGGCTATCTGATCAACGAGTTGCCGTTCGTGGCGTTTTACTTTCTCACGTGGTCATCTTTCCTGGCATATCTGGAGGACGACCTGAACACTCCGCTCGGTGCCTGGGTTCTCGGTTTTGCCGCGCTGATAGCCGTGGGTCTCGTCGAGATTGTGCGGCGCGAGTTGAGGGCGGGACCTGCGCTCGAGCTCGCGCTGGACCGGGACCTCGGCCCCCACTGGCGCTCCATCCCGGCACCCGGGCGGGGAACCCGCGACGGCGGGCTCCCCTCGTGCTGGCGTCGGTTGCCGCGCATCCTGTTCACGCCATTTCCGGTGTGGACGCGCGGAGTGAGGCGGATCCGCAATGTGCCCTATGGCAGTGCGGGGCGACGCAACAGACTGGATGTCTATCGGCCCAGCTCGACCGCACGGCACGGTGCCCCCGTGTTAATCCATTTCCACGGGGGCCACTTCACGATGGGCTCAAAGAGCCGCGAAGCCAGGCCGCTGCTGCACCGTCTGGCGGGCAAGGGCTGGGTGTGCGTGAGCGCAAACTATCGGCTGCGTAGCGCCGGGCGCTTTCCGAACTCGCAGGTCGATGCGAAGCGCGTCATCGCGTGGGTCCGCGAGAACGCCGATACCTACGGAATGGATGGCTCGAGGGTGATTGTGGCGGGCAGTTCGGCTGGCGCACACCTGGCGATGATGTGTGCGCTCACCCAGAATGACCCGATCTTCCAACCGGGGTTTGAAAGTGCTGATACGTCGGTGGCCGCTGTCGTCAGCTTCTACGGCTACCTCGGTCCACGCGAATTCGGTGCCGGCATCTCTTCCGATCCTGCGGATTATGCGCGAGCCGACGCGCCGCCAGTCTTCCTCGTCCACGGGACGGCGGATTCTCTCGTCCCCGTGGAGTGGGCGCGCAAGTTCGTGTCAACGTTGCGCCGATCGAGCCGGCAGCCGGTCGTGTACGCGGAGATTCCTGGCGCCCAGCACAGTTTTGACCTGTTTCGGTCGCTGCGCTTCGAGAAGGTTGTGGACGCGGTCGAGGTCTTCCTCTCGGCGGTGGTGGTCGATGCCGGCAGCGACTCAGGTGATTCTCAGACCAATTCGCGCGACAAAAACGTGGACGTTAACGTGGAGTGATGGATACAGCGTCACTCATTATGGGTGCGGCGATCGCCTCGGCCGGCTGGATCGCTGCGCTCCCCCTGATCAAACGCAGCAACGGACGGAAGGCCCACGACAATAGCTCCGACTAGCACCGACACGAACGAAGCCGACCTCATCGGCAGCCTCCACGGCACCGTGCTCGAGGTGGGTGCGGGAACGGGCGCGAACTTCGGGATGTTGGCATCCGACGTCGACTGGATCGGGCTCGAACCGGAAGTGCGCGACACGGAGGAGCTTCGCCGCGCGGCGGCACGTCGCGGTTTTCGGAGGGAGCCTCTCGTCGCATCCTGTGAGGCGATTCCGCTGCCGGATAGCAGTGTGAACGGCGTGCTCAGCACGCTCGTGCTGTGCTCCGTGGACGATCAGCAGCGCTCGCTTGCGGAGATCATCCGCGTGCTCCGGCCGGGCGGAAGTCTCGTATTCGTCGAGCACGTGGCCGCGCCGCCGCGCACGCTTCTGCGCTGGGTGCAGCGGCTGGCAACACCCGTGTCTAGCCGGTTCGACCGAGGTTGCCACCTCGCCCGCGAAACGGTGGACGGCATCCGGCAGTCGGGGCTCGACATCGAGGAACTGCACGAGTACCGGATGCCCTCGGGGCTGGGCTTCACGATCCCGTTCGCGGCGGGCCGGGCGGTCAAGCGGGCGGCGAGCGCTGCCGAACGCTCCGAGACCTGACACGATTGAGGAATGATCCCTCCCGACGCTGCCTACACCCCGTGGGCGCTCGGCGCGGTGCTTGTCGCGCTGCTCGGTGTGCTCGCGTGGCGGGCGGGCGCGAAGGATCGTCGCGAGTATCAGCGCTTTAAGAGGTACCGCTCCACGCAACGCCGCCAGGCGATGTACCGTAAGTGGTTGCGGGAGTCGTTCAGCTGGTTCGGCGGCGCGGCGCTCGTGGTGCTCGTGCTCGTGTGGGATTTCGTGCCGCGGATGCTCGCGCAAGTGGAGACGTGGCCGCCGATGGAGTGGTTCCGCAGCGTGCTCGCCTCGAGTGGGCTGGTGTCCGGTCTCGTTGTGGGCGGCGCGATCGGGTTGCTCATCGGCGTCGTCGGGCTCGTGTTTTTGGGACGCCACGCGACGGAGGTGCCGACGATCGGCGACATCCACGCGCTGCTCCCCCGCAACCGCGCGGAGCTGAAATACGGATGGCTGCTGTCGATCAATGCCGGCGTCGTGGAGGAGCTGCTCTTTAGGCTCGCGCTGCCCGCGCTCATTTTCGGGGTGTTCGGGGATGCGCTGCTGGCGATCAGCGTGAGTCTTGTGGTGTTCGGGGCGCTGCACGCGTACCAGGGTGTCGGCGGGGTGATCGGGAGTTTCCTGATCGGGGTGGTTCTGATGGTCGTGTTCCTGGCGACCGGTAGCGTCGTGTGGGCGATCCTCGTGCACGCGGTGTTCGACTTGAGGTCGCTCGTACTGATCCCGGTCGTGGTGTATCAGGTGCATTTGCCGGAGGAGGAGCGGCGGGTGACGGCTGAAGTATCCGAAGACTCGGTGAACTCTTTGCCCGAGTAGCAGAGTTGAACTCGAGAGTTCGCCGCGCATTCGTTCGCACAAAACGTGCCTGCTGATGCGGTCAAGCCGGGCCTGTGACGACGACACTGAGGCCGCTGGCAGCGGCAGCCATTCGGTTATCGTTCGTCCAGAGCTGATCGCAGCCGTGCAACTGCGCGGCGGCGAGGTGCAGCGCATCCGGCGTACGGATGCCGTGGCGGGCGCGAAGCTCCGCCGCCCTGACATAGTGCTCGGGCTCGAGCGGTAGCAGCCGGAACTGCTTAAGAGCACGGACGTAGTGGTCGTGCAGCACGAGATTTTCCTCGCGCAACGGCCCGACGAGGCACTCGAGGATGACAAGCGGGCTGATCGCTACCACGACATCAGTGGACCCGATGAGTCGTCGGCGCACCTCGTCACCGCGAGCACCGCGGTCTTCGACCGCGTAGATGACGACGCATGAGTCGAGGTAGATCACTCCCAGCCCTCGCGCTCGGAGGCGATCTGCTGTTCGAGCGCGGCAGTAGAGCGGGAGGCCTGACGAGGTACCGGATTGCTCACCAGCCAGGCAGCGGCGCTTCCTGCCGTGTGGGTGGGGGTATCGTCGTCCACCGAAACGAGCCGCGCTACTGGCTTCCCCCGGTTTGCGATCACGATGTCTTCGCCAGCGCTGGCAGCGGCGACCAGTTTCGACAGGTTGTTACGCGCGTCCAAGATATTCACCTTCTTCATGGGCGGTTCCTCAATTCTGGCTAGATCACTTAGCCAGCTTATCGTAGGCACCGTCATCGCACGAGTCTTGCGCAGCCGATCCAGGCTAGGACGCCGAACAGGTCGGCGCAGTGGGCGTTCGCTGGCAATGCAATGCTGTGCAGGACACGAAGCCCTATTCCAGCCCGGCGAGCGCGGCCCGCAGCCAGGCCCGGTACGCCTGAGCCGTCCATCCCGCGTCGATGACGAGCGCGCGATACGCGGTCGGATGCCCGATCGACCAGATCGTGGCGGCGGCCTGGTCATCGGTCATGCCGTTGCGCAGGCCCCCGCGCTCGCGCAGCCCGGCGGCGGCGAGGCCGTAGTTGCGGAGCCGCTGCTGCGCGCGCTTCTGCTCGAACGCTGCGGCATCCTCGTCGACCGCGACGGACTGCTGGATGATCCAGTGCATGGATGCGACACGCTCGTTGGCCTCAAGCAGCCAGTCCGCCATGATGTCGAGAAACTCGCCGGCGTCCTTCGCGGCGCCGGTGCGCTCGGCCATGAACTCCGGCACAGGCGTCGGCGCGTTTGGCCCGGATACCGCGGCGTCGAGCACCGCGGACAGCACCGCCGTCTTGTTGCCGATCGCGTTGTAGATCGTCTGCACGGCAACCCCCGCGCGCGTGGCGATCGCGCCGATAGAGGTGCCGACGTAGCCGAGCTCGCTGAACAGGGCGGTGGCGGCATCCACAATCTGGGTGCGCGTTGCGGCGGCGAGCGTGTCCCTGAGGGGTGCGGCGTGCGGCGACGTGGCGGGCTTTGGCATCGCGGTCATGATCTTAGACTATCGTTCCACTACCTAGAATGCTATTCTAACGAGCACGCGTTGATGATCAGGAGGCTCGCGATGGTTGACTCTCGCACCCACTTCCCCACGATCGTGATCGGCGCCGGCCAGGCCGGGCTCGCGACCGGGTATTACCTCGCTGAGCGCGGCGAGGATTTCGTGATCCTGAACGCGGAGGCGCGCGTCGGCGATGAGTGGCGCCGGCGGTGGGATTCGCTGCTGCTCTTCACTCCCGCGCGGCACTCTGCGTTGCCCGGGGTGCCGCATCCGGACCCGCGCGCGTTTCTGAGCAAGGACGAGATCGCCGACTACCTCGAGCGGTACGCGAAGAAGTTCGAACTGCCCGTGCGTCACGGCGTGACGGTTACGAGGGTCGCGCGGTCGGGTGAGGGTTTCACCGTCACGACGAGCGCCGGCGTGCTGACCGCCGACAGTGTCGTGGTGGCGACCGGTGCGACGACGACGCCTGCCGTGCCGGGTTTCGCGTCGGAGCTGGATGCGGACATCCGGCAGCTGCATTCGAGCGAGTACCGCAACCCGGATTCGGTGCCGCCTGGCACGGTGCTCGTGGTGGGTGCGGGGACGTCCGGCGCGGAGATCGCGCTCGAGCTGGCGGCGAGCCATCCGGTGTTCCTGGCCGGACGCCCGACGCCGCACATCCCGGATGTCCTGCTCGCGGTGGCCGGCGAACTGTATTGGACGTTCATCTACCGTGTGCTCACGATTGCGACCCCGATCGGGCGCAAGGCCGGGCCGAAGATTCATTCGCGGGGTGGGCCGCTCATCCGGATCTCGATGAAGCAGGTGAGGGCGGCGGGAGTGACGTTGTTGCCGCGCCTCACCGGCGCCGAGGGTGGCGCGCCGATTACGGAGGGCGTGAGCGTTCCGCGCCCCAGCACGGTGGTCTGGGCGACCGGATTCCGGCCTGGCCTGGAGTGGATCGAGGGTGTGCCACTGGATGCGGGTGGCCTGCCGGATGCGCCGCGCGGCGTGGTGGCGAGCATGCCCGGCCTGTTCTTCGTCGGGATGCCGTTCCAGTTCGGGCTCACCTCGCAGTTGCTCGGCGGGGTGGGGCGCGATGCCGGGTATGTGGCGGAGCGGGTTGCAGAGATGCTTCACAATTTGCTTCTTATAGGAACCCGCTACCCCTGATTTGTTGCAAGAACCGCGACTAATTTGCCAGGCTTGCCTTTTTCTGCTCGACGCGTCCGAAGTTGCCCAACCTGGCGCTTCCCGGGCGAGCCATCTCCGCATCTGCGAGACTCCCATGCTCGGGCAGGCGACGTTCTAAGTTCGTCACCTTGCAGTACGGGTGGCGGTCATGAATCGAATTGACCCCTGTTCGCACATTGGCGCCCAGTTCCCGGCCTCAGGCCCAAGTGGGCAAAAAGGCCTCCACACTTGATAGCCATCGCGTCGAAATAGATAATGGTTCGCCGATGTCCCCAACGTGTCCCTGCATCCAATTCAGCTGTTGTGGCGAGCGAGCTCAACCCGCTGGGATTGACTTGTAGTTGCAACTATTGCAACTACTGACTAGAGTCTCATTGCAATGATTGGAGTTAGAGTGAATTATGAGATCGAGATAGACGACGACGTCATGCGCCATCTGAAGCAGCACGCAGAGCCCTTTGAGGACACGCCAAATTCGGTTCTAAGGCGCCTCTTAATCGCTCAAAGTTCAACCCGCGCTTCAAATTCCAGCGAGAAACGCAGTCCTTCGAAATCGAGCACCCGTCAGCGACGAGAGAAGCGCAGCAACCGCGCGCCAGTAGGATCTCTTCTCCCAGAAGAGCGCTATGAGACGCCACTGTTGCGCGCAATCGCCAAACTGGGAGGCAAAGGAACGTATCGTGAAGTGCTTTCACTGGTGGAAGAGTATCTGACGCCCGAACTAACGGACCTTGACAAGCAATTGCTGTCCTCAGGGGGAGTGCGCTGGCACACACGCCTGCAGTTTGTTCGCCTCAGGTTGGTAGAGCGTGGATTGATCCGCAAAGACTCGCCAAGAGGGGTCTGGGAACTGACCCCCGAAGGTATATCGCAAGCGGATAGCGCGGAGAGGGGTGACTCAAAGTGAACCCAAGCGAATTGTGCAACGCTCTCATGCGTGCAGACACAGAGGATGAAGTGGTGGAACTGCTAGAGTCCACCGGCTATTGGGACGACGTGAATGCCTGGCGTCCAATAAATGACGACGAGAGCAACTTCTCGACTATCGGGAATCAGCAAAGCGATGCTATCTCTGCTCTCGCGGAGAAGATCATCAACAGCGTAGACGCCAGGCTCATTCTCGCCTGCCGCAGAAGTCCAATGGATCCAGAGGCACACGACGCGCCCCAGTCAATGGAGGAAGCTGTGGAGCGCTTCTTTCGTGAAGGCGGTGCGGTTGGAGTTTCAGCCGGTCGAATTTCCGAATGGAGCGACAAGAAAATCACCGCCGAAGGCCGCCTGCTAACCCTCTCCGCCAGCGGCAATAAACCTGAAAGCGGAAGCGGGCGGCCGTCAATCACAATTGCCGATCAAGGTGAAGGCCAAACGCCGGACGCGTTCCCCGACACTTTCATGTCGCTTAAGAGGAGCAACAAGTTGAGGGTTCCTTTCGTACAGGGAAAGTTCAGCATGGGCGGCACCGGGGCCCTTCAGTTTGGTAGCCCTAAGTGGAATCTTCAACTTATTGTTAGCAAACGAGCGCCGGAGCTTCTGCCGCCCGGGACAACCGGGCGCGACTTAGAGTGGGGGTTCACGGTGGTGCGACGCGAGCGCCCCACGCATGGCAACCGAAGCTCGGTATATACGTACCTCGCGCCATTTGAGTCTCGCGGGGTCTTGTCCTTCGAAGCTGAAACCTGGCCGATCTTCCCCGAGAGTTCCGCCCGTGTCCGTGACCCCTACGCCCGCGAATCCGCGTTTGGCTCGCTCGTAAAGCTTTACGAGTATGACCTCCCTGGCAGCAAGTCGAATATCGTTCAGTCCGGCGGCGGCCTGCTTCGAAGGATTGAGACGGGGTTACCCCAACTAGCTTTGCCTGTGCGCCTCTACGAAATGCGCGATTACAAAGGTAAGGCAGAAAGTAGCTTCGCGACTAACGCTCTTGGTCTCGTGTTGCGTCTGGACCGCGACCGTGCGTCAAGCTTGGCCCCCGAGGCTCCTCTATCAGCCAGCGTGACTGTCGCCGGCAAAGCGATCCCGTTGCGAATCTACGTTTTCGCAAGTAAAGAGCGCGCCGGTGAGTACAGAGTTTCCCGACAGGGACTGGTGTTCGGGGTCAACGGGCAGGCCCATGGTTCGATTTCGGTGGACCTCTTCACGAGAAAGCGCGTCGGTCTTGGTTATATTTCAGACTCACTTCTTGTCTACGCAGACTGTACCGCCATTGATGGGGATGTCCGCGAGAACCTCTTCATGAATTCCCGCGATCGGCTTCGCGAGGGTGCTCTCGCCAAGCAGCTTGAAGATGAAGTATCGGACGTACTCAGTCACCATCCAGTGCTGAGGCAGTTGAATTCCCGGCGACGCGCGCTTGCAATTGAAGACCAGTTGAGCGACGAGCGGCCCTTGGCGGACGCTTTGCGGGATATCGTTAGAAGCAACTCCACGCTCGCAAAACTTTTTAACTCTGGCTTCAAGTTGCCGTCGGCGTTCCAACCAGGTGGTCAAAGCGTTGGCACAGAAAAAGGCAAGTCGGCTCACTTCATTGGCATACGCTACCCAACCTATTTTCGCGTTCGTGAACACAAGTCGGATGAACCCTATAGGCGTGATGCACAAGTTGGCCGACGGGCGCGAATTACATTTGAAACCGATGCCGAGAACGGATACTTCATTCGCCCGATCGACCCCGGTTCCATTGAAATCCTGCGAGTAGTTGACAATCATGTCGAGGGTGTTCTCGCTGACTCAATCACGGGCCCATTTGATGGCATAGCCCACATTGCTTTCACCCTGCCTGCAGATTCGATGGTGGGAGAAATAGTGGTATTCAGAGTTTGCGTGACTGACAAGAGCAGATCTGACGCTATTACGGTCGATGTGGAACTGAAGGTGGTCGATTACGAACCGGGCGGTGGCGGCGGTAACGGAACTCGTCGAAAAAACCCGAATAGCGGAACCGGTAACCAAGGCGGTTCGGGACTTGCCCTTCCAAACGTAAAACGAGTCGCCGATGCTGAATGGGATCAATACGGGTTCGATGAGGAGACGGCCCTCACTATTGTGTCGAGCGAGGGCTATTTCGACTACTTCGTGAACATAGACAACAAGTTCCTTAAGATTGCCCAGAAAGACTCGAAGAACAGTGCGGTGCTGCTCGAGAATCAGTTCACCTACGGGCTTGTCCTCGTCGGAATCGCGATGGTTCACGACTTCGAGACTGGTGACGCCGAAGGCGGACTCGAAGATTTGGTGGCAAAGGTGTCAAGGGCAATCGCACCAGTCCTGGTGCCTATGCTGCAGACAGTTGGCACACTTGGGACACGGGAGGCGTAGCTGTGAGGGCGCTGTCACGCTGATGGAAGAGGACAACTTCTTGGGCCGTACCTTCGGCGATTGCGCTCCGATCGCCTGCGCGCGCCCACCATCGACGACGAGGTACTCGCCTCCACAATCGACCGTCATCGCTCGTAGCCGCCTCGGAAAAGGTGGATTCTTGTAGGCCCGCGCTCCTCATTGCCTCCAAGTAACGAGGCAACTGCGTCCCGACGTCTGAAAAGCCCACTATCTGGACGATCCAAGTATGTTCATCAATCATTCTTGATATGTCTCTGAATGCTTCGCGAAGCTTCGCGAAGTACAAATCCCCGGTCATATCGCTACGCGCGGACATTGTGTAGTGTGCTCGACCCCGCGGCATTGGAAGGTCAGCGATTGCATAGGGCAGTGAGGTTTCCAGTCGTCCTTGGAGTTTCCAATGGTGGTAGTTCATGTAGACACGAGGATACGGCGGCGAAGTCAACACCAGGCGCGGGGCCGGAGTTTCCGCCAATGCGGCATGCGTTGACAAATCGGGTAGCCCCGCATCGAGAATTATCGTTCTTGCCGGCAAACCGGCTGGGTTTGCGCGGTCTGCTGCCCGGTATCGGCGGGTCGACTCGGCCGCCGCGGCCGCGGTCTGATGCGCGACAGTAGCAATCACTTCTTTGAAGTTGGTTGAACTCGGTATCTCCCCTCGCATATCGAGTGCCCATTGTGCCGCGCGAAGCAATGAGCAACGAGCAAGATCACGTGCCCTCGATTCGTCGATATGCGCAAGAGATTTCAATGCTGTCCCGACGTCATCGACAAGGTGTGCCCAGCGAGGGTCAGTCACATGCTCGATACCTTCAAAATCAAAACCTGTGCCGCGGCCAAGTTTCAACGAATTGGTAGCCCAATTCTCTACCGAGCGCAACTCCGTCCCCGAATATAACCTGGTCTTCACTCGACTCACGAAAGTTGCGAGTGGGTTGATGTCGGCGCCTATGCCTACCCGTCCCGCTAGACGGCACTCCACAAGCGTTGTACCACCCCCGACAAAATAGTCGGCCACAACATCCCCCGGATTCGTGAAGGCATTCAAGCTGGCAGCGACAATAGATGGTGGAAACCGCGCTGGGTACCGGTAAAACTCATGAGGAGAATTCGTCCGGCGATTGCCTATCGAAACCGGCGTGGTATCCAGCGCAGCATCCCGCAACGCGGAGAGATCTAGCTGAAACTTTTCGGTCTCCCCCAGTACCTGCATGCTCGCACCATATCTGAGAAATAGCTCTAACCCGATGCACCTCGCCGTAGTCGCTGCAAATGAATACCGCGTAGCCTGAAGCCAAAGCCAGCGCATTCGCATTCGGAGCTGCGTGGACACTTTGGTACTACTACGGCACTTTGGCCTCCACGCCAATTCGCGGGATATCGGTTTCAACCATTGTTGTGACAAATAGGTCCGCAATACTAACTAAAGGTGGCCCGGCTGTCGTCCAATTGCACGTCCCTTCCAATGAGCGTCAATGGGCTTCACCTCCTGCAAAATAGACATGATCCAAGATTTTCTGCAAAACCAACCGACAGCGTCCGTTGATCGGGAGTCGCATTGCTAAAGAGGACCGCCCGCAGTGCCAGTCGAGTGGCCTTAGAAGCCACCGGCGTTTTGACGCTCACGCTCATCGGGCGCAAAAGCCAAGTTGGTTGCGAAGTTCTGGAGTGTTTCACTTACAATTCGGCCGTGTCAACTGCGAACATACTTTTACGTGAGCCAATTGGCTTATCCAAGGGATAGCCTGGCGTCGGGAGGCACTTTGCCCAGGTTCTTTGGCACTCCAGATGGAGTGAAGGTCGGCGATCTATTTGTTGATCGCCGAGAACTTCATGACGCAAACGTTCATCGCCCTCTTCAAGCTGGCATCTCCGGAGCGAAGCAGGAAGGCGCCGACTCGATCGTTGTGTCTGGTGGATACGTCGACGACCAGGACTACGGCGACTACATCATATACACGGGTCATGGTGGCCGCGACCCAGGTGCGACCAAGCAAACGAAACATCAGTCGGTCGATGCGACAGGCAACGCCGGGCTCATCACCAGCCAGGTCGAGGGACTCCCCGTCCGAGTTGTGCGAGGTGCCCACCGCACTAATCCGTATGCGCCGCCATCGGGATATCAATATGCAGGACTATTCCTAGTCACCGACTGGTGGGTTCAGACGGGGGCTGAACGGTTTGAGATCGTCCGTTTTCGACTGGATCGGATCCCAGAACAAGCCCATTTGTGGACAAAGGAAGATCCGGTCCCGGACCCCGCCTTTGCCACCACCACAATCTCCCGACGCATCCGCGATACGCAGCTCTCCCGCGAAGTCAAAGCTCTTTACGAACATCAGTGTCAGATTTGCGCAACTACGATCCCTGGGATTGGTGGCCGGTATTACTCAGAGGGCGCTCATGTGAAGCCACTCGGCAAACCCCATCTCGGGGCCGACGCGTTGAACAATCTTCTTTCGCTCTGCCCAAACCACCACACACAGCTCGACATTGGCGGAATGGTAATTCTGAACGACCTCACTGTGGCGAAGACAAGCGACCTTACGCCGTTCGCTGAACTGACCTTCCGCAAGAGTCACAAACTGGAAATAGCCAACGTCGAGTATCACCGAGCGCAGTGGGGATTCGCTTAGCTTTCGACCCAGTCTGTCGATTCGACGGACTCGCCATCTTTGCCAAACGTAAATGTTGCGACGACGCGCTGTCCTCGCAAGGCACTCGGCAACCACTTCTTCGCGTCATCCCACATCTCGTCGAGTGGTATGGCGTTTAATGAATGCCACTCGGGATCGAGCTCAACAGACGGCTTCGGGTCTCCGTCCCATCGGCGACAGACAAACGCCCACGACCTTTGGCTCCACTCGGTGCGATGAGGGAACGGATACGTTAATTCACCAATGAGCTCAAGAGAATCGACATCGACGACTACGCCGACCTCTTCAGCAACCTCACGCACGACAGCTTGGACCGGGGACTCACCACGTTCGAGCTTGCCGCCTGGCCCAACAAGCTTTCCCTTGCCCAGTCCCGTCAGCTTTCGACCAAGCAGGACTTCGGCCCCATGGGCAGTCTCCCGAATCAGGTAGCAGACACAGACTTCGGGCAGAACCATGAGAAAAGCGTATCTGCGATGACTAGCAACCATGCAGCCCCAGGGACAACAACAACTATCCCCATCGACCCGCTCAACCTGAGTGGGTCGAGTGGCACCCTCGCCCTAAGCGCTCAGGAACGTACGCGCTCGGGGCGCTGGGGTCGCTCGGGCGTCTTTCTTGGCGGAGCCCGTTGCCGCGATATCCGGGCTCTCGGCTATCTTGAGGGCGAGCGGCCTCCGACTAGCGAACGGGAAAGCTAATCCGATGATTCGTTCGAACCTTTGCCAGCGGACACACCCTTTAGCGCGCGTTCAACGGCGGCTCTATCCCCCGCACCTGGGTTCCATCCAGACGAGCCGCGTGCACCCTCCGCGTAGTAACCAGTGCCCCAATTTGCGGCTGAAACGTGCACAGTGGTTGTTTCCCTTGCGGGGGCACCTTGACTAGTTGAAGCTAAAGTCATGTTTATCCTCCACGGATCTCAAGCTACCTCATCACCGTGTTTTGCTAACCGATTCTCGATGGCGATTCGTAAGAACCACGAAAATGTTCCGACCAATGCCAAAGCCAGTGCGAAAGTAGATAGAAGAATCCAAACTGTAGCAGACGCTGACCAAAATTCTCTAGGAACTACAGCCGCAGCAAAAGCCGCCAGAGAAACCGTGATCGTGCCGATAGTCAAGAGTCTCGAAAGTAGTGACGGGTGCATGTGAGTTCGAGCAACCTCACCCCGGGTCCACGTCGCGACTGCGATCGGGACTGCCAAAAGTGCCGGCAACAATGTCGACATCACCGGGAGTTGGCCAACTTGAATTGAGTGAATCTGCTGAAGAGCCAACATCCCGACCACAATCGCCGCAGCCCACCCAGCGGCAGCAGTGGATGCAAAACTGCCCGGCGCGCGTTCAAAAAACTGAGTGGAAAAGACAACTTCGCTTGGGTGATCAAGCCATTGGACGTATAGATGAGCCCGCCGTTGACCTCTTCGCGGCTGGGTTTGAGCGCGTATATCAAGCTGCTCTACCGGTGGCTCCGTCCCTTGCCGTGCAAGGTAGGTCCCAGTCGGCCCGGCTACCTGCAGGTGGTAGCTCCGCGTTCTACCGGCATTAGGGATAGGAATAAATAGTCTATTGAGCCTCACTCCCAGAGCAAGCCGCATCCAGTCTGCCAATTTGGTCCACCACTGGTCGCCCCCCAATGAACGCAATGGCGGAATAATTCGGTATTCCAAGCGAAACCGAAAGGTGGAAGGCCAATTCCTCTTTGACACCTTTGTGAGCGGGATTGGCACACAGACCGGATGGTGACGACACAGCTGCGAGATTAGAGCGATTGCTGTATTCAGCGAATCCTCATCCAGTGTCGGCGGGCCAAGCTGGCTAATTCGGTTCTCGAGCGCTTCTAGAGCCATGTCGTCAAGAGGACCATTTGCGCCTATTGCATCTAGAACCTCCTTCTCCAATGTGCCCAGGTAACGCTTGTAAAGAGTCTCACCTGCTGCTCGAAACAGTGCTCGAATGATTGCAGCCGAGTAACAAAGTACGTCGCGTGATGAAATCGTCGAGACGCGTGTACTTTCGCCCGTATACACGCGCAAACCATCCTGAAGCGGACCTTTTACGAACAAAAATAGCGGCACAACAAAGTCATGAGCCACTGAATTTGAACGGTCTGAATCGTCGATCGATTCGGGGGCCGGCAAATTTGGTAGGCGAACGGTATATGTGGATTTGATCAAAAGTGATCGATGGAACGGCTCCGCTTGTTCTGAGATCCGCTCAAACACTTTTCGCGGATAGACAATTGCGTCGATGAAGGACATTGCCTGCTCAACATTTAATAGGCCATTTCCGTCACTACGGAAGAACTGTTCGATGTCATGTAGGTCCAGCGAATCTGCAATGTTGGATTTCTTCGAGAGCAGGCTGTTTCGAGTGTGGACCCTGAAAGTCACCAGCGTGTACGCGGTGACAGAGGCAACGGTGACGACGAGCAAGGCAATTATCTCGAATATCGACCTGAACATTTCAAACAGCAAGCCAAAATAGAGCGACGCTGCCGCAACAAGAGCAATGGCGATAAACGCCAGGCGGCGCGCTGTTTGATTCCCCGCCATGAACGCTCCAATTCCGATCGATTACTGACTTCGGCTCAAACAGTATCGATCTTCACGTCGAATTACTCCTCCTGCCCAGGCGTAAGGCTAGTATCCCGTCTGTCACCTTCACCTTGTGTCCCACAAAAATATTCCCGAAACGGCAATTGGCAAATGGTTGCTTCTACGACCTTTCACATGTACAAACCATGCCGACACCCCCTCCGAGAGCCTCAGGGAACCACAACAACTTTCCCCATCGCGCGCCCGGCCTCAAGGTGCCGGATGGCATCCGCAACACCGCTGAGAGGGAACGTGCGCTCGATCGGCACGGTGACCGCGCCCGAGGTGAGCAGGTCGCGCATGATGGCCAGGTCATCCGGGGTTTCGACCGCCACGAGGGTGATGGTTTTGGAGCGCACGAAAGGCCCGAGCACAGCGGCACGCAGGCTTCGGCCCAACAAGCCGAGGAACGCGTTTCCGCCCTCCGCACCCACAATCACGAGTCGGCCCTTGGGCACGAGACGCTTCCACAACACATCCAGCGTGCGACCGCCCGCCGTGTCGATGATCGCCTCGTAGCTGCCCAAAAGTCGGGACTTCTTGTAGTCGATCACGTCATCCGCGCCCAGCGAGCGCACCAGGGCGACCTTCGCCGTACTGCACACACCCGTCACCGTCGCACCGAAATGCTTCGCCAATTGCACCGTCATACTGCCGACGCCGCCAGCCGCTCCGATCACGAGGATGCGCTGCCCGCCGAGCGCATCGAGCGAGACATTGCCGGCGCGCAACGCCTGCAGCGCCGTGTACCCGACCATCGAAACCGCAGCCGCCTGCTCAAACGAAACACCCTCGGGCTTCGGAAGCAACCGCTTCACCCGGGCCGTCGCGAACTCTGCGAATGCGCCGCGCGCAGAACCGAACACTTCATCGCCCGGGACGAACTGCGTCACCCTGGAGCCGACCTCCTCCACGACGCCCGCAACATCCGAACCGCGGATGCGCTGCTTCGGCCGCTTGAAGCCGACACCGAACAGCCGCATGATCGTGGGCTTGCCCGCCATCATGTGCCAGTCCGCCATGTTCACGCCAGCCGCCTTCACCCGCACGAGCACCTCGTCCTCGCTTGGGGTCGGCCCCTCAACGTCACGCAGCTCGAGCACATCCGCCGAACCGTACTTATCTTGAACTACCGCCTTCACTTGCCTGCCTCCCTGGCATCCGGGTACTGGAACACATCGTCCAGGGGAACCCCGAACACCTGCGCAATCTGGAACGCCACCTCCAGGGTCGGCGAATACTTGCCCTGCTCGATCGCAATAATCGTCTGCCGGGTCAACCCGACACGCTCCGCCAACTCCGCCTGCGTCAACTCGCCGTGAGCAAACCGCAGGGACCGGATGTTGTTGGTCACCATCGTCGGCTTCACCACCGCGGGAACCCTCCCCGGTAGGCAACGACCTTCGCCACCGTCGCGACGACGGCCGAAAGCATGAAGCCGAGGTAGATCACGTTTGCGATCCAGAACAGGTCCCACTCGAGCATCGCCATGATCATCGCGGCGACCGCCCCCGCACTGACAAACCCGCTGCCGACGAAGTCGCCGAACCGGGAAATCTCCTTGTCGCGGGCATCCTTCTTGCCGGCCTCTCTCGGCCAGATCGCGGCCACCAGGATGTGCAAGATGATGGTTGCCACAATCGCACCGATGATCGTCCACACCATCGGCCACGCGTACGCGACCTCCTGGATCGGGCCATCCGCGAGCGAGAAGATCGTGCTGAGGTAAATCCCATACGTGGCCACCGCCACAACGCCCATGATCCAGACGCTCTTTTCTTCCGAAGTCATTCAGTCCTCCATGTATGATTTATTTGACATTGAAGACTGTAAAGGATTATTTACATGATGTCAAGCTTTGCTGACTTGTCGGTGAGGCGGTGCAGGATGGATGCAGCCCATTTCGCACGGAGGATCGCGTGGACACGTTCGACATCAAGAAAGAGCGCAAAGACCTGTACGCACCGCGGCCGGGCGAGTTCGCGATCGTCGACGTGCCGCAAATGTCGTTCCTCATGGTCGACGGGCGCGGCAACCCCAACACCGCGGCTGCCTACCGCGACGCCGTCGAGGCGCTCTACTCGCTGTCGTACGCGATCCGGTTCGCCGCCAAAAATGAACTTGGCCGGGTGCACGTCGTCGCGCCGCTCGAAGGACTGTGGTGGGCGGATGACATGGGCGCCTTCTCGGCACGCATGAACGACGACTGGTCGTGGACGATGATGATCCACCAGCCGGAGTGGATCACGTCAGAGCTCGTGAAGTCGGCGCGCGCGACGGCTGCGAAGAAGAAAGAACTGCCTGCGCTGGAGCATGTGCGGTTCGAACGATTTGCGGAGGGTCTCAGCGTGCAGACGCTGCACGTCGGCTCCTACGACGACGAAGCGCCGGTGATCGCGCGGATGCACCAAGAGTTCCTGCCCGCACACAACCTCACCCTGCGCGGCAAACACCACGAGATCTACCTGAGCGACCCGCGCAAAGTCGACGCCGCGAAACTCAAGACGGTGCTGCGGCAGCCGGTTGCTGCCGCATCGTGAGAGACGCCTACGGTGCCGGCGGCGCGACCGCCTGCTGCTGCACCGCCTGCGGCGCGTGCTTGCTCCCATAGTGGAACTCGCGCATCCCGCGACGCACAGCCCTCCAGATGATCGTGTACTGAATCCAGATCGTAATGAGGATGACGATGACCGTGAACACGAGCCAAATGACGAAGGCAAGGATTCCGAGGCCAGCGAACATGCCGAAATCGATTTGAGGGTTGTTTGGGTCCATGAGGTCACCATAGCGACAAGCATCCGCTGCCGCCATACGGATTTTTGACGTGCACCCTTCGAGACGATCGCTACGCGATCCCTCAGGGAACGGGCATCATCACTACGCGATCCCTCAGGGAGCAGGTTATCGAGTTGCACCCTTCGAGACGATCGCTTCGCGATCCCTCAGGGAGCAGGCATTATCGCTACGCGATCCCTCAGGGAGCGGGTTATCGAGTTGCTCCCTTCGAGAGCCTCAGGGAGCGGTTGCTGGCACCGGTTCCGGGTAGATCGCGGCGAGGAGCTTCGCAGCCCAGTCGATGAGGGCGGCGTCATCCGGCAGGTCCGGCAGCGGCACCATGACCGTGCGCGTCTGCGCCAGATACCGCGAGCCCGGATACATGCGCTGCAAACGCGCCTGAACCGAATCCGGCAACTCCGGCCCCACGATACGCACCTTGCCCGCCGCGTTCACAAACTCCGACAACCCCGCCTTCTGCGCCAACCGCCTCAGCCGCGACACCGCAATCAGGTTCTCCACCTGCGCGGGCGGCGGACCGTAGCGGTCGGCAAGCTCCTCGAGCACCGCATCCAACTGTTCGGGCGCGGATGCCAGCCCGCTCGCCGCCGACAACTTTTGGTACGCCTCCAGCCGCAGCCGCTCGCTCTCCACGTATTCTTCCGGGATGTGCGCATCCACCGGCAACTCGAGGCGCAACTCGGTCTGCCCCTCCGCGACGTCGCCACGGAAGTCGCTCACCGCCTCACCGATCATCCGCAAATACAGGTCGAAGCCGACGCCCGCAATGTGCCCGGACTGCTCGCCGCCGAGCAGGTTGCCGGCGCCGCGAATCTCCAAGTCCTTGAGCGCGATCTGCATCCCGCCGCCCAGCTCATTGTTCGCCGCGATCGTCGCGAGCCGGTCGAGCGCGGTCTCGCTCAGCGGCTTGTTCTCGTCGTACAGGAAGTACGCGTACGCACGCTCACGCCCACGCCCCACCCGCCCGCGGATCTGGTGCAACTGGCTCAGCCCGTACTTGTCCGCGCGGTCGATGATGAGCGTGTTCGCGTTCGTG
>JBIQLG010000018.1:0-13549 GCA_044464485.1 Agreia sp.
CTAAAGATGATGCGTTAGCTGCAGTATGGGGCGGACTGGTATTCGGCGCCGGCGGCGGAGGACTCGAAGCCGGACTGCGGAATGTCGACGCCGTCTTTGAACTGGGGCAACCGCGATTGGCGGCTCTCGATGATTTTGCCGACGACTCCCTGGCAGTAGTGACAACGGGCGTAGGGGCTCCCGGCCCGAAGAAGAAGCGCGTGATCTTCCCGAGTGACGCGTTGCGTTCACTGTATCTACTGGAAGAAAAGATCAACGCGCACTCGGAGCCGGGCGCCAAAATCGTAGGCACGATCATCGGTCACCCCGGTGCAGGCATGGTGCGTTCCTGGCTTCTTTCCGCCCTGGATGAACGCTATGCGGTGCTCGACTGCGCTACCAACGGGCGCGGTCACCCCTCTGTTCGCATGGGCGGGCTGGGAATCACCGACGACCTCACTCACCGCATCTTCCTCACCGCCGCCGGCGGGCTCGATGACGTAGACGGTCGGATCGAGCTCACTGTCGAGAGCCCGCTTGGTCTGGGGTCTGACATCATCCGGAGAGCATCAGAATTGCTGGGTGGCAGCATTTCAGCTGCACGCGGTCCCTTCAGTATCGGTTTCCTCAAGGAAGCAGGGGCGGTCGGATCGATTTCAGCTTCTATCGAGCTGGGTCGCGCCATGCTCGATGCGGAAGGTGGCTCCGCCGAATCAAAAATAGATGCCGTAGTCAATTGCCTTGGTGGCACCGTCAGTGCGCAAGGAAAAGTCACGTCCAATTCAACGAAGCTCGATGGCGCATATGACGTGGGAAACATTGTGCTCGATTCGGGCAAGGGCGAAGTCGTTGTCGGCGTGGTCAACGAATTTCTCACGCTGGATGTGGACGGTGAGCGTCTTTCGACGTTCCCCGATCTGATTGTGTTGCTCTCCGCGTCGGATGGACTGCCTGTTGGTGCCGCCGTAGCAGCCGCTGGCGACGACATTGTCGTGATTACCGTGCCCCGCAACTCTATTCCCATTGGTAAAGGAGCCTATGAAAAGGCGGCCTATCCGAAAATTGAGAGGCTTTTAGACAAAGATTTAACCTCGTTTTTGTGATTGCCTGAACCATGGAATATTCGTCGCTTCAGCGTGGCCTGCAGATTTTGGAACTCGTTCAGGAAAAGGGTCGTGCTTCCGCGACCGAAATCAGCCATAAGCTCGACCTCCCCCTCTCGACCGTGTATCGCTACATCGCGGTCCTTCGTGAGTCAGGTTTCGCAATCGAGGTCGATGGAACGCTCGTCCCCACGGAGCGGCTTGCCGAGGGTTGGTCGGATTCGTCCAATCTGGTTCGATTGGCTAATCCGACCCTCCATGCACTTCGCACGGAAATGAATATGACGAGTATTTTGGCAGTGCGCGTCCATACCGTAGCGCTGAGCCTGGCAGTCGCGTATGCACATCCCCAGCATCGAATATCGTTCCGGCGCGGCCAAATGCGCAGTCTTCACGCTGGAGCCAGCGCCCTGGCCCTGCTGGCGCACGCGCCGGACTCGATTGTCAAAGAGGTGCTCTCGCGCGGCTATCGAGGTTACACCGCCGCGACGTTGAGCCCGGCGCAGCTTGCGCACGAACTCGAGCGGGTACGCACAAACGGCTACTCCATATCCGTGGGGCAAACCACTGCCGGAATGATGGGTTTTGGTGTTCCCGTCATCGTCCATGGTGCGTGCGCCGCCTCGCTGTCTCTCGTCGACGAGGTCGGATCGAAGCATGATTCCGAGCAGGAGATAGTCGATGCCCTCAAGTCGACGGCATCGGAACTGGGGCGGAAGATCATGCTCGGTGAAGAAGCATCTGATGCACCACCGAACTAGTTTTAGGCCCGCCAATGCACGCACTGGCACGTTAGGGTCGCCATCGTCGGGCTTCGGCTCACGTGAAAGGTAACAACCGTGAGCAGCATGTTCAGTTCCTTGGGGAGCCCAACGTATCGAATTTGGTTTGGCGGCACGTTGGTGTCCAATGCGGGAACGTGGATGCAGGCGACGGTGCAGAACTGGGTTGTTCTCGCCGAACTCACTGACAACAACGCCACCGCCGTCGGGATCACGATTGGTCTGCAGCTCGGCCCTCAGTTGCTTCTCGTGCCCTGGTCCGGAGTGGTGGCCGACCGATTTGACCGCCGCCACATTCTGCTGACCACCCAGTCGATGATGCTCCTTCTGGGGATGTCTCTGGGAATTCTGCACCTCGCCGGCATGACCCAGCTTTGGCACCTGTTCCTATTTGCGTTCCTATTCGGCTGCACGAATGCTTTTGACGCTCCCGCTCGCCAGGCGATGGTGGGTGACTTGGTAGCGCACGAACAACTCACCAACGCGGTTGCGCTCAACTCTGCGTCGTGGAACACGGCACGGCTCGTAGGGCCGGCTTTAGCAGGAATTCTCATCGTCGCGCTCGGAAGCGGATGGGTCTTCATTATTAACGCGACCACATTCCTTGGCGCAATAGTCGCGCTGCTCTTCATGCGCATTGAACGCATCGTCAAAGTCAGTACCGGTGAAGGTTTCTGGTCTGAGGTGCGTGATGGCCTGAAATACGTTGCGGGAAGGCCAAACCTGATTGCCGCGTTTTGCATCGCGTTCGTGATGGGCGGATTTGGGATGAATTCGCCAATTTTCACCTCCACGATGTCCATGATGTTTGGCCGTGGTGCCGCAGGGTATGGTTTCCTCTCGTCAATTTTCGCAGTCGGAGCAATAGTCGGTGCGCTGCTCGCTGCTCGCCGAAAGGGTCCAAAGGCTCGAATTATTACCATCGCGGCGGGTGCGTACGGCACTCTTTCCGCGATAGCGGCATTTATGCCAACGTTCGAGGCGTATGCAGCGATGACGATCCTCACCGGCTTTGCCATAGTCTCCACGACCATCACGACCAATGGCTATGTCCAGGAGGAAGCGGATCCGAGGTTGCGCGGTCGCGTAATGGCGCTTTATATGGCCACGCTGATGGGAGGAGCACCCGCCGGGGCGCTTTTCGCGGGTTGGATTGCAGATGCCTTTGGCGCACGCTGGAGCGTGGGAGTTGGAGCTGGCGCAGGACTTGTGGCCTGCATGATCGGAATTGTGTGGCAGTGGTCGAGCGCGAGAACGCAGCGCCGACTCGCTGTTGGATTAGCGACAACGGTAGATTGAGCCGGTGGCACTCACTCGCAACCCGCCTCGCGTCGAAGTCTTGTCGACGATCCCCAGCATGAGGTTGCGAAGGACGAAGGCCGGCACTGTCGCACTCGTTCCCACGATGGGTGCCCTGCACGACGGGCATCTCGCACTCGTGGCGCGTGCACGCGAGCTCGCCGAGACGGTCGTGGTCTCCATCTTCGTGAACCCGCTGCAGTTCGGCGAACCGGAGGATCTCGACCGCTACCCGCGCGATCTGGCTGCCGACGTGGCGAAATTGCCGCGCGGCACCGTCGTGTTTGCACCGCCGGTCGAGGAGCTCTATCCGCATCGCGTATCGGACACGCTCGTGACTGCGGGCAATGTGGCAACGCGATTCGAGGGCGCGAGCCGCCCCGGGCACTTCGACGGGATGCTCACGGTCGTGGCGAAACTGTTCAATATCGTCACGCCGGATGTCGCCGTGTTCGGTCAAAAGGATGCCCAGCAGGTTTTTCTCGTGCAGCGCATGGTGCGCGACCTCAATTTTCCTGTTTCCGTCGACGTCGTCCAGACCGTGCGCGAGCCTGACGGACTCGCGCTTTCCAGTCGCAATCGCTTCCTGAACCCGGAGGAGCGCACCGCGTCGCTTGCGCTCTCGCGCGCGCTTGCAGCTGCGGCAGAATGCGACACGGTGGCGGCTGCGCGCACGGCTGCGCGGAGGGCTTTGGAGGAACAGCCGGGCGTCGAGCCGGACTACGCAGAACTCGTCGATCCCGAAACTTTCCTGCCGGTTCCACCGGACTACCGAGGGCGCGTGACGGCAATCGTGGCTGCACGGCTCGGCACGACGCGGCTTATCGACAACCGCGCGTTCCAACTCGGCTGAGTCCTTCGCTCCGTCAGGAGCTCGCGAAGCGGCCGTCTCGATGGGAACGGCCCTCTCAACACAGCATTCTCAACGGTGATCCCCTTCGAGACGCTGGCCGGGCCGGCTCCTCAGGGGCGGTCTTCACACCCTTCGAGACGCTGGCCATGCCAGCTCCTCAGGGGGCGGTCTTCACACCCTTCGAGACGCTGGCCGGGCCAGCTCCTCAGGGGGCGGCCTTCACCCTGCTGCTGTCGGTAAACTTGCGGGGACTCGAGGAGACGCACCACCATGACCGACACCCCAGGCACCGAGCCTGCAATGACCGAGCCTGAACTTACCGAAATTGAGGTCAGCGAACAGAAGGCAGTGCGGCTCGGCAAGCGCGAACGGCTCATCGCAACCGGTGCCGAAGCGTATCCGGTCGAGTTGCCGATCACACACACCATTCCAGCTGTGCGCAAGAGCTTCGGCGATCTGGAAGCGGATGCCACGACTGGCGTGACGGTCGGCCTCGCGGGGCGCATCGTGCACCTCCGCAACACGGGCAAGCTGTGCTTCGCCGCGCTGCAGAGCGGGGATGGCGCGCGCATCCAGGCGATGGTCTCGCTCGCGGAGGTGGGCGAGGAATCGCTTGACGAGTGGAAAGAGCTCGTCGACCTCGGCGATCACCTCTTTGTGTCCGGCGAGGTCATCTCGTCGCGGCGGGGTGAACTGTCCGTGCTGGTCAAGGAATGGAAGATCGCGGCGAAAGCTCTGCGCCCGCTGCCGAACCTGCACTCCGAGCTGAGTGAAGAAACCCGCGTGCGCCAACGATACCTCGACCTCATTGCGCGATCGGCAGCACGCGACAACGTGCGTGCCCGCGCTGCCGTCAACGCATCGCTGCGCGCCACATTCTCCGCGCACGACTATCTCGAAGTCGAAACCCCCATGCTTCAAACCATGCACGGAGGGGCATCCGCCCGGCCGTTCGTCACGCACAGCAATGCGTTCGACACGGAGCTGTTCCTTCGGATCGCGCCAGAACTGTTTCTCAAGCGCGCCGTCGTCGGTGGCCTGGAGCGCGTCTTCGAGATCAACCGCAACTTCCGCAACGAGGGGGCGGACTCCACGCACAGCCCGGAGTTCGCGATGCTCGAGGCGTATCAGGCGTACGGCAACTACAACCAGATGGCCGCACTCACGCAAGAGCTCGTGCAGAACGCGGCGCTCGCGGTCGCGGGTTCGCACGTCGTTACCTGGGCTGACGGCACCGAATACGACCTCGGTGGCGAGTGGGACTGGATGTCGATGTACGAGTCGCTGAGCGACGCGTGCGGGATCGAGATCACCCCCGAAACGCCGAAGGCCGAGCTGCAACTCATGGCCGACAGGCTTGAACTCGAGGTGCAGCATCCGACGGCGGGAAAACTGGTGGAGGAGCTCTGGGAGCACTTCGTGAAGTCGAAACTTGAGCGGCCCACTTTTGTCGCAGACTTTCCCGCAGAAACCTCCCCGCTCGTGCGCGACCACCGCTCGAAACCGGGGCGGGTGGAAAAGTGGGACCTCTACGTTCGCGGTTTCGAACTGGCGACCGGATATTCCGAACTGGTGGATCCCGTCATCCAGCGCGAACGCTTCGTTGCGCAAGCGGCGCTCGGTGCGAAGGGCGACCACGAGGCGATGCGGTTGGACGAAGAATTCCTCACCGCGCTGGAGCACGGGATGCCGCCGAGCGGTGGAATGGGGATGGGCATCGATCGCCTGCTCATGGCGATCACGGGTCTCGGCATTCGCGAGACGATTCTGTTCCCGCTCGTCAAGTAGCGAAGAGAGGTAGCGAAGAGAGGTAGCGAAGAGAGGTAGCGTAGAGACCGTGATTCAGGACTTTTGGTTGAATGCGCTGTACTCGGTTGTCCCGACCGTTCTCATGGGTCTGCTGTTCTGGATGATCATGCGCGCGATCTTCCGCGCCGACCGAACCGAGCGAAAGGTGTATGCCACCATCGAAGCTGAAGAGCGCGCAAGACTGGGACTGCCTCCCACGCCGAACGCCTAGCGTTCTTTCAGGATCCACGAAACCAACATTGCGAGTCGACTGCACGAATGTGCAGAAATCGAATCAATTCTGCTCATTCGCGCGTTCTAGCTAGAATTTCGCGTATACCGCTTCCGGTCTACCCCCCTTCAGGGGTAGCGTCGGCGAAACCACAGTCAGTGTTGACCGTCGATCCGGGAGCATCAATGTTTCACTCCACCCGCAAAAGTCTGAAAACTTTTTTCGCAACTCTTCTCGGAATGGCCCTGGTGGTCGCTCCCCTCGCCGTGATTCCCGCACAGGCGAACACCGCGGGAACGGGGGTGGTGATCAATGAGCTGTACCTGAACGGTGGCAGTTCCGGAGCGGCCTACCTCAACAAGTTCGTCGAACTCTATAACCCCACCGCTGCTGACATCCCGCTCACCGGGATGTCGCTGCAATATCGATCCGCGTCCGGCACCGGGAGCCCGACCTCCGTCGTCGCGCTCACCGGGGTGATCCCCGCGGGCAAGACCTACCTGGTGAGCGGCGGATCGAATGCCGCCAACGGCGCTGCCCTGCCGACACCGGATCAAGTGGAACCTTCGCTTAACTTTGCCGGTGGCGGGGGCCAGGTATTTTTGTCCAGCCAGACGAGCGCACTGAGTCCCGGCACCGGCGACATGGTGGGCGTCGCGGGCATCATCGACATGGTCGGATACGGAAACGCGAACAGTTTCGAAACTGCGCTCGCCCCTAAAGCATCCGTGACGACGTCGATCAACCGAACGAACGGAGCGGACACCGACGATAACTCGGCAGACTTCGCCGCGGGGGCGCCAACTCCCGTCGCCTCAGGGTACGTTCCTCCGGCCCCCGTCGATCTCGGCTTCAAGACCATCGAAGAAATTCAAGGCACGGGCGACGCGAGCCCGTTCGTGGGCGACGACACGCTCTCCACGAAAGGCATAGTGACGGCCTCGTACCCGACCGGCGGTTTCAATGGCTTCTACATCCAGACGCCGGGGACGGGCGGCGCGATCGACATGGGCGCGCACACAGCATCCGACGGTCTTTTCGTGTATTCAGCGGGCACGAACGCTGTCGACGTGGTTGCCATCGGCGACTATGTCGAGGTGAAGGGTTCGATCAGCGAGTACTACGGTCTCACCCAGATCACGCCGACGGATGCTTCGAGCGTTTCGGTGCTGTCGGATACTGCTGCGCCGGTCACGCCGGCCACGGTCGCCTGGCCGGACAGCGAGGTCAAGCGGGAGGCTCTCGAAGGAATGCTGCTCGCCCCGCAAGGAGACTTCACCGTTTCGGACACCTTCGCGGCAAACCAGTATGCCGAGATTCTGCTCGCGGTGGGAACACACCCGCTGTTGCAGCCGACCGAAGTGGCAGCGCCCGGTGTCGACGCGTACGCCGCCGCAGTGGCCGCAAACACGAACATGTCGGTCACGCTGGACGACGCGGCAACCATCAACTTCCTGTCGGCCGCGAACCAGGGCACACCCCTTCCCTACATTTCGAACGATCACCCTGTGCGCGTGGGAGAGGCGGCGACGTTCACGTCGCCGATGATCTTCGACTTCCGCAACGGCAAGTGGAAGTTCCAGCCCACCCAGCAACTGACGGTCGCGAATGCGGCGACCGTGCAAACGGTGAGCTTCGACAACTCGAGGCAGCCGGCACCGCGCGATGTGGGCGGCGAGTTGAAGCTTGCGACGTTCAACGTTCTCAACTATTTCACCACTCTCGGCGAAGACGTTGCAGGGTGCACGTCGTACAACGATCGCGAGGGCAACCCCATCACGACACGGTCGTGCTCGGTCAATGACGGCCCTCGCGGCGCATGGAACGCGGCGAACCTCAAGCGCCAGCAGGACAAGATCGTCGAGGCTATCACCGCACTCGGCGCGGATGTTGTCGGCCTCGAAGAAATCGAAGCATCCACGTCCGTCGCCACGGGGGGCACCGATCGCGACGCCGCGTTGAAGACGCTCGTCGCGGCGCTCAACGCCAAGGCGGGCAGCGAGGTGTGGTCGCCCGTGCTCTCTCCCGCGACGGTGCCGGCAACCGAAGACGTTATCCGCACGGCGTTCATTTACAAGAATGCAACAGCAGAGCCCGTGGGCGATTCGACGATCCTGATCGACGACCCCGCGTTCGCCAACGCTCGCGACCCCCTCGCGCAGGCGTTCAAGGTCAAGGGCGCGCCGGATGCGGACAAATTCCTCGCGATAGTGAACCACTTCAAGTCCAAGGGATCCCCGGGGCCGTTGCCGGGCGACGTGGACATCCACGACGGTCAGGGGGCATCCAACGCATCTCGCGTCTCCCAGGCACACGCGCTGGTCGACTTCGCCAACTCGATGGCGACATCCGCCGGTACCGACAGGGTGTTCCTCATGGGCGACTTCAACTCGTACACACAGGAGGACCCGATCAAGGTTCTCACCGATGCGGGTTACATCGATCAGGGTTCGAAGACCGGCAAATACACCTACTCGTATGGCGGCACTGTCGGATCGCTCGACCACGTATTCGCTTCTCCCGCAGCGGACCAGACGGTCAACGACGTGGACATCTGGAATGTGAACTCGAGCGAATCGGTGGCTCTGGAGTACAGCCGTTACAACTACAACGTGCTGAACTTCTATCAACCGGACATGTATCGTGCCTCGGACCACGATCCGCTCATCGTCGGCCTGAATCTCACCCCGAAGACCACGGTCGAACTCAACCTGCTCAACATCAATGACTTCCACGGGCGTATCGACAAGAACACCGTGAAGTTCGCGGGGACGATCGAGCAGTTGCGGGCCGAATACGGTGACGCGAATACGCTGCTCGGTTCTGCCGGCGACAATATCGGGGCGTCGCTTTTCGCGTCGGCCTCGCAGAAGGACAAACCGACAATCGACGTCCTGAACGCTTTGGACCTGCAGTCATCCGTGGGTAACCACGAGTTCGACACCGGGTACGCGGATCTCACGGGCGAAATCGCTTCGTGGACGAACTGGGATTACCTCGGCGCGAACGTGTACTTCAAGGGCACGACGAATCCGGCGCTTCCGGAGTACGTGATTGTGGACATCGACGGCGTCAAGGTCGGAGTGATCGGCGCTGTGACATCCGAAACACCGAGCCTCGTCACGAAGAGCGGCATCGCCATGCTCGACTTCGGCGACCCGGTGACGGCAGTCAACCGCGTGGCGGCGCAGCTCTCGGACGGCGACCCGTCCAATGGTGAAGCGGACGTCATTGTCGCGGAGTACCACGAGGGCGCATCCAGCGGCGACAGCACACTGGAAGCCCAGGTTGCGCTGGGCGGCGCATTTGCGGAGATCGTGAACGACACCTCACCGGATGTCGACGTGCTGTTCACGGGCCACACGCATCAGGCCTACGCGTGGGATGCACCGATCCCCGGTGACCCGTCGAAGACGCGCCCGGTGCTGCAGACGGGCAGCTACGGCGCGAACGTTGGTCAGGTCGTGCTGACCTTCGACAAGACGACGGACTCCGTGACGAACTACACCATGCGGAACGTGCCTCGCACGACAGTGGACGACGCAACGCTCGTCGCGACCTACCCGCGGGTGGCCACGGTCAAGGGCATTGTGGATGCCGCGCTCGCGCAGGCAGCGATCATCGGCAACACCCCGATCGGTTCGGTCACCGCCGACATCAGCCGCGCATTCGCCTCCCCGGGAGTCGAGGACCGCGGAGCCGAGTCGACGATCGGCAATCTGGTCGCCAACTCGCTCGTGGCATCCTTGGGCAGCCCGGATCGCGGCGGCGCCGAGATCGGCGTCGTCAACCCCGGGGGGTTGCGCACGGACCTGCTTTACGACGATGACGGCGTCATCACCTACGCGGAGGCGAACGCTGTGCTGCCGTTCCTGAACAACCTGGAGACCATGACACTCACGGGGGCACAGTTCAAGCAGGTTCTCGAAGAGCAGTGGCAGCGCGACAAAGACGGAAATCCGCTCACCTCAGGGCGTACTTTCCTGAACCTCGGTTTGAGTGACAACGTGAGTTACACCTACGACCCGAACCGGGCGATGGATGACCGCGTGACAGCCATCTTCGTGGACGGCGCGCCGATCGATCTGACGAAGGACTACCGGATCGGGTCGTTCAACTTCCTGCTGGAGGGCGGCGACAACTTCTGGGAGTTCCAGAACGGCACGGATGTGAAGGACTCCGGTCTCGTCGATCGTGACGCGTGGATCGACTACATCACCACGAACAGTCCGCTGTCGCCCGACTTCGCGCGTCATGCGGCGAAGGTGACGGATGTCTCCTCCGCGACGGTGGCTCCGGGCGACGCGGTGTCGCTCGACGTCTCCAAGCTCGACCTCACGTCGCTCGGCAGCCCGGCCAACACCGAGTTGACGCTCACGTGGCAAGGCAGCTCGGCGGTGCTGGGCACGGTGCCGGTCTCCAGCGGTGCCGCGGCGGTGACCTTCACGGTGCCGGCGGATGCGGCGAGCGGGCCGGGCGTGCTGCTGATGACGGCGGCGCCCACCGGCACCATCGTGCGAGTGCCCTTCGAGGTGGCACCGGCAGTCAAATACGACACCGCGACGAGCCTCAAGCTCTCCCGCACGATCGGTTTCTCGTGGCAGACGACGACCGCGAAGATCGCCGTCTCGACGCAGGCGAGCACGGCTCCGACCGGTTCCGTGAACATCAGCGTCAACGGAGTGACCGTAACGACGGTGCCGCTCACGGCTGCCGATCAGGGTGAACTGAAGGTCGCGTTGCCGAAACTGTACGGAGGCATCTACTTCGTGCGGGCCGAGTTCGTGCCGTCCGACACGACGACCACGAACGGCTCACACAGCAGCTATCGGTTCCTGCTGATCCTCTTCTAGCGCGTGCGAAGGCGGCCGAGCGGCATCTCCGGTGCGGGGAGCGCTCGGCCGTCGTAGCCCTCGACGTGGCCGAAGCGGCCGGCTTCGGTACCGCCGTGGATGACATCCGCCATCCATTGCCGCCGGGACTCGACGACGTTCTCATGGCTGCGATCGACGAAGTTCCACCACATGATGATGGATTCGCCGAAGGGCTCTCCGCCGAGCAGAATGATGCGCGCGGTTTCTTCGCCCGTGCCTATCGTGAGTTCTGTTGCGCCGGGCGCTCGGTAGCCGATGTGGGCAACTGCCACCTCGGTGCCGTCCAGTGTCGCGGGGCCGGTATCGACGAGCACCCCGTGTTCGAACGTCGGGTCGACCGGCACGGTGATCGCCGTGTGCGCGGGCAAGTCGAACTGCGCGCCGACGATCGGCGTGAACGCGCTCGCGGGTGACGTGTGGCCGAGCAAACTGCCCAGAAAGACACTCACTCGCGCACCGTCGTGGTCGAAGACCTCCGGAACGTAGTGCTCGAACAGGGGCGCGTGTTCGCTGTGCTCTTGGGGCAGTGCCGTCCAGAGCTGAACCCCGTGCAGTATCGTGGTCGCCGCCGTCGAGACTTCAGAGTGCTGGATGCCGCGCCCCGCGGTCATGAGGTTCAGCTCGCCTGGTCGGACCATCGCGTGTGCACCCGTCGAGTCCCGATGCTCGATCTCGCCGGAGAAGATCCAGCTCACGGTTTGCAGGCCGGTGTGCGGATGCGGAGGCACGACCATTCCGCCCGTCGCGGCCACGTCATCCGGCCCGTAGTGATCCGCGAAGCACCAGGCGCCGATGAGCGAGCGTCCTCGCTGCGGGAGCGTGCGGCGAACCGTCATCGCTCGCGGGCCGCCGAGTGGCACGTCTCGGGGCTCCAGCAGCTCGATTTTCGAGACGCTCTCCTCGGGCTGGGGCCTCGCGCCGCACAGCACTTCTTCCGGTTTGGTCTCAAGGTTGCTCATAGCGCATGCTAACCGCACAAGGTTCGGTTGTGCAGTGGACACTCGCGGTCGAGCCTGGAACGCGCTGCGCTCTGGGGATCAGTCGAGGATCAGTCGCGCGCGAGCACGAGCAGCTCGCCGACCTCGCAGCCGAGGGCATCGCAGATCGCGCGCAGCGTGGAGAACCGGATGGCGCGGGCTCGGTCGTTCTTGAGCACCGAGAGGTTGACGATGCTCAGGTCCACGAGTTCGGCGAGGCGGGTGAGGGTCATCCCACGCTCGGCGAGCAACTCGTCGAGCCGGCAGTGGATGCCGGTGAGCTCGACCTCCTCGCTCCCCGCCGCAGCCATCAGATGAGGCCTTCGGTGTCGCGCTGGAGCCGCTCGCTCCTCCGGAAGGCGATCGCGACCGCCGCGAGGGCGAGCCCGAGGAAGAGCGGCCAGAACTCGATCTGGAAGCTCGGGTACGGCAGGGGGAGTCCGGTCGCATAGGTCTCGAAGTGGGCGCCGACGTAGTCCATCATTCCGGGCGTCGGCAGCTCAGCGCGCCAGCCGGTGAACTCCAGAACTTGTCGGGACGCGATACTCCCGCCGATCTCGAGCAGCACCTGCCAGACGATCCCGCCCACGGCGATGGCCACGGCCGCCCAGGTCATCGAGCGCGCGAGCAGCGGCCGGAACGGCGAGCCGCCGAGCAGGCGATGGCACAGGATTCCGATCACGGCGGCGATGACGACGAAGGTGAGCCCCTGCACGAGGTTGCCCGCGGCGAGCAGCAGGCGGGCATCCATTCCGAGTCCGATGACCAGGACATCGGCCGTCGTGAAACCGCCGCCGACGACGGATGCCATGGGCGCCGGATCGAGAGTGATCCACGGATAGATCTCGGGCCAGAACTGCTGCACCGGAAGCGCGACATGTACTGCATCGTTCACGAACATGCCGATCGCGTTGACGACGGTGCCGATGAGCCCGACACCGGCGGAGAGGAATGCGAGGAACCGCCCGATGAAGAGCAGTGCCGGACGGTCGCCACGTGTCGGGTCGACGGAGTCCTTGCGCAGGAGGAACACCGTCACGACGATCCCCACGACGATGAAGAGGGCGATGAAGATCCACCAGGGCAGTACGGTCATCAGACGAGTCCTTCCGTGTCGCGCTGCAGTCGTGTGCCGGCTCCACTGACCCGGCGCCTCATGGTTCGGCTGGACGGCCGCGCACGAAGCAGCCGCACGCACAACGTCACACCCGCGGCGATCAGTGATGCTGCGGTCTTCTTCAGTGCGTTCCTGTCCGCTCCGGAGAATGGTCAATGACAACGACAATCGTTAACATAACGAATATCGATAACTTTGGCAACCTCATCTGGGGGGCAGACTTCGCCGCGGACGGCATCGTGCTGCCGGGAGGCGCGGCCGGCAGCTGCATCGCCTTCGCGACTCCGTAACGCCCATGGCGAACAGGGGCAGTATCTGCCGGGCCTTCTCGTTACGCTCTTGGTAAGGCACCACACCTGCAGCGTGCCCAAGGAGATGTGAAATGTTCGAACGGTTTACGGATCGCGCCCGCCGTGTGGTCGTCCTGGCCCAGGAAGAGGCCAAGATGCTCAACCACAACTACATCGGCACCGAGCACATCCTGCTCGGGCTCATCCACGAGGGCGAGGGCGTCGCCGCGAAGGCGCTCGAGTCGCTCGGCATCT
>JBIQLG010000019.1:0-13225 GCA_044464485.1 Agreia sp.
AGCCACATGGAGACGAACCAGAAACCGAAAGCGCCTAGAACGAATCCGATCACCATGACGATGACCGCAACCCACGCAGCGGGAGAATGCCCGTGGCCAGGGTCCGAGATGTCTGCGTTGCTCATTTCACTCCAGCGAGAATAACGTTTTGACGGATCCTTGACAGTCTAGCCGGACGTTGGGTCGGAGCCTGCGCTCAGGTCGTCCCAGTCGTCCACGGAGGAGTTCTTCGCGGCATTTGAGAGACGTTCGGCGGGCTCCAGCCGAACCGGCTCGTAACGCCTGCCCGATGCGGGCCAGAACCGCCCGGTCAGAAGAATGGCGATGCTGACGAGCGCAAGGAGCACCCCGGCACCCATCGAGACGAATGGCCATGCCGTCGTCGTCAAAGAACCTATTTGCCGCCCTGTCGCGGACTCACCGGCAAGGCCCGTCGCGTCGGTGATCGCCGAACTGACCGCGGAAGACGGATCGGCCAGTGCCACTGCGCAAGACAAAACGATGCAGCCAGCGAGGGCCGTCAGAAGGATTGCCAGAATCGAGCGAAATATCGTGCCGGAAATCGTCATGGCCGCCACCGTCGCCGCGCTCGCGAGTGCGAGAGCGACTACCGCGGGTGCACTCGCGTCGCCGCCGACTTCAAGGACAGGGTGCTGGCTGAATTGGCCGGTCAGAGAGACCGAGAACCACGCCTGCGACCAACCCGCGAGCGCGAGGGCCGCAAGAGCGAGGCCGAGAATTACACTCCAGAACCGAAGGGCCCCGGCTGTCACGATGACACCCTGCGCATGCCGTTCGCGATGGCGACGGCACGAAGCGGTGCCGCGGCCTTGTTGTGCGATTCCGCGTATTCGGATGCGGCATCCGAGTCGGCGACAATTCCCGCCCCCGCCTGCACGCGGGCCATACCGCGCGAAATCGTTGCGGTGCGAATCGCAATCGCCAGGTCCAGATCCCCTGCAAAGTCGATGTATCCGACAACCCCGCCGTAAAGGCCGCGAGCCGCGGGCTCAAGCTCATCGATGATTTCCAACGCTCGGGGTTTCGGCGCGCCGGACAGCGTGCCGGCGGGAAACGTGGCCCGAATGACATCGATGGGGCCGGCCGCGTCGAGAAGATTCCCTTCCACGGAGGACACCAGGTGCGTGATGTGGCTGAACCGCTCCACCTGCATGAATTCGGCCACCTCCACGCTGCCCGGAGCGCAGACTTTCGCGAGATCGTTCCGCGCGAGATCGACCAGCATGAGATGTTCGGACTTCTCTTTTTCATCCTGCAGCAGTGCAGCCGTGAGTTCTGCATCATGCTCCGGTGTCTCACCGCGAGGGCGCGATCCGGCGATCGGGTGCATGTATGCGCGACGCTCGCTGACTTTCACGAGCGCCTCGGGAGAAGAGCCCACCACCCAGTACGGCTCACCCTCCGGTTCCGCGAGCGTGAGCAGGTACATGTACGGGCTGGGATTCAGCGCACGCAGCACGCGATACACGTCAATGGGGTCGGCGTGAACCTCGTGGTCAAACCTCTGCGAGAGCACCACCTGGAACACGTCGCCTTCCCGGATGAACCGTTTGCCCGATTCGACGGCGTCGAAAAAGGTGTCGACGTCCACGCGGCTTCTTGCGGCGGGTTCCACGCCGAAATCCACTGTCGCCACTGCCGGTTCCGTCTCGCCCGCAAGGCGAGTCTGGAGCGCGTCGAGACGTTGTTGCGCGCCGACCCACAAGTCCTCCGCGCTCTCCGCGCCGTCGTTGAGCGTGGAAACGATGAGCAAAATGGAGCCGGTTCGATGGTCCATGACGACGAGTTCTCGCACAAAACTGAACGCCTGCCCTGGGATGTGAAAGTCCGCGCGCGGACCGTGCGGCAGACGTTCCATCTGGCGAACTGCATCCCAGCCGAGGAATCCGACGAGACCGCCCGTCAACGGCGGGTGCCCTGGAATGCGAGGGGTCGCCCAAAGCTCCCACAGTTTCCCTACCGCCTCGAGCGGTCCAAGATCGCTGAGAGGCGCCTCGCGCGACGTCGACCGAAATGCCCGTTCCTCGCGCAGGCCGTAATCCATCCACTGCGCAGAATCAGCCACCTGCGTGAGCACGCCGAAGCTGGAAACTCCGATGAACGAATAGCGCGACCAGATCCCTCCCTGCTCGGCTGACTCGAGCAAAAACGAGCCGGGGACGCCGCGTGCCAGCTTGCGGTAGATTCCCACCGGGGTTTCCGCATCGGCAAACAGCTCCCTCATGACGGGCACGACTCGGTGGTCCTTTGCGAGTGCGTCGAATTCGTTGCGCGTTGTCACAGACTCGTCTCCTCGTCCGCGACGTCATCGTGGCTGTCAAAGCACGAGTGCGACCCGGTGTGACACGCGGCCTCGACCGGATCCACCGTCACGAGGAGCGTGTCTGCGTCGCAATCCAGCACCACATCGGTGACGAACAGGTGGTTTCCCGAGGTATCACCCTTGCGCCAGAACTCCTTTCGCGAGCGGGACCAGAACGTCACGAGACCGCCCGATAGTGTTCGGCGGAGCGCCTCGGCATCCATCCAGGCGAGCATGAGAACGGTGCCTGTGCCTCGCTCCTGCACTATTGCGGGAAGCAAACCATCTTCGCCAAATCGTGCCTCATCGACGAGACTGTGCACGGTCACGCCCCCTCCCTCACCGGAACACCGTCGCGGCGCAAGGCGCTCTTGACGTCGCCGACGGTCATCTCCCCATTGTGAAACACGGATGCCGCAAGTACCGCGTCCGCGCCCGCCCTCACCGCGGGGGCGAAATGCTCTCGCAGCCCGGCGCCACCGGAAGCGATGACCGGCACACTGCTGATGGCGCGCACCGCGGCGATCAGCTCGAGATCGAAGCCGTTCTGCGTGCCGTCGGCATCGATGGAATTGACGAGCAATTCTCCCGCACCGCGCTCGATACACTCCGCGGCCCACTCAAGCGCGTCCTGATTTGCTTCAATGCTTCCGCCGTGCGTGGTCACCACAAAACGACTCCCGCCCGCCGCGGATACCTGGCGCTTGACATCCAGTGAAACCACGAGAACCTGCGAGCCGAATCGCTGAACGATTTCATCAATGAGAACCGGCCTGGCAAGCGCGGCACTGTTGACTCCAACTTTGTCGGCCCCGGCACCAAGCAGCCGGGCAACATCATCCGTTGACCGCACTCCCCCGCCGACCGTGAGCGGGATGAACACCTGTTCCGCAGTGCGCGTGACGACCTCGTACGTGGTATCGCGGTTGTCCACCGTGGCCCTGACGTCGAGAAAGGTCAGTTCATCTGCGCCTTGCTCGTAGTACTTTCGCGAGAGTTCCACCGGGTCGCCCGCGTCGCGCAATCCAAGAAAATTGACGCCCTTGACGACGCGCCCGTCCGCGACGTCGAGGCACGGTATGACCCGGATGGGCAGGCCCATCAGATTCTCGCCGCATGGATCGAACTGACCAGAATCGCGCGGGCACCGAGAGCGTACAGCTTGTCCATGATGGCGTTCATGTCGGCGCGAGGGACCATGACGCGAACCGCAACCCATTCTGAGTCGCGCAACGGGGAAATCGTCGGCGACTCAAGACCCGGCGTGATCCGCGACGCCCGGTCCACGAGATCGGATGGCAAGTCGTAATCCATGAGCACGTACTGCCGGGCGACGAGCACGCCGTGAATTCGCCGTTGCAGTGTCTCGAGCCCCGGAAGTGATTTGCCGGAACTGATGAGCAGTGCCGCGGACTCCAAAATCACGGGACCGAAAACCTCCAGATCCTGCTGCCGAAGAGTCGTACCGGTGGAAACAACGTCGGCAACGGCATCCGCAACGCCCAGCCTCACCGCAGACTCGACGGCGCCATCGAGTGTGACTATGCGTGCGGTGATTCCCTCCGATGCGAGGAAATCGCCCACCAGCACGGGATAGCTTGTTGCCACGCGAACGCCATCGAGCTCTCTGTGGCTCGAGAACTTTCCCTTCGGGCCGGCGAACCGGAAGGTTGACTCGCCAAAATCGAGCGCTGAAATTTCTACCGCACCCGAGTGCGAGTCCACGAGAAGATCGCGACCGGTGATGCCCACATCCAGGGCCCCCGAACCGACGTAGGTGGCGATGTCCCGCGGCCGCAGGTAGAAGAACTCCACGTCATTCGCGGGGTCGAAAACAATCAGTTCCTTGGGATCGCGCCGGGTGACGTAGCCCGCCTCTGCGAGCAGTTGCGTGGCAGTTTCCGACAGCATCCCCTTGTTGGGAACGGCAATTCTGAGCATGCTGGTTCTCTTTACTCGCCTGCTGATCGTTCAGCGCAGCGTCAATAGGAGGATTGGAGCGTTTCGTCGAGGAACTCAGAAGCGGTCACAGATGTCGGTACACGTCGTCGGGGCCGATGCCCTTCGCAAGCATGAGTACCTGAGCGTGGTAGAGCAATTGCGAAAGCTCCTCCGCCGTACGGTCGGCGCCCTCGTACTCTGCCGCCATCCAGGCTTCCGCAGCTTCCTCAACAAGTTTCTTGCCTATTGCGTGCACACCTTCGTCAAGGCGCTCCACCGTGCCAGAACCCTCCGGCCGTTCTCGCGCCTTCGTGCTCAGCTCGGCGAACAGTTCGTCGAAAGTCTTCACAGGCTCAAGGCTACTAGCTAGGAGACACCCACAAGGTCTATGACAAAAATGAGCGTGCGACCCGACAACTCGTGACCGCCGCCGGCTGGTCCGTACGCGAGGTGAGGTGGAATGACCAGCTCACGTCGGCCCCCGACAAGCATGCCGGGGATCCCCTGCTGCCATCCTGCGATGAGCCCGCTCAGCGGGAAGGTGATCGATTCGCCCCGGCTCCAACTGGAATCGAACTCTTCCCCGGACTCATAGTCCACGCCCACATAGTGGACCTCCACGGTTGCTCCGGGTAGCGCCTCCGCCCCCGTACCCACGTGAATATCTTTCGTGACGAGAACATCGGGTGCGGCTCCGTCGTGAAAATCAATCTCCGGCTTGCTCTTTGCCTGGTGTGTGAAATCAGAGTCGGTCATTCACCCATCAAACCAGAACGGAAGCACCGACGCCGAACTACGGCGAGTGATGGCTGACCGCGGCCCGAAGCGCCGCAATGTTCTGCGCCGGCGCTCCGGCACCGAACACGCTCGATCCCGCGACAAAAGTATCGGCTCCCGCATCCGCTGCCAGCGAAATCGTGCGTTCATCCACGCCGCCGTCGACTTGAAGCCAAACATCGATACCCTGACGATCCACCTCGGCACGCAATGCATGAAGCTTGGGCAGAACCGACGCGATGAAAGACTGCCCGCCGAATCCCGGCTCGACGGTCATCACGAGCACCTGATCGAACTCCGCGAGAACCTCCACAAGCGAGTCGATCGGCGTTCGCGGCTTCACGGCGATTCCTGCTCGCGACCCGATCGCGCGAAGGCGCCGCGCCAGGGCTACGGAATCGCGAGCCGCCTCAGCGTGAAACGTGACGGAGTGAGCGCCCATCTCTGCGTAACCCGGAGCCCAGCGATCCGGGTCTTCGATCATGAGATGAACATCCAGCGGCACGGGCGAAACATCCTGAATGCGGCTGACCATCTGGGGACCGAAGGTGAGGTTTGGAACGAAATGGTTGTCCATGACGTCGACATGCACGAAATCCGCCGAGGCAATTCTCGCCAACTCGCTCTCCATGTTGACGAAGTCTGCCGACAGGATACTGGGATTGATACGTACCGGCATAGGCCCAGCCTACCCGCCCGCTTTCATCGATCGGGCTTCTCCAGTAACGCGATGAACATCGCATCCGTCCCGTGAACGTGCGGCCACAGTTGAACGCTCGCGTCGGATCCGAGCTCCACGTCGCCCTCCACGAACGAACCCATCACCGCGGGGGCATCCAGCTTAATCAGCCCATGCTCCGTCACCGCGTGCGCGACGATGGCTGTCGTTTCGGCCTGATGCGGCGAACACGTGACATACGCGAGCACACCGCCGGGAACCAGAGCGCAAACCGCCGCATCGACAAGTTGCCGTTGCAGCGAGGTAAGTGCGGGGATGTCCTTCGGCTGCTTGCGCCACCGAGCCTCCGGCCGTCGGCGGAGCGCCCCGAGGCCGGTGCAGGGCGCGTCGAGCAGCACCCGGTCCATCGTGCCCGAGAGCCGTCTCCCCAGTTCGCGGCCGTCTTCCTCAAACACGTGCGGCGGATCGGCGAACACGGCGAGAGCATTCCTGACCAATCCCGCACGTGCGGAAACGACCTCGTTGGCGACCAGGGTTGCTCCGCCAGCACGAGCCTCCGCGGCAAGCAATGCCGCCTTCCCGCCGGGACCGGCACACATATCCAGCCACTTTTCTCCAGCGTGAATCGGACGTGCGCGACTGAGCGCAAGAGCGGCGAGTTGAGAGCCTTCATCCTGAACGCGCGCTCTGCCTTCACGTACGGCCGCCCAGCGCGACGGGTCACCGCCGTCGCTGATCACGGCGATCGGTGAAATAAGCCCCGAACGACCGCCATCGAACTCCCCAACTTCCGCAAGGCCGGGCAGCGCCGCAAGAGCGACTCGCGGCGCAGCGTTGTCCGCCGCGAGAAGCGAGGGAAGCTCTTCTTCGCGCCCGCGCGCCGACAGCGACTGGCGAAACGCGCGCACGATCCACACCGGATGCGAGCACTCGGCAGCAAGACGATCGTCCTCGCTTGTCAGTTCGCCCACGATTCGACTTCGCCATTTCTCGCTCGAAGTCCTTGTGACGGTTCGAAGTACCGCATTGACGAACCCCGTCGACGAACGCGAGCCGACCTGCCGCGCCAGCGACACCGCCTCGTCGACAGCGGCGTGCTCAGGCACCCTCAGAGAAAGCAGCTGGTGGACTGCCATCCGCAGAACGTCGAGAACGACCGAATCGATTTCGGAAGTGGATCTGTGCGCCGCAATTTCGATGACACGGTCGTAGTAGCCCTGTTGCCGGAGCGTGCCATAGGTGAGTTCAGTTGCCAGTCCGGCGTCCGCACCGCTGAGGCCGGCTCGCTCCAGTTTGACGGGCAGGAGGAGATTCGCATAAGCATCCGATTCAGTGACCGCGTGAATGACTTCGAAAGCGATTCGCCGGGCTGGCTGTACGACCCGACGCGCGCCTGGCGAACTCATGTTTTTGCCGTCCGAGCAGCAGTGTGCCGGCCGCGCCACCAGTCCGCGGCGTTCATTGCCCGTTTGCCTGCCGGTTGAACCCGCAGGAGTTCGAGGGGCTCCGTCGCGGTACCCACAAGCACTCGCCCCTCCTCGTACTCGACGGTGCCGGGTGCCCGGGGCGCTCTGTCGCGAGCGATCGCAGCGTCGAGAATCTTCACCCGTGACTCCCCAAACACGCTGAATGCACCCGGCTCAGGGCTCACGCCGCGAATTCGCCGGTGAAGAGTCGCTGCCGGCTTAGACCAGTCGAGAAAGGCATCGTCGATCGTAAGTTTGGGTGCAAGCACGATGTCCCCCGCCTGGTCCTGAGCTCTGGCGGTGCCGTCCGCAATCGCATCGATCACGTTCGCAAGGAGGGTCGCACCGGATTCGGCGAGGGATTCCAGAACATGTCCCGCGGTTTCATGTGCACCGAGTCCCTGCGTCAGCGTGCCCAGAATCGGACCCGCGTCGAGCTCCTCAACAAGCTGGAAAACACTCGCACCCGTGACATCATCACCGGCCATGATCGCGCGTTGAACGGGTGCGGCGCCCCTCCACCGCGGCAGCAACGAAAAGTGCAGGTTGATCCAGCCGTATCGTGGCGTGGACAGGAGAGGCTCCCGCAGCAGTCCTCCGTAGGCGACAACAACCCCCAGATCCGGCGACAGCGCGGAGATGCGTTCCGTAATGTCCGCCGAAAGCCGATTGGTTTCCAGCAGCAAGGGAACATTCAACTCCCGCGCGAGCGAAGCGACGGGAGTCGGCGTCAACGTCCTCTTTCGACCCTGCAAAGCGGGCTCGCGAGTCACCACTCCGACGAGTTCATGCTCGCTCGCGGCGACCGCGCGTAAACTCGGCACGGCAGCGGCCGGGCTGCCGGCGAACACGATGCGCAAATGCTTCACGTCGTCACCTCAAATTGCTCAAAGGGTTCGGGGTCGTCGAACCGAACTCTCAGTGTAGGCAGTCGGGAACTGCCTGCGGATGACGGAACTCGTTTTCGACGCGACGTCGCGTTTCGGATAACTTCCGCGCGAATGCTCTGCGCCACCTGGGCGCCCGCGGAGTAGTCGAATCGGATAATGGCGCGAAGCGCCCCCTCGTGTGCGGGCACCGGTCCGAGCACGTCGACACCTTTGATTTCCGCGAGGCTGGCGATCGCGTGATCAATCGACGACGCATCTCCCAACACTGACGCAACTCGAATCGCCGGCGGAAAACGCAGTTCCCGTCGATCTGAGAGTTCTGTTCGCGAGAACTCGTTCAACTGCCAGGTCGCGAGGGCGCCGGCAAGCGCACCGCCGACCCCCACGAGAACGCACGGTGCGCCGTCCGCTGCGAGAGCTATCGCATTGGTCCACCAGCGCAGGCAGTCCTCCCCCACCCGCAAGCTTTCTCGAGCCAGCATTCGCTCCCCGTCCAGGAGCATCACGGCGCGGTACCCGCCCGCCGCGACGGGTTCTGCCCCGCGCGTGGCAATGACGAGCGCTGGTTTCTCGCTCACGGTCAGAACGGGGCGTTCACCATCCGCCACGATGATCGCAACACCGGGAAACGCCTTGCCGAGGTCTTCCGCCGTCCTCTCCGCCCCCTGGCCGCGAAACCGGTACCTGGGTGACTGACAGTGCGCGCAGCGCCACCGCGCCGCAATCGCTCCGCACCACAAACACGACGGTGACGAGCGTGCAATTTTGATTGCGAGCGGGCCGCTGCACGCGCGGCAGCGCGCAACCTGGTCGCAGGACTCGCAGACGAGCTGAGGAGCATAACCAGGGCGTGCGACCTGAATAAGAACGGGGCCATGAACGAGAGCATCCCGTGCTTCACGCCACGCCGTCGAGGGAATTCTGGCGCGCGCGGCCACCGGATCATCGGCCTGCTGATACGCGGTAGGGATCACCCTGGGCACGTACTTTCTGTCCGGGAGCAGCTCACCGCACCACCCCAATTGCACGAGCCGCTCGATTTCCGTTGTTCGCGCGTGATTCAGGAACACGAGAGCGCAGCCCTGTTGCTCTTGTCTGATCAACGCAGCATCTCGCGAATGAACGTAAGGACTCAACGGTTCCGCAAGCATGGGGTCGCCGTCGTTCCACATCATGACGAGCGCGAGCGACGCTGCCGGCGCATACACGGCAGAACGGTTGCCCACAATGACTTTGGCTTCGCCGCCGAGCAACGAAAGGTGCGCGCGATAGCGGTCTGGGTTTGGCTGACGAGTGTCGACGCGAACGATCCGATCTTGCGGGACGAGGCCGCCTAGCGCGAGCTCGACCTGAGCCTGATCGCGGTAATCCGGAACGATCAGGATGACGGAACCAGACGCAAGTGCACGCGCTGCCACGAGCGCCATGGTGTGCGCCCAGTGGCCAATCCACTCTCCCGAGCCGCCCGGGCCGGCCCGGACCAGCCGCGGGACCGCATCCATTGCCGATCGACCGCCGGACCGTATCACCTGGTCTATGCGGTCGACCTCGTAGTCGAGGACGGACTCGAAGGATTCCCAGGGAATCGAGGCCGCGCGCGCAGGCGCAGACCTCCAGGCCTTTTCGACGCGAACCTGGCGCCGCGGAACGGCGATTCGGAGAATGTCGCTTGCATTGCCCGCTGCTCGATCCGCAGCCTTCCTTGCGAGCGAGTACACCTCGGGCGCGAGAACGGGCACGGAAGACACCAGTGCGTCAATCTCGCTGAGTGCTCCCGGATAGTCCACGGTTGCGACGACATCAATGACGAAGCCGTCGGCGATCCGCCCGGCGCTGCGGAACGGAACTCGCACCCGACAACCGGGAGCGACCCCGCCGAGGAGGTGAACCGGGATGCGGTAGTCGAACAAGCGGTCGAGCTGCGGAAGCGGAGAGTCGATGAGCACCCGCGCGATGGATGCCTCAGACACGGCTACAACCCGGCGGCGGCACGCAAGTCGTCAACTCGGTCGAGACGTTCCCAGGTGAAATCAGGAAGTTCGCGACCAAAATGCCCGTATGTTGCCGTTTGCTGATAAATCGGGCGGAGCAAGTCGAGATCCCTGATGATCGCTGCGGGGCGCAGGTCGAATACCTCCACAATGGCACGGTGGATTGCAGCCTCATCGACGCGCGCGGTACCGAACGATTCGACATACAAGCCAACCGGTGCGGCCCTACCTATCGCGTAGGCGACCTGCACTTCCAGCCGGTCGGCGAGGCCGGCCGCGACAGCATTCTTTGCCACCCAGCGCATTGCGTATGCCCCTGAACGGTCCACTTTGGACGGATCCTTGCCGCTGAACGCCCCGCCGCCGTGTCTGCTCCATCCACCGTACGTGTCGACAATCACCTTGCGACCGGTGAGCCCGGCGTCTCCCTGCGGCCCGCCGATTTCAAAGCGACCCGACGGGTTAACCAAAACCTTCGCATCGGAGAAGTCCAGGTGCGCGCCCGCCAGCACGGGCCCGATGACAAACTCCTTCATATCGGCCGCGAGGTCCGGCTGGCCAACGGATGGATCGTGCTGGGTTGAGAGCACCACGGTGTCGACCGTGCGGGGAACATCGCCCTCGTAGCCGATGGTGACCTGCGTCTTCCCATCCGGTCTGAGATAGTCAAGCACACCTTCTTTGCGCACTGTCGCCAGTTGCTGCGCCATTCGATGCGCCAGCCAAATGGGCAAGGGCATGAGCACGGGTGTCTCGCGCGTGGCATAGCCGAACATGGTGCCCTGGTCTCCCGCGCCCTGCCGGTCGAGCGGATCTTTCGCACCGATCCGAGACTCCAGCGCGGTATCGACGCCCGCAGCGATATCCGGCGACTGGTTGCCGATCGACACTGCGACACCGCAGGAGGCACCGTCGAAACCCACCGCGGAGGAGGTGTAACCGATCCCCGTGATGATCTCTCGAACCAGTTGAGGAATCTCAACGTAGCCAGAGCAGGTGACTTCGCCGGCAATGTGCACCAGTCCGGTCGTGACGAGAGTCTCCACGGCGACGCGACTCGCTCGGTCGACGCTGAGAAGGGCGTCGAGAATACCGTCCGAAACCTGATCGCAGATCTTGTCTGGATGCCCTTCGGTCACGGATTCGCTCGTAAACAGACGAAGAGAATTACCCACGGTGCGCCAATCAGGTGGAGGTCAGTGCAGCACGTCGAGAATACGGCCCGCCACCGACAGCTTGGATCCCGACGCCTCCAACACTATATCGCCGACCCTGTTCAAGACCGTGACGGTGTTGTCATCGGTACCGAAGCCCTGAGTCCATCCCACCGAGTTGACGATCAGAAAGTCGCAGCCCTTCCTCGCCAGCTTTCTGCGCGCGCGATCATGGAGCTTGGCATGATCGGATTCGGTCTCCGCAGCAAAGCCGGCAATGAGCTGCCCACTGGACCTCCGCTCCACGAGCGTCGCCAGAATGTCGGGATTTTTCACCAGCCGAATGGTCAATTCGTCGCCCTGGGTTTCCTTGGCGATTTTGTCTTCCGCGACGGACTCTGGTCGATAGTCCGCGACGGCCGCCGCCATGATGATGACATCGGCCGACGATGCTTCTTCAAGAGTCGCATCACATAATTCCTGTGCCGACCCCACCCGAATACACGTAATGCCGCCGGGCACGGCAACGTCGAGATTCGCGCCGATCAGGACCACAGAAGCGCCGCGCGCAGCGGCACTGGTCGCAAGAGCCACCCCTTGTATTCCACTCGATCGATTTCCGAGAAAACGCACGGGGTCGATAGGTTCCCGCGTGCCTCCCGCCGTCACCAGTACAGACTTTCCGAGGAGATCCTTCGTGGCGGATGCGGCGATCACGGCATCCACGATTTCCTCGGGTTCCGACATTCGGCCTGGGCCGACATCTTCTCCGGTCAGCGCACCGGAGCCGGGACCGACGATCGTGACGCCACGAGCACGGAGGGTCTCGATATTGTGCACAGTCGCTGCGTTGTGCCACATTTCCGTGTGCATGGCCGGCGCGACGATGAGCGGAGCCGTGCTGGCAAGGATTGTCGTGCCCAGCAGATCGTCCGCAATGCCCGCGGCCAATCGCGCGACAGTGTTCGCCGTCGCGGGCGCTACGACTATGACATCCGCGGCCTGACCGATCGCCACATGTCGCACCTGCGCGACGCCTTCGAAAAGATCGTGATGCACGGTATTGCGACTAATCGCCTCGAGCGTGGGCCGCCCCACGAACCTGAGCGCACTTTCCGTCGCGATGACGTGCACATCGTGACCGGCAAGGACGAGGGCGCGGATGACGCCCACCGCCTTGTACGCGGCGATTCCGCCTGTCACGCCGACGACGACGTTCACTTCGCCTCCGCTCCTGAAACGGGTCGGGACTACGGTCGTAAAAACTACTCTGAGAGCGGCTTGATAAGTAGTTTGCCCTCGTTGATTTCTCGCATGGCAACGGAGAGCGGCTTGTCATCGACGGAAGAGTCCACGAGCGGGCCGACGTTGTTGTACATGCTTCCCTCATGGAGGTCTGCGTAGTAATCGTTGATTTGGCGCGCGCGCTTGGATGCGAAAATCACGAGCGCGTACTTCGAGTCAACTTTGGTGAGCAACTCGTCAATGGGCGGGTCGATAATGCCCTTGGCGCGGTCAACCATGTCAGGACTCCTTGTTGTCGTCAGCTAGAGACATCAAGTCTACGACCTCGCGAGCCGCCTGGCTGACGTCCGCGTTGATGACGCGGAAATCAAACTCGTCCTGGGCCGCCAGTTCCGTCTTGGCCGTCTCAAGGCGGCGCGCTTGCTCCGCGGCGTCTTCAGTGCCGCGTCCGATGAGCCTGCGCACAAGCTCATTCCAACTCGGCGGCAGCAAAAAGACCAGCTTTGCTTCCGGCATCGCCCTGCGGACGGCGCGTGCGCCCTGCAGGTCGATCTCCAGGAGCACGCTCCTTCCTTGCGACAGTGCCGCTTCTATGGGTGCACGCGGCGTGCCGTAACGGTAGGCATTGTGAACCGTGGCGCTCTCGAGCAAAGCGCCGGACGACTCGAGTTCGTCAAATTCGTCATCGCTGACAAAGTAGTAATTGACGCCGTGCACTTCGCCAGGACGCGGCGCGCGCGACGGGGCATAGAAAGACAG
>JBIQLG010000020.1:0-3762 GCA_044464485.1 Agreia sp.
CCCTTACAGCGCAACTCGCCGCCCGTGGTGACCTTGTACTTACCCTCAGACATGACTTCCGTGCTTTCTACTTGGTCCAACAGCACGCCGGTGCTCGGCGCTGATCGATCGAAATCGTAAGATGCAGTGACGGAAGCGCGCCTTCGAACGCACGGATGCATTCAAAGGCGCGCCCCGCATCAGTTGCTACTTGCCGAACGCTTTGTCCCAGATTTCCTTGAAGGCATTCGTCTTCTCGGCGTAGTCCTTCAGACTGGGTGTCGGATTGATCTTGATGTCGGCCAACGGCGGTTGACCGACGATCGGCGGCGCACCGGGCATGAGCCCGGCCTGACCTTGAATCGACAACAGGTCCATCGCTTCCGGTGTCAGCCACCACGCGACGAGAAGATCCGACGCGAGGGGGTGTGGCGCGTTCACGACGGTTCCCCGGTAGTAGACGCCATCACCGATTCCATCCTTGAAGTCGGCGACGAACTTCACCGGAAGGTTGTCCTTTTTGAGGAACGCGTCTCCGCGGATGTAGTTGTTCAAGCCGATCGGAACCTGGCCCGTCGAAACCGCGGTGAACAAGTCACGTTCAGACGGAACGACAAGCGGCTTGGTGTCCGCGAACTTCTGCACCCAGGCCTTGTCGATGACGTCGGCGTCGAATGCGCCCAGCGTCGTTCCGAAGACTCCGGTCAAGGTGTCACTGACACCGATCTTGCCCGCCCACTTGGGGTCGAGAAGGTCTTCAAAAGTCTTGGGTGCCTCGCTGTCCGACACCATATCCGTGTTGTAGGACACGGTGTAGAGATACGTGTTGGCCCCGAAGAGCGTGTTGCCGTCCGGCTTGTACTGCTTCGGGAGATCCTTGCCAAGTGGCGGATCCTGCTTCGCGATGAATTTGTTCTTCACCGCGAAGACGGCATCCGCACCGCTGATGCTCACGTTGTCTGCGACGTACTGTCCGGTGGCCTGCTCGCTCGCGATACGGTTCTGGAGCTCTTGCGCATAGATCGTGACGTGATCGACCTTGATCCCCGGGAACCGCTCGGAGAAGGCTGCGTACAGCGACGCCGACGACGTCGCAGTGATTCCGTACACCGTTATCGTCGTCTGACCGGCTGCGATCGCCTTGTCGTACAGGTCGGTCATGTAGTCGACGTTCTCCTGCCCGCCGAGCGCCTTGACATCCTCGTCGCTAAAATGCAGCGTGCTTTCGTGCGAGGGGGGTGGAGGTTCCGCAGTTGAGTTACATCCTGCAAGTACGAGACTTGCACCGATTGCCAGCGACAGTGCTGCCATCTTTCTCTTCATGGTTTCTTCCTTTGATTGCTCTACTCTGATTGGGAATTTGACGTGCTATTCAGTTGTGCTTTGAGGGTGTTCGGCACACGCTAGAAGTGCTCACCCCGATCCATCTGAACGATCGAGTTGATCAGTACATCGATCCCGGCGGTGATGTCGCCGAGCTCGGTGAACTCCTCAGGGACGTGGCTGCGACCGCCCACCGAGGGGATGAACAGCATGCCCAACGGACCGAGGTGCGTCATGTGCGCCGCGTCGTGCCCCGCGCCGGAAGGCACCGCTTCCCAGGAGAGTCCGAGGGATTCCGACGTAGAGGCAACGACGTTCTGCACTGACTTGAACGTCTCCACCGGTGGTTGGTCGTTGAGCCATTCGAGCATGACTTCCACGCCGCGGGCAGCCGCCTCGTCCGCGATCTTGGTCGCGATTCGGCCGCGAACACCGGAAAGCCACGAGGCATCGACGCTTCGCACTTCTGCCCAAATCTTGGCCTGATCCGGAACAATATTGAACGAGCCGGGGGAGGACTCGATGCGTCCAGTTGTTGAGACTCCGTGAATCGGCGCGCCGCACGCCTCCCGCTCGATCGTGAGAATCGCTTCCGCGGCCGCGATAAGGGCGTCCTTGCGGTCCGTCATGGGCATCGTCCCCGAGTGGTCGGCGCGGCCGTCGAACTGCGCGAGCAATCGCTCGATCCCCGCGATGGCGGTCACAACGCCGATCTTCGATCCCGAACGCTCCAGCAGCGGACCCTGTTCGATGTGCAGCTCGAGATAGCCGTGCAGCGAATTCGGCTTCCACGCGTTCTTCAGTATCTCCGAGGGGTCGAGACCGAACGCCAGCGAGGTCTCGCCGAGAGTCTTGCCGCCTTCGCCATCCGTTCTATCGAAGTGCTCCGGCAGAAGCTGGCCGCTGATCGACCGGGATCCGAGGCAGGAAAGCCCAAACGGGTTGGCTTCCTCACCCATGAAATCGATGACGAGCAGATCGCGTTCGAGCTGCATCGACTTATCGCGCAGGACCCTGGCCAGCTCGACGGCTCCGACCACGCCCACCATCCCGTCGAAGCGGCCGCCACCGTGGACGGTATCCGTATGCGAGCCCGTCAGGAGCGGAGGCAGAGACGGATTCTTGCCCGGCAGGCGCCCGACGACATTCGCCGCCGCGTCGATGTGGGTCTCCAGTCCCGCGCTCTTCATGAGATTGCTGACGTGTTCGCGACCTTCCTTATAAGGCTCGCTGAACACCTGCCGCGTCCATCCCGGCGCCTGATCGTCCCTCAGCTTTGACAGAGCTTCCAGGTCACTGGACACTCGTGCACCGTCGGAACGCAACATGTCGGCGGGTTTCTGATTGCTCATGAGTAGACCGTTCGCATTGCCTAGAGGTATCCCGCGATGTCTTTGTCGAGCAGCTTCTCGACGCCCGGGTAGGCGGCGCGCTCATAGACGCCTTGACCGACCGGGATTCGATCTCTCGGAACCGTCACGACCGCGACCTCCTCGCCGACCGCGGCGGGAGTCGCACCCACGGGGCTGGCGTCGGCGGTCGAGAATAGCACGATCAGATCCGGGAACGTCGACACCCGCTTCCCGTCAATGTCCAGCGTGAGATATTCATTGACGACACCAATATCCACCGTTGACTTGCCGCCGGCATCCAGGGTGATGTTGCCGACATCGTAAGCGCCGTCCAGCTTGATCGAGTTCGACGTGACTTTACCCACAACGGAGACTTCTCCGCGAAGCGCCTTGGTCGCGGCATCGATGCGTGCGCTTGCCGACTTGCCTTCCGCGTCGAGCATTGCCTTTCCGAGGTCGATGCTCGCGGAAATGGATCCCACTGCTCCCGCCTCCTTGAGGAAGCCGACAGAGAAGGGACCTCGGGCAGCGGAGATACCACCGCCAAGAAGAGCAGCTGCTCGGCGAATAATGTCGGAGCCCAAAGCGAGCGGACTTTCAATCAACATTTCAATTCGGCCATCGACGTCATCGAGACCTCCGACCGCGGAAAGCAGGATGCGGTGAGTCACGTCGTCCGTGATACCCATGCTCCCCATGCGAACCGAGGGATGGCCGCGCCCGTTCGTGGCGCAGTCGACGACGTACTGCGACTCATCGAGCACCGAATGAAGCCAGGAACGCACCATCCACGCGCCCGGGTGACCGACAATCGTTCCCACGATGTCGGACTTGTAGCCCAGAGCACCGGACTTCAGGCGATCGCGGATCATTCGCACGGCCTGTTCGGTGTCACGAGGAAAAACGGATCGCTTCTTGACCGCTCCCGGCGCACCGACACCCGTCGTCACTACCGTGAGCGCGTCGTCATCCAGCTCGTCCAAAGAAATGAGCTTGGGTTGGCCGAGTTCGAAAATCGAGTCAATCGATTTGATACCGGCTTCGAGTCCTCCCCCGCCGGCGCCGAATACCAGTCCGCCCCATACTGCAGCTAACGCATCATCTTTAG
>JBIQLG010000021.1:0-3042 GCA_044464485.1 Agreia sp.
CTCGGTCGGGTGCGCCTGGACCCTCTGCGTGCCTGCGGCGATGGAGGGGATGCGAGCCATGGCGGGAATTGTAAGCGAGGCTCAAGATTGCTGTAGTGAGACTCCCACTCGACTCGTTGCATGCGGACACTAAGATCATCGCCGTGGCTGCAAAAGTGGAGCTGTCTGCAATTACCCGACCGTCGGTTCTTTCCACGATCGAAGAGTTCGACGCACTCGGTCAAGAGGAGTTTCTGCGCAGGCGAGGCTACTCTGAAGCACGAAACTTCCGATTGGTCTATCGCGGACGCTTCTACGACTCGAAAGCAATCGCTGGGGTCGCCCACGGGTATGCGACAGGGCATTTCTGCGACAGCTCGGAATTCTCGGGAGGACTCGCAACCGTCTCCGATTGCCTCACCGACCTGGGTTTCGTGGTCGACCACGGGGACAAGCATGCCCGCGGTGGGCTCTTGTGGGATCTCGAGACCACTCAGGTGTTCAAGATGAGTGGCCGAAGTGCTGCATACAAGTTTGTTCTGTTGCTCTGGGCGGTTGAGCGAGCCGACAACTATCCCGGGCTCGTTCACTTCTCCGACGTTCGGAAGGAACTGGCGGAACTACTGGCGCCGTTCGCCGTAGCAAAGTCTGCTCCGAATCCTGCAGACCCCTGGGTCGCATTGCGAAGAAGTGGCTGGTGGACCCTTGACGTCCCCGACGGAGTCGACGCAGTCGAAGCCGGACACCAAGTCTTGAGCGCGCTGGCGGCACGGGAGGATTTCCGCGCCGGTCTCTCGGAATCGGTGGCGTATCGGCTAACGGATGCAAACTGGCGTTACGAAGCGACCGAAGTGCTTCACCGGAGGATCGCCGAATCATCCAGCTCCACGCGAGCACATGAACTCAGAATGCGACTTGGTGATCGACCATCGTTGTCCGGCTGAGCCTGAGGGTCCCCACGGCCTTTCTACACTTTCAGCGCTCTAGCCCACCTCCCAATCTTCCACAGAGGCTCAGGAATCACTGGGAGACGACTGCCGCCGTCAATTCTGGACGGAGTGGGCGGTAACGATACCCATGTTCTGAGCGACATGATCGACGAGCTGGATCGCCCCTGCTCCCCAGATGAACGGTGTTCCGCTCACATACCTCACCTCACGCGTGAACGTTGACGACCCGCGAGCCAACGAAGGATCATGATGACCAACCGTTATAAGAGCATGTCTCTTATGGCCTAGATCGTTTGTGCGGCATAATGCACCGTCGTGGTCGATGCGTTGTCTTCCCGGCTGGTACCGGATGCGTTGTGGGAGATCGTCGAACCGTTGCTGCCCGGATTCCGGGCGCGGCCCCAAGGCGGCGGCCGGGCGGCACTCGATGATCGGGCGGTGTTCACCGCGATCGTCTACGTGCTCACCAGCGGCTGTGCCTGGCGGCACCTGCCACCGTCGTTCGGGGTCAGCGTTCCGACCGCACACCGCCGCTTCACCACCTGGGTTCGGGCCGGGGTGTTCGACGAGCTGCACCGCCGGGTCCTCGATCGGCTCGGTGCCGGTGGGGACCTGGACTGGTCCGCCGCGATCCTCGACGCCGCGCACGTGCGGGCGAAAAGGGGGGCTCTCTGACCGGTCCCAGCCCGGTCGATCGAGGCAAGAACGGCTCGAAGATCCACATCCTCTCCGACGCCGACGGCATTCCCCTCGTCACGGCGGTGACCTCGGCGAACACCCACGACAGTGTCATGCTGCAACCCATGGTCGCTGCGATTCCGGCGGTGCGCTCACCTCGCGGTCCGCGGCGCCGCCGACCCGGCCGGTTGCGGGCGGACAAGGGTTACGACTATCCCGTGCACCGCCGGTGGCTGCGGGCCCGGGGCATCGTTCCGCGGATCGCCCGCCGCGGCGTCGACAGCAGCGAGCGCCTCGGCCGTTACCGGTGGAAGATCGAACGCACCTTGGCCTGGCTCACCGGCTACCGCCGACTGACCATCCGCTACGAGCGCCACGGCGAGCACTTCGCTGCTTTCCTCCAACTCGCCGCAGCGTTGACCTGCTTCAAGAAACTCGCCAAATGAGACATTCTCTAAGTACGAGCTGCCCGAGCACAAGGTTGAGTACGGCGTGTATCTCGACGTCGATGAGATCGAGATCGACGAGGATGCCCAGCGGACTATCAACGAGCGTCGTGCCCAGATGATTGCGAAGGATTTTGTCCGCGAAGCGATTGGGACACTCATCGTTTCCAAGCGAGATGACGGCAGATACTTTCTTGTGGACGGACAGCACCGCCGCCGTGCATGCCAAATTGTCGGAGTTGACAGGGTGCCGTGCGAAGTTCACCACAATCTCACGCAGGTGGAAGAAGCGATCTTGTTCTTGATCAAGAACAGGGAATCATCCAAGCCCAACGCGATCGATGAGTACCGGATCGGCGTGACAGGCGGAATTCCGTTGTTCGTCGATACCGAGAAGGTATTGAAGTCACGCGGTCTTGCGGTGGGCAAGAGCTCAACCAATTTTGTGGGGGCTGTCAACGGAGTGCTCCGTATCACCGAGGAATTCGGGCCGGACGTGCTGGCGCGCACCTTGGATGTGGCGGAGAAGGCATGGGGGCGCACGTCGGAAACGTGGGACGGCATGCTTCTTGGCGGGCTCGGCCGCTTCCTCGGCCGTCACGGTGACCAGGTGTCAAGCGACACGGAGCTCGCCAAGAAGATCGGTCGCGAGCCCGCGTGGAAGTGGAAAGCCAACGTGCACGCGTTGAGTACGCATGGCGGCACGTCGCACTCTGGCACCGGTGGCCGGATCGGAGTTTGCTACACGGAGATTGTCAAGGCGTGGAACAAGGGGCGACGAACTGATTCTGCGCGAATCTCTTTGTGATGTGCAGTGACTCGTAGGTCACAGGTAGAGGCAGCATCGGCTTGGGGCGATGCTCATTCAGTTGACGGGCTGACTTCTATCCGCGCAGCGGTCCCTTACGCCGCTGGACGCGCCCGGCAGGGGCATTTCACCGCCCTGCCGTGCTCGTCCAGGGGGACGGAAGGTTGCCACAGCAGCAAGG
>JBIQLG010000022.1:0-2277 GCA_044464485.1 Agreia sp.
TTCATCAGGTAGGTAAGCGCGTAGGTGGAGAGGTCGGCCAGATCGGTCGGATTCATCCGCATCTGGTTCCACATCCGCCGCTTGTCGAGCGCTGCACGCATGCCCTCGTGGGATACGTCGCGAAGGAAATCGACGACCGTGGGCTGGTTGAAATTGTAGACGTCGCTCTGGACCTTGAGTTTCGCGAGCACGCGCATCGGATCCTCGTCGGTCCAGTCCGACAGCTGCACCACGTAGTCACGGCTCGCGCGGATCCGCTCGCCATCCGCTGGCTCGATGACGATGGCGCCGTACATGCCGGTCTGCTCCTGCATGCCGGAATGCGAGTGATACCAGTAGGTGCCGCTTTGCTGGACGCGGAACCGATACGTGAAGGTCTCGCCGGGCGCGATACCCGGAAAGCTGATGCCCGGCACTCCGTCCATCTGGAAGGGCAGCAGGATTCCGTGCCAGTGAATCGAGGTGGCTTCGGCAAGTCGGTTGGTCACGCGGATCGTGACCGTGTCGCCCTCGCGCCAATACAAGGTCGGCGCCGGAATCGAACCGTTGATCGTCGTCGCGACGCGCGCAGTGCCGGTGAAGTTCACCGGCGATTCGGCGATGACGAGATCGAACTCGGTCCCGCGTAGCACGGGCGCGGAGCCCGTGGCGGCATCGCCGCTTCGCGACCATGCCCGGTCGGCGAGCGAAGCTGCGGCACCGAGGAGGACCCCACCCGCCGCAAGGCCTTGCACGAAACGGCGGCGTGAAGCGATCGGCAATGCAAGCGCAGAACTGGAACGCAAAAAGGAATTTCTCTTCATACGGGAGAGTGGAGCGATCCCCTGGAGGTGGACATGACGCAACGACTGCCGCGGAGCAACGTGCGCTCGAACGCAACATTGTGCAGACGGTAACCCGTCAAGAAGGTGGCGACCGCATTACAGAGACGTAACGTTCCGGTCACCGCTGGATCGTTTCGCGACCGGGTTGCCGGTCGCGAGACTGAGGATGAACGCAATGTAATCGAAGAGTCAGTTTCCTGTCGGGGGCGGGTCCCTACACTTTTCATCGTGATGCGCACCGCGCGTTTCGAGCAGCCAAAGTGCTGCGAACAAACCACCCCTCGACAAGGAGTATTGAAGATGACCTCGAAAGCCGTAATTCTCGCCACGTTTGCGTTGTCGTTGAGCGCCCCCGCCTTCGCAAGCAATGGCACCACGTTCGTGAACAACGAAATCGGCTGGGAAACGCACCCGACGCAGAGCACGAAGAGCCGTGCCGAAGTCGTCGCCGAACTGAAGGCCGCGCAAGATGCGGGCGCCATCGCCGACTCGTACGAGTTTTCGGCCCCGACGAAGGTTTCGCCTTCGAAGCTCAGCCGCGAGCAGGTCCAGCGGGGCGTCACGGAGATAAGCGATGCCGAGCGCGATGCGGTGCATCGCATGTACGGCCCGCAGCACGGTCGCGATTCCTGAGCCACACCGGTTAGGCCCTTCGGCCGCGTTTCCGCGCCCGGAGGGCATTCAGCACGAGCACGGCGCTATAAACCCGTGCGGCGAGACCGTTTAAGTGCGCAACTGGAGTTGTCATGTCCGTACCACACGTAATGCTGTGCGCAGCGGTGCGAACCGCGATCGGCACCTATGGCGGAACGTTGAAGGAGATCCCGGCCACCGAGCTCGGAACCGCGGCCATTCGGGCCACACTCGAGCGCGCACAGCTCGACGGTGCCGGGATCGATACCGTCGTGATGGGTCAGGTCGTGCAGGCCGGATCGAAGATGAATCCCGCGCGCCAGGCGGCAATCGCGGCTGGTATTCCCGCTTCCGTTCCTGCAATGACCGTGAATCGGGTCTGTGGATCCGGCGCGCAAGCGATTGCAACGGCAGCGCAGGAAGTGATGCTGGGCTTCGTGAAGTCTGCGATCGCTGGCGGCATGGAGAACATGGATCAGTCGCCCTACCTGATGAGTGGGGGCCGGTGGGGCTACCGAATGGGCGACGCGCAGATCCACGACAGCATGCTGCGCGACGGACTGAACGACGCATTTTCCGGTGAGCACTCCGGATGGGTTACCGAGGACCTGGTTGCTGCGTTGAAGGTGTCGCGAGACGAGCAGGACCGTTGGGCACTTCGATCGCAGACCCGGTTCAGCAAAGCACAGGCCGCAGGCAGGTTCAGCCGCGAGATCGCACCGGTCGAGATCCGGACACGCAAGGGAACAGCGGTTTTCGAGCGCGACGAGCACAATCGCGCGGACACGACGATGGAGTCTCTGTCGCGATTGAAGCCGGT